>CAWDRY010000001.1:0-24027 GCA_963804745.1 uncultured Gemmataceae bacterium
AAATACTTTCGCAGTTTGTCCAGACCTTGCCTTGCCGCGTCGGACTGAGCATAGCCTTCGGGAGCGCTGCCGGCAGCGAGTGCGGCGAAGGTCGCTCCATAGTAATCATCATGTTCCAGCGGTGACCAATCGCACTTGAGCCAGTCCCAGGAGCCGTCAGCGCGTTGCAAGGTCCACATTCTATCGAGAGCTTTGCGTGTCGATGGATGCAGCTTACCGGTGGCCTGCGCATCATTGAACACCAGGGCTGTCGCCGTTACCACGACTTCACTGGTAGCGGCGGGCGTATCCCAGCGCCGTGTCTCAGTTTCCCAGCCGGCCACGCGGTCCTCAAGGAACTTACGAACCTCAGCATATGCGGAAGATGTCATATTCTTGAGCGCGGGCCGTGCCATGAGGTAAGGCACATTGGTATGACACGTGACACAATTGTGTTCCCGTGTCCATGCCAGGGCCGCGCCGTCCAGGAATTCAGCCGCCCGTGTCAGCGACAGTTTCTTCGCCAGCTTCTCCTGGGGCAAACTGGGCGCGGGGGGATTAACGTCTAGATCACCGCGCACTTCACTCGGCATGCGCAGGTCGATTACTGTCTGCTGACCAGGTTGAACAGAAACCTGCCGCTCCTTGACAATCGGGATCCCCAGTTCCCACCAGGTGGCCTTGATTGAGTAGACATACTTGAATCCCACTGCCACCGGTTGCGAAATGAACTGCCTGATCTCGCCGGTTTGCCGCGTCGCGACGCCTTCAATATACAGTCGAGCGGTCGCCGGGAGCCGAACGATGAGAAGTACCGGTTGCTCGACATTGCGGGGGGTGCTATCTTCCGGGCTTAGGATCGCCTGACCAGGTGGCTGGCCCCAGGAAAAGTATGCGCCGGCTAACAGCACCAATGCCGCAACAACGACAGAGAAAAAAGTTTGCCTACGATGCATGGATGATCATCTCTTGATAGAAAACGGATAAGACATGGATCAATGTAATTGTCAAATACAATTTGCGAGAATGCAAACGATTCCCTGGTGTCCCAGGATCATTGCACAGTTGTCGTAAGGGCCGAAATCACTGGGTTCCAGGATCGCCGAAGTTTCGGCGCTGGCGGCTCCAAGCTATTGATCCACAATCGCTTACGGCTAACCGTGCAATGATCCGGGTCGAGGACACCATACTTAAATTCGCGTTTTTCTTTCGCTGCTGAAGACGATCATCGTCCTGGGGTATCGGATTGAGAAGAATTGAGAGAAGAGAAACGAGGAATTAGGCGAGCGGCAAGTGATACCATCCCTCGCTTACGCTTCGGGCCAATATCACACTGGCCCGAAGCGTGAGCGAGGGATGGTAAATTATTATCCGCCGCTCGCCTTATACGACACAGTCCGTCATTTCGGACCAGGCACCGCCGGCGCCGGATACGCTTTCACGATATCCGTCAACGTTTGCTCATACTCCGTCGGCACCTGCTCGAAGCCGACGATCTGGCACAGGGTCATCAGTTGCTGGCCGCGCGTTGTTTGATTGGCGGTCAACATGCCTTCGCGGAAGCGGTCGAGTGTGGCGTTGTCGAGGCAGCCGGGCCGGTAGGCGATCACGGCCTGGGGGAAGATTTCCGAGCGCTCGGCAATCTTGAGCTTGGCGAAGCGGGCGGGCTTCAGTTCCTGATAGGTGTCGAGAGCGATTTGATCGACCACCGCGGCGGCAGCAACGCCATCGACAACATTGTCAAGGGCCTCTTCACAATCAGCGGGCGTGAGCACGCGGCCGAGGGTGGATTGCGCCGGGTTGCCGTCCTGGCAGCGGCGTTCGAGAAAGAGGTGGCAATGCTCTTTACTGCGGCACGGCAGTGCCACGGTCTTGCCTTTAAGATCGCAGCAAGTGGCTATGGTGCTGTCGCGCTGAACCACGAGAAAGGCGCGCAGTTGCTTGTCATGGCTCATCGTGATCATCAGCGGCTTGATGTTGGGGTACTTCGCCCGCGCCAGCCGAACTCGACGCCGTGAAAGACGCCGAGCTGCAACTTATCATCCGCAAGTTGCTTGCCCAGCGTGTCCGCATTGCCGGTGGGGACGAGCTGCGGGGTGACGCCGGTCTGCGCCTCCATCAACGACTTCAAGGGACGGAGCATGATCTGAACCATCGGCTCCGGCACGTCGCGAAAGATCGTGCTCATCATGCCAATCCGAACCGACGGCTGCGCCGGGGCGGCGGTCTCGTTCTCGGCCAGCAAGAGTGGTGCAAGCAGAAGAAGCAAGCCGGCTGCCAGCAATATACTTTGTAGCTTTATAAATACATGGCGTGTCATTCTTCTGCTCCTCTTTCCATTCGTCTGAGCACTTCAACACAAAGACACAAAGGTCACAAAGAAGAAGTGGTGATAGCTCCGGGTTGTACCATGAATCCTTTCATTTCGGTGCCTTGGGCGGCGCATCGAAGCCTGGATTGAACCCGCCGGCGGTGACGCGCTCCAGGGCTGCCAACGACAGCAGGTACTGGAACCAGGTCTCGTTGGCCTTCACGCGCATCTCGGCGGCCAGCACACCCGAACTCAGCACCTGCTCCGGGGTGATCTTGGCGCTTGTTTTTCCAGGTCCTGGCGCTGGTTCCGGGCCAGTTTTTCCGCGGCGTCGGCGGCTTCACGGAACTTCACGACTTTCCGGGAGTTCTCCAGCCACTTCAGATATGTTTGGTCCGCTTCGAGGGTAATCAGGTTTTTGGCTTTCTCGGCCACGGATACGGCGCGGCTATGCAGGTCGGCAGCCTGCTCGACGCGACCGCTCTTGCTGCCGACCAGTGTGGGCGGCATTTCGAGCGGCACAGCTCCGGGGCGATATTCGCCGTTGCTGATGCCCTGGGGCACGACGCGGGCATGGATGTCGCCTGCCGAGGCGAACGTCGGCACGGTCAGGTGACGGCTGGTATTTTGCGCCTTGGTTTCCAGGCAGGTAATTTCCATGGCGCCTGTGGCCTGGGCCATTTCGCCGCGGCGCGTCAGGGCCAGATTGACGACGTCATCCCTGGAGACCTGGGCATCCAGCCACGGCAGTTGCTTGCCGGCAAGTTGCACCTTGAAATCGGCGCCGACGCCCATCGCTTCGCGGAGAGCGGCCGTGGCCATCTCCACGCCCTGGGCCGCTTCCTCCCGGCGACCCTCGGCGACGGGGAAGAAGACCTTTACGCGATCCACGTCGCGCATGGTGACATTGGCGGCCCCCACGTCCACCAGGCGCTGGGTACCCTCCAGCAACTGCTTCAGGCTATCGATGGCGCTGTCCGCGACCTGGAGCTGCTGCCGAGCGTAGATGACCGTCAGGAAGGTGCGGGTGACGGCGTATTTCGTTTCCCATTCCGCCTGGTTCACGCCGGCCTCGCCGATAACGACGCTGATCGCGGCTTGCTGCCGGCGGTACGGAATGTCATGCTTGATGATGGCAGTCATGGCGAGGTGATCGACGGCTTTCGCCCGGGCCTGGGCCGCCGCCAGGCTGGCACGATAGGCAGCCATCGCGGGTTGCTGCTCCAGGCCAATGCTGCGGGCGGCACTCAGTGTGAGCGGTGCATCTTGCGCGGGAGCGACGGCTGCCGCCGGCGTGACCTCTTCGGGTACCGATTCCGACCAGGCGACGCCGGTCAGGGTTGTGCAAACGACAGGGACTGCCAGGCTGCCGAGAATCCTCGCCCGGAACCGCCGCCACGGGGAGAGTGTAAGTCTCATTTGATGTCAATCCTTGCTGCTTCGACGGCCGGGTGGCAGGAATGAAAGCCTGGAAAGGAAAAACTTACCTCTTTCGCATGGCTGATCCTGGCTTGCCCGGCCTGACTGGTTGAGGGTTGAACCGATGCCACGCCAGGTGTGGCCCTCACACTCCGCGAGAGGAAGCCTCCTCACCCGGACCGTGATGGCTATACTCCATGGGCGGCCTATTCCGTTATTGTTACCATCGACTGAACCTGGCCGATTCTGAAAAAGGAGAAGAAGCAACGGAACAACTAGAATTAATAGCGGAATGATTGTGTCATGTATCGCGGATGTGCCGCGCAGTAGAATGAGACAAAAGGAAGAGGATAGAACCGTGGACATGCCTGCCGTTACTCCCGCTGTTGCCCGTGCTGTGGAAAGGGCACAACAGCGAGCCGGATGCGAAAGCGCGGCCGAGCTTCAGCCAATCCATCTCCTTCACGGGTTGCTGGCGGAAACAGAGGGCCGGGCCGCCGACCTTCTGTGCCGTTCCGGCACCGATGCTGACAAGTTGCGCGGATTGTTTGGTCAAACCATGACGGCCGCTCCGCCGATAGGGCTGAAATCAGCTTTACCTTTCAGTTCGGTTAGTCAAACTGTATGGACGCACGCCCGTCAGATCGCGGGCGAAGTGGATGCCAATTGCATCGTTGACAGCGAGGCGCTCCTCATGGCGTTGCTGCACGACGAACCCGCATTGCGGACGTTTCTTGAAGAAATCGGACTCGAGTTCGCCCGCTTTCAGGAACAATGCGCGGCAACCCAGGCTCCCCCGCTCCGACTGGACGAGCCTCTGCGTCTGACCGGCCCGACGGAGCAGATCGACACGGCCAGAATTCTCGACGCCGCAGCCAATCGTGCGCGCGAAGCCCTGCGTGTCATCGAAGATTACTGCCGGTTTTGCCTGGACGATGCTTTTCTCAGCCGCCGGCTCAAACAAATGCGGCACGATCTGGCGGAGGCGCTGACGGCATTGCCGGGCGGCCTGCTTCTGGCAGCTCGGGAGACGCTGCGCAACGTGGGAACGGCCCTGTCCACCAGCCGGGAATGGATGCGGGATTCACTGGCGGATGTGGTGCTGGCCAATTGCAAGCGACTGGAGGAAGCGTTGCGCAGCCTGGAGGAGTTTGCCAAGTTGCACCACCCCGACCTGGCCCGAACCCTGGAAAATTTGCGGTACACAAGCTACACGTTGGAAAAAGCTATTGGCCTGGGTACGGAGGCACGACGGCGGCTGGCCAATGTCCGTCTTTATGTAATTTTGACGGCGTCGCGATGCACGGCGGCCCTGGACTGGACAATCAAGGAGGCCGCTGCCGGCGGCGTGAACATGTTCCAGCTTCGCGAGAAGGAATTGGACGACCGGGAGATCTTGCATCGTGCCCGCCAGGTCCGAAGATGGACCCGGGAATCGGGGACGCTGTTCATCGTGAACGACCGCCCCGATATCGCCCGGCTTGTGGAAGCGGACGGCGTCCATCTCGGCCAGGACGACTTGCCGCTCAAAGAAGCACGACGCATCCTGGGGCCGGATGCGCTGATCGGCGTCAGCACGCACAATATCGAGCAGGTGCGGCAGGCAGTGCTCGACGGAGCCAGTTACATCGGCGTGGGTCCGACATTTCCTTCAGCCACCAAGGAATTTGCAGAGTTTCCAGGGTTGGCGTTCGTCGGCCAGACCGCGGCGGATACGTCGCTGCCGGCTTTCGTGATCGGCGGCGTGAATGTGGAGACCATCGCAGCGGCCGTCTCGGCCGGGGCACGACGAGTGGCAGTAAGCCAGGTCATCTGCCAGGGGGACGACCCGCGCCGGACAGCCGGGCAACTGCTGAGCGAATTGCCTCCTGCCAGCCGGTAAATGTCGAATCGCGTTGACAGTCCTTGCCGGGCAACCTATCATTACTACCTTTAATCCCGAGAGTCACTTAGAAAGAGAAGATATCATGGCAGTTCCCAAGAGACGAACCTCCCACGCTCGCCAGGGCAAAAGACGGAGCCATCAGCATATCAAACCGATTCAGATCCAATACTGCCGGCAGTGCGAGCAACCCGTTTTGCCGCACCGCATGTGCCCGAATTGCGGCTACTACCAGGGCCGTGAAGTCGAATCGATGGAAGAGGCGGAAGCGGAGAAGTAAGGTGCCCGCGGGCAATTGTAAATGAGGCCTTTCACTTCAGAGCACTACTTCCGAGCCGCGTTGGAGCTTGTGGTCTAACGATTTTCGCTTTGCTTCCGAGGACCGCGTGCGAATTTACTTGAAGAAAAACTTGAAGTTGCGGACAGGTGTCAAGGGAGATATCTTGAAGGCAAGCGCATTCCGCCTCGTGAACACAGCGCAAAGGTTCATCAATAAGGGATATCAGTTATGGATCTTCTGAAAAAAGCAAGAAGACTTCTTAAGCAAGCATTCCCCACCCCTGCGAAAATAAGTCTTAAGGAGGAAGATGGAATCATGGGAGTAGTGATTTCTTCTCGCTTCGAGGGCCTCGAAGGCGTTGACAGGCAAAAAATCCTGGGCGACGTGCTCGACCAGAACCTGACAGCAGACGAGAGAAGGCAGATTGTCATCATTATCGCTGTGACCCCTGAAGAGGAAATCGCTCACGCCAGCTAGCCGGAGGTACAGCACTCGTTTAGCGCAATTGCGTTTAGGAATGTCTTCATGAGCAAGGTTGCTTTTCTCTTCCCCGGCCAGGGCGCTCAGAACGTCGGCATGGGCCGGCAGCTCTGTGAAACGCTGCCCGCCGCTCGCCGGCTGTTCGACGAAGCCGCGGCAGTGCTTGGGTACGACTTATCCGCCATCTGCTGGAACGGTCCCCCTGATCGGCTCAATTCCACGGTCATCAGCCAGCCAGCCATTTTTGTCACCAGCCTGGCCGCACTGGAATCGCTCCGAGAGAAGGACGCCGAAGCTGTAGCCGCTTGCGCGGCCGCAGCCGGCTTGAGTCTAGGAGAGTACACGGCCCTGGTTTTCGCCGGGGCCATGTCCTTCCCGGACGGCCTGCGTGTGGTCCAGCGACGTGGCGAAGCAATGCAGGCCGCCTCCGATGCCAACCCTAGCGCGATGGTTAGCATTCTCGGTCTGGAAGTTCCCATGGTCGAAGAACTTTGCAACGCGGCTCGGGGTTCGGAAACGCTGCAAATTGCCAACTTGCTCTGTCCTGTCAATACGGTGGTATCGGGGAGCAAACTCGCCTGTGAAGCCGTTGCGAGGCTGGCTGAGGAGAAAGGGTGCCGGAACGGTTCGCCTGGCCGTGGCCGGGGCATTTCACACAAACCTCATGAAGCCAGCTGACACCGCCCTTGCCGAGGCGCTTGCTCGAATCGAGATCAAACCGCCCCGGCTGCCTGTCTGGTCCAACGTCGATGCTCAGCCACACGCGCATCCAGAGGAGATCCGTTCCCTGTTGATCCAACAGGTACTTCGTCCCGTCTTGTGGGAGCAATCCATGCGGAATCTGCTGGCAGTGGCGTGGACAGGTTTTACGAGATCGGCCCCGGCCGGGTGCTGGCGGGGTTGCTCAAACGCGTCCAGCGCAGGATAGATTGCCGGAATGTAACGGCATGAAAGTGTCACGTATTCACTCGACGCATGTTACAGAAATATGTCCCCCCCTCTTTTCTTTTCCCACCTTCTTTTATACTTATTCCCTTTTGCTCATGCGCAGCCGCCTGCGCTGTTTACTTCACTTGCGCGGATGGCAAGATACCTTGCCCGGCGTGTGTGCGCTGTGGTACATAACCTGCGGCGAATGTGTCGCTTTGGTAGCGACCCGCCGGTCGGGTTCGGCCTGAGCCCGCTTTGGGAGGATTAAGTTGTGCCTTCGACCGAAGAACGTGTGATTGAGATCGTCTGTGAGAACCTTGGGGTGAACAAGGAGCAAGTTACCCGGCAAACATCCTTTACCGAGGACATGGGCGCGGATTCTCTGGACATCGTCGAGCTGGTGATGGAGCTGGAAGAAGAGTTCGAAATCACCATCCCGGACGAACAGGCCGAGAAGATCAAGACGGTGGGTGAAGCCATCGACTACATCGAGAAGGAGATGGGCAAGAAATGACCCGGCGCGTCGTCATCACCGGCCTGGGGACGGTGAACTCGCTCTGCTCCGACGTGCCGGGATTCTGGCTGGCGCTGTGCGCCGGCCGAGAGCGGCATCGGCCCCATCGAGCAGTTCGATACCCGTGCCTTCAAGGTCCATTTCGGCGGCGAGGTGAAGAATTTCAACCCCGAAAGTCACCTCGACGCCAAGACTTGCGCCGGCTCGATCGTTTCGCTCAGTTCGCTCTCGTGGCCGCCATCGACGCCGTGAAAGACAGCGGCATCGACTTCTCTCGGGAAGACCCGTTCCGCTGCGGCGTCATTCTCGGCAGCGGCATCGGCGGCCTCAATGAGTTCGAGGAGCAGCATGGTCGTTACCTGCACGGAGGGCCGGGCAAGATCGGCCCTTTCGTCATTCCGAAAATGATCGCCAACGCCGCTGCGGGCAACATCTCCATTCATTTCGGACTGAGCGGCCCCAACACCGCCGTGGCCACCGCCTGCGCCTCGGCCGCTAACGCCATCGGCGATGCGCTGCGGTCCATCCAGTGGGGTTATGCGGACGTGATGCTGTCCGGTGGTGCGGAAGCGGCCATGACGCCGATGGGCCTGGGAGGTTTCAGCTCCGCCCGTGCATTGTCGAACCGCAATGAAGCCCCACAGAAGGCGAGCCGGCCTTTTGACAAGGACCGCGACGGTTTCGTCCTGAGCGAAGGCGCCGGTCTTATCGTGCTGGAAGAACTGGAGCATGCCCGCAAACGATCCGCGCCGATCTATGCGGAACTGCTGGGCTGCGGCTGCACGGCGGACGCCTACAACATCACCGCTCCGCATCCCGTGCGGCAACGGCGCGGCCGAGGCCATGCGACTGGCCCTCCAGGATGCCCGCCTCAATCCCAGACGACGTGCAGTACGTCAATGCCCACGGTACGAGCACCCCGCTTGGGGACGTGGCCGAAACGAAGGCGATCAAGCAGGTGTTCGGCGAGCATGCCCGCCGGCTGGCAGTGAGCAGCACCAAGAGCATGATCGGCCATCTGCTGGGGGCCAGCGGCGGCGTTGAATTGATCGCCTCGGTCCTATCCATGAAGCACGGCGTTGTTCATCCTACCATCAACTACACCACTCCCGATCCGGAATGCGATCTCGATTACGTGCCGAACACGGCACGCGAGATGCGCGTGCATCGGTGCATCTCCAACAGCTTTGGGTTCGGCGGGCATAATTGCTGTTTGGCGGTTGGGGAGATGAACTAACAAAAGGCAAGAACGTTGGCATTGCGGCTCCGGTCTGGTATAAATCAGACATGAGACGAGAAGATCTTCACGAGTTTACACGTAAACGACCCTTTTCGCCGTATCGCCTGTATACGACAGATGGCCGAACTTACGACATCCGCCATCCGGACCAGGTCATCGTTCTCCGGTCACGGGTCATAATCGGCGTGGAAGGGAGCAATGGCGTTCCTGAGCACGCGGAGCACGTTGCCTTGATTCACGTAGTGCGCATTGAGGAACTGCAATCGGAACCGTCGAGTGCATCCAATTAGCCGACCAATCGCGGAGAAATCCCATGACTAGACCGATGCTGAGCGCACTACGGAGCCTTTCGGCACGCTGGAGATTCTCGTTTCCTCCTCGCCTTCTCGCTGGCCGCTGCCTACAATAGCGAAAACACCATCCAGACTTGGTGTCCGGAGTACATTCATGTCCATCCTGTCGCAATCCATGGGCGGTCCGCCTCCACCGCCGGTGCCCGTTAGGCAATTCACCGTCGATGAATACCACCGTATGATCGAAACCGGCATCCTCGACGAGGATGAAAACGTTGAACTCCTGGAAGGATGGGTTGTTCCCAAAATGTCACGCGGTCCCGCACACGATACCGTTGTTTCGCTGGCCGATGAAAAGATAGGTAGCATTCTCCCGGCTGAATGGATTACCCGGTTACAATCAGGTGTCACGACGACTGACAGTGAACCCGAACCAGACTTAGCCGTTGTTCGGGGGCCCGGCGGCGTTACCTCGATCACCATCCCGGTCCGAAGGAGATGGTCCATGGCCGTCGAGGTGGCGAAGTCAAGCCTGCATCGGGATCGCACCTTGAAAGGCACGAATCTTTGCTCGGGCCGGTGTTCCAGTGTACTGGATCATCAATCTTGTTGATGACCAAATCGAAGTATACACGGACTCATCCGGTCCTGGCCCTGCGCCTGGCTACCGGCAGCGGCAGGATTACGGTCCTGGAATGTCTGTTCCCCTTGTCATTGAGAATCATGAGATCGGCCGGATTCCTGTAAGCGACTTGCTGCCCTGATTGAACAGCGGGCAAGTTCCAAGATGGAGCAACCATGGGCACCACCGCACCTCCCGTTTCGGTTACTGTGACGAACACTCCGCCGGGCCAATCCATGCTCGCAAGCGTTTGTCCGGACTCGGTACCTACTGCTCTACCTGTTGCAGGTCCGCCAACAAAGCCGCCAACCTGGCAGTTCCTGCTCCCGACAGCATGGCCGCGATCCGCTCAGCTCGTAGCGGCTGTCCTGCTTGTTCTTGCAACTGTGCTAATTCTCATACATGGTCTGGGCTACCTGGGAACGGGAAGCCGGCCGACGGAACTCCGTCATCGTGTCGATCTGAATCGGGCGACGCACGCTGAACTCTTACAGTTGCCCGATGTCGGTGAGAGCCTTGCTAGAAGCATTGAAAAGTACCGGGAGGAGCATGGTGGTTTCAAGAACGCCGAAGAGTTGAGGAAAGTTCACGGCATAGGCCCCAGCAGGATGGAAAGCCTTCGCCCCTGGGTGAGCGTGGATGCCGAAGAACTTGTGGAATCAACGGAAGTGAAGGATCGTGCCCGCAAAGGGGCTGCCGGGGCCACCGGGGGGAGACCCACAACGGCAAGCGACACAGCGACCGCAGAGGAACACCCGGAGGTTCCGCCATACACAAAGGCCCAGCTTGCCCAAATCCAGCGGGAGCTGACCAGGGAAGACGGTTCCGAGGACCTGAATTTTGATCGCCTTGCTCCTGACATCGCTACTTCTGGCAAAGCGAGCAACCTCAAAACTAACACTTCCGGTAAAGCGAGCAGTTCCAAAAAGGCTGTCAACATCAAGGGCGCTGTTGACATTAACCGCGCCACTGCCGAAGAATTGAAGCTGGTACCCGGCATCGGGCCAGTGTCGGCAGAGCTCATCGTCCAGGAACGCAGTAAAAAGCCATTCCAATCGGTGGACGATCTGCTGCGAGTACCTGGCATCAAGCAGGCAAAGCTGGAACAGTTGCGGCCCTATGTTACCGTGAAAAGCGATCTTTCCGTTACGCCGGAAACTGCGGCGCCGGCAACTGGCCAGAAGTGAACTGGCAAACGGCAGGCAGAATGGCAGCCAAGTTTGAACTTATCAGCAAATTCCAGCCCGCCGGCGATCAGCCGCAAGCCATCGACAAGCTCGTGGCCGGTTTTCAAGAGGGCCGGCCGTGCCAGACGTTGCTCGGCGCCACCGGCACGGGCAAAACATTCACGGCCGCGCACGTCATCGCCCAACTCGGCAAGCCGACGCTGGTGCTGTCGCACAACAAAACCCTGGCGGCTCAACTCTACAAGGAATTTCACGGGCTTCTTCCCCCGGAACGGTGTCCACTATTTCGTTAGCTATTACGACTATTACCAGCCGGAAGCCTATATCCCGCAGCGCGACATCTACATCGAGAAGGACGCCCAGATCAACGAGAACCTCGACCGCCTTCGTCTTGCTGCCACGAGCGCACTGATCAGCCGGGAAGATGTGATCATCATCGCCAGCGTTTCCTGCATCTACGGGCTGGGTTCGCCGAGTGATTACAAGGCGATGATGGTGCGCGTCGCCAAGGGAGAAACGGTCGACCGGGACAAGTTCCTCTGAAACTGGTGGACATTCAATATCAGCGAAACGACGTGGCTTTCGAGCGCGGCAAGTTTCGCGTTCGCGGCGACGTGATCGAGGTCTGGCCGGCCTACGAGGAATTTGCATTCGTATCGAGCTGTTCGGTGACGAGGTCGATGCCCTGGCCATCATCAACCCGACCAGCGGCGAGACGCTTCGCGAGCTGGAAGAACTCTACATCTATCCGGCCAAGCACTTTGTCACGCCGGATGAGCGCATTCATGCTGCCGTCGGACGGAATTCGGGGCGAGCTGGAAGAACGGCTGTCATGGCTTCAAACAGCAGGGCAAGCTCCTGGAAGCGCAGCGACTCGGCGCGCGCACGCGCTTCGACATGGAAATGATGCTGGAGGTCGGCCATTGTCCCGGCATCGAGAACTATTCGCGCTGGCTGAGTGGCCGCAAAGCCGGGGAGCCGCCGTACACGCTCATCGACTTTTTCCCCGACGACTTTTTGATGATCGTGGATGAATCGCACGTGACGCTGCCGCAGGTGCGCGGCATGTTCGCGGGCGACCATAGCCGCAAGATGACGCTCGTTGAACATGGGTTTCCGCTGCCGAGCGCTCTGGACAATCGGCCGTTGCGTTTCGATGAATGGGAGAAACGAGCCAAGCAGGTTCTCTTCATGTCGGCCACGCCGGGGCCGTATGAGCTGGAGCGGCACGGGCGGTGAAATCGTCGAACAGGTGATCCGGCCGACGGGGCTGGTCGATCCGCTGCTGCACGTCAAGCCGGCGCGCGGGCAGGTGCCCGATCTTATCACCGAGATCAAGAAGCGTGCGGAGCGGAAGGAACGCGTTCTTGTCACGACACTGACGAAACGCCTGGCCGAGGATTTGAGCGACTATCTGCGTGAAGCCGGGCTGCGCGGCAAATGGCTGCATTCCGAGCTGGACGCCATCGAGCGCATGCAAATCCTTCGTGAGCTGCGCGAGGGCGCTTTCGACGTTCTGGTCGGCGTCAATCTTCTCCGTGAAGGCCTCGACCTGCCAGAAGTATCTCTGGTGGCCATTCTTGATGCCGACAAGGAAGGCTTCCTGCGCAGTGAAACCTCACTCATCCAAACGATTGGCCGGGCCGCCCGCAACGTGAATGCCGAAGTCATGCTCTACGCCGACCGGGTAACCGATTCCATGCAGCGAGCCATCGACGAGACCAATCGGCGGCGAGCCTTGCAGATGGACTACAACGCACGGCATGGCATAACGCCGGAGACGGTGCGGTCGGCGATTGGAACGGGCATTGAGGAGGAGATTGCGGCGCGGAAATTCGTGCAGGAAGCAGTGGGGCAGCAGGGCGACAACTATGTCACCCAGGAATACCTGGAGGAACTGCACGGTGAAATGCTCGCGGCCGCAGCCAACCTGGAGTTTGAGAGAGCGGCGCAGTTGCGCGACCGGATCGCCGAACTCAAGGGGCAGCCGGCGATGGCGCCGCAAGGGAAGAAGAGGCGAGGCAGGCGCAGAGTTCAGCCGCGAGCCGGAGGCGAGCGCGTGGGGCACTGTCCGCGCCTCCCCTGCGGGTCGCGGCTAAACGTTATTTGGCGATCAAGTCCTTAAACTTGATGTCCCGGTGCATCCGAGACTGCCGGAACTGGTTCGGTCGCCTGAGCGGGAACCGGGGCCCATTCTTCGTCGTGGAGCAATTCGAGAGCTGCTCCACGGACCTGTGTCTGGTTGAAACCAAGCTGTTCAAGCCGCTGGAATACGCCGGACAGTTCCGACCGCAGATACTCCCTGGCGTCGGGTGGGCGTGTGCTGAAACGCTCGCCACCCCTGCCGCCGACCCTGGGATGACGGTGCAGCAAACCCTGGGCGAGTTGCTCCTGCAAGACCGCTTCCGCCTGCGCTTGTGCGTAAGCAGGCAACTTGCGGCGCAATTCAGAGGAGTTGAGCGGCTGTTCATCCAGAAGACCGCGGAGCAGAGCGGTGACATGCACCGTCATGGGGCGGTCCCAGAAGCGGTCCTGGGCGCTACGGTACCTGGGGAACTGATACAGCACATTGGCGGCAACCTGACGGTGGAGCATCTCGGCGAGTTCTTCCAGCCCGATGCGGCGGTGGGGAGAGGGCAAGGCCGTCCGAATCTTGGACAGAGTGAGCGGCTCCCCACTGGCCGCGAGAACGCGCTGAACGGCTGTCACCAGATCGGTTTCCACGGAAGCACCTGTCGGCATCTGATCGAGTAGCTGTGACATGAAAGCATCCTTCATCTTGATGTTTAGCGGCACTTCGGAGAAGCGTGCGGATCCTCACGCTTCTCCGAAGCGCCGCCAAACGCAGAATCGGCAGGCGCGCCTCCGGCGTGCCTGCCCGATAGATTCGGACAACGATTCCATTCGTCAGTTCGGTTGCCGGCGAACACAACCTTGCCATGAAATTGTTTTAGCGGATTGTCTGGATTTGGGGAGTGCTCAGCCAAACCTCGCCGAAGTCTTCTGGCTGCTCGGCACAGATTCGGCCGTCCTTGATCAACTCCAGAATGGCCAGGAAGATGCCCACGAGCCGGCCTCGATGAAAGGGCGGCGTGAACAGGGACGAGAACGAAGAACGTGGTTCCAGGGCCAACCGCTCCAGAATCATGTCCATGTACACGCTGATCGGCGTCTGGTCCACCACAATCTGCTGTGGCTGTAACGCCAACGTTTCGCGCATCAGCCTGCCGAAGGCACTGACGAGGTCCCACAGCTCCACATGCCGTAACGGCTGCTGGAGCGGATCGACTCCTCCAGGGGAGTCGAGCGGTTGGCGGGGCAGACGCGTGCTCTGTCTTTCGGCCTGTGCATCGAGCAAGGCGGCAGCGTCCTTGAAACGCTTGTATTCCACCAACTGGCGCACCAGTTCGGAACGCGGGTCAGCCTCATCTTCCGCAGCCTCGTCGCTGCGCGGCAGAAGTATCTTGCTCTTGATCTCCATGAGCGTGGCGGCCATGACGAGAAAATCGCCTGCTCGTTCGACGTCGATCATGTCCATCAGGCGCAGATAATCCAGGAACTGTTCCGCCACACGCGCAATGGGGATATCGCAGATGTCCACCTCATCCCGCTTGACCAGGTAGAGGAGCAGGTCGAGGGGGCCGCGGAAGGTGTCGAGATCGACTTGGTAGTCCATGGCAAGACAAGACAGAGTGAGTAGTGAGTGGTGAGTGGTGAGTGGTGAGTGGTGAGTGATGTCTGTGGACCACTCACCACTCGCCGCTCCACCACTCACTCATGATGACAGGGTGACAAGGTGACAACATGACAGGTTCCGTAGGGTACGTCAAGACCGTAGTCACCCTGTCACCTTGTCACCTTGTCACCTTGCTGTGCGTTGACCACTCGCCATTCCGTGATGTCGCAGCGGCTGTGCGGAGTCATGTGCTGTGCGGAACTCATGTGACGATAGGATTCATAGGCGAGCGTGCCCAGCTGGTCTAATTCCGAGAGCGGCAAATTGGGGACCTCGCGGTAGATGACCAGGTCGTCGTCGCTCACGGCCTCATCCAGTTCCAGCTCGGGGAGCGCCTTTTCGGCGAGTGCCCGCACCTGGGTTCCCGCGGGGCCGACGGGGAGGGCAAGGACGCGCACTTCGGTCGGCTTTCCGGACCGGTTCGCCGTCAAATCCGGGCTGGCTTCCTCGAAGGCAGCAGCAATTTCATCACAGGCCTGTGATTCGTCGGAGTATTGTGTCAGGAATAACTCGGCCGCGTTGGTTTTCTCCATCCGCGACTGACAAACTTTTCCGTTTCTTCCGCCATGGCGGCCGCCAGTTTCTTCTGGACGTTGTTTGCCACCAGACAGACATGAACCAGGGCGGTGAACTCCTGCTGAATCATCTTCTGGATCTGCTGGTCAAGCTCCATCACCTCGCTGGGCTGAACAGTATCGAGGAACTGCCCGGCCGCCTGGTCAAGTGTTCGGCAACCCCCCGGAAACAAGCATCGGCCCGACCAGTGCGCATGGCGGCTGTCCGGCACGCCCTCGTCATGGCTCAGACTCGGGCTAGCGGGGTTGCCGTGTCCCGCAATGTCCGAACCTGATGCGTAAGCGAAGGGATGTCCAAGTTCGTCGAGTCGAATGCGACAAAAGTTGATCTCGCGCAACTGATCCGACAGATGGCCGCGCAGACTGAGATAGCCCCTGGCCAGTTCTTGCAGGACGAGGCCTTGATAGCGCCAGCGGGGATAGAACCGGATCAGCTCAACGAGGTCGGCGGCCGCGCTGGCTGCGGCGGCGACGGCCGCTGGTTTCTTGGCTGCGGCCAGGCTCTTCTGATAGTTCGCCAGCATCGTGGGGATGCGTTTGAGTGCGTCGGCGGCGCGGCCTGTCAGCTCCTTGCTCAGCGCTTCGTGATGCTGTAACGTCTCTTCCAGGGTGGCCACAAGCTGGCGGACGGCCTCCTCCGCCCCAGCCAACCGGTACTCCGGTTGCTCAATGAGCTGGACCACCATCTCCGCGAGTTTCTGGCCCCATTCGGCAACCAGGTCGTTGCAGGCATTGTGCAGTGCATCAATCAACGGTGGTGATTGTTCCATGGTGCTGACCTCGCCCGGCTGCCCAACAATCTCGTGCAGCCTCTGCAGGGCCGTGTTCACCGTCTCCGGTGTGAGCGTCACCGATCCACTTGGGGTAGCGCGCGCTGCCGCAGCGCCAACTTCCGAAGTCTCCGTAAATGGGGACACTTTGCTTCCTGGCAAGGGGCGCTTTCCATCCGCGCAAGCAAAGTGTCCCCATTTACGCTCTCACAATCGCCAATACTGTCAGCAAGTATTGCGCCGAATACGGCTTCGGGCGTGTCGCCCAGGGGTTGTTCACAGGCGGACTGCAAGTGAGCCAGGAAGATATCCGCGCCAAGCTGATGCGCATTCCATTGTTCCTGGACCCAGGCCCGAACCTGCTCACGCAACGGGGTGCTGTCCTTGCTCATCCAACGTCCGATCAGCTGCTGACACAGACGCCGCGCCGTTTCCTGAACCAGCGCCTGACGTGGCCACGAAAACCGGTACAGACCGAACGTCTGACAGGTCAGCGGGCGAGCCGCCGGGTTTAACCCGGCGGCTCGCCCGTTCAGCTCGGTGCGACGAAGCTCTGTCACGCGGCCCAGAGGGGAGCACAATTCCCGGTAGAGAAATTCGCCGGCACGCCCCGCCAATTCCCGCGTTGCTCCTTCATCGGCCTGCTCGGAGAGCGGCAGCAGCACACACCTATTGAAAGGCGCGTCCTGATCCTGGATGGGCGGCTCCCGTTCGATATAGCTCGCGCGAAAAGTTACGCTGGGAGACATGAAATGGTTCAACTCGGTCAAGGCGGCGAACGTATTGCCGAGACCTTGTGCCTGGTTGGCATTCCGGTCCACGGCCGGGAGGAGAAAAAGCCCTGTGACGTTCGGTTCGGAATAGCCAAGCCGCCTGAGCAGGGAACGAACTACGTAGGCGACGTCCAGGAACATGCCGCTGCCCGTGCCGCCCGCAAGATTGGCAATCACGTAGACCCTTGGGCGGTTGGTGCGAAGAGTCAGTTGAGTCTGGCGCATCGCCAGAGTCATGGCATCGGGTTCGGTGCAGGCCTCCAGTTCGGCTTGCAACCGGCCTGCGATGGCCGGGTAGTTGTCACAGAAGGCCAGACGCCCCAGCACGCGCAGTCCCGTTGTCAACTGGTTACGCGGGATGCGGTAGAGCATCTTGGGATTGAACCACGAATCTATACCGGCTCGTCCGTCACGCGGCTTCAGATAGTGGCTCGGCCGGTTCAACCGGGTTATGAGAAACTCCGAGGAGCCTAGACCAGCGTTTCCCCTCTCGCCTGCGGCCTCCCGGACAATCGCCGGGTCCGTATCAATGTGCAGCAACCTGATGTTCGGCACTGTAGCGGAAGTGTTCGCCACTTCCGCTACGGATCCGAAACGCCCGTCGAGTCTTTCCTTGAGCCGCTGCGATACCGTCAATCCCAATCTCCCCAGGGAAATGATAAGAGCGGGGAAGAGGACGCCGTCTCCAGTGGTCTCTGGAGGCGCGACGCGTGGTGCTGCCAGCCCTGCCGCCACAGCGGAAATTTCCACGGCTTCATCTTGTTCTCCAGAGACACCCTCGTCTTCGCTTTCCGGAGAAGCATTGGCGGAAAATAGGGTGACGGCTACTCCCGGACGAGATTCATCGGACCTGCGTTTCTTTTCACCTCTTGACTTGGCCACGGCTTTCGGAACCCGATCACCCCCCTCACCCCTGCCCCTCTCCCCCGCAGCGGGGGAGAGGGGTTGGGGTGAGGGCTTGGCGCCGTTGCCCTCGCTGGTCGCTCGGGTTCCGATAACCCTGTCACCGCCCCGTAGGGCCTCGACCATCTCGCGGCAGTTGGGATGACGGTCGTTGGGGTCCTTGGAGAGAGCACGCCCAATCACTGGCCTGTCTGCCGCCGGCAGGAACGATAGGTCAGGCGTGCCCTGCAAATGCTGCAGTACAAGCTGCCGCACGTTGTTCCCCGCGAAGGGCCGCTGACCGGTAAGTAGCTCTTCGTAGACAATGGCCAGACTGTACTGGTCACTGTAGCGGCTCACCCAGCCGTCGAAAGTCTCGGGTGCCGCATAGACGGGTGTGACTCCGCCCGTCACCGACGCGACCATGCCTTCGAGATCTTTCACCAGTCCAAAGTCGGCCACCTTGATATGATTGTGAACCAGGAAGATGTTCTGCGGCTTGATGTCCAGGTGCTGGAGCTGGTACTCCGTGTTCATCAGATCGAGGGCCTCGGCCGATTCTTCCATGTAGCCGAGCAGTTCCTCACGCGGGATGCCAGGCAGTCCTTGCGCCCGGCACTCGCGGAAGCGGTCCCAGAGGTTGCGATCCGCCAGCTCCATGACGATGAGGAGTTGGCCGTCGATGATGTCAAAACGCTCCAGCGAAAGAATGTAAGGGTGTCGAACGGTCTTAACCCGGCTCAGGGCCTTGAGCTCCTGTTCGGCCCGCGTCCCATCCTCGCTGGTGGTTTTCAGGTCTCCGTAGACGAATTTGATCGCCTTGAGCAGGCCGCCGGGCGCTTCTACCTTCCAGACTTCACCAAAGCCGCCGCCGCCCAGGCGCTCCATCAGCTTGTAGCCTGGAATGGGTTCGGCCTGATGTTCCATAGGGAATGCCATGTTCAACAATAGCATTCAAAAAGTGATGAGCACTCATCACTCATCACTATAATGATCCCATGCATGCTCTGTCGTTGAAGCAACCCTGGGCGACCCTGTTGGTACACGGCCGCAAGACCATCGAGGTTCGCCGTTGGCCCACCGCGAGGCGTGGCCGTATTCTCATCCACGCCTCCCGTATTGCCGATGAACGTCCGGAAGTCTGGGCTTTAGTGCCGCCTGAATTGCGCCAGGCCGCAGAGTTGGCCGGCGGCATCGTCGGGGCCGGTGACCTGACTGGTTGCATCGCCTATCGAAGTATCGAGGCGTTCAGGGCCGATCAAAAACGGCACCTCAACTTGCCCCACTGGTTCGAAGGCAAGGTCCTGTACGGCTTCACGTTTGACAGATTGGAAGTATTGCCGTTTCGGAGCTATCCGGGATGGATGCGGTTCTTTCCAGTTGACCTCGAAGAAAAGGATGAAGGATGAAGGATGAAGGATGAAGGATGAAGGATGAAGGATGAAGGATGAAGGATGAAGGATGAAACACAAAGGCAGGCCCCCGTTAGGCGCTGGTCTCCTGACACCGCCCCAAAGCGCCGGTGCCATGACGTCAGCGGGCTGGGTCAGGAGACCCGCGCCCAACAGGGGTTTTCCTCTGCTTCAATTCATCCTTCATCCTTCATCCTTCATCCTTCTCAATTACTTGTAAGTGTTCGCTCGGTCGAGGAAGCGGAAGCTGCTTTGCTCGGTGGCGCTGGCCTGATCAATGTGAAGGAGCCGACGCGCGGGCCACTGGGTCGAGCCGACGACAGCACCATCGCCGCCGTCATTCAACACGTTGCAGGCCGCACGCCGGTGAGCGCCGCTTGTGGTGAGCTTGCTACCAACTCGGATTCATGCTTCGTGCCAGGCCTGAATTATGTGAAATGGGGACTTGCTGGCTGGGGCAATCGGCCCCAGTGGCAAGAAACCTTGTTCAAAATGGCCTCCCAAGGAGACAAGGAGACAAGGAGACAAGGAGACAAGGAGACAAGGAGACAAGGAGACAGGGTGACAGGGAGACAGGGTGACAAGGTGACGGGGAGACAGCAAGACAATGCCAGGCCTGATCACCTTGTCACCTTGTCACCTTGTCACCTTGTCACCTTGTCACCTTGTCCGGTTGTCGTGGCCTATGCCGATTGGCAACGGGCCAATGTCGCCACCTGTTTGCGACATATGCAAATTCGTCCTGAATAGTGGGGTGGGTGCGGCACCCACCCTACTGATCGATACGTGGCACAAGGACGGCAGCACTCTCCTCGATTGGATGTCCGAGGCGGAGATAGGTTGGGTGTGTCGGGAATGCCGGCAGGCTGGTATTCAGATTGCTTTGGCCGGTTCTCTCGGCGAGTCGCAGGTTCGCAGACTTCTTGCTTGTGAACCGGATTGGTTCGCCGTGCGCGGTGCTGTCTGCCGCGACTCCTGCCGGACGGCAACCATTGACGTGGATGCCGTGCGCCGGCTCGTCGGAGTGCTGACGCAGACAAGGAGACAAGGAGACAAAGAGACAGGGAGACAAGGAGAATGATGTACAACGTCACGCAAACTGCTCGCTGTCTTTTGTCTCCTTGTCTCCCTGTCTCCCTGTCTCCTTGTCTGCTTTACCGTTGCCACGAGCGAAAATTGATGGCGTGAACTAGTGGCATTGGATTCCCAGCCTGTGCGAGACTGCTGGCGAAGTAGCGATCCACAAAACCACGCTCGCCGGCTTCTTCCCAGTCCAGCCCTGCAGGCACGTCGACGGATTTGAGCAAAATGAGTTGCCTCGCTTTACCCACGAACGCTACACGGGCCGCGATGGAATCGCTTGTGATCTCCCAGGTATGGGGGAGACAGCCAGATCGCCCTTCATCAGCCTTGGTGAAGGTGAATGGATCGAGCACGGCCACTCTGCCGGAATACCAGATGGGCGAGCATCCTTCCAGGTCGTGTACCAGTACCGCGCCCGGCAGCAGCCTGGCGAGGAATTCCGCACCAACGGTCAATGCACGCAGGGCCAGCCAGTGGGAGGTCTCCTCACCAAGCTGATGTTGCCGGTCAAGCCGGCGAACCTCGTCTGCCAATCGGCCGCCGCCGGGAACGAGCACAATCTCCGAATCGGCAACGGTTTGCAGCCAGGACGAGAGACGCGGGCCAAGGTCAGGAAGCTCGAAAAGGCTACCGCCCACCTTCACAACCGTCATGCCCGCCCTACCCTTTCCTGGGCGAGAACAGCCAGAGCATATGCACACGCGGCTTCAGATGCCGCTGGTCCCAATTGCTCGGATAAAGAGATCACTCCTGGTGAGTGTTCAGGTGGTGAGGTGGTGAGGTGGTGAGGTGGTGAGGTGGTACACTGGCCCGAAGCGTTAGCGAGGGAGGCATCGTCCCTCGCTAACGCTTCGGGCCAGTGTGCTGGTTGCTTGTGGGCACCACCCCACCACCCCACCACCACGCTTCGGCGGAGCGCAACGCGAGCTAGAAACTCACCACTGCCGGCCAGGATGAATTGTTCCGGCGGGGCTGGCAGACGGCTAGCCACATGCTCCAGGCTGACACCGATCATGTATGCTTGCCTGTCGGCTGCTCGAAGGGCAAGTTGCTCTCTTTCCTGCTCGGTGCAGGTTTCACGGTCAGCGCACAACATGCGCGACAATCGGTCGTGGGCGGCGGCTACGGTGGCAGGCCGGCCATCGGCAGTCGCGCAATCGAGCGTATCTTCTGGAATGTCGCCACGCACCAGGTACACGTCCAGTGTGGTCGCAAAAAGCTCGGCCGCTACATTGCTGAGCAGTGCAACCAGCGGAGTGCGTCGAATTCCCGTGTAGACCAGTTCGCCGTAGCGGAGCCGCTCGGGATCATTAAGCCCGTTCGGCACCGGTTGGCCGTCGAGGAGCGGTACGATGTCGGTCGTCGTCGAGCCGATGTCGATGAGCAACGCAGGTCCCCGAGGGGCATACCGTCCGCAAAAAGCTGCCACGGCCAGCCAGTTGGCGGCGGCCGTTTGCAATGGAGAGCTGCGAGCAGATGGCACATCCACGAATCGGCCCAACCTACCCGTCGCTTCCTCGCGCGCGCACTGCCAAACCCAGATCGGGAGTGGCGGCACGTTTGAAACTTGCCTCACCTTGCCACCGGCCAGCCCTTCTACCGCATCGAGAATCACATTTACCCCTTGCCGCTTGGTTTCAAAGCAGTCACAAAGTTCCCCGGTCATGGTGACAGCAATAAGGTCGAAGGGAGGCATGGTCTGAACGAGTGATTGCAGCGCTGCGGGTAAGCCGGCTGCATCCTTCCACAGTGGGAAAAAGCTCGAACGTGCAACCCCACTGGAGTGGGCCGCTTTCAAGTTTGCCCCACCAATATCGAGGCCAAGAACACTTGGAAGGATGAAGGATGAAGGATGAAGGATGAACCCCGAGCTGGGGTCAACCTCGTTCCCACGGTCCTCCGTGGGAACGAGGGCCGCCGGTCCCACGGAGGACCGTGGGAATGAGGGGAAATTCATCCTTTCTGATTCATCCTTCATCCTTCATCCTTCATCCTTCATCCTTCATCCTTCATCCTTCCTACGGTAAAGCCGAGCCACGATCTGCTCGTGGGAGCCGGAGCTGTTCTCAGGTCGCTGATAATGCCACTGCCGATGGGTCGGAAACAGGTCAGCGCTCGCCGGCCAGGGCGCAAATGGGTTGTTGCCCAGCGTGGTGCGGAGCTTCTCGCTGCACAGGCTCACGTTACCGGCGCGAGGAGGCATGGGACCGGCGGCACTGCGCGGGCAGCCACGCAGCAGCCGAGGATCGTAACCACCAAGGCGGTTCACGATCTGTGCGATTTGAAACAGTGTGACAGCCCGAGGTCCACCCAGATGAAACAATCCCTGCTCTTCGCCGGCGAGAAATCGTTCGAAGACGCGATTCAGATCGTCAACGTACGTGCAGGAGCGGACCTCGTCGAAGTACAGTGTTGCCGGTCTATCGCCGCGAAACCTCGACTCAATCCAATCGATCGCGCCTGCATGACAATTGAAGCTCGGCCCCATGGGCAGAGAAATGCGGCAGGATGGCTGCATGAGGCAATGCGGCCATCACCAAATCTTCCCCTTCAACCATGCTCATGCCGTACATTGTCACCGGATCAACCGGATCATCTTCGACGTAATTGCCACGTCCCTTGCCGGAGAAAACGAGGTCGGAGGACAGATGAACCAGGCGACAGTCATGAGCCAGGACATTTTCGACAATGACCGCCGCGCTCTTCACGTTCAGTTGGCGGGCCATTTTCGGATCCAGCTCGCAAGACTTCAAGGCGCAGTTGCCTGTACAGTTAAGGACGGACCGAAAACGGTAGGTTTGAAAAAGATCCTTGACGCCGGGGCCGTCCTCTGCATTGAGGGGGATGATTCCATCCCCGACGAGCCGCCATGTCTGCCGGGGCCTGATGCCGAAGACCTGCCCTGGATAACGCTCTCGAAAGTAACGCAGCGCATTGAACCCTGCCACACCGGTGATCCCGGTTATCAGCAAAGGCAAGCTGGGCGTCGAGTCAGAAGTTCCAGCCATGAGTAGCTCCCTGTCTTCATCTCCTTGCTTACGCTGCGGGCTCGGAATCTCCTTGCTTACGCTGCGGGCTCGGATTGGCACTGGCAGCCAATGACTAATGACTAATGACTTGTGACTGGAAAGAAAAGAGGGCCACTCGCGGGGGAGCGAGTGGCCCAAGGGTTCAGCGGGGTTGGTGTCAAGGGGGATATTGGCGGGGGAAGCATATGTGGCCGGGCGGGTGAGCCTCCGGGTTTAACCCGGAGGCTCGCCGGATAGCTGAGGGTCAGGAGGAACGGGGGCCTCCAACAACCATCCCAGGTTCACGCCGCGGACGGGGGTTCCCGCGTCAGCCGTCGGGGGACGGTCTGGCCAAGCGGCACCCGACCTTTGCTTCCTCGTCAGTGGTCGGGTCGTTCGGCAGTATAGCAATCCCCGTGCCAACCATTTATCGGCCAAACCGGTTTCAAACATAAGCCTTGAGACACATGTCAGTTGTGTAGCGGAAGTGGCCGTCACTTTCGCTACAGGTCGATCCGCTGATCCCGCAAGTTTTGTAAGAACTGCCAGGCTTCTGTAATAACTGCTGCCCGAAAAGGTGGAAGATTTTGCCACGATAGAGGAGAATCCCTGGCAATTTGCAATTTGCCTGGTGTCCTTCTCGTATTGCAC
>CAWDRY010000002.1:0-16100 GCA_963804745.1 uncultured Gemmataceae bacterium
CCGCGACTAAGATTTCTCGGTGACAAACACCTGGTGCCAGCGGCTCCATTCGGACCACGCCCCGTTCGCGGCCTGCTGCCGCACGCGGCACCAGTACGAGCCGCCCGCCGCCAGGGCCGTCTTACCGTCCAGTCCGCCGACGAATGCGCCCGCCTTCTCGTCAACTCGCACCCGCTCCTCCTTGCCCTGCGGCTTGGATTGCCAGACGACTTGCTTGCCGTCAGGGTCGGCAGCCAGTTGGACTTCCCATGCCGCCATCTCGCCGGGGCCGCGGTACGGCGTCTTTAGAAGGACAGGGTTGCGCGGGCAGGTCACAGGGCCGATAGGCTTGGTCGAGATCACGAAGTTGTCGTACCAGCGGTTCTGTGCCACCGGTGAGCCTTTGTTCCAGTAGGCTTCCAGGAAGATGGCGTTGATGGTATGGCCGGTATATGACCCGCGCCAGTCGAGATTCTTGCGTTCGGACTCCAGCCGCCCGTCGATCCAAAGCTGGAACAGCCCATCTTTTTGGCCGGGGGTGTTCAGTTTGACCCGAGCCTCGACCGAAACCCACCACCCTGACTCGGCGGTGCTGGAGATGGGCATGGTGGCGGCGGGTTTCTGGCCCAGCCAGTGCAGGTGGTCGAAATCGTTGTACCGGGTCGTGACGACCTTGTCGCCGACAACGCCGCTGGCCGGGTCCAGCGTGAGGGTATCTCCCACGCTCCAGACGTGGGCGATCATGGCTTGGTTCCACTGGCCCGAGACGATGCTGGTGGCCCGCGAGAGTTTGTCAGGCCCGCCGCCAGTCCACCCGTACTGGTGCTTGACGTAGAGTCGCCAGTAGACATCCTCGAACTTCTCGCCCTTGCGAACGACCTTGCCGGTGGGACTGTCGCCGAAGAAGACTTTGCGGTTGCCTTTGCCCTGCGAGCCTTTTTCGTAGATACACTTCAGGCTCTTGCCCTCGTTGCCGAAGGCCACCTTCTCGTCCACCTCACCCTCGGTCTCGGTGTAGGCCTTCGGGGGGCCGTTGAAATCGTCGTACCAGATGGTGGCGGCATCGGTCTCCTGCGGCTGCTTGGGGCTTATGACCACGGAATCGATGCGGGGCACTTCAGGTACCTCAGCCGCCCATGCCGCCGTGGCCACCAAGAGAGAAAACACTGCTGCAATTCTCATCGTCGGACCTCCGGAAACTTGTACGCCGCCTGCTGCTCTGACTTCCTCTTGTGGAATAGGGTAGGGTGAGGGGCCGCACACCCCGCAACTCCTCACCCGGATTTCGGTCAAGCGGAAACGGCCCGCAGGCAGACCGTGCAGCGTGGGCGAAGACGAACCCGCCGCCCAACTTCGGACTGCCCGACTGAGGGCAAGTCGGCCGCACGTTGTCGCCCCATAACTCTCCGCCGGCAAACGTCACCGGTACCTTCAATGAGTCTACCTCGGCTGGGCACCTCGGCAAGCCCATTCCCGAGTTATCTAGCCAATCCGTGGCCAGATGCTTACACTCTACAAGGTGGTCGTCAGCGGAGAGTTATCCGTGAGACCTCAGACAAAGGAGACGAAATGCAACTTTGCGACAATCAATTCCCTATACGAGCGATGGTGATCCTATCCCTCATCGTGCCAGGCACGGTCTTCGCCGCCGCCCCCGAGACCAAGGCTGCCCAAAAGGCCCCGCCGGGAGCCGTCAAGACCCCACCACCGGGGACGGCCCCGAGCTGCCAGGGCTTCTCGTTCAAGGACACTGCCGGTGAGTCCCTCGACATCTACCTCGATGGCCGTGCCATTGCCCGCTACATGTACGCCAACGATACCACCACGGCCGAACGGTCCGAACGCACCTTCAAGCCGTACCTCCACGTCTTCGACGCCGAGGGCAAGGAGATGATCACAAAAGGCCCCGGCGGCACCTATACCCACCATCGCGGCATCTTCTTCGGCTGGCAGAGGATCGGCTACGAGGGCAAGAACTACAACATGTGGGAGATGGGCGGCGGCAACCGCCAGATCCACCAGAAATTCACCGGCCAGAAGGCCGGACCAGACCAGGCGTCGTTCACATCGCTCGTGGCCTGGAAACTGCCCGACGGCAAGACCCTCCTGGAGGACGAGCGGACGTTCACCTTCTATCGCCGCCCCGCTCCGACGCTGGCGCTGATCGATTTCTCCACGAAGGTGAAGGCTGTTGCCGGCGACCTGGACCTCAACGGCGACCCGGAGCACGGCGGCGTCCAGTTCCGCGCCGCGGAGGAGATCGACCGCAAAACCCTTAAGTATTGCTTGCCGAAGGACGCCATCGAGCGGCCGCTCGATCCCGACGCTGATTTCCAGCACATGTCCGCCAGCAGGATTTCCAGGACCGACCTGCCGTGGGCGGCCGAGTCGTACCAACTCAGGGACAAGATCTACAATATTCAGCAGATGAGCGGCCCCGGCAACCCGACGGGCACGCGCTGGTCAGCCTATCGTGAGTACGGCCGCTTTGGCGCCTTTCCGGCGGCCAAACTCAAGGCGGGCGATACCCTGACGCTCCGCTACCGCTTCTGGGTGACCGCAGGGCACCCCGCCGACACGCGCTGACCTCCAGAAACAGTACGACGAGTATATGAAGGACACTGCCAGGAGTAGTACGAATCAAAACCCGTGAACCGTGCCAGGGCATGCAGGCCGGAAGGTCCATCATCCGGAAATCACGTAGTGCCTGAACAATGCGGTGCTGCCCCGGATGGGGTGGTGGGTGCCATGCCCACGGCTTTGCGTGGGCATGTTTTGACAGCCCATCCATGCCCACGCAAAGCCGTGGGCATGGCACCCAACATGACGTGCAGACTTGCACCGCAATATTCAGGCACTACCGGAAATCGCGAACGCGTGCTTGAATCACTGCATCCTCTTGATCTCCGCAATCTTGGCAAGCAAGTAGCCCAATTCGTCACCGTCCAGTTCCGCTGCCTTGGCGACTTCGTGGACATTCCAGATCAATTCGGCTTTTGTTGCCAAGACCGCCTTGAAGATGACTGCACCTTCGACACGAGCAAGAAGACGATCCTTCCGACTGAAACGCACTTCCTCGATGCGTGGTTGGGTCCACGTTTCGTGCAGGAAGTAACCCAGGATGGCCGCAAACATGCTGTCCATTACGATCGACTGCATTTTGCGGGCGCAGTCCTGTCGAATCTGCTCAGGTTCACGGATGAGTTCGTCAGGCATGATCGGAAACTGTCTCCGGATCGTACTCGCCCCCTCACCCCGCCCTCTCCAAACGCAGATGACAAGGTGACAGGGTGACAGGGTGACAAGGTGACCAACCAGGCTCGTTTTCCGGCCACCTTGTCACCCTGTCACCTTGTCATCTTGTCACGACAAATGGAAGAGGAATCTCATTCTTGGCAAGCAAGTAGCCTAATTCTCCATCCACGATCCGCCTTTCTTCTTTGTGTCCTTTGTGCCTTCGTGTTAAAAATAAGAAACGAGTGAGGACGCCTTCACCGTGCTGGGCACCGAAGAACGCCGGCCCAGAGTGTCATGATCCGCATTGTGCTTGTCCCTCAAACTTTCTGCCGTCTTGTTTCGTCTGTATATTAGGGAAGCTTTACGAATGTCACCTGGGCATTGCACCGGCATGCCCTGGTGCATTATGCTACTGCTTGTCGGAAGCAGCCTGGGACTGATAACCTGTTACTTACTCTTCCGGCACATCGGAGCAATCAAGGAGAACCGGACAATGACAAGGCGAATGGCGGTTGGTTCGTTTGGACTACTTTTGGCATGCTTGACGGGGCTGGCCCTCTTCTGCTGGGCCGGGCCGCGCGAGGCCACGTGGAAAGAGGTCGAGGAGGCCACCCGAAAGGGGCAACCCAAGACGGCGGTCGAAATCCTGGACCGGATCTACGCGGCGGCCCTCAAGGACAAGAACTATCCGGAGGCGATCAAGGCCGTCGGCAAGAAGATCGCCCTGGAAGGCATTATCCAGGGCAACAAGCCGGAAGAGAAAATCACGCGCATGCAGGCCGAGATCGCCAAGTCGCCCAAGGAGATGCAGCCCGTCATGACCGCCATCCTGGCCCACTGGTACTGGCAGTATTTCCAGCACAACCAGTGGCGTTTCATGCAGCGGACCGCGACCGCCCAGCCGCCGGGTGACGACATCCTGAGCTGGGACCTGCCGCGCATCATGGCCGAAATCGACAAGCATTTCACCGCCGCTCTGGCCAACGAGGCCGAGCTGAAGAAGATCCCCATAGCTCAGTACGATGAACTGCTCGACAAGGGCACCCTGCCCGACACATATCGTCCGACGTTGTACGACTTCCTGGCTTTTGAGGCGTTGAAATTCTACTCGTCCGGAGAGCAAGCTGGGGCCAAGGCCGAGGATGCTTTCGAGCTGACCGCCGACAGTCCGATCTTCGGCTCGGTGGAAGAGTTCATGGCCTGGGACGTGAAGACTCCCGATGCCGCCTCGCTCACCGTCCGGGCCATTCGGTTGTATCAGAACGTGCTCAAGTTCCATAAAGACGACAAGGAACAGTCCGTTTTCCTCGATGCCAACCTGGACCGGCTGCATTTCGGCTACAACAAGGCGGTCGGCGAGGACAAGAATACCCGCTACAAGGCCGCGCTGGAGAAGTTCGTCGAGAAGCTGGGCCGACCACGAGACTTCGACCCGTGCCAGGTACCTGTGGGCCTCGGTGCTTCATCAAGAAGGCGAGCTAGTCGCAGCCCACAAGCTGGCCAAGCAGGGCAACGAAGCCTATCCCAAGAGCCTGTGGGCCGTCATGTGCTCCAACCTGATGGCGCAGATCACTGCGCAGGAAGTGCAGGTCAGCGTGGAACGGGTCTGGAACGCGCCCTGGCCGACCATCCAGCTGCGCTACCGCAACGTCACCCAGGTCCACCTCCGCCTCATCCGGGACGACTGGACCACGCACATCAAAAATAACCTCCAGGTGAATCACGCCGCGATCCTGGCGAAGAAACCCGACCTTCAGTGGACGGTCAAGGTGCCGGCGACCGAGGACTATCAGCAGCGGATCGAGGAAGTCCCGGCGCCCAAGGACATGAAGCCCGGCTTCTACTTCCTGGCGGCCAGTTGCGACCCTGCGTTCCCACCGAACCATAACACTTTTATCGTCGATGTCTGGGTCAGCAAGCTTCAGCTGGTCATGCGCCCGCGCTCGGGCGAGGACGTCGTCGAAGGCTTCGTCCTGGACGGCGACTCCGGCGATCCGGTTGCCGGCGCCGAGGTCAAGGCCTGGTACCGAAACAACGCCCAAAACTACCTGTTCAGCGATACCAAGACAACGCAGACCGACCAGAACGGCTTGTTCCGCTTCCAGGGCGTGGCCAGTCGCGGCTGTATGGTCCAGGCACGCTCGCAGGACCGGGAAGTCGCCACCGGCCAGGAATACCACTGCTATGTTTACAGCCACAAGCCGCCCGCCGAACAGACGGTCTTCTTCACCGACCGGTCGCTCTATCGGCCGGGCCAGACCATCCAGTTCAAGGGCATCTGCATGGCCGTCGACCAGGACAAGAACAACTACAAGACCATCCCCAACCACAGCCTGACCGTGGTCTTCTCCGATTCCAACAGCAAGGAGATCGCTCGCCAGCAGTGCAAGACGAACGATTACGGCTCATTCAACGGCAGCTTCACCGCGCCGCGCGACCGGGTGCATCGGCTACATGTCCCTCCAAGTCGAAGGCCAGCCACACAGCGTGGGCTACTTCCGCGTGGAAGAGTACAAGCGGCCCAAGTTCCAGACCACGCTCGATGCGCCCAAGGCGCCGCCCCGGCTCAACGACAAGGTGAGCATGTCCGGCAAGGCGACCGCCTACACCGGCGCAGCCATCGACGGGGCCAAGGTCCGCTGGCGTGTGGTGCCGCGAGGTGCGCTATCCCTCGTGGTGGTGGTGGCGCTGCTGGTGGATCTCGATCCCCACCCCCAGCCAGGAGATCGCCCACGGCACGGCCGTCACGGAAGTGGACGGCGGCTTCAAGATCGAGTTCACGGCCAAGCCCGACCTGTCGGTTTCCGAGAAGGATGAGCCGACTTTCCATTACACCGTCACTGCCGATGTGACCGACACCACCGGCGAGACCCGCTCCGCCGAGAAGGGCGTCAACGTGGGCTACACTGCCTTGAAGGCATCGCTGGCGGCGAACGACTGGCAAACCGACCAGAAGCCGGTCGAAATCACCATCACCACGCAAACGCTCGACGATGAGCCTCAGCCGGCGGAGGGCGTGGTCAAGGTCTACCAGCTCAAGCAGCCGGACAAGGTCGTGCGGCCCAGTCTTTACAAAGAGGAGCCTGTTCCCTACGTGCGTTTTGTGCGGCCCCGAGAGATCCATATTGGAATGACGGAGCCGAAACCCAAGCCCGATCCCACCAATCCGAACTCCTGGGAACTGGGTGACAAGGTCGCCGAGGAAAAGTTCGCAGACCGACAAGACCGGCAAGGTAAAGAAAACCATCAAGCTCCCCGCCGGACCTTTCCGCGCCATGCTGGAGACCAAGGACCGCTTCGACAAACCGGTCACGGCCCTGCTGCCCATTCAGGTGCTGCAACCAGAAGGCGAGCCGGGTGCCGTAAGGCCCCGGATATTCCCCATCCACGTGCCCAACGTCGTCGCCGCCCCGAAATGGACCGTGGAACCCGGGGAGGAATTCACCGGCTCTCTGGGGCACCGGCTACGATCAGGCTGCGCGCCTTCATCGAGATCGAGCATCGCCGCAAGCCCGTCCAGGCGTTCTGGACCGCCCCCGGCACGACCCAGCAGATCATCAAGCAAGCCGTGACCGAGGCACATCGCGGCGGCTTCACCCTCCGCGTGACCATGGTCCGCGAAAACCGTGCTTACCTGACCACACACCGAGTCGATGTGCCCTGGAGCAACAAGGACCTCACCGTCAAGTGGGAGCACTTCACATCCAAGCTGCTGCCGGGTCAGAAGGAGACCTGGACGGCCGTCATCACCGGACCCGACGCGAAGAAAGCGGTCGCCGAGATGGTCGCCACCCTGTACGACGAATCGCTGGACGCCTATTTCCCACACAACTGGCTGCAACGGTTCGGGGTCTTCTACCAGGACAATGACAATGTGACGCATCAATTCGAGAACGGTGTGAAGTACCTGCACCTCTACAGTGGTCACGGTGTGCCGGTGTCGATAACGTATCGTTCCTTCCCGTACCAGATCATAGCCGACCTGTGGGGCTACCAGTACTACGCTGATTCACTTGATATGCTGACAGAATTAAGCGCGTCCCACGCGACTGCGCCCGAAAGCGCACCTGCGAGAGAGGAGGCAAAACGGAAGGATGCGTCTGTTATGGTTCCAGGACCACTCCGGCTCGATGGCCGGCTACGGAGGAGGAGGCTATGGACAAGCACCCCGTGTCGAAGCTCCCGACCTGAGCAAGGTCACCGCCCGCAAGAACCTCAACGAGACCGCCTTCTTCTTCCCGCACCTGATCAGCGACGCCGAGGGCAAGGTCAAGATCGAGTTCACCATGCCCGAGGCCCTGACCCAGTGGAAGTTCATGGGCTTCGCCCACGACAACGCCCTGCGCGCCGGCTTCTTTCAAGATAAGGCCGTGACCGCCAAGGATCTCATGGTCCAGCCCAACCCGCCGCGCTTCCTCCGTGAAGGCGATGTCCTCGAATTCACCGTCAAGGTCACCAACCAGTCCGCCGTCCGCCAGCCAGGGACGGTGCGCCTGACCTTGGCCGACGCCCGCACCGGCAAATCCGTCGATGAGCTGCTCGGCAACACCAAAATCGATCAGTCCTTCGACATCCCCGAAAAGGAATCGCGCAGCTATTCCTGGCGGCTGACCGTGCCCGACGGCCTCGGTCCCATCACCTACAAGGCGGTCGGCTCCACCAGCCAGTTGTCCGACGGCGAGGAAGGCTACGTGCCGGTGCTGTCGCGGCGCATCCTGGTGACCGAATCGCTGCCGCTGCCCATCCGCGGCCCGGCGACCAAGCAGTTCGAATTCGCCAAGCTGCTCAAGTCAGGAGAGTCGAAGACCCTGCAAAGCCAGTCGCTGACGGTGCAGATGGTCTCCAACCCGTCGTGGTACGCCGTCATGGCGTTGCCCTACCTGATGGAGTATCCCTACGAGTGCAGTGAGCAGGTCTTCAATCGGCTCTACGCCAACGCGCTGGCCCGGCACATCGCCAATTCCGACCCGAAGATCAAGGAGGTCTTCAAGCAGTGGGAAGGCACGCCGGCCCTGGACAGCCCGATGGAGAAGAACCAGGATCTCAAGTCCGTGATGTTGGAGGAGACTCCCTGGCTGCGGCAGGCCAAGAAGGAGAGCCAGGCCCGGCGCGACGTGGCCATCCTGTTCGACGGCAACCGCCTCAACGCCGAGACGGCCAGCACGCTGAACAAGCTGGCCCAGATGCAGTATGCCGACGGCGCCTGGCCGTGGTTCCCCGGCGGCCCGCCCAATGAGTACATCACGCTGTACATCACCACCGGCTTCGGCCGATTGCGTCACCTGGGCGTGAAGGTCGATATGGATCCGGCCATCAAATCGTTGACCCGGCTCGATGCCTGGATCGACCGGATTTATCAGGAGATTCTCAGGAGCGGCACGCAGCACCTGAACCACCTGACGCCAACGATTGCCCTGTATCTCTATGGCCGCAGCTTCTTCCTGGCTGACAAACCGATCGCCAAGGAACATCAGCCGGCGGTCAATTACTTCCTCGGCCAGGGCGCAAGTTCTGGCTGCAACTGGCATGTCGCCAGTCGCAAGGACACCTGGCCCTGGCGCTGAAACGCTTCGACGACAAGGAAACGCCGGCATTGATCATGAAGTCGATCAAGGAGCGCTCGGTCAGCAACGAGGAACTCGGCATGTTCTGGCGCGACCTGGAGATGTCGTTCTCGTGGTTCCATGCCCCCATTGAGACCCAGGCCGTCATGATCGAGGCGTTCGACGAGGTCATGGAAGACACGCACGCCGTCGAGGAGTGCAAGGTCTGGTTGCTCAAGCAGAAGCAGACGCAGGACTGGAAGACCACCAAGGCCACCGCCGACGCTATCTATGCCCTGCTCCTGCGCGGCGAGAACCTGCTTGCCTCGGATGCCCTGGTCGAGTTGGTCATCGGTGGCCAGACGATCAAGCCCGAGAAAGTCGAGGCCGGCACGGGTTTCTACGAGCAGCGTTTCGTCAAAAGCGACATCACTCCCAAGCAAGGCGAGATCACGGTCAAGAAGGAGGACAAGGGTGTAGCCTGGGGCAGCATCCACTGGCAGTACCTGGAGGATATGGCCAAGATCACCCCTCATGAGGGCACGCCGTTGAAGCTGACCAAGAGCCTCTACACCCGCGAGCATACCAAGAAGGGCTTGGTGCTGGAACCGGTCAAGGGGCCAGTGAAGGTGGGTGATGAATTAGTTGTGCGCGTGGTTCTGCGTGTCGATCGCGACATGGAGTACGTCCATCTGAAGGACTACCGCGGCAGCGGCACCGAACCGGTGAACGTGCTGTCGCGTTACAAGTACCAGGACGGTCTGGGCTACTACGAATCGACCCGCGACACGGCGAGCCATTTCTTCATCGACTACCTGCCGAAGGGCACGTATGTCTTCGAGTACGCCACGCGGGTGGTTCACCGCGGCGACTACCAGACCGGGATCGCCCAGATCCAGTGCATGTACGCCCCGGAGTTCAACAGCCACTCGGAAAGCATTCCATTGGAGGTGAAGTGAGACACAAGGTGGAAGCGACTGGCCATCAGTTCAAGATTGGCCAATGATGAAGCCGTGATCGCCGAGGACCGCAGGAGATGAGCGACACGGTCGTAGACAGCAGCGTAGTGACCAAGTGGGTCTTGCCGCCCGGCCCGCCGCGACTCAGCCTGATCCTCCATCCTCGCCATCGCAACCGCCGCATCAACCGACAACACTACAACCTCGTATCCGGCCAATTTGCAATTTTCAATTCATAATTTCAGTACTTCCCAATTCCAAACTCTAAGGAAACCAGGAAGGCAGGAACATGAAGCTGGGGCACGGATCAGTCAAATTTCTGTCAAGCATTATTTCTGCTTTTGTTTCTTCCTGGTTTCCTGCTTTCCTTAGAGTTTTGGTTTCCGGTATTCGGATTCGGGATTTTTGGAACTACTGAATTTGCAATTTTCAATTCTTGAACCCCTGCCCCCTCACCACCCACGCCCCCCTTTGCGCCTTTGCGTCTTTGCGTGCGCTTCTGCTCACCCTCACCTCTCACCACACCCTCATCTCCCTCCTCCCCATCATCTCCGCCACCCCGCTCCCCGCCGCATCCAGCAAATCATCATGCTCCCCAAACGGAAACGATGTCATCTCGTCAAACAGCTCCTGCTGACTCCGGTGTACCCGCCCGCTTGCAGTTTCGCGCTCGCCCTCCCCCCGTAATCGAAACGTCCCATTCTCCACCGGCACGCTGAAAGCATGCACCCGGCTCATCTTGTCCTTCGTCTGCACCACCGACTTGATCTTCGGCCCAAACCGCGCCTGCTTCACCAGCAAATCGCGTATCCCCGCAAACGCCGCATTCGACTCGAACAAAATCACCTCCGGCTGCCAGCGCCGATCCGCATCGTCGATCAGCGCCATCAACGCCGGCGCCGTCACCCTTCGCGCCAGCGCCTCCAGACAGTGAATCTCATTATTCCCCGTCCGCCCCAGCGTCACCAACGCCGTCCGATCCGCCGTACTCGCCGTCGAAACCGCCGGATCAACCGCCAACACAACCTGCTCATAAGCCAGCGAGCGGCGGGGTTCACCCCCGCCGTGCGTTGCCGGCGAGCGGCGGGGTTCACCCCCGCCGTGTTTCCCATCAGTCCCATCAGTCCAATTAGTCCCATCTCCCTCCACCCAATACCGCACCCACTCCCCCCGTATCGGCACATCCTCCTCCGGAACACACACCAACCGATACGCCCGTGCAAACGACAACGTCCCAATCTCCCGCCGCCGCTCTTCCAATCGCTCACTGTTCCACTTCTCCGCCCACACCGGCTCCAGGTTATCTCCCACCGCCCGCCGAAACAGCGCATAAGCCGGATTCCGCTTAAGATTGCTGTTGAGATCGTCGATATGCCAGGGCGTAAACAGCCCCCAGAATCGCCCATTCGGTTCCAGCAGGTTCATCAAGTTCTCGTGGAAGTAACTCTTCACCCGCTCCCGATCCGCCCGGCTGCGCAACGACTTCACATCGACAATATCGTCACACACCAGCAGATCAGCCCGCGTCCCCGTAGCAACCGAGCCGACACCAAGAGCAGCCACGCTCGGCCCGATGACGTTCGCCGGCCGTTGGATGGTGAATCTTGTCGCCCCCCACGGTTGCGCCGGTTTCAAGTCCGGAAAGACAAGGTGCAACCACCGATTGTAAGCGATGGCATCACGCAGAAATCGGCACCGCTCAATGGCCATCGCATCCGAAGCGCACACGATCTTCACTCGCAAGCTCGGATCGTGCCCCAACTCCCACAAGATGCGCAAACAGATTTGCACGCTCTTCCCATGATCGCGCGGCAGCTCCACCAGCGCCCGGTGATTCTGATCGAGGAAGCCTTGCAACTCGCGATGCAGCACGGCTTGCCGGATCGCCTTGCCCGTGCTGTCCGTGCAGCACAAAGCTGCAAACTCATTGACCGACTCCCTGGCCAGCTGGACTCTCTCCAGCAGGCTGGGCAGAAAGGCGTTCCGCCAATCGCCGAGCCACGTATTCATCGAGGAAAGCACGTTGTTGGTCTTCATCGAGGATCTCCAGAATTGCGGTGTAGGTTGCATACTTGTTTTCCGGACGGCCGGTCCGGTCTGCCTTGCGTTCGTAGGTGTCCTCGGCCTTCTCCAGCAGGCGCGAGAGATACTTGCCCGTGTCCTGCTGGAGCTTGTCGTTCTTGGAACGCAGCAGTCGTTTCAAGGTGCGCCGGCCCTCGCTGCCGAGTTCCTCAACGACCCGTCTTTGGGCAAGGTAGAAGAGCCGGTCCCAATCATCGGCATAAAGTGTCGGCCAACGCCGGCAGGTGCGTGCCGATCGTCCCATCTGTGGGCCAATGCTGTCCCACGAAAAACCCGCGGTGCGCAGTTCGGCGACGTTCTTCATCAGACTCAAAATCTGTGCAGAGGGGATTGCCATGGCGAATACCTGGAAGGCGTGAAAAGAGCGCAGCACCGGCGCACGCCTGAGCGCCAGGCCAGCTGCGGTGAAACTGTTCCGTGGCCAGCGACCCTAACATATACAGGCGTATAGTCAAGCTCGGTAGTAAGAGACAAAAGCACTCGTGTCAGGGTTTGAAGCTCCCGGTCACGGTCTGATTCGCATAACTGGTTGCTGAGACAAGCATTACAAAAAATGAGGGTGCTGTAAAATGGCCGTTTTGCTGGCCAAATGTGGCCGCGCCAAACGGCCATTCTTGGCCGCTACTCTCGGTCTTCTTCTTTGTGCTCTTTGTGTCTTTGTGTTGATAAATTCAGACTAAACCGCCGTCAGCACCGCATCTGTTACCCGAATTGCCTGGTTTATCACTTCAGGACTGATGCCGTCGCCGCCGATAACCGCGATATGGAAAGCTGCCATTGCATGTTTCCCTCAGTTTTTGTACGAGACTGCGCTTTCTTTTTAGCCCAACGTGGCGAGCCGAGCCTAACGTGGCGAGCCGAGCGGCGTAAGCCGCCGGGTGTTGGCGCCGGGTGTTAGTGTTGAAACAATCTAGCCGGACTGAGAAGCGAATCAAAATGCGTAGCCGCCAGAACGAATTCGGAAAGATGAAGCCGGAAGGCGACAGGCTGACGGAATCGAGGATGACCCGTCTTCGTTCCTTCATCCTTCATCCTTCATCCTTCATCCTTCTTGCGCTTTTGTTGGCCGGCTGCGCATCTGGAGGCCGAACCAACAGTCAACCCAGAGACCCGGTTCTCCCCGCTCCGCCTCAGCCGATTGATCCGTTGCTGGGCGGGCCGCCGGCACAGCCGGTGAAGAAGACTGCGGCCTCGCTCGGCCCGCCGACCACGGCGGGCGTGCCTATGATGACCTCCTCGACCACGACGCCCAGCACGGCGGCGCTGGCCGGCGGCAGCAGTCAGCCGCTTGATGCCAGCCACGACCTTCGTATCGGCCCCGCACCGGCCGTTCCCGTCAACGATCCACGGCGCGGAGAAACTGCCCCTGGAAACGTCACTTTGCAGCAGCCCCAGGTGGTCAGCAACGCATCACCAGCCCGAACGCCGCCGCTGCCGCCGGTCTCCGGTTCAGCATATACCGGTGGTGCCCAGGTCATGACTTATCAACAGGCGCAGGCCGTCTTGCTGAAGCGCGGCGTGACCTGGCAACGTCTGGAAACATGGGGTGACAAGGGTGAGTGGAAGTTCAGTTGCGCCGTCCCCAACCCGTCCAATCCGAACATTCGCCGCAACTACGAAGCCACAGCCAGAGACGACCTCTCCGCCCTCCGCGCCGTCATCAATCAGATGCAATCCGGACAGTAAAATAAGGATGAAGGATGAAGGATGAAGGATGAATAATTAGGAATCCGAGATTACTTCTTGCCTTTGACCTTCTTCACGCAGGTCGTAAAGATCGCAATGAGTTCGTTAGTCTCATTGTTTAAGGCAGAAAGGCGAGTTTCACGAAACACCCGTGACTCTGCAAGCAATTCCAACCAGTAAGCTGTTTCTTCGAGTTCCTGCAAGCCAACTTGCAACTTGCTGATGAACTCGGCATTGGAGCGACCGCGAACAGCTTCTCGGTAATGAGCGCCTACCGAGGTTCCCGCCCGCAGCAATTGATTCCCCAAGACCTGTGCCAACGTTGCCTTCGGAAGAGCGCAGAATAAACGAATTATCCGAAGCGCAAACCGCTTGGTCCGTTCTCCCAAGTCCATCGGCTGATCCACTTCGTCACTCATGGTTCGACTCCGAAGCCTATCGTTGATCTTTTCTTCCTTCATCCTTCATCCTTCATCCTTCATCCTTCACCCTTCATCCTTCATCCTTCATCCTTCATCCTTTTGTATCTGGCTTCCGTTTACCTCCAGGAACGCTCCGCCATTCTCGAACAGCTCGTCGCTGACGGCGCAGGTCCAGAGGATGCGCGTTAAAAAGCACCACGGCTCGGTGTTGTCCGGCCGCGGCACCAGAATCTGGACCTTCTGGCCAAGCAAGCTGCGCGGGCCGATCAGGCGGATGCCGGTGGTTGAAATGTCCCTGCTCAGGACGGTGAACTCGCGTTGATCGTGGGTTATCACCTTGACGGGCTGGATGAAATCGATGCGGTCGTTCTCGCGGCGTTCGACGGGGCGGGCGCCTTCCTTGTACTGCTGGATGAGCTGGCGAACGGCCTGCTGAACGCTGCGCTGATGCTCCTGCTCTTGCCGCACGCGCTCGCTGACGCACGGCGCGTAGTAGTAACGGCCGCGGCGATAATTGAGAGCGGGACCGGCCAGGGAAACGACTTCCTTCCATTCCTTGTCGGGCGCTCCTGCCTGGGAGACGGCTTCGCGGATTTCACGTGCGATCACAAATCCTTGCCGCTGCGCCCGGTGAACGACGTTATTGGCAACCCCCAAGAGATCGGTCCGGCTCATGATATTGACCCTGATGGCGGAAAACGCCGCTGGTGCATGTCCAGCCTAGCATTTTTCCGCGCACCGGGCCTATATGAGCGTGACAAGGTGACAAGGTGACAGGGTGACAAGGTGACGGACCGGCCCGCAAATCAGGCAAGAACGAAAAAGCAGGCATTTCTCTTCATCGGCGCACCCTGTCACCTTGTCACCTTGTCACCTTGTCACCCTGTCACCTTGTCACCCTGTCACACCTTGTCATCTGCCCCGCCGCCACTCCTCCGCCTGATAGAGGACCTTGCCAACGGCCTCCATCTCGGTGGTTGCCTCGGCCTCCATGCTGCGCGAATGGTTAGGCTGGCCCGTGGGCAGCAGGCATCTGAAGCGCCAGCCTCCTTGTGGCAGCTTCTCTAGCTGGAAGCAGATCGCCCCTAGCTCTTCAAGCCGCCGGCATGCCTTGCGCCAGTCGGTCGGCTCGCCGTCCGCCGCTCTGGGGCTGCGCAAGCCGAGCTGCTCCGGGGTAGGCATTTCCGTTAGGGCGGGCCGGCGTTCCATCGAGGCCGGTCTGTCCGTGGTTTTCCCCCGGCACGTGATGCCAAGCTGCTCGGGTGTCGGCATGTCCGACAACGTGGGCCGGTGGTCGATGGAGTTCCCTACGTCAGGAGCCTTGCCTCGGAAAACGGGCCTCGGCTGTGCCGGTGCCGCCTGGGGCCAGGCCGTCCCGTTCGGGGCCGGCATGGGGCCAGGCTGGTTCACGAATCCCGGTACTGGATAGTCACTGGCCAGGTATGCGGGGACCTGTTCATACATCGGCATCATCGGCGGACCGCCGATCGGGGTGGAGCACCCTGCCGGAGTTCAGCCGGCCCCGCAGCGCGGCGGTGCGGCTGCGATCCAGATGAAGACCGGCAATGAACAGAGAAGGAGCCAGAGCGCCTTCCTTGCGCGTTGGAAGTGATTGTCCGCTCAGGAATTTTGGGGCGGGGGGCCGAGGCGATCACTCTGCCACCGGATATGCTTTTGTGTCAGGCTCGCCCTGCAATTAGGAAAAACTAATGGAAGGGTTCTTAGAACCCGGTGGGGCCCACCCTTTGCGCTGATTCGCAAAGGGTGGGCAAGAAACAAGCGAGTTACGAAACCATGGCTACGGTTGCATGGTTAGAACGTAGTTGACCATCTGATCGGCGGTCGAAATGGCGCGCGCGTTGGATTGGTAATTACGTTCCGCCACGATAAGGTTTGAAAGCTCCGTGGTCATATCAACATTAGAGCTCTCGAGCGACTGACCGACGATAGTGCCCCGTCCCCCCGTATCCGGCGTCCCGATGCTGGAATGCCCGGCGGAGGGGGTGGCCAGATAGGTGTTGGCCCCGTTTAGCTGCAACCCTTCATTGTTCTGAAAAGTGGCCGAAGCAATCTGCCCGAGTGTCAGCGTCTGGCCATTCGAGAAGACCCCTTGGATGGTCCCGTCGCTGTTGATAGTGAAAGACTGGAGCGCCCCGCTCGAGTTTCCGTCCTGTTGCGTATTCGGGAAACAT
>CAWDRY010000003.1:0-25357 GCA_963804745.1 uncultured Gemmataceae bacterium
CAAATCCTCCGGCGTGGCAAATTCCATCAATACAGCCGAGGGATAGACCCTGATACGTGGCGCTTGCCTGCCCACGTGCGCAGCGATTCGACGACGGCTGCCCTGGTGTTTGCCGCATGCCGTGTTGCTCGAACGTTTGCAGGATGGAATCAAACGTCTGGCCCTATTTTCTTAGCGCCCGGTACACGCTTTCGGGCTGCAGCTGCAACGTGCAGGCTGATCCAAGGCTTTTCCAGGCCGCAAACTGAGTCAGTGCACGATCAATCCAGGCGTCAAACCTTGCCGGGAGGCAATGATTTCCAGGTTCGGCTGCACGAGCAAGGTCTGCGGATAGGATGCCGTCCTGGAAGGCAACTCTCCCAGGCGAACACTAACGGCCGCCGGTGAGAGGTGGACCAGCCAGTCCCCTGGCCCGCTCCTGGCGGCCTGGACCATGCGGAGTTGAAAGGCAGGACCCAGCAGGAACGTGAAAGTGGAGGATGGAGCGGCGATCGGGCGGTTTTCTTCGATCTCTCGATCCTCTTTCTTCGATCCTCAATTCTCGATCGCTTTGGACCGCGTTGCGCCAGAACGGATGGCGCCCCGTGATCCACCGCTCCACATCCGCCGGGTGTACCCATTTATCTTCGGACAGCCGGGCCAGCAGCAACAGGGTCAGCAGATAGGCGGACGGATAAGGATTGCCGCGTCTCGCCGTCGTACCATGCCAGCCTTCAGCGGCATCCCACGTATTCAGCCGGAACAGCGCCGCCCAGAGCGACGCCAGCGTTGCCTCCAGACCTTCTTCCCACGCTGACGGCAGCCCGGCAGCCCGCAGCTCGCTTTCATCCGCTTGGATCACGCCCTCGATCTCAGCGAGGGCGACGGTGAGCATACCGGGATCGGGCAGCGGCACGAGACTCTCCGCCGCTGCCGCGTTGAGCAATGGATCCTGAGACAACCGTTCCCAGTCACGCTTGAAGAAATCACCTTGCGCTGTTCGCCGCAACGGAGCCGCCAGCACCTGCTGCCACAACGCAGCCATGCGCAGCGGCAACTCCAGCCCGTCCGCCTCATGGATCACCGCGGGGATGGCCGTGTGGGACGGATTGCCAATCCGTCCTACTTCGGAGGATGCACTCGCGTCGGCCGGTGCTGTCGCCGGGCACTCCGGCAAGCCAAGCTCCTCGCCAATCGCCCGAACCGCCACAAGAGGATGTGCGAAGACCTGTGGGCCGGCCTCAGCGCTCTGACCAACCCACTGCTCGAAGCTCTTCAGGCGCGGCACTTTAACGGCCGGCAGATCGGGATAGAGCAACCCTTGCTCGAAGAGCTTGAGGACGGTCGGTAGTCCCTCCGCATGGCCGAGAGCCATGAGGAGTTCGACGAGGTTGCCGAGATTCCAGCGCGGCTGCCGGCTGTGCCCGATCAGTGCCAGCAACTGCCGCTCGGGAGCATCCAGCTCACTCAGCCGGCGGTCGATCAGCGCTGTATTCGTGGTCACGGCGACGCATCGGTCGATTAGCTCCGCCACAGGCCACTGATTGCGCGGCTTGAGCAGCTGTGCGGCAACGTCGCGCAGGAGACTCACCTCGTAGCACTGGAGCGTCTGCCGGAGGTATTCGGACCAGTAAGCAGGATCAATCAATGGCATTTTTCTTTATCTCGTTTAGCCGCGACCCGAAGGGGAGCGCCTTTTCCCGCGCTCCCCTTCGGGTCGCGGCTAAACGGGCTAGACCGTATTCGCCGCGGGAGTGTGCCCCATCCTTTGCAGTTCCTGAATGACGGCCTCGACCCGCCCCGGCCGGACCAACAACACCCGATCCGTCAACCGCCCCGCCAGATCCTGAGCCAGCTTCTTCCGAGCCAGCAATTCCTCAGCCAGGATCGCATCCTCCGTCTGCACCAGCGCAACCCGCCGATGCAACTTCACCGGAATCCTCGTCCCCGCGGCTGTCTGTATTCCGTGGTCTAACATTATGGATGCCCCTGCGCTTCCAGATCAAGGTGACAGGGTGACAAGGTGACAAGGTGACAAGAAAAGGACGTTAGTTTCGTCTCGTAACGCGTTTCCTCCGTTTGTCACCCTGTCACCTTGTCACCTTGTCACCCTGTCACCTTGTCACCTTGTCACCTTGTCATCCTGTCACCTTGTCATCTTGTCACCCCGTCACTCTCACGCCGCCACCATCTCCGCTCCATCAACAATAGCGTAACTGTACCCCTGCTCGGTCAGAAAGAGCTGCCGATGGTGGGCGAAATCCAGCTCTCGCGTGTCGCGCGTGACCAGCGAGTAGAAGTGGGCCGTCTCGCCGCCGGTCTTGGGACGCAGAATGCGGCCCAGACGCTGCGCCTCTTCCTGCCGGGACCCGAATGTGCCCGAAACCTGAATGAGCACGTTTGCATCCGGCAGGTCGAGGGCGAAATTGCCGACCTTCGAGAGGATCAACTGCGCGCACCTCGCCGCGCCGGAACTTGTTGTACAGGTCCTCGCGTTCGGAATTGGGCGTCGCCCCCGTGATCAGCGCGATGCCGAAGCGGTTCGCGCAGCCGCCGCAGTTGCTTGAGGTACTGGCCGATGATGAGCACCCGGCTGCCGCGATAGTGATGGAGCAGCCGGGCCACCACCGTTTCCTTGGCCAGGTTCTCGCTGGCGATGCGGTACTTGTTCCGCCATTCGGCGACGGCGTACTCCATGCGCGCCGGCTCCGGCAGGCTCACGCGAATTTCCGTGCAGGTCGCCTCCGCAATCCAGCCGCGCGACTCCAGCTTGCGCCACGGCACATCGTATTTCTTCGGACCGATCAGGCTGAAAACATCCGCCTCGCGGCCGTCCTCACGCACCAGGGTGGCGGTCAGGCCGAGCCGCCGCCGCGCCTGAATCTGGGCCGTAACGCGAAACACAGGCGCCGGCAACAAGTGAACCTCGTCGTAAATCACCAGCCCCCAGTCGCGCTGATCGAATATCTTGAAGTGCGGGAACTCTTCCTTCTTGTCGGGCCGGTGCGTCACGATCTGGTAGGTGGCCAGCGTCACCGGCGCAATTATCTTGCTCTCGCCGGTGTACTCGCCGATCTGATCGTCGCTCAGGTCGGTCTTGTCGAGGATTTCGCGGTGCCACTGCTTGACGGCCATTATGCTGGTGGTGAGCACGAGCGTCGAGCGTTGCATGAGCACCATCGCCGCCATGCCGACAATGGTTTTCCCCGCCCCGCACGGCAGTACGATCACGCCGCTGCCGCCGCGCACGTTGCCGCCGGCGAAGAAGATGTCCGCCGCCTCGCGCTGGTAGTCGCGGACGTGAAAAGGCAGGCCGGAAGCAGCCAGGTTGCGGAGCTGAAAGGTCAGTACCGCCCCATCCGTGTAGCCGGCCAGGTCCTCGGCTGGATAACCAACGCTGATGAGCGCCTGCTTGACAACGCCGCGATGCGCCGGCTCGATCAGAAAGCTGGCCGGGTCGTTCCGCTTGCCCAGAAACTCCCGCACCCGCGGCTGCCGGGCCAACTCTTCGAGAAGCGCCTTGTCCTCGCACACCAGCCGCAGCTTGTCCTCAGCCCGTTCCAGCCTGACCCGGCCATAGCGGCTGACGCGCTCCGCAATGTCCACCGGCACATTGGCCGGCACCGGAAACTTGCTGTAGCAGCGCAGGACCTCGATCATCGCCTCAGCCGTCATGCCCGCGGCGGCCGCATTCCACAGCGACAGATCGGTCAGGCGGTAAGTATGGATATGCTCCGGACTCTTTTCCAACTCCGCGAACGGAGCGAGCGCATCGCGGGCCTCGGCATAGCGTGGATTATCAACCTCGACCAGGACAGAGCGATCCCCTTGAACAATGAGCGGGTTGCTGGGATCGTAATTCATTGTCTAACAACCTGTTAGGATTCAGGGACCTTCCCGTCCCCATTTGCAAACTTGCAGTTTAGTAGGTACGCCGTGGACGTGCAACAGCAGAATCTCGGCCGCTGGCCCAGAAACTACGCGGCCGTTTCGCTTTCTACGGGATCACGGGCAACGGCGAAGCGTTGCAGCGGTTCCGAGTGCCGGTGGTGCGTACCTGGAAGAGATGGTTGGCCCGCCGACGACGATGTGGCTCTCTATCTATAGATGATCTTTGGCCGACTGCTGCAGCGCTACTTGCTTCCGGCTGCCAAAGTTGTTCACTAGGTGTACCGTCGAATAAGCGAACCTATTTGCCACTTGCTCCATGAATCTAACGGCTCCCCAGTTATAATAAGGACTTGACCGAACCGACGGGAGTCCTGGCAGGAAGGCAGACTGTCTTGTCCCTGGTCGCCTCCAACCAGTTGGGTTAAGGACCATGGATCAAATACAGTTTCTAGAACGGATCAAGAAGTTAGTCATCATCGCGATGTTTTCTGATGACGACCTGATGCAGCGGCTTGTCCTGAAAGGAGGCAACCTTCTGGACGTTGTTCTTTGGCGTTTCTTCGCGCGGTTCCATGGATCTTGATTTCTCAATCGAAGGTGAGTTTGAAACGCCGCAGTTGCTGGAAGAAAAGGTCTCCAAGGTTCTCAACGCAACACTTGGTGAGGAAGGGTATGTCGTCTTTGACATCAATGTTCGCGAGGTTCCGCCTGGTTTGACCGTTGAAATGAAGGATTTCTGGGGCGGGTACAAGGTTGACTTCAAGATCATTGACAAGGAACAACATGACCAGTTCAAGGGGGACATGCATTCGTTACGCATGCGCGCACGTCCCCTCGGGGAGCGAGGATCGCCAAAGTTCAAGATTGACATCAGCAAACATGCGTATTGCGGGCCAAAATGCTCCACTTTGCTTGACGGTTACACGATTTACACTTATTCACCTGAGATGGTGGTCAGCGAAAAGCTTCGAGCGATTTGCCAACAGATGCCCGAGTACGTCCAGATTGTCAGGAGCAATCCTTCGGCGCGTGCGCGAGATTTCCTCGACATCCACACCTTGGTAGAGCACTTTGAGATCAGCCTCGAGGCCGACTTGTTCCGGGAAATCCTGGAAAGAATGTTCACTATCAAGCGCGTTCCAGTAGAGCTGATTGGCAAGATCGCCGAGTTCAGGGAATATCATCGGCCAGACTTCATCGCAGTGCAGGCCACGGTGAAACCGGGGATTCAATTACGTGATTTTGACTTTTACTTTGATTACGTGATCGGAAAATGCCGTTCTTTAGAACCCCTTTGGAATGTGTAGCCTCCATTCCTGGTTATACTCCGTTCCTTTCGTGTGATAATCAAGGTGGAAATCATATTCCATGTCGAATTGTCGTATCAGGGCGAGCTGTGCCGGTTTATACCGTGCGCGCTGCATATAGAAACCGATTGATTGGTGATAGGGATATGTGTAGTTAAGTTTTCGAAGATAGGCGGCTAACTTGTTGCTGGAAACACGATCGCGAGCCGCTTCAAAAGCCTTGGCCACCTCAAATACACCGCCCGTGTAGATAGGCCGGACTGTGGCGTCGATGAGTGTTCTCTCGACGTTGGTGACTCGGATCTTTGATGACCCTTCCGGCGCTCGCATGTCGATCACGCCAAGGTGTCCGGTATTCGCACCATTCAGCAGGCAAATGGTCCTGTCCTGGTAGCGGGCAACATTCGTCGATGTGCGGCATTTCCCCTTGAACGCTCGGTCGATACCTGCCTGAGTAAGCGTGCCTCCGCCTGCTTTTTGGGGTTGTTCGATGTTGAGGTAAATCGTTTTCGGGATTTGTTCCGTCAGTCCGTGAAGATGCAGAGCGGTATAGTGGCTAAAATATGATTCTTCGTTGAGTGATTGCACCAACTCGAATGTTGTGACCGCGCCCCAAGTGTACCGGTGGGCGAGGCGGTACGGGAAGTCGAGTTTCGCTTCTTTCAGGGGCGATTTCTCTGTCATGATCTGGGTAAACTGCTGTAGTGTCGCTGCCCCAAGACCCCAGGACTGGCGCCCCTCACTCACGATCTGTCGGAGTTCCGCAGTAGTAAAGATACGTTTGGGCAAACCCTCGAACGCTTGCGTTATCTCCGCCAGGGCTTTTAGGATACGGTCCTTGGTTTCCATTGGATCTCCCAGAAATCGCTCACATCTTCTCCACTATCCGAAGCATTTCGATAAAAATTGAGCATCGGACTCTCTCTTCAACTTATGAACGTAGTATATATACTACGTTCATAAGTATTATTAGTCAAGATTGATGATCGCAAGTCATTGCTCTTGAATGGTTTACAGGTCATGCTGGGCGACTCCGGAGCAGGCATGTCCATGAATGTGCAGTATATATACTGCACATTCATGGACAGCGCCTGCTTGGGTCATTTGAGCGCAACGTAGTATACATACTACGCAATATTGAGCACGGCCTCGCACCCCACATGGCCGAGGTATATATACCTCGGCCATGTGGGGTGCGAGGCCGTGCTCAATCGGCCAGAAAACGCAAGTCGTTATTTCAAAACAACTTAGAGAATCGTTGTCCCTGGCAAGCAGTCGAATCAACCCCCTTGCAAACGCCAATCAGCGACCGGGCAATACTTTGTATTTTCATTCCATCATCGCGTCCTCTTTCGTCCAAGAGGTGGGTTTGTGTGCAACGCCAGCAATCAATTGCTCGCCAGGCCCCGGCCATGTTGTTCCAGCCGCCCCTTTGATGAAATCGAACACAACTGGTAGAATACGCTTGAGCGAAAGACGAAAGTACAGTAGCAAGTAAAAGGGAACAGAACCACAACCGCCTCTTGTTGATACAAGGAGTATGCTATGTGCAGTTCACGACTCTTTCTCGCTGTCCCTGTCGGGCTGGCCCTGTTCCTGGCCGCCGGCCTCGGCTCCTCTGCGTTTGCTTCCATAGTTGTCATTGACCCAACACCTCTTCTGTTTGATCGCGACATGCCAGCGAAGCAGTCGTCGTCGTCTCGACCCAGGAGGGTTTCAACAAGAACTGCAAGGAGGTTTACAACACCAATTGCGTTCACATGCCAGTGCGGGTGGACAGGGTGAACAACTCCAGCATCCCCTGTTCAAGGTGGCAGATGAACGCAAACACCTGATAGCGATGATCGAATTGCTTCAGGCCGTCAAGGACACGAAAGCCCGTGAGGTCATGGAGACCGCGGTTCGCCAAGAGCGTTGGCCAGAAGTACATTGTGCCGCCGTCAAGGCCGTCGAAACCCTCTGGCCGGACGATGCCGCAGAGATCCTCTCCAAACTGCGATAGGTTGTACGGTTCGGTGCAAGAGAGCTGCCTTTCCAGGTCACGCGGTCGAGCCTCGACCAGGCGACCAAAATACCATGATCGGCGGTAGGATCGCGGATGATGAATCAGCAGCGGGATGGCAAGGATTTGGCGACGAAACGGTTTCTGACTCTTGGCCCTCTTGGCCTGGCCTCGGATTGAGGAAAGGAGGCGGTTGTAAATCTGAACTTTCGCAGATTCTCAAGCTGCGAAAGCCGCACAAATCAGGTATTCTTTCACTTGAGCTAGCAATTGTTGCCAGTCGGCTTCGTCAGCCGACTTCGGGTTAATTGTTTCTTCCAACAGTGCCGTCCGGAGCACGCCGACAATATGGCGCAGTGACCACTCAGTGTCCCACGGTCCCATGCGACTTCCGAGCCTTCTTAGCTTCTGGCAACGTGTGACCAATGGCCAGATACCACAAGTGAAGCAAGCTCTGCATCTGCCAGACCCAGGGCGCCAGTTTCTCAATACTCTGCTGGCACCAATGCTGTGGTTCCTCAATCGCCATGACTTGCTTGCTGTTTTTGAAGGCAACCTCAAGAGACCAACGCTTGGCATAGGTCGCGATCAGCCAAGCCACCGTGGCGGTCAGGTCGGTGGTGAATAGGTAGGCATCCTTCATCTTGCCGGTAGGGTCACGCACCACCACGATGCGGATAACACGCAACCCGAGTACTTCCGGCCACACCACCACATAGGTCAGAACCTGGAGGGTGCGTTGCATTCCGTAGGCCACCACGTCCACGTTCTGCCATTGCCAGCGGCCTCGGCCGTGCGCCTGGGCATCGGCAAGGCGTGCCGCTTCCTTCGGTCCGGGCAACCGTGGTCCTTTCTTCGGCTTCTGGCCACGTTTGTTTTTGGGTTGTTTGGGCACTACGGGATCGTAGACCTCGGCATCCGCACGCAGGCGGCCCACATAGTTGACGCGCTTGTCCAGAGTCCCCAGCAAACCCGCCGCCGCATAAGCCCCGTCACCGATCAGCACAAAACGCCGTTCGGGAAACCAGGCGACAATCTCGGTCAGCAACTCTTTGGCCAAGTCTGGTTGGCTGGGTCGGTGCTTGCCGGGCAAATGCAACCGGGCTAACAACGGCAGGGCTAGAATAATCTCTGTCTTGGGTATCGGTATGGCCAAGGCGATCACTACCCAGTTGTTCCCCGAGGCGGTGGCCACCCGTTTGGCGGTTGAAGCAACAGCGTCGCGAAACCACCCCAGGCCATAAACGTGCTTGCCCCGCTTGTGAAGCAGCGTGTCATCCACGATCAGGTACAAGACCCCGGAGAGATGCAGCCGCACGACAATGGCCACGCAGAGTTCGTGACCTAGCTTCTCCACGGTCCAGGCGGAACGGCTGAAAAAGTTGTAGAAGCGGTCAAAGGGATGGCGCTCGGCTCGGGAGGCCACCCGACTGGCATCAATGGCTTCAAAGACACGATACTCCGTGCGTAGGCCAAGACACATCAACCAACCCAAGAGTACTTCGATTTGCGTTCGCCAAGATGGTTCAGTCAAAACCACGGTCAGGTCTTGCAAGCAAGAGGCCAGAGAAGGGATAATCTGCCACATGGGGGAACCTCCTTGTTTCCTGGGAGCCTGTTTCCAACACAGGGTACTAACCCAAGTTTACAAGAGGTTCCCTCCGATTTTCAGCGCGAAAAATCTGCGAAAGTTCAGAAATCTTCGTGGGTCCATTGGTCGTGGCCTGAGCTACTGCCGGCCTTGTGGTGTTCCTTGGCTCCTGGCGATGGATGGGGTGGTGTTCCTTTTGCGCTTGCTTCTTGTTGACGGAAGGCCCAAAGAAACTGAGGTTGCCAGCCAATGGACGTGCGTATATCATCAAACATCAGCCTCCAAAATCCGTTCCATCTCATTATGGCCTGCATGCCACGAAAGGAAGGTCGCCTGTGAACGAGCGACAGTCACGGCAGACTGAAGCTGGATGAGATCGGCTACTGGTCCGAGATCAAACTCGACATCATCCGGGACTACGCCAAAGCGTACTCAATCATTTTTTCCGTTGAGAAGCAGTCCAACTTCTACCACGTCTACATCGATGCCTTCGCCGGGGCGGGCGTCCATCTGTCCAAGACAACGGGGCAAGAGGTCGAAGGCAGCCCGGTAATGCGGTCAACACACAGCCATCTTTCAAGGAGTACCACTTCATCGACCTCGATGGCCTGAAGGTGGACAACCTGCGTAACATCTTCGGGCCGAGGCCTGACATTCACATTCATCATGGCGACTGCAACCAGATCATGCTCGAAAAGGTCTTGCCGAGAGTCCGCTGGGAGGACTACCGCCGCGGCCTTTGCCTGCTCGACCCTTACGGCTTGCATCTCGATTGGGAAGTGATACGGACGGCGGGGCAGATTGGAACCATTGACATGTTTCTGAACTTCCCCATCATGGACATGAACATGAATGTGTTTTGGCACCATCCGGAGGGTGTCGATGAGACCGACATCGCTCGTATGAATGCCTTCTGGGGAGACGAGTCGTGGCGAAAGGTTGCTTACGAGCCTGTGCCAACGTTGTTCGGCCCGGAAGATGAGAAGACCGACAATGAAACGATAGCCGAAGCCTTTCGGCAACGGCTGCGGGATGTGGCTGGCTTTGGCAACGTACCGGAACCAATCCCCATGCGCAACACCACCGGGGCAACTGTCTACTATCTTTTCTTCGCTTCGCCGAAGCCGGTGGCACAGCATATCGTCACCGACATTTTCAACAAGTATCGAGATCGGGGAGCAAGTTGATGGCTCAAAACTCGGCTATCGAATGGACTGAAACGACCTGGAACCCCCTGACCGGATGCACGAAAATCAGCCCTGGGTGCAAGCACTGCTACGCCGAGCGGATGTCGCTACGGCTTCAAGCTATGGGCCAATCGAACTACGCCAATGGTTTCGGGCTTACGTTGCACGAACACATGCTTGAAGTCCCGCTACGTTGGAAGAAGCCGCGTCTGGTTTTCGTGAATTCGATGAGCGACCTGTTTCACAAGGACGCTCCCGAGAAGTTTATCCTACGGGTGTTCGACGTAATGCGGCAAGCTTCCTGGCACATCTTCCAGGTTTTGACCAAGCGCCTCCGACCGGCTGCTGAAGCTGTCCCCGAAGATCGACTGGCCGGACAACGTATGGGTGGGCGTGAGCGTCGAGCGTGCGGATTACACGTTTCGCATCGACCACCTTCGGCAAACGGGCGCCGGGGTTCACTTTCTCTCCCTCGAACCACTACTCGGCCCACTGCAGGACTTGAATCTGGAAGGCATCCAGTGGGTCATCGTGGGTGGCGAGTCGGGGCCTGGTGCAAGGCCGATGCAAGAGGAATGGGTGAGGGACATTCGCGATCAATGCTTTGCCGCCGCCGTGCCCTTCTTCTTCAAGCAGTGGGGTGGGGTGTTCAAGAGCCGAAACGGTCGAACGTTGGAGGGACGGATGTGGAACGAGATGCCGGTGGTCGGGCCGGCGAATCACGCGCGGCGGGTTGCACTTGCGGTGGTGTGATCCGACGCGGAACAGTACATGATTGCGCTACTGCGGACGGAAAGGACTGGCAATTCATCATGCCCGTGAATAGGATTAAGTTGTGTCATCGGACTTGCGAAAAGGAGGTCGTCAGGATCAAATGTTGGCGGTGTCCCACAGGGCACTTCCGGCCAGTTTTGACCGCGCAAACGCGGAACAGGATAGACTATGACTTTTACCGAATTGCCTCTATACGAGGCCGTTCATCGTGTCTTTGGCAAACTCGAGAAACCCGGGTCGGAAGATTGGAACCTGCAGCGTGCGCCGAGTTATACAAACTGGTTCTCCATGAACTGGTCGATATGGGTGCCTGGTCCGAGCAAGGAATACCATACTCACTGGAACGAGTTGTCGAGGTATGGCGAACATTCGAAAGAACACCAAGAATCGCCTGAAGTGTGACGTATCGATCGCACACGGCCGCAATTGTTTCTACGCGAACCGTGGCCTGGGTGAATGCTCAGAAGAGGTGGAACTTGACCGAATCGTTCCAGAGAGCCGAGGAGGTCGGTACACCCTGGAAAACTGTTTGATCGCTTGCGCCAAACACAATGGGGCGCGCGGCGACCAGAGTATCGAAGTTTATCTGGCATCGGCAGTGCGGACTCCAGATGGAACGGCGCATTAGTCGAGCAAAAGTTATTCTTGGAAGCGAACATGGTCCAGGCGTGGCACAACCAGCTTTATGTCGGCAGCTGTATCGACGCTCTCAACGCTGTCGATCTTAATCGCGTTGGTGTCGATCTCGCCTTCGCTGATCCCCCGTACAACATCGGCTATTCGTACGACCTTTACAAGGATGATCTCGACAACCAGGCGTACCTATCATGGACAGAGCAATGGCTCGGTGCTGTTCATCGAGTGCTCAAACCCACGGGCGCCTTGTGGGTGGCCATCGGGGATGAGTACGTCGCGGAGATGAAGGGTATTACCGAGAAGCTCGGGTTTCACCTTCGGAATTGGATCATCTGGTACTACACGTTTGGCGTTCACTGCACGAAAAAATTCAGCCGCTCCCACACGCATCTGTTGTATCTGGTCAAAGACCCAAAGAAATTCACTTTTAACGATACTGAAATTCGTGTTCGATCGGCGAGGCAACTTGTCTATAACGATGGCAGGGCTGATCCGCGCGGTCGTGTGCCCGATAATACGTGGATCCTTCGTCCACAGGATGCGTTGGGAGGCTTCGGTCCTGACAACGACACGTGGTATTTTGCGCGTGTGGCAGGGACGTTCAAGGAGCGTGCTGGTTTCCACAGCTGTCAGATGCCAGAGCGATTGCTGGAGCGAATCATCCGTTGCTGCTCCAACCCGGACGATGTGGTGCTCGATCCCTTCGCTGGTTCCGGCAGCGCCTTGATCGTGGCGAAGAAACTGGGCCGGCGATGGGTAGGCTACGAGATTTCTCCAGAGTATGTGCGTCATGCCAACGCACGGATCGCAGCAGTGCGCGTCGGCGATCCCGTGGAAGGTCCGGAAGATCCTCTCACGAGCGCGCCAGCAACGCCCCTGGGAAGGGGGCCGCGAAAAGAATCCACAGATGATCTTGGCGTCATCGAGGCGTTCAAGCGATCGTCGGATGGGTATTCCGCCGATCGGGTGATTGCTGATCCCGTATTGAACGCCGCGTTCGTCGATCAATGTGGCAAGCTGGGATTGCGGGGACGCCCGCGGGACTGGAACCTTGCGCTGTACAGTCTGCGAAAAGGCAGCAAATTGGTGAGTGTACCCACAACAAAGCGAACCCAGTTTTCATGGGAAACAATGGACGTGTTCCTGTTTGCCAGTGAGATCGCCCTGCGCCGTATGCTTGACCTGGGTTATCCCAGCCTGGACCATGTGTTGTGCGATCCACTGGCTGCAGCGAGATTTGACGACTTTGCACGCAGTCTTGCTCCGGGCTTCGGTTCTTTGCAATATCGCTGGGCAGCACTGCGCTTGCGCAAGGATGCCCGGCTTTGGCGACAGTCTTCGGCAAAGATTGGCACCCGCTTTTCGCGGAAGCAGTCCAGACAGATCCTCTTGAATGATCATGCTCTCGCCCAGATTCGACGGGTTCCAGCCGTTTACCTGCTCGCTGCACGCAGTGATGACCCCATACCTCTGTATGTCGGGGAAACCTCGAACCTGTTTGAGCGTGCTGAGCGGACGTTCCAGGCTCGGTCGGCGCTCGACCAGTTCGTGCCTGGCTCGGGAGAATGGGAAATCGCGGTTTTTGAACTCAATGGGGTTGAGCAAGGCGATCGGCGCGGTCTTCAATCCTCTCTCATCGCTAGAAACCTGCCAGCCATGAACTACCTGGAACTGGCGGGGCAACGTGTGTGAGGCGCCTATGTCTGTTGTTCGCCGTTGCCTTGACATGGCGAGTCTTTTTGAAGCGGAAATACTCACAGAGCTAATGCTCCGCTACTGGCAACATCCCCTGGCAGACAATCGAGAGTACCGAAACGACTTGTTGGAGGCCGCCACGCAAGCTCTGCAGGAAGCAGCCGATGGAGGTCGGCTACTTGATTCATTGTCGCCGGAGAAGACAAACCTGGTTGCTGCAATTTGGTACGCCGAATGGGCAGCATTGCGCGTTAGCGAAGCAGAGGATCCTGCTGACATTCATGAACGGCGGAAGCAATGGCTTGCGGCGTGGAACGAGCCATCCCGTCGTGTTTCACCGACGATATTCTTTGACGCTACTTCTTTCTGCTGGCCACGTTCCTCTTGTAGGCGGTGTCTTCGCTTCCCTTCAGAGACGTGGTATGCGCTTCAACACCGACCCTCACATCGAAAAAAGACTGGCTGCCCCGACACGTATTACGCTCGCCTGAAGCTCAGGCCATCGCTCAACCATGGCAGTTGCCGAAATGCGAGACAATTCCCTCGGCTCAATCTTGTGAAGGCCGCCACCGTAGACCCGCCCCTCCCCACGGAGTTCGTGGCCCGTGACGCACCCCAGGAGTTCATGCACGCCGACGGCCCGGTCCGGGTGCTTGCGGAGCATGGCCGCGAGGCCCCTCTGTGGGTACAGCATGAGGTAAAGATTCGTTCCGATGGCCTTGGAGCGGTTGTGGATGAAACGGAAGGGCTTCTTTTCGTCCGCACCACGGCCCATATTAGGTGCAGAGGAACGGAGCTGGGTCGCGCTTCTCCTGCTTGTACCACGGGCTGCGCTTCCCGACGAGATAACCGCCCCGGATTCCCACCGCGTTGGCGGTTTGCAAGTATTCCCACAACGCCGGGTGACGTTGCTCGACAACATGATCGGGAAGGTCGCAGTCGATGAGGCATAATTGGCGGTCAATCAGCGGATAACCGTCGTCGTCCGACTCGATGACCTTCTCCCGTAGGTGGCGTGGGCTTGGTAGGATCGGTCGGAGGTAGCAGTTCGGGAGGCCGCGGCGCGTGGCGTCGGCGCGGTCGAGGATGAAGAATTTGTTGCTGCCGGTGGCAATCCCGCGCTGGATACGGAAGAAGTCCGCCAGCGTCTGGCCCGTCCCCTTTGTCCAGAATGCAGCGGTCACTGTTCGCGTGGTCAGGGAGGACGGTCCATTTGCGCGACTTGCGCAGGGTTTCGAGCGGGATCTGGTCGCTGACGTGCGGCTCGGCCATCGTGCCGCCGAATGTGAATGCCACGGCGTGGCCGTTTGGCGGGATCACCTTCCGGAACACGAGAACGACCGACGAAACCAGAGCGTCATCGAACTGGACGTCGTCAGGGTCAAAGCGGTGGGCGCGGATGAGGGTGACCCGATCCGTGAGAAAACGTTTGAGCGCGATCCCGTAGTTGACGTCCATGAACTCCGAGGGGATCAGCCACGCAGCATAGCCGCCGTCCTCCATCCATGCCGTTGCCAGCAACAGGAAGTAGACGTACAGCCCCGCAAGTCCGTTGACCTGCACGCCGGCCATCCGTTCCGTCAGCCGCTGCAAGTGTTCCTTGTCCGCGCGGTCAAAATGATGATGCCGCACGTAGGGCGGGTTCGCCAGGACGAGGTTGGGAGCCGACGGGCACGAACCGCTGGCAACGACGCGAGTGAAATCGCCGCACATGACGTTAAGCCCGGCCTCAGTCCATAGGTTGTGCGCGGCGTTACAGAACACCGGGTCAACTTCGATACCGATGGCGCTCTTAATTCGCCTGGGGCCGAACACTGCAAGGGCGGCGGAGAAGAAGCTACCCGTGCCAAGGGAAGGGTCGGCGAAGTGGATGACGCGATTGCGGTCGTCGATGAGCGACTCCACATACTGGGCAATGTCGATCGCCAGAGCGTTGGGCGTGGCGAACTGGCCGAGGCGATTGCGCTCTGCACTCGACCTGGTCGCATCAATAGCCGATTGAATCGCCTGGCGTCGCCCTTCGGTCGCCACAAGCGCGGCCTTGACGTGCTCAGTCGTCTTGACACGCGTCGATCGGAACGCCTCGGTGCGAACTGCATGAACCACTGGTTGAATTGGTCCACAGAGGCCGCAATGTCGGGCTTCCAAAGTTGCGGCTTGTTCGCGTTCACTTTTCCACTTCGCAACGCACGACTCCCAAGAGTACCATCACTTGACCGGTGTGACCGGTGGCAGGCACAAATTGACACAGATTCGTCACCGTGCAAACAGTGCTTCGATCATTTGCCGTTATTCCTGAAGTAGTTCGCCCCGTCCTCCATCAATAACTTCTTCAGTAGCTGTAAGCGGATACATCATGCGGCACCACTCGTCATGGCGGCAGATTTAGTGGTATTCAAACGGACAGTAGATGGCAAGGTAGATGAAAGTGACTGACCGCTCAGAACCACGTCGTCGCCCGCACCCGGTTAGACGCAATCCGCCAGTGCAGCACCCAGAGCGTTTCCAAGTCTTCGAGGATGTTCTTCAATCCCGCAAAACCCCAATCACAACTATACCATGTGAACACCCTCCTGTCAAATTCAAGCGACAAAAGCTATCGTGTCAGGGTTTAATAGGCCCGGCCACGGCGCCTATTCCATAAGTGCCGTGACAACAAGGACATGCGGCAAACAGCCTCGCCGCAAAATGGCCGTTTTGGTGGACAAATGTGGCCGCGCCAACGCACTGTTTTTTTGCAAAAAAGTGGCAGCCAAAAAGAAAGGGTTTACGTCTCAGCGACGTAAACCCTTGTGTTGCATACTGCTCGAATCATCGTTGTTTCATTACTTCTCCCTGCAATGCGTCAGTCCCCTTCCTTCCCGCCAGGGCATTGTTCCTCTTCGGCTTCTTGTGCTGTTTTGTGGACCGCACCTGATCCCGATAGCGCACGGCCACCGGCTGACCTTGCACGAACTTCGCCACGGATTCTCTTGAATCCAGCTCCATCTCGCTGTAGGTGATCTCCGTGCCATCACCGGGCCGCTCATCCGCATCTTGACACAGGACGAGCTTGCGAACGCCGGCGAAAACCCAGGTGGCGACCTGGCCTCCCCAGCGGAAGCTGCCGTCGCAGTCGCCTTCATCTTCGCGGCCGCGCTGCTCCGCCCTGGCAAACGCCTCCTCTTCCGAATCAGCCTTGATGAGAACTATGTTCTCCCAAATGGGGAAGTGTTCCTGTCGCACTTTCTTCAACTGGACATAGAGAACTAGATGTGCGGCATACCAATTCATGGCTACTCCCTTCGTTTGCGAACATTCCGGCAGCCCAGGTATTTCTGCGCTTGTTCGATCTTCTTTTTCCTGGCCTTGTCGTTGGCTGCTTTCGCTTTTTCGAGCATCTCCGCCAGTATTACACAAACGCCCTTCCCGGTCCGTGCAGCCTCGCGCCTGGCATCGGCGGTCAGTTCATTCTCTCCGCTTTCCTGGGCTTTGGTCATACAAGGATTGTACCTCCGCCTGAACGTCTTTGCGCAGTTTTTTCGTCGTATCTTCGGCACATTTCTCCTATTCCCGCTTTGACAGATTCCTTCCCTCTCGCTATTCTGTGTACGCCAAGGCAACTCCGGCGCAGCTAAACTTTTCTACAAAGGAAGCAGCGATGGGTCCCTGCTTATCCAGCGAACAGGTGCAGCGATTGCTCTCCGGCCAGCTCGGCCAGGGCGAGCTGCTGGCACTGGAAGATCATGTGCAGCATTGCGCCGCCTGCGAACGAGAACTGGAGCGCCTGCTTCAAGACAAGGACAGCAAGGGCTGGCGGCGGCTCGCCGGCCCCCCTCAAGCGCAAAACCATCCGGCAGTCGATCGTGAATTTCTGGAACGGCTCAAGGCTCAGGAGCCCGATGTTACCACGGTGCCGGCGCCGGCGGCAGCGGTAGCCGAACCGCCTCCGGTAGCCCTCGGCAAGTACAAGGTTGTCAGAAGATTGGCCGCCGGTGCGTTTGGAGAGGTATATGAAGGGCTTGATCCGGAGATGAGACGCCCCGTGGCGATCAAGCTGCCGACCGCTGCTCTGCTGGAAACGAAACAGGCCCGCGAGCAATTCCTGCACGAAGCGCGCAGCGTGGCCAGGCTGCGTCATGCCAACATCGTCACCGTGCATGATTTCGGCCAGGAAACCAGCGGCCGTTGCTACCTCGTCTATGACTTCATCGAAGGCACGAACCTGGCCGAACGGCTCAAGTCAGGTCCTCTGCCGCCGGTGGAGGCCGCCCTGCTCGTCGCCCAGGTCGGTGAAGCGTTGCACTACGCTCATTTGCAAGGGCTGTTCCATCGGGACATCAAGCCGGCCAATATCCTTCTCGACCGCAAGGGCCGGCCCTTCGTCACCGACTTCGGCATTGCGGTGCGTGAAGAGGATTTGCTTCGGGAGCGCGGCAGCCGGGCCGGCACGCCCCATTACATGTCGCCCGAGCAGGTGCGCGGCGAGGGGCATCTCATCGACGGCCGTTCCGACATCTACAGTCTGGGCGTGGTCCTCTACGAAGCTCTCTGCGGCCAGCGTCCGTTCTCGGCCGCGACCTTGGACGAGTTGTACGAACTCATCCTGCATCGCGAAGCCCGGCCGCCGCGCCAGATCAACGACGCCGTTCCTCGCGACCTGGAACGGATTTGCCTGAAGGCCATGTCCAGGCGCATCACCGACCGTTACAGCACGGCACACGACATGGCCGAGGAGCTTCGCCTTGCGGCGACCGGCTCGGTCCGCACCCCGCTGCTGAGCAGCTCGGATGCACCCGTCGGCCGGCCCGGAATCGTCCCCAAGGGTCTGCGTTCGTTCGGACCGGAAGACGCCGAGTTCTTCCTTCGCCTGCTTCCTGGTCCCCATGACCGGGAAGGGCTTCCCGAAGCGATCCGGTTCTGGAAGGTTCGCGTGGAAAGCACCGATGCCGATACGGCATTTCGCGTGGGCTTGATCCACGGTCCATCGGGCTGCGGCAAAACCTCACTGGTTCGGGCCGGCCTGCTCCCCCGGCTTGCCCCGCATGTCACACCGATCTACCTAGAGGCGTTGCGCGACGGCACCGAGGCCCGCCTGCAAAGCAAGTTGCGCAGCATTGGTGTGGGGCAGGTTTTCAACCTGCCATCGGAACAACAAACTCTCGCCGCCGCCATCGCCGCTCTGCGGCGCGGGCAAGGACTGGAGAACGGCCGCAAAATCCTCATAGTCGTGGACCAGTTGGAACAATGGTTGCACGCCCGCGGCGGCCAGCCTTCCCCTGTGGCGGCAAGATTGCAATCTTGCCCCACAGCCGATGACCTGGTAGCCGCCATGCGTCAGGCGGACGGCTGTCACGTGCAGTTTCTATTGATGATCCGCGACGACTTCTGGTCGGCCAGCGTGCGTTTGTTTGAAGAGCTGGAAATACCGATGGACAACGAGAAAAACGCCCGCATGGTCGATCTCTTCGATCAGGCCCACGCTCGGCGAGTGCTGGAGTTTTTCGGTCAGGCTTACGACTGCCTGCCGGCCCGCAGCCGCGATCTGTCCGCGGCACAGAACGCCTTTCTGGACAAGGTAGTTGCAGGACTGAGCCAGGGCGGCAAGGTGATTTCGGTCCATCTCAGCCTTTTTGCCGACATGATGAAAGCTCGTCCCTGGACGCTGGAGTCGTTGCAGGCCGTCGGCGGAACCGAAGGGGTGGGCGTGCGCTTCCTGGAAGAGACGTTCTCGGCCGCGAGCGCTCATCCCGAACATCGTCGAGATGAAAAGCCGGCCCGCGGTCTCCTGGCAGCTCTCCTGCCCGAAGCCGGCGGCGACATCAAGGGGCGAATGTGCTCGCGCGAGGAGCTACTTCAGGCCTCGGGCCTGGAAGATACGCCGCAGCGCTTCGAGCGGCTGCTGAAAGGACTGAGCCAGGAACTGCGGATCATCACACCCACGGAGCCAGTGGAAGCAACTCCCGGCTAGTTCAGACAAGGAGACAAGGAGACAAGGAGACAAGGAGACCGGGAGACAGGGAGCAGGGAGAGCGAAACAGGGGGCTGTATTTTGTCTCCTTGTCTCCCGGTCTCCTTGTCTCCTTGTCTGGAACCCCCGCTCGCCCGCCAGAGAGTACTACCAACTCACTCACGACTACCTCGTCGCTCCGCTGCGCGAGTGGCTGACGGAGAAGAAGAAAGAGACCTGGCGTGGCCGGGCCGAGTTGTGCCTGGAGGAACGGGCCGCACCCTGGAGCCGCACCCATGACAAACGATTTCTGCCGTCGCTCTGGGAGTACCTGCGGATTCTGCCGGCAGTCCCGCGGCGGCGTCAGAAGCCGGAGCAGCAGGCACTCATGCGGTCGGCCTCCGCCTATTACCGGCTCCGGGCGGTGCTGGTGCTGGTCCTCATGTTCCTGGCAGGTTGGGGAGCCTGGGAACTGCACGGCCACTACCGCGCTCACGGATTGGTTCTGGCGATCTGCTCGGCCACTCCCGCCGAGGCGGAAAGGTTGGTGGAAAACGACTTGCCTCCGTATCGTCGCTGGGCGGAACCGAAACTACGGCGCTGGCGACCGACGCTTCGGTCAATCCGGAACTGAGGTTGCGTGCCAGTCTGGCTTGCTTGCCCGAGCAGGTTGACTACTTGAGCCAGCGGTTGCTCGACTGCTCGGTGGACGAATTCCCGGTGATCCGTAACCGCGTGCAACCCTACAACGCATCCTTGCTAGCGAACCTGTGGACAGACTTCCGCAATCCCAAGCTCCCCGACGAAGCACGCTTCCACGCGGGCATGGCTCTGGCCGCCTATGCAGCGGAGTCGCCGGATTGGAATGACGCAGATGCCGATTATCTGACCCGGCAACTGCTCGTGTCGAATCCGGATGACCAGCGCAAGCTGCGCTCGTATCTGCATCCGTTGCGCCAGCGCTTGTTGCCCCCGCTCGAAAAGATATATACGGACCCGACGCTGGGACAGGCTGCGGCTGCCGCCTGGGTCGATTATGCGCCGGAAGACGCCGCCCGGCTCGCCCGGCTGGCCAGTGAGTCATCGCCTGGTCAATACCTTCTTCTCTACGCGGCACTGACACGCGACGGGTCATTGCGCGGGCCGGCTGTCAAGACTCTGGTTGGCCTCGTTCCGCAACAACCCACGCAACAGTTTGACGAAAAGCAACGTGTCGAACTCGGCCGCCGGCGTGCCCGCGCCGCCATCACGCTGATACGCCTGGCTGAACCAGATGCAGCACTGGCCGCCTTGCGCGTCAGCGATGATCCGGAGGCGCTCTCACAGTTCGTGGTCATGGCCAGGGAGTACGGCCTCAGTCCGGCGGACCTCCTGGAATGCCTGGACCGAGCCAGGGAAGAGAGTGTTCGTATCGGCCTGCTGCTGGCTTTGGGAGGATTCCCTCTCAGCGATGTTCCCGAAACGCAACGACGACCAGTCACCGAGAAACTGCTCGACTGGCACCGCACCGATCCCAGCTCCGGCATTCACGGGGCCACTGCCTGGGTGCTGCGGCAGTGGGGACATGACGACCTTCCCTGTGAAGCGCTCGCCCCGCCGTCTCCGCCCTATGAACGCGGCAAGCAGCGTGAATGGTTTGTGTTGCAAATCGGGGCTTGTCATCTGACCTTCGTCATCCATCCAGCCGGAACGTACATGATAGGCTCGCCGGACACGGAGCAGTTGCGCGTTGCCGATGAGAACCGTCATCGAGTATCTTCTGAAGCGGGCCTTCGCCATCCTGGATCGCGAGATAACGGTCGCTGAGTGGCTGGAGTTCTGGAACGACAGGAAAGGAGACGCCAACATCTGGAAAGAACGGGACAGGCGTGAAAGAGAAGTACCAGGAACCAGTGGCATCCAGCCTATGAGCTAACCTGGTTCGAGGCCGTTGAATTCTGTCGCTGGCTGACGACAAAGGCAAACCTGCCGGAGTCCGAGCAATGCTACGTGGCGATCAAAGACGCGACCGCAGACAGCTCCGCGGATAGAACAAAGCAATGGGAATTCCATCCCGAACGCAAGGGCTTCCGCTTGCCGACCGAAGCGGAGTGGGAGTGTGCCTGCCGCGGTGGAACAGTCACGACTTTCAGCTTCGGCAGCGATTACGGCCTGTTGCCGCACTTCGCTGTATGCCTGGAAACATCAGGCCGAATGCCCCGGCGTTGCGGCAGCACGCGGCCAAATCTGCGCGGCGTTTTCGACATGCACGGCAACGTCTGGGAATGGTGCCACGATCTGCACGACCGATATCCTGCTGAAGAGGTAAGTGACCCCGTCGGAAGAGCGAAAGGTGATACTCGCGTGTATCGAGGCGGCAGCTATGACAATTACGCCCGGCACCACCGATCCGCCTGCCGCATAAGCGAGCCGCCCGCGACGCATCATCCCTACCTGGGCTTCCGGGTAGTGTGTACACTGCCGGGTGAGACATGATAGTTACCCTCGCTCGCAGCGTGGGCTAACGGGAGGAGCGTTAGCCCATTGCGCAAGCGAGTGTAAACTTGTGTCTGCCATTAGTCTTTAGCGAATCGCCTGCACGGCCTTGGGCAAAGGCGCCGGCTGAACCGGAGTTAGCCGCGGAACCTGTGGAACCTTGGGCAGGTCCCACTTGTGGTCGTCAATGGGCGGCAGTGGCTTGGGCAACGGCATTGGAAACGGTGGCGGTGGGGGCGGCGGCGGGGGCGGCAGCGGTACGACCGGCATGACCGGTATGACCGGCAACCGACACTGAGCCTCGGCAACCGACACTTGACCAACCAGCGACGCAAACAAAGCAACAGCCAGGAAAAGAGACCGCAACATGATAAAACCTCCAGCAAGGAGACCAGAATTTTCATACCCCAGTGAGCATGTTGTTCATTGCTCACTTGAGATTACGGAGACAGGTGGCAAACCTAACAATGATTTTTCAACACAAAGACACAAAGGGCACCAAGAAGAAAGGGCGTCAGGAGTTGCGTCGGTGTTAAAGTTCATTAGCCATCCTTTCTTTGTGTTCTTTGTGCCTTTGTGTTGAAATCCTGTTTTCTGCGGAGAGCGAACCATGTCCGTGCCATCGGTAACCCGAACCAGCATGACGCTCATCGAGCGCATTCGGAAATCGCCGCGCGATGAGATAGCCTGGAAAGACTTCGTGGACCGCTATGGCCCGAAGATCTATACCTGGTGCTTGCGCTGGCACTTGCAAAAGGCCGATGCCGAAGATGTGACCCAGATCGTCCTCGTCAAGCTGGCCGAGAAAATGCGCACCTTTGCCTATGACCCGTCAAAAAGCTTCCGGGCCTGGCTGAAGACCGTGACGCACCATGCCTGGCAGGATTACGTGGACAGTCAACGCATCGGCCAGCGCGGCAGCGGTGAAGGCGAGATGAGCAAGCTGCTGGAAGACCAGGCGGCGCCCGATGACCTGGACAAGTGCTTGGAGGAAGAGCATCAGCGCGTCCTTCTGGAAGAGGCTCTGGCACGAGTCGAAGCACGTGTTGATTCAGCAACATGGGATGTGTTCCGCAGCCTGGCGCTCGAAGAAAAATCGGGCAAGGAAGTGGCCGGCAAACACGGGTTGTCCGTCGCTGCCGCCTACATGCGCCGAAGCCGGGTGCAGGCGATGGTGAAGGAAGAAATCACGCAACTTGAAAGTGGCGAACGGGGGGTGTCAGTGTAGTCCTCACGCTCCGCGTGAGGGGGCTTCCTCACGCGGAGCGTGAGGACTACATTTGCTGCCGATCGCCTTATTTCTTCAGCGGCAAAAACCGGTTCAGGTGTGCTATCTCCCAGTCCGGATGTTCCGCGAGCCAGTGCTGCAATCTCGGGATGCCGTCCGGCTCGTTGCCGTTGCCGTGGACGAGGATAATGCTGCCGTCGCGCACCTGGTTGCAGAACGGCGAGCTATCCTGGCGTTCCACGAGTGCCAGCCAGGAATCGCAGTCGATGGGAAAGAGGTCGAGCTGGAGAATCTCGCGCAGACGAAGCTGGTCGTGAATCAAACCGGGGAAGCGATAATACACCGTCGGCACCACGCCCCATTCGAGGAGAAGACTCTCCAGCCGGAGGGTATCTTCCCGCAGTTTCTCGGGCGGATAATCGTTCATGAAGCCGCCCGACTTGGGATGGTCCCAGGAATGCAACCCCCAGGTGATCTCGATATTCGGTTCAAGGCTCAACTGGATCAGCTCGTTCATTTCCTGCGGATGCTGCTCCAGCCAGCGGCCGGACACGAACAGGACCGGATGAATCTTGGCCTTGCCGGCCGACTGCCGCAGCAATTGGAACAATCCCGTTTCATAACGCCGCAGTGACCAGCACAGGTCGATGGTGACAGCGACGCTTTTCTTGAGCTGTTCCCGGTCACCGTGCTGGAGCGCCGATTTGTTGACGGACTCGGCATCGAACCACTGCCGACAGCGATCCAAAGGCTGGCCTTCCAGCTTGCCGGCTTTCGCTTTCTGGCGCAGCTCCTTATCGTCCACCAGATAGCTTCGCAGCTCCGGTCCGCACTCCGTTGCGACGATGCAAGACTTCCCATCGAAAGTTACCTTGCGCCGCAGCAGAAGCACGGTTCCCGAGGAAATGTCCGTGCTGTCATTTGTCTTGTGATAGGAACCGATGCCTCGGACAGGCTCCCGGACCACGACGACCTCATGAATGGGTTGCAAGTTTTCGACTTTGTGCCCGTGATACTTTGAGTCGATCACTTTTGCCTCGATATCGATCTTCTCGCCCGCCACGACAAGAAGTAATCGCGGCTCACGCACCACGACATAGCCGAGCGCATCGGCACATTCTTCAAGGGGTATGAAGTGCTTTCCGTCAAGGACCAGGAGCGGGTGAGTCAACTTCTGTTCCTTGCCGCTCGGCAGTTTCAGTCGATCGCCGCCGTTGACGAATTCCCACGCGCGCTCACCTGCGGAGAGACGAACACTGCCGCCTTGATTACTCAGGCTGGCTTTCCCGTGAAGAACGGCCGCCAACTTGTCCAGAGACAGGTAAGTCACTTCTTTGTAGGTGACGGCGGCGGGATGCTCCTGAGCATACGTGATGGAAATCGGCGTGACCGTTGCAAGAAGAATCAGGCCAATCCTGGCAGCAACAGACATGAGTTAATCCCTTTTGTGAACCCGGGCCGTTTTCTGAGATTGTACCAAGTTCATGGCTTTCCTGCCGGTTGCGCCGCGAAAGCAAGAATCATGGGGAGGGGGTTCAATTCTGGCGCAACGGATCAAGTGCGAGCCCGAGAGATTCAAGCGTGAAGGCGCCGAGCAAACTCTGGTCACCGTCCTCGCCAAAGATCACATCTGCTCCGCCGATCCGATCTCCGTACTTGAACAGGGCGATGCCTTTCTTGCGAATGATCTTCGACCCGTTGGCTAGTCGGAACTCCTGTTCGGTTAACGGCCGGATACCGAGGCGGTCCAACACCGCAGACGGAACAACAGAGTAAATTGCTCCAGAGTCGATGAGGAATTCCACCTTCTCTCTAACATCCGGGCTGGCAGGGTTACCAACTTCAATCTCCAAAACAGTCAATCCCATTGGGGTGCTCTCCTTCCATCATGCATGTGGCAGTTTCAAGGCCGTAGCCGAATTCGCCAGAATTCGGGCTTGGATGATGGTTACTCCCCGAATTCTGGCGAATTCGGCTACGAGGGGGATGTACCATTACCTGTTCAGTGATGGATTGTACCAGCTTCTCCATATTAGGCGTCGAAGCGCGGGTCGTCGTAGCCGAGCCGTTTCTTGAGGTCGAGCAGCTCCTTCGTCTGGCTCTCGGTGAAGTAGTTCACGCGGCCGAGTTGCCGGGCCAGGATCAATATGCGGCAGTAGGCGTCGATGATCTCCGAGTTCCAGTACGCCCTCTCCAGGTCCGGGCCGAAGGTTACGATGCCGTGATTGGCCAGAATGATGGTGTTGCACTTTTTGACGAACGGCACGATGGTGTCGGCGAACTTCTGCGTGCCAGGCGTTTCGTAAACGGCGATGGGCACTTCGCCCAGGAATATCTCCACCTCTGGCAACACGCACTTGGGAATCGGCTCACCGGCGACGGCAAACGCAGTGGCATGCGGCGGATGGCAGTGGACAACGGCGTTGATCGCGGGATTGTGCTTGTAAACGGCCAGGTGCAGCAGGATTTCGCTGCTGCGTTGCGCATGCCGCGGAGTTGCTTGCCTTCGTAATCGACGACGCAAAGATCCTGTGGCTTGAGGAAGCCTTTTGAGACCATCGTCGGCGTACAGAGAACTTCCCTGTCGTTTAGGCGGACAGAGATATTGCCGTCGTTGGCGGCTGCAAAGCCCTGGCGTAAAATGCGCCGGCCAATCTCGCAGA
>CAWDRY010000004.1:0-143986 GCA_963804745.1 uncultured Gemmataceae bacterium
GTGACTAAGAGCAATCTCTCAAACGGGGACACCTGGGTCTCCTTCCCGCGCACGGGAGGAGGGCGCCGCCAACGAGGTCGTCGCAAACCCCCGGGACCAAGCTACTAAACGGGCACGAAGCACCATTGAACAGTCGGCCACCTCGACCCGCGACCAAGATTATGGTAAACTGCGGTTGCCGTCGGGGGTAGGATCCCCGAGCCCAAAAACCGAGATCGAGGTCATCGCCTCGGGGCGTCAGGGCAATCGCGCTCAGCGCGAACGCAATCCCGCACGCGGGAGCGCCACCTCCATTGGGACCACCCCCACGGCGTTTCCCCGTTCCTTCCCGTGGTGTCGCGGCGTGAGCGTGGTTCGTTACTTAAAAACATCGTGTCAGGGTTTGATACGCCAGGCCGAAGCCTTGATTTCATAACCATCACCACTCCATGATGTTACGTCAAACAGCCCCGCCGTGGAATGGCCGTTTTGGTGGACAAATGTGGCCTGCGCCAAACGGCCATTGCGCACCGAACTTGCTCCGCACAATAGATGTTATGGATATTCCACATATTGAGGTGCAGGACACGGTTTGCAACGGATCGTGAAATACCCAGGAGGATGTGTAGCCGAATTCGCCAGAATTCGGGGGCTGTGGAAGAGCGCACCCCCGAATTCTGGCGAATTCGGCTACGACGCGCAAACCACGTCCTGCACCCCACTTGTTGAGTTCATGCATACCAAGTCGCCAGCTGTAGCCACCGTCTTCCTCATGTTCCTCCGTAAGTCGTTCCGTGGCAACCACCAAGGAAACGAGTTGCTGAACACGGGAAATCGACGGCGGCATGCCATTGCCTTTTTTCAAATTCGCAACATCTGATTTGCCATATACTTGCGCCGCATTCTTTCAATAAGACTTGCAATTCTGCTAGACTAGAAGGATAGGATAGGATCAGGAGCAGACGACTAATGCCCATGGCCCGCACTTGTTTGTGAGGACGGGCCTCCTTCCATTCGGCGATTGCTCCTTTCTCAGCCCGGCCGCCATTCCCGGACACGCGGTTCAGGCTTGCCTGTTTTGATCTACTGGTGTTTTGACGAACTATGTCCACGGCACGTGCCTTGAATCTGGTCAATAGTTGGGAAACCGTTCGTTACGAGCTTCTCAACACGCCAATCAGCGATCTGGGTCTCCAGATCGAAGGATCGCCCGTTGAGCCGTTCATTGAACGCTTGCACCGGGAGCTTGCTGCCAAGCAATTGAAGTTCCGCCCCGAGTTCTACCTGACCGATGCCTGGGGTTGCCCGGACGAGGTCCCCGTCATCGGCATCCCCTTTTACCTGGCTGACAAGCGGCTGTGCCGCATTGAAGAGGAGCAGACCGGCGAGATCGAGGACGACCAGATGCTCATGATGCTCCTCCGCCACGAGGCGGGTCACGCTCTCAACTATGCCTATCGACTGCACGAGGATGGCGACTGGGCCGACGTGTTCGGGCCGTTCTCGCGGCCCTACCGGGATTCGTTCCGTCCCAATCCCTTCAGCAGGCAGTTCGTTCGCCACATCGTCCATCATCAATATGGCCGAACCTATGCCCAGAAACATCCGGACGAGGACTTCGCCGAGACCTTTGCCGTGTGGCTGACGCCCCGGTCGGGCTGGAAGCGGCGCTATCGGAACTGGCCGGCCCTGCGCAAGCTCGAATACGTCGATCAACTGCTCAGGGGCATCCGCTCGGAGTCGCCGAAACGTATCTTGGGAGATCTTTGCACGCCCGTTACGGAGATGGACATGGTGCTGGCAGAGCATTACGGACAACGCGCCGAACGATACCGGGCCGCTGCTCAGGGATATGTAGATGACAAGCTGCAGGAGATTTTCCCACCGGTCCGCGGACGGGCCCTCTCCCTGGCGGCCGATCTTCTCCGCAGGGGCCAGGACGAGTTACTCGCCCTGGTAACGCGCTGGTCCGGGCTGGAGGAGGAGGAAGTGCGAACGCTGCTGGAAAAACTGGAGGGCCGCGCCGAGTCGCTGGGACTGAAATATCGCCGCCAGCACAAAGCCCGGAAGCTCATGGACGTGACGGCCCTGACGACCTCCCTCGCCATGGACTTCGCCTACACCGGCAGGCTCACGGGCTAAATGACCGCGCATGATTCTCCAACACTGGCCCGAAGCGTTAGCGAGGGAGGCTTTGTCCCTCGCTAACGCTTCGGGCCAGTGTGCTCCCGAATCGCGCACTGTGATATGGTGGCCGCAGGCTTAGTCCTGTGTCTACGCTCCGCGTGAGGTGGCTCCCTGTCGCGAAGCGTGAGGGTTGCCGTCGAGCGCTCTGCCGTGGAGGTCGTTGGCCGGCAAAGGAAACATGGGAACGCTCACATCGTAGGGTGGCCGCTCCAGCGCAGCCCGGACAATGGTTTGCAAGAGTTGAGGATAGGTGATGCCGGCCTTTTCAGCGGCGCGGGCCAACCCCAGGCCTTCATCCAGGCAAGGGTTGCAGTTCACTTCCAGTACCCGCGGCTGACCCATCTCATCGAGACGCACGTCCACCCGGCCATACCCGCGCGCTCCCACCGCGAAAAGCGCGGAGAGCTGCCTGGCTGATCTGTCGCGCCGGCTCCGGCTCCACTTCTGCCGGGCAGATGATGCTGGTCTGCTGGTATTCCGTGGATGTTTCTACCCACTTGGCCGCGTAGGACATGATGGGTGGAATCTCGGGAGGCAAGTTTGCATAACATACCTCCGCCAGGGGCAGGACTGCGCGGCCTGTTGCCGCCGATAATACCCACGTTGAATTCCCGGCCGGGGAGGAACCGCTGGGCGAGGGCAGGCTGCTTGTAGATGTGCAGAATCTGCCGGACCTTGAGACGCAAGGCTTTCTTGGAATAAACGACGGAATCGCGGTCGAGGCCTATGCCGGCGTGCTCCTGGCTGGGTTGAACTATGATGGGGAACTGCCACTTGTGATGATCGACGGAACTGACTGTTTCCAGCATCGCCGTGTTCGGGGGGATGGGAATGCCCGCGCCGAACAACAGACTGGCCGACATGTACTTGTAACGGCCCAGCCCCAGCGCCAGGGCCGGCGACCCGGTCATGGGAAAGCCCATCATCGGCACCAGCGCGGCCAGGCGCATTTCATAGAGAGCGCCATGAACGACGTCGTCGTACTGATTGAAAATGACATCGGGCTGCAATCGGCGCAGCTTGCGCTGAAATGCAAAGAGGTCATGCACCAGCGGCAGAATGGTGACCGTGTGGCCGAGACGACGCAAAGTGCGGGCGATGTGCCGGATCATCTGCCGCAAGTCGGCGGTGCCGGCCCGGTCCTCCGCAAGCTCGGGGGTACTCTCGATGTGCCCGTTATAGACCAGTGCGATATGAAGTCGCTTCATGGCTCCTGCCTGTTGGTGGCTCTCCGTGATGGAGGAAGGCGATCCCTCGATTCGTTGTTCGTCGTTCGCTCAGAAACAAAGCCGCCAGGTGCATGTTCTTCTTATGAACATTACGCAAAAAGGGAGAAAGAATCAACGTGAGCATGACAGATAACAGTCTGATGATTCTCTGCTTGCTGTTCCTGACGGCCCTGGTCGCAGGCGCCATCAATTCCGTGGCAGGCGGGGGCACTCTGCTCACGTTCCCCGCTCTCATCTGGGCACTGCAATACGACGCGAGTGCCGCCCCTGGCGTCTACAAAGTCATTGCCAACACGACCAGCACGCTGGCCATCGTGCCCGGATCGCTGGCAAGCGCCTGGGCTTACCGCCGCGAGTTGCGCCAGTGCAGCCGCTGGCTGGCCATTCTCCTGCTGCCCAGCCTCGCCGGCGGCACGCTGGGATCACTCCTCCTCATGCGCCTGCCTGCTAATTACTTCGCGACCCTGGTTCCCTGGTTGATTCTGACGGCCGCACTCCTTTTTCTCGCCCAACCCCTTTTCGTGAAACTGATGGGCATTCGGCATGATGATGCGCCCGCGCGAAGTGTCATCCTTCTCGCCCTGGCAACATGGCAGTTCTTCGTGGCCGTCTATGGAGGCTATTTCGGAGCAGGCATGGGCATCGTGATGTTGGGGACGTTGGGCCTCATGGGACTGAACGACATTCATCAGATGAATGCCGTCAAGTCATTCCTCGCCGTGTGCATCAACGGCATGGCGGTGGCTGTTTTCATCATTGAGGGCAAGGTGAACTGGCCCACCGGTGTCACCATGGCCGTGGCAGCCATGCTCGGTGGTTACCTCGGCGCCCGCGTGGCACGCCGGCTCAATCGGGAAATGGTGCGCTGGATGGTGGTTGTCATCGGCTTCGGGCTGGCTGCCTTCTTCTTCTACAAGCAATGGTCGAGCAGTTGACCCGAGGAATGTTCGCCTGTCGGAAGCTCTTTCTACTACTATCGAGCCAATCTTCGCGTGCCGCAAAGATTTCAAACCCTCTAAGAGCGTGTCTAAAAAGCCGGTTTTGGTAACAATCTCCTAGACATAAGACGGATCATTGCAATATGGATCCAAGTCTCAGTAGTGTGTGGATGGCGTTCATAATCTTTGCTCAAGCGGCGGCACCGGTTCAACCAGCCGAACGTTCGCTCCACCACCCAGCGGCGCGGCAGGAGCACGAATCCTTTGATCCCCACGGGACGCAGCACGGTCTGCAAAATCCACCCGCATTTTTGCATGACCCAGCTCACCAACTCCCCGGCATAGGCGCCGTCTGCCCAGATCAGTCGCAAGCGTGGAAACCAGTTACGGACCTTGGCCAGCAGCACCTTGGCTCCGTCGCGATCCTGAATGTTGGCGGGCAACACGACGACCGCCAGCAGCAGCCCCAGCGTATCCACCAGCACATGCCGCTTGCGGCCGTTGGCTTTTTTTCCGGCATCATAGCCATGTGGCCCTCCTTGCTCGGTGGTCTTGACCGTTTGGCTGTCCAGGATGGCGGCACTGGGTTGGGCGTCGTGCCCTTCGAGTTCACGGACAGTCTGCCGAAGGCTGTCATGTATGCCGCTCCAGACCCCAGCTTTCTGCCAGCGGCTGTAATAGCCATAGACGGATTTCCAAGGTGGGAAGTCGTGGGGCAGCATACGCCACTGGCAACCGGACCATAACACATTATAGTATGGCGTTAAGAAGTGCCCGGTTATCGTATTTACGAGGTCGGCCTCCCGTTTTGGGCTGTGGGAGCATGTGCTCAATGTTGTCATACTGGAGGTCGGTGAGGTCGCTGGGATAAGGTGTCTTGCTCATGCAGACAACCTATTTTTCCCTGGCAGCTGCGTACAGACTGGCTTTTTAGACACGCTCTTAGAAACGCTCGGTCTGGCAACTCTGCCGGCTCCCCTGTATACTCCGAGACAGCAACTTACCCTCTTCTACCCGGAGTCAAAACCATGACTGCGACACGATTGCTTGTGGCCGGAATGGCACTGGTGCTGGTGCTGCTGACCGATAGCGGCCTGCGTGCAGACGAAGCCGAAGAGAAGGCGGTCAAGGCTATCCAGGCTCTCGGCGGCAGGGTGCAACGCGATGAGAAGGCGGACGGTAAGCCCGTAATTGTGGTGAATCTGCGCTGCACCAAAGTGACAGACGCGGGCCTGAAGGAGCTTGCCCCACTCAAGCAGCTTCAGACGCTTGATCTCTACGGCACGCAGGTGACAGATGCAGCCCTGAGGGAACTGGCTCCGCTCAAGCAGCTTCAGATGCTTGATCTCAGCTACGCAAAGATAACGGACGCGGGCCTGAAGGAATTGGCACCGCTCAAGCAGATTCAGACGCTGAATCTCAGGTTCACGAAGGTGACGGACGCGGGCCTGAAGGAACTGGCCCCGCTCAAGCAGCTTCAGACGCTGAATCTTGGCTACACAAAGGTGACAGATGCGGGCCTGAAGGAACTGGCCCCGCTCACGCAGCTTCAGTCACTGGATCTCACCGGCACGAAGATAACGGACGCGGGCCTGAAGGAACTGGCCCCGCTCACGCAGCTTCAGTCGCTGTCTCTCGGCCACACGCAGGTGACGGACGCAGGCCTGAAGGAACTGGCCCCGCTCACGCAGCTTCAGTCGCTGGGGCTCTACGGCACACAGGTCACGGACGCGGGCCTGAAGGAACTGGCCCGGCTTACACAGCTTCGGACGCTGGGTCTCTGGGACACGAAGGTGACGGACGCGGGCGTCGCCGAACTCAAGAAGGCACTACCGAACCTAAAGGTCGAACGTTGAGAACCAGGCTGCTCGACACCAACGGAAGCTGGTCTCTTCTCGATGTGGTTGTGATCGTTCCCGCACAAGTTGCTCTAACTTGCTCCGGTCCGCCACACCGCTGCGCCATTCGGTCCCGTACACCGAAGCTCGCAACTATCAAGCCGAAAACGGCGACAGCTGGGCCTGCTTAAGCGGTCAGACTGAAGCTATTTCAGCGTGACCACCACCCCTCTGAAATGGTCCCACTCCCTACGAACCGGGTCTCTTTTTCCTCGCTTTTCCGCAAACCCGAGGTAAAAAAAACGTCCCGCTTGGCGGCGCCAATCGCCAAGCGGGACAAATGAGAAGTGTCACACACGTTGAAGGCCCTGGTGTCGCCCATCACCGAGCCCCGCGTGCATGGCATTTCTCAGTGTAGTCGGAGGCGTCGGCGGCAACAAGCAAGAAACAGTATCAAGATGCCCTTTGCGTGGAATGGTGGCGGTACCGCCGGCGTGTTCGGGAGACTCTCCGCAAATTACCCGAATCAACCGCGTCCGCTGCCGCTCGGTGGCGGTGATGTTCCGCTCTGCCCGCCGTCTTGCAGCAAAGAAAGCTGGCCTCACCCGTAAGCGAAGGGTCGCGACTCCGACGCCCCATTGGCCCCAACCCCCTCGACCAACGAGAAGAGGCCACCGCCTGGTGGCCTCGTGGGCGAAACGGCTGTCGAACGTGTCACGACGCCGCGTTCAAGGTGAACTTGCCGCGTTCCGCCTTCGCAAACCGGGCGTCCTTCCCTTTGACCTTCATCTCACGTAGGATGGCGGCGTACAGCGTGGCGTGCGGCGTCTGGCCGCCGGGCGAGGTCCAGTAGCCCCTCGCCGCCATCGTCTCGATCAGTTCCTTGCAATTCATCGGTTTGCCAGCCTCGCCCAGCACCTTTGCGGCGGCGTCGATGGCGCTGAGCTTGCCGCCCAGGCACTTCTCGCTCTTGGGCTTGCGGGTCCTCTTGATGTTGGTCGTTTCCTTCTCTTCTCCGGCCTGTGGTTCGCTTCCCGATGCCGTCGGCAGCACATCCAGTTCGTGGGCACGGGCGTAGGCGAACATGGCTGCCTCATCGCTCGTGGCACCGGCCTGCAAGGTAGCGAAGTGCATCCGGCAGATCTCGACGGCGCTGTCGAGCGTGTGGTAGTCGCGGGGCCGGCCACAGCCGTCTTTGGCCGGCTCAATGGTGTGATAACCACCGTCACCGTTGCGAACCTCGGCATTAAAGTGATGAGCAGCGCCGTTGAGGCGAGCTGCGGAACGGTAGACCCGGTAACGGCCACAGGCTGTTGTCCAGATGTGGTAATGGGCCAGGTCGGTCTCGCGGGTGGTCGGCTGTTCGGGCCAGACCAGGGTGATGGAGTCGCTGGCTGGCGTTTCGGCAGGCGTCTCGTTCTGGGCCGGTTCCTTGGCCTGCTCCTCGTTCGCTGTCGCCTCAATCGGCAGCTCAGCCGCCGGTTGTTCCTCGGGCGCTATTGCCTCGGTCGGCGGCGTCGCCTCGGTCGTCTCGGTGCCGGCGTCTCAATGGATGCCGCATCGGTCTGGGTCTCCTCGGCCGGCATCTCCTCGGCAGGTGCCGTCTCGGTCTGGGCCGGTGTGGATTCCTCGGCGGGCGGCGACACCTGGGCTTGCTCATCGCTGACCTGCTCTTGCGGCTTCGCACCCTTCTTCGCCTTCTTCGCCTTGCTGCTCTTCTTGGTACTCATGGTTGCTCTCCTGTTTATCGATTCTGTTGGAACGTGCAGCTAGAACATTCTCGCTGCGAACAGCAGTCAGTTACCTCGCGGGTAGACACATTGCAAGCAGATTCCGAGAGGAATTGTCCGGAATTCTGGAAAAGATGCTGGCGGCAAAAAGGCGGGATTTCCTGCCACTAACTGCCACGAACAGCCAAATGATGGCGCCCTCTCGGCGTCCGGCGTCAACTCATGGGCCGAGAGGTTCCGCTCCAGATCGGCCACGCACCTGCTAGGGACAGGCATCGAACTGAGCAGCTTGCTTCTCCGGCGCATCTGCCCTACCATCACTGGTTAGAACGGAGGAGCCGTAAGACTTCGTCCAGGAACGAGGCATGGACAGGTTCCTTGCCTTACGGACGCAAAGAAACTTCTCCGCGTTCGGGAGGAAGGGTTGCGCAATTGCAGATCTTGGATGTAACGTTGCCGCAGCAGAGTCACGGATCACCTCACGAGTGCCAGAATGCAAGACGCGCTGGCAGACAGATGCGGCAAGTGTGGCACGCATTCGGCCCGGCGCAAATCCGGCACAATCGTTACAACCGGACCAGAAGTTCCACGGAATCCAAAAAGAGGGAACGGGCTAGAGAGACGAGCTACAGTCCACTGCTAGGCTAGGCCTTAAGCAAGCGAAGTATCCGACCTTTCACGGAATCTTTTCGTGAAAAACTCGGAATCCCCCGTCGTTTCCAGCGTCTAATAAGGTATCTGCTTTATCCAACACCAGAAGCACGGAGGGATTTCGAGTGAAGAAGATCATACGACAGAAACTCGCCAACAGCAAGTGCCGCATCGGGCGCCGCTTGGACAAGACGAACCTCGACGGTTGTTCCAAACCCATCATGACTGCCAGCAACATCCACTATGAAATTGCCGACCGCTGCCGGGGCATCGGCGTCGGTGGCATCGGAGCTATCCACACCCTTGCCCGCCGCCTTGGTTTGATCGATGCCATCGAGCAACGTCTGCATTTGTTGCAGATACACCTGCCTTATCATGAGTCGGACCACGTGCTCGCCTTGGCCTTCTTGCCTTTGTGTGGCGGCACGTGCATCCAAGACCTGGAACTACTCCGCAACAACGAGGTCTTTCTCGATGCTCTGGGTGCCCGCCGTATCCCCGATCCCACCACGGCGGGGGACTTCTGCCGGCGCTTTTCCAGGGACGACATTTACACTCTGCTCGACATCATCGACGACACGCGCCGCCAAGCATGGGTCGGTCAACCCACGGCCTTCTTCGGGCAAGCCGAGATCGACATGGACGGTTTTCTGGTCGAGACCACCGGCCAGTGCAAGGAAGGGATGGACATCGCCTACGATGGCACCTGGGGCGAATGGCACTGTTGACAGGCTGCGTTTGTTTCTAACACCAAAGCCTATCTCTATTTAAGCTAGAACCTGGCCGTCGGGCCTGTGCCGGTCCTGGCCGCGCACCGTCCGTGTGCTCACTCGAAGGTGATCTTTGGCATCTTCCCACCGCACAGCTGATTTTTTGCCAAAAATCAGCTGCTGGATACCTGGCCGGAGAACCTTCCCTGCCTAAGTTATCCCCAGTGGAGACCTTCCTGGGTTGCACTCTCCTTTGTCAGCAAAGGAAGGCCTCCATGTCCTTTTCTACGACCTTCAACCATACTTCGCAATTCAACAATGTCCTCGCCCCTTTTTGCCACGCTGACGGCCTGCCCTTCGCCAACGTGTTGACTGCCGACACGATCGCTCAGGCGCTCGCCGACGAACAGGTCTCGTTTGGCCAAAGGGCGCATAGCTTCTGGACGCCTGCTCTGACGCTGTGGACCTTCTTGTCCCAGGTGTTGGATGACGGCAGCAAATCGTGCCGGGCGGCCGTGGCCCGCGCCGTGGTGGCCATGGCTTTGACGCTGCCGCGGCCAGAATATGATACCGGCAACTACTGCCGTGCCCGCGCCAAACTGCCGACGAACGTGCTCTGCCGCCTGACCTTGCAAGTGGCGGTGGCCTTGGAGAAGCAAGCACCGGCCGCGTGGCTGTGGCATGGGCGGCATGTCTCTCTCGTGGACGGCTTCACGGCCAGCATGCCAGACACCGAGGAGAACCAAAAGGCCTATCCGCAGCCGCAGACACAAAAACCGGGGCTGGGTTTTCCGCTTATCCGTTTAGTGGTGTTGTTGTCTCTGGCCACGGCCGCGTGTCACGGGCTGGATTGGGGACCGTACCAGGGCAAGGAAACGGGAGAACCGGCGTTGTTCCGCAGGTTGCTGGACCACTTGGAGCCCGGCGCGATCGTGCTAGGAGACCGCTTTTACTGCTCGTACTTTCTGCTGGCATTGCTGCAGGCACAGGGCGTGGACGTGGTGACGCGGCTACATCAAGCCCGGATCAACACGTTCCGCCGTAGCCGGAATGTGGACCAGGACAACCGGTTGGTGATCTGGTCGAAGCCGGAGCAACCGGACTGGATGGACGACGCGACGTATGCGGCCATGCCCGAGACAATCCAGGTACGCTACCTCTACCAGCGGATTAGCATCCCGGGCTTTCGCGTCAAGCACCTGCACGTGGTCACCACTCTGCTGGATACGGAGGCGTATGCTCATGAGGATGTCGTCGATCTTTATCATCAGAGATGGCACGTGGAGCTGGACATTCGGGCCATCAAGTCGACCCTGAAGATGGACGTGCTACGTTGCTTGACCCCGTTCATGATCGAGAAGGAAATCTGGGCCCATTTCTTGGGCTACAATCTTATTCGCAAGGTGGCGGCCCAGGCAGCGCTGCTCCAGGGAGTATGTCCGCGGGCGATTAGTTTTGCAGCCAGTCAGCAGACGGTGCTGGGCGCCTGGAGCAAGTTGACCGAGGCGACAGTCGCGGAGCGGATCCAGATGGCCCAAGTGTTGTTGGTGGCGCTGGGCAAGGAGAAGGTGGGCCATCGGTCGAACCGTTGTGAACCGCGGGCCATCAAACGACGGCCCAAGAAGCAAAAGCTGATGATGAAACCACGTAAGCAGTTGCAGGCGGAATTATTGGCCGGGTATGGCGTGGACGGCAAGGAATGACGGCAAGAGCGTCCACAAGAAGGGGGGTGATGGCACGGAGCTGGTTGGCAAGAACAAACCGAAACACATCCGGGGAGACAGTGTGCGCCCGCGTGGCCAGCCAAGGCCGTGTACCTCTCGATCTGTGCTTACGTTAGTAAAGATACTCAGGGCATCCTTATAGTAGATATAGCCTCGACGCAACCTGCTGCTGGAACGAGGGATCTGCCAACAGTGCCATTCGCACCTGGGGCTATCACCCGCTGGTACTGACCCTGGCCAACACCGGCGAGGTCCTGAGCGTGGTCAATCGGTCGGGCAACCGGCCATCGCAGGAGGGTGCAGCTGCGGAAGTCGACCGGGCCATGCAGACGTGCTTCCGCGGCGGTTTTCAGAGTGTCTTGCTGCGCGGCGACAGCAAGTTCGCGCAGACGGAACATCTGGATCGCTGGGACAACGATCCGCGCGTCTGCTTTATCTTCGGCTATGAGGCCATGCCAAATCTGAAAGCCCTCGCTGAGGACTTGCCGGCCAGTGCCTGGAAGACGTTGCAGCGTCCGGCTCGCTACACCGTGAAGACCGAGCCACGTGTCCGGTCAGACAACGTCAAAGAGGCCGTGGTGGTGGCGCGGGAGTTTGAGAACAGACGCCTGCGGTCGGAACAGGTGGCCGAATTCAGCTACCGGCCCACCGCCTGCAAGAAGACGTATCGCATGGTGGTCCTCAGAAAGAATATCTCGGTGGAAAAAGGCGAGAAGCTCTTGTTCGATGACATCGTGTACTTCTTCTACATCACCAAGGATTTGGACAAGACGGCTGCCGAGATCGTCTTCTCGGCCAATGATCGCTGTCATCAAGAGAATCTGTTGGCCCAACTCGGTGGCGGGGTACGGGCCTTGCGAGCGCCGGTGGACAATCTGGAAAGCAACTGGGCGTACATGGTGATGACGGCGTTGGCCTGGAACTTGAAGGCTTGGTGGGCCTTGACCCTACCGGAGGAGCCAAGTCGCTGGCAGGACAGACACCGGTTGGAGAAACAGTGGGTTCTGGGTCTGGAGTTCAAGACGTTTGTGAATGCGTTTGTGCGCTTGCCGTGCCAAATCGTGCGGACGGGCCGCAAGTTGATCTATCGACTGTTAGCGTGGAACCCCTACCAGCCGATCTTCTTCCGTTTGGTAGATGCCTTGCGGTGTTGACGGGAAGACCAACGAAGTCGGAGTCCGGATGCTCCGATCCACCACGGCACCAAGAGCGACCCAGCAGAAAGTAGAGAACGGCATGACAGGAGCAACACTTGAGGCAGCTAACCTGCTCTGTGATGAGCGGGACAGAGATAGTCCGTAATTGCTGGCGACGCCCGCGAAGGCTGTTGGACGCCGGAATCTTCGCTTGTTTAAGGGCTAGGTTTCGTTCAACGACCTAGCTCAGCAGCAAGCTCAAGTGGGGAGGATCGCTGAACCACGAGTAACCGTCAATCGCGTGGCCGGTTTACACATTGTTCGGCTTGCATATTCACGATGTCCGCTTTTCCGCCTTGAGTTTCATGGGACCGTGACGACCGCTGCCTTTTTCGTCCTGGCACGGCGACCCCGGCACCACCAACCGAGAGAGAGAAAACGATCGACCACCACAATGGCGAATGCTCCCGATCCCAAACTGTCACGAATGCCAGTAACACGAAGACGATGGAAAGGAGGTAGAAGTACCGTCCCAGCCGGCGTGCGAGAAGAACACTGCCTTGAGCGACACAGATACATTGGAAGGGCCAGCCGACATTTTTGTCTGTCCACATGGCTTCATAGATTTTTGCGAAGACCATAATCAGAAACCATGAGGCGACTGTAGTGGTGATGATCACGTAGATTTCCTTTGCTTCGTCTTTCTTCGGCCGCCACCACCAGGCCCACATGCCCAAAGCTACCGCAAGCACAAAGGCGAAGCAGTCGAGAACTGCCACCAACCAGTTGGGAGCATGTACTTGCTGGAGCATATAGAAGATCATCGTAATCACGCCACCAATGGCTGCACCGGTGAAAATCACCGGTCGCAAGTTTTGAAAACGAGACAGTCGAGGGTTCCAGCCAAGAAGGCTCGTTAACCGTGCCAAGCGTCCCGGAGATCGCGCCAGCGTGGGCTTGCCACTTAAGAAGTTTCCCAGGTCGAGAGCGAACTCCGCAGGCTGACTCGTATCGGGTTTCCGGTTCTGGGGCGAGAGCCGTTAGACAGATTGCTTCAAGGTCTGAAGGGATTACAGGATTGACAGATCGGGGCGGCGCGACTTCGGAATCACCTTTTTGATGTTTCTTCGTCAAGTTCACAACATCTTCTTCGTGGGGCGTTTGTCCCGTGAGCAACTGGTAAAAGATGGCTCCAAGGCTGTAAATATCGGAAGCCGGAGTTGCCGCCCCTGATCCTTGGAGGAACAATTCGGGAGCCGCGAAGCTCGGGGTGCCGAGAAAACGTCCGGACTCTGTCATCGTCAAGTCCACACCCTTCCATTTTGCGATGCCGAAATCGGTGATTTTCGGCCTGACAGTGCCAATTGATGGGATTTCGAGCGAATAGGGATCACCCGAAGGGTTGGCGACGCAGTCCAGGAGGATGTTCGCGGGTTTGAGATCCCGATGAACAATGCCCCTTTCGTGGGCGGAGTGTATCGCCAACGCTAGGATCCGCACGAATTCGCTGCGACTTCTGGTTTCCACGGATTCCCGTCCAAGACCACTTTCGCGAGGCTGCCGCCATTGGCCAATTCCGACACCAAGAAGGGACCGCGGTGAGCGTGTCCGTTATCAAGGAGCCGGGAAATGTTCGGATGATCGAGCGAGCTAGCAGCCTTCGCTTTGCGCGAGAATCTTTCTTTTGCTTCTAGGCTGGCTTGCAGATCGAGAGTCAGGAATTTCACAGCAACCTGCTGGCCTGTGTTCTTACATGTTGCCTGGCAGACGACGCCCATGCTGCCTTGGCCTAATTCTTTGCCTATCTCATAAGGAAATTGAGAGGAGCAATTGGAATAAATGGCCGCGGCCGCCTGTAGCAATTCCTCGACTCGATTCGCGACATCCACGTTTGACTCCTCTCATCACGCATGCATGCCAGTTACAGCACATCCGGAGCGTTCACGCTCAACCATTCGCCGATCCACTCTTTCCCTTTCTTAATGCGGTTAAACACCGCTGTCTTAGAAATTCCTAAGTTTTCGGCGATCTGCTCCATCGTCAACGGCTTGGCAGACTGATTACCGAAGTGGTACAAAGTGAAGATGGTGGCAATCTGTAGATCATGCTGTTCCAGCGCATCCAGAGCACGAACAATGCTTTTGTACGCGTCAGAAGCTTGAGCGTCTGGTTCTGTCGATGCCGGCCGACATTCGCCAACCTTCTTCTCGCGTTCCTTTCGCGCCTTTTCCGAATCGATTGCATCGAGCACATTGTGCCGAATGATCCGGGCCGCGAGGCGAAAAAAGTCTTCGCGACAAAACGTTTCGTTTTCGGGGGTGAGTTTTCCTGCTGCTTTCAGCGCAGCCAGTGCAGCCATGCTCGCCTCGTGTATCACGCCCATCGTGTCCACAATTGGCCTTGCAGCGCTTCCTTGAAGTTGCCGATGGGCCGGATCATAAAGGCTCGCGCGAAGCCAGGGATATAGTGCCTGCCAGGCAGCTTGGTCCCCGTCGCTTGCTTTGCGAATCCACGCGGTCAAGTCTTCGTTTGACGGTTGATCGTTCATGAACGATTTCCACAGTTTTCGGAATTATTTCGATTCCGCTCCGCTTACTTGTCAGGCAGCGTCTCACGAAGCAGCCATGGGCAAACGTCCAACGAAGTCCATGGCGGTTTCTACCTGGGCTTGCCCAGGTGCCAATGTTCTACCCCGGTTGGTAGAACCAGCAACGTCAAAGGGCACACGGGGACGTGTGGCCGTGTATCCCCAGCATTATGGCATGCCACTCTGCGGGATGCAAGCGCTTCGGCGGCAACTAGTTGCTTCGTTTGGGCAAGGCCGCTGCAAATTTTTCCAGGGATTCTTGTCGGATCGTGAACGGTTTCCGCATTTACATGGTAGGAGGAAGTTATCTCGGGTTCGAGTTGCCGGTAGCAGGGCAACAAGCGAAGGATGCATGCGAGGGGGAGATGTCCCCATGGTATGGGGGTTAGCTAGTGTCTGTCGGAAAAAGCCTTTTTTTCTATTTGCCACCTTTTGGGTAGCAGTTATCGAACAGCTGTTAGTGGTTCCACGCAAAGCCCGTTGTCTGGGGACAATAACAGCGATGCCACTGCCTTTCCGAGACCTACCGACTCAGGAGAGTAGCGATGAACTGGTTTTTTCTTCTCCCGCGAGGGTTGGGCGAACGGCGTCGTTCTGCCCGCAAACGGAAGCGCGCCCGCAGGTGGCGGTTTGGGCTCTGTGTTGAGCTTCTGGAACAGCGACTATGCCTGGCGTATCTGCCGGCGCCGCCGCTGTACTATCCGTCCAACGGCAGTACAGGGCAATCCACGACGCCGGCGTTCAGTTGGTCGGCGGTGAGCGGGGCGTCTTCGTACCGGATCATGGTGGCGAGAAATGCGACGGACTTGCCTACGGACCCGACCGCAAGCACCGGCGGTTCGAGCGTGGTTTTTAACGATACACCGACGGGAACGTTGGACTCGCCGAGCCCAGCCCTGAGCGCGGGAACGACGTATTACTGGGAGGTCCACGGCCGCAGTGCCACCCAGTACGGCACATGGTCGAGTGTGTTCAGCTTCACCACGCTGCCGAAGGACACGACGCCGCCGACGGTATGCATCAGCAGTCCCTACAACGGGCAGGCGTTCAATACGTCCCCGATCACGGTCAGCGGCACGGCCACGGACGCAGGCGGGTCTGGTCTGCAAAACGTGTTCGTTGATGATCCGACAAGCAACAGCTACGGGACTGAATTTCTGTCCGGGAACTCGGCCTCGTTTTCGGTAAGTGGGATTTCGCTGGTCCAGGGTTCAAACTTCATCGTCGTGCAGGCGTACGACAACGCAGGCAATTCCAGCACTGTGGCGATGCTGACGGTGATCTACGACACGACGCTGCCGACGGTGACCATCAGCAGTCCCTACAACGGGCAGACGTTCAATACGTCCCCGATCACGGTCAGCGGCACGGCCACGGACGCAGGCGGGTCTGGTCTGCAAAACGTGTTCGTTGATGATCCGACAAGCAACAGCTACGGGACTGAACTTCTGTCCGGGAACTCGGCCTCGTTTTCGGTAAGTGGGATTTCGCTGGTCCAGGGTTCAAACTTCATCGTCGTGCAGGCGTACGACAACGCAGGCAATTCCAGCACTGTGGCGATGCTGACGGTGATCTACGACACGACGCTGCCGACGGTGACCATCAGCAGTCCATACAACGGGCAGACGTTCAATACGTCCCCGATCACGGTCAGCGGCACGGCCACGGACGCAGGCGGGTCTGGTCTGCAAAACGTGTTCGTTGATGATCCGACAAGCAACAGCTACGGGACTGAACTTCTGTCCGGGAACTCGGCCTCGTTTTCGGTAAGTGGGATTTCGCTGGTCCAGGGTTCAAACTTCATCGTCGTGCAGGCGTACGACAACGCAGGCAATTCCAGCACTGTGGCGATGCTGACGGTGATCTACGACACGACGCTGCCGACGGTGACCATCAGCAGTCCCTACAACGGGCAGACGTTCAATACGTCCCCGATCACGGTCAGCGGCACGGCCACGGACGCAGGCGGGTCTGGTCTGCAAAACGTGTTCGTTGATGATCCGACAAGCAACAGCTACGGGACTGAACTTCTGTCCGGGAACTCGGCCTCGTTTTCGGTAAGTGGGATTTCGCTGGTCCAGGGTTCAAACTTCATCGTCGTGCAGGCGTACGACAACGCAGGCAATTCCAGCACTGTGGCGATGCTGACGGTGATCTACGACACGACGCTGCCGACGGTGACCATCAGCAGTCCCTACAACGGGCAGACGTTCAATACGTCCCCGATCACGGTCAGCGGCACGGCCACGGACGCAGGCGGGTCTGGTCTGCAAAACGTGTTCGTTGATGATCCGACAAGCAACAGCTACGGGACTGAACTTCTGTCCGGGAACTCGGCCTCGTTTTCGGTAAGTGGGATTTCGCTGGTCCAGGGTTCAAACTTCATCGTCGTGCAGGCGTACGACAACGCAGGCAATTCCAGCACTGTGGCGATGCTGACGGTGATCTACGACACGACGCTGCCGACGGTGACCATCAGCAGTCCCTACAACGGGCAGACGTTCAATACGTCCCCGATCACGGTCAGCGGCACGGCCACGGACGCAGGCGGGTCTGGTCTGCAAAACGTGTTCGTTGATGATCCGACAAGCAACAGCTACGGGACTGAACTTCTGTCCGGGAACTCGGCCTCGTTTTCGGTAAGTGGGATTTCGCTGGTCCAGGGTTCAAACTTCATCGTCGTGCAGGCGTACGACAACGCAGGCAATTCCAGCACTGTGGCGATGCTGACGGTGATCTACGACACGACGCTGCCGACGGTGACCATCAGCAGTCCCTACAACGGGCAGACGTTCAATACGTCCCCGATCACGGTCAGCGGCACGGCCACGGACGCAGGCGGGTCTGGTCTGCAAAACGTGTTCGTTGATGATCCGACAAGCAACAGCTACGGGACTGAACTTCTGTCCGGGAACTCGGCCTCGTTTTCGGTAAGTGGGATTTCGCTGGTCCAGGGTTCAAACTTCATCGTCGTGCAGGCGTACGACAACGCAGGCAATTCCAGCACTGTGGCGATGCTGACGGTGATCTACGACACGACGCTGCCGACGGTGACCATCAGCAGTCCCTACAACGGGCAGACGTTCAATACGTCCCCGATCACGGTCAGCGGCACGGCCACGGACGCAGGCGGGTCTGGTCTGCAAAACGTGTTCGTTGATGATCCGACAAGCAACAGCTACGGGACTGAACTTCTGTCCGGGAACTCGGCCTCGTTTTCGGTAAGTGGGATTTCGCTGGTCCAGGGTTCAAACTTCATCGTCGTGCAGGCGTACGACAACGCAGGCAATTCCAGCACTGTGGCGATGCTGACGGTGACCTACGCTGCTGCACTGCCAGCCTGGACAGTCTTAGTCTACATGGACGGAGACAACAACCTGGAACCTTGGGACGTAGGGGACGTTCAACAGATGGAACAGGTCGGCTCGACCGGCAACGTCAACGTCATCGTCCAGTTTGACCGCGGCTCGCAAGCCATCCAAGACTTGAACGGTAACTACAACCTTAGTTGGTACGGTTGCCGTTGCGCAGAGATTACCAAAGATCCTAACGATGACGGGTTGGCATCCTTTTCGTCCTCCGCGTCGATGGGGCAGGTGGACATGGGCAATCCGACAACCTTGACCGACTTCATCCAGTGTGGCGTGCAGCAATATCCCGCGAACCATTATCTCCTGGTCATTGGCAACCATGGCGGCGGCATTGATGGCGCGTGCGAAGACTACACCAGCGGCACCATCTTGTCGGTGAAGGACATTGGGCAGGCGATTGCCGCTGCCGGTACGCACATCGACGTCCTCAGTTTCGACGCATGCTTGATGGACATGGAGGAGGTTGCACACCAAATCCAACCCTACGCCAGTGTTTTTGTAGCCTCCGAGGATGAGATGTATGCGTCTACCTGGCCTTACGAGAAGATCTTGGCCGACATGGGAACCTCTCCTGCTATGACACCAGTGCAGTTGGGGGACGACATCGTGAATGAATACGGCCAGTACTTCGGTGGAGTCAATGGCTCATGTCAGACCATGGCCGCGATCGATCTGGCAAAGGAGCCAGCACTGGCCAGCAGCCTCGACACCTTCGCCAGAGTCGCGACAGGCTTTGCGGAGTGGACGACGATTTCTAACGCCCGGAATGTGGCGGCAAATTACCCCCTTTTTGACGCAGAGAATCGGCCCCGGGACTTCCTCGACCTGGGGAGCCTTTTGCAGTACGTGAAGAACAATGCCGTCCATCCGATCTTGGGGACGGCAGCGAGCACAGCCTACAGCGCGTACCAGGCCGCAATCCTTGATAACTACAGCAGCAGCTTGGACGGAGGCACCGGCCTGAGCATCTATTTACCCACGGATCCGACGAAGCTTAGCGCGAAGAACTACACGGCTGCCAACTTTTCCTTCGTGCATGATACGTGCTGGGCCAGTTTCCTGACGGCCTATGTCAACAATGCGCCGCCAGTCACTAAGGCGAGCACGACGACGGCGGTGAGTTCGTCGCCCAACCCGTTGGTTTACGGCCAGAGCGTGACGTTCACGACGATGGTGACGCCTGGTTCGGGCACGTTCGACAACGGGGGTACAGTGCAGTTCGCGGTGGACGGAAGTAACTTTGGGGTGCCGGTGAGCCTGAGCGGGGGCAGTGCTACGATTGCGGATGCGGTGTTGAGCGGCGGCACGCACACGATCACGGCCACCTACAGCGGGGACAGGAACTTCAGCACCAGCAGCGGCACGCTGAGCGGTGGGCAGACGGTCAATAAGGTGACCACGACGATGGCGGTGAGTTCGTCGCCCAACCCGTTGGTGTTCGGCCAGAGCGTGACGTTCACGGCCGTGGTAAGCCCGCTGTATGGCGGCACGGCCACCGGCACAGTGACGTTCAGCGACGGCAGCACGTCGATTGGAACGGCCAGTGTCAGCGGCAACGTCGCCACCCTCACTGACCCGGCGACCGTGATCAGCGGATTCGGCACTCACACCATCACCGCGTACTACAGCGGCAATACGAACGTGATCGGCGGCAGCGCTTTCGAACAGCGTCCTGCAAACGGTCAACCGGGCCAGCACGACGATGGCCCTGTCCTCCACTTCGACCAATGCGTCGTACTTCGGTCAATCGGTCACCTACACGGTCACGGTGAGCGCCAGCCCCCCCGGCATGGTGGGCGTCCCAACCGGCACAGTCACCTTTGAAGACGGCAGCTCGTCGATCGCGAGCGGCACTCTGACTACCAGCGGCAGCGACGGCGTGTACACGTTCACGAGCAGTACCCTGGCCTACGGCGTCCACACGCTGTCGGCCGTCTATGCCGGCGACACCAACTTCACCGGCGGCACGTCGAACTCCATCCCCCAGACGGTCAACCAGGCCTCCACGACGACAACGCTGAGTCCCTTGAATCCAACCACTGTCGGCCGGACGGTAACGTTCACGGCCACGGTAACAGTCACCAATCCAGGCAGCGCCGTCCTCCCTTTCACCAACGGCGGAACGGTCACCTTCTCGGACGGCAGCAACTCGATCGGCACGGGCCTGCTCGATAGCAGCGGCGTGGCTACCTTCACGACCAGCAGCCTGTCGCAGGACAACCACTACATCATGGCGGTCTACGGCGGCGACGCCAACTACGGCGGCAGCGAGTCGTCGACCCTGACGCAGGTGGTGAATCCCCCTTCGTTCCAGGTGACCACCTTCACGCCGACCGCCACTGGCTTCACGGCCGACTTCAACCGGCAGCTGAGCCTCTGTACGGTTGACAGCCCGGTCCTCAATCTCTACGACGATAGGTCGGGTGCGCTGGGGCCGCCGGATGTCACCCTCGTGCGTGCCTCCAACGGGGCCAGCATTCGCGGCTCCCTGGTCGTCAATGCAGCAGGCACGCAGATCACGTATGCCGAGACCGGCGAGAGCGGCGTCCTCGGCAGCGCTGCTTCGTGTACTCTCTTCGGCGTGCTGCCCAACGATACCTACACTGTCACACTCCGCAGCGCTACGAACGGCTTCAAGGATACGAGCAACAACCTGCTCGACGGCAACGCCGACGGCACGCCGGGCGACGATTACGTCACGACGTTCGTGGTGAATAACTTGTCCAACTCGGTGACCGTGACGCTGCCCGACTTCAGCCGCGGCGCCGGGCAGCTCGTTAACGTTCCGAACACCGCCTCCGCCAACGATACGTTCACTAGCCCTTAAGCAAGCGAAGTATCCGACCTTTCACGGAATCTTTTCGTGAAAAACTCGGAATCCCCCGTCGTTTCCAGCGTCTAATAAGGTATCTGCTTTATCCAACACCAGAAGCACGGAGGGATTTCGAGTGAAGAAGATCATACGACAGAAACTCGCCAACAGCAAGTGCCGCATCGGGCGCCGCTTGGACAAGACGAACCTCGACGGTTGTTCCAAACCCATCATGACTGCCAGCAACATCCACTATGAAATTGCCGACCGCTGCCGAGGCATCGGCGTCGGTGGCATCGGAGCTATCCACACCCTTGCCCGCCGCCTTGGTTTGATCGATGCCATCGAGCAACGTCTGCATTTGTTGCAGATACACCTGCCTTATCATGAGTCGGACCACGTGCTCGCCTTGGCCTTCTTGCCTTTGTGTGGCGGCACGTGCATCCAAGACCTGGAACTACTCCGCAACGACGAGGTCTTTCTCGATGCTCTGGGTGCCCGCCGTATCCCCGATCCCACCACGGCGGGGGACTTCTGCCGGCGCTTTTCCAGGGACGACATTTACACTCTGCTCGACATCATCGACGACACGCGCCGCCAAGCATGGGTCGGTCAACCCACGGCCTTCTTCGGGCAAGCCGAGATCGACATGGACGGTTTTCTGGTCGAGACCACCGGCCAGTGCAAGGAAGGGATGGACATCGCCTACGATGGCACCTGGGGCTATCACCCGCTGGTACTGACCCTGGCCAACACCGGCGAGGTCCTGAGCGTGGTCAATCGGTCGGGCAACCGGCCATCGCAGGAGGGTGCAGCTGCGGAAGTCGACCGGGCCATGCAGACGTGCTTCCGCGGCGGTTTTCAGAGTGTCTTGCTGCGCGGCGACAGCAAGTTCGCGCAGACGGAACATCTGGATCGCTGGGACGACGATCCGCGCGTCTGCTTTATCTTCGGCTATGAGGCCATGCCAAATCTGAAAGCCCTCGCTGAGGACTTGCCGGCCAGTGCCTGGAAGACGTTGCAGCGTCCGGCTCGCTACACCGTGAAGACCGAGCCACGTGTCCGGTCAGACAACGTCAAAGAGGCCGTGGTGGTGGCGCGGGAGTTTGAGAACAGACGCCTGCGGTCGGAACAGGTGGCCGAATTCAGCTACCGGCCCACCGCCTGCAAGAAGACGTATCGCATGGTGGTCCTCAGAAAGAATATCTCGGTGGAAAAAGGCGAGAAGCTCTTGTTCGATGACATCGTGTACTTCTTCTACATCACCAAGGATTTGGACAAGACGGCTGCCGAGATCGTCTTCTCGGCCAATGATCGCTGTCATCAAGAGAATCTGTTGGCCCAACTCGGTGGCGGGGTACGGGCCTTGCGAGCGCCGGTGGACAATCTGGAAAGCAACTGGGCGTACATGGTGATGACGGCGTTGGCCTGGAACTTGAAGGCTTGGTGGGCCTTGACCCTACCGGAGGAGCCAAGTTGCTGGCAGGACAGACACCGGTTGGAGAAACAGTGGGTTCTGGGTCTGGAGTTCAAGACGTTTGTGAATGCGTTTGTGCGCTTGCCGTGCCAAATCGTGCGGACGGGCCGCAAGTTGATCTATCGACTGTTAGCGTGGAACCCCTACCAGCCGATCTTCTTCCGTTTGGTAGTTCTGCTGTGTCTCTCGCCTTGATCGACCGTAAGTCCTTGGGGTATAAGCTCCTTTCAGCGGATGGAAGCCGCTGAAAGGAGAATAACGATGGAACGACGATTTCGAGTTCGGTTGGACGAATTGCTCAACGATGCTGAGGTCCGCCCCAGCTTGCTGCGCGGCGTGTTGCCCCGGCTGGAATCCTTTTTGCAACCCTTCGTCGCGGTCCTGCAAACGCCTGAGCGACAGACCAACGCCAGGCACTACGTCCAGGGATTGCTGTCGGACCTGGACGGCAAGGATGTGGAATTGATTGCTTATCTGCACGACCGGGAACGGCAAGGTTTGCAAAAATTCATCGGCCAAGCGGAGTGGGATCACCAGCCGCTGCTGACTGAATTGGTGCGGCAAGTGGGCACGGAGTTGGGCGAAGCCGATGGCGTCCTGGTTTTCGACCCGTCGGCCTTTTCCAAGAAGGGGACGGAGTTGGTGGGCGTGCAACGGCAGTGGTGCGGTCGGCTCGGCAAGATCGACAACTGCCAAGTCGGTATCTATCTCGGCTACGTTTCGCGCCGCGAACAGGCGCTGGTCGATTTCCGGCTCTACCTGCCCAAGGAATGGGCCAACCGCAAGCGGCGACGTCAGAAGGCCGGAGTGCCAGCCGCGGTCCGCTTCCGCACGCGGCACGAACTGATTCTGGAGATGCTAGACGAACGTGGCCCGGCACTGCCGCACGCCTGGGTTTCCGGCGACGACGAACTGGGCCGTTGTTCGTGGTTTCGCCAGGAATTGCGGTTGCGCAACGAGTGCTATTTGCTGGCCGTGCCGTCGAACACGTTGGTGCGTGACCTGACCGTAGCCGAGCCGCCGTACGAAGGTCACGGTCGGCGGCGGAGAGTGCCCTTCACTCGTGTGGACCGCTGGTGCGCTGCCTTGCCGGCAACGGCGTGGCAGACCGTCGAGGTCCGCGATGGCGAGAGAGGGCCGGTGGTGGTGCAAGTTGCTTGGACGCTGGTGCAGGCGCGCATGGAAGGCCGAGTGTCGGACGTGGCGGAACTGCTGGTGGTGTTCCGCGAGCGGCAAGCGGACGGAACCTGGAAACACGATTACTTGCTCTCCAACGCGGCACTGGCCACTCCCATGACGGAATTCGCCCGCGTGTTCAAGGCGCAACATCGCATCGAAGAATGCCTGCAGCGTGCCAAGGGCGAAGCAGGGCTGGCCGACTACCAAGTGCGAACGTGGGAGGGTTGGCACCATCATCAAACCTTATCGCTCCTGGCCACCTGGTTCCTGACGCAGGAAACCAGGCGGGGAAAAAATCCGGACCCCTGCGCTGACGGTTCCGCAAGTGCGGATGATGATCGCTGGCTTGCTGAACCGGCTGCTGGGCTGTCATCGGCTGGCGCGGATTCGCCGTACTATGAACCGTCGTTTGAAGCGCAACGAAGAAGCCCGACTTTATCACTGGCGACGGCGCAAGCGCTTGCCGCCACGACGGTTTAATCAACGGTCGTGAGATACACAGCAGAAGTAGATGCCTTGCGGTGTTGACGGGAAGACCAACGAAGTCGGAGTCCGGATGCTCCGATCCACCACGGCACCAAGAGCGACCCAGCAGAAAGTAGAGAACGGCATGACAGGAGCAACACTTGAGGCAGCTAACCTGCTCTGTGATGAGCGGGACAGAGATAGTCCGTAATTGCTGGCGACGCCCGCGAAGGCTGTTGGACGCCGGAATCTTCGCTTGTTTAAGGACTAGAGGGCGCCTGCCTGACAAACCAGCTATGTCCCCAACCCCTTTCTCCTTGACCTGACGCGGCTGCCTCTGGTCAGAACCCAGCCCAGGCGGCCGAGGAGTCTGCCATAGATCAATACGCAAGTCGCCCAGACCAGTGCCGTGGGAACGACCCAGAAGAGGTCAGCCTGACCAATACTTTGGAAGCCAAGCCCGGTGCAAATGAGGGCCAACCCCAACGAGGGAAGCCAAGCCTTCAGCCAGGTCAGCGGTTGGCGCCACAAGCTGGCCAGAATGTTTCGATTCAGCGGCAACCATTGAGAACTTGCCGTCAGCGACGAAAGCAACACAACGGGAAACAAGATTACCCACGCGGCCGTGGCGAGAGTCCACGTCACAGCTTCCGGCGCCGAAATGGCCAGACAGGTCCCCCAGACCGGCGAAATGACAGCCGTGCAGAGGGCGCAAAGCCAGAGAAGGTAGAAGAATTTCCCCGTGCGATCCACTATGCCGGTACACTCCCATTCGCACTCTCGGTTGCCGGCGGCTGTCTCTTCCAGAATACGCAGAAAACAGTGAGCGACATAAGAGCCAAAGGTGAAGAAGACTATGGGGATAGCTACACCCAAAATCGGGAGCAGGACTGCCCGTATCACAGGATGCCCGTCGTAAAGCAGGCCGCGCAAGATCGATACCAGCGTTACTAAAACGCCTACTTCCAGAACCAAGATAAACCACACACGGGGATTGCTGCCCGACCAGGGGAAGGTGTAGATGCCTTCCACGAAGGGCAGATCCGGCGGTGGCGGCGCCGGCTCGCGGATCAGCAGTGGATCAAGCTCATGGTCGTGCTGTTGCCTGGGCTGGGCTGTGGTGTGAAGTCCAGCCCCGGCGGGAGCCAGCGGCCGGACATTCGCCGGTGAGAACGGTTCGGCCAAATCAGCGAGTTCAAAGACTTCTTCCGCGGGCGTCTGGTGCTTCGGCTCGGTTGGAGAAGTGGGTGAGTCGGCCAGAGAGTACACGGCGGATTCGCCGGCGCCATCAACCCTGGCCGGCTCCGGCCATTCTTCCTCGATTGGGACCAGGTCCGGCAACTCTTGCCCCAGCACCGGGGGGCTTACGCCGCCCAACTCGCCAACAGTGGGGGGGTGGAAGGAGGGCCGGGGCGCTTCGATTCTGCGGCCGCACTCTGGACAGCGGCCCTGCATGTGGGCATAGGCCATTTTGATGTGAAGGTTGACCTTGCACGAGGGGCAGCTCAGCGGGAGCCAGTCGATGTTCCGGTCGGCAGGGCCGCTTGACATGGGAAGCCTCGATCCAGAAGTCAGAGATCAGAAGTCAGAGATCAGAAGTCAGAGGTCAGAGGTCAGAGGTCAGAGGTCAGAAGTCAGAGGTCAGAAGTCACCGGTTGGCCTAGTGGATTTCTGACCTCTGATTTCTGATCTCTGATCTCTACTTCGGCCATCTGGCGAATGTCCTGCGTGATGCGCATGGAGCAGAACTTAGGACCGCACATCGAGCAGAACTTGGCTGCCTTGAACACGTCCTGCGGCAGGGTGTCGTCGTGCATCGACCGGGCTGTCTCTGGATCGAGAGACAACTCGAACTGCCGATTCCAGTCAAACTCGAAGCGTGCCTTCGACAGCTCGTCGTCGCGCTTCCGGGCGTTTTTGCGGCCGCGGGCGATGTCGCCGGCGTGGGCCGCGATCTTGTAAGCGATCACGCCCTGACGCACATCGTCCTTGTTCGGCAACCCCAGATGCTCCTTGGGAGTCACGTAACAGAGCATGGCGGCGCCGGCCTCGGCAGCCAGGGCGGCGCCGATGGCCGAGGTAATGTGATCGTACCCGGGCGCCACGTCGGTCACAAGCGGGCCGAGGACATAAAACGGCGCTTCGTGGCACAGCTCGCGTTCCATGTCCACGTTCATCTTGACGAGGTGCATCGGGATGTGCCCCGGCCCCTCGATCATCACCTGACAGTTGTGCTCCCAGGCCTTGAGCGTCAATTCGCCCAGGGTCTTCAGCTCGGCGAACTGGGCCTCGTCGTTGGCATCGGCCAGGCAGCCGGGGCGCAGGCCGTCGCCGAGGCTGAAGGTGACATCATAAGTGTGCATGATCTCGCACAGATCATCGAAATGTGTGTACCAGGGATTCTGCCGATTGTGGGCGAGCATCCAGGCGCCCATGAGCGAACCGCCGCGGCTGACGATGCCGGTGATGCGCCTCGCCGTCAACGGCAAGTACTCCTGTAGCACACCGGCGTGAATGGTCATGTAATCGACGCCTTGCTTTGCCTGATGTTCCACCATGTCCAGCATCATTTGCGGCGTGATGTCGGAGGGGTCATTGAGGTTCTGGATGGCCTGATAGATCGGCACGGTGCCGATGGGCACCAGCGAGGCGTCGATGATGGCCTGGCGGATGGCGTCGATGTTGCCGCCGGTGGACAGATCCATGACGGTGTCGGAACCAAGGTGAACCGCCATGTGGAGCTTTTCCAGTTCCTCGTCGATCTTGCTTGTGACGGCCGAATTGCCGATGTTGGCGTTGATCTTGCAACTGGCGGCGACGCCGATGCCCAGCGGTTCCAGGCGCTTTTGCAAATGGACGGTGTTGGCGGGGATGACCATGCGGCCGCGGGCCACCTCGTCGCGGACGAGTTCGACGTCGAGATCCTCGCGGACGGCGACAAAACGCATTTCATCGGTAATAATGCCCTTACGGGCGGCTTCGATCTGAGTCATGAAGAATACTCCTTTCCGTGAATTTGCACACACAGGGGTGCCATGCCCACGGCCTTGCGTGGGCATGGCTTGACGGCCATTCATGCCCACGCAAAGCCGTGGGCATGGCACCCTTTGGTGAATCCGGCTGGCGCTTCGGGTTAGTGTGGTGAAAGCAGATAACGGAACAACAGCCAAACGGATGGGATGGGAGACAGTTCGCTTTCCCACGCCGGTATGAGCCGGATCAGGTCCCAGGGTCTGCTCTCAGCCCGCTCGCTGTGCGGACACCCCTAGCGATACTGAAGTTAATTGTATGCCGAGCCATTGTTAGCGGCCACTTTGTAGAATAGTGGTCAGTGGTCAGTGGTCAGTGGTCAGTGGTCAGTGGTCAGTGGTCAGTGGTCAGTGGTTAGAAATGACTGGTGATGCTCATGCTCGGAGAAATAAAGGCGAAGATAGAGAATGGAGGATGGAGGATGGAAAGAGGGGTCGATTCTCGATCCTCTATCCTCCATCTTCTCTTAGGTGCTGCCCTCGCCGGGCTGGTGTTTTTGCCTCCTGCCTCCTGCCTCCTGACTTCTGTTCACGCTGAGGAGCCGTTGGCGGATCAGGTGCGCAAATCCATCGATCGGGGCGTGCAGTTTCTGCGAACGCAACAGCACAGGGAACGCGACAACTGGGAAATTACCGTTGAGAGCACGGCATATGCAGGGGGGTATCCAGGCGGTTGGACGAGCCTGGCGCTGCTTGCACTCTTGAACGCGGGTGTACCGCCGGACGATCCGCTGATCCAGCGCGGGCTGGTTTATCTGCGAACCGTCGAGCCGAAGCAGACGTATGTGGTCGGGTTGCAAACGATGGTCTTCGCCCTGGCCGACCAGGACATCGACCGGCCTGCGCTCCGGAACAATGTCAAATGGCTCATTGATACCAGGAAGATGGAGGGAGGACGGCTTCTGGGCTGGGGCTACCCGGACAGGGGAGATCGCCCCGACAACTCCAACACACAATACGCCTTGCTGGGATTGTACGAGGCCCATCGGGCCGGCGTGAAGATCGAGCCGGAAGTCTGGCGATCGATCCGGGAGTTTTACACAAACACCCAGAAATCCGATGGAAGCTGGGGCTATGACCCTCACGGGCGAAAGTCAAGCCTTACCATGACTACGGCCGGTCTGTGCGGACTCCTCATTGCGGGCATGGAATTGAACGAGGGGCGAGAGAAGTTTCTGGCGAACGGCTCAGTAGAGAATTGCGGTAACTACGGTGATGAGGAAAATCGGCCGGTCAGGAAAGCCCTTGATTGGGTCGGCGAGCACTTCCCTTCTGCCAAGGATATCGGCACCTATCCGCATTCAGATGTCTTGCTTGCTTCCCCGACCTATTACAGCCTGTATGGAATTGAGCGCGCGGGCCGGCTTTCCGGGCAGCGCTTCTTCGGCAAGCACGACTGGTATCGCGTGGGTTGCGAGTTTCTCGTCAACAATCAGCAGGGCGACGGTTCGTGGAAAGGCGCCAGTGCCGACGGGGACCCCATCCTTGCCACAAGCTTCGCGTTGCTCTTTCTGTCCAGGGGGCGGACGCCGGTGCTGATCAGCAAGTTAGCCTACGGCCCAGCGGAGAGCCAGGACTGGAACAACGACCGCAACGACACCCGCAATCTTGTGGAGTTCACCAGCCGAGAGCTGTTCAAGAAGAAACCGCTCGCCTGGCAGGTGTTCGATCCCCGGCGCTGCCGCCGACGGCCATGCGCTGGCAAGTGAATTGTTGCAAACACCCATCGTCTACATCAGCGGCCACAAGGCCTTCGATCTGAAACCCGTCGAGAAGCAAATGCTCAGGGAGTACATTGAGAACGGCGGATTCATTTTTGCCGAGGCGTGCTGCGGCAGGGACGAATTCGATGCCAGCTTTCGCAAGCTGGTAGATGATCTGTTTGACGAAGAGTACCGGCTCAAGCGGTTGCCGGCGGAACATCCGATCTGGACCGCTTCGGGCAAATTTGCCGTCTCGCCCAAGGAATTCCCCCTGGAAGGGATCGACATCGGCTGCAAGACGGTATTGGTCTATAGCTCGAACTTGAAGCCGATCGGGCACCTGTCATGCCGGTGGGAATCGAATCAATATGCCGAGGGCAAGGGCCAGGCCGCCTTCCAACTGGGGGCGAACATTATCGCCTACGCGACTGGGATGGAGCTGCCGAAAGATCGTGGCACCAAGGTCGAGTTGGCGCGCGACGAGGGTGGCAAGAAGCCGCCGCGCGGCGCATTGAAGGTCGTGCAGTTGAAGCACGGCCGCGACTGGCAGCCGGCGCCACGGGCGATGCGCAACCTGATGTTTGAGCTGCGGAACGTCGGGTTGAATGTGAACCTTGAGACCGAGAACGCGGCCATCACCGCCCAGGACGTGGTCAACTTCAAGTTTCTATATATGAACGGCCGCAACGACTTCTCCTTCAGCAAAGACGACCTGAAGCATCTGCAATTCAACCTGAAAACGGGCGGACTGTTGTTCGCGGATGCCTGTTGCGGCTCGAAACAGTTCAATCAATCGTTCCGGAGCATGGTGCGCGACCTGTTCGGCGAGGAATTGCGCCCGATCGAGCTGACGGACGAGCTATTCAGCAAGGAACTCAACGGCACGGCGATCACCAAGGTCCGCTGCCGGCGGGAGGGAGCCGACGGCAAGACACCGGAGCCGGAATTTCGTAACGTGTACCCATATCTGGAAGGAATCAAGGTGAATGGCCGCTGGGCGGTCATCTACAGCAAGTACGACATCGGTTGCGCTTTGGAGAAGCATCAATGCACGGATTGCCTGGGGTACGATCACGACAGCGCTGTGCAGCTTGGCAAGGCGGTGGTACTTTATGCGCTGAAGCGGTAAGCGGGAAATCAGGGCAGGAGACCGATTCGTGCCATATTGCGCCGGATACCCCTGTCATGCATTTCAGCACAGATGGCACGAAACGTGAAGGCTGTAACAAACTGCGGCATAAGCGGTTACGTCTAACAGCTTAGCGCTGGCGGCGATCAGGAATGTGTCAGGAAACTGGTTTTTGCGATGACTTTGTCACGAAATAGGATGCTTCCATGAACAATTGGCATCTGGCAGCTGGCTATCAATTCACTGGAATCCATTGCGGCATTCGACCCGGCGACTCAGACCGGCGCGATCTGGCGCTGATCGTCAGCGACCGGCCGGCGGCGGCGGCGGGTGTCTTCACGCAAAACCGGGTGGTGGCCGCTTCCGTGCGTGTCTGCCGGGAACGGCTGCCGGCCGATGATGCGCGCGGCATCGTCATTTGTTCCGGCAACGCCAACGCTTGCACCGGACAGCGCGGCATCGACGATGCCCGCCGAATGGCTGCGCTCGCTGCCGCGGAGGTCGGCTGCCGGGCCGAGCAGATGCTGGTTTGTTCCACCGGCGTAATTGGCCGGCATCTGCCCATGCCGCAGATCGAGAACGGCGTCCGGCTGGCCGGGAAGCAACTCGGGGGGGACATCCGATCATTCGATCATGCCGCTCATGCGATACTAACCACCGACACACATATAAAGGTAGCGACGCAGGCCGTGACAATTGACGGTATGGAAATCCGCCTAACCGGTTTTGCCAAGGGTGCGGCCATGATTGGGCCGAACATGGCGACGATGCTGGCGTTCGTCTTGACCGATGCTGCCGTTGCCTCGGCAGACCTGGCCACTTTGGCACGCCGAGCCGCGGCGCAGACGTTCAACTGTGTCAGTGTTGAGGGGCATACCAGTACCAACGATACGCTGTTGTTCCTGGCCAACGGGGCGGCAGAAACCCGGTTTCTCCGAGAAACCGGGTTTCTAAAGGGTGAGGTACTAGCTAATTTAGAGAACGCCGCCATCGCTGTTTGCGCCGACTTGGCCCGTGCCATCGCGGCCGATGCCGAAGGAGCGGCGCATCTCATCACGATTGAGGTGGAAGGCTGCCGCGACGATGCCGAGGCGCAGCGGGTGGCCAAGACCGTGGCGGACAGCGCTCTTGTCAAGACGGCGATCTTCGGGGGTGATCCGAACTGGGGCCGAATTGTATCGGCCGCAGGATATTCGGGGATGGTCTTTGAAGAGGAGCAACTTTCGCTTTGGTTGGGTGATATGCTTCTTTTCCAGGCTGGAACGCCACAGCCATTCGATGCGGCGACTGCGTCGGCATATTTGAATAACAATCGCGACATTCATATGCGATTGCGGTTCACGCTGGGATCGGGGCGGTGTACGTTCTGGACGTGTGATTTGACGCAGGAGTATGTGCGGTTGAACGCGGACTATACGACGTGAAGATAACGCGTTAGAATGGAGCAGGTTTGAATCTGATTCCATTCAGGTTGTGGAGAAAAACTCGATGAGCGCGGTTGCGACGAAAACTCGATACACGCCCGCAGATCTACTGCGAATGCCGGACGGGAACCGGTACGAACTCGTGGACGGTCAACTGGTGGAGAAGTACATGAGCTTTTGGTCAAGCTTCGTTGCCGGGAATGCTTATCTGCTACTGGGCAGCCATTGCAAGCAAACCGGCGTCGGTTGGGTCGTACCTGAGGGAACGACCTATCAGTGTTTTCCCGACGCACCCCAAAAGATCCGGAAACCCGATCTCTCGTACATTCGATTCGAACGCTGGTCCCCGGAACAAGCGACCGAGGAAGGCCATACGCCAATAGCGCCGGACCTAGCCATCGAAGTTGTTTCGCCGAACGACCTCGCTTATGAAGTGGAGAATAAGGTTGAGGAGTTGCTGAGAGCGGGTGTCCGCTGGGTGTGGGTTGTCAATCCCGAGACGCGCACCGTGTCCATTCATCGCGCTGACGGATCGGTCCGCAAGCTGCATGAGCAGGATGAGATTTGCGGTGAAGACGAACTGTCAGGGTTCCGATGCCGGGTGGCCGAGTTCTTCCGGGTGCCTGCAAAGAAGGAGACGCCCGCGGTGAAAAAGCCATAGACCTTGAGCGCGGTTGAGACAAGGCAAATATATACGTGATTGCTCGGAGGTGTATTATGAGTTCTCTAGTAGTTCGTCGCTGCTTGCAACGATCGTCCCTGGTCGAACAGCTCGCGGAGAATTGGCAGCTCGACCACGACGAAGCCATGTTTGCGTCCGATGTCGAGGAGCTGTGCCGGGAGTGCATCGATCTTTGCGATCTTTGCGAGCGTTCCTGGCGGTCGCTGGTGGACGGCCTCTTTAATGGCAAAGTTGAAAACACAGAGGTGACGGGAAGGGGATTCAAGACGGCGGTCGAGAAGGCCGGGCAGGTACTGCATCGTGTCAATTCTTGGTTGATCAAGGCCGAGAAGAAGGGATTTCAGGTTGAGGGATCGGAAAGGTTCAAACAAGGACTGTATACGATCGAATCGCTGGGTGAAAGAATTGACCGAAAGTGGCCATTTTTCAACTCCGAAACTATAGAACAGGCGAGAGAAGAGTACCGGCGTGGAGAATATCACACAATAGAGGAGTTGCTGGGTGCAATGGAAGGTAATAGTTCCGAAGCTCATCAGTAGGGCCGTTGGTGAACTGGGGATCAGCCGATGGTTGACCGTTCGGCTCTTGACTAGCATCCACCAGGATCTGCCGCTTGATGCGCCAAGGTTCAGGCATTTTCGTGTTCCAAAAGACCAGCGATTGTTTAACTATCGGGTCATCTTGCCCGATGGTGAAATTCGTCATCTCTTTGCGATGGCCGTCGATGATACTACGGCCGATGGGTACCTGATGATTGTTGATCTCAGACACGCCATCGTAGATGGTTTCTAGCCGATCCTTCGTGGCAGCGGCGGTCTCCCTTGCCTTCCTCCGCTACAATACCCCCGTATGGCACTCATCGAACTGGACCGCGTTAGCCGTTGGTATGGCACGCAGCAGGCGCTCAAGGATGTCTCGCTCCGCGTGGAGCCGGGCAGAATCGGCCTCCTCGGGCCGAACGGAGCGGGTAAATCAACCCTGCTCAAGATCCTTCTCGGCCTGCTTCCCCCATCCTCCGGCACGGGGCGCGTCCTCGATCTTGATCTGGCCAGCTCCGGCAGCACGCTGCGGCGGGCCATCGGCTACATGCCGGAAGCCGATGCGCTTATTCCCGGCCTTATGGGCGGCGGAATATGTTGCCCTGGCGGGTGAACTTTGCGGCATGCCGCGGCGGGAAGCGGAACGTCGGGCACACGAAGTGCTCACATATCTGGAGCTGGAAGACGCCCGCTACCGCCGGGTGGAGGAGTATTCCACCGGCATGAAACAGCGCATCAAGCTGGCGCAGGCGCTGGTCCACGATCCGCCGTTGTTGTTGCTCGATGAGCCGACGAGCGGGCTTGATCCGGCCGGCCGTGACGCCATGCTGCGGTTGCTGTTCACGCTGGCTGCGGATCATGGCAAATCGGTGGTTCTTTCCACGCACCTGCTTGGCGACGTAGAGCGGGTCTGCCAGACGGTCATCATCCTGAACCAGGGGCAGGTTTTGCGGCAAGGGAGCGTGGCCGAGCTGCGGACCCGGCGGCAGGATCGTTACCGTTTGCAGATTCAAGGCGAGCCGGCCCTGTTTCTCGATGAGTTGCGTCTTGAAGGCGTGCAGCTCATCCACGACAATGGACGGGGAGAGCTGCGCGTGGCCGTGCCGGCTGGATGGGGTACGCGGGCTTTCTTTGCACTGGCCGAGAATTACGGCGTCGTGCTGCGCGGCTTGGAGCACGACGACGAGGATCTCGAAGAACTCTTTCACCGGGTCTTGGCGGAGGCCCCCTCACCCCTACCCCTCTCCCCCGCAGCGGGGGAGAGGGGTAGGGGTGAGGGGGCGGAGGATAGCCGTGACGGGCGTTGAGCTACTGCATTACCGGCCGTGGCGCGGTGCTTTCCGCGATCCCATTGCCAGCGTTTGGCCGATCACGCGCGTGGCGTTGTGGATGATGTTCCGGCGCAAGGTTTTCTGGGCGCTGTACGGACTGGGGCTGCTGTTTTTCTTGATGTTCTTTTTTGGGCAGTACCTCTTCGCCTGGGCACAGAGTCAGATGAGCGAGTCGAGCGTCTCCATCTTTGGCTTTACCCGAACTCCTGACCAACTCGTCAACTGGCTGCGCGATGCGGTGAAACTCAACGGTTCTGCTGCGACCTATGCCAATTTTTTCTGGCTTCAGGGGCAGATGATCATGGTTATCCTCGCCCTCGCCGGTTCGGTGCTGGTCGGCAATGATTTTCATCACGGCAGCCTGGCCTTTTATCTCTCGAAGCCGCTGTCACGCTGGCATTACTTGCTCGGCAAGTGTCTCGCGGTCGGGGTTTTTGTCAACCTGATGACCACGCTGCCAGCCATCGTTCTTTTCGTCCAATACGGTCTCCTTGCCACGGAGGACTATTTCAGCAAGAACATTCATCTGTTGCTTGGCATTCTGGGCTATGGTTTGGTGTTGACCGTGTGCTTGAGTTTGCTGCTGGTGGCGACGGCGAGCTGGGTCCGGCGAACTGTGCCGCTTATCATGTTGTGGACTGTTTTGTTTGTCTTCTGCCACCACCTTAGCTCAGTGCTGGTCGATAGGCTCCATTACAATCCATACTGGCGTCTGATTGATATCTGGAACGACACCTACCTGGTGGGCTGTGGCTGCATGGGGATGGGGCTGAATGATATTAGCCCGTCGCCCCAGCCGGAGTTCTTCTGGGCGGTCCTTGTTTTGGGGGCTATATGTCTATCATGCCTGAGTTACTGGATTCTGCGCATCCGGGCAGTGGAAGTAGTGCGCTGACGGCTGCGGATGAGGTGGTGAGGTTGCGAGGTGGTGAGGTGGTGACAAGCCCCACTCCACCACCCGGACACGTCATCCGTGGGCTTACACCACACGGCTCGCCGCTCACTACCTCACCACCGGTCCTTCTGTTCCACCGCGTGTCGAAGTGGTACGGGCCTGTCATCGGCGTCAATCAAGTCACGCTGGAGCTGCGCTCTGGGATCACCGGCCTGGTCGGGGCTAATGGATCGGGCAAGAGCACGCTGCTGCGCCTGGCGACCGGGCATCTGCGAGCCGATCTGGGCAAGGTGAGTGTCAACGGCCACAATGCCTGGAGCGCAGGCAGCCAAACGGCATGTCGGCTACTGTCCGGAGCTTGATACTTTCTATGAAGACATGTCCGGCCGGCAGTTTGTCGAGACAATGACCCGGCTGTGCGGTTATGCACAGGTCGATGCCCGCCGCCGCACTGCTGAGGTCCTGGAAATTGTCGGCATGTCCGATCGGGCTGAGCGCCGGCTGCGCGGTTACTCCAAAGGCATGCGGCAGCGCATCAAACTCGCCCAGGCACTCGTCCACGACCCACAGTTGCTCATCCTGGACGAACCGCTGAGCGGCATTGATCCGGTCGGCCGGCGCGAATCGCTCACCTTGTTTCGCACGTTAGCCGAACAGGGCAAATGTCTCCTGATCTCCAGCCACGAGCTTGAAGAACTGGAGAAACTGACCGATCACGTGGCGATCATGGCTCGCGGCCGTATCGCCGCCGTTCGGGACCTTGACACAAATCCGCGAACTGCTCGACGACCACCCGCTGGCCATCCGGGTTGTTAGCGACCGGCCGCGCAATCTGGCAGCCGAGTTACTGTCACTTCCCGATGTGGTGAGCGTTGAGCTTGGCGAAAGGGACACACTCGTCGTTCGCGCCCGCAATCCACGTAATTTCTTCCGCTGTTTCACCCGGCTAGTGTTGGAGGAGAGCTTCGACATCCGCCATCTGGAACCGCTCGACGACACGGCACAGGCGATTCTGGGGTACTTGCTGGGAAGCAGGCGTTGAAAAAAGACAAGGAGACAGGGAGACAAGGAGACAAGGAGAGGCGAATGACACAGGAAACACGGATCGAAAAGGAGCCAGGCTTGGTCTCCCTGTCTCCTTGTCTCCCTGTCTCCTTGTCTTTTCGGATTGGACTGCGCGCATGGTTCTACCTCGTCTGGCTGAGTTGGCAGCGGCTGGGGCGGTTTCAGCTCATGCTCTGGATTGCAATGGCGCTGCTGGCTTTCAGCGCGTTCCTGGTCACTCTTCGAGCCAATAGCAGAGGTTGGGAAACCGCGTCCCAACCCCATCCCAACTGGAGGGGGCCAACCTACGATCAATGGGCGATCCTTGCGGAGCCAGTCACGACCTCGCCGGAGCGGTTGGCGCTGGGGAATGCCGTTTCTGGATCCGTGAGGGCGGCACTGCGAATGGGTTCCGACCTGGAGGCGCCGGAGTCGAGCCGGTTCAGCCATTTTGCCATTGCTAACTTCACGCAATGGGTTGTGTTTTCCGCGTTCCTAAGTTTCCTGCTGCCGATTCTGAGCCTGAGCTTCGCGACGGAGGCCCTCGGCGGTGAGCGGGAGGGCAAGAGTGTCACCTGGCTCCTATCACGGCCTCTGTCCCGGCCGGCCATCTATCTGGCAAAGTTCGTGGCAATCTTGCCGTGGGCGTTCGGCCTCAACCTGGGCGGCTTCGCACTTCTCTGCCTGGTCGCCGGCCGGCCAGGCTGGATCGCTTTGCAGTTGTACTGGCCTGCCGTGGCCTGGGCTACTTTGGCGTTCGCCGCGCTATTTCATTTCATCGGCATGTACTTCCGCTGGCCCGCCGTCATTGCCATCGTCTACACGTTTTTCCTGGAGACGATCATGGGCAACATGCCCGGCTACTTGAAGCGTGTCAGCGTCAATTTTTATGCGCACTGTATGATGTATGATGCGGCTAAGCACTACGGGGTGCAGCCGGAGAAACCTTCGATCTACATGCCCGTGAGCGGCACGACGGCCTGGTGCGTGCTGCTGGTTACGACCGTGGTGCTGCTCGGGATCGGCATGCTCGTGTTTTCTCGCCTGGAATACCGGGACGCATGAAGAGACAAGGTGACAAGGTGACAAGGTGACAGGATGACAGGGTGAGGCGCATCATGGCGGAACAAGAAAACAAGCCAGCGGACGAGTTTTCCGTGCCCAGCGTGACGGCTTCGCCGCTGCACGGTTTTCAGGGTGATCGTGCGCCGGCACCGGCGCCGCCCAGCGTGCCGGCGTCGTTGACGGTCGCGATCAGCCGGGAATCGGGTGCGCGCGGCGATACCATTGGCCGGCGCGTCGGCAAGAAGCTCGGTTGGCAGGTCTACGATCAGGAGGTGCTGGAGTACATCGCCGGGGAGGGTGCGTTCCGTCAAGACGTTGCCGATGACTTATCCTCCGCCGCAATGGCCTGGGCCGAGGAACGCTTGCAATTACTTCTACATGAGCAAAGCATCAGCCAGCACCCGTCGATTGTCAGCCTGGCGCACATCATCCTGGCACTCGGCGCCCAGGGCGACGCCGTGATGATTGGCCGGGGGGCTGGCTGCATTCTGCCGGCGCCATCGACGTTGCACGTGCGCATCGTCGCGCCGCTGGCCGACCGCGTGGCTTATATGAGCCAGTGGCTGCGCATGACAACGAAGGAAGCGGCGGAACAGGTGCGAATGCGCAACCAGCGACGTGTCGATTTCCTGGCGACTCACTTTCATCGTCAGCCGGGCGATGTTTATCATTACGATCTTATCCTTAATTCCAGCCTCCTCGGTGAGGAACTGTGCGCGGAGACGATCGCCCAGGCGGCGCGGGCCAAGCGGGCGTTGATGGGTGGTCCGTCCGAAGGGTCGTGAGGCGGTGAGGTGGTCGATGACAGGGTGACAGGGTGACAGGCAAAGCTTAACGCTCTTGCATTTTGTCACCTTGTCACCTTGTCACCTTGTCACCTTGTCATCCAAACTGGAAGTATTCCCCGTACTCCGCCTGCACCGCCTTGATGCCCTTGCTCACCGTCCACACATCCATTGCCAGGGACAGCATCCGGCAGCCCAGATCGACGGAACGCCGGGCAAGGGTGGGACTGAGTGATAGAATGGCCCAGTGGATGCCGTTAGCTTGAGCGGCTTTGGCGACGCGCTCGATGGCCTGCCACAGGCGCGGATGTTCCCATTGGCTGGGAATCCCCATCGACTGGCTCAAATCGGCCGGGCCGACGAAGAGCACGTCCACGTCTTTGATTGCCGCGATTTTCTCCACTTCTTCCAGCGCTTGGACGCATTCGATTTGAATGGCGATGAACGATTCGGCATTGGCCCGGCGGATGTAATCAATGAACGGCTGCTTGCCGAAATGTCCATCGGCGCCGGTGCCGTTGACGCCGCGCAGCCCGCGGATGGAACTTGGCCCACTGGACGATTTCTTCGGTTTGATGAGCGTTGCGGACCATGGTCGGCCATGATGCCGCCTGCCCCGGCTTCGAGAGGCCGCATCACGGTGGCATAATCGGTTGGAGCGAGTCGGACGAAACTGTCGAGTCCACAAACTCGTGCTGCCCTGGCCGCTTTTTCGATCTGTTCGATGCTGAGGCCGGCGTGCTCCTGATCGAGCCAGACCGCGTCAAAGCCGCCGTGCAGGCCGATCATCTCGATCAGCTTCGGATGGCAGAGTTGGCCCAGGCCGAAGACGCGGGCGAGCTTGCCCTGGCGAAGGAGGTCTTTCAAATGTGTACCCATGAGGGTTCTCCGTGAGGCGTTCTAGCCAATAGCGAGCCGCCGGGTTGATCCTGTTGTCTGGCGAATCGTCAACGCGGAAAGGCCCGATCAAAGTCCTCGTGATCGCCGATAAAGGTCCAAGTGATGGTATTCCCTTCAACGATGCCGACGGCTCGGTAACTTCGTGTGACACGAGCAGACCAGTAACCCGGATTCCACTTCAAACGATGGAAGTGCAAACTTGGATGGGACGGATCAGCCATGAACTGGCGGAAGGTGTCCCGGGCCGCCTGGCGGATGTCGCCGGCAGTTGACGGTAGCACCTCCAGAAGGAAGGCAATGCTTGCGAGTTCATAGCTGGCTCAAATCCAGAGGTTGTGCCTTGCCCTGTGCGATATCCTTCTCGCACTCTTGCATAAACTTCGCAAACGATGGCCGCATCGCGGGTTCATCCAGAATCTTCTGCCACGGGTCATCCGCTTCTTCCGGAAATACCACGAGCACCTCCACCGGCTCCGGATCAGCATCCGGCAGCGGTTCCGACAGCGTGATCTGCCCGTTCTGATAGATCGCTTTGACTGCTTTCATGGTTACTTATTCTCCTTGGAGACTCCGGTCGCTCACGCTCCCGGCTCGCCATCAAGTCAATTACTTAACACGCATTATACAGCTCCCGCCATTCGGCTCCGCGTTTCTTCATGACGTATTCCAGGTCCTTGACCCCGGTGGCGGCATACCGCGCGTCTTCCTTGACGATGACGCTTTGCAGACCGGCGACAAGGGGAAAGGTAATTGTCGCCGATCAAGCAATGATCTGCCGCCGCCGGGCCAGGTAGTCCCAGACGACATATCTATCCAGCTCGCGCCCAGCGGTGAAAAAGACGCGTCCTTTGGTGGACTCCGCCACATGGTAGGCAAAACGAACGTCTTCATGCGTCTGGTTCCAGCTGGCAAGCAGGAAAATATTGATGGTAATGCCTTCCCTGGCGCACAACATGGCCTCACGCAAAGTAGCCGACTCGGTGCGCCGGTCGGGGGGATAGAGCAAGTAAAGCCACTGGCCCTCAAAGTGGGCCGTCGGCAGACCGTCCGTGATGAGCACTATTTGCCGGTTGGGCGTATCCTGGGCGGCGAGGTATTTCCTGGCTAACTGCAAACCATGTTGAATGTTAGTGAAGTGCGGCGGGATTTGCATTTCGCTGATGCCCGGATCGCTCATGTCGGCTCGCAACCGCACTTCGGGATCGTAGAGGGTAACCGGCTTGTACATCAATTCGGGGATTTCGGCTACGTGGCGCGGCTTGGCGAACGTGTAGATCTCGATGAACTGCAAGAAGTCGCCGGGATACTCCTTGTGGATGAGGCCGTCCAGTGCCAGGCCCATCCGTTTGACGTTTACATATTGAGCGTCGAAGCGCATCGAGCCGCTCATGTCGAGAAGGACCGCCGTGGCGCATTTCGGATTGTTGCGCGTCTTGTGAATTTCGATGTCTTCGGGCTTGAGGCGCACCCGGCACGTTACCGTGCTCGGCTCGCCGCTGGCGGCTTCGCGGATCATGGCATTGACCAGCGACGCGGGGATGTCCATGTTCGTCACCGAGTCGCCAAACTCGTAAGACTTGGTCCGCTGCATCTCTATGGCGCCTTCGCCGGCAATCGGCCCCTGATGGCGTCCGGACCGCGCTGCCTGAAGATCACTGAAAATCTGCGTGAGCAGGCGCGACTGGAAAAGCCGGTAGGCTTTGGGTGACAGCACATAGCCGTTCTCGCCTTGCTCCAAGCCTTGTTGCTCCGCGAGTTCGCGGAGGTAATTCTGGATTTGTTCCTGCAAGGCCCGGAGTTGTTCAAGATCGCCCGGCTCCGCGAACTGAGCCAGTTCTTCCATGTCGATGATGCCGACCTGGGCCGTATGTGCTGCCTCTTCCAGTTGCTTGAGCAGGCGGTCGATCGCTTCCAGTTCTTCCTTGATTTCGAGCGCTTGCGGAATGGTCATCGGCGTGCGGCCGGTGAACTCATACTTGCCTGCCAGCTCATCGACCTGGTATTTCTCACTGAGCCGGCCGACGAGGTGCAGCAGTTGGCGGGCAAACTTGCTCTTCTCATCGCCGGCCCGATACCAGAGCTGTTCCAGATCGCGGAGCTGTTCGTCACGCACTGCTTCCTGAAACTGCTTGGCGATCTTACTGGGCGGCTGCATCTGGCCGGCATAGTTGTGGTAGGTTTTTTGGGCTTCGGCCTGGACACGCTCGGTCTCGTAGGTTGACAGAATCTTCCGCTTGCGTTCCAGCAAGATGGCCATGAGTGCGTCGAGGCTTGGCCCGAGGCCGGCGATTTGGCTGGGATCGAGGTGGACGGCACGGGCCAGTTCTTCTTCGGTCAACCGGCGGGTGTTGCCGTAGAAGAGAAGGTGCTCGAAGGCCGGGGAGACCATGTCCGGCGGCGGCGCGGTCGGGCTGGGGAAGTGAACGGGGTCGAACTTCTGGTAGGTGTGGATGATGCCGCCTAGTTCTTTGCGCTTACTCATAACAACGATCCTTGCTCAGATCCGATGACACCCTACCGATCTGTCGCATCGACCAAACTGACGAGGACACGCTTTCCCAGTGCCTCGGCATACCGGCTCATCGTAGCGATGGTGGGGTTTTCGAGCTGGCCGTTTTCCAAACGGTTGATCGTTGCCCGATCGATGCCGGTCCGCTCCGCAACATCTGCTACACTTAGTCCTTGTTGTTCGCGGAGAGCCTTCATGGCCGCGAACGTCTTCCGCAATTCCCAGTATTCTCCCATCGTGAAAATCTGCGTAACGTCGCCCTGATCGACAAGATCTTGCAAGCTCGGCCTCTCGCGTTGGAAGCGCTCGCGGATCGCCTGTTCATCCGCTTGCTGCGCGGATGTTTGCTCTCGAGGGCGAAAGACACGTTGCGAATTTTTGCTCATGGCAGTTACCCTCACTGCTCGACCTCGTAGGCGGTTACCGGTCGAATCACCAGCGGATTATCCGAAGCCTGTTCCCAGATCACAGCGATGCGCTTACCAGTGGAGGTTTCGCCCAGGGTGATTGGTCGACCACTCGATCGACTTTCGCCGACGGGGTTCTTTTCGTTGAGCAACACTTCCTCAACCTCTTGCATGGTAACACCGTGTTCGGCAATATGCTGTACATTGCCTTGCGGGTCGTCTTCCATGTCCCAGGCGATGATGGCGTCGATCATTTACGCTCCGAGAAAGAACGTTTCCAATCTACCGGATACTTATCACGGTTTTTCCACCTTGTGGCTTTCTAGCTTGTCGCCTTTGAACTCGAATGTGACGCCGAAACAGGAAACGCCGTTGTTGCGCAACTCTAGCGGCCCCTTCTCGAATGTGACTGGCAGGGCCTTGCTCGGCAACCTTCCTTCTTTCAGGCTCAGGCCCATCAAACGCTTGCCGTCCTCCAAGCGGAAGACAATCACCTGGTACTCGGGTTCTTTGAATTTTGGAGGAGGGGGCTGTCTCGATGTGACCTGAAGTTCCTGGACGGCTTCCCAGTACAAGACGTACAGCCGCTCCTTGTCGGTCGCCGTGCCCGCGATTCCCGACCTGGAACCATAGTTGATCCCGGGCGAGGAGGAAATCATCACCCTCATCTCCCCCGTGTAACGTGCCGTATGCACCAGCAAAGACGGCGCGATGGCATGGATGAAGTATCCTTTCCCTTTGACCAGCGGTGTAATCTTAGGGCTGTCCGGAGGAAACTCGGCCTGGGGCTTGTCCTCCGCGCCCGCGGTAGCGACACACAGGCACAGTAACGATGCGGCAGCAAACGCGATACTTTTCATGGACGTCCACATGGTTTCGAACCTCCTTACGGTAGCCAGATTTGGCCAACGTTATCTGCCAGTTGTCCCTTCATCGACGGTTTCCTGACTCCCCTTCTCCCGGTGCTCCCGAATCATTTCCGCAACTTTTTGTCGCCGCATCACCGGATCCTTCTCCTCGACGCCGCGGATTCTGGCTACCAGTTCCTGGAAGCGCTCGTGGCCGGCATCCAGCTTGGCTTGCAGCTCTGGAGGGTTGCCCCGCTGCTCACGCTCAAGAATCTGCTCATAGGTGGCCATCACTTCGTCGCGGTGGTTCTCGATGTACTCGATTGCTGCCTCTACCTGGTGTGAGCCGATGCGAAATAACGCGGCAATGCGGTGTGGGTGCCAGCCGTCCAGGACATAGTCGAGGATGCTGTAAACCGTAATCCGCGTGCCCTTGATCTCTGGGCCGCGTCCCCGGTCGATGATGACGCCGTTAGAGTTCATACATAATCCTCCCGTGCTTCTGCGACCGCGAAATCCTATCGCCAGCATACAACCCCGCCAGCACAAACTCCACACAAGATGCCCGCACTGCTTCACTTTCGCTCGCATTCACCTCGAATGCCTTCTCCCACGCTTTTGGCACGCGCTTGAGCCGCTCGGCATACACCTTCGACGGCAGCAGATCGCCGACCTCGATCTTAACGCCCTTGCCGAATACGTCGGCAATCTCATCGAGACCGTGCTTATCTACATATTCATCGAACACCGTTTTGATCGCCTCCGCCTGAATCGACTCCAGCACTTGCCGTTCGGACATCTGCTGGCTGCCCATCATGTCCAGCTCCAGTTTGCCGAGCGACGACGAGTAAAGATGGCCAAGATCGCTGATGCGCGGCACCGCTGGTCGTTCCCCCAGGCGCACACCTCGCTGCCGGGCACTGGCGACCATGATGCGGTAGTTGGCAATACTGAAGCGGGCACTGACGCCGGACTGGTGATCGACGTATTTCGATCTGCGTGCGCACATGCTCATCTGTTCGATGATCTCTTTCATGAACGGCGGCACCAGAACAGGGAATTCGCCGCCCAGCTCGATGCTGGCTTCCTGCTCCATGATCTCGATGCCGACAGCCCGATCGAGCGGATAATGCGTGTGTATGAGCGAGCCGATGCGGTCCTTGAGTTGCGGAATGACCTTGCCGCTGCGGTTGAACGTCGCCGGGTTGGCCGAGAAGAGAATGAGTACGTCGATGTCGAACTGGATCGGGTAGCCGCGGATTTGCACGTCGCGCTCTTCGAGGATGTTGAACAGGCCGACCTGGACCAGTTCGTCCAGTTCGGGGATTTCGTTCATGGCGAAGATGCCACGGTGCATGCGCGGGATGAGGCCGAAGTGCAGTGCCTCTTCCGCGGACATGCTAGCCCCGCCGGCGAGCTTGGCCGGGTCGATCTCGCCGATAATGTCGGCGAACTTGGTGCCGGGGGAGAGGCGTTCCGCGTAGCGCTGCTTGCGCGGCCACCAGGCGATGGGAATTTTCTCTTCCGGCAGTTCGCCCACCAGTCGCTTCCCGGTCTTGGTAATTGGTTTGTAAGGATCCTCGTGAACCGGCAGAGTAGGTTCGTCGATAAATGGCAGTTCCTCATCGAGAAAGCGGACGAGCGAGCGCATGAGCCGGCTTTTCGCCTGGCCTTTCTCGCCAATGAAGAGCATGTCGTGTCCTGCGATCAGGGCTAAGTTGATCTCGGGTATGACCGTGCTCTCGTAGCCGATGATGCCAGGGAACAGCTCATCGCCGCGGCGCAGCATCGTCAAGAAGTTGTCGCGAATTTCGTTCTTGATTGTTTTGGAAACCCAGCCGCTGTCGCGCAGCTCTTTGAGATTGGCGGGCCTGACCTTGGCGTGCATTACGTGGTTGTCTCCTCAAAGCGATTGTTTGTCTCCCCATGCTGGCCTCTATCCCCGGAAGGGCAGGAACACAACGACCTGGTCTCTGATCTCTTCCTCCGGCATGTACTCCGCGATGACCAGGATGTCGTCGATGGCCGCGCCGATGGACTGCTCATTGGTCGTGGCGATCAGGCCAGGCACCGGCTCTCCTGCCGCCACACGCTGGTAAGCAAAACCGACCATCGTGTTCCGGTCGTTGGTGATGATGATACGATTGTCGGCTGCGGCCCAGGCCAGGATATCGTGGTCGGCCGTGCCTTCGGGCAAGGCGTCTTGGGCGCGCACCAAGTCAAGCTCGGGCAGACGGCGGCGCAGGCCGCGGATGATCTCGCCGTGGACATCGGCGTCACTGGCCAGTAGAAGCATCGGCCTTCTCCCTGGCACTGCGGCGAGCAAGCAACTCTTCTCGTGACACGCGCGGCGCTCAGCCTCAATCTTCACCCGGAGGGCCTCGGCTTCCTCTGCTCGTCGCTTCAGATAGGCCCGCACTTCGTCGCTGTGCCGGAGGTAGTAGGCGATGACGGCATGCACGTCGGCCAGCATCAGGGTGTCGTAGGCGCGGACCATGTTTTCCGGTGTCATGCCGTTCTCGTATTGCTCGACGACCAGGTCGAGGCTGATACGACCTCTGCCTACGCGGACGACGCCCCCTTCGTCCACTCGGAGCGGGGGATGGTCAGCGTGGATGATTAGCGGCCCGTTCAGCTTCCGTTCGTCCATAACTTGGTACTCCGCGACTTTCAGGTAAGTTCAGCCCCTAACGGCTGTCTGTGGCTCTGTCTACGCCCACCCAAGAGTAGGCTTTTTGTGGGCATGAACGCACTCGCGCAGGTACATGTTGATTAGGTTTTGATAAGGAATCCCCGAGTCTTCCGCAAGCTTCTTGAAGTACTCGATCGTCTCAGCCTCGATACGGATGGTAATTTGCTTCTTCAACGTCCGGCTGTAGGGGTTCCTTTTGGATTTGCTGAAATCGTATTCTTTTCTCGTGGCTTCCTCGAAGGACACTCCGTGCTTTTTCTCGTTGAGCTTGGCCTTTGCAGGGTCCCAGGTGAAACGAAACTGCTTCATAAGTAGAGTGTAAACATATCGTAATTACATTGCAATGGAAAAAGTGAGAGGATCCCTTCAGTCATAACAATTCAATCGAAAATCCCGAGCTGTAGCCTGGTCGCTTCAGTCATCATGTCCTTATCCCACGGGGGATCCCAAACGACATCCACCTTCGCGGACTTGACGCCCGGAACGGATTCGACCTTGTACTTGACTTCGGGCGGAAGCGAACCTGCCTCCGGGCATGCCGGCGAGGTCAATGTCATGCGAATGCCCACTTCGCCGGAATCTCGAATATCGATACTGTAAATCAGCCCAAGCTCGTAGATGTTCATGGGGATTTCCGGATCGTAGCAGGTGCGCAGAGCGGCGATGATCCGCTCTTCAAGGTCCTGCTCCTGGGCGGCAGCGTTGACCTTGGCTTCGATGTCCTGCGTTGATTGCGGCTCGGCACTCATGGAATCACTCATTCAGTGGAAACAGTTTTCTCTTCGCCATGCAAAGCGGCATGGAAAGTGTGCCAGGCCAGGCTGGCGCACTTGACACGGATGGGAAACTCGCGGACGCCCGAGAATACTGCCAGTTTTCCCAGCCGAGACGATTCCGCGGATTCGTCGAGCTTGCCGGTGATCAAGTCGTGAAACGCTTTGAAAATGCTCTCCGCCTCCGCCCGTGTCTTGCCCTTGAGGCTGTCGGTCATCATTGACGCCGACGCGGTGGAAATAGCGCAACCCGAACCCTCGAAGCTAACGTCTTTCACCCGGTCGCCTTCGAGCTTCACATACACGGTAATGCGGTCGCCGCACAGTGGGTTGTATCCTTCGACGTGGCGACAGGGACTTTCCAGTTTGCGGAAATTGCGCGGCTTCTTGTGATGGTCGAGGATGACTTCTTGATAGAGTTCGCGCAGATCGGACATTAGCCGAACACCTTTTTCACCTTGCGGACAGGCGGAGCCACTACATCCTCAAGCGTCTTTAACAACATTGTCCCAGGGCGGGGAACAACCTCGGCCGGCAAATCAGAGAACGCCACCTGCCAGGCAGCGTGAACAGGACCACCTGGCTCCCCATCAGCCACCCAGCACTCTGCTTGATCGAGAGCATCGCGCAGAGTGAGACGCCCTCCTTTTAGGCGCAAAAGCAGGGCCGGCGTGAAGGGAACCACGATGAATCGCATGATCTCTCTGTCCTCATCGCACCAGTGAGCCGAAATACATCTGTCCCTGCCGGTCATGGAACGTGAAGGTCTGGTAAAGGGACCGTCGAAAGCGTAGAGCAGCCGTAACCGTCGCATGCGAAAGGCCGTGAAGACGGTCCGGACGTCTGCGGGTATTCCAGTAACATGGACCACATCTACGTCACCTTTTCAATGTAATATAGGCAGCAGACCGGTTTCATGGTGACTGATCTCCGTGATCCATTCGTGAAGGAAGGCATGAAAATACTCGCATCCAGTGGGTTCCAGTCATGAACCGGAAATCGGTATAACCTCGCCATTCGCAGGCACTGTGTCAGTCGGATCGGACATCCGAGCTGGCCAATCGTCGGCGAAACTGCTCGATGCCATCCGTAATAAGGCCACCAGGTAGTTGAGATGGCCGCCCCTGGCCTTCAGCCAAATACCTCTTTAACCTTATCGATGCCTTTGACCAGAGCATCAATCTCTTCCCTCGTATTATAGAAGGCCAGTGCCGCCCGTGCCGTCGCTGGTACGCCGAAACGATCCATCAGCGGCATGGTGCAGTGATGCCCCGTACGGATGGCAATGCCTTCCTGATCGAGAATGGTGCCGATATCGTGGGGGTGGACCCCGTCCAGGACGAAGGAAACTGTCCCGGCTCGTTCTTTCGCGGTGCCTATCAACCGCACTCCTGGTATTCGGCGTAGTGCATCAGTCGTGTAGCTTAATAGATCCTGTTCATAGGCCGTGATCGTTTCCATGCCAATTTCATTCACGTAATCAATGGCGGCTCCCAGACCGACGACCCCGGCGATATTGGGCGTGCCGGCCTCGAACTTGTAAGGCAGTGTGTTGTAGGTTGTCTTCTCGAATGTGACCGAGCTGATCATGTCGCCGCCGCCTTGATAAGGGGGCATTGCTTCCAGCAGAGCAGCTTTGCCGTAGAGCACGCCGATACCGGTTGGACCATACACCTTGTGGCCGGAGAAAGCATAGAAGTCGCAGTCGAGTTCGCGCACGTCAACCTTCATGTGCGGCGCCGCCTGGGCGCCATCGACGAGCACCGGAATGTTCCGGCGATGGGCCATGTCGATGATCCGCCGCACGGGGTTGACAGTGCCGAGCGTGTTGGAAACGTGGACGACGGACACGAGTTTCGTTCGTGGCGTAAGGAGTTTCTCAAACTCCACCAGGATCAACTCGCCCTCGTCGGTGATCGGCGCCACGCGCAGATCGAGCACCTTTTTCCTCGCACAATATTTGCCAGGGCACGATGTTCGAGTGGTGCTCCATCTCGGTAATAAGCACCTCATCACCCGCCTGTACATTTCTCCGGCCGTAAGAATTGGCGACGAGGTTGATCGCCTCCGTGGTGCCACGAACGAAGATTATCTCGCGAGCCTCCGCGGCATTGAGGAACTGCTGCACCTTGACTCGAGCATCTTCGTATTCTTTCGTGGCGCGCTCGCTGAGCAGATGGACGCCGCGATGAACGTTGGCGTTACTGGTCTCGTAATACCGAATCAGCGTGTCCATGACGATCCGTGGCTTCTGCGTCGAGGCGGCGTTGTCGAGATAGACAAGGGGCTTGCCGTGGACCTTCTGCTTGAGAATCGGAAAGTCCTCGCGGATTTTCCACACGTCGAGCGACCGCCGACAAGTCTTGGATCCCGGCGGGCTGCTGACGGCGGGGATGAACCCCGCCGCTCGCCAGACACAGGGGTTGCAGTCTTGATACTCATGGGGCCTCCCTAACCACTTGGTCTTTGGGCAAGTGTTGCGTGGCGAGCAGAATTTCCTCCAGGTGGTCCCGGACCGGCTGAATCTTGATCCGGCCAATGATGTCGTTGGCGAAAGCGTAGACCAGCAGGGCGCGGGCCTCCTCCAGACCGATGCCGCGCGAACGCAGATAGAAAATCGACTCGTCGTCGAGTTGGCCGACGGTCGCACCGTGCGTGCATTTGACATCGTCGGCGTAGATTTCCAATTGCGGCTTGGTGTTAATCACTGCATCATCCGACAGCAGCAGCGTCTTGTTGGTCTGCTTGGCGTCGGTCTTCTGGGCGTCCTGGCGGACGAAGATCTTGCCGTTGAACACCCCGCGTGCCTTGCCGTCGAGAATCCCCTTGTAAAGCTCGTGGCTGGTGCAGTGCGGCTTCGCGTGATCGATGACGGTATGGTTGTCGATCAATTGCTGGCCGTTCCCCATGAATAGACCGTTGAGGGTACACTCGCTGCCCTCCGCGTCCAGGACGGCGTTGATTTCGTTGCGTACGATCGCGCCGCCCAGGGTTATGGCATTGGAGGAGAAGTTGCAGCTCCGGTCCAGACGGACTTGCAACGTCGCCACGTGGAACGCTTCGTCGCTCTCACGCAGCAGCTTGTAATGGTCAATCATCGCCCCTTCACCGACGATCAACTCGGTCACGGCGTTGGTGAAGTAAACGTTGTCGTCCAAGCCGAGATAACTTTCCACGAAAGCGGCCTGGCTGCTGCTACCCGCCAGGATAAGGGTGCGTGGATGACTAACAGCCCCTTCCCCGGCTGTCGTCGAAACGAACACCAGGTGAATCGGCTCGGCGATGACTTTGCCTTTCGGGATCGAAATGAAGGCCCCGTCTCTCAGAAAGGCCGTGTTGAGGGCAATGAAGGCGTTATTCTTGTAGTTCGCATGCTTCGCCAGGTGCGACTCAACCATCTCAGGATGGGTATCGAGCATTGTGGCGAGACTGCTCACGATCACCCCCTCCGGCAGAGAGCGCAACGACGAAAGGTTGGCCGCGTAATGGCCGTTCACGAAGACGAGACGGTGACATGGACCGAGGCGAAACGCGGCCTGTTCGATCCTCTCGACGGACAGGCCATTGACCTCGTACTCAGGCACGGTCCGGAAAGGTATCTTGGCGATCGGCGAAACATTGGTGAAGCGCCACTCCTCGTCTCGTAGCGTGGGGAATCCCAGCTCCGCGAAGCTGGCAATCGCCGCCTTGCGCAGCCGATGAAGCCCAGGCCGGCCGATCCGGGACAGTTCCTTCTCCGAGCGCTCGAAATCCGACAGATAGATGTTTCTTTCTTCCTTAACGCCGATCATGTTTCCGATCACCTCACACCGGCTGTGGCTCTTGCACACTCTTTTCAATCCAACCATATCCCTTTTCTTCCATCTCCAGCGCCAGCTCCTTGCCGCCGGATTTGGCAATTCGCCCATCAAAGAGAATGTGAACCCTGTCGGGCACAATGTAGTTCAGCAGCCGCTGATAGTGCGTGATGACGAGAATCGCCCTGTCTTTGCTGCGTAAAGCATTGACGCCGTCGGCCACCACGCGCAGAGCGTCAATATCGAGTCCGGAATCTGTCTCATCAAGAATGCACAGCCTCGGCTCCAGCACGGCCATCTGGAAAATCTCGTTCCGCTTCTTCTCGCCGCCGGAGAAGCCTTCGTTGACGGGGCGCTTCAGGAGGTCCTCGTCAATGTGCAGGACTTTTATCTTCTGCTGCACAAGGGCGAGAAAATCCATGGCGTCGAGTTCTTCCTGGCCGCGATGTTTGCGAATGGCGTTGAGCGCGGCACGCAGGAAGTAGGTGTTGCTGACGCCGGGAATCTCGACGGGATACTGGAAGGCCAGGAACACGCCTTCGCGGGCACGCTCTTCCGGGTCCATGTCGAGCAGGTCCTTGCCGTCGAAGAGCACGTCGCCCTCAGTCACCTCGTAAGCGTCACGTCCGGCGAGAACGCCGGCCAGCGTACTCTTGCCGGAGCCGTTGGGGCCCATGATCGCATGAACCTCGCCGGCCTTCACCTTGAGGTTGACGCCGCGGAGGATTTCGTTGTCATCGACTTTGGCGTGCAGGTTATGGATGGTTAACATCACTTAGCGATCTCCATGTCTGCGGTTTCTAGTTCTTCCATCAAGACCTTATTCCTGAGCTTCACTTCTTCAAGGCCCTGCCAGGGGCTGGGTCGGCGGGCTAGGGTTCCGGAGTCCGGAGGGAACTCTTCCCTCCGCCTGATCTTCCGCTGATAAGCGGTCAGTATCCAGGACAGGTCGGGATACCAGATTCCCCGCCGGTTCAAGTCTTTTGTGGCAGGCCCTCCAAAGGGAGGCCCATTCGTGGCCTCATTAACGAAAGCGTCCAGGAATTCTCGCTCTGCATGGGTAAGTGGCATGTCAAGGTTGCAACGGATTATTGGCTACATATTGATCTGCATGTAGTACTTCCGCGGCACTCCAAAAGTGGGCATGAGGTTTTCCTTCACTCGTTCTCAGGTACTCCATCAAAGTCTTTCCGGCATTCACAATGGCCCAGTACGCGGCCTGAACGACGTTCCTGGTGACTTCCCCCACCCTACTGTCGGCCGGGGGCGATTGCAGCGGTGTCGACCACCCCATATGTAACACAACCGCTCCACACAGGGGACACTCCATTCCTACTGTACCCTTGAAGAGCATGGCCTGATCTTCACGGGTGTGCCATTCACGGTGCCAGTCCGGTACGTGTCCTCCACAGGAGGGGCAATTCTCATTGGGTGGCATTTGGTGAGGTCCTGCTATGACCCAATTTGCCTTAGTCGGTCGTGTCCGCGCCATCCGTTTCAGCCAGCGTTCGGCAGCGACGACCATCAGACAACAATTCCGCTTTGACATCCTTCAACAGGACCGTCGGTTGCCGGCGACGCTCCTCGATCATGTCGCAGAAGTCGGGCGATGCCTCCAGCCTCAGATCCTCTCGGTCTTTGTTCTCAATTCCGACCACTACTGCCAACGGCTTTCCATCATCGGTGACGAGAATTCGCTCACGTTGAGCAGCTTCCTGGAAGCCACGTACGTCGTTTTTTAACTCTTCAACTGTCGCTTCCTTCATGAAAAGTGTCTCCCACAGTCGAGTCTGGCAGTCTCGCAACGTGATGTCTACCGTACACAAATCGGATCGATCATTGCTGTCGCTGGGTTCGAACGTCCACTGCACGTTGATAACCTCGCCGGTTAGGTGCCGTTGGCCAGTAGTCTGGCCTGATGGGTAATAAGAAACGGTCACTATCTCACCACGGCGGGGCACGACGTTGATCCAATATGCCCTTTCGCCCAGCGGCACTTCCGTTGTTTCCCCGATGTAAAAGAATGCTTGGATCATCGTTCGTCCTGGTTCGATCCCAACATGGCAGCAGGAGTTACCCCACGCTCCCCTCCAAACTCACCCCCAGCAGTTTCTGCGCCTCCACCGCGAACTCCATCGGCAGATTCAAAAACACCTGCTTGCAGAACCCATTCACAATCATGTTCACGGCATCCTCAACCGACAGCCCGCGCTGCTTGCAGTAGAAAATCTGGTCCTCGCCGATCTTCGACGTCGAAGCTTCGTGCTCCACCTGTGATGTTGTGTTGTGTACTTCCAGGTACGGGAACGTATGCGCACCGCAGCGGTCGCCGAGAAGCAGCGAATCGCACTGGGAATAGTTCCGCGAGTTGACCGCTCGCCTTGAGAATCTTGACCAGTCCTCGGTAAGTGTTCTGCCCACGGCCGCCGGAAATACCCTTCGATACGATGGTGCTCTTCGTGTTCTTGCCGATGTGGATCATCTTCGTGCCGGTGTCGGCTTGCTGATAATTTGTCGTCAACGCCACCGAGTAGAACTCACCGACCGCGTTGTTGCCCTGCAAAATGACGCTCGGATATTTCCACGTGATCGCCGAGCCGGTTTCCACCTGGGTCCAGGAAATCTTCGAGTTCTCGCCTCGGCAAGCGCCACGCTTGGTGACAAAGTTGTAAATGCCGCCCTTGCCTTCCTTGTCGCCGGGATACCAGTTCTGCACGGTCGAATACTTGATCTGCGAGTTGCGGCCGACCGCCACCAGCTCCACCACGGCAGCGTGCAACTGATTGGTGTCGCGCATCGGGGCCGTGCAACCTTCCAGGTAGCTGACATAGGCGTCTTCCTCGGCAACGATGAGCGTTCGCTCGAACTGGCCGGTGTCCGCCGCGTTGATGCGGAAATAGGTGGACAGTTCCATCGGGCAGCGCACGCCCTTGGGGATGTAGCAGAAACGAACCGTCACTGAAGACCGCCGAATTGAGCGTGGCGAAGAAATTGTCGTTGTAGGGCACAACCGAGCCGAGGTACTTCCGCACCAGCTCCGGATGGTTCTGCACTGCTTCGGAAAAGGAACAGAAGATGATGCCCAGCTCGGCCAGCTTGGCCTTGAAGGTGGTGGCAACCGAAACACTATCAAAGACTGCATCTACCGCCACGCCGCTGAGCCGTTTCTGCTCGTCCAGCGAGATGCCGAGCTTCTCGAACGTCCGCCGCAACTCCGGATCGACCTCATTCATGCTGCTCAGCTGCTTCTTCGGCTTGGGCGCCGAATAATAGATGATGTCCTGATAGTCGATTGACGGGTAGCGGATGTAAGCCCATGCCGGCTCTTCCATCGTCAGCCAATGCCGGTAAGCTTTCAGTCGCCAATCCAGCATGAACGCGGGTTCATTCTTCTTGGCGGAGATGGCGCGGATAACGTCCTCGCTTAACCCGCGCGGCACCGTCTCGCTCTCGATTTCGGTGAAGAAACCGTGCTTGTATTCGCGATTAGCCAGTTCTTCGATTGTGCTGGTTGCAGTGCTCATTGTTCTTCCTCGATTCCCATCGCCTTCCCAACCGCCTCACGAACTCTGTGGATCGCGGTTAGTGTCACCAGAGGTGAAGCCGGCTGCAGAACAGTGTCTGCCAGACGCGTTCGAAGCAGATCCGTGATACGCCCTTCGCTTTGCAGCAAATCGGCGATGGTGATCTGGTCGAGCGCGTTTCTCATCCAATGTTCCAACGTGTTCCACAACGCCCGCAAGGTGCAACTGCTGTGATGAATGCAGCTGTCGCCGTGGATTTCCGTGCCCTTGTGCTTTTGACAGTAACCCGGATCATTGAAGAGCGGTTCGCCCAGCGTCAACATGACCGCTCCCAGATGAATCTCTTCCGGATTCCTTGCCAGGCTGTAGCCACCCGTCCGGCCACGCACACTGTCGATCAAGCCGCCCTGACGCAAAACGGCCAACAGCTTGGCCACATAGGGAATGGACAGCCCCTCAGCGGACGCAATCTCGGGGATAGTGAGCGACTGCCCAGCACCTGCCAATCGAAGCAGACAACGCAAGCCGTATTCTTCCTGAGCAGAAATCTTCATTGCTTCACCTTTGCTTGCCCTTGGGGAGCCACATTACCCATTGTAATAACATATACTTTTTAGTCAATGATTGGATCCAAAATTATCAGGTGCCGGCGTATTGTGAGACGTCACAGGGCAACATCATCATTCGCACGGTCCAAGAAGGTGCCCCGTTAGGACAGGAATTCCAGAATTGACCATGTCCGGTCCTTTTGGCTACCGGACACGGTTGTGATGCCACAACATGTGTGGCAGGTCGAAGATACGTCAAGACGTTGGCGTTGAAGATCCTGTTTTGACCGGACAAAACCGGACATCAAGTAGCTGGTGTCAAGAGGTGGGTCGAGCGTAGTGGATCGGGTCGGCCATGCCGTTCTCCGCAAAGCCCTGGAGACGAAGCAGGCAGGCATCGCAAGAGCCGCAAGCTTCCCCTTGCGGGGTCGGGTCGTAGCACGTGGAGGTGAGGCCGTAATCCACCCCCAGTTCCAGGCCCTTGCGAATGATCTGGGCCTTGGAAAGGTTGATAAGCGGCGTATGAATCGTCACCCGCTGCCGGCCTTCCACCGCGGCCTTGGTGGCCAGATTGGCGAGACGCTGAAAAGCCTCGATGTACTCCGGCCGGCAGTCGGGGTAACCACTGTAGTCGAGGACGTTGACGCCCACAAAAATATCATTGACTTCAAGCACTTCCGACCAGGCCAGGGCAAAAGCCAGGAAGATTGTGTTGCGCCGGGACGTAAGTCACGGGAATGCCCACGACCATTTCTTCCGGAATGCGTCCCTTGGGCACTGCCAGGTCGCCGGTGAGAGCCGAGCCGCCAAATATGCGCAGGTCGATGGGCACGATCACGTGTTCGGCCACGCCCATGCGAGCGGCGACACGCCGGGCAGCCTCAATCTCCACTGCATGGCGCTGGCCGTAGCGAAATGTCATGGCGCATGGCTGGAATCCTCTGCTTTTGGCGATGGCCAGGACTGTGGCGGAATCAAGGCCGCCGCTGAGCAGTACGATAGCCTTGTTGGTGGATGCTGGAGTCATAAAGATGAACGTAACCTATGCCCTGTCAACACTTCCGACAAGGCCGAAAAGCCGGCTTCGTTCGCGGTGAATCTGCTATCGACGCCGTCGCCGGACTGAAAAGAAGGGAAGCAAGTTCCGCTGGTAGCCGCAGATTTCGCTTTTACCCAGACATTGCGGCTGGTAACATTGACACTCGGGCCTTGAAGGATTTTTGCGAAGACCGGGCGGCCTTTGGTAAGTGAGGCTGCCAACAATCGGCTTGCAGACATTTGGAGGGAATTCTCCCATGACTGGTCATTCTTCGGACGAAGACGAATGGAATGACGAGGAGACGGATTGGCAAAACGAGGACAATGACTTCGACAAAACTTCCGAGGATGACGAAGAGCCGACCATCCCCTGTCCCTACTGCAAGCGCGAGATTCACGAAGACTCGCCAAGATGTCCGCACTGCGAGAACTATCTGTCGAAGGAAGATGTTCCACCATCACGCAAGCCGTGGTGGATTATCATTGGTGCGTTGCTGTGTTTGTACGCGGTGTATCGGTGGCTTGCGGGTTAGCCGGCCCGGTTCATTTCCAGGGCTTCCTCAAGGGCATCACGAAGATTCTCGAGCAACTCCTCACGGGTGTGGCCCTGCGAGTTGACGCCGGGAACCTCTTCGATCCAACCGATCCACCACTCGCTGTGCTGCTGGACGACGGCAGTATAGGAAGTTATCATAGAGGTGCTCCGAATGATAAACAATTGTGTTCCGGAGAGTTCCTCCAGAAGGCTGATCGATCAGTCATTCATAGTATCGGGTGGACGAGTTGATGTCGAGTGAACCCTCGCATGGCAAACGACATTATTGTTGGGTTCTCCCATTTAGCAGCCGGCCAGCGTGTGGCTTACGTCCGGTTGGCATACAGCGTCAAACTCTGGTAATCACGCACGAACCCCGCTGCTTCCAGCAGTTCCTTGCCATCCGTAGTGGTCACCGGTTTGCCGTTCCATTCATCGACCGTCAACTTATGCCGGGCGGAAAGCGACTGGCTTCGTTCCAGAATACCCGGCAAACATCGCACCGCAGCCTTGATATCTTCACGGCTGGCAGAGGCGAGTGCCGACAGGCGTTTGCCTTGCTGTTCGATCAACAGCACGGGCAGGCCGGCTCGGATGACAAGCCAGTTGCCGGATCGGCGCGTCAATGGCCTCGTTCCGCCATCGAGCAAAGGGATGTCAAAGGGTGCTCCGGAGCCGTACAGGTTGGCAGGATCGAGACTGTGTACCAGGATCGTCGGCGCCTGTCCGCTCGGTGGTATGTCGAGTTGCTGAAGCATCCGAGCGGCTTCTGGCAAAGCAAACTGCGAACCCGACATGCCTTCCACGAAGTAGCCTCGGCGCACGCCGCCGGCCAATTCCATTCGGCTCAGCACATCGTAGAGCACACGCCAGGGCAACAGCCAGTGATCCATCTGAGCCAGCTCGCGGGAGACGATTCCGTAACGCTGCAACAGCAGAGATGCTTGAAGAACGGCCTGCGCTTCCGGCAGAGCGTTTCCCCAAGGCACCAGCGACCAGCGGCCTTCGGGTCGCTGCCCCGTCCGGCCTGAAACTCGGAATGTCGGACGCAGGGTGCGCGACGTTAGCCGGCTCAGTTCACCTTCTCTGCTAGGTTTCTCACGCTCCTCTCCCCGGCGGATCACATCGAAGTGATCATTGGTCACAAGGCCGTGGCGCAGCAGGCTCCACAAGGCAGTCCGAACCGTGCTCGGCGACAAATGAGTATCCTGTGCCACATCGGTAAGGAAAGAAGCACCTCGACTCTTGAGGTACCCAAGCACCTGTTCAGCCTGGGCATCCAGGGCCGGTGTTTCTGTTAGGCGAGCGGCAAGTGATGCCATCCCTCGCTGACGCTTCGGGCCAATGTCACACTGGCCCGAAGCGTCAGCGAGGGATGGTAAATTATTATCCGCCGTTCGCTTTATGTTGGGCGGGGTCATCTGTCGCAGATGCTCACGACCGACAAATGCCAGCAGGCCCGGCCCGTCGTCGGAGGCATTCTGGCAAATCCAGCTCCATTCACCGGCCGCGGTCAGCTCGTCGAGCCAGCGCGGTTGATAGTCGCGAACGCGATTAGGCAACACCGTCTGTTCCCACAGCTCGGCGGGCAGAGGCAGAGCTTGCAACCGGGTTAACACATGAGTCAGGCCATCGGGACCGCTGCGTTGCGCCGCTGGGTGCAGTCCCTGCCAGCGCATCACGAAGTCCGCGAACTGAGCCGGAGAACACGGGACCACTTCACGACGGAGCAGAGCCAAACTGCTCCGCTGCACCTGTTCCAGGTTGGCCGGGACTGCCCACCGCGCGAGAACTCCACTTCAGCCGTTGGCTGCACAGACGCGAGCCGGCCGCTTCGCGTCCATTCATCTAGCTTTCGCTCGGTCCAGTCGTGATCGAGAGGATAGCGTTCCAGCACTTCATGCAGATCGACGAGAGCATGCGTGTCCAGATAACGAGAAAGAATCCTCTCGGATGCTGTTCCTGATTCGTCGGATGTATCGTTGACGCGCTCCGAAGGCCATGCCGTATCCCTTCTCTTCTTCAGTCAATATCCACCTTTTCGATTCGCTGCCGCTGGACAGGTTGATTTGCCTGGCCAGGCCGTCCGCTTCAAGCTCGTGGAGAAACTCAGCCATCGGACCTTCCAGTTCCCTGGGGGTCAGGTCGCCGACCCGGCGCAGCCGTTCGGCCATCTCCGCGGCAGTGCGCGGCGGCTGGCCGAGGTAGCGCAAACGGTTCTCCACTTGCTGAACGGCGCGCGGATCGAGGAGGTGATCCTGTCGCTTCGGAGACAGGAGCTGTTCCAGAAGCTGCTGGTCAAGCGTAACACCACCGCTCGAGGCGGCTTCTGTGTCGTCGTAGTCGTACATGGAAGCCATGACGAATGAGAACAGCAAGCCGGCGGTGAACGGCGACGGCACTTCGGCCCTCCGGCAGACGACCTCAATCCGGCCGGCACCAATGTCGGCCAGCAACTGCTGCAAACGCGGCACATCAAGATGGTCGTGGAGGCATTCACGGAAGGTCTCTGCCACAATGGGAAAATCCGGATGGCGACGGGCCACTTGCAGCAAGTCACGGCCACGGTGCCGTTGCAACCAAAGCGGGGCTCGTTTCCCCGGTCTGGTGCGCGGCAGCAACAGGGACCGAGCCGCGTTCTGGCGGAAGCGCAAGGCGAACAGCGGACTATCCGCCAACTCGTCCAGGACCAACTGTTGCACGTTTTCGGGAGTTAGATCACTGAACAGGTCCATGAGCGGCTCTTCCATGTCGGCCAGACGGATCAAAATTCCATCGTCGTGATGCAGGCACTGCGGACGATAACCCAGCCGCCGGGACAGGACAGCTTCGAGAGCCAGGCGCAGGGTCAGGTTCAATCGAATGCCGAGCGGACAGAGCAAGACGACGTGCCAGTCGCCAAGTTGATCGCGTGAGGCTTCCACGACCAGAGTTCTGTCGGTGGGCAGGCAGCCGGCGCCTTTGAGTTGACGATGGACGTAGTCACGCAGATTGCGGGCCGCGGCGGCATCGAGGAAGAACTCTTTCCCCAGCCAGTCGAGACAGTCGGGCGTCTCAATCCGCTCAGCCAACTCGCGGAGGAATCGGCCCATTGCCAGACCCAGGTCGTAACTGCGGCCGGCCTGTTCGCCGCGCCAAAACGGGACCAGCGCCGGCGCTCCTCGGCCGGCGTGACAATGACCCGGCTCGTCTCGATCCGCTCGATGCGCCAGGCATTGGTCCCCAGGAGAAAAGATTCACCGGCCCGGCGCTCGTAGATGAACTCTTCGTCCAGTTCGCCGATGCGGACGCCGTTGCTGGTGTAAGCGGGGTACTGGCCGGTGTCGGGAATGGTGCCGCCGTTGACCAGCGCCGACCTTCTGACTGCCCGGCAATGCCAGCAGCCGATTGTGAACGCGATCCCAGCTAATCCGCGGCTGCAACGCTGCCAGGGCCGTGTCAGCACCCAGATGGTATCGGCCGCTGACCATCTCGAGCACGGCGTCGAATGCCTGCGGCGTCAAATCGCGATAGGGATAGGCTTGCCGGACAAGGGCGAACAGAGCGGGCACGTCCCAGTTATCCATCGCTGTCATGGCGACGACTTGCTGGGCGAGCACGTCGAGGCAGTTCATCGGCACGCGAATTTCTTCGACATGCCCCGCCGCCATCTCACTAGCCAGGACCGCCTGTTCCAGCAGGTCAGCCTGCGTTTTGGGAATCAGCCGGCCCTTGCTCTTCTGCCCGACGACGTGCCCGGCCCGGCCGACGCGCTGCAAGCCACGCGCGACGCTGCCGGGCGATTCCACCTGACAGACGAGATCGACCGCTCCCATGTCGATGCCCAGCTCCAGAGAAGCCGTCGCCACCACTGCGGGCAAGCGGCCGTCTTTCAATGCCTGTTCGGTCTGTTGGCGGACTTCCAGCGAAACGCTGCCGTGGTGGGCATGAGCTATCTCGTCAGTCTCGTTCAAGTTGGCGGTGATTCGCTCGACCGACCGGCGATTGTTGGCAAAGACGATGGTTGACCGATGCTTGCCGATTTCGCTGCCGAGGAGCCGATAGATCGACGGCCAGATCGACTTCTCCGGCATGGCCCCGAAATGCTCGACCGGGCTGATGATGCGCAGGTCGAGGTCCTTCCGCAACCCCGCGTCCACGATGGTGACGGGTCGCGGTACCAGCTTGCCATCGACATATTCATTTCCACCCAGGTAACGGGCCACTTCTTCCAATGGTCGTTGCGTTGCGGACAGGCCGATACGGATGAAACCACGAGGATTGAGTGCTGCCAAACGCTCCAGCAGCAGAGCGAGAAAGACGCCGCGCTTGTTGGAGCAGAGGGCGTGAATCTCGTCAACGATGCAGTGTGTAACATGCCGTAACGTCTCGCGTGCCTTGGATGTGAGCAGCAGATGCAGCGATTCCGGCGTAGTGATGAGGACGTGCGGGGGCTTACGGATCAGCCGTTGACGTTCGGCGCTGGGCGTATCGCCGGTGCGGACGGCCACGCGGATGTTAGGCAGATGGCAACCCAGATGCCGGGCGGCTTCTGCCACACCCTCAAGGGGAACCTGCAAGTTCCGATAGATGTCATTATTGAGGGCCTTGAGCGGCGAGACGTACAGGACACGGACGCCGGGAGATAGAGTTTCTTGACGCCAGAGCTGATCGAGGCAGGCGAGAAAAGCGGCCAGGGTTTTGCCGGAGCCGGTCGGGGCGAGGATGAGGGTGTTCTGGCCGGCGGCGATGGCCGGCCAGCCTTGCCGTTGAGCGGGGGTAGGCTCGCCGAGCGCGGTGCGGAACCAATGCTGGACGGGCGGGAGGAAGAGGTTGAGAGGGTTGGATGAAGGCATGTCATCATTAAAGCGAAAAGGCATCGGAGGCAACACCCGATTTGATGGCACTTCAGATTGATCGAACCGTCTCTTTATCTTAGACTGGGGTTTAGTCCCGGTTCCTTTGGAGACAGAGTTCCCATGACATTTTGTTTGCGTTGCCTGTCTGCTGTTGTGATCTTATCAGCAATCTGCTCATGCTGGGCTGCCGAAACAGAACCGACGCCTCAGCCGAAGCTGGAGATGACGGCCGACGAACGAGTCATCCTGGATTTGACGAACGAGGCTCGGACCAAGGAGAATCTGACAGCCGTGAAGGCGGAGTCAGTGCTTTTCGGGGTAGCCCGCGCTCATGCGGCCAACCTGGCAAAGAAAGGCGAACTGAATCACATCCTGGACGGCAAGAACCCGGCGGATCGAGTGCGCGACAGTGGCTACAGGTACACGTGGGTCGGCGAAAACATCGCAGCCGGCGACCGCTGGACGCCGCAGAAGACGTTCAAGGTGTGGATGGACTCGAAAATCCACAAGGACAACATCATGGACGAGAAATATAAGGAGATCGGCCTCGGCATAGCGCGCGGCGAGGACGGGCAGATTTACTACGTGCAGGTGTTCGCCGCGCCGCGGTAACCAGAGGTCAGAGATCGGAGGTCAGAGATCAGAGTTCCGCTCCGACTTTTGACGCTCTGACCTCTGACCTCTGACCTCTGACCTCTGACCTCTGAATTAGGGCTTGTCGCGCTTGAGGACGTAGAGGATCCTGTTCGAGTCTTTCTTGGTCGTGAAGTCGGTGGGCCGGTCCGTGCCTGGAATGCCGAAGCAGACCTTGTTGTTGTCGCCGTCCAGTTCATAGATGCCCAGGAAAATCTTGCCCTTGTCCTTGCCGTCGGCGGGCGTCGATTCAATGGCCTTGGGCTTCTGGCTCGGGTCGAGTTTGTACGTCCCCGTTTCGACGGTGTTGCCGTCCTTGGTGAACGTGTACTTGCCGGGTTCAAAGACGACCTTCATGCTCTTCAGTTGATCGTCGGATTCCTTCTTGCCATCGACTTCCAGCGACACAATCGACCAGGTGCCGGTGAACTTATCCGTATCCGCCTTGGCCGGATCGTCTTTGGGAGCGTCCGCGGCCAACGCCAGACCGCCAAGCAACGCCAGACTTCCGATCAACCCGAACGCAGCATACCATTTCATTGTGAGTAACCTCCGTTGATAGTAGACATCCGCCCGACGGTTCCGATCACCGGGCATGTTGAGGCATGGTATTGAGGACGACTACTTCTGTCAAGCGTTACATTCCGGCCATCCACGGTTTCATGCTCATTTCTTGGGTGAGCTTCTCCAGCCGCTCTTCGAGGTTGGACACCGCGATGAACTCAAATCGGCGGCAACGCGATTACCTTGCAACAGCCTATCCGCTGAGAGCGAGCAGATCGCTGCGCCTGTGGCCAGCGTAACGCCGTGTGCGCTGGCATGAGATTCGTAGGTGAAGCACGTGTCGGGGGCCTTCAGTGCTCTTAGCAGTATGGCTTGCTGCCGAGAATTGAACCTTCCGGCTAGCAAGACCCAGCCTGTCTCCTTCTTCTCTTCAACCTTTCGGTCACGTATTTCTTGAATGCGTCAAGACTTCACTCAAGAACACTTAGGTGATAGAGGATGAAGTAGGTCAAGTCGTTCTCATCCATTTCTGTGTCGAGGAATGCGCTTGCTTGGCGATGCCGAAGAGCGTTCTTATTATCAATATATAAGCCGAGAGCGAACAATGCCATGCTGCTGCACACCGAACACTTGACCAAGGACTACGGCCGATTCCGTGCCCTGGATGACGTTACCTTGACCGTCGCGCCGGGTGAAGTCTTCGGTTTGCTCGGCCCGAACGGTTCCGGCAAGACTACCGCGCTGCGTCTCCTGCTCGGCTTCCTCCAGCCGACCGCGGGGAAAGCGTCGATCAATGGACACGATTGCTGGCACGATAGCGTCACTGCTCGGCGTCAGGTGGCGTACCTCCCCGGTGAGCTGCGCCTTTACGAAAACATGACCGGCCGGCAGCTCGTGCAATTTCTTAGCCGGCTGCGTGGACAGGCAATCAACCACAACGCTGATGTTCTGGCTCGCCGGCTCGACATCGACCTGGATCGGCCGATCGCACATCTCTCATCCGGGATGAAACGCAAAGTCGCCTTGCTGCAAGTGCTGGTGCCGCACGCTCCGCTGCTCATTCTCGACGAACCGACCAATACACTCGATCCGACCATGCGCGACGAATTGCTCGGCCAACTCCGGCAAGCACGGGATCAGGGGCAGGCAGTGCTGTTCTCTTCGCACGTCCTCACCGAAGTAGAACGGGTGTGCGACCGCGTGGGTATCTTGCAGAGCGGCCGGCTGGTTCATTTGCAAGAAATGGCCGAACTACGTGAGGCCAGGTTAGTTCGGGCTATTTTCAAGGGAGCCGTGGCTGCGCTGCCGCAACTATCCGGTGTTCGTCTCCGTGAACAACAGCACGATCGACTCACAGTGGAGTGCGATGGCCCGCTGCCGCCTTTGCTCGAATGGCTAGCTCGCCAACCGCTGGCGGATCTGCGGATCGAGCCGCTCGGCTTGAGCGGAATTTATCACCGTTACCACGGAGCCGTGGAATGACCTTTGCTTTGATTCGCAAACTGTTACGTGACGTGCTGCTGCCGCTGGTGATCGTATGTCTGTTGCTGGCCGGATACCAGTGTTTGTGGGCGAAGATCACCGAACGGATTGCCGGTGATCTGGTTCCCCTGTTCTCCGCCATCGTTGGGAAGGAGATTCTGACGAAGCTCTTGCGGCAGGGTCCTCTGGGTCAACTAATGGAAACGTTGATGGGCGGCCAGAGCATTGGCATCGACAGGGCCATGGACATGTTGTCGATCGGCTACGTCCACCCGCTCATGCAAACGATTTTCTGCATCTGGGCGGTGGGCCGTGCCTCGGGAGCCATCGCGGGAGAGATCGACCGCGGCACAATGGAACTGCTTGTGGCTCAGCCGTTGCCCCGCTACCGCGTGATCCTCGCCCACCTCTGCGTCGATCTGCTCACTATTCCCATACTCTGTCTGAGCTTGTGGGGCGGCACCTGGCTGGGTACCTGGCTGGTCGGACCGATCCAGGTCAGGATGGAAAAACTGGAGGAGTTCAGGAAAGAACTGAACCCTTTGCCCATCCCAGAACCAGAAATCAAGGAGGGAGCGCTCGACGTACATCCGGCCGATTTTGGACCTGCCTTGTGGAACGTGGGCATCTCATTTTCGCCGTCAGCGGTTACACCATGTGGATATCAGCCGCCGGCCGCTTTCGCTGGCGCGTGTTGGGCAGTGCGGTCTTCATCACGCTATTGCAGTTCTCGATAAACCTGGTCGGGCAACTCTGGAATGCTGTCGCCTTCCTGCGGCCGTTCACGGTCTTCTATTACTATCAGCCGCAGAAGATCATTCTTCATCAAGAAAGGCCATGGTGTGTCGATCTAGGGAATGTGTGGAACGGTGGACAGCACCTGCTTTCGGTCAACGTGATCGTTGTGTTGTTGGCGGTGGGAGTGGTCGGCTATGCAATGGCTTTGTGGACGTTCTGCCGGCGGGATTTGCCGGCGCCGTTGTGAAGAAGGTGGTCAGGATTTCCTTGGTGAAACGAGCCATTTGGCCGCTTTTGGCCAGCAAAACGGCCATTCCGACCGAGGCAATATGTGCTATAACTAGCTGTTGGATAATAGGTTGTGCGCTTTTTATACTTGCAGGGGCTTTGCACGCGCCGACACGACTTCTTAAATTTCAGGTTGCAACCCTTTGGCATTTATGAAGTAATGTCAATTAGCGTGGTTTTTCAAGTAGGTCTCAAGTAGGGGCAACCAGGCATCCATCTCGGGCAAGAAGGGGTATAAATCCTTGTAGTCGCAGGCTTTTGCCTGCTGAAGCCAGAACTCATAAGGGTGGATGACACCTGCTGCTGACACCCGCTGCGCCAATTGGACTCACCGGCCGTTACGCCTCCGCCCGCGGCCAGACAGGTCGCCGATGATCTCACTGACGCCGTCATAGTCGAAGATCACCGGGACACCGCCCGGTCCTGCAAGCAGGGCCAGTCCGTCATTCACCGCCAGCGTGTCGGGATGGTCCACTTCATGTCGATTCCCGCTGACGGTCACTACCGTGAACGGCCGGAACGGTGTCCGGTGCTTGAACGCACGGATCGACTCGGTAAATGTCTCCCGGTCCATTGCTGCTCCCTTCGCCAATTGCCAATTACTCCTACCATCCTATCACTCAGGTAGTGCGCCGGCAACGCCGTCACCGCTGCACGATCTGTTCCGTGACCGTCCGTCGCACAAGGGTATTGTGCTGCTGCGTCTGGAGAATGAACGTGCCGTCAGCAAAATCGCCGGGTGCCATGCCCACGGCCTTGCGTGGGCATGCGAATCACAACGGGCCAAACATGCCCACGCAGACGTGGGCATGGCACCCAGCGATTGTTGCGCGGATATGCCGATCAAATCGCAGGCCGATTCGTCGTTGTATCGGAATCAGGTATTCGGATGGTGTCTTCTCCGTAACAAGGAGAGCGGAACGGGATCGGGAAAGTTTTGCTGGTCCAAACGGGGCAGACCCCAGCCGCCCCAGGAGCAAAAGTCAACTCGGCTCAACGCCGGTAGGCGGCTGCGGGGTCAAGAACAACTAGCTACCATATTAGTCCGTTAAAAGATTCCTGACACCAGACTCACCCGTTAGGCCTGGTTTCGCTCCACCATCTGCCTGACCTCGTCGATGCTCCGGCATTGGCCGCCCAGATGCAAGACCGCGTGGCAGTTGGGACAGACGGGCCGTAAGTCCATGACCGGATCGACGACGTACTGGCCGCTGACTTCCGACAGCGGGTGCAGATGATGGACGTGGATGTAGCCCTCGGCTAGCTCCCCGTATACGGCTAGGAAACTGAACCCGCAAATGCAGCAGGTGGTGCCGTGGGCCTGGATGCACCGCTGGCGGGCTTCCGGGCTGCGCTCGTAGGCATTCACCGTGATCGAACGCACTGCACCTTCGACCAACCCGGTGGGCTGACTTATCTCCTCGGCTAACACCGAATCTGATATTGCGTCGCGGCCAGCCCACGGGAGGCGAGCACGCAACTGCTCTTGGAAAGGCGCGAGATTGATCACGCTTTTGCGCGGCAATGCCACCCAATCTCTGACGACGGCTGCTGCGACTGGATTATCCAACAAAGTCCGGGATCGCCCCAGGTCGAACCGAGGGAGAATGCACCAGCGATCGCCACGCTTTTCAATGCCGGCAACCGTCGCGTAGCCGATGATTCCGAGATCGCCATCGCCAGTGTAGATGAACAACTCATCCCCGATCTCGACATTGTTCCAGTTTTGGCTGATGTACCAATAAAGATCCTCAACGATCCGTCCGTTCTCAAGGAGTCTCCGGTAGGAATCGACCGAAACCGGAATGGACTGGCCGTCTTCGAGGACGAAAGAGCGATCGGCACCCGCAGAGATCGGATAAAGCCAAAGACCTGTTGCCACCGGTTCCCTTTGATCTCTTGCGATATCCCGATACTTGTGAACAATTTGCCAAATGTTGAGCAGTTTGCTTCCTCTGGAAAGGCCTTCGTAGTAACGAATGTGCTTCTCGACCGACGCAATGGCTTTCCTGAGCCCGTCCGTGCCGTAGTCGCGATGAATCATTTGAAGGAAGTGCCCCGTTTCAAGCGCGTTCATCGTTCGCTTGTACGGCTCGCCTTTGAGCATATGCGCAATGTTGGTGAAGGCCCCGCTAGCCGAACTACGATTCATACCGAACCGTTGATGCAAATCTTCGATTCCGGCAGTTCTGGTCAACGACCCATCGCGAATACGCTTTGCCACGTCGTAGGCACCGATTATTGCTTCCGAGTTCTTCATTGCTCTTCATGGCCCAAAAATCACACCAACTAGTGTCTCGTCAATCTTCGATTGACGGGTAAAGTTGTGGCCCCCACCCCGCTTGCCGGGGTGGAACTGGGGTTCGTAACCAGCAACGAGAATTGTGCGGGTTTGGCCCCCACCCCGCTTGCCGGGGTGGAGCGAGGGTTAGGGCGCAACCCGCACTCCACCCCGACAAGCGGGGTGGGGGTGTTGCTGATGCGCTCGCTTCGTCCTGGTTACGAACCGCTGCACCACCCCGGCAAGCGGGGTGGGGTACGGCAAGGATTATACCCGTCAATCGAAGATTGACGAGACACTAGTCGCCAAGCAGCCCAACGGAAAAGCTCAACAGCCGGGCCGCCTGCTCGGCGAAAAACGGCAAAAATCGTGAGGGCGGCCCGGTCTGCTGCAGCAAATTGTTCGGGCCTAATCCGTTACGAAAACGGTCCGCGTCCAGCGTTCCCTTTTTCCGAATGGATGGCCACATGGCCCGCTATGACCACTAACCCCGCCTTATTGGGCGAAATGGTACTGTTTGACGCAGTGCCCCGACGCATACCCTTCGCCCGGGATGACCTTGCCTTGCCGAATCAGGTCGGCTATGAAATCGGCGGTATCATCCAAAGTATTTCTGTAGGCGCTGAAGATCACCTGGTGTCCTATTCGCGTTGCAAAGCTGGGAATGTCAGCCATTCGGTGAGGGTCCAGACATGATCGGCCAGACCCGCGGCCATTGCTGGCGTCCGCTCCTGCCATCCTCCTTCGCTGTCACGCTAACGCAGGGTTCGCACCGGCCAGCAGAAGTTGTAGCTGTACATCGTGAAATAGGTCACCGCCTGATGCACGTCCCAATCCTTGGAGAAGCAGTAGGTCTTCCGCACCTTTCGAGCATTGCGGTTCCGGTCAGTCCCGTTGTGCCGTTCCACGAACGCTGTGTTGATCGCTCGGCTTGCCTTCGACAATGCCAGCGCGGCCATTACGGCCACGAACGTCCCGAACACCACTCGATGGTCGATCTTCACAACCCGGCCTTTTTTCCGGGTCTTATGCACGGTGGCATACTTCAAGTCGGCCAGCGGCACCTGGTACGGCGCCTTGGGCCGTCCCGGTTTTCCAGTCCGCTCGGGGATGACCTCTTCCCCATACGCCTCCAGGATGGCCGTCTTGTAAGCAGCATATTCGTCCGTGGTGATGAGATTCGGAATCCGGCCTTCGGTACGCTTCTTGAAGTCTTGCACCACTTCCTGGGTATTCTCCGAGATGCGTTCTCCTGGCACAACACTCACGACCAAGCGGTGTTCGGGGTCGAAAGCCACATGGTCCCAGTTATCCCCCTGCCGGTCATCAGCGGGATCGGCAGGGTCGCAGTTCTTCTCTTTCTTGCCAACGAACGCCCATTTTTCGTCGAACTGCACCTCCCGCGTCTGAGGGGGAAAAAGCCACGAGTTCGTCGTGGAGGTTTTTGGCGTGCTCGCCGGCAAGTTTGCTGTAACGGACAACGGTATCCTTGTTCACTCCGACCAACCGACCGGTCTTGCGGACGCCACAGCCTTCGTCAATATGGGCCAAGATCGAGAGAATCTTCTCTTGGGGTAAGCATGCTCGGAAGAGCGGCGTGCCTTTCCGCTCGCAAAATCGGGCCTTGCATGTAGCACAGCGAAGCATGCGATGTTGTTTGTTGGCCCCGTAGCGATTGCAGACACTCAGGTTGCCGGCTCCACGTTTGCCATAGTCTGGACACTCCGGATCCAGGCAACAAAACCGTGACAGGTCGTCCATGCTTTGCCCTCCGTGGCATGTGCGTTGGTTACAAGGCGACCCAGTTTATACAAAACGACTGCCTTACCGTGCAATACGAGAAGGACACCAGGGAAGATCATTCGGAAGGAGTATTGATCTTGTGGAAAGGCCGATCTTCGCAAGGGAGATCTAGTTCGCCCAAGCTGATCGATCTTCCATCCCCGCTCTGTTTCGACGACGGTTGCCTGTACCGAGCAATTCAGGCTACCAACGCTAATATTCAAGAATCTCTCTTGCCTCATGTCAGAACCTCACCTCCTGAAAAAGGGTTGTATAAATCACCCTTCATTCTTTCTAGCCCTCCACGATAGTTCAATCCCAGTTTTCTGACGGAACCGTGGCCGAGGTCGATACTCCGACCCCGGCCACGGTTCAGGAGTTAGTACCGAGTAGTCCGCTGAACTGGCATGTGCGCTGTCTAGGGCTGTACCTTTCAGATGTGAGCGATCTCAAGCTCTTCCAAGATGCCCTCCGCCCTACCTCGCCGTTTAACCGGAGCGCAAGCATCATGGCGCTGCGAAACACTATTGGCCCTGTGCCAACTCTAATGGGCTTCTGCGCAATCTATCACAGTAATGGCACGTTGCGCACCCAATCTTACAACAGTCGGCATCCCACCACTTCAATTTCCTCTCCCCCACCCGCACCGCCCCCCTTTCCAATCATCCCAGTGATCTGGCATGCTTCTCCTTCCCAGGAACCCGACAGCTGACCAACTCGGCCGCCGAGTCACAGCCATGAACGGCAACGGAACCAGGATTCTGTGGTGGATCATCGCCACCCTGACCTCCAGCGTCGCCGGCATGGAGTCCGGCTACGTGTTCCTGCCGTGCTCGAGCAAAATAGGCCTGGACCTGCTTGGGAGTAAACCCGTCCGTCTCCTCCGCAATACCCTCTTTGATTTTGTCCAGGTCGTCCAGATATTCGTCCAGCGTCTCATAGGATCGTTTCATTGCAACACCTCTATCCCTTCAAAAGTTGCCTCAACACATGCTGCAAAATCCCGCCATGTTTGTAGTAAAGAACCTCCTGCGGCGTATCGATGCGGACGGTTGCCTGGAAGTCAAGGTTGGTTCCGTCCGGGCGGCTCGCGCGAACCTTGAGGTCGCGGCCTTGTGTGAAACCGCAAGCGAGTGCGGCTGCCAAACCAGCGATGTCATAGACTTCTTTGCCCGTCAGGTTGAGGGTCTTCGCACTTTCCCCCGCGCGGAACTGCAAGGGCAATACTCCCATCCCGACCAGATTACTCCGGTGGATGCGCTCGTAACTCTCGGCAATGACCGCACGAACGCCGAGCAGCCGCGGACCTTTCGCCGCCCAGTCGCGTGAAGAGCCGGAGCCGTATTCTTTCCCGGCGATGACGATCAGCGGCACACCTTCTTTCTCATACTTCATGGCCGCATCGAAAATCGACATCTGTTCGCCGTCCGGCAGATGCCGGGTGACGCCGCCTTCGGTGCCAGGCGCCAGCAGGTTGCGGAGCCGAATGTTGGCGAAGGTGCCACGGACCATGACTTCATGATTGCCGCGGCGGGAACCGTAGGAGTTGAAGTCCTTCACATCGACGCCGTGCTCGATGAGATAACGACCCGCCGGGCTTTGTGCCTTGATCGAGCCGGCCGGCGAGATGTGATCGGTCGTGATGCTGTCGCCCAGCAGGGCTAGAACGCGGGCATTTTGAATGTCAGTGACCGGAGCCGGCTGCGCGCCCATGTCCACGAAGTAAGGAGGATGCCGAACGTAAGTCGAATCGGGCTGCCAGTTGAACAGGTCGCCTTTGGGCACGTCCAATAAGCTCCAATTCTTGTCGCCCTCGAATGCCTTGCTGTAGACCGTGCGGAACATTTCTGAGCGAATTGAGCGATCGATGGCCTGCTGCACTTCTTGCTGGCTTGGCCAGAGATCACGGAGATAAACCGGTTGGCCCTTTGCATCCTGGCCGAGCGGTTCGTGTTGCAGGTCGATGTCCATGCGGCCGGCGAGGGCGTAGGCGACGACCAGCGGCGGCGAGGCGAGGTAATTGGCCTTCACCTCCGGATGAATGCGGCCCTCGAAGTTGCGGTTGCCGCTGAGGACGGCGGCGACGACCAGATCACCCTGTTCGATGGCGGACGAAACCGGCTTCGGCAGTGGCCCGCTGTTGCCGATGCAGGTGGTGCAGCCGTAGCCGACCAGGAAGAAGCGAAGCTGTTCCAGGTAGCGCAGCAGGCCAGCCTCGGCCAGGTAATCGGTGACAACCTTGGAGCCGGGCGCCAGGCTGGTCTTGACCCACGGCTTGGTTTGCAGGCCGCGTTCCACTGCCTTCTTGGCGAGCAGACCGGCGGCCATCAGCACCGATGGGTTCGACGTGTTCGTACAACTGGTGATTGCGGCGATGACAACCGAACCGTGGTGCAGTTCGTGAGTTGCGTTCCCCAGCGTAACCTTTACATTCGACGACTGCGCAGCCGTAGGCTCCAGGAATCCTTGCAAGGAGTCCGCGAAATTCTTCTTGGCCTGGCCGAGCGGGACTCGATCTTGTGGGCGCTTGGGACCGGCCAGGCACGGCTCGACCGTACACAGGTCCAGTTCCAGATGGTCGGAATACACGGCCGCAGGCGTGCTCGCTGTGTGAAAGAGGCCCTGTTCCTTGTTGTAGGCTTCGACCAAGCGCACCAGTTCCTTGGGCCGGCCGCTGAAGCGGAGATAACGTAACGTCTCGGCATCGACCGGGAAGATGCCGCAGGTGGCACCGTACTCCGGAGCCATGTTGGCAATCGTAGCGCGATCGGCCAAGGGCAGTGAAGCCAGCCCTTCACCGTAAAACTCGACGAACTTGCCCACGACACCTTTGCGGCGCAGCATTTCCGTCACGGTGAGTACAAGGTCGGTCGCGGTGGCGCCTTCCGGCAGTTTTCCGTGCAAGCGGAAGCCGATTACCTGTGGAATGAGCATCGAAACAGGCTGGCCCAGCATGGCCGCTTCGGCTTCGATGCCGCCGACACCCCAACCGAGCACCCCGAGGCCATTAATCATCGTCGTGTGTGAATCGGTGCCGACCAGCGTGTCCGGATAGGCGAGCGGCGGGCTTGATGCCCGCCGTCCGTTTTCATGTGTGAAAACCACGCGAGCCAGGTATTCGAGGTTGACCTGGTGAACGATACCGGTATCGGGTGGGACGACCTTGAAGTTTTGGAACGCTTTCTGTCCCCAGCGCAGAAAGAGGTAACGCTCGCGATTGCGCTCGAATTCGAGTTCAGCGTTGGCGCGAAATGATTGGGCACTGCCGAATTCATCGACCTGGACCGAATGGTCGATGACCAGCTCGACCGGTTGCAGCGGGTTGATCCGGCGAGGGGCGCCGCCCATGCGTTTCATGGCGTCGCGCATGGCAGCGAGATCGACGATGGCCGGGACACCTGTGAAATCTTGCAGCAACACCCGGCTGGGAGTGAAAGCAATCTCCCGACTCGGTTCCGCGCTGGCTTGCCAGGTGGCCAGGGCCTCGATATCTTCGGGCCGAACAGTTTGGCCGTCCTCGGTACGCAGGAGGTTTTCGAGCAGTATCTTTAGCGAGAAAGGCAAGCGAACGGACTGCGAAAAGCGTTTCGCCACAGCGTCGAGGCGGTAGATGGTGTAGTCCTTGTCACCGACGTGGAAGGATGACTGGCTGCCAAAACTGTTCGGCATAATTTTGGTCCTTCAAAAGTGTTAGCGAATAAGATTATTGTCGGACAGGAAGTCAGGAGTGGCAATGAGGCGCGAAACCACCCCCTCACCCTACCCTCTCCCCCGCAGCGGGGGAGAGGGTAGGGTGAGGGCAAGCGGGGGCGCGCAAAAAAGAGCCGCCGGCAATCCCCTCTCTGCCGACGGCTCCAAGATGTCCTCTCCTTCTCCCCAAAGCAGAGGACACACAAAAGTAGGTCATGCTTTGGAAGAAGGCAAATCGAGCCGAGAGTGCATCCTTCGCTAACGCTTCAGGCTCGGATTTTTAGGGGTTGGTTTTCTTCTTCGATTCTCCGTCTTTCTGGCCGCCCAGGGTTTCGAAGAAGCCTTTGGCAATGTCGCTCGCTCCTTTGGGGACGCGCTGCTGGACGATGGCCGCCGGAGCATCCTGGGCGGCCTGTTTGATGTCCTTAGACATCTCTTCGGAACTCTTCGGTTTGAAGTTGCGGCCCGGAGGACCGTGGCCGGTAACTATTCTTTTGCCCTTGGGATCGGTGGGAGTCGTAACTTTGCTGTCTTGGGCCTTGGTTTCGCGTTCCTCGGCCACGGGCCGCCTGCCGCCGGGAAGCCCGCCGGCCATCGACTTCTTGGCTTGCTGCATCTGCCGGGATAGCTTCGCAAGATCGTTCTGTTCCTGCTTCTGGCCGTTCATGTTCTTCAGCTTGCGGGCCACGCCCCGCATCGCCCTGGCGGCTTTCTTGCAGTCTTGACCGTCGAGGCCGCCCTCGCATTCTTTCATCTCCTGCGCCATCTCTTCCAACTCCTTGAGGTCCTTCTCCTTTTGCTGAAGCTGGTCCATCTCGCGATCTAGGGTCTCCTCGTCGATTTCACCCTGGTCCTTGAGATCCATTAGCTCTTGCTTCTCATCCTCCAGCCGGGACAGGCGTTCCAGGTCCTTCTCAAGGTCTTCCATCTGCTCCTTGAGCTGTTGCTGCTCTTCCTTGCTCAGTTGGCCCTGTTCCAGCTCATCGGCGAGGCGTTCGGCTTCTTCGCGCGCCTTGTTGAGGTCGTTGCGGGAGAGCGCATCCTGCATTTCACTGGCCGGTCCCTCTTTCTTCGGTTTCTTGGCCAGGCGGTCCAACTGTTCTTGCTGAGCCTGTTCCTTGTCGGCCAGCTCCTTGGCCTTCTTGGACAGCCGGTCTTCCAGCTCACTGGCTTCCTTGAAACGCTCACGGAGCTGCTCCTCGTTGTCGCGCGGCCCGGAGGTGATCTTTTCCAGTTCAGCTTCGATCTCTTCCAGCTCCTTGGCATCAATGGTCTCGACGGGTTGCCGTTGACGCTTCTCTTTCTCCTCGCGGCGCACTTCTTCGAGTTTCTTCATCTCCTTGCTGATTTCAGCGGCCTGCACAGGATTCACAGCAACGGAATTGTTGTCCGGATTGTCCGCCTTGACGCGGTTCGGAACAAGAACCGCTGCCAGGGTGAGCAACAGACAAACAGGTACCAGGGCCGCCGTCCAGCCGATGGGAACACCGATCCGCGAACGGACATCGAGCTGAGAAACGCGCTGGTCGGCATCCAAGAGCAGGGCCTGGCCCATGGGCAAATGCCGTTGTTCCGGCGTAAGCGTGAACGAGGTGGTTGCCCGTTCGCGCAAGCCGAATTTCTCATCCAGCATCAACGCGGCAGCTAGCCTGGAAGGGGCGGCAAGAAAGGCCAATGCGAGGGCCAGCAGTGCAGCAACCGCTGTTACCCCGGCGGCGATTCCGATACGCGGCCAGGCCGGTGAGTTCTCCCAGCAGCCGCGGCAGCAGCAAGGCTTGCAGGAGAATGCAAATAGCAGCCAGCACCAACGCGCCGGTCATGCACCACGTAAGACGGATGATAAAAACGCGCAGGAACAACTGCCGCCTGGCACGTTGAATCTGGCGGTCCAGAGGTGTGAGCGGTCTGTGCGTCATGGTCGCTTCTCCGTGTGCGGTAAATGGGGACACTTTGCCTGTCTCGAACGGACAAGACCCCTTGCCAGGAAGCAAAGTGTCCCCATTTACCGGCTTGCACCATGTGGCGGCAAGATTGCAATCTTGCCCCACGCCAGTGAAGTATACCGGCAAAGCACGCCTGTTGGCAATGACTTTTTGCTCACACTTCCTGAAAATCCGAGCCGGGAGCGTAAGCGACCGCAGCACACCGGTCGCTAACGCTCCCGGCTCGGCTCTGTGGAAAGTTTGTGCTACGAAATTTGATAAGCGAACTTCCCTTCCTTGTCAACGCTCACGTGTACCTTCTGTACCGATTGTCCCTCGGCCATGCGTGCCAGGAATTCCTTGGAAATCTCCGGCAGCAACGTGCCGGTCAGAATGTGATCCACGTTACGCGCTCCGCTCTCAACCTCCTTGCAACGGCCGGCGATGGTGCTTATCAGGGATTCATCGTAGCTGAACGTCGCCCGGTGATTGGTCCGCATCCGGTCGCCGATGCGCTTGAGCTGCAACTGAATGATTTGCCGGAGCACTTCGTCCGACAGCGGGAAAAAGGGCACGATGGTAATGCGGCCAAGCAACGCCGGCTTGAATGTCTTGAGCAGATCGGGCCGCAGCGCCGCCGCCAGACCCTCCGCGTCCGGTCTGGTGTCGGGGTCGGCACAGACCTTCATGATGGTATCGGTGCCGGCGTTGGAGGTGAGGAGAATGATCGTGTTCTTGAAGTTGACCTCGGTGCCCTTGTCATCCTGCAACGTGCCCTTGTCGAAGACCTGATAGAAGATCTCCTGGACGGCGACGTTGGCCTTCTCAACCTCGTCGAGCAAAACGATGCTGTAAGGCTTGCGGCGGACGGCTTCGGTGAGGACGCCGCCTTCACCGTAACCGACGTATCCAGGTGCCGAGCCGGTCAGGCGCGAAATTTTGTGGTCCTCCTTGTATTCCGACATGTTGATGACGACCATGTTGCGGTCGCCGCCGTAGAGGATGTCCGCGAGCGCCAGGGCCGTCTCGGTCTTGCCGACGCCGCTGGGGCCGACCAGCATGAAGACGCCGATGGGCCGGGCGGATCGACCAGGTTCGCGCGGGCCGTGCGGATTCGCTGAGCGATGGCGTCCAGAGCGTGCGACTGGCCAATGATGCGCTCTTCCAGTTTCTCTTTGAGAGTGAGGACCGTCTTGATCTCGTCAAGGACCATCTTGCCGACCGGGATACCGGTCCAGTTGGAGACCACGTCGGCCACCGCCTGCCGATCGACGACCGGATGAACAAGCGGGGCTTCCCCCTGAAGCTTGGCGAGTGCGGCTTGCTGTTTCGCAAGCTCCTCTTTGCAACGCTTCTTCGTTTCCTCGTTCCCACGGTCCGCCGTCCCCTCACCCCTGCCCCTCTCCCCCGCAGCGGGGGAGAGGGGTTGGGGTGAGGGGGGCGCAGTCGCCGTTGGTACCGCAGGCGGCTCGCCTGCTGACCCCCGTTTAGCGACGCTTCGGAGAAGCGTGGGGTCCGCACGCTTCTCCGAAGCGTCGCTAAACGCGGGCCGTGGGAACGAGAGGTCCTCAAGCTGTGTACGCAGCTTAGCGATCTCCTGGACGAGGAGGTTCTCATCGGCCAGCCGCTTCTCCAGGGCTGCCAGGCGGGCCTCGGCGGTTTGCTTGCGTTCGAGCAGTTCTTGCAACCGTTGATCGTGGTCCGCGCCCACGGCCCTTTCACGTTCCAGCATGGCGATCTCGACATTGATATGCTCGATCTCGCGGCGGCAATCTTCCAGGGCCGGCGGCGTGGATGATTGGCTCAGGGCCACGCGGGCACAGGCCGTATCGAGCAGGCTGACTGCCTTGTCCGGCAGTTGCCGTTCGGTGATATAGCGGTGCGACAGTTTCACGGCATCCTCGACCGCCTCGTCGAGCACGCGAACCTTGTGATGTTTTTCGAGCGTTCCCGCCAAGCCGCGCATCATCGCGCACGGCCTTGTCTTCCTCCGGTTCATCGACCTTGACCACCTGGAAGCGGCGTTTCAGGGCGGCATCGGTTTCGAAGTATTTCTTGTACTCGGCCCACGTCGTCGCCGCGATGGTGCGGAGTTCGCCGCGCGCCAGGGCCGGCTTGAGCAGATTGGCTGCGTCGCCCTGCCCGGCTGCGCCGCCGGCGCCGATGATGGTATGAGCCTCGTCAATGAACAGGATGACTGGTTGGGGCGAGGCCTTCACCTCGGCTATGACCGACTTGAGCCGATTCTCGAACTCGCCCTTGACGCCGGCCCCGGCTTGCAACAAGCCCAGGTCCAGCGTCCGGATGGCCACGTTCCTGAGCGAGTCGGGCACATCTTTGGCAATGATGCGCAGCGCAAAACCCTCGACCACGGCCGTCTTGCCCACGCCTGCCTCGCCGGTCAGGATGGGGTTGTTCTGCCGCCGCCGGGTCAGGATGTCGATCACCTGCCGGATTTCCGCGTCGCGGCCGATGACCGGATCGATCTCGCCCTTGCGGGCACGTTCGGTGAGGTTGATGGTGAACTGATCGAGGGACGGCGTCTTCGAGCCGGGGGAGACGGTGCCGGGTGCGCCGGCCGTCTCGGAGAGCGCCTGCACCGTTTCGCCCTCATCTTCCACGGTTCCGGCAATGAGAGTACACACCTCGTTCTGCAGCCGCTCGCCGGCAATCTTGCCCAACTCGGCGGAGCTGGCACGCACCCGCGCGGACAGCGATCGGTCTTGCAGGAGCGCGACGAGCAAGAAGCCGGAACGAATTCGGCTGGAGCCAAATTCCAGCGAAGCAACCACCCAGGCCTCGCGCATCGACTCCTGTATCTCCGGTGACAGGGCCGGCGGCCGGGCGTTGCCCGTCTTCAACTGATCGAGAGCCCGCGTCAGCTCCCGAACGACGCGGCTCTTGTCAACATCGTACTGCCGGAAGATCCGGCTCAGATCGGTATTGTCCGTCTCCAGCAGCTTGACGAGCCAGTGCTCGATCTCGACGTTGTAGTTTGTCCGCGACAGACACAGCCCGGCAGCGCCTTCCAGCGCCCGCCGGCAGACGGAATTGAGCTTGCCCACTAACGACTTCAGGTTGATGGTAGCCACGGGTTGTTTTACCTCTTGGGATGACAAGTGAGATTGCGATTCTCCTAGCCCGCAGCGTAAGCAAGGGTTATTCGGCCCTTGCTTACGCTGCCTTTTTCAATATGGCGCAATGTGCAAAGCGACAACCGCACTTTTCTCATTGCAAGCGACAAGTTCAATCGCTATCCTAACGTTCATGCCCGGAATAACGGGTTGTCGTATGAGCAAGCAGATTGCAGCCTTTCCACATGTCACCGACGAATTACTCCAGGAAGTCGTGCGCCGAATCCTGACCGTGGGCAGGCCGGAGAAGATAATTCTCTTTGGCTCGCGTGGACGAGGTGATCCACGCTCGGACAGCGACCTGGACCTGCTGATCCTTGAAGAGTCCACCCTGCCGCGTTACCAGCGCAGCCCGCGCTATTATCATGCCCTTGCTGGAGTGTTTCCCGCCAAAGATATCGTGGTGTATACGCTTGCCGAGGTTGAGGAGTGGGCACAGGTTCCCAATGCTTTCGTAACCACCGCGATCAGGGAAGGAATCGTTCTCTATGGCAACTCAGGCTGATCTTGCTCGTGGCTGGATGCTGAAGGGGGACAGCGACCGTTCCACCGCCGAACAGGTGCTGCACGGCCCTGGGCCTTACGATACCGGCTGTTTTCATTGTCAGCAGGCCGGGGAAAAGTACCTGAAGGCTATCCTTGCCCTGGGAGGTCAACCCATCCTACAAACCCACGATCTCGAAGACGTCTACAACCTATGCCTCGGCGTTGCGCCGGGCCTTGTGCTCGACCGGCTGGAGTTATCTACCTTGACGCCCTATGCCGTCCAGGTGCGCTATGACCACGGCTTCTGGCCCGACGCAGCCACGCTCCAGCAAGCTCTGGACGTGGTCAATCGGGTGCGTGCCGCTGTGCTGGCCTTGTTACCGCCGGCCGCTTGCCCATGACCAGCAAGTTGAGGTGTCTGCTTGATGCATTGGTATTCGGAATTAGGCATATCCCCAATCCCCCAAAACGGCCCGCTCAGGGAACCTGCGTGGTGACCTGACCCGGCACGGAGATCGTTATCACACCCGCCCAGTTACACATGCACTGGCAAGTGTTATTCAAGGCCGGCATGTTCCCAATTGGAACCGTGGGCGAACCCGGCACCCACGGGGCCGGGGTCACCGGAACGCAAGGCATGGGGGTCAGCACCCCCAGGGCGGCAGCGGTAGCGGCAGCCACCGCTGGATTGGCGAGAGACATGCACATGCCGAATGGGGGGATATTGACCATCGGGACATGGTCCATGATGTTCGCAGCGAGGTTGGCCTCCTACCAGGGTCCTGTTGATGGGAAGAACAATCAGCGTTGCTCGGTGCCATCCCGAAGCTGCACATCATCGTTGCTCCATTAACTACCTGTTGAGGCATTGGTATTCCCCTTTCGTCTTGAGGAAGCGATCGTTCCCCAAGTCATTTCGCCGATTTCGATCCGCTCTTGGAATCATCCGCCACCGCCGGCTTGGTCGGCGACGCTTTTTTCGCATCCTGCGGTGCAGCCGGATCTTGCGGACTGGCCCCAGCCCCGCTGCCGGCGGCGCCGCCGCTGTTGATCATCACCATGGTTCCTACAATGGAAACTCCCGCGGGGCTGATATCGATGAAGTTGCCGCCGACCTTAAGGCTGAGCTGCGTGCCTGCTTCAAGGATCAGGGTCATACCAGCCTTGATGTGAATGGCCTGGCCGGCTTCCACGGCGTGGTTCATGCCAATCTTTTCGTCCCGATTCTTGCCGATGTTCACTGACAGATTTTGGCCGATCTTCTCGGCATGGCTGCCGCCGACTGTCAGCCCGGTGTTGCCGTCGATCTTCTCCTTGAGGTCCTTCTTGACGTGCAGATCGCTGCCTCCCTCGATAGTCTCTGTTTTTTGCTTCTCAATCGAGGACGTCCGCGTTGCCGCCGTCGTCGGCCTCGCCTTTGCCGACCGTGAGCTGGAAGTTACCCTCGATCTGTTCGACCTGGTGGCGATTGATGTGCAGATGCTTGTCTTGACGCACCAGCTCGCGCTGATCGCCGCCTTCCTGGTAGTCGCCGTCGTCGCCGTCCGACTTCCAGCCGACAATCAGATGGCGGTTGCTAATCACGCGCTCCATCGACTCGTTCTTGACGCGCACGTCCATGTTGCGCTCGGCGTGAATGAAAATCTCTTCCTTGCCCTTGGTGTCGTCGAAACGCCATTCGTTGAAGCCTTTGCCCTCCTTGGTCGTGTTGCTCTTGATCCCCGACACCTTGTTGTCGGACTTGTGTTTACCGTCGAGGCCGTCACCCAGATAGGGCGGCATCTGTTCGGCATTATAGACGCTACCGGTGATGATGGGCCGGTCCGGGTCGCCTTCCAGAAAATCGACGACGACCTCCTGGCCGATGCGCGGCCAAAAGGATGCTCCCCAGCGCTTGCCCGCCCAGACCTGAGCCACCCGGATCCAGCAGGAACTGTTTTCGTCCCTTTTGCTCTCGCTCTCGCGGTCCCAGAAGAAATGGACCTTGACGCGGCCGTACTTGTCGGTGTAAATCTCTTCGCCTTTCGGCCCGACCACCACCGCCGGTTGGGTGCCGGCGATCAGCGGTTTGGGGGTCAGGCGCGTGGGGCGGAACATGACCGCGGCGGGGATACACTGAAACGAGTTGTGGTAATCCGACTGGCCTTCGCCGGTCTCAAAACTGGCGTCGGTTGCCGAGTGCTGGACGGAGGTAACGACGTACTTGCCTTCTTCGGCCCCGGCGTCATGGCCCTCCAGGGCAAACTTGCTGCCCGGCGTCAACGCATAGGACTCACTTGTGCCCGTCACTACCTCGTAGGGAACTTCTTCTTCTTCCATGCGCACCTTGGTCCCCGCCTCGCCGTTCCCCTTGACCTGGTAATCGCCGGGATAATCGAAAAGCTCATACTTGGTCGCGTCCGGCTGATCAAGGAGAGTATCGGTGTTCGTGAGCAGGTTTGTGCTCGGCGTTTCGAAGTTGTAATCGGTGCGCGCCCACTTGCCGGAACGGAATTCAAACTGATGCTCCCAGGTATCGATGTCCGGCTTGTCCGGCAAGTCCTGGTAGGAAGTTTTCCTATCGGCCAGCACCAGCGTATGTTGGCCGTCGTCGTGCCGGAAGAAATAGAAAATGCCTTCCTCTTCCATCAGCCGGGAGACAAAGTTGAATGCCGTCTCGCGGTATTGCACGCAATACTCGCGCTTGGGGTACGAGCTGTGCAGCTCCAGTTGATAATCGGAGAAGCCCAGATCATCGAAAACCGTCTTGATGATCTCGGGAGCCGATTTTTTTTGAAAGATCCGGCAGTTGGCGGTGCGCGTCAGGAACCACAGCCAGGGAACGACCTCGGCGCGGTACGAACGCATGTGCCGAGGGGAGACCCCGCCCGCGGCAAAGCGACTGACAAAGCCGTTGAAGAAGCGCGGCTCAGCGTCCTTGAACTGGATGTGCCAGGTGATGTTCTTACCCACGATGTCCTTCGCCTCGAGCGCATCCTTTGCCGAGAGCATCTTCAACTGGTAGCTGAACAGCCGCGACATGGTCTCGGTGCCGGAAAAGGAACTGAGCAGGAGCACGTCCGCGCCTAACGGCGTGCTGAGGTGGAGGATGCGGTTTGCTTGTGTGATTGCCATGGTTTTCTCGAACGAGGTTTCACAGGATGACCAGGACATTGACGTTTTACAATACCACCGTGCCGGGACCAGACCAAAAGTGGCGGCAAGTTTCCCAACTTGCCGACTGTAGCCGATCGCCAGAACTGGGAACCCACAAGGTCGGAACGGTCATTCATCGCGCCGCTCTTGCCACAACCGCAGGTAGATCTCTTCGAGATGCCGCGCGAGCGCGGCGGTGTCGCAAACCGGCGCCTGCCGTAAGCGCTCGCGCATCCCGCGCCGGAGTTGGTCCAGCCGCGCCGGAGTGTTATGGTCGCGTGCCAACGCGACCGCTCGGCTGACGAACCCTTCCAGGTCCGGCGCGACGAATTCCGCGAGCCGGGCGTTGTAGCAGCAGCGAGGCGCTGATGCGCGACGCCCAGCGGTCGCCGGTGAAGGTCAGCACCGGCACACCTTGCCACAGCGCTTCCATAGTCGTCGTGCCGCCGTTATAGGGGAACGTGTCCAGGGCGACATCAATCGCGGCGTACTTCTCGAGGAACGCATAGTGTTCCGCCGGGCCTTCGAGTTCCAGCCGCTCGGACGCCACTCCAAACCGGCTGAACGCTTCCTGTAAGAATATGCGATTTTCCGGCGAGCGCAGGACAATATTCTTTACTAGCAGCCGGCTGCCGGGGCTGCCGTGCATGATCCGCGCCCAGGTCTCGATCACCTGCTCCGTGATCTTGTACTGCGGCGCCAGGCAGCCGAAGGTCAAGTGACCGCACGTCAGGCACGGCGGAGGGGCCACGTCCGGGACGGGGTAAGTGACCTCGAACGTCAGGTAGCAGCCCGGCACGCGCACGATGCGCTCGCTGTAGAACGCCTCTTCGGCGGCGGGGATCACATACTCGTCGCCGATCAGGGCGTCGAAGCAATCCATGCCGGAGGTGGCGAAGCCGTTGAACCAGGCCAGGAGAACCGGCGCCGGCCGCAGTGCAAAGAGGGGCAGCCGGGCCGGCCGGCTATAACCGTTCAGATCCACCAGCACGTCGATCTGCTGCTCCTCGATCAGCCGGGCCACGTTGGCGTTGGACAGACCGGACACGTCGTGGAACCGATCGGCCGGGGTCTTGCGGTAGCCGTGTTCGACGCACGACTCGGGGGCGTCGGAGAAGAGGTGAACCTCAAAGCGGTCGCGGTCGTGGTGGTTGACGACTCCCCAGACCGGCTTCATCCAGTTGCGCTTGGCAAAGAAAGCACTGACATAGCCGAGACGGAGCCGGTTCCCCTCGAACTGTCGTGGCCAACCTCGCTGGCGATTGGGTTCCAAAGTCTGAGCCGGCATACAGGCCGCGATCCAGGCACGCCGCGCATTGAGGACGGCCTGGTTGTCGGCACGGGGGCTGCCTGGGATGGCGGTCGCGATCATGCCGAGCGGGGCGTCATTGGGATCCAGCAGCCGGGCCGCCCGGCGGAACGAGTCGATGGCCGGGTCGATCCGGCCCAACTCGAATAGCTCCTTGCCAAGGTTGTGGTGGGCCAGGCCGTTGTCGGGGCAGAGTGCGACGAGGCGCTCAAAGGCCTTCATCGCCCCCGCATGCTCCCCCAGCACGCCGAGGGCGCACCCCAGGCCCCACCACGCCTCGGCCAGGCGCCCGTCGAGGGCCAGCGCCTGCCGGTACGCCTCGATGGCGGGGGCGAGTTGCCCTTGTTCGTGGAAGTCGTCCGCACGGCGGAGGTGTTCCACAGCAGTTGGGTACGCCGTGGCAGTCTGGCTCATGGCAGATCCTCTGGATGTCTGCTCGGCGTGCCCGCACTCCTCTGCAACATCTCTGCCGTGATGTCAACTGTGTTTCCCTGAAACCGTGGTCTTGCCGTTGGGAGCGACTGTTATGTACTGAAACTCGAAACGATAATTCACGTCGGCTACCTGACCCTCCACGGCCGCCTTGACAGTAACTCCCAGAGTGCGAGCCAGAGCCTTCACGAATTTGTGGCCGACACCGTTGGTTTGCCAGAAGCCGACCCAATGCCCATCGGCATCCTGGACGAGTGGGGTGGCACTGGCCACCCCACAGCCGTGGATCTCAACCACCGCATTGGGGGCGAAAACACCGGCATTGTTAAGCTTTCTGAAATGTGCCTGAGTGGCGATATCCAGCCCAGTACCCATCACCAATTCACCGGCATTACCGTGGCCACACAACCGTAGCAGATCGATCTTCATGTTTTTGGCATGTTTGACAATGAAGACTGCTATGGTCGGTATCGTATGATAGTCCTCAACAATGAACTCATCAACCGACACCTCCTTCGGGTGCTTGGCAGCTGTAGCTGTGCCGTCCTTCACACCCTTGACGTGCCAACGTCGGTCAAAGACATACATGATCATCGTTGAACTCCTTACCAAAACCCATGTTTGGTGGAAGCGCGCGAAAGGGAGCGCACAACCTCTTGGACAGGGGCTACTAGACCTTAAACAAGCGAGGTTTGATGCCCCGTTAGGGGCATTTGATGGTAGCCCAGCGATTTATCGCTGGGAAAAGGTTGGTTTCCCCGGTCCAAGTCGCGTAGCGACGATTGAAATCCTGTCACTCTATTTCAGTCGTCGCTACGCGACTCGTAATGTCGATGCGGTCATTATCCCAGCGATAAATCGCTGGGCTACCATCAGATGTCCCTACGGGACAAAGACCAGTTCGCTTGTTTAAGGACTAGAAAAAGATCACGAACCGAACTGCATGCTGAAACCGCTTTTCTCCGGAGCGGTCCCCGACCCAGGGCCTGGCCCTTGCTGGGCCAGACCCGCAACATGGTTACACAACCTTGGCTGCAGCGAGATCATAGCTGACAGCATCGGGACTGCCGGTCTCGCCTGCCCTTCCCATGTTGGTGTTTTTGAATTCGACCTTCGTGAAGTTGAGCGAGAGCGACTCCGAGGGCCGGTCGCCGCCGCTGCTCAACGAATAGCCGCTGATCATCGTGTTTTCCAGCGTATACGTCAGGTAAACTTCAAGCTTGCCTTTGTCCGTCTTGCAGAAGTCGATCGTCACCTTCTGGCCTTCCCCCTGCAGGCTCTCGTCCAGGAGTTTCGGCGAGGCCACGTCCGTATGCTTGGTGACCACAATCTCGCTGATCGAGGGGGCGGACGATTCCCGGTCGGCTGAGCCGCCTGTAGGCGAGGAAATCCCCCGGCCGACCCCCCATTGAAAACTGTTCAGTTCGATCCACTTCTCGTGACCTTCGGCTGTCGCGTCGCCGGGGATGTTGTTGTACTTCATGTAAATCGGCATGATTTGCTCCTCACTGAAAAATCTGGGCCATCACCTTGTGGCCGCTACACCCGGAAAAATGCGAAGCTCACATCGAGCCGGGTGGTGTTTCCGGTCCACCGCCCCCCTTCACTTATATATGCACATTTGCCTATGAGGGCGGACAGTAATTTGCAAAATCGCTGGAATGCCCTCGTATAATCGAAGGAATAGAATCGTGGCAATCGGTGAGCTGGCATGCATTACCGTGCCGCCGATTGAGGTGTACCCATGACAACCATTCCCGAAGCCTTGGCAGTGGCAGTGCAATACCACCAGTCAGGCAATCTGCAACAGGCCGAGGCGATTTACCGGCAGATCCTGCAAACTGATCCCAACCATGCCGATGCCCTGCACCTGCTGGGCGTGGTCGCAAGCCAGGCACGCCGGCCTGACGTGGCGATACAGTGTATCAGCCAGGCGATCCGGATCCGGCCGACCGATCCCGTTTTTCACAACAATCTGGGCATTGCCCTCAAGGAACAAGGTCAATGGGCGGAAGCGCTGGCCCGGTATCAAGAAGCCATCCGCCTCAAACCTGACTTCGCCGAAGTGCACAACAACCTGGGCACTGTCCTCAAGGATCAAGGTCAATTGACGGAAGCGGTGGCCCGGTATCAAGAAGCCGTCCGCCTCAAACCTGACTTCGCCGGAGCCTACTACAATCTGGGCATTGCCTTCAAGGAGCAAGGTCAATTGGCGGAAGCCGTGTCGTGCTATCAAGAAGCCATCCGCCTCAAACCCGATTACGCCGAGGCGCACAACAATCTGGGTACGGTCCTCAAGGAGCAAGGTCAATTGGCGGAAGCCGTGGCGCACTATCAAGAAGCCATCCGCCTCAAACCCGATTACGCCGAGGCGCACAACAATCTGGGCATTGCTTTCAAGGAGCAGGGTCATTGGGCGGAAGCCGTAGCACAGTATGAACAGGCCATCCGCGTCAAACCCGACTACGCCTATGCCCACTTCAACCTGGGCAATGCTTTCAAGGCTCAGAGTCGGCTGGCGGAAGCGATGGCCCACTATCAAGAGGCTCTCCGTTGTAGGCCCGATGATGCCGAAACGCACAATAATCTGGGTGTGGCGCTTATGGACCAAGGCCAGTTGGCGGAAGCCGTGGCGCAGTTTCAACAGGCCATCCGCCTCAAACCCGACTATGCCGAAGCGCACAACAACCTGGGCAATGCCCTCAAAGATCAAGGTCGCCCGGCTGAGGCGATTGCTCGATATCAACAGGTCATCCGCCTCAAACCCGACTTGGCCGAAGCACATAACAACCTGGCCAATGTCCTCAAGGACCAAGGTCAGTTAACGGAAGCCGTGGCGCAGTATCAAGAAGCCATCCGCCTCAAGCCCGGCTACGCCGATGCGCACAACAATCTGGGCATTGTCCTCAAGAAGCAAGGTCATTTGGCGGAAGCCGTGGCACAGTATGAGCAGGCCATCCGCCTTAAACCCGACAACGCCTATGCCCACTACAACCTGGGCATTGCCCTCAAGGAACAAGGTCAGTTAACGGAAGCCGTGGCGCAGTGTCAAGAAGCCATCCGCCTCAAGCCCGACTACGCCGAGGCGCACAACAACCTGGGTGTAGGACTCATGGAGCAAGGCCAGTGGGCGGCAGCGGTGACGCAGCATCAAGAAGCCATCCGCCTCAAGCCCGACTACGCCGAGGCGCACAACAACCTGGGCGTAGCACTCAAGAAACAGGGCAAGCGCGGCGAAGCAGTCGCCTGCTTCCATGAAGCCGTGCGCTTGAAGCCGGACTATGTCGGCGCTCGGAAAAACCTCGCCAGTACACTCAGCGATCAGGGCGAGTATGCCGAGGCTGCCGCCTGCTATCAAGAAGTGGTCCGCTGGCAGCCCGACAACGAAGAGGCACGCTACTTCCACGCGGTCCTCAGCGGCGGTAAGGCTCCCGACACTGCTCCCGCCAACTACGTGAGGAACCTGTTCGACGGTTACGCCGACAAGTACGATGAGCATCTGCTTGGACAGCTCGACTACTGCGCTCCACAGTATCTGCGCGAAGCCGTCGCCGGCCCCTCACCCCAACCCCTCTCCCCCGCTGCGGGGGAGAGGGGTTGGGGTGAGGGGCCGCTGGCGATACTCGACCTGGGCTGCGGCACCGGCCTGTGTGGTGTGTGGTTCAGAGACCTGGCCGGCAGTCTTACGGGCGTTGATTTATCCACGGCCATGCTGGCCAGATCACGGGCGCGCGGTGTTTACGGCGAGTTGCTGCAAGCCGACGTCACCGAAGTTCTCTTCTCAATCCAAGAGCAATATGACCTGATCGTATCCGCCGATGTATTCGTTTACGTCGGCAATCTGGCACGAGTATTTGCCGGCACCAAACGCGTGCTTCGTCCCGGCGGCCGCTTCGCGTTCACCGTGGAGGCGCAAGAGGGCGACGGCTTCACTGTTCGACCCAGCGGACGTTTTGCTCATTCCCTGGCCTATCTGCGAGACCTGGCAAGCAAGCATGGATTCGTGGAACTGATCGCGAAGCAGGTGGTGCTGCGCAAGGAATCAGCCACCGACATCAAGGGGTATGTGGTTGTCTACCAACTACCGCCCGCTGAGCCAGGCCCGGAACATGGTTACACAACCTTGGCTAGAGCGAGATCATAGCTGACAGCATCGGGACTGCCGGTCTCGCCTGCCCTTCCCATGTTGGTGTTTTTGAATTCGATCTTCGTGAAGTTGAGCGAGAGCGACTCCGAGGGCCGGTCGCCGCCGCTGCTCAACGAATAGCCGCTGATCATCGTGTTTGTCAGCGTATACTGTAGGTAGACTTCCAGTTTGCCCTTGTCAGTCTTGCAGAAGTCGATCTCCACATCCTCGCCTTCCCCCTGCAGGCTGTGGTCCAGGAGTTTCGGCGAGGCCACGTCAGTGTTCTTGGTGACCACAATCTCGCTGACCGAGGGGGCGGACGATTCCCGGTCGGCCGAGCCGCCGGTAGGCGAGGAAATCCCCCGGCCGACCCCCCACTGAAAACTGTGCAATTCAATCCACTTCTCGTGTCCTTCGGCTGTCGCGTCGCCTTGGACTTTATTGTACTTCATGTAAATCGGCATGTTCTGCTCCTCGCTGAAGAATCTAGGCCTGGTTCCCAAACACAGCCTGGTTCCCAAACTCAGTTTGGGAACCAGTGCTGGGAACCGGTACCGCTACACCGGAAAAATACGAAGCTCACATTGAGCCGGGTGGTGTTTCCGGTCCACCGCCCCCCTTCCACCTATTTATACAAATCCGCATCTGAATCCGGACAACGGTCTGGAACTATCTTACACTTTTTCACAAATCCAGGGAAAAGACTGCATCATCGACCGTACAGGTAAAATCCCGGCTGCGCATCCAGGTGTTCCAGCCGAGCGCGGCATCTTTCCCACCTAATTGGCACCACGGTACCGCCTCTGGCCGCAACAACACCTGAACGTCGAAATCAAATTCCGCGCCCACATAGGTGCGCGTCAGACTGACAGAGCGGTCGTAACGCGTCACCGTTGGGCTTGAAACGTTGAAATTGCTCATAGTTCAACGGCCCCACCCGAATGCGAAACTTGCTCTGGATGTCCCAAACCCGCGTGCCGGCCACCAGGTTCACACCAAGCTGGTTGTTCAGCCCCTTGGGATGTTCAGGCGAAGGCATCGCCGCCTGGTCGCCGGTGGCTAACTGTAGCCATTGTCCCTGCAATTGGCGTACCCGAATCGGCAAGGAAAAATAATCGGCGAGCAGGCATTCCAGCGCCAGCACCGAGCGCGGGAAGTGGGCGAAATGACCGCAGTAATATAGAAGGGTTTCGTCGTCCACCTCCAGGCGGCCGCGCAAGCCCCCGGTGCCCATACCCGCCAGGCAGTACAGTCCCCAGGTAATCAGGTCTTCTTCAGGAGAAACCCGGTTTCTTGGAGAAACCGGGTTTCTCACTGCGAGCTTGGAGCGCTCGTAGGCGAACGGCAACCGGTATTTCACCCAGGCCCGATAGAAGAGCGCGATCTCCCGATGGTGGAACAGATCCAGAAAATCGCGAAGCGCGAAGTCCTTGTCGCGGAGGCGGCGCAGCAACAGGGCCGTGTAATGGTAAGGCAAGACTCCGATGGGGCCGGTCACGCCCATGAAGGTGACTGTCATCTCCGCAAACGGCGTGGTAACTGGGGACACTTTGCTTCCTGGTTTGAGGCTTTGTCCATGCGACGCAAGCAAAGTGTCCCCAGTTACCACCCGGACAATGGCGCTGGTGGGGAAACTCAACGACGGCTGGGACCGGAAGCGCACCGCTTCTTCCTCGGGCGGCTGATCTTCGCCGACAGGGAAATACCCCATTCCCCCTCGTTCCCAGGCTCCAGCCTGGGAACGAGGGGAGACGGCATTCTCGTCTGCGCGCTCGATGGCCAGGCGTTCCAGCACCCGGACCGCCTGGAAAAAATCAAAGACAAACGGCTCGCGGAACAGCCGGTCGCTCAGACCAACACTTTCTCGCCCATGCGCGGTTGCCATCGACGCAGCTCTCCGTCGCGTCCCTGAACGGTCGCGACCAATCGGGTAAAGGAGTTCACCGTGCAATACAGAGCCAGGAATCGTTCCAGCACACTGGCAAACAGGAACAGTCCGCTGCCGGAAAAACGCTCCTCATCGAAGCGCAGCGTGACTTCCACGCCGCGGCAGAAGGCGCCGGCGGCGGCGGCACTGCGCCCCACCACGCGCTTGCTGGTGACACCGAGGATGCCATCAATCATCTTGCGTGTTTCCGCATTGTCGGTGAAGTCGTAAAGCTTGAGGACCTCGCGCAGCGCTTCGGCCCTCCCCTCACCCCTGCCCCTCTCCCCCGCTGCGGGGGAGAGGGGTTGGAGTGAGGGGTTGTCGCCGTTGTCCACCAGGGACAGATGATTGAGGGACAGGTGGGAGATTAGCCGCCACAGCGCCCCTTGCCGCTGCGCCGGCCGCAGCGTGCGCGTCGGCGGGGTCAGGCAGGCGATTCGGGAAACCAGCCCGCTGCCCTGGCTTAGTTGCAGGCGCGGCTGGTCGCCGCCGAACGGCAGCCGGTGCGGCAAGTCACGATTCAGGCAAGTAGTCTCCACCTCCAGCGTCCAGTCCGCCGGGGCCGACGGCTGGAAATTCAGGTCCACCAGGGACAGGTAGATTTCGGTCCCATGATCGATGTCGCCCTTGGAGTGCTCGGCGGGCTTGCGCGTCGCATACCAAAACGTCTGAGCGGCGGCCTCCGCCAGGGCGTGCTTGACTGAGAAAAAGGGCTGGTACTCGGTCTGGCGGCCGTCCGGGGCCGTGGCAGTCACCCGCTCGACGGAATAGATTTCATGGGCCAGCGGCCGGCGTGCGTCCGGCACCACACGGTATTCGAAATCAGTCTGCGTGAACTCGATCGGCTCGGCGCACTGCTCATAGAGATTCACGACAGGCGTACACCCCAGCCGGAAGGTGTCCGACAAGTCATGCTCCAGGTCGCTCACGGTCCGATTGAGATAGAGGAAGATTTCCAATCGGTTGCCGACGCGCTGGAGCCCTTGCTTGCCGCGTGCGGGCTTGTATCATGGAGCATCAGATCGACGAAGAGAAACTTTTCCGCAAATGCAAAGTACTCCGTGAGCAAGCGGTAGCCCAGGAAAGACCGGGGCGAATAGGGAAGCAGTCCCTCGTCGCGCTCGAAGCCAACCTGGCGCAGGCAGTCCGGATCCAGCACGACCGGCGCATCATCATCCGGGCCGTTGGCCAGGGCCACCTCGATGGTGTTGTTGAGGATCAACTCGTAGAGGCGATAGATGTACTGCGGTTGTCCCTTGAGGAAGAACCGCAACGATGAGATCGATAGGCCGGCAAAGGTCAAGCTTTCGTCCCGGCAGCTCAGCGCCAGGCGCAGGACGGCCTCGGCTTGCGCCGAGTGCGGCGTCCTGGGCGCCAGGAACGGCGGTCTGCTCAGACCGGCTTCCTGCACGGCAATGGGCCAGAGGGTGACCGGGTAGCAAGTGCGGAAGCGACAGGGTTCGCCCTGGATCGACTCAGTTTCAAGCTGGGTATGGCGCGGGACCGTGTGGCCCGTCGTGAGTTGCTTCTGTTCGGGATCCAACTCTAACTGCACAATGGCCAGGGACGGAATCGGGGCCTGATAGTGCGGGTAGAGCACGCCCAGCAACGACTCGGTTAGCTCCGGGAATTCGTCCTCCAACTTGTGGCGCGTGCGCGCGTTCAGGTAGGCGAAGGCTTCGATCATTCGCTCGGCGTGCGGGTCTTCGCTCACCCCCTCCTCGCCGAGGCGGAGCCGGCCGGCAATCTTGGGGTGATCCTTGGCGAACTGGGCGCCCAGGCGGCGGATGAACGACAGCTCGCGGTTGTAATAGGGGAGCAACTCGTCACTCATTCCGACGCCTCCTTGACGGCAAAATCTCCGCTGCCGGGCCGCAACTCCGAATCGAAGACAATCGGCTCGGGCGCCGGTTCGGCCATGAGAAGGGCGTCGATGCGAAAGCGGAAGGTCCGGTCCTGCGCTTCGGCGTTGGCTGTCGGCTGCACCGTAACTGTTTTGAAGCGCGGCTCGTATTGGCGAATCACGGCTTCCAGGAGACGGCAAAACTCTTCGCGGTCCTGGGCGGTGCCAAGGTTGGCCCCGGTGATGTCGGGAATGCCGTAATTCACCAGCGACTGTTTCAATTCTTTGCACTGGCCCGGCAAGTTCAGGCAGCGCACACGCGCGTGTTGAGCAGGTTCTGCAAGTCGCGGCACACCGCCTTTTTCAATGCGTCCAGCACCTGATGGCGGCTGGCGGGCGGCTCCCGATTCACGCCGGGGTCGTCGTCCAGGAGCCGGTCCAGCACCGACGGAACCAGGGGCTGGTCAGGACGCACACGCGCCATAATTTCTCCCTCTTTGGAATGAAGAATGAAAAATGAAGGCCGATCAAGACCAAAGAATAGCACTTTCAGTAGTTCTAAACTCGTAGCGAGAGCACATGGAACCACAAGACTCTTTACTCCGAAGGAGTTGAATAACACAGCCCAGGGTCGCCGTTGCGGCGCACCTGGGTGAGACCGCCCCCCAGCGTCACCCACCCTGAAAGGGTGGCATAAACAACCGGGCATCGTGTTATCCCACCCCTTCAGGGTGGAACAACAAATGGGGCTGCATTTTCCCAGGTGCGCCGCAACGGCGACCCTGGGCTGTGATATGTAACCCCTTCGGGGTAAACCGGTAAGGACTACCTCCGTTTTTGGAACTACTGACTTTTCATTCTTCATTCTTCATTCTTCATTGCTGTGCGGGTTGATTACAAGTATTTGCATTTCCATGATCGGGCGGTCTTCGCTGCCAACCAGGAACACGCGCTGGCCGAAGCCGCGGACCGGCGCCCGGCCTCGCCGCGCCATTCGGTCGCCCGGCCCAGGCGAACATTGTCGTCGGGGTCGCCGGCCGAGCCGGCGTAAAGGACGGGGAGGAACACCTCGCCGTCCGGCCCGCCGCAGACGATCATGTGGGCGCGCCGCCACAGCAGATCGCGCGGCCTCTCCGGGGGCCGGAACTCGACCGATTCGACGCGCTCCAGCGGAATCCAGTAATACTTGCCGGTGCTCGTCAGGACTTCGAAGAACGAAGCCGTCAGGTCATCCAGGTCGCGCAGATCGTCGAAGGTCTGGCCGTTGCAAGTGCCGTCCACTTTCGTCCGCTGCTCATCGGATCGGGCAAGTACCCCTGCGGCCTCGGCCGTCTTTCCCTCCCGGAGCATAACCGCCGCTTCCAGGTGCTGACGCAGATCAGGAGTGATTTCCTGGTCCAGGAATTCGGGAAGCCGGCCATCGGTATAGAACTGCTGCCGTGCCTGTTCCGCCCGGAGCAACTGCCGGAACAAGCTGACCCCCATCATGGCCTGCGGATCCTGGTGGCCCAGGGCGTCCAGATGCCGGTCGGCACGCTCCAGGTCTCCCGTTATACAGAGGAGCTCGCACAGGAAGCTGCGCTTGCCGCCGTCCGTCGGATGTTGCTTGACGTCCTCCAACGCAGCCGCTATCGCCTCCCGGAGATTGCCGGCCTGGTAACAGTCATGCGCGTTCATGTTTTGTTCCTCCCTTCTCAGTAGGCAGTAGGCAGTAGGCGGTAGGCAGTAAGCAGTACAGAGTAAGCAGTACGCGGAATTCTATCTATGCCTACCGCCTTTTGCCTTCTGTCTACCGCCCTCTGCCCTCTGCTACTGCTTTCTGCCCACTGCCTTCTGCCTACTGCTTTCTGCCCACTGCCTTCTGCCTACTGCTTTCTGCCCACTGCCTACTGCCTACTGCTTTCTGCCCACTGCCTACTGCCTACTGCTTTCTGCCCACTGCCTACTGCCTACTGCTTTCTGCCTACTGCTTTCTGCCCACTGCCTACTGCTTTCTGCCCACTGCCTACTGCCTACTGCTTTCTGCCCACTGCCTACTGCCTACTGCTTTCTGCCTACGGTGCCGCTGGGGGTAAGCGTGCTTTCCAGTTTCAATACCGAGGACAATTGGTCAAGTTGATAGTGAGGCCGCAAAAAGATGCGACACCCATAACTGCCGGGCTTGCCGGGCAATTCCTCCACTTCCACCGCTGCTTCGCGCAACGGGTACCTGGCTCTTTCGCTCGGGTCCGCCCTTGTCATTGGAGGTGGTATAGTTCATCAGCCAGCGGCGCAGGTCGTCCTGGACCGCCGCGGCCGTGGTGAACGAGCCGATCCGGTCGCGGCCGATCACCTTCAAGTAATGGGCAAAGCGCGAGGCACATAAGATGTACTGAAGCATCGCCGACAGGCGCGCGTTGACGGTGGCCGACAACTTGTCCCACTCCTGGGGTTCCTGGACCGACTGGTTGCCGTAGAAGGCCGACAGTTCAGTGTCCTGGCAGTAGCACAGTGGGATGAAGCCGAGGGCGCCAAGCTCTTTCTCCTGGGCGTCGGTGATGATCGTGTCGGTGGAACATTTGGGGGCCACGCCGCTCTTGTCGGTGCTGAAGCTGTGGACGGGCAGGCCGGCCACCACGCCGCCGCTGAGTTCGCTCCGGCGGGCGCCACGGATGTCCGCCAACCAGCCCGATTCGACGAAGGCCCGGATCAGGACGGCGCCAAAGGCGTAGGCGGCGTTCCCCCACAGGTAGTTGCCGCGCTCGGCGCTGGCCACCTCTTCACGGAACCGGAAGCCGTCCGTCCGGGCGCTGTCATCCACGTAAGGCAAGCGCACGAGCACGCGGGGCAAAGTCAGGCCGACAAAGCGGGCGTCCTCCTTCTTGCGAAAGGCCTTCCATTTCAGGTAATCCAGGTGCTCGAACGTCCGGGACAGGTTGAGGGGCCTTTCCAGGTCCGCGAAGCTGGTCAACTCCAACAGGGACGGGTGGGCGGCGGCGATGAAGGGGGCGAAGGCGGCGGCGGCTACCCCCGCGACGGCGTTCAGCGTCTCCAGGTCGTTGTACGGGTAATCGGCACTCATGCGGTGCCGAATCTCGTAATCACCCAGCAGGACGCCAAACGGTTCGCCTCCCGGCGTGCCGAATTCATCACTATAGACCTTGCGGAACAAATCGCTGTGGTCAAACTCCAAGGCCCGAACGGTCAGGTCCCGGGTCAACTCTTTCCAGGAGACGTTCAGCACCCGGACCTTGACGTTGCCGCCGTCCGGCACCTGCTGGACAAGGAAATGCAGACTCCGCCACGAGGCTTCCAGCTTCTGAAAATCGGGGTGGTGCAGGATGGCGTTGACTTGCCCGTTCAGCAATGCGTCCAGCCGGGCGATGTCTCGATTCAGGCGCTGACCGACATGCCGTTTCAGGGCAGGCCCGTGCAAGGCCGGCAAAGGACCGAGCCACTGTTGCAATGCCTTTCCAGGAACCGGTTCTTGCAAGAAACGGTCCAGCGCAGAGGTGCCTTGCACGGCCGGTGTGGTCGCCTGAAGGACGGCATCCAACAAACCGGGAGTGCTGAGCCGAGCGGCGTTAGCCGCCGGGTGAGTGGTGAGTGGTGAGTGCTCAGTGGTCAGCAGTGAGTGCTCAGTCGCGAGTCGCGAGTCGTGAGTGGTCATCATTCTTCACCGCCCTGGTTGGTTTTTCTCAGGTGCGTGGTGAGTGGCGGCAAGTTTGCAACTTGCCGGAGAATTCGCCGGGCAAGTTGGAAACTTGCCGCCACATGGTTACCACTCACCACTCACCTACTCACCACTCACTCTTCTTCACCACTCACCACTCACCACACGGTCATTTCGACAGCGCGGAATCCTGCGCCACCATGCGCAGCGAGGTGGTCAATTCCTCAAATTGCAACCACGGCCGCAGGAAGGCGACTGCGTTATAGGAACCAGGCTTCTCCGGGATCGCCTGGACCTTGATGACCGCCTCGCGCAGCGGATACTTCGCCTTCATTTCCTGATTGGCATTTTCGTTTGCATTCACGTAGTTCTTGATCCATTTGTTGAGCCGGTCCTCACAGTTCTCCGGTTCCATGAAGGAGCCGATCCAATCGCGGGCCATTACCTTGAGGTAATGGGCAATACGTGAAGTGGCCATGATGTACGGCAAGCGGGCCGAGATGGCGGCGTTGGCGGTGGCATCCGCGGCGTTAGGCCCCTGGTATTTCTTGGGTTTTTGCGTGGTCTGGGCGCCGAAGAACACCGAATAGTCTGTGTTCTTGTAGTGGCACAGCGGCAGGAAGCCGCACTTGCTCAGCTCGGCCTCGCGGCGATCGGTGATGCCGATCTCCGTTCGGACACTTGAGGTCCGCGTCGCCGTCGTCGCTGGTGAAGATGTGGGCCGGCAGGCCCTCGACCTTGCCGCCTCCTTCCGCGCCGCGAATGGCCGTACACCAGTTGTACTGCGAGAAAGCGTTGGTCAACCGGGTACCCAGAACATAGGCGGCATTCATCCAGGCATAGTGCTCGTGCGGGACCGGTTTGGCCTTCCCCCTGCTGTCCAGCTCGACCTCCTCGTAATTGAACTCCTCAATAGGCTTGGTGGCAGCGCCATAGGGCAAGCGCGACAGCACGCGCGGCATCGCCAGGGTCACGAAGCGCGAGTCTTCCGAATCGCGGTAAGATTTCCACTTCGTGTACTCGATGGTATCGAAGATCTTTTCGAGGTCGCGCGGCTTGGCCAGCTCGGGCCAGCTGTCGAAGCCGAACAGAGCAGGCGACGCGGCCGAAACAAACGGACAGAAGGCCGCCGCCGCCACGTTGGACATCTTGCCCAGCAGCTCGATGTCCTCGGGATGGTTGGTGAACTCGTAGTCGCCGATGAGCGAGCCGTATGGCTCGCCGCCCGGCATGCCGAATTCGTTTTCGTAGAGCTTCTTGAAGATCTGACTCTGGTCGAACTCGACGGCTCGGTCCACGTCCCGGAACAAGTCGCGCTTGGAGACGTTCAGCACCTTGATTTTCAGCATGGTGCTGGTCTCGCTGTTCATGATGAGGTGATGCAGGCCGCGCCAGCTGCCTTCCAGCTTCTGGAAATCAGGGTGGTGCATGATGGCGGCAAGTTGCTTGGAGAGCGCGTCATCAATGGCCTGCATGCCGGCCTTGATGGTCCGGGTAACATTCTTGTCCCAGGTGACGGTCCCCTTGGTGACCTCTGCAATCAGGGTGCTGATCAGGTCCTTGGCGACCGGGCGCTCGGTCATCTTGGTGGCGGCGATGATGTCGTCCAGGGCAATGCCTGCCTTGGCCTCGGTTGTCGTGGCGGCGGCCTTCGCTTGTTGCTCGTTGGCACTCATGATTCACCCCCTTTGTCGCTTGAAGTGGCGGGGCTTTGGATCCCCAGATCGGAGGAAAGTTTCTTGATCTGTTCCGAGTTTTTCAGGACCTGCTCCAGCAGGCTCTCGAGGTCGTCGGAGCGGTCCACCTTGGTCAGCAGGTCGCGCAGCTTGTCGCGCGTTTCCAGCAGCTTGCGCAGCGGCTCCACCTGCCTGACAACCTCGGCAGGTTCGAAATCCTCAATGGCGTTGAACTTGAGCTGGACAGCCATTTCACTGCCGTCGCCCTTGAGAGTGTTGGCCACCTTGAGGTTCACGCCGGGCGTCATTTTCGCCATGATGTCGTTGAAATTGTCCCGATCGATCTGGATGAACTTGCGGTTGGCGAGCGATTTCAGAGGCGCCGTGGGGTTGCCCGAGAAATCGCCGAGAACGCCTACCACGAAGGGGAGTTCTTTTTCAACGGTGGCATCCCCCGTATGGACCTCATATTTAATGTGGACCCGGGGTTTGCGGACCCGCTCCAGTTTGCTGTGGATACTTGCTGATGACATGCAGTACCTTCCTTTCCCTTGTTGTGTTGGTGAGTGGTGAGTGGTGAGTGGTGAGTGGCCGGTGTTTACCACTCACTACTCACCACTCACCACTCACTCCGTTGACAAATACTATTTCTTCGCTTCGGGCGGCCGGATTCCCACTTGCTTGAAGACGTTTTTGCGGGGCGCTTCGTCGGCGATCAACTCGGTCCACAAGTCCGGTAAGGACATGCTGCCCCAGCGCACCACTTGCTCCAGGGCATAGGACAGGGGCGAGTGCGGTTCCGTGCGGCGAAAGAAGTCCGCCACTTTCTGCAAGCTTTTCAGGGCCTGCTCGCGGCTCTCCGCAACCGTCGCCGGGCTAGCCGCCGCGCCGGCCACTGGCATTCCATCCTTCCCGGGGCTGGCCTCGGCCTCCGGGGCGGCTTTCAATTTGTCGCGGGCCACTTCCTGGATAACGTCCCGGCACGCTGTCAGCGCCTCCCGGATGGTGCTCGTCGGTGGCCCGCGACCGTCGCAGCGCTTGTCCAGGGCTTCCCCGAGCTTGGCGAATTCCGTGAGGCACGCAGAAAGGTCGTCCATAAGGTTGTGGTAGAACCCCGCCGGCGTCTCCGCCACTGCCTTCTGGAAATCCTCCAGCGTGACTGCCCCCTGGTCCAGTTTCCTCTGAAGAACCTTGGGATCGGTAATCTTCTTCAGGGAATTGCTTTCATTGTAGTGCGCCAGGGTAAACCGGCCGACACTGGTCGTATCCGTGATAGGCACCCGGGCGATGGGGGCCATGAGCGTTCCTTCCGCTTCCTCCCCGTTAAGCCCGACCAGTGGCGCGATGCGGGTGACCAGACCTTCTTCGTCGGGGAGCGGGTACAGGCCGTCCCAGAATTTCTCCACCAACTCCCGTGCCAGGCGGAAGCCGTCGCGCAGCCCGGCGAATCCCTCCAGTCGCAACAGGGCTTCGATCAGGTAGGCTGTGATTTCCAGGTCCTTGGCCTGTTCTGCCAGGACCTTGGTACCGAGTTGCCTGACCGGCTTCCAATCGGGTGGATTGGCAGCGGCCGCGTCATCTCCCGCCACGCTTTGCCGCTCGGCCGCCCGAGCATCCGAGCGACTGCCCTTGATTTTGAAGTAGAGTGATGTTGGCGAGATGTCGCTGCGCGGGTCTACCCCGGCGGGATTCTCCGCCGAGATGGGTGCTACCAGTCTGGCAAAGTCAAGTACATCTGGGGATGCCATAGCTGTTCCTGCAACATCGTTGGGGAAATGATCATCCAACCACCACGCGCCTAAGCCTTATCTGAGCAATGTAACGGCTAGGATTTGAAAAGTAAAGGACCACGTTCATTTTTTTCGCCAGGCTTGTTTCCTTGACATCCTGCCCAGGCGGACATAGCATCCGAAGCAGAGGCCGTGATGAGCCGGGAGATTAGCAAACTTGTGCAGCAACGGAGTTTTTACCATGAATCATAATTCCGGTTTCCCCATCGTCCGCCCACGCCGGTTGCGCCAACATCCACTGGTCCGCGACCTGGTGCGCGAAACCACGCTCAATGTCAACAACTTCATTCTGCCTCTCTTCGTTCGTCCTGGCCGCGGCATCAGGAATGAAATTCCGTCCATGCCCGGCAACTATCAGCTCAGCGTCGACCGCCTCGTGGACGAGGTCGGCTCGGCCGTTGACCTGGGGCTGCGCTCCTTCATGCTCTTCGGCATTCCCACGCACAAGGACGCAACCGGCTCCAGCGCTCTGGATGATGACGGCATCGTTCAACAGGCTTTGCGCCTTTGCGTGAAACGTTCAAGGACAGGGTGCTGCTCATCCCCGACGAATGCTTCTGCGAGTACACCGACCACGGCCACTGCGGCGTTCTCACCGATGACCCCTCACCCCAACCCCTCTCCCCCGCGGCGGGGGAGAGGGGCAGAGGTGAGGGGGCACTCACCACTCGCCACTCACCACAAGTGGACAATGACGCCACACTGCCGCTCCTGGCACAGCAATGCGTCAGCCATGCTCGCGCCGGCGCCGACATGGTGGCGCCGAGCGGCATGCTCGACGGCATGGTCCGTGCCATCCGCACCGGCCTCGATGCGGCTGGATTTACCTCGCTGCCGATCCTCAGCTACGCCGCCAAGTACGCCTCGGCTTTCTACGGCCCATTCCGCGACGCCGCCGAATCGCCTCCCCAGTTCGGCGACCGCACCGGCTACCAGATGGACCCGGCCAACAGCGACGAGGCACTTCGAGAAGTCGCGCTCGACCTGGCCGAGGGTGCCGACATCGTGATGGTGAAGCCGGCCCTGGCGTATCTGGACATCATCCGCCGAGTCAAGGATCGCTTCGGCGTGCCGGTGGCGGCCTACAATGTCAGTGGCGAGTTCGCCATGGTCAAGGCCGCCGCCCAGAAAGGCTGGATCGACGAACGCCGTATCGCGCTGGAGATTCTGACCGGAATCAAACGGGCGGGGGCGGACATGATCCTGACCTATTTCGCTCGTGATGCGGCTGGATGGCTCAAGTGACAATATATCCGCCGTAAAGAATCCACACGAACCCGATCCGCGTCCGCAGCCGTGAAGCACTCCAGCAGGCCCTTGCTGGGGCCGCGGCACTCCAGGCACTGATGGACTTTGTACGCCCTTATGGTGTAGAATAATTTCATGTCATCCCCCAGCCAGCCCTCCGACGAACACCAGGTCGGTATCACCAGTGCGCAGGAGGACAACCCTGACACAGTCATCGCGGACCTGACGCGCCGGATGAATGCGGAATTCCAGGCTGGCAAGTACGCCGAAGCGGGCAGGATCGCTCTGAACATAACTGCCAGGAGCAAAGATGAACTGGCGGCGGCATTCCAGCAGCACGGAGTGACGGTTCTTCATCTCGATCACGAAGCGTTCGGTATTTACGAGGGCCAGATCGAGCCGACCTACGACCTGCATGTAGATGGCGCGACGCAGGACGTGCTGGCGGCTGCAACGGAGTTCGGGAAACGCCATGCCCAAGAGATGGTCCTCATCGCTCGGAAACTGCGCGAAGGAGAGATTGATCCTGCACAGCGCTTGGGGCTGACCATCGTTTTGAACACCGACATCAGCGTGGAAGAGGCGGTGGAAATTGTCGATGTGGTGAAGGACTGCGGATTCAAGGGAGCCACCTTCGCTCCGAAGGCCAACGGTACCGTCGCAATCTATCACACGGACAACTTGGGGATTACGGCTGATGCGTTCCAGGATTTTGCCACCACTCTGCTGCAGGAATTGGTGCAAGACTTTCCGAATTTGACGTTTGATGTTCAGAAATTTATCATTATCATGCCAACATTATGAGCACTCTACGATCCATCGACGAAATCATGAATGAGATGAACGACCAGGCGAAGGCCCAGGGAAGGTATCTCGGCAAGGCGTTCTGGGAGATTACCCGTCAACCAGGGTCGATCCTTGACGTGCCCGTGACCACCGAATCTAGAGAGCGCATCGCCCGGCTCCGCGCCCGCCGACTCGAAAGAAGAAACGGTTCCGCTGACCAGACGGAGCCTGCCGAACAGCTTCAAGGTCGGGTGAAGGTTGCCGTCCGGGACCAGCCTCAAGAAGAAACACCGGATTCGCGCAAGGAGCATGCCGGCCGCACGTGAATGGAACTTTCTCACCGCGTAATTCTCGTGGAGAAGCCCTGCGTAGACGGGTCTGACCTGGCTGTTGACCCCGGCTGTAGGTCTGCATCAATCACCGGTCTGGCAGCCTCAGACCAGGGCCGATACACTATCTATTTCGGTTATCCCCATTCACCGAGGTATTGCCGGCCATGCCCCGATCCACGCTGCTCAAGCCGAAAGACAAGGCCATCCAGCAGTATTACCAGGCGCTGCAAACCTATGGCGAACACCGCGTCACCCACGAAGGCGCTTTGAGGTCCGCCTTCCAGTCCCTGCTTGCCGACACCGCCCGCCGCCGCGGCTGGACGCTCATCCCCGAACAGAAATACCGCGTCGGCAAACAACACGTCACCCCCAACGGCACCCTGCGTGACCTGTTCACCCGCCGCGGCTTCTGGGAGGCCAAGAGACGAAGACGACGACCTGGATGTCGAGATCAGCAAGAAGATCGGCAAGGGCTATCCGACCAGCAACATCATTTTCGAGGACACCCGCCAAGCGGTCCTCTTCCAGGGCGGCATCGAGCGCAACCGCTTCGACCTGACCAAGCCGCAGCAAGTCGCCGACCTGCTCAACGATTTCTACGCCTACACCGAGCCGGAGATCGACAACTTCCACCAGGCGGTGGACGAGTTCCAGAGCCGGGTGCCGGAACTGGCGCAGGGTCTGGTGAAGATTCTGACGGCCGCGCACAAGGAGAACAAGAAGTTCCAGGCCGCGTTCGACGGTTTCTTCACTGTCTGCCAGCAAACGCTCAATCCGAACATCAGCCGGGCCGCAGTCGATGAGATGCTGGTGCAGCACCTGCTCACCGAACGCCTCATCCGCAAGATTTTCGACAATCCCGAGTTCACGCGCCGCAACGTCATCGCCGCCGAGGTCGAGAAGGTCATCGACGCCCTGGTCAGCCACAGCTTCAACCGCGACGATTTCCTCAAGTCCCTGGACCGCTTCTACCGGGCCATCGAGGACGCCGCCCACGCGCTGGAGGACTTCAGCGAGAAGCAGCATTTCCTCAACACGGTTTACGAGCGGTTCTTCCAGGGCTACTCGGTCAAGGTGGCCGACACGCACGGCATCGTCTACACGCCGCAGGCCATCGTCGATTTCATGTGTGCCAGCGTCGCCGAGGTGCTGGAGACGGAATTCGGCCTGACGCTCGGCTCGCCCGGCGTCAACATCCTCGACCCCTGCACCGGCACCGGCAACTTCATCGTCAACATCCTGCATCGCATCCCCAAGAAGGACCTGCCGCGCATGTACCGCGAGCAGCTCTTCGCCAACGAGGTCATGCTGCTGCCGTACTACATCGCGGCGCTGAACATCGAGCATGCCTATTTCGAGCTGACGGGGCAGTACGAGCCGTTCGAGGGGCTGTGCTTTCGTGGATACGCTTGATTTGGCGGAAGAGAAGGGCACGTTCAGTTTCATGACGGAGAAGAACACGGAGCGTGTCGAGCGGCAGAAGAGAACGCCGATTACGGTCATCATCGGCAATCCGCCATACAACGTGGGCCAACTCAACGAGAACGACAACAACAAGAACCGCAAGTATCCGGTAATTGACGGAGCGAATCAAGGAGACCTACGCGAAGGACTCATGCGGCGACTCTGAAGACGCAACTCTATGATCCCTACGTCAAGTTCATTCGCTGGGCGACAGATCGACTTCGGAGGGCGAGAAGGAATTGTTTGCCTGGTGACAAACAACAGCTTCGTGGATCAAGTTGCTTTCGACGGGATGCGCAAGCATCTTGATGCAGGACTTCACGCGCATTTACCATGTTCATCTGGAAGGCAACGTTCGCCAAAATCCGAAACTTGCCGGCACAACTTATAACGTCTTCGGCATCCAGGTCGGTGTCGGAATCACAGTTGCAATTCGAATGCAGAGCACACAACGAGCCGCCTGTTGTACTTCCAGCGGATTGACAAAGACGCTTCGCAGGGAGGAAAAGCTCGCTTGGTTGGAGCAAGCACAAGGCAATCAGAGGGGTCGATTGGCATGATCTAACGCCCGATGAGCGAAACACGTGGCTCGTGTCCGAGAATGCCGACGAGTTTGCGCAGTTTCATCCCTCTCGCGAGCAAGAGCGCAAAGGCAGGCAAACGAGTCCGATGCGGAAGCGCATCTTCAGGACTTATTCGCCGGCGTCAATACTGGCCGAGATGCTGTCGTGTACGATTTCAACACCAGGCTTTTGGCTAACGCGTATTGCAGCATTCTGTGACGATTACAATTCGGAGGTGGACCGCTACAAACGAACAAAGCGCCAACAAGCCCATCGATGAGTTTGTTGATTACTCGAAGGTCAAATGGGGTGCAGCATCTCAAGAACGTGTCTAGGCGGCTTGCGCTATGCTACTTTCGACCGCTCAGAACATCCGTGGCTGCCTGTATCGGCCGTTCACATAGACAGAACCTGTACTTCGATGCAGGTTCTAAATGATCGGCCCGGGCTTTGCCAGGCAATCTTTCCTCAATCGCTGAACCCCAGAAAACAAGGGATTGCGGTCAACGAATCTGGGATCGGAAAACCCATTCTTGACGTTGGCGTACCGCCCAGATCGTCGATTACCACTGTTGGCGCAGGCGTGGCACGCTTTGCTTCCCCTTCTACGTCTACGACGAAGACGGCAGCAACCGCCGCGAGAACATCACCGACTGGGCTTTGGAGCAGTTCCGCACGCACTACGGCAACAAGAAAATCACGAAGTGGGACATCTTCCACTACGTCTACGGCCTGCTGCACCATCCCGGCTACCGCACGAAGTTCGCCGACAACCTCAAGCGCGAGCTGCCGCGCATCCCGTTCGCGCCGGACTTCCGGGCGTTCGCGACGGCCGGCCAGGAACTGGCCCGGCTGCACCTGGAGTATGAGCAGCTCGAACCGTATCCGCTGAAGTTCGTCGAGACGGAAGGCGTGCCGCTGTCGTTCAAGGTCGAGGACAAGATGCGGCTGAGCAAGGACAAGACGGCCCTGCGCATCAACCCGTCGCTGACGCTGGCCGGCATCCCGCCGGAAGTGTTCCAGTACCGCCTCGGCAACCGCAGCGCCCTGGAGTGGGTCATCGACCAGTATCAAGTCAAGGAGGACAAACGCAGCGGCATCCGCTCCGACCCGAACCGGGCGGAGGATGAGGAGTACATCGTCCGGCTGGTGGGGCAGGTGGTGCGGGTGAGTTTGGAGACGGTGCGGTTGGTGACGGGTTTGCCGCAGCCTTATGTCGGATGAGCAACCTCCTAGGTCGAGGACGACGGCGGTGGGCATCATCGATCGTCTTCTGGGTACCGATTTTTCGGATTGTTCCTTTTCTGAGACCGAATCCTTTACATTGGAAGGCTATATGCGCTATCATGATTGCTAGAGCCCCCGCTCGAGGCAGGTTGCCCGACATGGTTTACTCCCATCAAGTTAAGGATCACTAAATGGTTTCACTCCGCAATTTACCGCGATCGAAAAGAGCGATCCCCAAATTCACGCACGAGGTTATACAGCTTTTTCTGAGCGAGCCTGCAATCCTGTTTCGGAAAAGTGAAGTGACCAGGGCGCTTTGGGAATTACGCATTCCTGTTGGTGAGAAATCAGCCGCCAAGGCACTCACTTGGCTATTTGATTACGGCTTCATATTTGAACCCCCTGTGCCCGTTCTCACCACCGGTACCAGCTCAATCCGCGCCGGCCAAAATGGCCACCAGTTAATGTGAGACCGAGTTGTCAACGTCTCGAAAGAATTCCTGTGCAAGGAGATTTGGATACGGAAACGCCCGCTGAAACTAAAAGGGGCCGGCTGAAAGGGAAATGATCGGCCTATCAGACCGGTCCGACGATCAGCGGCAACCGCATGTCCTTATGGATTTCCTTTCATAACTGAGCCAGCCCCCAGCGGCTTTGAAAAATAATTGCGCCGCTACCCAATTAGTAGCGTCCAATGGGCATCCACCAACCAAGCCCTTGTGGTTTGCGGGCTATTTCTTTTCAAAGCCGCCCCCAGCCTTCGCCAGCCCCGGTTGACATTGCTGTATGGTTGATAGGCTTGCTATGATTGGCATGTGGTTAAGACATGTGAACGTGCGGACACGTTGGTCAGGCGGAGGGATAAGCGATGACGCTCTCTAAACGAGAATACGCCAAACAGCGCATCCTCGATGACAAAGAGGAGCGAGACCGTGCCAAACAGATCATCTTGCAGATATTGAGGCAGGCTGGCGGATCACTCGGCAAGACCAAGCTCTTCAAAGCATTTTGGCTCGCGCACCTATTTTACGCAAAGAACTCTGCCGGCTATCTGTCCGGCTGGAAAATCATCCGGCTGCCACATGGGCCTGGTATTGACAACGGAGACGACCTGATTCTCCAGCTAAAACGGTCTGGCGATATTACTTTGAGCCATGAGCCAAAAGGGCCGTACACGGAAACGGTTTGCCAAATAACCGAGCAAGGCAGTCAGAAAAATCTTCCTCCTGGAGCGGTTGAAGCAATCGATACGGCAGTCAAAGTTGTCGGCATGCATGATTCCGCTGCTCAAATCAGCGAGTGGAGTCATGAGGTTTCGAGGTCATGGAATGCGACTCCCAACGGGAGTGAGCTTGATATCTACAGTGACCTGATCCCCGATGATCTCTACTTTGAGCGGAAGCAAAAACTCGAAGAACTCAATCAGGTTTACGACGATCTTTTCAAATGAACCCGCTGATTTCTGCATTCAAGCAGTGCGCCCATCAGGCTGGCGAGAAGTGTAGGCTCACCAATGGCCAGTTGGTTCGTCGATTTGGGCTTGGCGACTTCCTGGAAAATAAATTGACCGAAGCGGATAAGCCGCCTGACATCGCAGTTAAAGCCCTGGAGTTTTTTTGTGACGAACGAGATCCCCACAACGAGAAGTTTCGCTTTGCTGTCCTGGCTGTTGGGATATTCCTGGACGAGCATCATGCCAGCACTCCATGCGATTCCTTTGAGGATCTTCAGCAGCCGCTCAAAGACTTAGTGGCCATTCTCAGGCAACCCCCCAACGAAGTGCAATTGCGCAAATGGATTGAATCGAACTTCGGAGCTAAATAAGCAATCGTGCCAACCCTGCGCTTGCATCAATTACTGTTTGATATCCCAGCACGTTCAAACCCAACAGGGGCTAGCATCGTCCCCATCGCTCTTGTAAACTCACAGCAGGCGTTCAGCACCGTGCCGAACCGCCGCAACACTGTTGGCATTTCCAAAGAGATAGCCAGGTCATGATCGTGGCCATGTAAGCGGCCACGCGACAATTTGACGAAGCGTGAGCTTCAAGAACTGCGTCAGGGAAAGCCACCACCCTCGGCCGGAAGGCGACTTGTTAAGCCGATGGAGCCGTGGCCAGGAGAACCATTTCAGGAACCGGCCCGAGGACGGCAGCACCAGGACGGGACATCGCCCAGGGCACATTCACCTTATTTCTCCCTCTAAACCACCGCAAAATCGGTCCGCATCGACTCAAAAAGAGGCAAAAGGCACCGAATGTGGCAATGAAACGGCAACAAAATGGCAACGATCTGGCAGCGGGAATACACTTGCGATCCCGCAGATACGTCTTCGCACCAGCCCTCGCTCAAGCCAGCCTACGTTTCTTCTCACCTTGACAGGCCGGTCATCTTGTGCAACTCGCCATGCTAACATGCTTCGTGGCCAGCACTTCGGGCCGGAGCCGGTCATGGGGTTTCTTCTCAAAGTGGATGAGAACCTCTCAGGGGGTATCACAGGAGAGTGAGAAGAACCAGCGCCTGGTTTCCACTCCATGTTCTCCTACCGCCACTGCGTTTGCGCCGGTTGGGCATGCGAGTATAGCCGCGACCCGTCGCCATGCGGAGCCGTGCTCAGCTACCTTATGCATACTGACCGTCAAATACCTCTACTGGTAGGAAGGGGCGCTCCGGCTGATCCCGCATCCAGGATTACCCCGGCTACTGGACCGCGGGAGTTGACGAACAAGCTATCCGCCGTAAATAATCCACATGAACCCGATCCGTGTCCGCAGCCGTGAAGCATTTCAACGTGCCAGCCGCGTCATCCCCGGCGGGGTCAACAGTCCGGCTCGCGCTTTCGGCGCCGTCGGCGGCCAACCGCTCTTCATCGTGCGCGGGGAGGGGCCTTATCTCTTCGACGTGGACGGCAATCAATACATCGACTACGTCGGCTCGTGGGGACCGCTGATCCTCGGTCATGCTCATCCGCGCGTGGTGCGTGCCGTCGAGGAAACATTACGCCGCGGAGCGAGTTTCGGAGCGCCAACAGAGCTAGAAACGCAGTTGGCGGAACTGATTATCGACGCGGTGTCTTCCATCGAGATGGTGCGCCTTGTCAACTCGGGCACCGAAGCGTCGATGAGCGCTATCCGCCTGGCTCGTGGGTTCACAGGACGCGATGTCATCGTCAAATTCGCAGGCTGCTATCACGGCCACGTGGATAGCTTGCTCGTTCAAGCCGGTTCCAGCGCAACGACTCTCGGCGTGCCCAACAGCCCCGGTGTGCCGAAGAACTGCACCCTGGACACGCTGGTGCTTCGCTTCAACGACCTGAATGGCCTGGCTGAGGCTTTTCAAGCACACTGCAACCGCATTGCCGGCGTGATCCTGGAGCCTGTCGTAGGCAACATGGGTTTGGTGATCCCCCGTCTCGAGTTCCTGAACGAGCTGCGCCGCCTGACCGAGCAACATGGGGCTTTGCTCATATATGACGAAGTGATGACAGGATTCCGCCTGGCTTACGGCGGCGCTCAGCAACTTTATCAGCAAATGCCCGATTTGACCGTCCTGGGCAAGATCGTCGGCGGAGGACTGCCGGTAGGCGCCTACGGTGGCCGGGCCGACATCATGAAACAGGTCATGCCCGCGGGGCCGGTCTTTCAAGCGGGAACGCTCTCCGGCAACCCTCTGGCGATGGCGGCGGGAGTTGCGACACTCCTGGAGCTGCGCGATCATCCGCCTTACGCACGACTCGATCAGATGGGCCGGATGCTGGCTGAAGGATTGGACCGGGCGGCGACGGCGGCGGGCCTACCTCACCAGATTGCCCGTGTCGGCAGCATGTGGACACTCTTCTTCGCCCCCGAGCCTGTCAGAGACTACGACACTGCCAAGAAAAGCGACACGGCGCGGTTTGCTCGCTTCTTCTGGGCGATGATGGATCGGGGAGTTTATCTGCCGTGTAGCCAGTTCGAGGCGGCATTTATCTCCGCAGCTCACACCGATCAGCACATCCAGCAAACGCTGGCTCGGGCGAACGAAGCATTTGCTGAGATGGTCGAAAAAGTGCAGGAGTAGCGCGGAGCTTGTTGGGGTTTGAACGGTCAACCGACAGGTTCCAGTGCCGGCGACAGCTCGCGTACCACGCAGCGGTTCCGGCCGGTTGCCTTGGCGTCGCCCAGGGCGGCGGCGGCCGCGTCCTTGAGTTGATCATAGTCGCCCGCCGTGCCTACTTCCACCACGGCGAAGCCGACGCTGACAGTGACGGCGACAAGCTTGCCCTTGTAAGACAACGGGCTGTTCTCCACATTGCTGCGGATGCGCTCCGCCAAAACGATGGCACCTTCCAGGGTCGTCTCCGGGGCCGCGACCAGGAATTCCTCGCCGCCAATCCGGCCCAACGTATCGACCGTCCGCAACGAGCTGGCCAGGGTCCTGGCCAGATGAATGAGCACCTGGTCGCCGCCAGGCAACAGGTAACGGCGATTGATCTCGCGGAAGAAATCGGCATCGATCACTCCCAGGGCCAGCGGGCCACGATAGCGAGCATGCCGTCTCAACTCGGTCCTGACCACGTCGTCAATGGCCCGGCGATTGAGCAGGCCGGTCAAGGGGTCGGTCAGTGCGAGGGTTTCCAGCTCGCGCGAGCGTTGCTGGAGCAGGTGATTGGCTGCTTCCAGCGCCCGGGTGCGGTCCTGCACGCGCTGTTCCAGGGCCTGGTTGAGCTGGCGGAGTTCTTCAAGGAGTTGTTCCCTGCTGCGTTCCAGGATGAACTTGTCGGCGGCGTTGCGCAGGACTTGCAGAAGTTCGCCGGCACGCCAGGGCTTGAGCAGGTAATGGTAAATCTGGCTGCGATTGATGGCCTCGACGGCGTCTTCCAGGTCGCCCGATCCTGTCATGAGGAGGCGAACCGTCCTGGACGAGCACCGGCGTACCCATTCAAGGAGCTGCACGCCGCTCATTCCAGGCATTTTCTGATCGGCGACGACAAGGTCGATCGTTCGCTGGGCGAAGATCTGCTGAGCGGCTTCCGGGGAGTCGGCGGTGACGACGTCGAATTCTTCGGTCAAGAGCGCCGTGAGGGCGTGCAGGATGAACGGTTCGTCATCCACCACCAGAAGAGAACAACGGTGCGTACTCACTGGAGCGGCTCCACGCGAGGCTACCGGTCTGCGAAACGCGGGCCGGAAACGGGACACCGGCAAAATATCCGGCTGAATGTTTATAGCTCACAGCGGGAGTGGATCAAAAACTGAATATCACTGGCCGAGACGCATTCGTGCCTGAAGGAAAAAACTTTTTCACTTTTCACCAACAAATCTTGATATGACCTTGGTCGGGCCTTAGAATGCACCAGAACATTCAGGCACGGGAATAATCGGCCAGGGCACTGTGTGCGAGGGAGCCAGTGGCGTCTTCCCTGCCAGGCCTTGTTGCCGGTGTGGTTTGGCTGCTGCCGCCGAGATGCGGCCGGTAGCGAAGATCTCTCGGTAACGGTGTGGGTTCAAGTATTATCTTGATAGGGAAGGGTTGGCCATGAAGTCCCGACAGCGCAAGCGCCAAACGGCGCCCAAGGAAACTGTTGCCCTCGCTCCTACCGTCTATTCATCAGATTTGTTGACCCCCGAAGAAGAACGCGAGTTGCTTACCGGCTTCTGGGACTGCAAAAGCGAATTGGTGCGCCTGTTGATCCGGCATTTCCCCAGGCTCAGGCAGCACAAACCGCCCTACGAGCCGTGGCCCATGGCGCAGTTCATTCGTGAATACTGCGACGATTCAGCCCAGGGTGTTTCGGCGATCCGCCATTTGAACGATCATTACGTTCATTTCAAACATCGGCTGGCGTCGGCCAACATTCGCCTGGCGGCCCACGTCGCCAAGCGGTTCCGCCATCATGCCCTGGGTTACTCCGATTTGTTGCAGGAAGCGGTCTGTGGTCTCATGCAGGCAATCGACCGGTTCGATGTCAGTCACGGCACCCGCCTGGCGACCTATGCGACGTGGTGGATACGCCAGACGTTGCAAATCGCTGTCGCCCGGCAAAGCCATGTTGTCAGCCTGTCGCCCCATCATCTGCAAGAGCTAGGCTTGTACCAGCAAGAATCCGAAGCGATGGCCCACGGCGGCAAGCACGTGCCCAACCCGCAAGAGCTGGCCCGCCGCACGGGGAGCAGTGTGGACCATCTCACTCATCTCCAGACGGCGACACGAACGCCGGTTTCTCTCAACGCCGTCCTCGACGACGACAGCGATTTCATACTGACCGAGGCGATGCCCGACAACGAGAGCCTGTTCACGCGCAGGGACGCTGAGCGGCAGGAATCGTTGCAATATCTCATGGAGAACCTGCGGCCGCGGGAACGCAAGGTGCTCGACTTGCGTTTCGGCCTGACCGGCAACGGCGCGCATAGCCTGCGGCAGATCGGTCACCTGTTGCGGATCAGCAAAGAGCGCGTCCGGCAGATCCAAAACCGGGCGCTCGAAAAGCTGCGCGCGACCGCGGAACGGGCGGGGTGGGAATCGGACCTGCTGCTGGGGTGAGAAAGGGATGATACCCTCAAACCCCGAAACGTATCTCACGAGGTGGTCATGAACGCTTCCCAGATCCTGATACAGGGCATGCTGAGATCCGACGGCTTGCTGGAGCTGGAGGAAACGCCGAAGCCTTCCTCCAGGTCCGGTTGAAGTCGTGATTCGTTCACGACCCCTGACCAGTGGAGATCAGGAAACCTGGTGGGAATTTCTGCAACGCAGCCATGCTGAACTGGTTGCCCAGGGCGAGACACTCCGCGATAAAGAACAGATCGACGCGGACCGGGCCCGACAAATGTCCGGTGACGAAGCCAGGCGGCAATCGATCCACTGTTTGCAAACGCCGCGGGAGTGATCCGGCGTGCTGATTTACCTGGATACGAACATCGTCATTTACGCGGTTAGAATCCAGCCGTTTTCGGGCGAGATCCTGTGCGCTTGCAAGCCATTAGCCACACCGATCACATCGCTGTCAGCGATTTAACTCGGATGGAATGCTGTAGTTATCCTTTGCGGCAAGTCCGGTTTCAGTTGCTGCGTCTTTACGACAGTTTCTTCGCCCGGCCCGACGTTATGATCGTGCCGATCACGCCCAACGTCTTTCGTCGGGCATCCGTGCTACAGGCCATGTATGATATCGCCACCGTTGATGCCATTCACCTGGCCACAGCGGCGGAGAATGGCTGCCAATTATCACCGAGACGGGACCGCTGCACCGAAATGTCCGTACGAGTTGCTGACATGAAGTGGAGGAGTTGCTCGATGACCTCTGACTGGCCGGGTCGCGGCTATACGTTTTCTAACCTCACCTCGCGTCCTTCCTTGCTCGAACGATAAACCCCTTCCAGGATCCGAATCACATTCAGCGATTCCATCACCGGCACCGGACTCGACAGCCCATCGCGCACCGCCAAGGCAAACTGCATGATCTCCTCGTGATGCGTCGCCACTTTGGGAACCTCGTTCAGACGAAGATCCCAGGGAGCGCGGTTGGTCTCGCCCACGACAACGCCATCCGGCCAGACCAGGCCGCCGCGCGTGCCGAAGCATTGCACTCGAATCGTCTCGCGTTCCGGCTGAAATGCCAGCCAACTTGTCTCCAGTGTCAGGACCGTGTTGTTGGCGAAGCGGACGAAGCCAACGGCGAAATCTTCAACGTCGAAACGGTTTCGGTCCCAGTCGCCCCAGGCACCGGAAAGGTCGTTGCGCTGAGCCAGCCGGGCATCGGCAAGAGCCGAGACGCTGATCGGCTCCGGCGCCCTAGAAACCAGTAGGCCAGATCGAGGACGTGAACGCCGATGTCCAGGGCACAGCCGCCGCCGCTCAAATGGTGCTCGATGAAGGTGTTCCGGGGCGGCAGCATGCGCCGGCGCAGCCATTGTGCGCGAGTGTAGTAGATGTCGCCGAGCATGCCGCCGTCGATAATCGCCTTTACCTGCCGGCAAGCAGGATCAAAACGCAGATGCTGGCCCGCCATGAGGAGTTTGTTTGCTTGCTGGGCGGCGTCCATCATGGAGCGAACCTCGGCCGCAGTTGTCGCGAGCGGTTTTTCGCACAGGACATGCTTGCCTGCTTCCAGGGCGGCCAGTGCTATGGGTGCGTGGGTGCGGTTCGGCGTGCAGATGTCCACGATGTCGAGGCCGTCCAGCTTGACGAGGTCGTGCCAGTCGTGGAAGCAGTGCGCGATGGCTGTGCCATGCACTGCCCGCTGCAAGGCTTCCTCGGAAAGGTCGGCCACCGCTGTCACTTCGGCAAAAGGCACCTTGGCCCAACCCGGCAAGTGCTGATCGCGCCCGATGCCGCCGACGCCGATGATACCAACCTGGAGTTTGCCTTTACACATGCTACTCGCGCGCTCCTCCACTGGTCCCGGCCATATCATCGTATGCAACTCGGCAGCACACTGGCCCGAAGCGTTAGCGAGGGACGAAGCTTCCTCGCTAACGCTTCGGGCCAGTGTGTTGGTTGCTTGTGGGCACTTCCCCACCACCTCACCACCCCACCACACACCACCTCACCACCTCACCACCCCACCACCTCACCTCCCTACCCCACCACTCCCGCTCGCCTGGATGATACCCTGGGGATTCTTCCAGGCTATCGGCTCAATCTGAATGTCGTCAAAATAGACGGTGCCAAGGCCGGTGAGAGCCAGGGTCACGCTGATTTGGCCGTTGGCAGGCACCTGGCGGTAGAGAGTCACCTTTTTCCAACCGGTCGCGCCGGTCATGCGCACAGCCAAAGGTTCGCCGCCGGCGCTGTCGAAAAGCAAGGCGCCATCGACGGAAGCGGTGATCGGCTGCGGGATGCGGACCCAGCCGCTGAATGCGCACCGGCGTTCCCGGATCGAGGCGAACCGTGGGGCTGGTGATCGCCAGGAAAGTTCGCTCCAGGGCGGCGGGCGGCGGCGGAGGCGGTGTGGAGCCGGCGGCGGCGATGGGCGATTTGGGCTTCACTTGCAGCTCGAGGCATTGCTTGCCGCTATGGGGACTGGTTGTAACACGGCGGGCGGAAAGATCAACCTTGTCGAGCGGCTCCGGGACCTGCGCGGTCCACGAATCGGGTAAGCGGTCCGGAGGCGTCTCGAAATCGCCATATTGCAGGACGTTGGCGCCGATGTTGCCCTGCTTGATCTGGGTCTGGATCTGGTTCATGAACTGCCAGTGCCGCGGCAGGGTGTAGAAGCTGACCGCATAGGGACTGGCGACGGGGACATCCAGCTCCTTGGTGGCCGCTTCCCATTGTGCCCGCATCAGGATGCGCACCGGGCGGAGCGTCCGTTCGGATTCGGCGTAAGCTTCCCTGTAATCGCCGCTATTCCAGAGCTGGACGGCTGCTCCCAGGCGTTTCTGCGCGTTCTCAAGCAACTCCTTGCCATCGGGCAACTTGTGTCCGGCCTGTTCCAGCTCCGCGTTGATCGCCGCAACCTTGCGGAGTTCCTCCTCGGCAAGATCGTGACACCATTGAGCAGCCAGCCTGGACGTGCGCATGGCCTGGCCTTGCATACGGACGAGCAAGCCCTCGCGGCCGTTGTCGCCCGTAAGGACGATGGCGGAGGTTAGGCCGAACTCGGGCACCGTGATCTTCGTCCCGCCCGGAACACGTTCGGACTTCAGCCCGCGCACTTCCGCCGGCGACACGTCCCAGGCCTGAGAACTGGTCGGCACGCGCGGCACGACGATACTCAGGTTGGCGATGGCAGCCTGGCCGGGAACGAATTGTGATCCCGATCCCAACCAGACGGGCAAGACGAGGATACCCTGGCCGTTGGCCTTGGGATAGAAGACGGCGGCCTTGACGTCGGGGACAGAGGTGTCGATCCAGATGGGAGTTTGGGATGATACGAGCATCGGCTCGAGCATGTGCAGCTCCATGTTGAGCAAGGCGAGGGCGAGCAGACGGTCGCGGCCCTGATGGCTGTCGGCCAGAAAACGGTCGGACCAGAAACCGAGACCTTTGCAGCCCGAGCCGAGGGCAATATAGGTCAAGAGGCGGATGTGTTCGGGTTGCGGACCGATCGGTTCGGAAAAGCTGGCCGAACCGGGCCGGTCATAGACGAGGTGCGTGTACCAGTCGGGCAGATGCGTTTGTATCCACGTCCACATGAAGGTATTTTCGCCGCGCGGCGGGCCGGCCAGCACTCTTCTTTGAGTGAGCCAGTCGCGGTACTGTGATAGCTCCAGGCTGGTCAGGAGCGGCCAGCGATGCACTCCGAGCATGCGAATAGACCGCGAATACGCCTGAAATGCTTCCCACACGTCGGCGGCAACTTGAATCTGCGGGTCGATGTCCTGCACGATCTTGGCGGCGGCTGTGACTTGCTGGACATGGTCTGCCGTCAGGCCGCCGCCGTCAATGTTGACGAAGAGGGCTGGCGCCTGTTTTTGCAGGTCTGATACCGTTTGCGCCAGAGATTGCGGGTTAGCTCCGCCAGCGTCCTTGGATGACACCGTTGGCACCACATAGAAGCCCATTCTGGCGGCCTCGGCAAGTTTCTCCGGCGGCGTGCCTTCGTCGAACAAAATCCCATTGATACGAGCCTCGCGCAGGACGCTGAGGGGCGTACCGGAATGGCGCATGATCCGGAAAAATACCGGCCTGCCGCCCACCAGGAGCCTCTCATCCACCAACTGAGCCGACCCAATTGGACGATGATCCTTGCTCTCCAGCGAGCGGCGGGGTTGACCCCCGCCGGCAGGTTCCCTGGCCGTTGGCTTGAATCCCTCGTTCCCAAACTCAGTTTGGGAACGAGAGGGGTCGGTCACCGGCCCGATTTCCAGATCGTCGATCCAGAGTTCCGTGGGGCCAGGTCCGCAGTAGACGTTCAGGATCAGCTTGTCGAAATAGGCGTCCGCCATATTGACCTGATGTTTTTGCTCGTCGCTGAGGTGCAGCCGTTCTTCCTTGGCAAGATTGACGGGCTGGCGAATCTGCAGTTTCTGAAATCTGCTCACCGATTGATAGAAGTCGCCTCGAATGAATGTTGTCAGGGGTTCATCCGCAGTCTTACCGCGTTCGTGCGGCAGCACGAGCCGGGCCATCAGTTGAATGCCGCCACGGTTGGCCCTCACCCAGACGCTGGCGGTCAGCTCGTCGGCGAGCGGGGCTTTGCCGACGTCGTAGGCATAATGAATGAAAGGTTGCTTGGAACTGCCGGTCTCCACCTGGAGCTGGATATGTTCCGAGCGCTGCCCGTTATTGAAAACCTCATCGGTATTGTCGTGGATCAGCTCCTTGAAATGAACATCTGCTCCGCTCTGAATCCAGGCGGTATCAGGCGTTTCGAAGCCGTTGCGGAGAATCTGACCGCCAAAGGCCGAGCTAAGGAAAGGCAGGGCGACGCCTGCCAGCACAATCAGGATCGCTACCGGAATTCGGAGCTTCATGTCAGGTCGCTCCCTTGATACAAGCTTGTGAACAGTGCCTCTTCACCCAATGGAAGGGGTTAGGCTTGTAACAAAGTCGGCCAATGGCGGGGAAGAGAGAATTACTCTCGTTCCCACGGTCCGCCGTGGGAACGGCGGCGGCGTGCGTTCCCACGGAGGACCGTGGGAACGAGGGCGACATTGGGCAAATAAGATGGATCGAGTGAAGCGGCGCAAACGCAAGCAGGTAGGAGAAAACGGTCGCCGTGGGAACGGGGAAAGGATGAAGGATGAAGGTGGTGGGGTGGTGAGGTGGTGGGTCTGAAACACTGGCCCGAAGCGTAAGCGAGGTACGAAGCTTCCCTCGCTCATGCTTCGGGCCAGTGTTCGAGGCACTGTGCTGGTTGTTGGTGGCCACCACCCCACTACCCCACCACCCCACTACCTCACCACTTACTCCGTAATGATTCATCCTTCATCCTTCATCCTTCATCCTTTTGAAAGCTTGTCATGCCGGCTCATCCCCACACCATCCCCGCATACCCTACCACCCGGCTCTTATCTCCCGTCACGTCCGCGGTCGTCGCATAGCCCGTGCGCTCCGCCTTCTTGACGCCGCCCAGCAGGCGCAGCGTCTCCAGCACGATCACCGCCGGCAATACGCCGCACATGCTGATGCCGTTCTCCAGGACCGTCGCGTAAACTTCTTCGGGATCGAGTGTTTCCAGGGCGGCCAGGGCAAGCTCGTCGCGGCGGCGGTTCTCCGCGTCGGTGGCGAAGTGGTGCATGTCGCTGGAAACGAGCAGGAGCGGCGGCTCCGGCAGCTTCTTCACCACGCCGGCCAGGCCCTCGGCAAACTTGCGGCACGTGGCGAGGTCGCCGCCGCCGATGGCGATGCCGATGACCTTTGCTTGCGGAGCCAGCCGGGCGATGAAGGGCAATTCCACTTCGATGGCGTGCTCGCGCTGATGGGCCAGGGCGTCCATTTCCAGACCAGGGATGGCCTGGGACAATTGCCGGGCCAGCATGAAGTCGGATTCGATCTCGGCCCCAGGAATGGACCAGGTTCGGTGCGGCGCGACAGCCCATTCGGTCCCAAGCGGTGTGTGCCTGGGGCAAAGGATGATGACCGTGCGCGGAATCTTGAGGCGTTTGAATACGCCGGCGGCGATGCGGCCCGAGTAGATCAGTCCGGCGTGCGGCACCATGGCGGCCGGCCAGGCTTCCTGCTTCGCTTCGCCGGCGAGAAAATCGTCCAGCATGCGCGAAAGCTCTCCCGGATCGGCAGGGTAGAATGTGCCGGCCACTCCCGGCGGGCGAGCCGCGGGACCACGGACGGCACGCGGCACGGTCGTAAACGTCACACGCGGCAGGGTGGAGAGGGCCTCCAGACTGAAGACGGCGCTGGCCGGCACGGTTGCGCACCGTCGCTTGCACCGCTCCCTCCTTGAGCAGCTCCTCCGCTGAATGCTGCGGATCGAAGACAATGCCCACCTTGGATCGCTCGATGACCATCACGGCCCGATGCTGTGGGTCGATCCCGTCCAGATGAGGCTCGGCGACGCTGCCGTGCATGGCTGGATCGTAAAGAACGGTGATGCCGGCTTGCAGCGTTTCCAACTCCTCGGCCTTGATCCCCCCATCCGCCAGCGCCTGAGCCGCTCCCTGTGTCATCGAGAACAGGGTTGCCTGAAGCGGCACGCCGGGCCGGAGCGAGATCTGGCCCACGTCCAGACTGTTCTCCGCCTGCGCCCGGCGAACGCTGAACACCACGCCGTTGACGTTGCCGTCCGGCGCTCCGGTGAAATAGAAACTTGGCGTTGCGCGCGTCAATAGTGCGATAATGTTGAACTGGCAGAACTGTGCATAAGCCGCCAGATCTTCGGGCTTGAAACGGGCGGGCGGGCGGACCGGTTCGGCAATGGTCTGGGGCCTGGTAGTCCGGCCCCGGATGGCTTCGCCGCCGAAAGTGAAGAGCACGGTCGCGTCGTCCTTCCAGGCGGTGGTGGGCAGTCCGGCCTTGATGCAGACCTGTTCAAGGAACTCCTCGGCGTCCCATTTGTTTTCGACCGGCACCCCCGGCAGAAGCAACCCTCGTGCCTGGCCTTGCATGATCTGCAAGCCGTGCTTGCCGACGGTCACGGCCCGGATGCGCTCTTCGCCGCGGGCCTCGACCGGCTCGGGGCTGTACAGAAGCCAGACTTCCAGATCGAGATGATCCAGCTCGGTGGGGGACACCGGCGGGAAGCGGAGGTCCTCCCAGGCAGTCCGGATGGCCGCATCCTGGAGGGCCATTGCCAGCGGGATGGGCTGGCCAATCACCCCGCAACAGGAGCGCAACCGGCCGCGGCGCTTGAGAGAGACAAACGCTCCCGATACAAGGTGGTTGGCAGCTCCGGCCAGAGTCGGGTCGGGAAACGCCGGCTGGCGGCTGAGAACGGTCGCCCCGATCAGTTCGTTCGCGGCGGCGAGAATGAGCTGCTTCTGCCGGTCGCTGAGATCGGGACGCGGCGTGCTGGGTACCTGCGGGCCAGCCGAGGCGGGTTGTGTACCTGTCATGGAAAGAATACCTCCTCAAGGATGAAGGATGAAGGATGAAGGATGAAAAAGGAAGACAACTGACCGATGCGTCGCTGGGATTGATTCATCCTTCATCCTTCATCCTTCATCCTTTCTACAATTGCACTGCTCGTGGCCGGCGTTGAGTGTAGGCTGCCATGTCGTTGCCGGTTTGTACCTCGGCGGCATTACCAGGCCAGACACCGGGGAGTTGCGTCTGGCAGTGTGGGCAGCGCCCCTCGGCCGTAAGCCCGTAGGAACGAATCAGGTAGCCGTAGCGCTCGATGACCGTTTCCTGACACGCTGGACAACGTGTGTTCTCCCACTGGCCCACATGGCCCGGCAGATTGCCGGCATAGACGAACCGCAGGCCCTCCTCGACCCCAATCTCGGCGGCGCGAACCAAGTCGCCGACCGTGGTGTTGTCCGGGCCGGTCATCTTGTAATCTTTATGGAAAGCGGTCACGTGCCAGGGAATGTCCACGCTCACGCCGGCCAGGAACCGGGCCGCGTCGCGCAGCTCGGCTTGGCTGTCGTTGAAGCCGGGGATAATAAGCGTGACGACTTCAAGCCAGATGCCGCGTTCGTGTACCATGCGGATCGTATCGGTGACGTGCTCCAACGTGCCGCCCAGGGAACGATAGTGGCGTTCGTCAAAGCTCTTGAGGTCCACCTTGAAAGCCCGAATCCACGGCTGGAGAAAGTCGAGCGCCTCCGGCGTCGCATTCCCGTTAGAGACAAACGCACAGGTCAGCCCCGCTGGTTTCGCTTCCTGGAACACTGCCACCGCCCATTCCGCCGTGATAAGCGGCTCGTTGTAGCTGGAGACGACCAGCCGGGCGCCTTCGCGGCAAGCGAAACCGACGAGGTTGGCAGGCGTGACTTGACGGATCGGCGCGAGGGCCGCCGCGTCGCGCAGGGCCTGGCTGGAGACCCAGTTTTGACAATAAGAACAATGAAAATCACACCCCATCATCCCGAACGTCAGCGCATCGCTGCCGGGAAAGACGTGGAAGAATGGCTTCTTCTCGATGGGATCGCACTGCAAGCCAGCCACGTACCCGAACGGCACCTTCAGCACACCGCCTTCGTTCATGCGGACCTTGCAGATGCCGCGCTGTCCTTCGCCGATCAAGCAGCGATGTCCACACGCCACGCAGCGGATGCGCTCTTCTTCCTTGTGCCAGAGCGTGCCGGCCGTAGTTTGACTATCGAGCACGTCGGCCAGGTTCTGATTGGCTACTCGTGATTTCATGCGAATCCTGTGTCGAATCTTGCGATGGGGACGTGAGCAACCCTTAACAATCATTCTATTACTACTGTGACTGATTTGGACATGCAGCAGCCCCGTTCACGGGGCTTTCCGCGACAGCGGTAATAGGCCCGGCATTCATGCCGGGTTGCTGGGGCTGTCAGAACTCTCAGCCTCTCAGCCCCGTTCACGGGGCTTCTCGTTGGTAGGGCTTCAGCCCCACTGCCAGAGTGCGGCGAGGCTCAAGCCAGAATGTCGGAAAGCCCCGTGAACGGGGCTGGCCATTTGCCCGCTACCCATTACCCGCCGTCAACGGCGGGCCTAGACCGCTGACGCGGGAAGCCCCGTGAACGGGGCTGAAGGCTGCCGAAATCGGTCACAGTAGAACTATATTCATGGTAATTGGTGGAGTCAGGATTGGGAAGGGCATCGCTAAACTTCTGAAGTCTCGGAAGACTCATCTCTCGTTCCCACGGTCCGCCGTGGGAACGGCGGCAGCGTGCGTTCCCACGGAGGACCGTGGGAACGAGGGCTAATTCAATCCCGCTGCCGTTTGAAGAGATACGCGTCCACGTCGCCGCAATAGCCGCGCAGCACTTTCATCGCCTTGAAGCCGGCTTCGCGGAGCAGCAACTGAAGATGCAGGTGGGTTTCCGGCACCGAAACCTGTATGCAATCGCCCGGCTGACGCAGTTTCTGTGCAAGTTTCTCTACCAAAGCACGGCCGATCCCACGCCGCTGCCACGCCAGCGCCACCGCCAGGTTCAGGATGGAGATTTGCAATGGCTTCAGGACCGGATTTTCGCGAACCGGTACGGAGAATGGCAAGGGAGAGGAAAGATCAGGGTCGGCGATCTCCGGATGAGTGATGGCCTTGTAGATGAGGAAGCCGACCACGTGCCCGTTCATCTCGGCGACCCAGCCGGCCGTGTCCCCCGATTGGAACACGTCGAGAAAGTCTTGCTGCCGCCACTGCAGGGCATCGACCTGACGCTCGATCTGCAAAACGTGCGGCAAATCGCGCTGTACCATCCAGCGAAGAGTAAGGCGGGGTGTGACAAGGGTGCTGGCGTTGCTCATGACCATTCTCCGTGGCGGCAAGTTTGAAACTTGCCCTCCACAAGTTGGAGCAAAGCTCATGCCGCGTTCTGAGCGAACGATGCCTCGCACTGACTGACATAGCGCAAACTCGTTTTCAGTAATAAGTTACGCATACTCAATCACTTCAGAAGAAGATGGCAGACAACCGCCAATGTTCATTTCGGTTTACATCAGCATTAGCGCAGTCTGATGAGGGTTAACGCACATTGCTACACTCGGCGGCAGATTGCAACAACCCATCAAGTGAAAATCGGTATAGTTATAGAATGCGAGTGTGGCGGCAAGTTTCAAACTTGCCGCCACATTCGTCGTTGCCAGGGAATCGTTGCCGACATGACCGCCACATTGCAAATCGTTGCTGGACCGGCCGGGTCGGGGAAGACCCGGCTGCTGCTGGATCGCTATCGGGAACGCGCACGGTCAGCGCCGGGATCAGCTTTATGGCTGGGACCGACATACCGCGCGATCGAGGCCCTGCGTACACGCTTGCTGCAAGCAGGCGGAACATTTCTGGCCCCTCAGCTTTTCAGTTTTCAGGATTTCGCCGAGGAAATCATTCGCGCCAACGATCCTGTTGCCAGGCCCCTTTCCAACGTTCATCGCCGGCTGCTGGCTGACGACATCGTGACTAGCCTCCACGCACGCGGAGAACTTTCGCATTTCGGCAACGTGATCGACACACGGGGCTTTGCGGACGGCGTTTTTGCGCTTCTGGCCGAGTTGAAACGCTGTGAAATCTGGCCGGCGCAGCTCGCCCGGGCCGCGTACCGGCGCAGCTTCCAGACCTCGTTCCCAAACCGAGTTTGGGAACGAGGGGCAGGGACAGCGCGGCCGGGTTAACCAAACCATCGGCACTAAAGAACGGCAATGTACACGCATCTATGCTCAGTACCAACACGTGCTCATCCGTCATCATCTTTACGACCTAGAGGGCCGTCTCTGGTATGCGCGACCTGCTCGCCAATGGCAACAAACGGCCTTTCGACAACGTGCGTGCGGTCTTTGTCGCCGGCTTCGCCGATTTTACTCGAACGCAGCTCGAGATTCTGGAGGTACTGTCCCACTGGATGGAAGAACTGTGGATCGCCCTGCCCAACGATGCGGACGAGTCTCGGGCCGAGCTTTTCTCCCAGCCACGCATGACTCTGAATCGCTTGCAATCCCTTCAGCCCCATGTCATTACCCTCGAACCTCCATCCTCCATCCTCCATCCTCCATCCTCCATCCTCCATCCTCCATCCTCCATCCTCCATCCTCCATCCTCCTTGCCCGCCGCTCTTGCCCACCTGGAACGACAGCTATTCAAGCCGTTGCGGCATATACGCAAGGCGAGCGACGCGGCCGGCATCATGTTGATCGAAGCACCGGGCGTCGTCGGTGAGACACGAATGGTGGCCCGGCACATCAAGAAATTACTTCTTGAGGGTACCCCGGCCGAGGACATACTGGTCACGATGCGTGACATCGCGCCCTACGCGGATATCGTTCGCGAGGTGTTTACCGAGTACGGCATTCCCGTGGACATGGAGGGGGCCGAGCCGATCCTGCGCAACCGCGCACTCGCCACATTGCTGCGCTCCTTGCGTATACCGGCGGACGACTGGCCCTTTGCGGCGGTGGCAGCCCTGCTGCGCAGCGACTACTTCCGGCCCGATTGGCCCGAGGTGCGCGAGCAACCTGGCATCGCGCAACATGCCGAGATCCTGCTGCGCCTCCTGGGCGAACCGCGTGGCCGTGATGCTTACCTCGAGGCAGCACGCCGCTGGGCCGATGATCCGCCGGCCGGGCTGGAAGATGAGCAGGCGGAGGAGTTGCGCCGCGTCCGCAAGCATGAACTGGCGAAGAAATGCCGGCCCTTCCTGGATCGCTTCTTCCGAGCCTGGGACGGCATGCCTCAGAAGGCCACACTGGAAGAACACGTTTCCTGGCTGCTCCGCTTCGCCGCCGACCTGGGGCTTGCCCGCGTCGCCGCCGAGCAGCCTCCCCGTTCCAGACAAGGAGACAAGGAGACAGGGAGACAAGGAGCAAAGACCGCCGCATCCTGTCTCCCTGTCTCCCTGTCTCCCTGTCTCCCTGTCTCCCTGTCTCCTTGTCTCCCTGTCTCCCTGTCTCCTTGTCTTTGCGGGGGGGATGCCGCCGCGCTGCGCCGCCTTGAGGAGGAGTTGCACCGCTGGTTAGCTCTGGAGCATGAACTGCACGGCAAGCAGCGCGTGCTGGAGCAGAAGGAGTTTATCCGCCGGCTCGCGACCCTGATGAGCGAGGCGGCACTGGCACGCACGCCGCGTGGCCCCGGCCGCGTACGCGTCCTGTCGGCGGCACTGGCTCGTCACTTGCAAGTTCCTCATCTCTTCGTGATGGGCATGGGTGAACGCGGCTTTCCGCGCCTGACGGCGCCGGAACCGTTCTTCGACGAAGCCGAACGACAGACCCTGCGGCAGGCAGGGCTTGACATCTCCTGCATGAGCGACCTCATGGCCGAGGAGATGCTCCTTTTCTACCAGATTGTCACCCGTGCGCAGCGCCGGTTGGTGCTTAGCTATCCGGCAGTGGATGAGCGAGGCCAGACCCTATTGCCCAGCTCGTTTCTCAGTGCGGTTCTGGAATGTTTCGAGCCCGGGACCGTGCCGGTCGAACGTCGCAGCATGTTGATCGAGGGCTATGACAAGGACGCGCCGTTAGCACCCGCGGAGTATCGTGTGCAACTCGCCATGTCGTTTAGCCGCGACCCGAAGGGGAGCGCGCAGCCCATATCGTTTAGCCGCGACCCGAAGGGGAGCGCGGTCTCCGCGCTCCCCTTCGGGTCGCGGCTAAACGACATGGCGGTCAATCTCAGCGCCGCCGCCGCAGTCGCCCGCCAACGTTTTGACACGAAAGAATTCACGCCCTACGACGGCCTCTTTCGCGATGCGGCCGTCATCGACGAAGTGCGCAAGCTATTCGGTCCGGAGAAAGTGTTCAGCCCCACGGCCCTGGAGAACTATGTTCTGTGTCCCTTCCGTTTCTTCCTGGGCAACGTGCTCCGGCTGGAAGCGCTCGAAGAACCCACCGAGGAGATCGAAGTTACTCGGCGCGGCCAGGCTTTCCATCGTGCCCTGGCCCGGCTGCACAGTAATCTTCGGGATGCGGGCATCGACGGTCCGGCACAGGAAGTGGAACAGCACCTGTTCGACCGGCTGCACGATGCGGTGGAAGAGTATGTGGCCCGCGCGCCCAGTCCGGCTTCCAAAGAACTGTGGCGGCTCGAAGGCAAGCGTCTACTGCGTGCGGCGGCAAAGTATCGCCAGCACTGGGAAAAGTTCCTCGAACCGTGGCGTGCCGCAAAGATCACCCCGCGACCGGTCTACTTCGAAGTGGACTTCGGCTTGCCCGCTCGCGCCGGAGAAGTGCCGGCCAGTCCTCTCATCATCCGGGTCGAGGATTGCGAGGTCCGGATCAGCGGCCGCATCGACCGGGTGGACATCGCCGAGCTGGAAGACGGCATCGGCTTCTGGGTCATCGACTACAAGACGGGCCGATCTTCTCACTACACCGGCACCGACCTCGCGAACTTCCACCGATTGCAATTGACGCTCTACGCCCTCGCCGTCGAGCAGGTCTTGCTGACCGGAAAGAACGCCCGTCCCCTGGGTCTAGCTTACTGGCTGGTGACCGACACGGGCCCGAAGGTCGTGCTGCCGGGCGCAATCAGCTCGTCTGGTTCAACGAGAGTGAGCGCTGGCGGGCCGTCCGCGAACAGCTCCAGCACTGGGTGGCGACACTGGTGACGAATATCCGCAAAGGGGCGTTTCCCTTGCAACCACGTTCGGAAACGTGTACGGAAATCTGCGAATTCTCCCAAATCTGCCGCATCACCCAGGGCCGTTCGCTAGCGAAGGAGTGGGAGCTGCCGCTGCCCGTGTCCGATCAGCCGGTTTAGCCGCGAGCCGATAGGCGAGCGCGGGGAGTAGCCCACGCTCGCCTATCGTCTCGCGGCTAAACAGAGGAAGGAATCGTCCCATGAAGGAACAAATGCTAACAAAGCAGCAGAAGACAGCCGTTACCCATCGCGCCACCTCCGTCGTGCTCTCCTCGGGCGCTGGTTGCGGCAAGACCCATGTTCTCACCGAACGCTATCTCGGGCACCTGAGCGACGACGGCGTCGATGTCGGCCAGATCGTCGCCATCACCTTTACCGACCGTGCCGCCCGGCAGATGCGCGGGCGTATTCGCAATGCCGTTGTTCGTCACCTGCACAATGCCGCCAACGAGGACGAAGCGGAACGTTGGGCACGCCATCTGCGCGGGCTGGAAACAGCTCAGATCAGCACCATCCACGCTTTCTGCGCCACGCTGCTGCGGCAGTTCGCCGTCGAGGCGGGGCTGGACCCGCAGTTTGAAGTGCTGGAGGATGTGCTCTCGGTCAATTTCGAGGCCGAGGCCCTGACCGATTGTCTGCAAAAACTGCTGACGGCTCAGAGCCAGGCGGGGGCCGATTTGCGCGAGCTTGTGCTGTTGTACGGCTGGAGGCCGGTCGTGGAGGCTGTTGAGCATCTGATGCAGTCAGGTGACAGTGCCCCGTGGGCGGAATGGGAGAAGAAGCCCGCTGACGAAATCGCCGCTGCCTGGTTGGAGCACGGGCGCAAGACATTACTGCCGCGCTACGTGGCTTACATGGTCGCGGCCTCGCCGAAGATTGCTCATTGTCTGTCGCTGCTGCGCACCACGCCCTGTCAGCCCGGCTCGACCATGGCGGAAAATGTTCAGCTGCCTGCTGGAAGAGACTCCGAGGCTGGCGGCAGCGGCCGATCTCCAGGAGGCCGTGCAAAAATTGACCGAAGCGGCCAAGGTGGGCAAGGAGCGCGGCAAGGTTTGGCCTTCGGAAGAAGTGTACGAAACCGTGAAGAAGGCCCTCGAAGAGTATCGCAAAGCCTTGCAAGGGCTGGAACTGGAGAAATTCGACGCAGCCCCGGAAGAGGTCTTGCCCGCCATCATCGTGGGCCAGCGGTTCCTGCGCGTGACCGGCGCAGCGCTGCACGCTTACCGCGAGCTGAAGCGGCGTAACAGTGTCGTCGATTTCCAGGACCTCCTGAACCTTGCTCGTGACCTGCTGCGCGACCATGACGAGGTACGCCGCCGGTTGCAGGCACGCTACCGCTTCGTCCTCATCGACGAGCTGCAAGATACCGATCCTGTCCAGATGGAGCTGGTGCAATATCTCTGCGGTGGTGGCTTGACGGCGGGACGGCTCTTTGCGGTCGGCGATCATTCGCAGTCGATCTACCGTTTTCGCGGTGCCGACGTGCATCAGTTCCTGAAGTTGCGCCATGACATGCCGCATGCAGGCCGGCTTGGACTGACCGTGAATTTTCGCAGTCAGCCGGCCATCATTGATTTCGCCAACGCACTTCTGGGAAACCGCCTGCAAGACTTCGAGCCGCTGGTGCCGCATCATGCCCAGGTGAATCCCGGCCCCTGTGTCGAGTTCTTGTGGAGTCCGCGCGGCAAGGACGACAACGTCAGCGCGGCGCGCAGCCGGGAAGCCGACTGGATCGCCCGCCGCATCAGGGCTATGATCGAGAGCGAATCGCTCGTGGTCGAACGCACTCCGGACAGCGAGAAACTGAGGCCGGTTCGCCCCGGCGACATTGTGCTTCTCTTCCGGGCCATGACCAACGTGCATCTTTACGAAGCGGCTCTGCGCAAACATGGCCTGGACTACTACCTCGTTGGCGGCCGCGCTTTCTTCGCCCAGCAAGAGATTTACGACCTCCTCAACCTGCTCTGCGCCTTGGAGAATCCGCAGGACGGCGTTAGCCTCGCCGGCGCATTGCGCTCGCCCTTCTGCTGCCTGAGCGACGAGGCGCTCTTCATCCTGGGCCGGCAACCGGGCGGCATCTGGGGCGGGCTGAACGATGTCAGGGTCAGCGCACGCCTGCCCGAGAGTCAGCGCGAGACGGCAAGCCGCGCCCTGCGTTTCCTACAGCGCTGGCGCGGCCTCAAGGATCGTCTGCCCATCGCGCGATTGCTGGGCGAAATCCTTGCCGACTCCGGGTATGATGCGGCCCTGCAATTCGAGTTTCTCGGCGACCGCAAGCTGGCCAACCTGTGGAAGCTCGTTGAGTTGGCGCGCACGTTCGACCGGTCGGGACTATTCGGCCTGTCCGAGTTCATCCAGCGTCTGGGCGATCTGGTACGGTCGCAGCCACGGGAGGAACAAGCCGCCACGCAGCCGGAAAACGCCAACGTGGTCCGCCTCATGTCGATCCACCAGGCCAAGGGGCTGGAGTTCCCCGTTGTGTTCGTACCCGACTTCGCCGCCGAGGGCAGAGGCGGCTGGGACTCGGCAGCTCAGTGGCACGCCCAGCTTGGCTGCGTGGTCAAACCGCCTCCCGACGAGGATCCGCCGCCGTTCTCCGACTTCGGCTGGAAGCTGCGGCAGGCATCCGAAGAGATCGAAGATTGGCACGAAGACCTCCGAACGCTCTACGTCGCCTGCACACGGGCCCAGGACTATCTCGTGTTGTCCGCCGCGCTGCCGGAGCCGATCAAATTGACGAACGCCTGGATGCTCACCCTGGCGGAAAGTTTCGAGCCGCGTTCGGGCCGCTGCCTCGTTGCCGGGCTTCCGGAAGTCAAGGTACCCCGGGTGCGGGTCACCGGCGATGAAGAATCTTTGGGAACCAGTCCCGCTCGTAGGAAAGTTCCGAATCTGCAACACTGGCCCGAAGCGTTAGCGAGGGAGGATGCCTCCCTCGCTAACGCTTCGGGCCAGTGTGCTTCTTCCTCCACTACTTCCAGCAGACCAACAGCTCACGACACCTTGGCCGCACAGATTGCTCCCATCCCTCTGTGCCTCCGCGGTAAGCGCATCGTCACTGTCGCTGAGTTGGAGCATTACCTCCGCTACAAGGCAAAACCGGAGATGGGGAAAGAAAACCCTTTGCGCTCCACCGACTTCGCTTTTCAGTTCGACGCCGAAGACGGTTCGGATCGCAGCGCCTGGCCAGACAGGGAGACAAGGAGACCGGGAGACAAGGAGACCGGGAAACCGGGAGACCGGCGGCGGATGGAGGATCGAGGATCGAGGATGGAAGTGAACCAGATAGAGAACCACGATCCTCTATCCTCCATCCTCCATCCTCCATCCTCCATCCTCCATCCTTCATCCTCTATCCTCGATTCTCCCCGGCTCACTGTCTCTCCAAGCGGGCCGGGTCAGGGTGCTTGGGAGAATATCGAGTTCTTGCTCGACCTCTCTCCCTCCCCTGCCGGCTCCTCGCTGCCGATTGTAAGAGGTGTGATCGACCGCCTCTGGCAAGACGCCGGCGGCGAATGGCACCTAATCATGTGCGTCGCAGAGAATATTACTCATGCCGAGATGGAAGAATACTGGCAGAGCCATGAGCCGGCACTGGTGTTGGCGGCCCGTGCCGTGGAGCAGCGTTTGGGATCATGGCCCGGCAGCATCACTTTGCAGTTCCGTGCCACCGGAGAAGACGTGACTCGCCCCGGCAGCAGTCTCCGGCGCGATCTACTGACCGGGATTGCGGCCGCGCTCAGTGAGATCGCTGAGCTACGCCTGTCGGAGTAGCATTGTCGCGGCTGTCTTGCATTCGTGCCGGTCCCTTGCTAAAACCCATGTGTGGCAATTCGCTGTACAGTGAGCCAAAAGGCAAGAACGCATGTCAACCGCAACCAAGATCGACGCCCGCCTCAACTTCCGCCTCCCTTCCGAACTGAAGACAGTGGTTGAAGAGGCGGCTGCCATGCTCGGCCAGTCGGTCAGCGATTTCGCTGTCTCAACGCTGGTCCAGACGGCACGCTCGGTTCTCCAGCAGCGCAACGTGACCGAGCTGACCAACCGCGATCGAGACATCTTCATCGCCATGCTCGATGATGCCGCTGCCAGACCCAACAAGGCCCTCGCCGACGCTGCCAGGAGGTACAAGAAACATCTTGGCTGACACGTCTCAGGCCGACTGGACCATCGAACGGCTCACACGCCGACATGAGCGCCTCTCATTTCGATTGCGGGAACTTGCTGTTGGATGACTGGCTGAAACTGCGTGCCAGCCAATGGGACAGCAAGGATTTGGCTCGAACTTACCTTGCCGTCCGTCCAGGTGAGGCGGTGGTCTTGGGTTACCATGCCCTTCTGAATCATCGAGTCGGGTACGAAGCTTTGCCCAAAGATCAAGCCAAAGGCTTGCCAAGGACAGACATCCCCGTGGTCCTGCTGGGTAAGCTGGCAGTGGATAAGAATGTCCAGGGCCGAGGACTAGGTTCGCTTCTTTTGGTCGATGCCTTGCGCCGGGTACAACACATCTCAACTCAAGTAGGTATCCGAGCTGTCGAAGTCGATGCCATCGATGATGCGGCCCGGAGCTTTTACAAAAAGTTCGGTTTTGTCAGTCTTCTTGACGATCCTCAGCACCTGTTTCTATCAATCCATTTGATTCGCAAGATGGGGTTGCCGCCGCTGAGTTGACCGATCATTCTAACCGCCCCTGATTATCGCGTGGTGCCTAACGGTACACGCGCCTCAGGTCTATCCCGACTGCTCGATATACTTTGGATATCAAGCATGTCCGTGCGCCGTGCAAAGGTGTCGTTCTTCAGTGGGTGCAATTCCCACCTGGCAAGTGTTGCTCCAGCCAGTAGCAATCGGAGCGGTGGTGGAGGTAACGACGCTGCCGAAGCCTTCGCTGGAAAGGGCCGTTCAAGCGAACCCGCGAGTAGGCAGGCCAGAACGCGAGTGAACGCCGAGCAGGCCTCGAAATGATTGATGCGGGAGCCGACCCAGCGGACATTTGGGGAAGGCCGCCGTCGTTGTTGTCAGGGGAGCAACCCGATCCCAGCGACGATCCCGCCGGGGTAGTGGCGCTGGCATGTCTGCACAGGGAGAACGAACGCAACACGGTAGATCCTGCGTGGTGGGGGGCGAACCCCAACCGGACGCCCGCGAGGGACAGGCCGGGCGCGCAGGAAGTCGGAGAGGTTCGTAGTACCGTTGAAGCCGGGTAATGCCGGGGGAGGGAAGGAACCTTACTTCGGGTACGCTGTGGAAGTAGCCAAGAGCCAGGAGAAACTGACCACACGGTCTACCAACTCCGTCAATGGTTAGGCGGCTGCGGAAAGAGCTATACCGGTGGGCGAAGGGAGCGCCGCGCGCGGTCGTGTGCCTGCCGGTGAAGCCCGTCGGAGAGCCGGATGTGGGCAATCCGCCTGTCCGGTTCGATGAGCGGGAGGTGGAGACGGAGCAAGAGGAGATACTCGGGCACCGGCAACCGAAAGGGCCGGCAACACGCAAGGCTCTCCCTAACCCACCGCGCCACCTCTCGACTCTACCCAATTCCGCTCTGTTCATAGCATTCTCCTTTAACCAAGTTTATCCTGGCGCAGCCGACCCCGGCCACCCATGGTGGCCCGCCTATGGCTATTAGAGCTGCCACACAAATTCGACCTGGGAATAATCAACTCTAACCGGGGGAAAGGCGGTCGATCTCGCCTAGAAATGGTCCATTACGGTACAATAAAGTAAGATAGGTATCTGGAGATCGGATATGCCCCAAGTTTTCCGTCCAATGAAAAGAGACGCAGATGGACTTCCTCGTATTGCAAACGCGGCCACCGGCCTAGGAGCACGGGTTCCGAAGGACATCGATGTCGACGGTGAAATGGTAAGGCTGAACGAAAAAGGCATGTCGGTGAGGCCGTCATTAGCCGATGTTCCGCTTGAATTTCTGCCGAAACGGATAGACCCGGCTGGGTTAGGGGAAAACGCCAACCGCGTCTTTAAGTATGGAGAGGGGAAGTTCGAACAGACCCCCTTTGCTCCTGGTTTGGAGCTTGTTCCAGATAGACCCGACCATGGCGTTGTCAAACCGACAGCGGTTGTAACCCTTGAACAGTACCGAGCCGATATCGTCGCAACTCGTTCTCAATGGACGGATATCGAAGGCTAAAAAATGGTTCAGACAATATCTAAAGCCGAAAACTACCGGTGCTATATCCGTTTTATCTTGCGGATGTATGAGCTATTTGATCAAGGCAAATTCGAGTCGGAAGAAGCAGATGTGGCTCGTGAGGAGATTGAGGGTGTGTGGGACACCCTCTCCAAGATAGAGCAGGCGAGGCTCCGGGGTCTTTCGTTGGATCTGAACTACATTCGGGAAGCCAAGCGCAGTTGTGAGGGGCCGACCGAACGGGGCAGAGATAAATTAGTTGCCGCAGCTAACCTGAGAGACAAAGGGGAGCCGGATAGAGCACTAGAGTTACTCAGGAAGTTTCAGAACGACATTTATCCGCCAGTCCTTTCTTTCCTTCGTGGTCGCATCTGGTGGATGGGACTTGATGTTCCCGAGGTTGCCGTGGAATTTCTCCGCGACGCGTGGCAACTTGATAAGGCTAACCAACAATTCCAAGCAATGTATTTGCAGGTTCTGCGACAAGCAAATTTACCTGAAGCAAAGAAATTAGCCGATTCGATAGTTGCAGCACCCGAAAAGCATCAAGTAATACTTCTAGCTTTTGCTATTGAGGCCCTTTGTGCGTCAATAGACGAGAACAGTGCTGACGCAAAAGAACAGTATGCCAGGATGGTTCTACTTCTTGAGACCGCCATAAAACGGATGGGCGAACCGCCCATTATTTCCCCAGTTCTTATTCCCCCAGTTCTTAGCATGTGCGTCGTGCTGTTGGCCGAAAATTATGAAAAGTTAGGAAGAATTGCCGAAGCTGATGATGCACTTACATACGCTATGACCATAGAGGGAGACAGTCCTGTTCTTTTTGCCTCTCGCGGCAAATTGCGCTATCCAAAGGAAGAAGGCGTTCGAGACCTCTGGACGGCAATTCAATTGGGCTTCCCCGCAGTATGGCCTTATCTTTGGGTTGCACAGTACTTTTTAGAACACGGGCGGTATCGAGACTGTTTACAAATATGCGAAGCAGGGATGGTTAGAAAGACAACTGCTCAGATCAAGAGCGAATTACTTGGACTAGCAGCTATCGCAAAAGCCTGCCTTGCGTATTCTAGTGAAGAAGTGCGACGGCAGTTCAAGTTGGCTATTGAGACCGATGCGTCCAATGCGAGAGCAAAGCATAATCTGGAAGTCTTCGAATTAGCTATGGGAAAGGCCGTCCAGAACGAGGCTCCTCAGTATAAGTGGACTCGAATTCCAGAACGAGTATTTTGTGAAGGTCGAGAAGAAGGAGAGGGAGAAGCTGTTCGCCCCACAACTCCGAGACACCCGAGAACTTTCAGCAGCGTGATCCCCCCGGCACACCAAAGCTGGCTACCGACAGGTAGGCTGCCGTGTGTGGCAGTGCCCACCTCATGTCAGATGCTTCTGCAAAAGCCGAAATGGCTGAAGCCCACCGGTGTCTCGCGCACCTTCGACCACGGCCACGGAACGTGGCCCGCCCCGGGAGCCGGGGTCAGAAACTATGAAGAAAGGCAGATAAAAAACGCAGGCCGCTGCAAGCCAAGCTTATAATGGGTTTCTTTTCACACTCTAACAAAGGAGCTTTTCTATGACAGCGGCCTGCACGAATATATGGTACCACACAGTCCGGCGTCTTGAACATGGCGTTTGAGCTGAACTGGACTTCCTGGAAGCTGGCCTTCACGACCGGCCACGGGCAGCAGCCCCGGCAGCGAACCATCCGGGCCAGCGACCTGGCGGCGCTCGAACAGAGCCGGTTCCAGGAACGTTTTTCTAGTTGGCGAGGGGAGGTTGGCGGCTCCGGCCGACGGGTTTGGAACAATGGTTCCATCACCTCCGGCTCCAGCCACCGGCTCCGGCCGCGTCAGAGGTCGTCGGTCAATCCGGCATCGCGCATGATGCCGCGCTAAGTGCCGGGCTTCAAGTCTTGGTTGGCGTGGACGGGCACCACCGTCCGCCGCCCAGTGGTGGCGTGGCGATAGATGTGGTGGCCGCCGTTGATGCGGGCGAGCGTCCAGCCGCGCTGTTCGAGGACGCGGCACATCCGCTTGCCGGAGATGATCTTCACGGGGCTGCCCCCGCCGCGTCGCGGGCGCGGGCATCGTCGTGGGCGACGGCGAGCCATCCCTCGGCGGCCTCGCGAAGGTTGGCGCGAACCTCGTCGAGGGTCTCGCCCTGGGTGTGACAGCCGGGAAGTGCGGGGATGGAGGCAGAGTAGCCGCCAGCGTCTGGTTCTGGGCAGACAATCGCGGTGAGGATAACGGCAACATCGACGGCAACAGGCGGGGCAGAGGTAGCGGCGCGGCTCATGGTCTAGTTCCTCCTTTTCTCGTAGTCTATCGCACAGGGTGTACGAGGTCGAGGGCAGACGAGCCGAAAGCCGGCGCAGGAATTACCAATCAAATCCGGTGAGTCAACCCCCTACTGACCTTGCAATCTGTTGTTGCCCCTCTCTCCATCTGCATTACCCGGTGTCCGCATGCCCAAATTAGGACATTACCCATCCTTTGCCGGTACTTTTGCAAACCGGCACCAGTCGCGACGTTATAAGATGTGTGAAGGTTTGAAGATACGTCAAAATGCCGGTGTCGCCGGCATCCTATTTACCGGCAAAAACGGCAACGGTTCAACTCAGTGAGATCGCTGAGCTACGCCTGTCGGAGTGGTATTGTCGTGGAAGGTGCTCTGAGTCCAGCGCTGTTCCAGATCGCTGAAACTCTTGAAGTCGTAGTGCCGTTTGAGGGCCGATTCGTAGCCGCCGCGCTGCCCGTTGCGCAGGAAGAGAGTAAATTCCCGCGGTCCCTTCTGGTTGACGAGGAACTCGACCAGCGACACGCTCTGGGCATAAAACGCGCCCACCGACCGAGACCGCGGATAGTCGTTCATTTGCATGAGTTCGCGGACGCTGAAGAGCTGCTGATTCGCCTGATGGGCCGGCAACCCTTGCAGGTGGCGGTCGATCCTGTCACGCGGCTCGGTGAGCACGGCCATGCCCTCGTCGGCCCAGCGCGGCACCTCCGTATCACTGAACTTGCCGGCCAGGACCACGTGCGTTGTTTCATGGGGCAGAACGGCAATGAGCATATTCGGGTTATCGGAATGTACGTCGATCCGCCGGATGAGCATCCGGCCACCCTCGGCGTGCGTGGTGGAATGGCCCGGCAGGCTTGTGTTCGCGCCGGTCACGCGAGCGTATTCTTCCGCGCTGGCATGAACGATCACATCACATTTCGGGTCCCAGTCCGCTTCGGTTTCTCCGAACCACTTGCGCAGCATGTCGGTCCGTGTCCGTTCCACGACGCGGGCGGTCTGCTCGGCCTTGTCGCGGGGCATCTTGTGGTAGATGCGGAAATTCGTGGTCTCCGCCAGTGCCCAGCCGCCGCCGTTGCCTCCCTGATGGCGAACTGCGGGGGCCGGGGCCGTATCCGCGCTGGCGTAGTTGCGGTATGCCTGGATGTCGCGCAGCAGATTCTTGCCCACGTCCACCGTACGCGGGGCCATCGACATGGCTTGCTGGACTTCACGCTCCAAATCGGTGAACGAAGGGATACTGTTGGGGGCGCGTTTGAGCTGTTCCCAGACGGAGTGCAGCTTGCAGTAGGCCCAGTTGTCCCGGCTGCCGGCCACGACGCTCTGATCCGCCTGATTGGCCTGCTCATACAACCGGCCGGCATCGCTCCAGCGCTCGCCCAGGAATGCCTCCTCGGCTCGTTGCAGCAGCGTCTTGGCCTCCTTGTGGGTGGAGTTGTCGTAACTGAACGGATCGGGCTGGACCGAGCGGACCACCGGAGCCGGACGTGCCGGTTCTGCCGCCGGCGTCCGCGGAGCCGCGACGGCCGTTGGTTGTTCACGAACTGCAAGCGGCGTTTTCGGAGCCGGGCCAATCGCCGGCTGTTCAACAACCGTGGGCCGTGACGGGTTGGCGACCTGTGCGGGCAATGCCGGGTTGGTTCTTGCTGCCGGCTTGATTTCACTGGTCACCGTGGGATCGAGAGCGCTCAGGCGCCTGAGGTATATTTGCGTTTCCTTTTCGTTCTTAGCCGAACGCAGCTCGCTGACATAGCCGCGATAGGCGTCGCGCAAGGCTTCCAGGTACTCGCGGTTGCCGTCGATGTGCAGTATCTGGGCTTCGAGAACGGTGACCGCGGCCCGGTAGTTCCGGGCCTGCATGGCATCCCGGCCTTGCAACAGCGCGGTCTGCACGGCCACGGCGTTGGCCAGGGCTTGGTCGCGGTCCTCCTCGGGACCAGCAAGAACAGGGGAAAGAAAGCAGGCGCAAAGCAGCGTCAAAAGGCCAATCCGGGCCATGAATACATCCTTGCTCAAGAACCAGGAAATCGGGGACCTATGGACGTGCGGCCGGCGCCTCGGTCAGGCAGTCACGAGAGGAACAAACCAGCAGTGGGTCGGTCAACGAGCGACCAATCCTCCGGTCGCACCGGGCAGGCGCGGAAAGCAGATTGCGGGTCTGCCTTACCTGTATTCGCCATCTTCCTGACAGCGAACCGCCTCATGAACGGGTCATACGGTAGGGTCAACGAACGAAAAAAACAAGCCGAACTTTCGGGAAGATACCTTTCGTTTAGCCGCGAGCCGGAGGCGGGTGCTTGGATCGTCGCCTTAACACGAATGCACAAACTCGATATAATGAATGCACGTGAAAATCATCGCTCTGATTCAAGCTGGGCAAATGCAAAGGAGAAGTCATGTTTCAACTCAAGGCGGGGGAAAATCCTGCTGAACCGGTCCGCAAGGAAATTTTTCAGGCGCTGGTGGATGCCCAGGATCAGAGGATGAGCGTGTCCCAATCCCGCAAGTTCGTCGCCGAGCGGTTCGGCGTCACGGAGAATCAGGTCCGCCAGATCGAGCAGGAAGGTCTGGACCAGCAGTGGCCTCCACTGTGAGTTTGTTGAGGAGACGTACCTGTGCAACTCCAGGCGGTTGAAGTTTCGCAAAGTCCGGAGGACAAGTTTCGCGAATACCTGGGCAGCCGAGCCAAACAGCAGCGCTACACGGAGCAGCAGCGCGACATGGTCCGGTACATCTTCGCCCAGCACAACCACTTCGACGCCGAGCAATTGATCGACGATATGAAGCGCGCCGGGTTTCCCGTCAGCCGGGCGACGATCTACCGCACGCTAGGCAAGCTGGTCGATGCCGGCCTGCTGCGCCGGCTGGAAGTGGGGCCGCGCTCGTACTTTGAGCACGACTACGGCTACCCGCAACACGAACATCTCTACTGCCAGCAATGCCGCAAGATGATCGAGTTCCAGAACCCGGCCATCGACGATTTGCTCCGTGATGTTTGTCAGGAACACAACTTCCAGAACCAGGGACACACGTTCATCGTCCGCGGCATCTGTGCGGAGTGCAATCGGGCAAGGGTGACAAAAAGAAGGCTGGATCTTGTATAGTGGTGAGTGGTGAGTGGTGAGTGGTGAGTGGTAAAGACCAGCGGTAACCACTCACCACTCACCACCTGCGTAACAAATACTTCTTGCTCACATCCACAACAAAATCCCCTTCGATGGCCTTCCTGCCCAGAACAAAAAGGATGAAGGATTCAGGGATTTGTTTCCCATCCTTCATCCTTCATCCTTCATCCTTCATCCTTCATCCTTTCTTGCCGCCGCCGGCGCGTTTCGCGGAATTGCATCGTGGCGAACAGAGTTACCAGAACTCCGGCGACGAAACCGGCGCCGACTTGTTTCCAGTCGGGCAGCCAGAGGCCATGGCCGGTGGCAGGTTGCGTAGGTTTCTGGTCGTCGGCGCTAAGCTCTGGAGGCGGAACGGCAGCAGCGACAGCAGGCAACTTGGCCTCTTTCAAGATCAATCTGTGCTCCCGAAGTTCGCCCGTATCAGCCAGGCGACCGTCAAAGACGAGCTTATCAAGTATGTAGCTGGACGTGGGAACGTCGCCATCGGCATTGAACACTTCGCCCAGCATCCAGTAAAGGCGGCTATCACTGGGCAGCCACAGCATGAGTTGCGTCACGAGTGAGAGAGCATTCTCAGGCAGCTTATCCAGTTCTCGGGGAGCCATAACGCCGGCCTCGTAGCGACCGCCAGGTCCTACGAAGCGAACTCCGGGGAATATCGGGTCCAATGTTACCACAGGCTTGATAGGCTGGCGGATGGTTTCCTGAGAGCGCGACCGAAGAAGGTACAGATGCGCCCATTCCGCCTGGCGATAGAAGCGGAGTTGTTTGGCGGTCAAGCCTGACCAGGCGCTTGGCCATTTGTCGATAACCTCTTCAAGATAAGGCAGGGCGCGCTCCAACCGGCCTGCCATTTGATTGGCCATGGCCAGATTGGAGAGAACCATAAAATTACGCTGGCCTTGCGGCACCTCTTCCAATACCCGGGTGGCCTCTTCAGGCTTCCCTAGACGAATGTAGTAAGCGCTCAGGTTAATTCGGTCCTCAACGGTCAAGCTATCAGCGCGCTCTTTGGCTTCCAGTTTCTCCGCTTTTCCCAGGTAGGGTGGGCGCAACCAATCTGCGGGGGGTTCGGCTAGCTTCTCTATCGCGGCCGCTCGCAGTTGTTCCAGGCGCGGGACGAACTCCTTCAAATCCGTCGGCAGCGGCCAGATGACTGGCTCCGCCGGATGGTACAGCCCCGCCCGCACAAGGCAGGGCGCCGCCAAACTCAAGCCGAGAACAAGAACAACTATCCGGCCTTTCTTCATGGCTGCCGCCTTATCTCACGAGAGATTGTCATTCCGGCCACTTGCCAGCATCGTCATCACTTCCTCCGTCACATCCCTGCCCCCTGACAGGTTGGTAATCAATGTCAGAGGCGTGTAAATAATTCCCCACGGGATGCCCCACCAGCCAAACACCAGCGACACAAACGTGTAAGGCAATCCTCGAATGACCCTGTTAGAACCGGCCCGAAGAAGGAAGATGTCCGTTGGCCGACGCAAAGTAATAATTATCAATGAGATGCAGTATTCATAGAACACGAAACGGCCGCCGCGGGCCAGTTCCGCTTCCAATTCGTTGCTGGTAAGATTGTCGATGCCTCGAATGTGCATGGGTTCGGTTCCCGTGAATTGGTCCGATATTTGCTCTTCTTCAACGAGCAGGTTATTCTTCACTAAATTCTAGGGAGAATTACTCAAGAAGCTTGCAGCAGTGCCTAATAATGGAGCAACAGGACCGCAAGTCAAGGATCAAGGAGTCATGAATCTATGATGCAAGCATTGCTTTCTTCGTCGCTGCAACATGAGTTGGAGCGCAGCATTCACAGCCGCACCGGCCGGCGCATTCGCGATTTGGCCGTCGAGTTATGTCCCGAGCGTGTCATCCTTCGCGGCCGCACTTCGACTTACTACGCCAAACAACTGGCTCAGCAAGGCGTCCGCGAAATCTTGCCACGCGACATCGGCCTGGAAAACGCCATCGTCGTGGATGGCTAGTCAGGATTCTTAACCACGGATCATACTGAACTACTAACCAGCCGAATCTTCGGGCGCCGCCAAGATTTCAAAACCTCTAAGGAAGGCAGGAAGACAGGAAAAAAGAGTCGACCCAAGTCTCCGGTTGACGAAACATGTTGACACGCTCGTCTTTTGTGCTCTATTCTTTTCCTGTCTTCCTGCCTTCCTTAGAGTTTTTGTTACGGCTTCGCCGCGCTGGGTAATCCGTGGTGAGTTATCTGGATCATCTGGACTCCCCAAATAACTTCTCCGGCACCGGCGCCTCTGCGTCCGCGGGAGCCTTGATTCCCAGGCCTGCGCGTAAAATGGCTGCAATAGCCTGCGGCGTCACCCAATCTTGCCGCGCTCCGCTGCGAATTCCAGGGCCGTACACCAGCAACGGTACATGGGTGTCATAAGGATGCGGCGTCCCATGGGTCGTGCCCTCCAGCGTTGAATAAACGACATTGTAAGGTTTGGGAAAGAACGCCACGTCGCCGGAACGTTCCGGATGAAAAGACCGTTGCAATGCCAGCCCGACGGCATCGTCCTTGAAGTTGTTGCGCATGAGCTGCGTGCGCGTGTAAGCCGCCTGGATGCCCTCTCTCTTCGCCAGCCAGCGGGCCAGGGCTGCTTCGGCATCCGCTGGTTTCACCTTGTACTTCTCGAGTGCCTCACGCTTGAGGTACATCCAGTAGTTGGCGGTTTCTTGCTCGATCCAGATTGACTCGTCGTCACCTTTCTTGCCGAAGGTCTTGCCCAGAAAGTCACTGGCCTGGCGGGCGAGCAGTGAAGAAGAGATACGGCCGCTCTCCTTGCCTTGCTTGCGCGCCACTTCCGGCAGCGGGCAGACCCCGTGGTCTGCCGTGAGTGCCAGCAGGTAGCGCCCCTTGCCGACCCTGGCGTCCAGATGGGCCAGCAACTCCTTCATAATCAAGTCGGAGCGGAGCGTGATGTCCAGCACTTCCTGGGAATCAGGCCCCCAGCAATGGCCGACCAGGTCGTTGCTGGAAAAACTGACGCACAGAAGGTCCGGAGCCTCACCGGCGCCTAGCTTTTCAGCATCGATGGCGCGTTTGACAAAAGCCAGCAGCAGGTCGTTGCCGAATGGTGAGATCTCCAGGGCCTGGTAGTAATCCTTGCCGGGCTTCTTCAGGCCGCCCGTCATGGGATGAGGAAACGTACGTCCCTGGCACTGGCCCTTGCCTTCTCCTTCCATATCGTCCGGCCCACTGTAACGTTCATAATCGAGATTGGGCAACAAGCGGGTCCAATCCCGGTCGAACCAGGCATCGGCGGGGTGACCGGCGTTGAATTCCTTGACCCAGGGATGGACCGCATCGCGGTAATAGTTGGAAGTGACGAAGTTTCCGTTTTGCAAGTCAACCCAGTAGCAGGCATCCGGCCGCCGGCCGCCGAGCAGGGCGGCGGTGCGATCCTTGAACGAGATGGACACGACGCGCCCCTTGCCGCCGGTCGCTTCCTTGAGAGCGTCGGCCAACGTCGGCGACAGCAGACGTTCCGGCGTGACGCCTATGGCCTCCTTCTTGCTGCTGCCGGTCTCGGCAGCGACTTCCCGCGGCGGCACCTGCTCATAGCGGTTTGAGGTAACGCAGTATACGATCGAATCTTCCTTGCTGTCATACCACTCGTTGAGAATTACGCCGTGCTTGGCCGGCGAAGTGCCGGTCGCAATCGAGGCGTGACCTGCCGCGGTCACGGTGAAGGCATAAGGATAATGACAATTCTGGAACCAGGCCCCTTCCTTTTCCAATCGGTGGAAGCCGCCGTCGCCAAAGAGACTGTCCCAGCGCGTCAAGTAGTCGCCGCGGAACTGATCGAAAACAACGATGACCGCCAGGCGAACGCCTTGCGGCTTCTCTGCCGGCGTGTCGCCACGCAGAGGCAAGGAACACAACAGGCCAAACAGCGCTGCCAGGCAGACCAGAAACACCCGGTTCGCGAGCCGCCGACGTGACGAAATCATAAGCAAGGTGACTCCCAAGCGAGTGAGCTTGAGGCAGGACAATATCAGGTGCAGATGAAGGAATGGTATGCAGTGTGTTAAGCTGATACAAGGTGGAAAGGATCGCTAACCCCCCAGAATTTTCCATGCAGAACGATGGGATGATGTGTACCTTAACGGTAAATGGGGCAGTTTGGGTACGTATTTTGCTGCGTCGGCGTTAGAAGCGGCATTATGCGCATGATCGGATACGTCCATTAGCGCTTACGATGAGCATGGCGGTGTTGAATATGGTCGGGAAATAGTGTTGTGTGGTGAGTGGTCCGGGCGTTTCCACAAATAGCAGTTGTACTCCCGCAGTCCCGCCCAGTAGGGCACATGGAATTCGCGTTCCAATTGCCATTCCCCGTCCGGCGGCGTTGTTGTGCCGGTTATGAGAAGGTGCGGCGGGGTTTCTGGAACGTCAAGCACGTGACGCGGCATGGGATGGCCCTGGCTGTCGATCAGCCGAACGCCAATGTCATGCCGGCCCCGGGCATGGAGATGCCAGCGGAAATGGATGCCTTCCTCGACATTCAACTCTGTGCGGTATTTCGTATCGGTGGTGCCTGCCCAGGCAATGCAGGTTCCTTGCGGTGAGTGATCTTCGACGTATTCCAGTGCTTGCCAGAAAAGCCGGGCACGGGCAGCGAATCTCTCTTGTTTGCCGATGTTCCCAATCAGCACCGCCAACAGCCCGCAAGCGAGAAGTCCATAAACAGCGCGGCGCCAGCACGGCGCGGCCACGGCCCCCATGGCGCTCAACAGCGCGGCAATCAGAAGATCGGCGCCCCAGACGGCCGGCATCGTGTAACGTCCGGCAACACCGCCAAAGGGCAAATAAATGCCGACGCCAAACACGAGCAGGGCCAGGCCGGCCAGACATGCAGGGCGGTAGTACTGCCAGATGGTGCGGCAGCCGGTCTGGATGGCAGCCGTCAGGGACGAGAGTCTACCAAACTGGCCAGAGGATACCGTGCCCATGCATCCCAAACAGAGGGCCACCGCGGCCACTATCAAGCCAGGGGCCATGAGATCGAAACTGATTGCTCCCGCCAGCGCACGCAACATGCCGATCGTTTGCTTCCAGGTGATGCCGCCGGTCACGTACATCCCCGGATGCCAGTTGAGCCTGTAAAGGACGTAATGCACGACGGGAAAGACGAGCGTCAATGACAACAGCACAGCACGCCAGCCATGGCGCTGCAACCCCTGCCGCAGTCCGCTGCCGTCTGCGATCAGGCGCAGGATGACTTGGGCCGGCACCAGAGCCGCGAACGTGTTCTTGCAGCCGAGCGTCGCCAGTACGAGCAGAGCACCCACAAGGTCCCATTTCCAGGGGCGAGGACTGCGCGCGGCGCGAACGGCGCACACCAGAGCTAGCAAGGCGTGGGGCATCACGAGGCCTTCGGTGGGTGCCAGGTTGGTCCAGATCTCATTGCGGTAAGGATTCCACATGGCTAGAGCCGCTGTCACCAACGCGGGGCCGGTCCGTATGCCCAGTTCACGCATCAGCCACAGCAGGGAACCGGCGGCCAGCACGATCCACAACAGCCGCAGGCAGCGCCTGGCGAAGGCATTGGCCCCGAACAGTTCCGCTTCCGTCTCCCAGTGCAACCACGCGACGGGCCGGAAGGGACCAAGGCTTTCGTAGTTGCCCACGACCTTGCTCCATCCCAATTGCAGACGCTCACTCAGCGACATCGGCGGCGCGGGGTAAACCAGAGCGCCGTCGTCCACGAAATCGAAGGGAGTAGCCAGGGTGGGAAGGTACAAACACGAGAGCAACACGGCCCAGAAGACAAGGAGACAGGGAGACAATCGTCCCGGTCGCTGCCCGCCGGGCGAGAACGAACATGTTTTCGCATACATCTCCTGTCTCCTTTTCCCCCTGTCTCCCCTGTTGGTTACGCCGCCTTGCGGGCGGCCACGAACATGATGTCTCCCAGATCGAGACAGAGTCCGCAACGGCCCAACCAGTTGGGTGTGACGCGGGAAAGCACCCTGGCTGCTTGCCGGCTCAATCCCTTGCCCAGTCTCTTGACGCGCTCCATAATCTCGCCCACGGTTCGGCAATTGGATAGTGAGCGAATGGACGCAACCTGGAACCCGTGCCTCACCAGGAATCGCTTCATCGTGGCCCGGTCGAAGTATTGCAAATGAGTCGGTGGATGGATCAGACGCCAGTGCGAGCCGCGCCAACGTGCTACCCGCGAACCGATGTCTCCCGTTGACAGGAATAGCCAACCTCCAGGCGGGAGCAACGCCTCGATCTTGGCTACCACCTCTTCCGGGTGGGCCAGGTGCTCGATTGTATCCCACATGCAAAAGACTTCGTAATAACCCGGGGGAACCGATGCTTCCAGAAAGTCCTCCGCGGTGGCTCGCTGTCCTAGTTGCTGCACCGCATGGGCGACCGCCTCTTTGCACACGTCGATGCCGGCGCATTCAACCCCCTGACGGCTACAGTATTCCAGCCAAAAGCCATAGGCGCAGCCTATCTCGAACAGCGTCCGTATGGCGGGCAGGGGGACAGTCCCCTTTTCGGCTGCCGAAAAAGGGACTGTCCCTTCCCCCGCCAGCCGAGGAACCAGCCGCGAAATCAAACGCCAACGGTAGGCGTTGTTCCGATTGTGCGACTCGTGCTCTGCCAGGTAGTTGCCGTACTCTTCGCCGCGAAAGTAATCCTCCCGATAGATTTCCTGCATGTCTTCCGGAGTCAAATCCATGTCCGCCCGGACGAAACCACATGCCTCGCAGCGCTGCAAGGCGCGGAATCGCTGTGTCCACGCGGTTGCCCCGCAGCAAATACAGGAGCAGGCTTCGCCACAGGTAGAAGGAGGCACCAACTTGCCCGGCTTGACTTCAGTGGAAACCATAAGAGCACCTTTCAACGTCGTTCCCAAGCGCCGCTTGGCAATTTGCAATGATGACGCCAATTGCAAATCGAAAATTGACAGGGACTCACGCCGCTTCGCGCTGCGTGCTACCGGTCAACCCGATCGTCTCCTTGACCAGGTAAAGAGGCCGGCCCTTGACCTGTTCATGAACGCGCCCCACGTATTCGCCTATGATGCCAAGGCAAATCAGGTTGAGACTTCCCATGAAGCTGACCAGGAGAACAAGCGAAGTGTACCCCGGCACCGCCGTCCCAAACCACAGTCGATCGATGGTCGTCCAGAGAGCATGACCCAGGGTCGCCAGCAGCGACAGACCTCCCAGGACGTAGCTGACACGCAGCGGCCGAAGGGAGAAATTGAAAATCGCGTCGAGGCCGAGTTGCAGCATCCACTTCCAGGTATAGCTGCTGGAGCCTGCAAATCGCCTGGGGGCGACGTAATCAATGGCCGTCCTGCGATACCCCGCCCACTGGACCAGGCCTCGATAGAAGATGCCGCATTCACTGATGCGCCGCAGGGCGTCGACCACCACCCTGTCCAGGAGCCGAAAGTCAGCCGTCCCTTCTTCCAGATGCACGTCCGTGACTCGGTTGAGGACATGGTAGAACAGGCGCGATGCGAATTCCCTAGGCCAGCTCCGTCCTTGCTGGTGTTGCCGGCGCGTGTAGACCAGTTGATGGCCCTGGGACCACTTCCACAGCAAAGTCGGCACCAGGCTCGGAGGATGCTGCATATCGCCGTCCATCGTGATGACCACGTCGCCACGAGCCGTCTCCAGACCGGCGGCCAGCGAAGCCTGGTGACCAAAACGACGGGACAGGGACAGCGCCCTGATGCGCATGGGATGCGAGCGGTGCAGCTCCCGAATCATTGCCAGCGTTCCGTCCGGAGAATCATCCTCCACAAAAATGATTTCGAAAGGAAGTCCCAGGTTGCGCATCACTCCGAGCAGGATCTCGGTAAAATGAAGGATCCCCTTTTCCTCACAGAACACCGGGATGACTAACGAGACGAGTTTGGGCAATCGGGCCCATGCGCTCGGGACAGGATTAACTTGCGACAACCCAGGATCCTCCGAATCATTACTCGGGCAGGCACGGTTCACGCTGCCTCAATGTTCAGGTAAGGCAGTGCGGAACCGGATACATCCCCTGTCTCCTTGTCTCCCCTTCTCGTACTATGCCGCTAGACGTGCCTGCTTCCGCAAGAATGCCGCACAGCTTGTTATCACGGTCTGCTGCTGTTCCATCGTGAGTTCCGGATACATCGGCAGGGCCAGAACCTCACGGCAGGCCTCTTCGCTGGCCGGGAAATCGCCTTCGCGGTAGCCAAGGTAGGCCAGGCACTCCTGCCGATGCAACGAGACGGGATAATAGATATCGCAACCAATGTTCTGGGAACGCAGATGCTGCACCAGAGCGTCGCGCTGCCCGTCGGCAACCCGCACAACGTACTGATTGAACACGTGCCTTCGGTGCGGACGAACGACCGGCCGCGCCAGGAAAGTACTCAGATAATGTTGTTCAATCAAAGCGTCATAACGCCTGGCCGCTTCCTGGCGGTCCGTGATCCATTTTTCCAGATAAGGAAGCTTGACCCTAAGCACGGCGGCATGGACTGCATCGAGCCGTGCATTCCAGCCCATGTATTTGTGATAGTACTTCGGCTGCATGCCGTGAACACGCAGGCAAGCCATCCGGGCCGCCAAATCGGGATTGTTGGTCACCACCATGCCCGCATCGCCATAGGTGCCCAGGTTCTTGCTCGGATAGAAGCTGAAGCAGCCGATGGCTCCCAGGTTGCCGGCACGTTTCCCCTTGTACTCGGCGCCCAGGGCCTGAGCGGCATCTTCGATGACGGGTAACTGGTAGCGCTCGGCCACCTCCGCCAGCGGATCCATGTCCACGCACTGTCCGAAGAGGTGTACGGGCAGAATGGCACGGGTCCTGCCTGTGATCTTGTTTTCCACCTGGACTGGATCGAGGTTGCAGGTCACCGGATCGATGTCCACGAAGACAGGCCGATGCCGGCCCGGCAAACGGAGCCGGCGGTGGCAAAGAAAGTGAACGGGGGCATGATGACTTCGTCGCCCGGCCCGATCTCCAGGGCGTGCATGGCCAGGAGAAGCGCGTCGGTTCCCGAACTGCATCCGACAGCGTAACCGACACCGCAATAGTCGGCTATCTCCTTCTCCAACGCCGCCACTTCCGGTCCCAGAATCACCTGTCCCGACGCGAGCACCCGCGCGATGGCGGCCTCGATCTGGGGCTGGAGTTTCTGATACTGGGTAAGCAGGTCACAAAGAGGAACCACTGGTCCCTGTGGGGTGGTCATGCGCTGACTCCATTCAAACATACAGCTAATCTTCGCGGCACCATCGTCCCTAACGGCGCCCGTCGCCAAAGGTATGCCTTCTCGCAACTACTGTCAAGCCGGTTCTTGCTGCCTGCGGTATGGTAGGGGTTGCTCGGCCATTACACTAACTCAAACTCCCTAACCTCAAATTTCTGAACGGATCTTCTCGTTGGGAGTGACTTGGCAGATGTTCTAGAAGATGGCTGGGCAACGGTCTTCGGTGGAGTTCTGTAGGGCGTGGGACGTATGGTGTGGCTCATGAAGTACATCTTCCAGGTTTCTGGAGGAGCCGGCCTAAAAACAGACTGAATGTCGCCCTCTTCCAGAGCAACGCGGATTTGCAGTTCGCACAATTCGATCACATCCCTGCATGCCTGTTGAGGACTGTTGCCTTCAGCGACAATATCCATTTCCAAACAATGCGCCAGCCAAACCCCGTCTTCTCGATAAATGACAGCACGCAATTCAATATTGAAGTTTTGGATGGCCTTTGTCATGTCCCAATGTGCTCCTTGGTCGTAGTTTTGCTCTTTTTGGTCAACTTTCGTCTGGGTGAATGCCCACGTCAAAAAAATACGGCATTATTTAAGACA
>CAWDRY010000005.1:0-123945 GCA_963804745.1 uncultured Gemmataceae bacterium
ACCGGCGTTGAGCGATGTTGCTGCTGATGGCCGCTGCCATTACAATTGCGCATGAAGTTTCTGCAAGAGGTGAAGTGGCCGGGTAAACGGAGGAGCAAATACAATGGGCCAGGTTCTTTCGGCAAAGCGACCACGTCTGGGCGAGTGCCTGCATCTATCCGGCATCGATTGGCGGACCTACACTCGCCTGCTGTACATTTTTGCCGAGCAGCCGGGCGTCCGGCTTACCTATGACCGGGGAGAACTGGAGATCATGTCACCGCTGTTCATTCATGATAATAATAGCTGGTTCCTTGGTTACTTGATCTTGGTTTTGACCGAAGAGCTGGGACTACCACTTAGATGTGGAGGCTCAACTACCTTGCGGCGGCATGCGCGGCGACGCGGGATAGAACCGGACACGTGTTTCTGGATCGCCAACGCCGCTCGCCTGGCAGGCCGTCGCCGCCTTGATCTGCGCCGCGATCCTCCTCCGGACCTGGCTATCGAGGTCGATGTCACAAATAGTTCTCTCGACCGCATGAGCATCTACGCTGCCATTCGTGTTCCTGAGGTCTGGCGGCTGCAAGGCGACAGCCTCACCTTCCACGTTCTTGATGAAGATGGAAAATATCAAGCTTCTGCCGTCAGCCGGGCATTCCCTCTGGTGACGCCGGCCGATCTCCTCGGCTTCATCAAGCAAGCTCGACTGGCAGAGGATGAAAACGTCGTGATCCGGCAGTTCCGGGCATGGATTCGCCAACGCGGCAAGTCATCGGCTTCACCGCTTGCATGATCGTCCTTGTGGAAGACATTCCCAGGCCCGTAGCGAAACTTCCGCCGCCAAACAGTGTTACATACATGGGAATTACTCTTTACTCTCTAACCAGGAGAACATGCAATGTCTGTGTTACGTTATGGTGCGTTGGGGCTGAGCCTCACGCTGTTACTAGCTTCCGTGGGAATACTGCGGGCCGCTGATCCGCCGGCTCCGACCCCGCAGCCGCCGGGCGATCGCGCTGTGCGCGGATTTCAGGGCAGACTCGGCGGCCAAACAGGGCCGTTGCTGTCCGACGAGCTGAAAGACAAGCTGAAGCTGACTGACGACCAGAAGGACAAGGTGTCCAAGCTGCAAAAGGAGTTCGACGACAAGAGCAAGGATACCGCGGCCAAGGCTCGCGATGCCATCACCAAGGCCATCCAGGATCAGGATCCCCAGGCCATGCAGCAGATTCGCGACCAGATGCAAGCTGTCCGTACACTGCGCGGCGAGTATCAGGACAAGGTCGTGGCACTGCTGACCGAAGACCAGAAGAAGACCTACGACGCAGCTCGGCCGGCGCGGCCGGCGCGTACCGGGCGCTCCGGGCGGTCTTGAACGGCCGACTCCGCCCGAACGACCGGCTCGCCCCGAGAGGCCGGCTCGTCCGACGACGTCCAGGAGCAGCGGCGGCCAGATCCTGCCCGCCGACGTTCAGAGAAAGCTGGACCTGACCGCTGAGCAGAAGGACAAGCTCGCCAAGCTGCAAGAAGAATATAAGAACAAAGCGCAGGAGTTGCTGACTAAGGAATATAAGAGCAAAGCGCTGGAGCTGCTGACTTCTGAGCAGAAGAAGAAATATGATGAAATGAACAAGGAAGTACCCAAGCCGCCCGCCAAGCCGGAGGCGAAACCCGGTGACAAGCCGCCCGACAAACCCAAGCAAGACGAGAAGCTGCCGAGGAAGCCGGTTACTTGATCGGTTCCTTTCCCAAAGTCTTGATCTCTCCCCGCAACCCCCTGGGCGATTGCTGACTGGAATGATCCGGTTCAGCGATTGCTCAGGGGGTTGTTGTTTCTGGAACACTGCTATACCGCTGCTCGTGAAAACCCAATCACAACTATACCATGTGAACGCCCCAAAGTCAAATTCAAGCGACAAAAGCTATCGTGTCAGGGTTTAATAGCTCCGGCCACGGCCGGATTTCCATAAGCACCCTGGCAGCAATAACATGCGGCAAACACCCCTGCCGCAACTTGGCCGCTTTGCAGGACAAATGTGGCCGCGCTTTGTGGCCATTCTCATCCAAAATTAATCTCGCCACGAGGAGGCTGAGGATGACATTAGGGCCCCACCCTCCCGAGGATGACAAGGTGACAAGGCAAAATTGCACAAAACACAGAAAACGTTCACCATGTCACCCTGTCACCTTGTCACCCTGTCACCTTGTCACCCTGTCACCCTGTCACCCTGTCACCCTGTACCCTGTCTCACCGTCAGGCAACGCGCCGCTTCTTCGCCGCCGGCCGGTGTTTCCACCGGCGGTGCAGCCAGAAATACTGCTCCGGCGCAGCACGGACTACTTTCTCCAGTGCCGTGGTGAATCGCTGGGTGATGGCACGTGTGGCGTCGGGCTTGCCTTGATACTCCTCCGGGAGGATCACGTCGCCAACATCCACCCGATAGCGCATCGGCTCACCGACCTTGCGGGTGCCGATCACCACCAGCGGCACATTGTATTCCAGAGAGAGCAGGGCGACGGCCTTGTGGGTCGATGCGGGCCTGCCGAAGAAGTCCACGAAGAGACCGCGCTGACCGGCATCCTGATCCGCCAACGTAGCCAGGATGCCGCCGCGGGCGAGGATCGCTTGCATCTCGTCGAAGTCGCCTTTCTTCGCCAGGACCTTCTGGCCGGTGCGCTCCCGGAAGCTGCGCAGATAGTCGTCCAGGAAGGGATTATCCAGCGGCCGGGCAATGGCATGGCTGGAGAAGCCGAGCATCGCCATAGCATAGCCGCCCAGCTCCCAGTTGCCGAAGTGCCCGGTGACGAGCATGACCGGCCGGCCGGAGAGCACGGACTCGATTACCGGGTGAGCATGTCCGAGATCGAGATAGCGCCGCCAGGTGTTGGGATGCAAGTTTCCGCGGCAAGTGAATGATCTCCATCAGCAGCGTGCAGAAATGTCGGTAAACGGAGCTTACAAGCTTATTCGGATCACCCTGAGCAAACCGTTCAGGAAACGCTTGCCGTAGATTGTCACATGCCACGAGCCTATGCCGGCGGTCGAGCCGTTGCAGCAGCCAGGCCAGGCCGCCGGCGAGCGTCCCCGCCGCTTCCAGGGACAAGGATTGAATGACGCAGACGATGACACGAACGAGAAGATAGACAGCATAGTCGTGTGATGACGGATTGCTTCTTGGATTTATTGCTCATGGGTCACTCCTTTGCCCAGAAGGGATGAAGGATGAAGGATGAAGGATGAATCAGCGTGCCTTGATCCGGTTGATTCATCCTTCATCCTTCATCCTTCATCCTTAACTCCACGGTCTTCCCCGTCGCCGCCGCTTCATACACAGCCAGAATGATCTCCACCGCCTTGCGGCCTTCACGGCCGTCTACCATTGGTTTCTTTCCCGTTTCAATGGCTCGTACAAAATCGCCCAACTGGCGGGCGTGGTAGACGTGGGAGATTGCCGCCGGATCGCTCGATCCTCCGGAGGCACCCACTCTTCTTCGCGAACCGTTCCTTGATGGCTCGATCCTCGGCGGTTTCCGGGCGTGAAGTCCCAGCGGACCACATCTTCTTGCTCGATGACTGCGGAGCCGTGATCGCCGTGAATGGCGATGGTCTTCGGATAGCCCGGATGTACGCTCGTCGTGGCCTGGATGACGCCGAGCGCGCCGCTGGCGAAGCGCAGACAGGCGACGGCCGTGTCCTCCACTTCGATGCGCTCATGGGCCAGGAGAGCTGTGAAGCCGGTGATGTGGGTCACCGGCCCCATCATCCAGGAAAGGAGATCGACGTTGTGAATGGCCTGGTTCATCAGCGCGCCGCCGCCGTCGAGGGCCTTCGTACCTCGCCAGCCGCCTTGATCGTAATAGGCCTGCGTCCGCCACCATTTGCAGGTGGTCTCACCGAGTGTCAAACGGCCAAAGCGCCCGGCATCGATGGCGGCTTTCAGTGTGCTGTTGGAATCGGCGAAACGCGACGGAAAGATGGTGCAGAGCTTCACGCCATGACGCTCACAGGCGCCGATGATCCGGTCGCAGCGTTCCAGGGTGACCTCCAGAGGCTTCTCCACGACAACATGCTTGCCGGCCTCCGCAGCGGCGACGGCGAGTTCCATGTGGGCGCCGCTCGGCGTCGCCACAATCACGCAATGCACGTCGGGACGCGCGAGCGCGGGAGCCAGGTCGCCATAAGTGTCGCAGGAGAGTCCCAGATCAGCCGCCAGTTTCTGGGCGTAGGCTCGGTCTTTATCGACGAGAGCAACCACCTTCGTTCCGGGCACATCGGCCAGAGCACGAACATGGAAGCGTGCAATCATCCCACATCCGACGATGGCACAACCAAACATCACGACGCCCCCAACGATTTCAGTGGCCCAACTCTACGTGTTTAGCGACGCTTCGCAGAAGCGTTCTGCGTGTTTAGCGACGCTTCGCAGAAGCGTTCTTTGCCAACGCTTCTGCGAAGCGTCGCTAAACACGCCAATCTTCCGGCTTTATCAGCAAGATGGCACGCCACATGTATTGCAGCCCGCTCAGGATGGTGGCACCCAGCATAGCATAGATCAAGCCATCGCGGACGCTGTCCAACCATGTGCCCGGCCAGTATTGAGTTACGAAGATCGCAAAGAGTGCCGCGCACTGCAAGCCCATCTTCAATTTACCCAGCCAATCCGCTCCGAACTTGGACCCCTGATTCTCCATGAAGCTGCGCAGGCCGGTGATGAGCAGTTCGCGACCCACCACCACCGTGACCATCCAGGGCAATAACCAGCTTTCCCCTGGCGTGCCGTCAGCCAATGGGGGGTGGAAACCAAAGGGTAGCAGGAAGATGTAGGCACCGCACATCAAGCATCTTGTCTACGAGCGGGTCGAAGTTGCGGCCGAGCGTGCTGGTCAGTCCCTGGGTTCGCGCCAGATAACCGTCCAGCCAGTCGGTGAACGCCGCCAGCGCGAACACGGCGATGCACGCCAACCATAGCTCGAATGCAATCAGTACGAAGAGCACAATGGCCAGCACGAAGCGGCCGGCCGTCAGTTGATTGGGCAAGTTAAACACCGGAGGCTTGCCGGGTGTCACCGTCGCCATGATTCACCTTCCTTGTCCAATGGCCCGCGCGGCCAGATCGTAGCCGTCAGCCGCGGTCACTTTCGATCGAATAAAATCACCGGCGTGAATCCCCTTGCCCTTGACCCGAACCACGCCGTCGATGTCGGGAGCATCCGCATAACCACGGCCCAGCGCGTGGCTGGGCACCTCGGGGTCGGGACCGTCGATGTGTACTTCAATCTCCTTGCCGACCTGCTGCTGACTCCAGGCGAAGGCAACCTCTTGCTGAGCCTGCATGAGCCGGCCGCGCCGTTCCATTTTAACTTCTTCCGGTAGGTGGCCGTCAAGCCGTGTCGCCGGCGTGCCCGGCTCGAAAGAGTATGTAAACACGCCGGCGCGCTCAAATCGTTGAGCTTTGACAAAGGCGAGTAGTTCCTCGAACTCCGCATCCGTTTCGCCGGGAAAACCGGCGATAAGTGTTGTCCGCAGAGTTAATCCAGGAATCGCTCCCCGCAGCCGGGCTAGCAAATCCTCCGTCTCGGCACGATGCACCCGGCGTTGCATGCGCCGCAGCACTCGATCATTGATGTGTTGAAGTGGCATGTCCAGGTAGGGAATGATCTTCTTGGCTGTAGCCAGCGTTTCAATCAACTCGTCCGTGAAGTTGCTGGGGTAGGCGTAAAGGACGCGAATCCATTCGAGACCGTCCAGCCGATCTAGCTTGCGCAGCAGCTCGGCCAGCCGGGCGCAGCCGTAGAGGTCCATGCCGTAGTAGGTGGTATCCTGGGCGACGAGAATCAGCTCGCGAACTCCGTCGGTAACGAGTTCCCGTGCCTCGCGGAGGACTTCCTCGATCGGCTTGGTCACGTGCTTGCCGCGCATGCCGGGAATGGCACAGAAAGTACACAGACGATCACAGCCTTCTGAAATCTTCAGATAGGCGTAATGTCGGGGTGTGATTCGCAATCTGGCAGTGTCTTCCTGGGCACGGATGGGTGCCGGCCGAAAGAGCGATCGCTGTTCCTGCTGCCGGGCCAGGGTGTTGGAGACGACACGAGAGATTTCTTCACGGCCAAAAACGCCGACGATGTGATCGACATCGGGGACATCTCGGAACAGTTCATCCTTTTTGCGTTCGGCGAGGCAGCCGGCGACGACAACGGAGCCAATGCGCCCCTCTTTCTTGAGCGCCAGCATCTCGCGGATGACCGACAACGATTCCTGCCGGGCAGGTTCGATAAAGCCACAGGTGTTGATGACAACCACATCGGCCCCATCAGCGTCCGGCACCAGCACATAACCATCCTGGGCCAGCTTGCCGAGCATGCGCTCGGAATCGACAAGGTTCTTGGGGCAACCGAGGCTGACGAAAGCAAAGGTCCGTGAATTCGGCATCACACTCCTCAAGCACCATCAAGGGCACGAGCCGTAAGGTGAGGGCTATTAACCCTTGGGGCCAACCGAGGCGTTCAACGGGGCAATCGATTCGATGAGCATACGCGAGATTTTCTCCCAGCGCTCCGGCCCATCGGGATCATTCTCCGGCGGAGCGTAGATCGTCATGGTACTTCGCCCGACCTGCACGAACTCTGGGTGACGGACCTCGAACGTCCTGCCGCTCGCAGTGTGGATGCAGAACGGCTGGAACGGCTCGGCGAATACATGTGCCATCACTTCTCTCGGCGTCATCATTTGTTCGATTCCTCAAGCATAAGTATTTCCCGAGACGACATTCGGTTTGGCCTCCAGGCTGTTGTAAGCCGTACGGGGTTCACACCACGGACGCTTCCAGGGGCGAGATGGACTCAATAAGCAAGAGTGACACGTTCTCCCATCTATCATATACGTCCGGGGTGTCGCTAATGAACGTGAAGATGAGCAGATCACGCCTTCCCACACGAACCATCTCGGGATGGGGAACGTCGAATGTCCTGCCGCTGTTCATACGAATGCGGAAGGGACGGAAAGGTTCTGCTTTCAGATAGCTCAGGACTTCTCGAGGTGTCATCTTGAATGCCTCTTCGGATGAGTTATGTTCCGCGTAAGTAGTGTTTATAGCTGATGGAAAGAGCAAGCGTCAAGTTAAAGACATGTGCAGAGAGAATGGCTCGCGGGCTGCGCACGCGGACTCCGTGCGCTGATTCGCGAGGCAATGCCATTGGTTTGTCTTGTTCTGGCCGCGTTGATCCGCACACGCATTCAGCTTACGCAGTCCGCGGGCTATTTCTTGCGTGCCTCAATCATTCTGCGGTGCGTGATCCAGATAACGCGACCCAATCCGTGCCGCGAAACGAATCTTCTGTTCCGTGGACAGTTCCTTCATGAACCGCTGCCGAGTGGCTTCCATCCAGCGGATGGGGCGGTTGCGGTAATCCGTCGCGACGCGAACCAGCACTGGGCCGTTGTGATTCAGTGCGTTCTGAATGCTGCCCTCAACCTCGTCCGTGCTCTGAATCTCCTGATACGCGACGCCCAGCGCTTTGGCAAGGGAAGCATAGTCGAGCCGGGCCAGGATGGTTGCTGTGGTCCGCAGATAGGCCGGCTTTTGCAGGGCCTGCATGAAGTGATATGCCTGATCGTCCAGCACAAAGAACTTGACCGGCAGATTCTCCCGCGCCGCCGTCGAAACTTCCATCGCCGACATGAGAAAGCCGCCGTCGCCGCTGACCGTCACCGTTTGCCGGCCCGGATGGATGCGCTGCGCTCCGAGCGAGGCGCCGATCGACCAGCCCATCGACTGGTTGTTCGTCGGGTTGAAATAGGTGCGCGGCGACCACACCTGGAAGGCCTCCGCCGCCCAGTGCTCCGCCACGGTCACATCCACGAACACGAAAGCGTCCGGAGAAGTGCAGCGCCGCAAGGCCAGCAGGAAAGCCATCGGATCGGCCCCGCACTTGGCATACAGCTCGCAGTTCTTCTTCAAATCTTCGCCCCTGAGCTGCCGGATATGGGCGGCCAGCTTGCCGTCGGGAACACGGCGGACGCAGTCAGCCTTTTCGTTGAGCCGATCCATGAACAGCCCCGCGTCGGCGTTGACGCAAACATCGGTCTTCATGATCCGGCCCATGCTATTGGGATTGATGTCCACATGGATGAGATGCCGGCTCTGCGGGATCGAGTAAAACCCCGTGGACACCTCGCTGTAGCGAACACCGATGGCCAGGACGAGATCGACAGCCTTGAAAACCTGCTCAGCCGTGCGCGTGCCCTGTGCCCCATACCCGTAGCCAACCGCCAGTGGATGCTTGTCGGAGATTGTCCCTTTGCCGGAAACGCTGGTGGCGACCGGCGCCTGCAACGTCTCAGCCATCCGTGCCAAGGCGTCCGAGTAATTCATGCAGCCGAGGCCGGCGTAGATGCCGACGCGAAGTTTGCAATTCGACAACAACCCCAGAGCTTGCTGGAAAGCTGCTTCATCAAAGGGCACTGCCGTGGGCGGCAGGAAACCACAGTTATATTTGTGTGCCTCGATCAAAAGGTTGTAAGGAACGAGCACCGCTGTCGGTCCCGGCTCACCCGATTCGGCCAGCCGGAAGGCTTCCATCACGGCTCCAGGTATCTCGGCCACATGCTTGACCTCGAAGACCCCCTTGGTTACCTGCTGCAAGAGACCAGCCTGGGGCAGCTCGTGTACCTGAAAAGGCCGATACTTGTCGCCGCGGGCCACGTCGCCGACGATGCACACAAGGGGAATGCTGTCGAGCCGGGCTTCACCGATGCCGCTGAGAGAGTTCGTCACTCCTGGACCGGGTATGATGCACAGCACTCCCGGTCTCCCCGTGGTACGAGCAACGCCGTCGGCCATCGCCGCTGCGGAAAACTCGTGGGTGACGAGCATGTAGGGGAGGTTCTTCGCCTTCATCGTGTCCCACAGCTCGTTCTCCTGAGCACCGGGGATGCCAAAAACGCAGCGCGTGCCTTCCTTGATGAGCGTTTCGATCAGGGCCTCTGCTCCCGTCATGTGTCCAATGATGCAACAGGCGTTATCCTGGTTCCGGGCACTTGCCGGAGTTGTTGCCGTCGGAAGCAAGGTCAGGCACTGAGCGGCTGCGGCCTTGAGCAGGGTGCGCCGGGAAATGGTGAAATCCATGGATGCCTCGTGGGTAATCGACATTCGGGGCGCAATCAGGGACATGGGTAACATCGGTGTTTCAGAGAAAATCCTTTACTCCCCTATCGCTGTTTCCACGTGTTCATTTTCTCCATACTGTGAAGTTGAGCAAGACGGACCGGTAGGGTATGCTGATAGGCGTCGCCCTTATCATTCAGAGGAGCATGGTATGAGCACCGAAGGCGCCGATCGCCAACAGCAGAAAGTCCGCGAGTTCATGAGCCTGCTGCCGTTGACTGTGGAGATTGCCGGCCTGCCCGTCGTGGAGGCCGGGAAGCATCTCAATGAGGGTCAGATGGAGGTGCGCGCGAACACGATTCGGGCGGCTTACAAAATTGCCCGGCAGGTGATTCTTGGATGTGGCGAAGTAGAGGCAGACTTCAGAAAGGCTTTCGCACAGACTTCGGCAGTCTGAGCAGCATCAAGGAACCTTGGCGATGGCCGCGTTCGCGATATCGGTCACCCCCTTCAGAGGAGTTCCCAGGTCTCCCGGTGGTAATGCTCGGGGATGTCGATTCTCTCTCCATCCTTGTAACGAGCAAACCGTCCGGCCTTCGCTTCGTAGCTCTTGCTGGCCACTCCGCGGTTGTGGATCAGGACGTCGCGCGTGGCTTTGGCCTCCGCGAACCGGTCAATCTCGTCGGCTGTGGGGCAGCCCAATTTCACCTTCGATTCCAGGAATGCAAACCAGTCCTTGGGCCGCTCATAGAGAAGTTCGTTCAATTCTTTGTTGACGACGAGCAAGATGACCGCGTCCTTGTCCGGAGCATCCAGGATCGCCTCGAAGTCCACTTTCTTGCCGATCAGACTCCGCGGGTATGCAGCAAGCCAGAGACGGAGGAAGTCGAAGAAGAAGTTCTCGAAGATGGAGATGAATTGCTGGAAGGTGGCCTGAGTGAGCTGTTCGGCAACGTATCTTCTTGACTTACGGACAAGCTCTGTCTGTGTCGTTGCCGTGCCAGTCGCGCCATTTCGGATGGTGAACATGCGACCGGCGGCCACAACTCTATGGATAATGCGCCACGCAACCTCCGATTCGTGGTGGTAATCGTGAGCAGCATTGAGGTCTACGAGTGCGCGAACTCGCAACCTCCGAATGTCATCTGCTAATGGCATGGAGTCCTCGAGTGGTTTCATTGAACGCTATCCAGAATTGCCTGGATGGCCTTAGCGTCCCCGCTGTGCCCGAAGTTGATGAGTGCTTCTTCGGGCCCCCCATCAAACGAGATAACTTGCTCATGAACCCAGTAACGAATGCCATGCTTGTCCAAAAGGCGCCGGACTTCATCAAGTTGGCTGACCGGCAGGTCGAGGGTCGGCGGAACATCTTCTTCGGCCTCGACGCGAAGCCGCTTATTGGTAATGGCATCAATCATTGTATTCCCCATTCCTGGCGATCAAGGATTTCATCTATGCGAGTAATGAATAAACTCACTTTGTCCTGATTCTGTGGCTTTGTCAAAGGCTGCTATCAAGACACCGAACAGGTCTTTCCCATCGCTGGTCACAAAGTGGTTACCCAAGTTTGTGATTTTGTGCCCGAATAAGCGAACCTAGCCGCTCCCCTACAAATCCGCCCCACTGCTCCACCCCGCCTCTCGAACCGCGACAGCGTAAGCCGTCGCATAAGCCCGGCAGTGCGAGATGGAGATATGAATATCCGACACCCCCAGCTTCTGGGCGATGTCCTTCGCCGCCCCGCACAGATGCACGTGCGGCATGCCGTTGTTGTCGTTGCGGATTTCCATGTCGGTCCAGGACATGGCACGCTGCCAGCCGGTGCCGAGGCATTTCATGATCGCCTCCTTGGCGGCCCAGCGGCCGGCGAAATGCTCGGTTGACCGCCTGCGCACCTGGCAATAGCGAATCTCGCGCGAAGTATAAACCCGCGTCAGAAACATCTCGCCGTGCTGCTCGATCATGCGGCCGATGCGCAAACATTCCACGATGTCCGTGCCGATGCCGACGATATCCATGATGGACCCGCCATAGAGGTTAAGAAGAAATCCTTCTGATGATCTTAGCAAAGTAGGTGCTGCGCTGTAAAATCCGAATTACTGCGTCGAGACACATATCTCGGCGAGCCGCCGGCCGCCCACCTGTGGTTGACCCGGCGGTAGTCAAACTTCGGCGGGGACAAGCCCGCCGCTCGCCAGTTGGAATGAACGGAGACAGCTACTTATGGCAGTCGAAGCCAGACAAGACCTTCTCGCCGATCTGACCCCCGAACAACAGGAAGCAGTCACCCATCTTGAAGGCCCCCTCCTCGTGCTGGCCGGTCCCGGCAGCGGCAAGACGCGCGTAATCACGCGCCGGGTCGCTTACCTGCTCCAGCAGGGCGTCAAGCCGTACAACATTCTGGCCATCACCTTCACCAACAAGGCCGCGGGGGAGATGCGTCAGCGTATCGAAACGCTGGTACCTGAAAGCCGAGTGTGGGTCAGCACTTTCCACAGTCTCGGCGCCCGCCTGCTCAGGCAATACGCCGACCGGCTCGGTTTCGAGCGCAACTTCACGATTTACGATCAAACCGACCGCGGCCGGTTGGTCAAATCCGCCCTCGATGAAGCGAATATCGACAATGCCCGCTTCACCCCGGAGCGGATCGAGTCGGCCATCAGCAAGGCCAAGAATCAATTGCTCACTCCGGAGCGCTATGCCAACCAGGCCAACGACTTTTTTGGCCAGATTGTGGCTCGCGTCTATCCGATCTACGAGAAAAGGCTCCGCGACGCCAACGCCTTCGACTTCGACGACCTGCTCCTTTGGCCCGCCCTCGCGCTCAAGAACGACGCGGAGCTGCGCGCCGAGCTGGATGCCCGCTTCCGGTTCGTGCTGATCGACGAATATCAGGACACGAACAAGGCACAGTATGCCATCGCTCGAGGGTTGTCGGTTGATTATCCCAACTTGTGTGGTGTCGGCGACCCCGATCAATCGATTTACGGATGGCGTGGTTCCGATATCCGCAACATCCTCGACTTCGAACAGGACTTCCCCAATGCCAGGATCATCACTCTGGATCGCAACTTTCGCAGCACGCAGTTGATTGCCAGGGCGGCCAGCTATCTCATCAAGCATAATCTGCAACGCAAGCACAAGGACATACTCACCCACAATCCCACGGGCGAGCCAGTGAGCGTTCTCACGTTCGAGACCGGCCAGGACGAGGCCGAGAACATCGCCCGCCGTATCCGCGAGGCGGTCGAGAGCGAGGAGCGCCGGTACCGCGATTTCGCCGTGTTCATGCGCATCAACGCCCTGTCGCGGGCGCTGGAGTCGGCCTTCGTCAAGGAGCGCGTGCCGTTCCAGATCGTCAAGGGACTGGCATTCTTCGACCGCAAGGAAAATCGCGACGTGCTGGCCTACCTGCGTCTGCTGCTCAATCCTGCGCGACGATCTCTCGTTCCTTCGGGCCGTCAACGAACCGTCTCGCGGCGTCGGCAAAGTGTCGCTCGAACATCTGCGTGCCTATGCCGAACCGCGTGAAATGAGCATGCTCGCCGCCGCAGCCGAGGTCGCCAACATCCCCGCCATCAAGATGCAAGGCCGGCAATGCTCTGCGCGACTTTGCCGCTCTGATGCGCAACATGAGCCAGTTCGCCGACGCTGTTCCCGACGAGGTCATTCGCCAGGTGCTCAACCGCAGCGGCTACCGGCGCATGCTCAAGGAGAGCACCGATCCCGACGATCAGGAACGCCTGGCCAACATCGAAGAACTCATCACCGCCGCCAAACAATTCGCCGAGGAAGACAACAGCCGAACCATCGGCGACTTCCTGGAGAACATCACGCTCGCCAGCGACGTGGACGGCTGGGACGAACAGCAAGACTGCGTGTCGATCATGACGCTGCACTCGGCCAAGGGGCTGGAATTCCCTGTCGTTTACATCGTCGCCGTCGAGCAGGGTCTCCTTCCTCACGAACGCAGCCTGGCCAAGAACAGCGAGGTGGAAGAAGAACGCCGGCTGGCGTTCGTCGGCATGACGCGGGCCGGCGAAGAGTTGCATCTCTGCCACGCTCGCCTGCGTGAGTTCCGCGGCAACGTGATCACTGCCGTGCCGAGCATGTTTCTCGACGAGTTGCCGGAAGAAGGCATCGCCAATCACGACATGTGCAGTCACTCCCGCGCCGTGAGCGAATGGCGCGGCGGCAGCCACGCAGCCGAGCAAGGCTGGGCCGACGCCGGCATTTTGCCCAGGCCGAAATCGCCTACCTTTCCCGCGCCGCGGAGTGCCGAACCGGTTGCTGGGGGCAGCGGTCTTACCTATGTTGAGGGGATGCTGGTCCGCCATGACACTTACGGCACGGGCCGGGTGACGGAGGTGAGCGGCTACGGAGCGCTGCGGAAGGTGCGAGTGCGTTTCTCAGCGGCGGGGGAGCGAACGTTTCTCGCGGAGAAGGCGAAATTGAGGGTTGTGCAGAAGAGTTGAGTGATTGAGCACTGGCGAGCCGTGCCCCGTAAGGGGCCGGGTGAGGGCGAAGTTGAGGGTTGTGCAGAAGAATTAACATGACATTCACGCAAGCCGAAATCGAATACCTGTCCGTCTGGGCCAGGGAAGAATGGGAGCCAGATTGTTATCAAAGGCCCGCCCACAAACTCCAGCTTGCCCACGGCATTGTGGGTGCTTACGTGATCGACCTCATCAAGGCTTGGGCGTGCACTGAAGGCCGAATGGATCAGGAAATTCTCGAAGCGGCTGATAACCAGAACCCGAGTTGGCCTTGGGTGTCTTCAGAAGAATTCAGAACCCTTTTAGAAGAGGCAAAAAACGCAAAGAACCTGATCGAGAAGATGCGTCCAGTTCTTTAGTTGTCAGTCGAGCCGAACTAACAGGAGACGATATGTTCACCCTCAGCGCCTTCGCCGACGAGATTTCCGCCGATCCCCAGGTCCAGATCGAAATCCTCCAACAGTGCGGCATCAAACACATCGAATTCCGCTCAATCCTCCTGACCAACGTCCTCGACCTGACCGACCTGCAAATCACCGAATTCAAATCACTCCTTGGCAAACACGGCTTCAAGCTCAGTGCCATCGGCTCGCCCATCGGCAAGATCAAGATCGACCAGCCGTTCGAGCCGCACAAGAAACGCTTCCTCCGCGCTCTGGAGTTGTGCAAGGTGTTCGGCACGTCCAACATTCGCATCTTCAGCTACTACAAGGCGGAGCTTGGCGATTGGGACAACTGGCGCCGCGAAGTTCTGGATCGCACCTGGGACATATGCCGGCTGGCCGAGAAGGCTGGGGTGCGTTTGCTGCACGAGAACGAGCACGACATCTATGGTGACGATCCGGAGCGTGTGAAAGACTTGATGAAGACCGTGGGCGAACAGGTCGATAAACGATACTTCGCCGCCATCTACGATCCGGCCAATTATGTCGTCGGCGGTTACGATCCCTGGAAAGCGTGGCAAATGACGAAACAGTGGACCGTTCATTTGCACATCAAGGACTGGGTTCGCGGCGAGGAACGGGCCCGATTGGCCGGAGAAGGTCAAGGACGTATTCCCGAGATGTTGGCGGAAGCGGTGGCGATGAAGTACAACGGTTTCGCCACGCTGGAGCCGCATCTGCTCAGCGGCGGACCCGACGGGCGGCGTCACGGGGCCGGAGTTGTTTCCAAAGGCGGTGGCTGCTCTCAAAAAACTCCTCGATCAGGTCGGGGCCGAGTACCAGTGAGCAAGGCATTTCAGACTGTTCATGTGCGGGTGAATGACGCGGACTAACCTTCTGGACAAGAAAACCGAGAAGAGCATATTGACGCAAGCGGGGCTGGAAGGGTAATCGAGAAAGGGAGGAATGATGGATAGCTATCTGCTTGTAATTAGCAGGACAGGGACCGGCTACAGCACGCACTGTCCCGATGTTCCGGGCTGCGCCACGGTCGGAGAAACGGTCGAGGGAACCCTGGCCAACATGAAAAAGGCACTGGAGTTTCACTTCGAAGGAATGGTGGAAGACGGCGACCCGATTCCAAAACCGGGCGGCGTCAAGTCGTATCGAGATGTGATGAAGGACCTCGATGTGGACCATTATTTCTTGGCACATGTCCAGATCAACAGCAAGCGATTCGTCGCCACGGTGATCCGTTCGTAGCTGACACGCGGTCAAAACATACACCGCTAAACAATTCTCGGCTGTGCTCCTATAATGCTCAAAACGCCATTCTCAAGGAGCAACCCCTCATGCTTGACCGCATTGCATACCAGGGCATCACCTTCGACGATGTCCTCCTGGAACCGGCCTACAGTGACGTTGTCCCACGCGACGTGGATGTCCGCACTCAGCTCACGCGCAACATCCGTCTCAATATCCCGATCATCTCCTCGCCGATGGACACCGTCACCGAGAGTGACCTGGCCATCGCCCTGGCTCAGGAAGGCGGCCTCGGCATTATTCACAAGAACATGTCCGTCGCCGACCAGACCCGCGAAGTGGATAAGGTCAAACGCAGCGAGAACGGCATCATCACCGATCCGGTCACGCTGCCGCCCGAAGAGACCGTCGGCACCGCCCGCCGCATCATGGAACAGCAGAACATCGGCGGCGTGCCCATCACGACCAATGGGCTTTTGAAAGGCATCCTCACCCGCCGCGATCTGCGCTTCCTCACCGACAACAATCAGAAGCTCGCCGAGGTCATGACCAAGGACAACCTGGTCACGGCCCCGGAAAATACAACGTTGGAAGCGGCTGAGCGGATTTTAACGCAAAAAAAGGTCGAGAAACTGTTGTTGGTGGACGAAAATAATAAACTGAGAGGCCTGATTACCATCAAGGACATCGACAAGCTCACCAACTTCCCCATGGCCTGCAAAGACAAACGCGGCAGGTTGCGCGTGGGTGCGGCGATTGGGGTACATGACTATGAGCGGGCCGAATCGCTCATCAAGGCGGGCGTCGATGTGTTGGTGGTGGACTCGGCACATGGCCATTCCAGCAACGTGCTGGAGACCGTGACCGAGATCAAACGCCGTTTCGGCATCGACATCATTGCCGGCAACGTGGCGACCGCGGAAGGGGCCAGGGCCTTGGTGAAAGCGGGGGCCGATACGGTCAAAGTCGGGATTGGCCCCGGCTCGATCTGCACGACGCGGGTTATCTCAGGCGTCGGCGTGCCGCAGATTACCGCAATTGCCCATGTGACCAAGGGAGTGGCCGAGTACGACGTGCCGATCATCTCGGACGGCGGCATTCGCTATTCCGGCGACATCGTCAAGGGGCTGGCGGCCGGCGCTCACTGCATCATGATCGGCGGCCTCTTTGCCGGGCTGGCCGAGAGTCCGGGGCAGATGATTATCTACAAGGGACGCAGCTTCAAGACCTATCGAGGTATGGGGTCGCTCGGGGCGATGATGTCAGGCTCCAGCGACCGCTACAGACAAGGAGCCGGCAGCGGCGACAAGCTGGTGCCGGAAGGAGTCGAAGGGCGCGTGCCCTACAAGGGGCACCTGTCACCGTTCGTCTACCAGTTGGTGGGCGGATTGCGTGCCGGCATGGGTTACTGTGGCACCCGTAACATTGAAGAACTGCGCACGCGCACTCGCTTCATCAAGGTGAGCGCGGCGGCGGTTCAGGAGAGCCATCCGCATGATGTCACGATTACTCAGGAACCACCGAACTACAGTGCCCGTGCCGAGTTTGCCGGCACCGATGACGGCTAGCACGTGGGGTAGGTTTTCAACCTGCCTTCCGGCCTGGCCAGCTAAAAGCCTGACCTACATTTCCTGCTGCCTGCTGCTACTTGCTCTGCTGTTGGCCGGAGGCATGTTCAAGCACAACAGCCGATGCAGCCACTGGCCCCGCCCCCCGCGGCATGGCAGCAGCCGATAACTCCTGTTGCCCTGTCTCAGCCAATCAACTCAGCCCAGGCACTGCCGAGCTATCAGAATCTGGCGCCGGCATTTGCTCAACCGCTGCCGTGCCCGGCTCCGGCAGGTGACCTTTCGTCCGCTCCCGATGTCAATCAACGGCCTGCCAGCCTGCCTGTCGCACCGATCTACCGCACTGCCTTCCAGCAACCGCCTCCAGCGGAAGCACGCGGCGCGATCGGAGAAGCGACGGAGCCACAGCAATTTCAACTCGAGGTCCCCGAGGGCAATCGCGTTTTCGAGGTTCCGCTCATGTCGGATGACACACTCATCGAACGCTGGCGGCAACAGAATCGCGGGCGAAAACCGATGGAGCGCATCCTCGTTCCCGAAGATCCGCCCATTCCGGCGGAAGGCTATGCCGGCCGCAACTGGTCGCCGATGCAGAGGCTAGTCGAGCCGGGCTACGTTTCCTACGGGCGGCTGCTCTTTGAGGACAAGAACTCGGAACGCTACGGCTGGGACCTCGGCGTCCTTCAGCCCTTCGTCTCGGCGGGCCTTTTCTACTGCGACCTTGTCAAGCTGCCTTACCATCTGGCGACCGATCCCTGCCGCATCCTACGAATGCAGTGCCGGCTACTGCCTGCCGGGCGACCCGGTGCCCTACCTGCTCTATCCTCCCGGCGCCAGCCTGACGGGCACCTTTGCGGAAACGGCCGCGGTGATGACCTTGATAGCGATCTTCCCGTAGAAAAAACGCAGGGCGGCGGCAAGCTACATAGCTCGCCGCCGCCCTGCGTTGGCCGTGGGTGATGTCTTTGCTAGGCGTAAGTCGTGATCGGGATGGGATCGCTCAACTCGTGGTCCTTTTTCTGCATCTCGTCATGAATGACCGGATGCCAGGACGGCTGCCGTTCAGTGCCCGGAACGTAGTTCTGACGCGCCCAGCGCCGCAACCTCAGTTCCTCGATGAAATCCAACTCCGCCAGTGCGCCGCTAACCATAACTAAAACCCTCAAAAACAGTACGGGACGACGGTCTCAAGTTTACTTTGTACGAAGCTCTTTCAATTGTTCGGTCCGAGTTCACGCACCACCAAGTGGATACGTTGCAAAGTCTCGTTCGTCTGCTTGACATCCTTGTCCTTGCATAGCTCTCGCAACCGGGTCGCTTCCCTGGCGAGGTCTCCGGACTTGGCCGGCAGCATATTCTTTTGTCCAGCAGGCACATCGGGCGCCTTGCCCAGAAATCGGGCCGTCTGCTCCAACCCGCGCACCTGGTCTTCCAACTCGGTCCACTTGTTAACGTAGAAGGACTCGGTAGCCGCCGTGGCCTGACGCCGAGCACGAGTCAACAGCTCGGCAAAAGCAGGCACATCCTTGATGTCTTCGGGCAGTGGCTTGACGGGCGCCCGCTCCTCCGGCAGCTGGCAACCAATAACAAGGAACACTACAGAACCGACCAACAATGCGCGTTTCATGGTGCAATCTCCAGTCATCTACCGTGTGGCCCCGGCAAGGGCACTCCACTGGGTGGGAGCGTGATCGAGTCATCGGGCAGGGGGAGGCGGTCGCGAGCGCGCCGTTCCTGCTCGGGAATCGTCAGCATGGGGTCATCCACTCGTTGGGCTTTACGATGCTCAAAAGGTCCAACCACGTCCTGGCAGCCCACCAGTAACAGGACACCTACAAACATCATGCGCTGCATCTTCTCGCCTCCCTTCCGTTGGGAACGGCCGGTATCCCAGGCCGGCCTTTCATCCATATTATCCAACCATCATGGTTGGGAGGCGGTGCCGGCCGATGGATTTCGACCATCCCCGGCCGGAAGGGATGTGCCGAGGCGGCACAATCGTCACGACTGATACGATTCTAACATTTTTCCTGTGTACTTTCCCGGCCTGGACAAGACTGCTCTTGCAGTAGGGTCAGACTTCTGATCCTGGAAGAATCGGAACTCTGTTCGGGGCGGAATCCTGACGCTCGACCTCAATCGAGTACAGCTGGAACGGCGTAGAAATCGCCCTTGCGCTGGGGGGCGTTGGCGAGAGCAGCATCGACTGCCAGCGAGGGTCGAGGCTCGTCTTCGCGGAAAACGTTGTGCATGGGCAGAGGATGGGCCAGCGGTTCTACCCCGTCCGTGTTCACCTGCTGGAGCTGGTTGACGTACTCGATGATCGCGCTCAGCTGCCGGGTCATCGTTTCCAGTTCAGCCTCGCTCAGATCGAGTCGAGCTAGGTGAGCGACCCAACGAACATCGGCGGCGTTGAGAGCCATGACGACCTCGCTCCGTTTAGCGACGCTTCGCAGAAGCGTTGTTCCCGTTTAGCGACGCTTCGCAGAAGCGTTGTTCCCGGACTCGCTTAGACGCTTCTGCGAAGCGTCGCTAAACGGCTAGATATTTGTCGGCATCTGAAACAATTTGCGTTTCTGGGGCCGTTGCACGCGGCCGCTGCGGATGCACTGGACGCAAACCTTCATGTGCTGAACCTTGCCTTTAACCACAACCTGGATGTTCTGCAAATTGGGCCGGAAGACACGCCGGCTGATTCCGGTGACCTTGCGGCCGACACCACCCAGGTACTTCGCCTTGCCACGCCGAGCGTAGTGATTACCCAAATTAGGCTTTTTCCCGCAAACAGCACACTGCATACCCATGATGGAATCCTGCCTATTCTTCCAGGCCAAAGGGATGGCAACTCCTTGTTGCCGAAAACGTTAAGTATACCGGTCCACCAAACGTTGACAAGATGCCAAAGTTAAGCGAGCAGCAAGTGGTGCCATCCCTCGCTCACGCTTCTGGCCAAAAATGTCACACTGGCCCGAAGCGTGAGCGAGGGATGGTGAATTTATTATCCGCCGCTCGCCTTAGTGCGTGCTTTTCCCCAAAAGCTCTTGATTCTACAGCCTTTCTCGCTATAGTTGTGGTAGGTAGTGGGAAAAAGTGGGCAAAGGTGGGAGCCTGGCCCAATTTTGTATCTGTCGGCACCAGCGTTTAAGGAAAAGCCCGTCGCCGATGCGAAGAAACGTAAGCCATGCTTCTGACCGGCACCTACCCCCGCTCGTTCGATGACAAAAAACGCCTGGGATTGCCCAAGCGTGTGCGGGAGCAGCTGCACGAGCCTGCTCAGGTATATGTGACACCCGGACCGGATCAGTGCCTGTGGTTGTATTCCGGGGACGGGTTGGAGCAGCTGGCCGCGAAGCTCGATCAGGCGCCGGCCACCGACGCCGAGGCCCGCGTTTTTCGCCGGCTTTATTTTGCCCAAACCGAAGCCGTCGATGTGGACCGAACGGGCCGCATTTTGATCTCGGATCGGTTGCTCCAATTTGCCGGTCTGCAAAAGGAAGTGGTCTTGATTGGCGTCCGCGACCATCTGGAGTTGTGGGACGCCCAGCGCTGGCAGACCTACTTGTCGCAGAACGCGGCACGTTTCGATGCCGTGGCGGAAGGAGCATTCAGAAAGTAACCAGGATTGCGGATTGGAGATTGCAGATTGAAGGACACGCTTTTCCCTCGGCTGGTTCCCGTGGGTTCACATTCCGACAGTCTGCAATCTTCAATCCGCAATTCGCAAGTAAGGAGAGTCTGACGCCGAGAGGAGCTGATCGTGGGCCGGCAGGCATGAGCAGATGCCATATGGCCGCAGGAACCTGCACTGAGTCTTCCCAACTCAGGCAGGGTTGGCCGAGCAGCTCCATCGACCTCTCGCCGCGGGGTTCCTTGCCGATAACAAGGCAAGGAACCCGCGGCTGTCTTTGTGATCTTTGTGCCTTTGTGGTGAGTTCAGTTTATCATTATGCGAAGAGTGCCGATCATCAGAGAAGTCACATCTTTTCTCTTCGTGTTTTCTGAACGTGGCCGATGAGTAGTGAAACTTCCAGCCCCGAGCCGCATCACGTCGCGGTGCTGCCGGCCGAGGTGCTGGAACACCTGGCCCCGCGCCTGGGCAGGTCCTCGTCGATGCAACGATCGGCTCCGGTGGCCATGCCGGGCTGCTGGCCAAACAGCTCGGTTCAGACGGCCGGCTCATCGGGCTTGACCGTGATGCCGCGATGCTCGATCTGGCCCGGCCGCGGCTGGCTGGAATGCCCGTCACCTTGATTCAGGCCAACTTCGATCAGTTGCGGCAGGTGTTGAATGATCTGGGAATTGCTGCCGCCAACGGCGTGCTGGCTGATCTGGGCGTTTGTTCCGATCAGCTCGACGCCGCAGAGCGCGGCTTCAGTTTTCAGCAGCCGGGACCGCTTGACATGCGGCTCGATCCGGCGGAAGGCGAGCCGGCCAGTACACTCTTGAAGCATCTGGGCGAGCGCGAGTTGGCTGACCTGTTCTGGCAGTATGGCGAGGAGCGTTTCAGCCGGCGCATCGCTCGCAAGATCGTCGAAACGCGCCGGAAAATGCCGCTGGAAACGACGGAGCAGCTCGCCCAGCTTGTGCGGAGTTGCATCCCTCGGCCCAGAGGACGCCGGCATGGGATCGACCCCGCCACGCGGGTGTTCCAGGCCCTGCGGATCGCGGTGAATGACGAGCTTGGAGCGCTGGACCGGTTCCTGGCAGCGCTGCCCGGATGTGTCAAACCGGGCGGACGGGCGGTCATCATCAGCTTCCACTCGCTGGAAGACCGCCGTGTCAAGCATGCGTTTCGGGCCCGCGAAACATGGCAAGTGCTGACGCCCAAACCGGTGCAAGCCGGAGATGAAGAAGTGAGGAACAATCCTCGAGCCCGCAGTGCAAAGCTGAGAGCCGCGAAGTTGAAGAACGAAGGTGGTGAGTGGTGAGTGGTGAGTGGTGAGTGGTGACCGGCCGGTCTTTACCACTCACCACTCACCACTCACTCCGTACTATTTCATCCTTCATCCTTTCTTGGAAGGAGTAGAGAAAATGACCCGTGAAACCAAAGTCGGACTGGTGGTAACCAGCTCATTCCTGTTTCTCGTTGGCGTCGTCGTTGCCAACAAGTGGAAGGATCTTGGTGGCACGAAACCAGATGCGAGCGCACCCCCTGCGGAGGAAGCCAGCGGGCAGGTGGCCAAGACGGAACCGCATAAAGGGGTTGGTACTGCTCCGGCTCCCGTTCCGGTGGTGACTCCGAGCAGCAACTTCGCTCCTCTTCCGCCGCCAGGCATCATACCGGTTGTCGATTTAACGCAGCCACCCGGCCCCGGCGCGCCACTCAAGCCGCTGCCACCGCTGGAGAGCACGAAGACCACTCCAGCCGCAACCGATCCTCTGGCGGCAAGACCGAGTTTGGAGGACCATCGAGGGCCCCGATCTGGAATAGGGGCCGCTGATTTCTCCTCGGCACCCCCTGTGGTTAATCCCACGGGAACAGGGTCAGGCCATACCAGACACACACCCGGATCGACAGGCGATCCATCGGTTCATGGGCCGGAACAGGATAGCAGCAGATCATCCGGTCTTCCAGGCTCTGGTTCCATGCCGCCCGCACCAGACCATGCCGGCGTGAGTGGTGCAACCTCAGCCGATAGTAGCAAGACGGCCGCGCTGGGGACGGGTGTCCCCCTTGCCCCATCCCCGGACTGGGGACCGGTGCCGGGCCCGGGTTCCGCGCGATCTACCACGGAACCGCCACTGTCCACGGGTGGCATGCCTCCCGGTAGCGCCGAGAGGAAGCCCGAGCCGACTCCGGCACACGCGGACGGACATCACCAGGTCGGCCCCACTCCACCCCATAGTGGGACGGATTTGAAATTCGTCCAACCGGACGGACCAGGTTCCTCGACCGCTGGTGGCGGACTTGCTCCAGCCCTCATGCCGCGTGCGGATGGCTCTGGCTTATCGACAGCCGGCACCGGCTCCGGTGTGACTCCGGTCGCAGCGCCGTCAACGCCGGCAAGCACGGAACCAAGGGACCCGTTCTCGCTCAATTGGAGGCCGCCCAGGCACATCGCACCGGCACATCGCCGGCGCCTGCCACGACAGGTCCGGGAACAAGCAAGGCTGGATTGCCGCCCTCCGGTTCCTTGTCCGACACGCACCAGCCTCCAGGAGTAGCAGACCCTCATCCCTTGCCGCCGTCCGACCTCCATGCCCAGGGACCGCCTGTCCCGCCGGCAGGTACCCCTCTCAGCAGACCGGGAACGCCGCCGCCCAGCATGCCTGCAGCGCTGTCACCACCGACTCCCATCCACCCGCCGGTGAGCACCAGCAAGGCGGTCGATCAATGGGATGAGGTGACCATCACCTGCAAGCCGGGAGACACGTTTGAAAGCATCAGCAAGACTTACCTGCTAACCGAAAAGTACGCACAGGCCTTGAAGCTGTGGAACCGCGACCATCCCCTGGCCAATCCTGTGATGCGCAGCGAGCAACCCTTGCAACCGGGTCAGCAGGTACACATTCCGGAGGCATTCGTGCTGAACAAGCGTTACGCCTCCGTCATCCCCGACCTGCCGCCCGTGGCTACCTCCACCCCGCCCCCCGGCGCTCCCGCGGTGACGCCGCCTGGAACATCCCCGGCTCCCGCCTCGGCTCCGCTGAAGCAATATCGGGTGGTGAAAATTCCTGGCGAGATGATGTACGAAATCGCCGTCCACACGCTGGGCAGCGGCGATCGCTGGACCGAAATCAACAATCTCAATCCCGGTTGGGACGCCTCTCGGCCGATCCCCACCGGTATCGCCCTCCGCCTGCCCGCCGATGCACGCGTGGAGTAATAAGGATGAAGGATGAAGGATGAATAAGAACGCCTGAAATAATGGGGACTGGCTCCACGTCTTCGAGGTGCCTGTCCCCTTTTTCCTTTTTTGCCCTTTTTCCTTTTTTGTGTCCCCCATCCTTCTTCTTTTTTCATCCTTCATCCTTCATCCTTCATCCTTCATCCTTCATCCTTCATCCTTCATCCTTCATCCTTCATCCTTCATCCTTTCCCGAAAATTGCTCTTCCCAAAAACGCCCGCCGACGCTATACGGCCTCTCGTCGTTATTGAAGGCGGACGTGGCCAGCGTCTGGGAAAGGCCCGCAATCGCGTCCGCTCTTGTCACAATTTGATGCGTACAGCCGAGCCTTGCTGCGTGCTGGAGCTTTTGCGGGAACCAGCACTACCCACCCTCCTGGGTAGGGGCATCCAATCTCGCTGGAACAAGTGGTTACTGGGTCGGCCACTCCAGTGGGAGCTTCGCAGTAGGGCTTATGTCGGACCGGGGGCCGAGCCTCGTGCTCGGCTCCCGGGGATACACTTCTGGCTGAATTGTTAGCAGTCACCAAACTCTGAGCCGTTTTTGCAGAGCCTCCGGAGCCACTTGGCAATGCTGGATCGCCGGAGCGCCAGGGCGTAAGCCCTGTCGCGACCCGGCCCCGCCTCTGACCCCCGCCTCCCCCGCCTCGGATTGCGTTGTTCGCCCCGGATTCGATAGGATAAGTTGTTGAAAAGACCTTGCAGTTGTTCTAGGAGGACCAGCCATGCAAATTCCTGTGCTGATTGAACCGGTAGCCGGCAATGGCTATCGTGCCAGGAGCGGAGAGCCGTTCGCGGTCACGACAGAGGGGGGAACGCGCGATGAAGTGTTGACGAAGTTGAACGAACTAGTCAAGCGTAAGATTAGCTCCGGCGGAGAGATTGTTTCTCTGGAAGTCCCGATCCAACATCCCTTGATGCGCTGGACAGGGACCCTCGACTTGAATGATCCCATCGTCAAAGAATGGATGCAAATAATGGAAGAGAACCGCAAAAGGGATGACGAGGAACTGGAAGTGCCAACCCCCGAAAATCCTTGGCTAAAGCTCGAGGGAATCTACAAAGATGATCCGCTCTTCGACGACTGGCAACGGGCGATCGAAGACTATCGGAGACAGGTGGACGAAGATCCCGATGCAATATGAGTCTATACGTGCTGGATACCGATACTCTGTCACTGTATGAACGTCTGCATCCATCCGTCTGTCGCCACATGGCAACGGTCCCGCCCAATGATCGGGCGATCACAGTTATCACCGTTGAGGAACAGTTGAGCGGCTGGTACGCGATGCTGCGGCAGGCTAAGCACCCCTGGACGTGGCTCGTGCTTACCAACGACTCGCCGATTGTGTTCAACTGTTGACAGGACTAAACATCTTGTCGTTCACCGTGCCAGCAATAGCACGTTACAATCAGTTGCTAGCCTCGAAACTTGGCGTTCGCAAAATGGACCTTCGTATCGCTGCCATCACTCTCGAAAACAACGCCATCCTCGTCACCCGCAATATCCGAGATTTTCAACGGGTCCCCAACCTGATCATCGAAGACTGGTCCGTGTGAGTAGGACGGATTGCCAATCCGTCCTTCATGCTCAGAAATATCCCTCACTGCCCCCGCGACGCGGAACCGCGCCGCGAAGACGTAATCGGCTTCCCTTCCGGCAGCGGCCGGCCGGCGACCATGATATTGTGCTCGAAGAGGTAATCGCGAAGCTGCCGATAAATGGTAAAACTGTCGGGATAGACCCAGAACGTCACCGCCGTTATCTGCGGGTCGAGAGGATCGACGATCTGCCGGAACTGCGATCCCTTCGCCAGTGCTGCTTCGGTAGTCTCGCCGCGGCCCGGATCGACCGGCTCCAGGTGCCACTCGCTGACCCCGTAGCGGAAGTTGGCATTCGGATCGGGCACGATGCCGTCGAGCATTTCGTGGTCTCGTTCTACGGTGAAACGAAGCTGAAAGCCGCTTATGGGACCGACCACATCGTCGATCTGCCATTGGCTGCGGAGGGCCTCTTTTTTTTCGGACATCTTCTGGCGGACCTCTGCAAGCAGCGCGGCGGTTTGGATAAAGCTCGCCCGGCCGCCGTGGCACTCGAACATTAGCTCTTCCGAATGAACTTCCTCGCTGACCGGCGTGCGATAGCGCAGCGTCTGTTTGGCCGGAGGCAGCTTCTCCAGGGTGTGAATCTCCTCCGTGACTTTCCGGCAGCGCTCGCGCAGCTCGGTTAGGGAGAGAGGAGAAAATGGGGACACTTTGCTTCCCATGACTGCACTGGCACCAGTCGGAGCTAGCAAAGTGTCCCCATTTTCTCGCTCCAGCGCGGCATGCTGCTCGTCCAATCCCCGGCAGCGCGAAGCAAGCGTGGCCAGCGTTCCCACCGCCGTCTTGCGCTCTTCCTGGCCGGCAGACATCTCGCGGAGCTTGTCAAGCAGCAGCGCCTGTACGCGCGCCAGTTCCCGCCGATGCTCGGTCAGCTCGTCCTGCACCGGATCGGCTGGATCAGCCCTGCTTTCGGCCACAGGCGCGGCAAGTGTGGGCTTGATCTGCAAAGCGCTGTACGAGCGGGCGCCTACCCAGGCGACCAGGATCAGGCGAATGATGATCCCGACGACATTGGCGACCAGGTCGAGGAACGAATCAAAGCTGAACGCGATCTCTCGCGTCGGCCGGCGCCGGCGGATCATGGACGGCAATGCTCCAAGAAAATCGTTTAGCCGCGACCCGGTAGGGAGGATTCTGGGCTGATTGGTCACCCTGCGCCCTGTCCCTTGGCCGGTCACGGCTTCAGACCACGCCTGAACTTAACGGTACTTCTCTTCGTCCGGGTCAACATTCTGCCGCGTCATGGGTATGTGCAAGCTGTCTAACCCAGGATACGCAGCATAGAAAGTTCGCAGTCCGTCGGGCCAAACCAGAAAGCGAATCTGCGGGCGATAGGGCAGCTCACCGGGCCGAACACCGGCCTGCCGGCGGTCGATCATCTGCTTCACTGACTCGAACAGCGGGTTGTTACTGCCCGAGGCCGATAGCAGCGCTTTTGGCTCAAACCTGGACTTCCCCGGCCGAAGTGTGACCGCGTCGGCTGTGCATTCGATGTAGATGATCCAGTCTCGATTGCTGTAAATGCGCACCGGCCGAGGCGGTGGCGGGGGAGCAGGCTTGTCCGTCGCCAGAGGAGATGGCAGAGAAGCCAGCAACTGGCGGCCTTGCTGATCGATCTCCGCCTCGTTGCCGCTGCCTGGCTCTCCGCTACCTTGGTTGTTGCCAGACCCCGACATCGGTGAGGCTCCCGAGGAAACTCCCGCACCGCCGTACCCGCCGCCAGTCTGGTTGTTCGCCCCGGCGCTTACCGAATCTGCGCCTGCGGTTGTGGGCATTCCGGAAGACGTTACCCCACCGCCTGCTTGGTTGTTACCAGACCCCGACATCGGTGAAACTCCCGATGAAACTCCCGCACCGCCGTACCCGCCGCCAGTCTGGTTGTTCGCCCCGGCGCTTACCGAATCTGCGCCTGCGGTTGCGGGCATTCCGGAAGACATTACCCCACCGGCTGCTTGGTTGTTACCAGGTTCCGACATCGGTGAAGCTCCCGAGGGAGCTCCCGCGCCGCCGTATCCGCCGCCAGTCTGGTTGTTCGCCCCTGCGATTGCTGAATCTGCGCCAGCGGTTGCGGGCATTCCGGAAGACGTTGTCCCACCGGCTGCTCGGTTGTTGCCAGACCCCGACATCGGTGAAACTCCCGAGGAAACTCCCGCACCGCCGTGTACACGGCCAGCCTGGTTGTTCGCCCCGGCGCTTACTGAATCTGCGTTCGCGGCCCCGGCGGTGGACGATGAGCTATTGCCGGGACTCGTCAAGGCATTCCCCAATCCACTACCCGACACTAAGGGTGTCACCACCCCACCACCCCACCACCTCACCATCTCATTTCCCGCTGAACCCAGCGTGAGGCCGGGCTTGTCGCTGCCAGGAACGGAGGACGCGATAACAGACGTTGGAGCTGATCCGAAGCCGCCAGGAACGCCTTCGGAATGACTTGCTTCCCGGATACGCGGCCTCGGCGGTGGCAGGGGTCTGGCCGGACCACTATCTCCTGGCTTGCCGGTGAGCAGCCACGGCTGGGTAGCCTGTCCGTCGCCTTCGGGGAAGTCGAGAATCCATTCGGCATCGACGAACTCGTAGCCGAAGTCGAAATCGAGATCGTTCAGAGCTGTCAGCGTTTCGTAATAGGTCTTGATCCCATCAGGTCGAACCAGCATTAGCAAGTAGGGTGCTGCTGCTTTCGGATCGATGTTCGCCGCGCGCTTCTTGACTTCGGCCAGGATTTTCTCGGCTCGATCCGTGGTTCGTTCCACGGCCAACCGATCCGGATGGAAAATGACCTGATTGTAGGCGCATTCGATGTAGATGGGGCGTCGGTTGTCGCCACGCTTGCCGCGATAAGGCACTAGAGAAAAAGTTTGCTGGTCTCGTTTACGGATGGCTTTGAGGTCACCGAGAGTGTTCTCGAGCTGCCGTAGTTCGGCAGTAATGCGCATCATCTCGCTCCGGGAAACCTCGGCTTGCCGTTTCTCCTGGTCGATGGCTTCCCGGCGAGCTGTCAGCTCCTTCTCTCCGTGAGCAAGCTGCATCTGTTCCGATTGTTCCTTCTCCTGAAACTCGTGGTAACGTGTCAGTTCGTCTTGCAGTTCCGAGGTCGTGGCATCGAGCCGGCCGCCCACGTCTTTCACCCTGTCGAGGATTTCCCGATCTTGCTCCATCAGCGAAGCGTGCAGTGCCTGCCGGCGGCGTTCCCACTCGGCCCGGCTAGCCTCGGCGGTACGCAACTCCTCCGCCGCGGCCTTGTCCATTTTCTGCTGCGCCTTGGCCAGCGCCACGATGCGTGCCTGCCGGTCGATGACCAGCAGCAAGAGAATCAGCGACCCCATCGTGCAAAGCAACACCGCCAGGAAGGGGAAGGTCGAGACCTGGAGCACCTGCCGCCGGCGTCTCATGCTGCCTCCGGCCTAACTCCAGAGGTCGGAGGACGGTGGTCGGAGGTCAGAGCGGACTGGTCCGTGGGCTGCCCCCTGCCCCCTGACCTCTGATTTGTGACCTCTGACCTCTGACCTCTGACCTCTGATTTCTGACCTCTGACCTCTGGCCCCTGACTTCTGGCCGTGAGCAGATGCACGGCGGCCGTCAGGCTGTGAACGGCTTGCTCGAACGTGCCGGTCGCCGCCAGGGCTTGCAGGTTCTGTTGCAGCAATTCCTGCGAACGGGCCAACAGCTTCTCATCGTCATGCAGGCGCGACAACGAGTGGGCCTGCGCCGTCACCGCTTCGGAGACGCCGGCCAGGGCGGCCTGCTGCTCGCGGCCGGTGTCACGCACCGCGGCAGAGAGTCGTACAAACTGGTCGAGCAAGCCGGCGCTCTTCTCGATGGACTGTTTCTCCAGCGCGGCGAGCCGGCGTGTGTGGCTTTCGAGCGTTTTCTCCATCGCTTTTTCCAGGGCACTGGTGAGACGCTCGTGCTGTTTCTTGTCGGTTTCGGAGCGCTTGTCGGCCAGCTCGGCCAGCGATTTTGACCATATCTCGGCCTGTTTCCGCACCAGTTGCTCGACAGCCGCGAGCAGCACGGTTGTCTGTTGTTCGACTTCCTGAGCCTGCCGATCCAAGACTTCCGAAGTCTTGGAAACTTCGGAAGTCTGCGCACGCTCGAACCGATGAGCCAGGTAGCGGTCGGCAAAGCCATCGACCGTTTCGAGGATCGATTGCTCGGCACGATCGACAACGAACGTGAGGAACATCGTCACCATCGTCAGGGCCAGACCCAGGGCGGTCGTGTCGAACGCCTCGGTCAGGCCATCGGTCACATTCTTGAGGCTACCGCTCTCAAGCTCTTGTGGCGAAATGCCGGCAATTGCCTGCGTGATGCCGAGTACGGTGCCAAGGAAGCCGAGGATGGGGATGGCCCAGGTGATGAGGCGGAGGAGCGAATAGCTGTTTTCCAGGGCCAGCGCATCGTTGTCGGCCAGTGCGCGGAGCTGATCGTCGAGGTCGTCGGCCGATCCCCGGCTGGCCAGGAAGCTGAGTACTGCGGCTACTCGCTTTCCCACGCACGAGTTCTGCAAACGGCGCGGCAGCCGGCCGACATGGGCCAACAGCGAAACCGCATCGGTGACCGGCACGGGCTGGCCGTCCCAGGACGGCAGCAATGTTGCCCGGCAGGCCAGACGCTCACTCGGCCAACGCCACACCTTGGCGGCGAGAGCGCCCGAAGCGCAACAGAACATGACGACCTCGACCCACTCGACTGGGTACTTGACGTAGCGAAAGGCCGGCGTGTCTTTGAGCGGCCCATAGTGGAAAAACGCCAGCACCCCCGCGGCCAACGGCAATCCGAGAAGGACCGCCGTCAGAACGGTGTTCGACCGGCCTTTTGTCTGAGTAGAGTCTTTGGGCCTGGCAACCTGTGCTGAAGCCATGATAGGCATCCTTAACCAAGAAACGGGCGCTTCCATGTATATCGACCGGAAAGGGCTGCGGATTGTAACGATTGTGCTGGTGCCGTCCAGCCGAGGAATGAAAGAGGTTATCCTGTCTACCCCGTCCGCGTGGCTGCCCGGTTTTGACCAGTCTGTTCAGGGTGGACGAACCGGTGATCTTGCCGTAACCATAGAGTGACGAGTTTGTTACAGTGACTACCAGGAGGCCATGAGGAGAAAGCCGACACGGTTCTTCGGGAGATTCAGGAAGCATCTGCCGGTGGATAAAGGTAGATCAAGCCGAAAGAGAGGCGAACTGTGTTTTTCATCATCTGGGGAACGAAATTCCGTCAGGAACGTTTGGCGCGGTGGCGGACTGGTGTCCTGACTGTCGGCGTCCCCAGGTTTTTACCGTGACGAACCACTTCCGGGTCGAGCACATTTACTACATCTCTCTCGGCCGGGGGACGCTGGCCTCGACCGTGCGTCAGTGCTGGCAGTGTGGCGCACAGTACGAATGCGAAGCGGATGACTACGAGGAGTTCCTGCCGGAGAAAGTCGTCGAGAAAATGTCTTTCGGCGAGTTGCTCCAGGAGACCAATCATGCTTTGATGAAAGACCTGGAGAGCCAGCGCCAGAAAGCCCTTGATTTGCCGGATGTGCTGCCTGGAGACGATGACTGAGCTTGGCATTAGCCGAAGTGAGGCTAGATACGTCCGGGGGTTCACTGCCCCTCCGACCCACTCGGTAGCCAGCGCTCGACGGTGTTGACAATGGGGCTGTATACCTTCTTGTTATGCTGATACCCCCACATACCGCGTATCATCTCGTAGCCCATCACGCCGACTACGAACATCACCAGCACGCAAGGCAGGAGTAGGAGGGCCGGGATAGCGCCCCATTTGGCTTCCGCAGGGGCCTGGCGGGCCGTGGCGTCGTCTTCTTCGTCGTCATAGGCTCCGGCCGGTACGAGGTTGTCGTCCTCATCGGCGGCGCTGACAAGGTTGCCTTCCTCGTCATCGAGCGCCATGACCTGGCTGCTGCTGTCGTCCGGCTCCTCCTCGTCGGCGAGCGCGACCACCTGACTCTTGCTCATGTCGTCGGATTCGACGTCCTCGGCGTCCACCTCCAGGTCGAAATCCGAGCTTCCCAGGTCGGTGTCGCCCTCAAGAGCTGCGCCGCCGGATTCTTCATCGATGGCGGGGACGTCGAAGTCGGTTTCAAAGATGTCGCGTTCCTGCTCCGCGTCGGTCGATTCATCGAGGGGAGCCGCGCCGTCGCTGTCGTTGAGCGTCAGCTCGAACTCGCTCTCGGATTCGTCCGCTGCGTCCGACCCGGACGTGGGCCGGGGAGTGCCTTCGGCATCCAGGCTGAGCTCGAAGTCTTCGCTGTCGGAATCGGAGCCGGCTTCCTGCGACGGTGCGGGCGTCATGCCCGCATCCAAACTCAGCTCGAAATCGCTGTCGGATTTCATGCCTGAAGAAGATGCGGACGTCGGTGCGGGTGTCATGCCGGCATCGAGGCTCAACTCGAAATCGCTGTCGGACTTTGGCCCGGAGGAGGACGCAGGCGCAGGAGCGGGCGTCAGGCCGGCGTCAAGGCTTAGCTCGAAGTCGTCCTCGTCGCTGGAACTGCTTTTCTCCAGGGAAATGCCGCTGTCCGCCGGATCTTGCAAGTTGATGCCGCTGTCCATGCCGCCGCCGCGCACCTTGCCCAGGTTGATCTCGTCATCCGCATGTGGGGGCAAGTTTGCAAACTCGCCGCCACCATCCGGCGCGGCCGGTGCGGGGGAGTTGCCGAGCTTGGAGGAAGGCCGGCCGGCTCCGCTTGCCGGCGGTGATGAACCGAGACCGCTGACCTTGCTGCTCGGCCGCAGGGGGGGGACATCCATGCTCGATAGCTCGAAGGGCGACGTGGCCGGGAACTGCGGCTGCTGGAGCTGGGAGCGCGGCTTGACTTGTGAGGGTCTGGGGCGTGACGAGCTTGGGCCGGCCTGACGCAACTCGGCATCGAGATCGATTTCCTCGGTGGGCACCAGGCCGGAACGTTTGTTGCCGGAATCACCCGACAGCCGAGCAGCGCTGTCCGACGGCTCTCCGGGAGGCACAAGACGGACGCCGCTGTCGAGATGAGATTCGGGCCGGCGAACGCGCGAAGACCGGGATGAAGCGCCTGTGGTTTCGTCGGCTACGAGTCGAACCTCGCTGTCACTTCTTGGCATGGGTTTGGGCGAGGCGGCGGGTTTCTTGCTGCTGGGCGGGTTCTGTCTGGCAGCGCTGGCCGACCCACCTGACAGCATGCCTTCGCCGAAGTCAATTTCATCGGGGCCGGGACCAACCTGGAAGTTAAAGATGTCCTGGCCGCCGTCGTTGGTAACAGCGGGGGGCGCAGGCGGCGCGGGTTCGGCCGGGCGGGGCGGAACCGAAGGGCCGAGAGCAAGCGAAGGATTGGCACCCATGCCCCGGCGGCAGGCCATCTCATCGACCTCAGGACTGCGAAAGCGCATGGTCCCCCGGTCGCGGAAAGCTCGAAGCTCGCCGCGGTCCGCCATTCTTTTCAGCTCGGCCACATCGAGACCGAGAACCTTGGCGGCTTCTTCAAGGGTGTAATACTGCACCATAGCTCGATTCCCCCTCGCTAACGCTTCGGGCCAGTGTTGCAGATTCGGCACCATACTGGCCCGAAGCGTTAGCGAGGACTCGATTCCATCTTGCCCTGCTGGCCAGCCCACCTTACCCAATTTCGATTGTAAACCAAGCTAGGTCGATTACAAGTGCAGAGCATGCAGCGGACAGACGACGCAATTCATGCCGGGGTAGTAACCGCTGCGATAAACCCGGCAGGTCGCACGCCTTGTCCAATTTGCGCACTGTCTCAACGGATTGCTAATGGTTTGCCGGGCTTGTAGCCGTAGTGTGCATGACTGTCAAGGGCGGCATGTTGCCCGATGCGTCGAATGCCAAGGGATGTACGCTGCCTTCCAGCACGTGATCCGGCGCGCCGTTCAGTTCCGCCAGGCAAGGTTCGGAGACCTCCACCTCCTCCAGGCACAGCGTATTGCGAATACGCTGGATGCGGGCGTCCTGGGCGGGGCGCGTGCCGATAATGGCCAGGGCCGCATCGAGGACCTCGCGGTCGGTGTCGAAATGGACAGGCAATCGCGCAGCTTGGGGGTGACCCGCTGTCAGACAGTTGATGACGGTGTCCTGGTAATTCATGGCCTGGATCAACCGCGTCGTCGTGAAATCAGCAAAGCCGATCCCCGTCGCATTGCCGTGGGTGCGAGCCGTCAGTCCGCGCACGAAGATGTACCGCATGTTGGGTTGGTTGGCCGGCGGCTGCGTCCCCTCACCCCAACCCCTCTCCCCCGCTGCGGGGGAGAGGGGCAGGGGTGAGGGGGGCCGGAAGCCACGTTTGCGACCCACGATGTTGGTATCCATGCCCGAACCGCTGATGTCCTTGCCGATCTCATCGACGATCAGCAAATCGGCCTGGTGGAGCGGCAGGCGAGCCAGCCACTTCTTGGCCAGTATCAGCAGTTGCTCCTCACGAGCCTCGAAGCGATCCGGCGGCACGGCTTCGATGAGTGCGGTCTCGTCGTAGGCATTTTCCACGAGTGCGACGCCGAAGCAGATGGGTGCATGGGCGATCATGCTTCGGCCCACAGAGCGCACTACCTGGTCGAACGGGTGTTCCAGCAGAATGCGGTGATGGGCCAAAGCGCCGGCATGCTTGCCCAGGCCGATCAGCATCATTTTTAGAAGGCCGCTTTCAATCGGCCCATAAAAACCCGTATGTGGCTTGACACGCCCAATCACACCAATGTGATCGGCCTCGGCGGCGTGCCGGTCGAGCAGGACGGGAAAACCCTCGGTGGTAGCGCCCAGGTTCACCACTTCCATCGATGCACGGATAGGCACGCCGACAAAGTCCTCGGTGATGCCGTAGCCTTCGAGGATATGCCGCTGCCCTTCCGGCGTGCCGCCGCCGTGACTGCCCATCGCCGGAACCAGGAAAGGCTGCGCCCGAGCCTCTTCAGAAACTCGGCGACCGAGCGAAGAACGAGTGGGATGTTAGCGATGCCCCGGCTGCCGGCGGTCAGGGCGACCGTTTGACCGGGCCGGATGACGCGTTGCAGGTCGAGCGCTGCCAGGGAAGCATGCACCGTACCGGCCACGTCCTCCACGCGGGGGCGTTCAAATTTCTGCCGAAGACGGATGATCCTGGGATGAGCCATTTCCGCACTCGTTATTTCAGGTTTGAGCTTAACTTTATTGTACAAGCTGACTGTACTACGAATAGGTTTAGCTTTACCGCCATCCGAGCCTGAAGCGTAAGCGAAGATGTTGCATCCCACGAAGGTTTAGCGACGCTTCGCAGAAGCGTTGCATCCAGCTCTCGACAACCAACACAAACCGTTTTTGCCCGCCCCACGGCAGCGTGCTAGGCTTGTTCTGTTGGTATTTGACACCTGGACCAATAGTAACGGCTTGTGCAACCATGCCGACATGTTTAGCCATGCTTGCTAATGTGCCACAATGGGCTTTCTGGACCACGCCGGCGCTGGCTCTGGCATTTGCCGGCCTGGCGTTCGTGGTCGTTCGCGCGCACCCAGTTTGGGCAAGCAAAAACCGGCCATGCAGAAACTCTCTCTGGAGCGGCTGCGGTATCTCAACCCGGCCATACAGAAACGATCCCGGCCGCTACTACCACCGATGAAGGAGGAAGGAAGAAGGAAGAAGGATGAAAAAATCGAAGGACACTCGCTCGCAGCGTTAGCCAGGGTGAAGCCTTCTTCGCCAACCCTTCGGGCCGGTGGCAACCCGTCGTCTCCGATTCATCCTTCATCTTTCATCCTTCATCCTTCATCCGGCGACCCCAAGGAGAAGCGTGCCTCGCTACGACGTTCCGGCAATCCGGTCCCTGTCAACATTACCAACGCCGAGGGGCAAACTCCTCCCTATCAGGGCATGGTTATAGATCGCTCCAGAGGCGGAATCCGTCTTACGGTCCCGAACCAGGTCGAACCGGGCATGGTCCTTGGGGTCCTGCCGACGCATGCCCCGGACGGAATACCGTGGATTCATGTGACCGTGCGCAGTTGTCGTCCGGAAGGTGGCGGCTATTCCCTGGGTTGCCAGTTCGCACGGGAACTCCCGATGCATGTTTTGTTGTTGTTTGGTTGAGATTCCTCATGATCAATTTGCAGTGTTCCGGCTGCAATCACAGCTGGGAAGTGAAAGATGAATGGGCCGGTAAGAGGCAACGTTGCCCCAGTTGCTACAAGCTCGCCAACATTCCCGCGGGGGCGCCCACAGTCGGCGCCGCACAAGTTGCCGGTCAGACATCTGACCGGCCGGGTGAGGTCCAGTCGGCAACTTTGTCTCTGCATAGTGACTCCGATGTGTCCGAGTCGAAAAATTCCCAAAGATCATGCTCGAAGTCGATGCCGGGGCAACGGCTCAAGGAACTGCGGCAGAAGTTTGAGACCGCCCTTCAGGACGGCCAGAACCCGCGCATCGAAGACTATCTGGGTGACGCCCGGGAACCAGAGCGTTCCGTCCTGTTGCGTGAGCTGCTTGACCAGGAGTTGATGGAGCGCCACCGCAAAGGCGAAGTTCCCAAGCCGGAGGACTACTGGGTACGTTTCCCCGATCACGTCAAGCTTATCGGCAGTTTCTTTCCGAAGCTGACGCAGTCCCCCATGTACAGAGACATGACAGCTCTCAAGGATGAGAACCCCAAAACACCATCCGTTCCGAACAAGCAGACCAGCAGACAGGGAGACAGGGAGACAAGGAGACAAGGAGACAAGGAGAGGGAAAAAGGCGGACGTTCTTTGTCTCCTTGTCTCCCTGTCTCCTTGTCTCCTTGTCTTGATTCGGCCAGCGCAACCCCGGATGAATCGCCGCGGCGCGAGCATCTGAGCGCCAGCCCATCGAAGCCGGCGACGGCGGCACGAGCCAGACCAACGTGGCGGCGGCGGTTTATCAACGGTGTCCTAACGGTGGCGACCTTTGCAGTGCTGGCCGGGGCCACCATCGCCACTTATTGCGCGATACAGGCGATCAGCCGCATGAGAGCTGCCCAGGCCGAGGCCCGGCGGGCAGAGGAACAGCTTACCGAGGCCCAGGCGAGACGCGGCAAGCCGAGGAGAAGGCGAACGAAGCACAGGCCAAGGCCCGCCATGCGGAGGAACAGGCGGTCCTGGCGCAGGCCAAGGCTCGGCAAGCAGAGGCAAAGAACACCGAGCTGGCCGAGGGCATGCGCCGGACCGAGCAGAAACAGGCCGAAGCCCTGGCCGCGGCCCGGATGAATGATGCCAGGAGCAACCAGGGTAACCAGGAAGCCGAGCGGATGCGCCGGCAGCTCTATCTCGCTCAGGTACACCTGGCCCAAAGTGCCTGGGAGGAAGGCCAGGCGCCTCGCGCCGTGGGGCTGCTCGACGCTTTGAGGCCCGAGCGCCTTGGCGGCAGCGAGCTGCGCGGCTTCGAGTGGTATTGCCTGTGGCGGCTGTGTCATGAGGATCGGCCCGGCTACAAGGGGCACACCAATCCCATCGTCTGCGTCGCTTGCGGCCCCGATGGCAAGCGCATCGCCTCGGCGGGGCAGGATAACACCGTGAAGGTCTGGGACACGACGACAGGGCAGGCCGTTCTCTCTCTCAAGGCCAACGTGGACGCGGTGTGCAATGTGGTTTTCAGCCCGGACGGCAAGCTCCTCGCCCTGGCCAGCGCCGATCAAACTGTAAGAATCTGGGATGCAACCACCGGCCGGCTCGCGCTTACTCTCAGGGGACATAAGGGAACTGTCCACGGCGTGGCTTTTAGTCCGGACGGGAAGTCGCCTGGCCTCGGCGAGCAGCGATCAGACATTGAAAATCTGGGATGCGGCCAACGGCAAGGAGATCACCACTCTGAAGGGACACACGGGTTGGGTCAATGCCGTGGCTTTCAGTCCCGACGGCGTCTTGCTCGCCTCGGCCAGTTGCGACAAGACTGTGCGGTTCTGGGACGCCAAAAGCGGTCGGGAAGTGCGTGTACTCAAGGGACACGCTGGCTCGGTCGTCTGTCTGGCGTTCAGCGCGGACGGGAAGCGACTGGCTTCGGGTGGCGGCGCCTGGGACGCCCAGAAGAAAAGCTACATCTCGGGAGAGCTGAAGGTATGGGACGTGGCCGGCGGGCGGGAAACGTTCTCATTGCAAGGTCTCGGCCAATGGGTCAGCAGTGTTGCGTTTAGCCCCGACGGCCAGCGTATCGCTTCGACTCGCGGCGATCCAGACCACCCCGACAAGCCGGGTGAGGTTAATATCTGGGATGCGGCAACCGGCCAGGAGATGGTGAGCCTGCGCAAGCAGACCGCCTTCGTGACCGGCGTGGCCTTCAGCCCGGACGGCCGACAACTGGTTTCCGCGGGGTATGACCGGACCGTGCAGGTCTGGAACACGAAGTGAACCGCGTATTGGGTATCGGCATCGAAAACGGGCCTACCTCGGGGGGTGAAATCGGCATCGAAAGGGATTTTGCAATCAGACCGCTGTGAACGTACCCGACCCCGGCCCTGTTAGCGCATCGTTTAGCCGCGACCCGCAGGGGAGCGCCAGCGCAATCGCGCCTGTCACAACCGCCTATTCCAGTACAAAACATCATCATCGTTTAGCGCATCGTTTAACCGCGACCCGCAGGGGAGCGCAAGCGCAATCGCGCCTGTCACAACCGCCTATTCCAGTACAAAACATCATCATCGTTTAGCGCATCGTTTAGCCGCGACCCGCAGGGGAGCGCGGCGCATCACTAACATCAATGCTCCCATCCAGCACATCCCCCGCCACATTGCTCGGCCGCGACTCCAGGTCGAACAAGAAATCATTCCCCTGCCCATCTGTCCCCCCCAGCGCCGTCCATGCGCTCCCGGCATTCTGCATCAAGTTAATGACCGCCGCCCCCGCCGGTGCATCGGCTCGAACCTGGAAGCTAATCAGCGCCAGACTCCCACCGGACCACTCACCACTCACCACTCCACCACTCACCAGTCCACCACTCACCACTCCACCACTCACCAGTCCGCGATAACCACTGATGTATATGATCCCCGCCGCCCGGTCGACATTGACCGTGAAGTTGTCGAACGATTGCGTCAGACTGCCGCGTACAACATCCGCCGCCGAGACCACATCCACCCTGCTCGTGTCATAAGCAATGACCAGATTCACCGAATCCAACCCGGCGAGCCGAGGGGCGTTAGCCCCCGGGTCAAGATTCACCGGCACCACCACCCCCGCTTGCGGTTTCGCAGTGAAATCGGTCGGAATACTCACCACCGGGTCCGGACCGGTTATCGCGGGTGTCACCGTCGGCAGCACGAGCACGTTCCCCTGCGTAATCCCCACCGCCTGCCGCGCTATCTGCAGAGCATCCAACCCCGTCAGCACATTATCCCCACTCACATCCCCGACGATGAGCGGATCAGCCAGCACCCACTGCCGGAACCCCGGATCAAGCCCGACCGCCACACGCGAGATGCGCTGCGCATCAAGTCCCGTGTAGATTCCATCGCCGGTAACGTCACCCAGGAAGCCCGAAACATGAACGGCGTCGTCGTCGATGGCCAGACCATTACCGCTCGTGAAGCTACCGTTGTTGATGTTGATGTTTTGCAAATCGAGGATTTCCTTCTCCCCATAGCCCGCCGTGCTCGGCACGGCCGCCGTCAAGTTCGCGAAAATAGCGTCGCCACCCGGATCCAGGATCAGGCCGGTGGAACTGTAGGTCACGATGGCGACGCCCGGCGTACTCGTCGTATCGACCGCCCCCGGCATGTTGCTGATCGTCAGCAGGCTCGGGTCATACACCAGCTTCAACGTCACCGAAGTCACAGTGACCGCCGTGCTCCCATCATTGAGCACCCGCAGCGGAATTCCCTCCGTCCCCTCCGTCCCATCCGTCCCATTCACCGCCTGCCCTGGCCCCCGCGCAAAGTCCGGCAAGCTGACGACCACCGCGTTGCTCGGGTTATTCACAACAAACGTTGTGACGAAATTATCGCCCGCCGTGCCATCGCCATTGCCGTCGAGCAAATTACCGTTAGTGTCCTGGAACCCGTCCGTAGCACTGCGGAGTGTGACGGTATAGGTGCCGTCGGGCAGCACGCCAAACAGAGTTCCGGCCGCAGCACTACCGAGGACACCGCTCTGTCCGGTCTGAATAAACGTGATGCGCGTGTTGCCGTCGGAACCGGAGCGCCCAGCGACGGCATCTACGACAAGCGAGCCGCGGATGGCGCCGGTGCTGCTGCCGACGAGCGTGACGTTGGCAGGTCCCAGCGTGCCGGTGCTGTTGTCGTACAGATTGAGGATCGGTGCCAGAGCCGTGCCGAGGTTGAGGGGCGTGTTGAAGACGGCGCTGAAACCGGTGCTCGTGGGCGTGAAGGTTGCCACTTGCAGGTAGCTTACCGTTTGCACAAATGGCCCGGAAGTGCTGCCGCCGAAAATCGGGTCGCTGCCGTAGACGGCTGTGATGGTGTGGCTGCCCGGCGCCAGCGTTGACGTGCCGAACGTGGCCACATCGCTGCCATTGAGAGTGCCTGTCCCCAGGCTGCTTGTCCCCTCCGTGAACGTCACTATGCCGGTCGGCGAGCCGTCGCTGCTTGAGACCGTGGCGGTGAACATCACGCCCTGGCCGAAAGCCGACGGATTGACCGACGAACTCAAGGTTGTTGTAGTCGGAAACTTGAACTGCACATCGAGACCGGTAGCACCATAGGTAAGCGTGTACACGAAGCCAATGGGGTTATTGATCTCCGTGACCGTCGCAAAAGTCCCGGTCACGCTGCCGTACAGGACGATGCCCCTTGCCGTGCCCGTGCTGACAAATCGGCCAGATCCAGGGTCAGCGTGGCAGTGCCGCCCAGCGTCAGGGTGCCGCTGCCCAGGTTGAGCTGGTCATAATCGGTCCCCGCCGCTGGCCGGCGTGCAAGGCTAAGCGGAAACACCACATAGGACAAACCTTGCTGCCCCGGCTCACTTCCTGGAAAATCATCGTTGCCGCCTTGCCCGCGCTTGCCGCCAGCCAATGGCCGGAACCATTTTCCTTTCGCATCACGCTCACGTAGGGTTCGCACAGGCCAGCAGAAATTGTAACTGTACATGGTGAAGTAGGTCATTGCTTCATGCACCTGCCAGTCCATCGAGAAGCGATAGGTCTTCCGCACCTTGCGGCCGTTCCGGAATCACGGTTTCGGCATAGGCGTCGCGGATGGCTCCCTCGTAGGCCGGATATTCATCACTGGTCATCAAGTTCATTAAACGTCCCTCGGTCCCTTGATCCGTGTTTCTTCCGGCGCAACTTCGCATCAAAGACGACCTCCCGCCGCCGTTTGGACCGCACATGAAAAACCGCGCCACGCTCCACGGTCTGGCCGAGCATTTCTTCGAGACTGACAACGTGTTGTTCCTCTCCGTTTGCGTGATCCTGCATTTCTTGCTAAAGTAGCTGCATGAGCAGAACAACGGCTGCCCAGCGGAAGAATGCTCCTGGCCGGTGCTATTACCCAAATCTGGTTCCGCTATCGGCGATTCGGCGGTTTTCCCGGCTGTATGCATTGACGAGGCAATTGAGGAGCGCGGCTTCCCGCTCGATCTGCTCGTCTACACGCCGAGGACCATCACCCAACGTCTCCGCTGGGATGACGGCTTCATGAAAGAAATCATGGCGCGAGGCAAGGTGCTCTATAAATCCGTAAGCATCTGGGTTTGCCCGCGAAAAGCTTCAGGTAACGAACGCCCACCGCTCACTATTGCCCCGGCACAAACATCCCCATACCGAAGTGGCAAGAATGCCCGATACAGATCGGCCAGCGGCCGGTCGAGTAAAAATGATGCATATGACGCTGGCTGATGATCCCGGCTGCCCTGCGTAAACGGGCCTGACAGCGGCTGCCCCGGCTGCAGGCTGCCAATTCCAACTGACTGCGACATCGCTTGCTACTCCTTCCCCTTTTCTTTGTTCACGACCCCTCTCTCGTTTGGCGATTCCTTCGGAGCCATCCGGTAAGCCGGCACCAAAACATGACAGTCCTGCCCAACCTGACCGGGACGATCGTGCCGCACAAGTAGCCAGTCCAGTGCGACTGGTGGGGGCCAGGGTCGAGGATTGCTCGCATGGTAGTGTTCATAGGCATCAGCACGACGTTTGAGCCAGTCCTCGTTCATCTTGCTGGCCGATGCGAGTGAGAGAAGATAGCCGCCGAGTCTAGATGGATCGGGATCGTTAACAGTTCCGAGAAACTGTGGGGTGCCTGTGATTGCCGCAACTTCTCCCAAACGGGCATAAATACTGTTCATTGCATGGAATAGGTTGGCGGATTGTGCGTCTCTGCTCAAGTGACCTTGCAAGACTTCAGGACAATGTTCGGCAACTGCATGTTGGGTTCTTGCCCAATGGGCGCTGCACAATTCGCGGTTGATCCCAACACTCAAAGATGGGCAGATGCGCCACCAGGTTGAGGGGAGGTGGGAGCATTTGGGGACGTGGTTTGCCTTCCATCGAGTAGACGGGGTTGATATCTACAATTACCAGTGCTTGCTCGTGTTCTCCAAGCCAACCTCGATCAGCAGACCACTGACGAAAGATCCCAGGAAGCACTCCGTGATACGGCCCCGGAAGGGGATACCTAGAACTGTCGCAAGGGCCATCGTCGGTATCCCAGCTTGTTATGACCAATGACGCAACTCTGGCCACGGCTTCCTTTGCCACCAGAATTGCAGAATACCATTGTGATTCCCGAAGCAAGGTAATTGGCTTGGCCCAACAACACATAATCGACTGAGCGGTTAGTCAAGGAAGGAACAAACAGGATCGTGCGCCGTTGGTGGATCGGCGTAATAACCGCTGTGTTTTTGGCAAGTTCCCTGATATCACTTACTATTTTGTTTTGTAATTCGCCAAGGTCGGCGTGATCAGAGGCACCGAAGTCCATCATTAGCGCGGCGGTGGCATGCGCAGCCGCAAGAAGGTTACTTGGCGATGTCATGATGAAGGCTTCAGAACAAATTAGTTCCGTTACCTTGTTTCGCCAATCACTTGCGGGTTTAGTGGGCCAGAGCGGTGCGAGAGGGTTTTCAGATGGAAAGAATCTCTCGCCAACTCCGATTGCAGGGTACTTCTTACACCGCATTAGCAAATCCGAGACGGAACGGCTTTCATTTCGAATCAGCAGGGTAACGCACGATGGCATGAACGGCGGACCAATCGACGGTGGTTGCAAGCCATTGCGGCGGAGTCGTCGACAAATATGGCGGTTTCCGAAAGGTTCCTGCCCACACTGCAGTTGTAGTGACAGTGTTCTGTTGAAGTTCCTTCCTCAACCAGTTGATTGTTTCCGGACGAGTCGAGTACTCCGGCAACAACAAGGCATCGACATCAAACTGCCGACACGCCCTGAGCACTTCTCTTAGAATGTCGTGCCGGCGCTGCTCCGCGCCAACTGGGAAAGGAACAGGCATTCTGATGATTCCACGGTTTCGCGAAGTGACTGGTGCGCGTGGTTGTTGGCAAGTTCGCATACGTCAAAGATTGGATGTTGGTAAGTCTCGTCGACGTCCCATTGAACAAACGCGACACGCAGATGCGTCGGGAGTTTGGTAGATCGACTGGTCCAAGATCGTTCTTGCAATCCTATTAGTTTCTCTAACTTTAAGATGTCCGCTTCAGAGGACTCGCTAGCCAGCAAGGCGGATGCGCTCCCGAGTTGGTGGGGTTTCTACCTCTGAAGAAACAGGTGGTTTGCTTGCAGGGGGTCGTTCTCCTTCATGTAATGGGGTGGCCTGGGTAGTCGAGGATTCTGACGTTGCTGGTTCCGCGCCTGTATCTGAATCTCCGGGTTGGGCCTCTGCTTCATCTGGTCTGGTAGGCGATTGGCTCGGCATCAATCTGACAACCCCTCCCAGCCACGCCAGAGCGTCGTCTATTCCTTGAACCCCCAGCAAGGCATCGCCATGCCGAGTTTCAGACCAAACCCAATTCAGAGCATCGTGCTCACCACCAACTTCTCTTTCCAGAAAGAGTCGTCTTCCTTCGCTGACCGGTGTAATCGAAGATGATCTGCCATGCGCCGAGTCGGTGCAGTCGGTCACCAACACGGCAGTCGAGTAGTTCTGCCTCCTCCAACTCGTTCGAAGCTGTGGTCTTGCTTGCCGGCAAAAGCTCAAAGGTAGGACTGCGACGGACAATAATGGTGAGTTCACGACTGGCTTCCAGATGAGACAAGAAAGCAAGGTAATCGGTCGCATCCTCGGCTGACCAATGCGCGAGAAGTGGGCGAAATAGACTCCAAGGGAGATCGTCAGGTTCTTGAGAGGTATTCCCAGAATGTTCCGTGCGCTCAGCACATGTCGCAAGAGCTGTCAAACCAAAATAGAAATGTCCGGTCTTAACAAGGTAGAAATGTCCTCTTTGGCAAATCGTGTCAAGGAGGGCAGTTCTCATGAAAGGGTTCGAAGACCGGATTACTATGAGTCAGCGTGAGCGCGATGTTTTGAAAGTTTTGCAAACAGTCGTGGATGGCAAGCGCAGCCAAGCCGAGGCGGCGCGGCTGTTGGATCTGACAGCGCGGCATGTGCGCCGCTTGGCACTACGCTTGGAGGAGGAAGGCGACCAGGCCTTGGTGCATGGGCTGCGCGGCCGACTGTCCAACCGGCGACTGGACGAGGAGCTTCGCGGCAAGGTGCTGAAGACCTATCAAAAGTGTTACGCGGACTTCGGGCCGACGCTGGCGAGCGAAAAGTTGGCGGCGCAGGGGCTGCAGGTGTCGGTCGAGACCTTACGGCAATGGCTGCTGGCGGAGGGGCTATGGGAGCGCAAGCGGCGGCGTGACGTGCATCGGAGTCGGCGGCCGCGCCGGCGTTGTTTTGGCGAGTTGATTCAGATGGACACCTCGCTGCACGACTGGCTGGAAGGGCGTGGTGAAGAGATGGTTTTGGTGGCGCTGATCGACGATGCCACGAGTCGGATCGACGCAGGGTATTACGAAGGTGAAACGGTCGAAGCGTACATGGACATGACGGAACGCTGGCTGCGGCGCCAAGGCCGGCCGTGGGCGTTTTACACGGACAGAGACAGCGTTTTTCAGTGGCAAAGTAAGGGACAAGCCGCCGCAGGACTGACGCAGTTTGGCCGGGCCATGGCGGAGCTGGACATCGAATTGATCCTGGCCCACAGCCCGCAGGCCAAGGGACGGATCGAGCGCTTTTTTGAAGTAGCCCAGGATCGCTGGGTGAAGGAGATGCGTTTGGCCAAGGTGACGACCCGAGCAGCAGCGAACGAGTTCGTTCGCCACACGCTGGTTCCGGAATACAACCGGCGTTTTGCAGTACCAGCGGCTGATGGCTTGGATGCCCACCGCGCCTTGGGACGGCAGTATTTCTTGCCGGCCATTCTGAGCGTGCAGACGAAACGCGTGGTGACCAACGACTACACGATTCGTTTGCACAACCGCTGGTATCAACTGCACAAGCCGGCGCTGCCGGGCTTGCGGGGTGGCCGGGTGATTATTGAGGAGCGTCGTGACAGGACGATGGCGATTCGCTTTGGGGAACGTTACCTAGCTTACCACGAGATCGTGGCGAATGCAGAACCGCGAGACGAGCCTCGGCCAGGGAGCGGTGCGGCGGCCTCCGCTCCGGGCTCGCTGCGCTCGCCCTGCGCTCCGGCCGCCGCACCGCTCCCTGGCCCCTCGGGCTCGTATCGCCCTGGCCCTGACCATCCCTGGCGTCAAGGTCTGCCGAAGAAATGACTGGTAGCGACACCGGACATTTCTATCTGGGGCAAAAGGAGGACATTTCTACTTTGGTGTGACACACATGTCGCAAGAGCTCGGACAAGGATTGCCCATTTGCTAGAATCTGCTGGTGATGATGGGTTGTCTCCACTATGGCGAATCAAGGGAGGAATCGCCGTTTGCCTGGGCAATACTCCGATGATTGCACCCAACGTCACCAGCCAACCCAGCGGAGTTATGTCGCGAAGCAATGAGCGTCGGCCATGAGTGGAATCTGTAGCAGCGACAAGTGTTCGAAATAGATGTTCGCACCTGGTATTCTTCATCGTCAATGACAAATTCGTTCTCTCCTGCGGACTCTGAATTCGAGGTGCGATCACGACCCGGTTGAGTCCCTTGACTATCACCGCATAAGGCGGCGGTCCCATCAAGGCTCCAGTCGGCGAGGAGAGGAGGATTCTAACAAGAGAGGCACGGTCTTGGACAGACAACAGACACCACAGTTCCAACACAAGGGATCGAAGCTGAATCTCTAACGGCGCGAACACGAAGGCCGAGCTGAGACAGTCGCCAGAATTGTACCATCCTCACCGATGGGGCCGGCTTGGTTCATCAATGCCTCGATGCGATAGGACAGCCCAAGCCACGCTGCTACTGGCCGTCGCATTGCTTCCATCGTTGGGCAACCAGAAACTGGCGGAAGCTCCGTTGCAAGAATGCGATCATCTTGCCATGGTTGCATTGAGGTATCGACGAGAAGCTTGGCAAGCCGGCCTGGTGAAAAAGTAGCCTCTATAGCTCCTCGGTTTTGGAACAACCATCCTGCAACCTTTCGTTCGCAGTGCGCGGCTACCGCAAGTGCGAAGCGGTGAGCGGGGGTGGCGTCGCCAGACAAGGAGAATTTCTCTAGCCGTGTCAGGACTCGTTCGATTGATTGAGGGAGACTTGTTTGGGCGTCGAGAGTCGGATTCCTGCTGACAGGTCCTTGACCTCGGAGGCGATACAACGAATGCGTCAAGATCGAGGTGGTGGCCCAGGATTGGCTATCTTGAAACACGCTTTTCGGGGTGAGAGAGGTCTGTCTCCCCACTTCGCGAGACTCTTCGAGAAGATCCAAGAAGTCAGTGAGTGCGAGGCCGACCCTCCAGAGATCGTCATGATCGGAGGGAATGCCATGCGGAGAAATAGAACCATCTACAGTGCGGATGAAGCCCTGACCTGCTATTTCGTTCCTCGGGTAGGCGAAAACTGACAAAGGCAATTGGGAGGTTTTCCCTCTCGTCAACTGACCCATGTCTGGCGAGGAGCGAGAGCGAACACACCACGGGCACCGTGGCAGAACTGCCGTCATTCCCGGACCTCCTTTCTGAGCGACAAAACTCTACCAATTGACGAAAGACACCAGCGATCTTACCGGGGAATTGCGGATTGGTTTTGATGCCTTGGACAAACTCCTTGTGCTGTTCGCTTTCGGGATCAATGTGGATGTAGGGGGTCAGTGATGCCACCCAAGTCTCTGCTATGTGATTCTCAAGCCTATGCCATGTCAACTTGGGCACGATTTGCTCTTCGATAGCCGAGGAATTCACACCTTCTTTCATTTGAGGCAGAACAGTGAAGGATTTCCATGGGACCAAGCATAGGTCGCTCAACAACCTCCCTGTCAGCGCGAGGAGCCCTGGAACCGCGCTTGACGGGAAAACTGGTAGAGGGTGGACATTCTCGAGGTCCTGAAGAGCTTGCGAAAGCGCATGCTTGACAAGGTGAGGACTGCGCATTCAACAACCGTGCCGCCGATGGCCCCGCTGAGTTCACGAGGCTTGCCAGTGCTATTCGTGCTAACCGTATGTCCTCTTGAGCCTCCGGCGGCGGACTAGTCCCCCACCAATCCAGAATTCGAGATAGACGAGGGAATCGGTTTCGACTTTGCGCGGAAGGTGGGCTGCCAGTCGAGCAGTGGATCCGATTCAGGTCCGCTTGTTCCGTGGGAATCGTTGACGGGCTGGTTATCGCTCATGAATCCACCTGTCCCTGTCGAATGTTCTCAGACATCATCAAACGTGCAATGCCTTCGTGGAGTAGGAGGTGCGGCATGTCACGTGTAGCCTGTTGCCCTAGTTCGACAAGCAAGTCGGGGTCCGCTTCGATCGCGACCATGGAAAGCCAAGCCCTCAGGAGCGGAGGATGCACGACCACATCATCAGGCTGAAGAAGGAACTTCGACTTAAGCAGTCCCTCGATATCATTCCTTGTTATCCTCGAACGAACGGGCTTCTGTACCGATGGGGCAGCGCCTTGCAATCCCTGCGACTCGGCGGGCCAAAAGGAGGAGTGCGAGAACCTGCACTGCGAGTCCGAATCGCAGGTCGTCAACAGGACTGTCAAGGAATAGCTTTTCGACGAGTTTGCAAAAAAAAACCACGTCTATGCTCTTTGCAAGCTCCATTCGCCAACGCAGCTCCAGTCCTTCGCTCTTTGTTGTCCCAGGAAGATACAAGAAAACGGCGGGATCGAAGGTACTTGTCAAGGCCAGCCAGCGCCAGCTGTAACCAACGGGTCGGAGTAAAATCCAGCACAGATGCACAACTGTGGACATAGCCCAGAAAAACATCCACGAGATCGCAAGGTGACGCCGTGGACGGCTCGGCCGAGCCAGGAGTGCAAAGCTTGCATACCGTTTCCTGCCATAATAGGGCGATGGCCCGGGACTCATCATTGTATCGAAGGTGGGGACATAAAAAGACACTCCTGACAACTTCCAACCGCCCAGTATTCGAGGGGCGATACAAATCTGGGTCGGCCAGGCGGCGCAATGCCTCACGCCGGTCCACGCCATGGTCGTCTGCCAAACTGGGAAACGGGTCATGCAGGATCACGGCCTCGGGAAGACCAGATACGATGAGGCCACCACGTTCGTCCCGCAGCCAAGCCCGAACTTCACTCGGAGTCATCGCGGGCAGCGGTTCTGCCTTGGGATTTAACTCAAGGCCGATTTGCCGCAGTTCAAATTCAATTCTTCGGCGAAGTTGCTGCAGCCCCTCGTGAGTACGAGAGATGATTACGATGTCATCCACATAACGCGAGTATGAAACAAATGCGCGGTCAGAATGAGCAAGTAAGCCGAGTTCGGAATCGAGTGGAAAGAGTGCGATAGTGGCCAAATAGGCCGAAAGATCCGGACCTTGAGGGATACCGCGATCAACCCGGTCGGAATACGACGGACGTCCGGTTGACGGACAGTGATAAGGGTAGTGGAAGCTAAGTTCGCACAGAGTATCAACGATTGTTTTTGCACGGATCTCTGGTGTAACCTTGTCCTGTTCGGGTTCGCGCAGGGCAGGAGCAAGTTCGAACATCGTCAGCCCACAGTTGATGAAGGTTTCCAGGCATTTCTGAACGGCGGGGAAGAGGACTCGATGTACAGCTGACCTAGGGAGCCGGTCATAGAACTTTCGAATGTCGAGTCTGCCCACATGGACTTGGCCGATCTCGTCGCCAAGTTGCGCAAGACGCCGATCAACGGCGATGGTGAAATCATTCCAGCAATCGAAATAGTGGCGGAAAAGCCCATCTGCAACGTCACGGGTGTGGCCATTCACGACATCCATGTCAACTTGGTAGGCGAAACTCCAGATGGGTGATGGGCCGCTCTGGTCCTCGCCGTGGGAGCCGGCAGGTGCTCCAATGGAGTGAACGCCCGTGGTCCATGTGCCTTTCTGCGAAGAGTAACGTACGGCTGGGATGCAATCTGCCACCGACCCGGGAATTTCTGGTCGCTCACACAGTAATTCGTTGAGCAGGTACTGCTGTAGTGCAAGGTCTTCAGCGCATGGCATTGCTTTCAAACGCGTGTCGCCATCTTTTTTCGGAATGCGGACGGCCAACAAGGGCTCCAAAAAACCAGTAGAGCCTTGCTGCCAATGGTTGCCCTCAATACGACTTCCATCACCACCTGTCCCCCAAAGCGAGAGTCGTTCTTTCAGGAACTCCGCGGAAATGTCGTAGGCGCGAAAGATGCGTTCCCATGATCCATCATCGATGGGAACCTCTCGCCGCTGAGTGCTTGCCCGCGCCATTTCCATCGCACGAAACAGAATCGCAGCCGGTACCTCACGGGCTTCAACGGGTGGTTTGGCAATGTCCTCATGGGAAGGAGCTAGCGCCAGTAAAAGACGTTTGGCCCACTCATGCTCGCCGTCTGATGCGGCACCAATCGAAGTTTCAAAAAGGAGGGTGATATCTCCCAAGCCAATCGAGGGGTCGAGACGGTCCCGAACTCGGCGAATGGCAAGCAACCGACGTGATCGTGACGCCCTGCTCCAGTGTTCAGGCACAGCAGCGTTGGCGCAACTCAGTTCCTTGGCAATCAAATAACGTGCAATGGAAACAGCCCAACCTGCCAAACGGCTCTTGGCTTCACTCACCATGGTGTCGCGAAGAAGTTCATCGGGATCATATGTGCGTGCGACGTCACTGGGGGGATTGATGATGTTGAGTTGATAGAGGTGGTCAATCGCATGTGCTGCTAATCTGGGAATCAGGCGAAGAGTCGCAGCCCGGCCGGGCGAGTCAGTGTCGAGAAATAGATGCAGGCAGAGTTGCCGATCTCGATCCGCGAGCGTGGAGGCGAGCTTGTCTATCTGCTTGAATTGCCCCTCAGACATATCGGCACCGAGAATACCGACCGCCGGCATTTCAAGACTGCCTAGGCGCAAGACGTTGGTAAGGCCCTCGACAAGGAAAAGATGCAACTGCTCACGATCTGGCGTACTTTGCGATTCGACCGTTTGGTTCAGTGCCTTGAAGATCTGGTCGATCCCGTACAGCGCATCGCGTTTTCGAAAACCGCGAGTAAAGAGGTACTTAGGCTGATCATCCTCTGAAAGCGACCGACCAGCGAATGCCATCACCTTTCCGGTAGCATCTCGAATTGGAAAGATGATCCGTTCCTTTCGGAACGGATCGCGAAAGTCTCCTCCGTGAACATGGCAACTTGTCTGCTGGCGGAACTCGTTGCTCGCCGAGGTGTAATTATCCCATCGACAAGAAAGGCGCTCACGAAGAATCCGATCTGAGACCGTCCTTTGCACCAATTTGCTTCCCTCAGCACAAACAACGTCAAACTGATCGAGGGTTCTCTGCTCGAAGCCACGGTCCCTGGCCCATTGTTCGAGGCGCTGTTTCTCTTTCTCTGTTTGCTTCGAGTAGATCTCTAGAGCTGCAAGGAGGCCATCGCCCGTGGCAGAAGATGTGGGAAATCGTCTTCTTCCTCGACCGGGCAAAGGAATAGAAAGCAAGTCACCAATTTCTTTTGCGGCGGTGATGAAGTCACAACCTCGAAGTAGTTTCACGAACTCAAAAGCGTCCCCACCGTTGCCACAAACATGGCACTTGAAAAGGTGTGCGCCGTCTTGATTGCTCACAAAGAAATGTAGTGATGGATGGTGGTCATCATGAAAAGGGCAAAGAGCCTTGCCTTTGCCTTCGCCCGTTCGTTGAACCTCGATTCCGAGAGATGTTGCTATGCGCGTCAGATCGCTTTTTCGCACATTCTCGACAAACTGTTGCCATTCATCATCGTGCTTCTTGGGGCGTCTTGCAGCCATTGATAACCAATCCTCACTCTCTGACGCCAATAATACTCGTCAATTGGACCCAACGAATTGTCCTGATTCCAAAGTGCAATGTCAAGTGTCAATCGCCACGAAAACCTGAGCCACTTTGTTCACCAAAATCAGCCACCCCCCACCTAACATTTTTTTCGCCGCAAACACCCTTCACTTTTGGCTGAGGGTGTTTGCGGCGAAAAAAATGTTCACCTCTCAGCGCCCGGTGGCTCTACTGAGGTGGCGATAATGGCTCAGTTTCAGATGACCACTAACAGTCAAGAGGCTGCCTTGGTGCAGCCGGTAGCCGGCCACCTTTCTACACAGCCAGTGCCAGTCACCTTTCCAAACCATCAGCCGCACCGACCAACCCACGCGACACAAACGACAAACCATACACATGTGCCAGTCACCTTTCCAAACCATCAGCCGCACCGACATCCCGTCTCATCCATCCTGTTCCCGCTCCCGCCCGAACCCAATCCGACGTTTCACCTTCTCTTCAGGCGGCGCCATCAGTTGACGGATAGCCGTCACCAGTTACCGAATAGCGTCGTCGTGCCCGGCGACCCTGTGCCTCCAGTTCAGCGAGCTTGTGGCCCAGCTCCTTGTGTGTCGCCAACCGTTCGCGTAGCTTGATAAATGTCCGCATCACAAAAACACTCATCTCTATCGCCCGCGATGAATTGAGCACGTTGGCCGCCATGATCGCTCCGTGCTCCGTGAAGGCATTCGGCAAGACAGGCGAAAACCTGAGCCGCGCGAGGTGGTCACAATTTGTGACCACCTCTTGCTTCTCAGCGGCCGTCAGCTGGAACATGAAATCCGAGGGGAACCGATCTCGATTGCGCTTCACGGCCTGGTTCAGGGCCTTGGTGGATGTTTCGTAAATCACTGCAAGATCGGCATCCAGCATGACCCGCTGCCCACGAACTAGCAGAATCATCGGTTCGATCTGCTCGATCACCAGAATATCCTGTTTCTTCGCCATCGAGTCATCCCGTCCAGCAAGCAGGCCTCCTCACCCACAAAAGCATTGCGACTCCTTGTTCGCTGAAGGCGTAAGGCTCATACCCAATGTCTCGCTTCGATGCGGTCACAATTTGTGACCGCATCTCTGCTCGACGGAAACCACTGCTCCGCCCGGTCTTTCATTTTCCACAACCGATGTCCTCCAATGCAGAATGAGCGTAGTATGCAGATTCCAACGTGAAGCCCTCCGTCCTCCGGACGCACGAATCAGCCAGAGAGCCGTTTCATCTAAATCTATTGATATGTGAACAGATGTCAAGGGCGTTTCGCGATGCGGATGGTGCGAGGCCGTGGGCAGTCAGTCACCCGCCGCCGGTCCCAAAAAGTGCAATTACAACTATACCATGTGAACGCCCAAAAGTCAAAATTAAGCGACAAAAGCTATCGTGTCAGGGTTTAATACCTCCGGACACGGCCTATATTCCGTAAGTGCTTTAATCACAGAGACATACGGCAAACAGGCTCGCCACAGAATGGCCGTTTTGGTGGACAAATGTGGCCGCGCAAATTTGCGTTTTTTTCAAAAAATATTGTCGCGGCAACCGCCGTCGGAGTTGCTGGAGCCACCCGCACGTTGGCCCATAATTTGCTACGATAACGACAAAGAACCCCCAACGCAGGAGCATGCTCATGGACATCAACCGCTTCACCGAGAAATCACAGGAAGCCCTGCAAGCCGCCCAGCGGCGGGCGGCTCGCGCCGGGCACCAGCAGATAGACGTTGAACATCTGCTCGTGTCACTACTCGAACAGGAGCCTGGTCTGGCCGTGGCCATCTTGCGCAAGGCGGAGGTCGATGTCAACGGTTTGCAGCGTCGCCTCGAACAGGAACTCGCGCGCTTGCCGCGCGTGACGGGATCGGGCGGCGAAGCGGACAACGTCTACGTCGCCGGCCGGCTCAATCGCGTGCTCGCCCAGGCGGAGGAGGAAGCCAAACGCCTCAAGGACGACTATGTCTCCATTGAACATCTGCTCCTCGCCATGACCGACGACACCGGCGCGACCGGCCGGCTCTTCAAGGAGCTCGGCATCACCCGCCAGCGTCTGATGTCGGCCATGCAAGAAGTGCGCGGCCACCAGCGTGTCAGCTCGCCCAATCCGGAGGGAACCTACCAGGCCCTCGAACGCTATGGCCGTGATCTCACCAAGCTGGCAACTCTGGGCAAACTCGATCCGGTGATTGGCCGGGATGAAGAGATTCGCCGCGTCATCCAGGTCCTGTCCCGCCGCACCAAGAACAACCCCGTGCTGATCGGCGAGCCGGGCGTCGGCAAGACCGCCATCGTCGAAGGGCTGGCCCAGCGCATTATGCGTGGCGACGTGCCGGAGGGGCTCAAGAACAAGAAGATCATCGCTCTCGACATGGGTGCGCTCATCGCCGGCGCCAAGTTCCGCGGCGAGTTCGAGGAACGTCTCAAAGCCGTGCTCAAGGAGGTGCAGGAATCACAAGGCGAGATCATCCTGTTCATCGACGAATTGCACACCGTCGTCGGCGCCGGCAAGGCCGAGGGCGCCATGGACGCCGGCAACCTGCTCAAGCCGATGCTCGCCCGCGGCGAGCTGCACTGCATCGGCGCGACAACGCTCGACGAGTACCGCAAGCACATCGAAAAGGATGCGGCACTGGAACGCCGTTTCCAGCCCGTGCTGGTCGATCAGCCCACGGTCGAGGACACCATCTCGATCCTGCGCGGTTTGCGTGCTCGCTACGAAACGCATCACAAGGTGACGATCAAGGATGCCGCTCTGGTGGCTGCTGCCGTGCTGTCCAACCGCTACATCTCCGACCGCTTCCTGCCTGACAAGGCCATCGACCTCGTTGATGAGGCGGCGGCCAAGCTGCGCACCGAGATCGATTCCAAGCCGAGTGAGCTGGACGAGATCGACCGCCGTATCATGCAATTACAAATTGAACGCGAGGCGTTGAAGAAGGAGAAGGATGCGGCATCCAAGGATCGCCTGGGCAAAGTCGAAAAGGAGCTGGCCGACCTCCAGGAGCAACAGAAAACCCTCAACGCTCAATGGGAGGAAGAGAAGAAAGGAGCCGACCGGCTCGGCCAGGTGCGCGAGGAGATCGACCGCTTGACCGCCGAGCTAGAACAGCGCCAGCGCGAAGGCGACTACAATCGCGCCGCCGAAATCAAGCACGGCAAACTGCCGTCCCTGGAACGCGAGCTGAAAGTGCTCGAGCTGGCCCCGGAGGTGGAGCGGAAACGCCGCCTGGTCAAGCAAGAGGTGGACGAGGAAGACATCGCCGAGGTCGTCAGCCGATGGACCCACATCCCCGTCTCGAAGCTGCTCGAAGGCGAGATGCAAAAGCTCGTCCATCTGGAAGAAGAGTTGCACAAGCGGGTCATCGGCCAGGACGAAGCCGTGACGGCTGTGTCCGAGGCCGTCATCCGCGCCCGCTCCGGCCTGAAGGACCCGAATCGGCCCATCGGCTCCTTTATCTTTCTGGGACCGACCGGCGTGGGTAAGACCGAGCTGGCGCGGGCCCTGGCCGAGTTCCTTTTCGACGACGAACGGGCCATGATCCGCATCGACATGTCGGAATATCAGGAGAAGCACACCGTCGCCCGCCTGCTCGGCGCCCCGCCCGGCTACGTCGGCTACGAGGAAGGCGGCCAGCTCACCGAATCGGTCCGCCGCCGGCCTTACTGCGTGATTCTCTTCGATGAGATCGAGAAGGCCCATCACGACGTTTTCAACGTCCTCCTGCAACTTCTCGACGACGGCCGGTTGACCGACGGCCAGGGCCGCACGGTCGATTTCAAGAACACCATCGTTATCATGACCTCGAACATCGGCAGCCCGCGTATCTTGGAATATCGCGGCGCCTTCGACAGTGTCAACTATGATCGCATGAAGGAAACCGTGCTCGACGAGCTGCGCCGCCACTTCCGTCCCGAGTTCCTCAACCGCGTGGATGAGATCGTCGTCTTCCACGCCCTGAACGAAGAGCACCTGAAGCAGATCATGGACATTCAGCTCGGCAACCTGCGCCGCCGGCTGGAAGACCGCCACATGCAACTGGAGCTGACCGACGCCGCCAAGGACCACATCGTCCGCACCGGCTACGATCCATCCTACGGTGCGCGACCCTTGAAACGCGTCTTGCAGAAGGAAGTCGAAACCGCCCTCGCCCGGCTATTCATCAAAGGCGAGGTCCGCGACGGGCAGACCATTCGCGTCGATTACGATGCCCAGCGCGGCGAATTGACGTTCCAGGCAAAGTAAGCCCCAGGCGAGCGGCGGGGTTAGGCGAGCGGCGGGGTTGATCCCCGCCGTCTGGCCCGCCGGGATAAACCCGGCGGCTCGCAGAAAGGACACTACCATGTCATTCTTTGATCCCGGCCAAAGATATCTCCCTCCGCGCCCGGCTCCCTCACGCTGGCCGCTGATCGTGCTCGCGGTGCTGCTCCTCATTATCATGGTGGCCGTGCCGATCTTCATCTGGCTCTGGTACGCAGGCTACTTCGACCGAACCTCATACGCCAGGCCCAGGGAAATCACCCCAGCCGGGAAACTCGCCGAAGACGAGCAGGCGACCATCGATCTGTACAAGGCCGCCGCCCCCTCCGTCGTCCACATTACCAACCTGGCAGTGCAACGCGACCCGTTCAGCCTCAACGTCCAACGGGTCCCCCGAGGCAGCGGTTCCGGCTTCGTCTGGGACAAGGGCGGCCACATCGTCACCAATTATCACGTCGTCCAGGATGCCACCGCCGCCCAGGTCATTCTTACCGACGGCAACCATAGGACCACTTATGAGACCCGCGACATCTGGGCCTATCCCGACAAGGACCTGGCCGTGCTGCGCATCCGCCCCCGGCGACGCGCTCCAGCCGATACCCGTCGGCACGTCGAGCGATCTCCAGGTGGGGCAAAAGACCTTCGCCATTGGCGACCCTTTCGGCATCCTCGAGAAGAGCTATTCCACTGGCATTGTCAGCGCGTTGAACCGGGAGATAGAGTCCGTCACCGGCCAACCGATCCGCGGCGTCATTCAGACGACCGCCGCCCTCAATCCCGGCAACTCCGGCGGCCCCTTGCTCGACAGCTCCGGCCGGCTGATCGGCGTCAACACGGCCATCCTCAGTCCGTCGGGCACATTTGCCGGCGTCGGTTTCGCCATCCCCGTGGACGAGGTCAAGCGTATCGTGCCCGAACTGATTCGCCGCATGGAGCAATCGGGGAACCGCCCAGGCAAAGTGGTGCCGCCCACCATCGGCATGGTCCCCCTCGAAGACCAGATCACTCGCAGGCTCGGCGTGGCGGAAGGTGTCCTGATTCGCCAGGTCGTGCCGAACAGTCCCGCCGCTCGGGCTGGATTGCAGCCCACCGGGATCGATGCCGATGACAACATCGTCATCGGCGACGTGATCGTCGCCATCGACAACAAGCCGATCAAGTCGGTGCGCGACCTCCACGCAGCCCTGGTACAACATCAAGCAGGCAACACGGTGACCGTCTCGGTCCGCCGCGAAGGGCAGTTACTGAAAGTACAGATGACACTGCAAGCGGGGGACGAAAGGTGAGGATGGGAAGGTACGCTTCCCCCGCATGAACCTCAATAGCGACGTGCGCTGATGGGAAACCCCGGCGTGGTTTGCTTCCGCACTTCTTTGCCGTTGTGGTCGTACTCGATCGCGGCACAGTCGCGGAAGCAGGCGACGAGGGTGTGGCCGTTCCGGAGACGGATGGCGCAGGAGGGGTGAGGGGCGTCGCACTTCCAACATTCCTTTCCGGCCGCGTCTATTTCCACCACCTTGTTGAGAGAGGATTGCGCGAGCAGAAAATGACCGTTCGCTAAGAGATCGATACTGCCCGATGTTGATGCGGCGCCGAGCGGAATGGTTCGCACTTCTTTGCCCGCGGAGTCGAGTTCCAGGATGGTGGCTTTCTTGGAGGCGTAGCAGATGTAGTGGCCGTTGGGCAAACTGCGGGCGTCGCAAACCTCATCCGTCAGGGCGTGAGAAAAAACGGTCTTGCCGGCCGGAGTGACTTCACGCAGCTCGAGCACCGTCGCAACGAAGGTGTTGCCGTTCGGCAATCTTTGACAGTCGATCGGAATGTTGTCCACTTTGCTTTCCCAGTAGACTTTGCCCTTCAGATCGCGTTCGGCTATCCGTCTGGCGCCTACTTCGGCGATCAGCACGCGTCCACCCGGCAGGAACTGCACGTCGCTCGGCTGATCGACCTCCTTGATCGCCCAGCGCGGCTTGCCGTCCATTCCATACGCGCAGACCCGGCCCAATCCATTTTGATCTCCGCCCACTTCGCTGACCAGAGTGATGCCCAGCGGCGTCTCGTCCAGCTTGAGCTTCGCCAGATCCACCTTCGCCTCGTTCGCTTGCCACCATCCTTCCCAGGCCGTCCGGCTTTGGCGACGACTCGCGGGCGTGTCGTCTTGGAGTCCGAGGAGGGAACTGGCTTCGCCGGCGATTTGAAACAACAGGTCTTCCGCCGGTACGGCAAACTCCATCGGCCCTTCGCTCAGGGAAGCGATGAGGCGTGGCACCGCGGACTTGTCGCCGCTTTGCACGAGCGCCGCCATCGCCTGGAAACGCACCCGCGGCTCGGGATCGGTCAGCAAGCACCGGACGGCGTTACGCTGTTCAGGCGCTGCTCTGCCGAGGACCGCCGCGGCTGCCAGGCGGCGAACGGGTTCCTTGTCGGTGAGGCCCGCGGCCAGTGCGGCGGCCGCCTTGTCGTCACGCACTCCCAAGGTGGTCAGCGCGTTCAGGACCGTTTCCTCGATCACGCAGTCGCCGGCAAAGGGCAGATAGGCCAGCAGCACTTCGACCGTGCCGGCCGGCCGGCGCTCCGCCAGAACGCGAACGGCGGCCAGGATCAGCGTTGTTTCGGGGCCTGGGTCGATCTCCCGCAAGCATTGCCGGGCACGCTGAGCGAGTTCGGCATCCGGGTCATTGACGGCTGCCTGGAGCAAAGGCAGCGCGTTCCGGCCGGCCGCGATCATGTCGCGGGTAGCCTTTTCCCTCACCGCGAAAGAGTCGTCGCCCAGGAGCCGCATGGTAGCTGCCAGGCGGGAGCGGACCTCGTCCGAGAGCGTGCGCTGGCGAAAGAACTCCAGCAATGCCGGCCCGGCGGTCGCCACCTTGGCTTCCTGGAGCGTCCCGACATCTTGCGCGAGATAAAGGTCGGTCTCCGCAGCGTGATTGGCGCGGCAAGGAGCGAGAAAAATCGCCAGAACGGAACAGGCCAGCAGGAGGGGACGTCCTGTACAAGACATGGGAAACGCTCCTTTCGATGGACCGTCGAGGGCGAAGGGGGAAGAACGATGCCCTATATTCTATGGCCGAGGCCGTCCAGGTCCAGTACGGGTAGCTCCATTGTGATTAGGAGAAGCTGGGACAACAGTCCCGAAGGCATCGCGGTCTGGCTCAAGTGGTACGACTCGCTCCAACCGCTGATCTTCACCGAGGAAGAGCGCGCTGCCTGGGAGGCGGATCGGCGAACCCGCAAGGAATGGTGCATTGGTTATCGACCATGTTGAAAAAAAAGAATATCTTGGGATCCTCCGGTCACAGAATTGGTGGCGTTCTTATCCGAACGTCGCAGCTCAGCAGCCGGCTCACGCGGGCTTGACGTTATGCCTCGAATCGCCGAGTCCGCGTGGCCGGTCTACTGCAGCACCTAGTTCGGCCGCGCTGCTTCTCCGCTGGGGGCCCTTGCGTGCGGTCATCCCTGTCAGTTTGCCCCCTTGATCGATCCGACCAAAAAATCGTCTACTCGCGAAGTCGCCTGCCGTCTTCCTCGTCCTCGCTCCCCATCTCCAATCCGCCCGGAAGGTCTACTTCGCCGACATCGAGCAAGGCAGCACAGTGCGGGCAATTCTGCACAGTTCCGCTCTGGGTTGCGGGAAAGGTTGCCGACTTGCCACATTCCTCGCAGGAAGCCTCTATTTCCGTACCTTGTCCGGAAGAACGATCGGCCTCCAACCGCTCATGCTGACGAATGATCTCAACCGCCCTTTCCGCGTCGGCGCGGCTGACAAAGACGCCAGCGTCGAACACTCCAGGGATGGTTCCGCCGATCCAGATACCAGCGGGGGAAACGTCCTCGCCGGCGAACGCCTCGACGCCCTGCTCTTGCAGCAATCGACAGATCATTTGCGATTCGATGTTCGATGCGGCGGCATAAATCTTCACGGGGTCCACCAAGTGCATGGTCGATCCTCCTGCGCAACTACGGCCGGCATTTGGCCTTCGTGTCGTAATGTCAAGCTTTGGCCGAACACCGGATGTTGGCATTCAGTTCGCAATCATTCAAGCATTGCCCACCAACTCTGTCAAGCAACCTCGGCATTTTTTTCTTGACATGTGCAATGCACATATACACGCTTGTGGCCAAGTCATCTATTCGCCGCAATTCCCGCTCTGGGGCACGTCCAGAGCGGGCAGGAAGGACAAGTGATTTTGCATAAGTTGGCCTTTCCCGCGACCGTCCCACTTATTCCAGGCGGGTCCCAATTCAGCGAGCAGGGCGAGATCCTTTTGCTCATGCATCACCGGCACCGGCTGTAGAAGCCAGCGTGAGGGACCACGGGACAAGCCCGTGGCATCAACAGTCTGGAATCCCACGGGCTTGCCCCGTGGTACGTTAGGTAACTTGCTACAGCAGCAAGCCCGCAGAAGACCCGAATCCCACGGGCTTGCCCCGTGGTACGTTAGGTTCGTTTCTACGGAGTCCCAGCAGCCAACAGCCGTCATCACAATAGAATGCCCGTGCCCGCTGCAATCCTCCACAGTATCCCGGATAAGCGCTGCTATGTTCATCCAGGGCTATCAAGTCGCTGAACTCCACTTCGCCTACTGTTATCACGTCTACCTGCGCTGGTCTACTTATCGCCTGCAACCCTTCCAGCCGCTTGCTCGTCTGGACCAGGCCGGGCTTACCGAACTTGTAGAACCCTACGGCATTCACATTCTCGAATGCAAAAGTGGCCCGACGGACCTTCGCGTGCTTGCCAGTCTGAAACCCGAAGAATCGATTGCGACCTGTGCCAGCAAGTTAAAGGGTCGGGTCAGTCGCTGGCTGCGCGAGGCACTGCATCGGGAGCAAGCAGCCAACCTGCTCAGCAAAGGCTATTTCGCCTGCACTTCCGGCAAGAGCACGCGCGAAGAGGTGGAGAAGTACTTGGACCAGCAGAGCGAACATCATGGCTATGCGGATCGGGTGTTGCCGCCGGTTTTTGTGCGGGAGTACACGCCCAGCGGAGAACTGGAATCGAGGGTGGAAGCGAAACATGCGTTTACTCGGCTACAGTTTCATCTGGTGCTGACGACGTAGAAACGTCATGGAGTATTCGCTGCGGCGGAAGGAGAGGCGGTGACGCGGGCCTGGCTGGCATTGCAAGGCCCATCGCGGTTTGTGCTTCTTAAGGTGTCGTTCGTTCCGGATCATGTTCATGTGGCTGTGCGAACACATCCGGGAGTGGCGCCGGCACTGCTGGCAACGGAGTTGATGAATAGTGGGCAGAGGGCTTTGTTCGAGAGGGTTCCAGAGGAGGTAGTTCGGGCACGAGTGGAAAGACTGTGGCAGCCGAGCGCGTATATTGGCGGCTTCGGAGATTTGGCGTCGCCGCAGATTCAGGCATATCTTCGGAACTGGGAGGCGGGCGGGGCGGAGTAGAAACCAACGTGAATAACCACGGGGCAAGCCCGTGGCATCGGGAGGTGGTGGGGCGGTGTAGAGGCCAACGTGACGTACCACGGGGCAAGCCCGTGGCATCGGGAGGTGGTAGTGAGGAGGCGTAGATGCCAACGTGAATAACCACGGGGCAAGCCCGTGGCATCTGCAATCCCACGGGCTTGCCCCGTGTGGTACGTTGAGTTCGTTTCTACAGACGCTGGCCCCCAAAGAACTCTGCAAACCCACGGGGTCAATGGGGACGGAGCAGTGCCGTTTACATGCCTGTTTTCTTGTCACTTTGCCTTATCTGGGCCAATGTAGCCGGTCGAGAGGATCACGTCGTCGTACCACACGGTGTTGTCTTTCTTCGCTTCGTGGACGTAGACGCCGATGTCGAACCGCTTCAGTTTCACGTTGGCGCTGCTCCGCCAGCGGAAGCCCTTGTAGTGGATGTTGAGCTTGCCGTCATGGTTCCGGCATGAACCTGTGCATCAACCGTCGCTATGCTGACGGCCGTAAGCCGGCGGCATGTAACAGTTCTTCGCACCAGCTCACTTCATCAGCAGCCAGGGGACCGGGTGGCGGACCGTCGTAGCGGAGCAGTTCCGGGTAAGGACCTTCTTCCCAGCAGCGTGTGAACACGGCCTGAAGATCGAGTGGCACGTCGCGGTCATTCTCGGCGAGAGGGACAGCAACACAAGGCAGGCGGCATCGAAGAAGAACCGCATAAACTTCTTGGCGATCATGCAAATCGGGCCAGATCTCAGCTCTCTCAATGTAAGGATCCATCCCAGGAAACGGAGAAGGCATGGAAAGCTCCTTGAAAGATTGCTGGCCTTGATTGGCGCGCCTCTATTCAGTCCATTCACGTTATAGAATAGTCGAAAATGGGAAGTGGTGTCAGTTTATTTTTCGACTTTCCTTGTCACTTTGCCTTATCCGGGCCAATGTAGCCGGTCGAGAGCATCACGTCGTCATACCACACCGTGTTGTCCTTCTTCGCCTCGTGGATGTAAACGCCGATGTCGAACCGCTTCAGTTTCACGTCGGCGCTGCTCCGCCAGCGGAAGCCCTTGTAGTGGATGTAGAGTTTGCCGTCGATCCAGGCGGCCAACTCGCCGTTGGCCTGACCTACGTCGTTTGCCTGGATCATGTGCTCCAGGCAGTACCATTGGTCACGGCGCAAGACGATCCGGTCCTTTTCGTCCGGCCCAAGCATGTTGCCCCAGTAGTGGCCGTCCTTGTCCTGCTTCATGTCCATCCAGTAGGTGTAGAGGAACATGTAGCCTGGGGCGGGGAGGTGTCTCCAGTCGCACCACGGCTCGAAGGCGCTGTTGAAATGGTCGTCGCCGCTGGGACGGATGCCGGCCGAGCCCATCGCGCGATAACGGTCGGCGCCCGCCACGGCAGCCAGGCCGCCGCCTACATGGTTCAGGTTGCCCTGGTCGTAGTCCTCAGCGAACTTGATGTAGCGGCGGAAGTAGACCCGATCATGGCCTTCCGGACCGAACCAGCCGCTGGCGCCGGCTCCCGACTCGCGGCCGTCGCGGGCCACCGCGGTGAACTGGATCGCGCCCTTGCCTGAATGAGCCAGCTTGGCGTCGGTCACGAGCTTGGCACTCCCTTCCTTCAGGCCGCGGACCTCGAAATACTTCTTCAGCGAATCGGGCGACTCGAAATCATCCTGGAAGAAAACCTTGCCGGGCTTCTCCAGGGCGGCAAGGGCTTGCGCATCTGCCCTTGTTTCGGCGGTGACCAACCGGGGATAGGGCAGAGACGATTGATCACCGGCTGCGCCCTCGCCCTCGGCTTCCAAGATCAACAGGGCATCTTCCCAGCCGTCGGGTGTCGAAAACGATTTCTCACCTGTGTTTTCAAAGCTGCCGATGGCCGTCGATTTGCCGGTTTTCGGATCAATCCAGAATGCCTGGACCTTCTTGCCGGCGGTGATCTTGTTCATGTGGATGGAGAACGAAGCCTTGTCGCCCAGGTACGCCATGATCCATTGGCCGTCCTTGTGGCGAGCGGCCAGGTTCAGCACTTTGCCTTTGGTGTTGCCGCCGCTGGCAAAAACGGTCTGGTCGGGAACCAGAAGCCACCATTCTTTGCGGTCCTGAAAGGTCTTCTTCAGGAGGCCCAATTGCGTGGCGCCGGGCGCATCGAGCGCCTGTTTCCAGGTCGGCAGTATCCGCCAACTGTCGTTGTGCCCGTAGGTATGATGGGCGCCGGCCAGGTAGGAGTAATAGGCCTGCCGGCGAATCCACAGCGGCGTGACCTCGAACCCGTATTCCGAGCCGTGTTCATAGGCGCCTTCCGCCATCAGGACCGGCTTCACGGGTTGGAGATTGTAATCCTTGGTCACCATGGGATAGATGAGATCGACCCCGTTCCAGGTCTGCATCGAGTTGAAATCGAGCCACTTCTCCTTGTGGATGAAACTGGAAGTGAAAGGCGCGGGATCGGGCTTGAAGGTAATCAGATGGCTGCCGCCGTCCCCTTCGCGCAGGCCCGCCGCCAATTCCCGCAGGATAGGCACAAACTCCTCTTTGGCTTCGGGCGTCATCGACCAAACGATGGTGGGCACGTCCTTGTACGCGCCCGGCGATCCATTTCGCCCAGGCGCGGGCGTTGGCGACCGTGATGTATTTGCGGTAACGTTGGTGGAACACCGTCATGGAAATGGCCACGTTGTTTTCGCGGGCGATCTGGACGATGGCATCGACGTTCTTGAAATAAGCCTCGTTGGGCGTGAGCGGATTGTTGTCGATCCAGGGCTTGTCACCGTGGCTATTCGCCTTGGTGCCGTCGCCAACGCCCATGAGCATGACCTGGGCAAAGGCAAAGCCCTTGCTCTTGGTCTTCTCAAGAATCGTCCGCGCATCCTCCTGGCTATACCCGCTGAAGAGTTCCCATTGGGTCGTGCCCATCCAGAATACGGGGTTGCCCTTCTGGTCGACAAAGTACCTGCCGTTGTCGCTCACTTTGACGGGATGCACGGGTTCCGCTGCCGCTGCGCCGGCCGCCAGCAGGAATACCCATACCAGAAACCCGGTTTCTTTGAGAAACCGGGTTTCTGCGTTTGCTACTGCTAAAAGGGCCTTGCTGATCGTGGTTCTCATGTTGCTCTCTCTTTGGTTGGTTCTTCCGGTTCAGGGTGCGAACGCTTGTAGTGAATCTACAGGAGCGAGGCCGGTCCTGCCAGCCCCTGCAATCAGAAACTGGAAACTCCCATCCCACGTTCCCGAGCACGCGCCGTCGGGCCGAAGTAGTAGTTGAGCCGGATTCCGACCTGGTAATCGAAAGTCCGATCATCCCCACCGTGCAACGGTACCACCACGCCGGCGCTCAGGAGGAGATTGTCACCGAGCTGGGCGATGACGCCGGTCGCCAAGTTCAGCTCATCGGTACGCCCGGCAAAGTCGCCGATCAAGAAGTCGCCGGAGCGGATCAGGTCCGCATTGGTGACCGTCGTGTTGTAATGAAGTTCGACGAAAGGCGCCAGACCGCGGAGCCAGCGCCCACGGCTATCAGGCTGAATCAGCCAGTAGCCGACCTGGGCGTCGAACTGCATCAGCGTTTGATCGTTCAGCTTGCCGGCGCCGGTCAAGCCGGTGAAGTCAGGGTTGGTTAAGACCGGGTTGCCGTTGGCATCGAAACTTACCTGGTACCAGGCCTGGGCAAACAGGCGATCATTCGGCGTGAACAGGACGGCAGCGAACGGCGTCAGGATGACGGCCTGGTTGTTGATACGAACGAGGTCGGTACCGTCGGCCAGGCGCACCCGCGTGTCGTCGGCCGTCGGCAGGCCGATTCCCAGACCCGATGCAATGTTAAACGTCTTGCCTCTCCATAGCAGGGCCTTGAGCGTCACATGAACGTCACCGATCTCGATGTGGGTGTTCGTAATGCCGTCGGCCACAATGTCGCTGTTCAGTGTGGATGCGAAGGGCAGCCGGACCTCGATGGAGGTTAACCGATCGAGAAACGTCTTCTCGAAGCCGAGGGAGTAGCGGCGAACATCGACCCCCGTAGCCGTCAGCGGGACATTGTCGAAGTAGTCGAAGTTGAAGATGAACCGGTCCCGCGGCATGGGATTGTTGTCATCGGCAATCTTCGTCCTCCCGACAACGCCGCCAGCACTCGGACTCGGAACGTTCAACACCAGGGCTTGAGCATAATTGGCAGTGAACTGGTAAGAAGGATCTTCGTTGTTATAGTTGGGGTCAGTAGCTGTGGCCGATACGAATGTGGAACCTGTAAATTTGGCCCGTACAGCTTGATCAAGATCGTTAGTCGACTGAAGAGGGATAGGTGGAGTTGTGAGGCTCGTAGAACTAGTGGTTAAAATAACGTGGTCCTCCCCAGGGGGAACAGGGGGAAATAGACCAGTAAAATTATAATTAGCAGTCGAGGGGCTTAGATTAGATAGCCTTACGACGTAGCCAGAGTATCCGTATCCGTATTCATAATCAAAGTAACCTCTCTGTTGAAAGACACGTGGGACAGTGATCGTGGCGCTAGCCGGCTTCCCTCCGAACTGATCGCCGAACATGTTCGGGTTGAAGCTGCTGGGAGCCTCGGTTCCGGCCGGTGGGGCCTGAGCGAACGCCTCGCCCGCTGCACCCGGTTGGCCCGCCGCGGGTGGAACAGGTTGGCCCGGGGCGCGTTCGCCGGGCTGGAGAGGAGCAGGCTGGACTCCAGCCGGGCCACAAGGGGGAGATAAACTCAGACGCTCGCCGCGTGCTTCCACACTATAGGAAGGAAGGGCTCCAAGCAGACCTTTCTGATCGTCAAAAAACGCCTGGCATCCACCCAGAGCCAGAGCAATTCCCACCATTCCCAGAGACCAAATACGTCGCATCGGAACCTCCTCACAGTAAGGATGAAGGATGAATCTATCTCACCCGTCCTCATGTCCTGAGTCAGCCTTCACCCATTGTCATTCGCTTGGCTGCCGCTCGTTTGTTGAAAGCACAACAAAAGGTGGTCGGCAGCGCCTGCTGCCTTTATCGGTGTTTCCACAGTTACGGAATAATAGGGAAGTGCCATAAGAGCGGGTTGTCAGGGCAAACCTGCGGAACTTTTGACGATTGAGCAGGCCGCCCAGCAGTAATAAGGCGAGCGGCGGGTAGCTTTTGATCTGCCGGACGCCTTGGGGCATGAACACCGTGCTGTCTATCGTTCCTGCCCGATCAGGTCGCCGAAGGGTGGCAGGAGTTGGTATTTCTTCTGCCACGGTGTGTACATGAAACCCTGCACCTTCGGGACGGTCTTGGCGGCGGTGAGCCAGGCCTTGACATCGTTGAGGTTGTCGGCGTCGTAGTAGCAGGCGACAAGGACATTGAAGCCTTCGTCGGACTGCCGGGTGATGCACTGGCCCAGGAGCTGGGCCATGTCTTTGCCTGCGCAGGCCTTGCACGTGCCGCCCATGCGGATTTCGTCCATGTTCAAGAAGACTCGGCGGGGGCGGAGGTGCTCGGCAAGGGCCTTGGCCTCGCGGTCGAAGATCTCGTACAACTCAGGCCCAGCCATGCAGCGGTGAAGAAGTAACCTACTCGTCTTCGAGTCCGTCCGAAGGGCCTGTTGCCGCAGCTGGGATGGAAGCCTCCAGTTGCGGAATTTCTTCATCCGCCATCGGCACTTTCGGCAGCAGGTGACGGGGCAGAAAGAAGGCGTTGGCGATCAGGCTCATCTAAAGCACGCTGCCAAGCTCCGCACTTGCCAACTGCTGCCCAGTGCCGAGCTTGGCGCAGACTGCGTCCCCTTTCCTCTTCACGCAGGATAAGCAATTTCATCGTGGCATCCAGCGTGCAAACACCGCCTTTCCGGGATAAACCGTGCGCACGCCGAGTTGCCGTTCGATCCTCAGAAGCTGGTTGTACTTGGCGACTCGGTCAGTCCGGCACAGCGAACCAGTCTTGATCTGTCCGGCATTGGTGGCCACGGCTAGGTCGGCAATACTTGTGTCCTCCGTTTCACCAGAGCGGTGACTGATGACCGTTGTGTAGTTGGCATGCCGTGCCATATCGATCACGTCGAGAGTTTCAGTCAGGGTGCCGATTTGATTCAGTTTGATGAGGATCGAGTTAGCCACTCCATTAGCAATCCCGGCCGCGAAAATTTGCGGGTTCGTGACGAAGACATCGTCGCCGACAAGCTGAATCCTCTTTCCCAAAGCCTGGGTAATGGCTTTCCAGCCAACTTCGTCATTCTCGGCCAAGCCGTCCTCGATGGAAACAATGGGATATTGCTTCACCCAGTCTTCATACAGGCGTACCATCTGGTCGGGAGTCTTGCGCGAGTTATCCGACTTGGTGAAGACGTACGACCCTTGCTCAAAGAACTCGCTGGCTGCCGGATCGAGAGCCAAGGCAATCTGACCACCCGCCTTGTACCCGGCGCGGTCGATGGCTGTCAGGATGACTTCAATGGCTTCCGCGTTCGACTTGAGACTCGGTGCGAAACCACCCTCGTCTCCGACAGCCGTGTTGTAGCCTTTCTGGGCCAGGACTTTCTTGAGGGCATGGAAGGTCTCAACTGCGTAGCGTAGCGCTTCCCGAAAGGACGGGGCACCGAGTGGCACGATCATGAACTCTTGAAAATCCACGTTGTTGTCGGCATGTTTGCCACCGTTGAGAACGTTCATCATGGGGACAGGTATTGTCACGGCAGCATCCCCGCCCAAATAGCGGTACAGGGGAAGATGTGTGGAGGCCGCCGCCGCCCTGGCCACGGCCAGCGACACCGCGAGGATGGCATTCGCCCCCAGCCGTCCCTTGTTCGGCGTCCCATCCTTCTCGATCATTAGCTTGTCGATGTCCCGCTGCTGGCTGGCCTCACGTCCACGCAACAGCGATGCCAGCTCTTGTTCGACGTTACCCACGGCGCGGAGCACTCCCTTGCCGCTGTAACGGCGCGTATCGCCGTCGCGCAACTCAAGAGCTTCGCGCTTGCCCGTCGAGGCACCGGAGGGTATGGTTGCCCGGCCTTGGCTTCCATCTTCCAGCCACACCTCGACCTCGACCGTGGGATTGCCTCGCGAGTCCAGCACTTCTTGGGCATGGATTTCAGTTATTCGAGCCATGTTCGTCATCCTTTCATGAAAAGTAGTCTTGTTCACTTCACAATCATCACACTGCACGGGCTATGCTCGCTCACCCGGTCGCTGGTGCTGCCCAGAAAGAAACGGGTGATGCGCGAGTGTCCGTGCTCGCCGATCACAATCAGGCTTATCCCCTCACTCTGGACGTAGCGGACGATGGCGTTGGCAGCATGCCCTCTGACCACGACCGAACGAAGGGTAACGCCTCGGCTGCGGGCATACGCCACCGCCGCGTCGCCGATCTTGCGGAAATAGGCTTCCGTGCTTCGGCGGATCTCGTCCACTTCGTCGACCATTGCCACGACCTCGGGCAATTCGGCAACACTCAAGGCCGTGAGGTCCGCTTTGTATTGGATGGCAAGATCAACCGCCGCGGTCAGGGCCTTTTCGCTGGCCGGTGAGCCGTCGATAGCCACAAGAATTTTAGAAAACATAGGTGTCCTCGCTTCTACAAGAGATCAGAAGTCAGAGGTCAGAGATCAGAAGCCGGCATGCCCGTCTGACCTCTGACCTCTGACCTCTGACTTCCGACCTCTGACTTCTGATCTCTGATCTCTGACACGTTCGCCACGGCCGGTTCGATGTCGGGCTTGAAGAAAGCCTGGGCAATCATCGTCGGCACGACCGCGCTGCCGATCACCACGGTCACAAGGATCGAATACTGCTCCTGGTTAATGTACGTGTGAAACTGGCCATCCGGATCGGTGTAGCCGTGGGTCAAGCCAAACAGGGCGCTGATCGTGCCAAACGTCAGGCCCGTGGACATCAGCAGCGTCGTGTAGGCGCCCTTGCGGTAGCCGAAGCGAAATGCCCTGGTCAGTGGCCAAACGCCGATTGCCTTGGTCACCAGCTTGACCAGGAGCAGGACCGCGATCAAACCCAGGCCAGCCCACAGGGCCGGCAGCAAAACTTTTATTCCAGCATTGAGGAAGTAGAATGGGGTCAGAAAGGCGAACACGGTCGTCCGCAACCGGCGGACGGTATCCCGCTGTTGAGCGAACACACCGGCGAGGGCCAGACCTATCATGTAGGCCGGCAGTACGGCCTCACTCTTCGAGAGCGTGGCGAGAGCTCCCAGACCAAACAGGATGAAGAAAACCATCTTGACGCCCGGCTCGCTCACGTGAGTCGAGAAACGAACAAAGAACCACCGAACGAAGCGCGGCGCCAGCCACAGCACCACGGCGACCACGACCATAAAGAGCAACAGAGTCCAGTCGTAGTTGGCGAAACAAGCGCCCAGCGCCAGCACCGTCCCCAGGTCGTTAATGAAACAGGCCGCCAGAATCAACTTGCCGAGTTCTGTCTCATTGAGGCCGGTCTCCACCATGACCGCGTAGACGACTGCGACCGACGTGGTGGACAGAGCAATGCCACAGATAAATGCCGCGTTCCAATCCCAGCCGCTGGCGACGTACCGGGCATAGAGCGTGGCACCGGCGAACGGGGCCGCAAAGGCGACGACGCCGATGGTCATGCTCACCTTGAAATGCTTGCGCAGCACTGCCGGCTCAATCTCTGCTCCGGCCATGAAGGTGAGCAAGATGCTGCCGAAACCTGCCAAAAAGTTGATCCATTCGTTACCCTTCAACTCCCAGTGGAATCCGAAGACCTGATGCTGGTTGAGGACGAGAGCTAGGTTGCCGGCTGCGATGCCGATGAGGATTTCGACCAGCGCAATGCTGAGCTTGTAACGGATGGAGAGGAAGCTAGCCAGCAATGCCAGCCCCATCCAAACAGCAGCGATTCCCCAGCTACTCTCCATCGCGTTTGCCCCCGATGGTGACAGGGTGCCACTGCTGTTCGGCAGCGAACGCAATCAGATCGACCGCCGCCGGTCCCAGCCTGCCGCTGTTGACGGTCACGTGATACTCCAAAGGATCGGTCCAGTCGGTACCGAAGTAGTTCTCATGGAACTGGCGGCGCTGCGTATCACTCTCGGCAATAAGCTCCTGAGCCGGTCCTTGTCTCAGCCAGCGATGTTCCATGACGCGCTCCAGCCGGACGGCCATCGGCGCGACCAGCCGCACGTGGAACGCTCGCGGATGCTCACGGAGAAACCGGCTGCCGCCCCGGCCCACGAGGAGCACGTCGCCACGAGCCGCCAGTTCGTTCATGAGCTGCCCCAGCGTCTCGAAATAACGCTGGTGCAAACTACCTGGCCGGAAGCGCTGAAAAATCCCGGCGGGCTGCTCATCAATCTTTTCCAGTTGGTCCTCGGGTACGCCGAGCCGGATGGCCTCTTGCTCCAGCAAGTCCCGATCATAGACGCGCAAGCCTAGCCGGGCTGCCAGGGTTGGCGGGAAGCCAGTGTCGCCGGCCCCCAGTTCCCGCGCCAAGGTCAACACTCGTTGGCCGCTTGCGCCGGTGCCGGCGTCCGTCGCCCACTCATTGCGGACGAGTGCCACCACACAGCGGACAACCTCGTCAAACGACATCCGCCCCGTGTGTACCACCAAGTCGTACTGGTCCGGCCCAACCGCCGTCTGCCCGAAGAAGTACCGAGTAAAACGCTCCCGTGTACGATCCACTTCAAGGCAGCGGGCCAGTGCCTGCTCTGGGGTGAGGCCTTCCTCCCGGGCCATGCGCTGCACGCGCCAATCGCGCGGAGCGACCAACCGCAGATGAAGGCAGCCCGGCGTATCCGCCAGCAACTGGCGGCTGCCGCGTCCGACCAGAATCACATTACCTCGGCCCGCAGCTTGCCGTACCGCTTCTGTCAGCCCGTGAAGGTAGGCGCTGGTGCGGCGGGTGCAGACGAAAACGCTCCGCCATACTGGGCTCTTCGCGTTTTTTAGTGGGTAACTTTTGCCCCGGAAAGGTGTTGAACCCTCGTAATTTCCTGGAAAGACTCTCCTTCCCTTCCGGGGGAATTCTTGTCATGCTCATGCTATGGCAAAATTCAAGCAGCTCCAAGACATTTACCGGTTCCCTGGCTTTGTACCTTTTGCGCACATCCACGGCCTGTTTGGCGATCCCCAGGCGGTGGTTATCACCTTGCAGCGCCGCCGAAAAAAACGGTTTGCGGTATCTGTGGTCAGGCCTATCACAGTTACTACGACAAGCGGCCACGACGCGTACGCGACCTGTCCTGTGGCGACAAACGGGTTTACCTCGCTTTCCAACTCCGCAGGGTCCAGTGTTCCCAGTGTGGCGGCGTGAAAAACGAACGGCTCGACTGGCTCGCCGACAACCCTCTGTACACCAAGCGGTTCGCCTTCTTGGTGGGTCGGCGCTGTCGCCAGACCACCATCAAGGAGGTAGCCGAGGATCTGTTCCTCGATTGGCACGCCGTCAAGGAGCTGGACAAGCAATACATGCGCGAACAACTGCGCCGGGCAGGGACGCCTGCTCCCAAAGTAATCGGCATCGATGAGATTGCCATTACCAAGGGGCACAACTACCGCATCGTGGTCAGCGATCTGGAGCGTGGCCGTCCCATTTGGTTCGGGGGCAAGGACCGCTCCGAGGAGAGTATGGATGAATTCTTCACCTGGCTCGGCCCGGACAAATGCGGCACAATCCGCTTGGCGGTCATGGACATGTGGAAGGCTTTCCGCACTTCCACCCTCAAGAAGGGCAATGCTCCCCAGGCTACGATTCTGTACGACAAGTTCCATGTCCTCATGCACTTGGGCGAAGCGATGGACAAAGTTCGCAAACGCGAATACGCACGCTTGTCGGACGCGGATCGACGCTTTATCAAAGGCCAGAGGTATACACTACTGTCTCACTGGGGGAACCTCACGGCCGACGGGAGGACGGCACTGAAGCTGCTATTCAAGAGCAACAGCCGGTTGAACAAGGCTTACCTCCTCAGGGAATCGTTTGACCAACTCTGGGACTACAAGAGCCCAACGTGGGCACGGCGTTTCTTCGACCAATGGCGCGACGCTCTCCGTTGGCAACGGCTGGAGCCTTTCCAAAAGTTTGCCCAGATGGTCGAGGCTCACTGGGACGGGATCGAGGCGTATTGCCACGAGGAGAACAAGGTGCCCCTGGGATTCGTAGAGGGCATCAACAACAAAATCCGTGCCATCCAAAGACGGTCTTACGGATTCCGGGATGAGGAGTACCTCCGCCTAAAAATTCTCACCTGCATGTTGCCGAAACTGTGAAAATCGCCCACTAAAAAACGCGAAGAGCCCCATACTGATCGCTTTCTCATCCAGACCTTCCAGATCGGCATCGGGCACATGCTCCACGGCAGCAGCCTGATGCAGCAATTCGCGGTCGAGCAACTCCCAGCCAAGCGTTTTCGCCAGCCGGCGCCCGACCTCGCTTCCACCAGCACCAAACTCGCGCGACACGGTGATGACGTTCATGTCTGATGATCCAGCGCAGGCGCAAAAGAAAAACCCCACCAGAGAGAAGCGCTTTCCCCGGTGGGGCCTGCATAAACTGTTAGCCCCCACCCGAGGGAGAACCCTTCCAGGTAGGGGTCATCAGCAGGTAAGTTCCTGCGGTTAATGGCGAACCCCATCGCCAAGGAAAGTTTAGAGAAACAAGGCTGCTTGGTCAACCCTTGCGAAATTCAAGTTGACGGTCCCTGGCTGCCGATATAGTATAGTTGAAAAGGCGATGGGGTTCGCCTTGAACTGCTGTCCGGGCCGCCCTCCTAACAGATGATGACCCCTACTGACAAGGTTCTCCTTGAAGGTAGGGGTTTTGCGTTAAGCCACCACCCTTCGGAGGACCATACTCCGAAGGGTTTTTTATTGGCTGGCCCCTGCTCGGCAGGGGCGTGTTTCTTCTGGAAAGAGAGGTAGCGATGCCGAAGATCCTCGTGGCCCTTGACGGTTCCCCCGGAAGTGAAAAAGCACTGGAGGTCGCGGTTAGACTGGCCCAACAGGATGGACGGCGGATCAGCGCCGTCTCGGTGCTCCACAGCTCCGGCGAGCCGCAACTTGAGCAATTCGCGGCAAGCATCAAGACCCAAACACAGCGTCATCTTGAGGAGGTCCTGCAAGCGGCGGTGAACTTTGCCCGGTCGCGAGGATTGCAGTTGACTCCGATTCTGCGCGAGGGACATCCTGCCGCAGCCATCATCGCTTGCGCGGAACAGGAAGGCACGGAGCTGCTGGTCTTGGGCAGTAGGGGAGACAGGACACCGCATCCGGGCCTGGGCGGCACCGCCGACCAGGTCAGCAATCACTCGCCATGCACGGTCATGATCGTCAAGTAGCGAGACCGGAAGGATGATCGCCATGCAAGAGAGCGAGGACAACGAATCACCAGACCAGAGTCCATCCGAGAGACTGTTTACTCGGGGTGGCAAGATGATTCTGGCCGGCAGCATTCCTGTCTATCTTGGGCTGGCCGCCATCATCATTTACTTGTGGCCAGAGTACGCTTTCTTGGCCTGGATACCCGTGCTGTTCACTCTGTCGAGCGCTGCTTTTCTTCTGGCACACATGCGAGAGTGAACCCTATGAAATACCACTCGAACGGTATTGGCTACCGTCTCCCTCATCCGCCCCGGAGCCGCGTATCTCAAGACGTTGGCTGCTGTTCATCCTTCTCAGCACGGCGATCTTCCTTGGTCTGGCAGCAGTCATCGGTTTTTGGCTGCCGGAGCACCTTGCTGTTGCCTGGGCTTTGTTGCTGTTCAGTTACTGTCATGCTTCCTTCTTGCTCATTCAGCGGACTGCGAGCGATCCTGCTGATTTTCCTGCAAAACAACCACCGGCGGATGTGTAGAGACAATGATCGCCGCCCCGGCAAGCGAAGTGACGATTACATAGCTCATCGCCCATGTTGGCGATATGACCCACACGAGACCGACCAGTACGCTCGAAATGAGATCGCCGACGCCGTTGACCGTGGCCAGCGTCCCGAACCCGATGCCGCGAATCCCGGCGGGTAGCAGGCTTGCGGCCGTGCTGCTCTCCACCGTTTCCCAGACGCCCATGTAGAGGCCCGAGACGCCGAATGCGATCCCGAACTTCCAAAATGAGTCGCCGGGGACGAGAAGAGCGCAGGCCGGGATGACCGCGAGCGCATAGCCGGCAGCCAGGACCCATTTCTTCGGCAGCCGATCCGCGAGACTGCCGCTGACGTAGCAGGAAATCGTGTAGACAATGTTGTAGCCGACGTAGAAGAGCATGGCGAGCTTTACAGCCTGCTCCAAACCGTACTGTGCGGTAAACGCCTGTGTCGCCCAGAGAATGAGAAGTGTGTTCGAGAAATCGCCCAGGCCGGCGATGCCGACACCTGCGAGAAAAGATCGGAAGTCGCCGGGCAGCATCTTGATCCCACCCCAGAGACGGACGTGTGGTTGTGGAGCATGTTCCCGCTCGCGGACGGCGAAAGCAATCAGCAGGGCCGCCGCAAGACCAGGGATCAGCGTCAGGGCGAAGGTCCATGACAGACCCACCGTCGCTACCAGAAGCAAGGCGAGTATGGGGCCAATAACCGCGCCGGCGCTGTCCATTGCTCGCTCAAACCCAAAGGCGCGGCCATAGGTTGCCGGCGTGGTCGCTTCGGTCAGAAGGACGCTCCGCACGGGTGTTCGCGCTCCCCGGCCCCCCCACCCGAAGACGCGGCCCAAGAGGATGTGCCACCAATGTGTCGCGATGGCAAAGCTGGCCATTCCGCTGGCCGTGACAAAATACCCGGCGATGGCCAGGGGTTTGCGCTTGTGGAGCCGGTCGCTGTAGTGCCCCGAGAGCAGCTTGGCGACACTCGACAGCCCGTCGGCCAGCCCTTCGATCAGGCCGAGCACTGCGGCACTGCCTCCCACTGCGGCCAGCAGCGCCGGCATGGCCGTCGTGGCCATTTCATGTCCGACGTCGGAACAGAGGCTTGCCAAACCGATGCCGACCACGGTGCGGTTGAGCCAACCGCGTGCCGGAGACGGTTGAGGCATCTCCCGCAATTCCCCGTCTTTCTTAATATCTTCTTGCATGCTTGTGCCCTATCTTCGTTGAACAAGGAATCAGAAGTCCAGGCCAGGTATAAGTTGTCAGCGTTTTACCTGCAACTGGATCGCTTCCTGAGCCTTGCGCCGCAACAGGATCGGTCCGTGCTCCGCCAGTTCACGTAGCGTGGCTTGGACATGCGGGCCGCCGATTTGACCGAGAGCTTCCACGGCAGCAGCCTTGATGTATTGGTCAGCCGTACCGCGCAATACTTCCAGGAGCGGGGTAACGGCTTGCTCGGCTCGGAGTCTGCCCAGAATCCATGCCGCCCGAATCGGCGTCGTTGGTTCGGGATGGGATAGGGCCGCAATCAACTTCGCCACGTAATCACGCTGGTCCAGCATTGTCGCGATCTGGACACGACAATGAGGACAGCTTTCATCCTTCATGGTGACTTCGCCCCAACAACTTGGACAATAAAAGGTAGTCATCGAAACTCCGCGTTGCCTTGAGGACTCGCACTTGCCATTGCTGATGCGCCGATTTGGTTCATTTCCTCTGCCCACCGGGCCACGAGCGCGGCCTGTTCGTGAGGGAACAATATGTTCAACTCTCGGCCGTTATCATTGCCGAGGTTTAACTTCAAGCAAGCGCACTCAGTGCCGGCTCTCCGCTCGACAATGAATTCAGCCCGACACGGGGTACGGAGCGAAAAACACCAGAGGTTGTGGGCGAACACGTATCCCTTTCGGCCAAGAGGCGGCTGACCACAGACATAGAAGAACGCCCGATCCGTCAGCACGACAGTCCCCCAATGAGCTAGACCAACGGGCCACAGGCGGAGCCAGCGATTTCTGTTGCCCCAGATGGGGGGACGCTGGTCTACACGCAGGCAGGTCTCATCGGGCAATAGCAGCGGACGTAACAGGCGTTCGTGGAAGTAGCCCGCAACTCTGAACACGTCGCGCTGTGACAACGGCTTCAGCTCCTTGCGCAGAGTTTCGCAGACCGGCCACGATTCCCGCCAAGTGCGCAGCATGGCCGCGACGAACTTGTTGCCGTGTTGCGGAAAATAGAACCCTTCCTTGGCGATCACCTGGCCGGCACGAACGTATAAGGCCAGCCAACTCATGAGTAATGCCTGACCGAACTCCAAACCAACGAGAGCGGCCCTGTCGATGCTCAGCGTTTCCGGCTCCTTGTGCGGCAAGTGATAATCCCGCAAGGCGAGGAACCGCGCATCCGTTAAGCAGAAGAGATGGGAGGTGCGCGGGGCATCAATCGCGAAGGGCTTCGTCGTGCTGTTCCAGATGGGACAGAGCATCAGGTGGAGGACCTTTTCCCCAGGGTGCAGCACTTCGCTAAGCAGCCGGCCATAAGGAGCCGACAGTTGTTCGGGGCTTTCGAGATAGTAGATGTCTTCTTCGTAACCAGTGAACGAAATCACTTCTCTACTCCCCGGTGACCGAGATGGTGTGCGGATGCGCGGCAGCCGTTTCGGCCTCGGCCGACTCGGTTCGTTTGAGTTCTATCAAGTCAGCCTCCAGGCAACTAACATCCCCATCGGCGCCGGAACTGTCCACTTCAGCGGTGAGCCGCCGTACTTGTTCGCGGAACACCTCTGCCTGCGTTTCGTAGAGGCCCACGAGTTGGCTGAGACAGCCTTTCACCCAGGCTCGCAGTTGGTGGTCGTAAAAATCCACATGCTCACGGAGACTCGGCTCAATTTGCTTGCGCAAGGTCTGGCGAACACTGTGGACAGCCAGGCCGGACAGGAGCCTTGCCCACCAAGGACGCTCCCAGTGGCACTGTGACCGGAGCGAAGAGACATCGACTGGCGGCAAGCCACCAAAGACCAACTCGCGCAGGGCGGCTGGCTCCGCATCGGCCAGAGGAGCTGTCCGCAGCACTGCGGCCAGCGTGCCGCTCAGAGTCTGCTGAAGTCCAGTGACCAACTCGCAAGCCCTTTGACTCCGTTCGGTCAGCATGCGCTGCACCACCCGCAGCACAGCGTCACCAGCTCCGGTCGTTGACGCTCCCGGTTCGTTGATGGCAACCACCGCCGCCTGCGCAGCGTCACGCAAGATGATTTCCAGCAAGGCCGATTCATCGGAAGTCCAGTCCTGGCACCTGGCCCTGGCCCGCCGAATGGCGTCGTCCGCCTCATCGAGATACTGACGTGCTGCCTTGCCATCGCCTTCAGCGCGAGCGGCTGGCATCTCCCCGCGGCGGTTGGCAAGGATGGTTTGTAGAACAGCACCTACCGACTCGCGCAGATGGACGATCTTGCGGTGCATCGACGCTTCCGTGAGGGCGCGATGCCTGTCCAGGAGTGGTGCAATCTCGTGTTCAAACCACTGGATCAGCAACACTTCATCGCGACCCGCTGTGCTAACCAGATGAACCGGTAAGTCGAGGCCGAGTTCTTGTCCCACCTGCTCGTGAATGTACTTCGCGGTGCGTTGCCGGTCCGCCGGCGTGAGCAGGTCCGTCTTGCTGAGAAGGACCTGAGCCGGAATGCCGGCTTCATACAGCGCTCGGAGAACGCCTAAGTCTTCCTTGTCGAGGGTAGAAGCCGCGTCGATGAGCACGACACCCAGGTCACAGCGCGGCAGGTAGGCAAAGGTCTCCGCGCTGCCGGCCAGTGCAAGCGAGCCGATGCCCGGCGTATCCACCATGACCACTCCTTCACGCAGCCGCGTCGAAGGGAGCATCACGGCGATGCTGGTAACCTGCTTGCGGTTGCCGGGATTTCCCTCTTCGGAAGCGTACTCCCGCAGAGCGTCCACGTTGATGCGGCGCGATTCCAGTTCCGCGAAGGCAATGACTGCTGCCGGTGCATCGCCACGCATCAGCCGAGTCGGCACAGCCGTGATAGGCGTGACGCCGACAGGCAAGACATCCATGCCAACGATGTGATTGAGTAAGGAAGACTTCCCGAGTTGACACGCCCAAATACCGCAATCTCGAACTGCGGCGCCTCCAGCCTTCGGACAATCATGTCAAGCAACGGCCGAAATTCGACCAGCTGCCAGCGCGTGACGATCTTCTCCAGAACAGTCAGCGTGTTGACGCCGGCAGAGGCTGCCCCCAGTAGTGCCACGCGCTGTGCCAGATCACGGCCCAGACCCTGCCGCAGATAAGCGCTGACACGATCGATCAGCCGAGAGAGGTTTTCCTGTATCTTGATTACTTGTGCCCGTCCGGCCTCGTCTACAAGACCATAGCCGCGAAGCCTCTCGGGTGCCATCTCGGCGACGGCAATGTTCAAGAAGTTTATGCCACACTGGAAAGCCCAGCGCAAGCTCGTCCGTTGCATGTCCAATGGGATGTCCGCTTCCTGCAAGCAGGCCAGCATGGTCGTCCGAAGGCGGGCAAAGTAGTCCTGAACGAGTCTGCTTTCGGCGGGTGACAGGTCGTGTGTGTACTGCGAGAACGGCGAACTCGTACTCTGGCAGAGCATCGCCTCCAGGTCCGCCATGTGCCGGTGGATGTCCAGGAAGCTGAAAAGGATGGCCCGTCTTTGCGATTCGTTCAGCGAAGTCATGACGATCAGACTCCCCATTCAAGCGGACAATCATGAGCGAGCGCAAGAAAAAAGCCCTCGGAAAGTTTCCCGAGGGCTTTGGCTGTTGTTCGACGCCCCACCCGAAGGGGAAACCTTCTGGTAGGAGTTATCAGCCGGTTCTGCACGGCTTTTGATGGCGAACTCCATCGCCGGTGTTTTGCTTGTAAGAATTGTCGGTGTCATAGATGAAATGGGACCCCTGCCGATAAGGCATCGCGGCAGGAGTCATCAGCCCGGTTCGGGGCAGTTACGAGGGGGACTCCATCCCCTTATTTGACTTCTCTTTGTATACGGACAGCGTTCGGCATCGTCAAGATTGCCGGGCCGGCATGTGGCTACCTAGTCGCTCCTGCCCGATCAGGTCGCCGAAGGGGGGCAGGAGCTGGTATTTCTTCTGCCACGGTGTGTACATGAAACCCTGCACCTTCGGGATGGGCTTGGCGGCGGTGAGCCAGGCCTTGACGTCGTTGAGGTTGTCGGCGTCGTAGTAGCAGGCGACAAGGACATTGAAGCCTTCGTCGGAGAAGAACTTGAGGCTCTTCTCGCGGACGCCGCCGCCCCAGACGCCCATCGTGAGGTCGTGGGGGACGTGTTTCCATGAATTGGCGAAGGTCCCCTTGACCAGGTAGTAGTCGCCGTGAGCGTTGTGGTTGGGGTCGAGCATGTCGGACCAGATGTAGACCTGGGCGCCGGGCATGTGCTTGCGGATGATCTCGACCTGCCGGGTGATGCACTGGCCCAGCAGCTGGGCCATGTCTTTGCCTGCGCAGGCTTTGCACGTGCCGCCCATGCGGATTTCGTCCATGTTCAAGAAGACTCGGCGGGGGCGGAGGTGCTCGGCCAGGGCCTTGGCCTCGCGGTCGAAGATCTCGTACAACTCAGGCTCAGCCATGCAGACGGTGACTTGCGAGGAATGGATCACCATGGGGTGATACCAGCTTAGCTGCAACTTCTGGCCATACTTGATGCGGCCGGTGGGCAGGATGTGCAGCGACGGCGACGGACGATCGGTGCGGTAGAAGTTGAACTGCGGGTCTTCAAGAGGAGCGAAGTCCTTGCCTTCGGCGAACGTGGTCTGGCCGTCGTCGCTCTGGACGGTGACGGGGGTGCCGGGCCGGCGCAGCACGTTGACGGGGCCGATTTCCTCTATGGCAAAATCGTCAAGCCAGAACTTGCCCGCCTTGCCGCCCCACACGCCGGCGTAGAGGTTGATCGTGTCGTAGTCGAGGCTGTTGACCAGCATGCTGATCTTTTGCCAGTCGCCGGTGCGCGGCACGTCAAACTCGCGCGCGGCGAGGTCGCGGCCCTTGGCAAGCGCCAGGAGCCGGAAGGCGCCGGTGGGTTGAAGATTCTCGGTCTTCAGCCAAACGCTGACGCGGTAGCAGCGTTGGGGATGGACGTGGACTTCCTGCATGACGCGGCCGTGGCCGTGGGGATTGGCCGTGAAGTTCTCCATGCGCAGCGACGTGTTGCCGGAGTGCTTGACGGCGGTGTCGGCGAAACTGACTTCGCCGGGCTGGTCGTGGAAGTTGTAGCCTCGGAAACGGTTGTTCGCGACGTCTTCAAACGAGGGGTTGACGATCTTGACCGACTCGTCAGGGAGCAGACGTGCTTCGGCGCCTTTGACCAGGAACGGAGCGTCGGCAACCGGAATGCCCTCGGCGAGCATGCGGTTGACGCCCAGGGCGGGGCTGCCGTAGCCGACAGAGAAGATGGCGGGGATGAGTTCGAGCTTGAGACGTTCACAGGTCTTCTTGATTTCGTCGAGATGGCGGAAGTAGTCGGGGGAGCGACGGCTCAAGGAGTCGAGGCCAGCCGACAACACCACGCCGTTGATGCCGTGCAGGGCAGCAGACTCAAGGATCTGGGTGATCTCGGCAACGTCGCTGTCCTTCGACAGCGACCAGCCGAAGATCCAGACGAAGCGGTCGGGGTAGGGAGCGGCCGTGGCCGGGCGGGCCGCAACCAGGACAAGCAACGAAACGATGCATGGGGTCCACGTTTTCATTGGTTTTCGCCATTCAATCTCGGCCTTTGGGCCGCGCCGGGAACTCCTTGCTTGCCGGAACCACGACAATCAGCACCTGGTCGTCGATCACTTGCAGGTAATAAGGGTCGATCTCACCATGCGCGAAGACCAACACGGCCGATTGCTTGCTGAGCAACTTCGGCAGGTCTTGGGGATCGACCACTTTGCCATCCTTGCGAGAGACCCGGACTTCCTTGCCGTCCACGACCAGGAGAGTTTCGCTCATCACCGCCTTGTATTTTGTCTCGGCTATGGACTTCCACGTGGTCTTATTCGCTAGCTTACCATCCTGGGTGGGAACCTGGACCGTAGAGGGGACCTGACGGGTTACCGTATAGGGAACCATCCTTGGAACCGTGACCCGCATTTGGACAGAGCCGTCTTTCGCGGCTGCTGTGGCCAGACAGACCTGGGGTGGCAGAGTGGCTGGAGGTTGCGTTTTCTCTTCGGTCCAAGCCAGGGACGGGAAACCAAGCACCACCACGAGACTGACACGAATGCACCACATTTTGCTTACTTCCTTTCCCCTATCCAGTTCTGCCATCAAGCGACAGCCGTTGCCGCCTCAATAACGGGTGCAATAGCCGAGAGCCTGAGGCGGTAGCCAGACCCTGGATGGCACGAGAACTACCGGCGTGCCTTTGTCCCGGCGTTGGCGTTCGGCCAGGGAACGGCCGTACTCGTTAAACTCTGACTCGCCGGCAACTTCAAAGTAGACGTAGCTGCCGTCGGGGCATTCGTTCATCGGCTTCGGGATGGTCGAAGAGGTACTTGCCGAATTCCCCTGTCAACTCCAGATGTTACTGTGCAAACTCGTGGGGATCTATCATAGCTTTCTCTCTCCAAGAAAGTCTAACGAACCAACGCCGCTCGGTCGCCTGCGCTTCAGCATAGATTGCTCCCGGTCATGCTGGTTCATTCTACCTTGTCAACTGGTGACCGCCAAGGGAGGGGCGGAGCAAGCCTGGAGCGGGCGGCATGGGAAGAAAAAGGGAACAGGAGTAGCCGACAAGGCCGCAAGTCAGCGGGTACATGTCCCGCCGTGCCAATTATTCTATTCAGGAACGCAAAAATGCTGCGCAAGTTTGCGCCCTGGAACATTTATACTTTTGGGAACAATGTTTCGTGGGTCAGTCCGAACATGGGGGCATTCCAATGCTTTCGCCTGCCGTTCGGGCCGACCTGGAAAATAATGGGGACTGGCTCCGAGTCTTCGAGGCGCCTGGCCGCGCCGCATGAGATCAGGCCGCTGGTTCGCCCTGTCGCAGGCCGGCATCTTGGCGTCCTGGCTGCCCTGCCCGCTCTTCTCTTCTCTCCGCCAGCAGTTTGGCTAACGACGCTCCGCCTGGCAGACCGCGCTTTCCTAACCGGAGGGCATAATCGACCGCTGTCCACGTTTCGCCAGGGGCCTCCGCAATCGGACCGGACCTGTACGTTGGCCAGCGGCCGGTGCGTTGATAGTGCAGGTCGGCCCACTCCTTATCTCATCCTCAGTTAATGGCGGAGGGGCCATCAGGTTGCGCAGTCCGCGTTTCTTGGCAAGCAGTTGAATCAGGGACGACCCTCCTGGAAGCCCACGAAGACCTCGACGAAGGGCTTGGTCGATCACGCGCCACTGTTCGCCCGGAGCCGCGTAGACTGGCCCCGAACTCGCGTTCGGCCACTCTCCGGTACGTTGAAAATGATCATCTGCCCAGGCGACAATTTTTTTCTTCGACAGCGGCGGCAGGGCCAGGATGGTTCCGCTTGGCTCCATGGTCGGCGAGAAGGCGAGCGAGGGAAGATCCCCCCTGAAGCCCGCGAAGACCTTCCCTCAAGGCTGTGTCGATAGCACTCCACGTCTCGCCTTGGGCGTCGAGGACTGGGCCGGACATTTGCGTGGGCCACTTGCCGGTGCGCCGGAAATGGGCCTTTGCCCAGGCGAGAATGCGTTGGCGCGACAGCCGCGGCATGCTGCTCGGGTTGCGGACACCGCGCTCCTCTGCCAGGAGCCGCGACAGCGAAAGGCCCTCAGGCAAACCCCGCGAGCCGCGCGTCAAGGCGGTGTCGATGGCCAACCAGGTTTCTCCGGGAGCTTCAGGAATCGGTCCAGATTTGTGGTTTGGCCAATTGCCTGTCCGCTCGTGCCAGCCGTCTGCCCAGGCCAGGATTTGCTCAATGCTGAGGTCCGGTAGAGTCCAGATGTTCCTGACGGCCCGCTTCTCGGCCAGGAGGAGAGCCAGCCCCGATCCGCCAGGCATACCGCGTGCCCCATGTGCAGGGCCATTTGCACGCCCCTCCACGTCTCGCCGGGAGCTTCAGAAACGGGACCGGACTTGCCCGTGGGCCAGGCGCCGGTACGCTGGTAATGGGCATCGGCCCAGGCCAATATTTGTTCCTCGGTGAGAGGCGGAAGCTGCATGAGGTTGCGAACCCCTCGGTGTTCGGCCAGCAAGCGGGCCAGCGACGAGCCGCCTGGCAATCCCCGAAGACCATACCTCAAGGCGGCATCGATGTTCCGCCACTTCTCGCCACCCGAATCGGGAACGACGCCTGAGTCAAGCGGTCGGCCACTCGCCCGTGCGCTCATGCCAGGCATCGGCCCAGGCCAGGCTTTGCTGCTCGCTCAAGGGTGGAAGGCCCCGCGAATTGCGTGCCCCATACTCCTCGGCGAGCAGTTGGGCCAGGGAACTGCCCCCCGGTAGTCCGCGTAGCCCGCGGCAGAGGGCGTCGTTCACGGCCATCCAAGTCTCCCCGATGGTGCGCGGAATGGCGCCAGTCTTCGCGTAGGCCATTTGCCGCTTAATTCCCGGTAGGCGTTAGCCCAGGTCAGAATTTCGCGGATGGTCAAGGGCCGTCTGCGCATGGTTTTCATGGACTGCCTCTGCTTGGGGCGTCTTCTTCTCCGGAGGCCGGGATTGGGCATATCCTACTTTTCCGCACGAAACCCTGCAAGGCCCTGTTCGCGTCTACGCCCTGTTCTCCGCGACTGGGGATGGACTGTAGCGCCAACAAAGCCACGTCAGACTTCCGAAGTCTCCGAAGACTTCGGAAGTCTGAATCCGTGGCGTCTGCGCCCGCTCAATACGTCAGGCCATATCCATACTGGAAGAGCGCCTTGTCGGCGTTCGGGTCGCCGGCGTGGACAGGTACCTGGTCCATGCTCTTGGGCCAGGTGTGCGGCAGCTTGCCGGTCGGTTTGTAGTCGCCGAAGAGGACGTCGGCAATGCCCTGTCCTTCGGTGCCGGGCAGCCAGGCGGCGATGAAGGCGTCACTGTTCTCCAGGGCCGAACCGATGATGAGCGGCCGGCCGGAGTAGAGCACGGTTATCACGGGAACGCCCGCTTCCTTTGCCTTCTTGACCACGGCGACGTCGCCGGCGCCGAGGTTCAGGTCCTTCTTGTCGCCGTTCATTTCGGCGTAAGGCGTTTCGCCGACCACGACGATAACCGCATCCGCGCCCTTGGCGCCGGCGCCGTCCGCCGAGTACGTCACCTTGACATCGGGTACGGCTTGCTTGATGGCAGCGAGGAGCGTCGTGCCGCCGCTCATCACCTTGCCGGTCTTCCCTTGCCATTCGATGGTCCAGCCGCCGCACTGCATGCCGAGATCGTCGGCCGCCTTGCCGGCGACGTGCAGATGCTTCGCCTTCTTCGACAGAGGCAGCGCCTTGTTCTCGTTTTTGAGCAGGACGAGCGACTGCTGGACGCATTCGCGCGCCACCTTGCGGTGCTCGGCGGAGCCAACCTCGGCGGTCAACTTCGGGTCGCTCATCGGCTGGTCGAAGAGCCGCGTCTTGTACTTGATGCGCAGGATGCGGCGGACCGCGTCGTCGATCCGGTCCTGTGAAACTTTTTCTTCTTTCACCAGCTCCTTGAGCAGCTTGATGAACTCGACGTAATTGTGTCCTTCCCCCTGACCGTTGGGGATCATGAACATGTCGAGGCCGGCGTTGACGGATACCTCGATGCAGTGCTTGTAGTCGCCGCCGAGCTGATCGATGGCGGCCCAATCGGAGATGAGGAAGCCCTTGAAGCCAAGCTCCTTCTTGAGCACGTCGGTGAGGAGGTATTTGTTGCCGTGCATTTTCTTGCCGTTCCAACTGCTGAACGAGGGCATGATCGTGCCGGTGCCGGCCTTGATCGCGGCGATGTAGCCGGGGAGATGGATTTTGCGCAGCGTGGCCTCATCGCACTCGGCGTTGCCCTGGTCCTTGCCGCCGGTGGTGCCGCCGTCGCCGACAAAGTGCTTGGCGCAGGCAACTATGGCGTCGGGGTCGGAGAGCTTCTTACCCTGGAAGCCGCGCACCGCCGCTGCGCCGAGCGATTCCGCCAGTTCCGGCGACTCGCCGAAGCTTTCGTAGGTTCGGCCCCAGCGGATGTCGCGTGGCACCGTGACACAGGGTGCGAACGTCCAGTTGATGCCCGTGCCCGCAACCTCGAGAGCCGTCACGCGCTCTTCCTTTTCCACCAGGGCGGGATTCCGTGTGGCGCCCATGCCGATGTTGTGCGGGAAGATGACGGCGCCGTCCACGTTGTTGTGACCGTGGACCGCGTCGATGCCGTAAATGATGGGGATCTTCAGGCGGGTCTTGAGCGCGTAGGATTGCAGCTCATCGTAAGCCTTCGCCCAGCCCTTGGCGGTCTTGTCGGGGGGACTGGCGCCGCCGCCGCTGAGGATCGAGCCGATGAAATACTTCTCGATGTCGCCTTTGTTTTTCTGGATGGCAGTGTAGTTGATCTGGACCATCTGGCCGACTTTTTCGTCGATCGTCATCTGCTTGAGCAGAGCCTCGACCTTGGCGTCGGTGGGATCTTCGGCATCGGCGGCGCCGATCCGGCCCATCGCACCAACAACAAACACGAGCGATAACAGAGCAAGCCCTTTCAGGGTGTGACGAAATAGATGCATGTTGCCCTCGGTGAAAAATGATTAAGTGGAAGCCACAAACGGTTGGACAGGATTGTTATGGGAAAAGAGAGGTCAAGCGGCAAGTAGCCGCCCCCTCACCCCGCCCCGGTCGGTTGACACACTGCTCCGACCTGTGGATAATGCAGGCCGAACAAGCCGGATCGTTTAGGCGAGCGGCAGTAGTTGGTTTACCTTCGCTTGCGCGTCAGGCTTGTATGGGATATAAGCCTGACGCGCAAGCGAAGGTAGGGATATAAACCTGACGGCAAGCAGGTAGGCTTCCACTTGCCGGTCGCCTTAGCACACTCTTCTGGAGGATAGGCCATGTCACACAGCGTTCGCAGTCAGTTGCCATTTTGTGGCTTTCTTGGCGTCGGAGTGCTGCTCACGTTGCTCGGGATGAGCCTGGGTGCCGAGCCAGCCGCACAGCCGAAGGAAATCACCAACTCCCTCGGTATGAAGCTGATCCTTATTCCGCCGGGCAAGTTTACGATGGGTTCGCCCAAAAATGAGAAAGGCCATGCATGATGTGAGCGGGGATGAGGAGCAGTATGAAGTGGAGATCACCAAGCCGTTCTATTTGGGCGTCTATACGGTTACAATCGGTCAGTTCGCCCAATTTGTCAAGGCAACGGGTCACCAGACCAGTGCCGAGAGTTCATTGTATGGCGGTCATGGCTACAGTTCGAGCGAAAAGAATATTGACCAGGGCAAAAAATATAACTGGCGAAATGTAGGTTGGGAACAGACTGAGGACCACCCGGTAGTGAATGTAAGTTGGAAAGATGCGGAGGCCTTTTGCTGCTGGCTGAGCAAGAAGGAAGGGAAGAAATACCGGCTGCCAACGGAGGCGGAGTGGGAGTACAGTTGCCGGGCTGGCACGACCACCCGTTTCTACAGTGGAGATTCGGATGAGTCTCTGAAGGGCGTGGCTAATATAGCCGATGCTTCTCACAGGCAAAAATATGCCAGGCAAACATATAGCAACGCAGCCGGGGTAGAATGGAATGACGGCTACCCATTTACCGCCCCGGTAGGCAAATTCAGGCCGAACGCTTTCGGACTGTACGACATGCATGGCAATGTGGAGCAATGGTGTGCGGACACGTACTGTGACCGATATCCAACAGGTAAGGTTATTGATCCCGCGAGAGGGATAGACGGATACGGCGAACGTCGTGTGTTTCGAGGCGGCTGCTTCTACGATACGCCGAATGCCGTACGGTCCGCCTCCCGTGGTACAGCTCACTGGGATGATTATGGTTGTTGGCTCGGTTTCCGTGTGGCGATGACTATTTCGGCTGAGTGAAAGCGGGCACTAAACCGGTGAACCATGCATTCCTAGAATAAACAGAGGACCGTCGCTGCTCAGCCCGCGCATCCGGCGGCCGAGAGGTCGCCTCGATCATTGCCGGTTATCGGGACGTGCCAATGTTCCAAGCAATCCAACGCCTGTTCTCCCGTTCCCGCCGCGATGCCGAGCTTCAGCAGCGGCTTGAACAATTGCGGCACAAGATGCCGGTGCCGGTGTTCTGGCTGTACGGCAAGACACAGAGCGGCAAGACTTCCATCATCAAGTATCTGACCGGAGCCGAGGCAGCCGAGATTGGGCAGGGGTTCAAACCCTGCACGCGCCATTCGCGGGAGTATCACTTTCCGACCCCGGAAGCGCCGTTGCTCACCTTTCTCGATACGCGCGGCATCGATGAACCGAGTTACGACCCGGCGGAAGACCTGGCTCGCTTCGACGAACAGGCGCATGTCGTCGTCGTCACTGTGAAGGCGCTGGATCATGCGCAACAGAATGTCATGGAGCACTTGCGTGCCATCCGGGAGGCCAGGCCAACAAGGCCAGTGGTGCTCGTGTTGACGTGTTTGCACGAGGGGTATCCGCAACAGCAGCATCCGGCTTATTCGTTTTCTTTGGATGGCGAGCGCGAAACTGGAAGCGGGGAGCGCGAAACTGGAAGCGGACAACGCGAAACCGCAAGCGGACAACGCGAAACCGCAAGCGGACAGGAAGGGTTGTTGAGGAGTCTTGAGGAACAACAGCGCCGGTTCAAAGGGATAGTAGATCGCGTCGTCCCGGTCGATCTGACACCCGCCGAGGAAGGCTTCACAGAGCCGAACTATGGCGGCCCCCAGCTCAAACAGACACTGCTCGATGTCCTGCCCGGCGCCTATCGACATACACTGCTGACGCTCGCTGAGGCGACCCGCGAACTGCAAGACCTTTACGCTCGGCATGCCTTGCCGCACATCATCGGTTACAGTTGCCTGGCGGCTGCGGCGGGAGCGATTCCGATTCCGTGGCTGGATCTGCTCATTTTGCCGGGCATTCAGATGCAGATGATTAACCATCTGGCCCGCTATTATGGCCAGCCGCTCAGCGCGGGCGCTTTGCCGAGCTGGCCGGCACGCTGGGTGTCGGCATGGTGGCCCGGCAGGCGACGCGGGAGTTGGTGAAACTCATTCCGTTCGCCGGCTCGGTTGCCGGCAGTGTCCTTGCCGCCGCTTCCACCTTTGCGCTGGGCAAGGCATTTTGCTATTACTACCGAGCGGTACATCAGGGGCATGTTCCTCGCGCTGGAGAACTCCGGCACTATTATCGCGAGCAACTGAGTTTGGCGGAGCGGTCGTGGAACCGGCTTGAAGGGGATGACAAGATGACAGGATGACAGGATGACAAGATGACAGGATGACAGGATGACAGGATGACGGGATGCTGGGCGATGGCTTTTGGGATAGGATAGAACTGCAATGCGTGAAATCCGATTTCTTGGACAAATCGGTTTCTTTCTCAATTCTCTTAGGCGTTTTGGAAAGGTGGGATTGTCATGGGGCGAAGGGTGATGAATCATCAGGACCTGGAAGTTTACCGGCGGGGTTTTGAGGCGAGCATGAAGCTCTTTGAGTTATCCAAGATGTTTCCCAAGGAAGAACGTTATTCGCTCACGGATCAGATGCGTAGATCGTTGCGCTCTGTTTGCGCCGGCATTGCCGAGGGATGGAGGCGCCGGCGGTATGAGGCTGCGTTCGTGAACAAGATGAATGAAGCCGAAGGCGAAACCGCGGAAACTCAGGTTTGGATCGAATATGCCGTGCGCTGTGAGTACATGGCACCGGAAGAAGGAAGAATTCTCTATCAGACTTACAATGGACTTCTCGGCACTCTGGTTGGCATGATCAACCATCCCGAAACCTGGATCTTGTCAAAAAGGAAAAGCTCCACATAGCAAATCACCTTGTCATCTTGTCATCTTGTCATCTTGTCATCCTGTCATCTTGTCATCCGAGGGAATATGAGCCGCTGGCGCATCGCCGTTGTGATATTGCTGGTTGCGGTGCCTTTTCTGGTGCTTGTGGCTGTAGGGTCGATCTACCTGTGGCGCACGGGCTGGGGCTTCTTTGTATGGTGGCCGCTGGCGGCGTGCATGACGGCGGGGTATATGCTCGGCTGGTACTGGCAGCACAAACGGCAACTGCTGCGGCCCGTTGATTTCCAGCCGCCTTTGCACTGGACCGAGCGCGATAAGCAAGCCTGGCAACTCGTCGAGGCGCGGGCCAAGGCGACCGCGCAGCTCGGTGTGGCCCAATTGAGTGAAATGGACTTCTATGTCAACGCGGCCAAGGAAATGGCACAGGAGCTGGCTCACTTCTATTATCCCAAAGCGAAAGACCCCATCGGCGCTTTGACCATCCCCGAAATCCTGGCCGTGCTGGAGTTTTCGGCACACGACCTGGCCGAGTTGGTGGATCGCTATCTGCCCGGCGGCCATCTTTTGACGATCAACGACTGGCGTCTGGCCCGGCAAGCAACCGGCTGGTACCGCACCGCCAGCACCGCTTACTGGCTCATCGCCGCCTTGTTCGATCCTGTCGAAACGGGGATCCGCTTTGCAGCTTCGCATCTGGGCCTTTCGCGCCCCTTCCAGAAGCTCCAGGACAATCTGCTTATCTGGTTTTACACCGCCTTTGTTCATCGCACCGGCAACTATCTCATCGATCTGTACAGCGGCCGGCTGCGCGTCGGTGCTCCGCGCTATCGGGAGCTGATGCGCGGACTGGCACTCGCCACGGATGGACAGAAGGAACAGAAGCCGGACGCCGATCCCGTGGATGAAGTACGGCGCGTGACGGTGACGATCATCGGCCAGGTGAAAGCGGGCAAATCGAGCCTTATCAACGCTTTGCTCGGCGAACAGCGGGCCATCACCGACGTGCTCCCCGCGACCGATGAGATCGCCCGCTATGAGCTGCAACCGCCGGGGATACCGACCCGGCTCGTGCTGCTGGACACGGCCGGCTACGCGCACGCCGGACCGCGGGCCGATCAACTGAAAGCAACACAGAACGCGGCTCAGCAATCGGACCTGCTCCTGTTCGTCACCCATGCCCGCAACCCGGCTCGACAGGCCGACCTGGAGATGCTGAAAGCCTTGCGCGAGTGGTTTGCCTCGCGGCCCGATCTGAAAATGCCGCCGGTGCTGGGGATCGTGACACATATCGATCTGCTATCGCCCGCGTTGGAATGGTCGCCGCCCTACGACTGGCAGCAGCCGCAACCCTCTCACCCTACCCTCTCCCCCGCGCCGGGGGAGAGGGTGGGGTGAGAGGGTACACGAAGGAGCAGCAGATGCAGCAGGCACTGACCGCGGTGAATGAACAGCTTGGTGATTACCTGGCCGGCGTCATTCCGGCGTGTACGGAGCCGAAGAAGATATATGGTGTAGAAGAATGGTTGCTGCCGGCAGTGGCCGAGCTGCTCGATGAAGTCCATGCGGTGGCTCTGCTGCGCTGCTTGCGAGCGGAGATCGATGCCGGCAAGATTCGGAAGGTATTTTGGCAGATGCTGGCGGCGGGGAAGGAACTGGTGAAGGTGGCGTGGCGAGATTAATTTTGGATAAAAATGGCCACAAAGCGCGGCCACATTTGTCCTGCAAAGCGGCCAAGTTGCGGCAGGGGTGTTTGCCGCATGCTATTGCTGCCACAACACTTATGGAAATCAGGCCGTGGCCGGAACTATTAAACCCTGACACGATAGCTTTTGTCGCTTGAATTTGACTTTGGGGCGTTCACATGGTATAGTTGTGATTGGGTTTTTCGGGACACGGTGGGCTCGAAAAACCCTCATGTCACCGGGGCCGTTCCGGCCGGGTTTTCTATTGACGGACAACGACCGCCGTCTGACATGGCATATCCTCCAACAGAGCCGATCAACCGAAGGTGCTTCAATGCAGCCAGTTCCCTCAGGCTTACCGGCAGCCTTGTCAGCGCGTGTCACTTTGCCGCCGAGCTTCTCGACAGCCTGCACCGGCCGCGTCTCGGCATCATCGCGCGCAGCCCGCTAGTGGTCCGACTCACCTGAATTGACAGCATGGGCGAGCCGAGCAGCATAAGCTGGGTGATGGGGGTCATCACCCGGCAGCTTACGCTGCTCGGCTCGCCAGACAACCAGGCAATCATGTTACAGACCTGTTACACAACCGGCTGATGCTTTTGGGTAAAATCTGTTTTGTCAATCCGTTTCCCATCCTACATCGTCTAATAGTATGGCTATACTGTTTCACCTGAACAATATTGCTTTCGAGGAAAGGACATGATGACCATGACACTACGAATGACTGGCGGAACAGTGCTTCTGCTGGTGCTGACAGCCGCGGACCTGCGTGCCGACGAAGCCGAAGAGAAAGCTGTGCAGGCTGTCGAAAAACTCGGCGGCTACGTCAGACGCGAGAAAGCGGACGTCAAGCCAGTGGTTGCAGTGCATCTGATAGGCGAGCGAGTGACGGACGCGGGTCTGAAGGAAGTGGCGGCACTCAAGCAACTTCAGACGTTGATACTTATAAACACGCCAGTGACAGACGCGGGGCTGAAGGAACTGGCGGCACTCAAGCAACTTCAGTCGCTGGAGCTCGCGGGCACGCAAGTGACGGATGCGGGTCTGAAGGAACTGGCCGCACTCAAGCAACTTCAGTCGCTGAAGCTTTGCGGAGAGCAATTCTCGGACGCGGGCGTGAAGGAACTGGCCGCACTCAAGCAACTTCAGTCGCTGAACCTCCGCACAGATCATGTGACGGACGCGGGCCTGAAGGAACTGACCGCACTCAAGCAACTTCAGTCGCTGAACCTCTGGTGCCCGCAAGTGACGGACGTGGGGCTGAAGGAACTGGCCGCACTCAAGCAACTTCAGTCGCTGGATCTTGGCGAAATGCGAGTAACGGACGCGGGCCTGAAGGAACTGGCCACACTCAAGCAACTTCGGTCGCTGAACCTTCGATCCACGCCAGTGACGGACGCGGGTCTGAAGGAACTGGCGGCACTTGAGCAACTTCAGTCGCTGAGCCTTTGGCACACGCAAGTGACGGATGCGGGTCTGAAGGAAGTGGCCGCACTCAAGCAACTTCAGTCGCTGGATCTTTCATACACGCAAGTGACGGATGCGGGTCTGAAGGAACTGGCCGCACTCAAGCAACTTCAGAAGGTAGACCTTTACGTAACGGAAGTGACGGACGAGGGCGTCGCCGAACTCAGAAAGGCACTGCCGAAAGTTACAATCGGCTACCGCATTGAACCGCCGGGCCGTTCTCCCGCAAGCGGCCTAGGCGATTGTCACATCCGCACCCTTGTACGGGGGAACAATCAGTTCGCCCTGGAACTGTATGCCAAGCTGCGGGAAAAAGACGGCAACTTGTTCTTCTCGCCCTACAGTATCTCAACTGCCCTGGGCATGACCTATGCGGGCGCTCGCGGCAACACGGCCAAGCAGATGGCGGCCACCTTGCACTTCACCCAGAGTCAAGACACGTTGCATACGGTCTTTGGGCTGCTCATCAAGCAGATCAACGGCGACGGCAAGCCGCGCGGCTACGAGCTATACACGGCCAACGCCCTGTGGCTGCAAAGCGACTATCACTTCCTGCCCGGCTTTCTCAAACTCACCCGGCCCAACTACGGCGCCGAGCTGCGCGAAGTGGATTTCAAGGGCGCTTCCGAGGCGACGCGCCAGACGATCAACGCCTGGGTCGAAAAGCAGACCAAGGACAGGATCAAGGAACTGCTCAAGGCAGGCATACTCGACGAGCAGACTCGGCTGGTGCTGACCAATGCTATTTATTTCAAAGGCAACTGGGCCAGCCAGTTCAAGAAGGAAGCCACGCGCGACGAGCCGTTCCTTGTGGCTGCGGACAAGAAAGTGAACGTACCGATGATGCATCAGAAGGCGGACTGCAAATACTTCGACACTGCCAAGCTGCAACTGCTGGAGATGCCGTATGAAGGCAAGGACCTGTCCATGGTCGTGTTGCTGCCGAAGGAAGCAGACGGCCTGGCCGATCTGGAAAAGAGCCTGACGATGAATCTCCAGAACTGGCTCGTCAGGCTGCACAAGTCAGATGTGGAAGTGGCACTGCCAAAGTTCCAGGCGACCTCGGAGTTCAGGCTCGACAAGGCGCTGATCGACATGGGCATGAAGGATGCGTTCGACATCGGCACAGCGGACTTCAGCGGGATGACCGGCAGCCGGGATTTATACATCAAGGCTGTCGTCCACAAAGCCTTTGTGGATGTCAACGAGGAAGGAACCGAGGCAGCCGCAGCGACTGCCGTGGTCGAGAACAAAAACTCCCCTCGCGTGACGCCGAGCTTTCGGGCCGATCATCCGTTCCTGTTCCTGATCCGCGACACGCGCTACGGCAGCATCCTGTTCCTGGGCCGGGTCACCAATCCGGTTCCGTGAACATCCACATTCTCTAACGGTGCCGGTTTCTGGAGCCTTTTACGGACTACCAGCCCCGGCTGCCAGCAAAGGAGTTAACACATGCAACGCAGATGCTTGAACTGGAAAATGGCGGTGCCGGGTGCCATGACCATGTCCGCATGGGCATGGTTGAACAGCATGCCCACGAAGACGTGGGCATGGCACCCAGCCCTGGGCGTTCTTCTCATATTGGCGACAGGCGCCGGCACGGGTCGCGCCGCCCATACGGACGCGCCCCAACCCCTGCCGGAGAACATCGTCACGGCCTGGAAGGAGGCCGGTGCCCACTTCGGCTGGGTGCGGATACACCCGACTGGCCGCCTTGAATTTGTTCCAGAGGAAGAAGGCAAGCCCGGCGACCTGCCGGCGTTTTGCTTCTACTCTGTGGGAGAGTTACGCCTGCCGAAGCTGCCCGACCCGGCGCAGGCTTTCGGGCTGATCTTTCCGTGCGGCAATGCGCTGGCGGGGCTGAAGGAGCTGGCCGGGCTGAACAGCTTGCAAGTGCTGGACCTTAACCACATCAATGTTACGGACGCGGGGCTGAAGGAACTGGCCGGGCTGAAGAGCTTGCAATGGCTGAACCTTAGCGGCACCAGCGTAACAGACGTGGGGCTGAAGGAGCTGGCCGGGCTGAAGAGCTTGCAAGTGCTGGACCTTGCCGACACCCAGGTGACGGACGCGGGGCTGAAGGAGTTGGCCGACTTGAAGAGCTTGCAAAGGCTGGTACTTCCTTACAAGGTGACGGACGCAGGTCTGAAGGAGCTGGCCGGGCTGAACAGCTTGCAAACGCTGGACCTTGGCTGGATCCACTTGACGGACGCGGGCCTGAAGGAACTGGCCGCACTCAAGCAACTTCAGTCGCTGACCCTTTCGTGTGAGAAAGTGACGGACGCGGGCCTGAAGGAGCTGGCCGGGCTGAAGGGCTTGCGAAAGCTGGACCTTCGCGACACCCAATTTGTGACGGGCGCAGGGCTGAAGGAGTTGGCCGGGCTGAAGAGCTTGCAAACGCTGACCCTTAACAGCACCCATTTGACGGAGGCGGGGCTGAAGGAGTTGGCCGGGCTGAAGAGCTTGCAAGGGCTGTCCCTTTTCGGCACTCAGGTGACGGACGCGGTGCTGAAGGAGCTGGCCGGGCTGAAGAGCTTGCAAACGCTGCACCTTGGCAACACCCAGGTGACGGACGCGGGGCTGAAGGAGCTGGCCGGGCTGAAGAGCTTGCAAACGCTGGACCTTTCCTACACCAAGGTGACGGATGCGGGGCTGAAGGAGTTGGCCGGGCTGAAGAGCTTGCAAACGCTGAACCTTTACAGCACCAAGGTGACGGATGCGGGGGTGAAGGGACTGCGAGAGGCGCTGCCGGGGTGCAGGATCAGTCGATAGTAGCCGGGAGGCGATTCAAGAAACGCGCGGACAACTGGCCATGCCCAAACCCCAGCAAAGGAATCGCAATATGCAACGCAGATGCTTGAACTGGAAAGAAGTGGCGGCAGGCCCCATGCCCATGTCCGCATGGGCATGGTTGAACAGCATGCCCACGAAGACGTGGGCATGGCACCCGGCGATCTGCCGCCGGAACGGCACAAGGGAACGGCCACACTCCCATAGGTACGGTCAAAGGCTGGCACAGCGCCGCCTACCGGTTTTTCACAGAAAGGACATATGACCATGACCATGACACAACGAATGGCTGGCGGAACAGCGCCTCTTGCTGGTTCTGCTGACAGCCGCAGACGCCGCCGCGGAGATGTACGTCCCACCGGACAACGTCAGGGACCTGTCCCGACGGACGAAGGAGCGGTCGATTGACCCCTCCTTGCCGTTCATTTATCTCGAAGCGCACGACTTCTGCTACGACATCGCCCGGCCGCTGCCGGTTACCCTCTCGGCGGTCAACCGCTCCGAGAAGCCCCAGAGTATCGACTGGCGGGCCGTCTGCGACTCGCTGATGCTGGAACCTGTCGGCCCCGGCCGGGTTTCCCCTGCCCCCAGCGCCCGCGCCCAAGTCGGTGCCGTTGGCGTCGATGGACCTGGCGCAACTCACGATCGACCTGCGGGACTGGTTCCGGATCGAGGGCGCGGGAGTCTACCGGCTGTCGTATGCCCGGTGCCTGGAGGACGGTCGCATCCACATCGCCGCCCCATCCCAGTTCGTGATCGAGGACGATGCTGCTGTCGAGAAGCTCGCCGCGGCACTCGACGCCGGACCGGCCCGCGACACCTTCACCGCCTTGTTGAAGGACAACCCGGTCTTCACGGCCGACGGCGTGCCCAAGACATACGGCGACGATGGGATGCACTGGCGCGATCGCCCGCAGATGCTTCAGGGCAAATGGGACGAGCCCATCCAGGCGGTGCGCCAGAAATGGAGCGACGGGATCGACCTCCTGACGGAGAAGGACCGGCCCGCCGGCCACGGCCGCGCCCTGGATGCGCTCATCGACCGCCTGCTGCGGCTGAGCGACGGGTTCCGCGCCGATCCCTGGAATGACTTCATCATGCACCTCGATGTGCGCGTCATGAACAACTTGCCGCGGAAGGAGCAGGAGCAATTGCACCTGACGGGCCGTGACGCCGTTTCTCAAGCACCAGAACCCGCAGGTGGCCGAACGGGCACGGATGATCGCCGGCGAGACCCAGCGGGCGAAGCCCCGGTGACGAGTTAAGGCGAGCGGCAAGTGATGCCTTACCTCGCTTACGCTTCGGGCCAATGTAACACTGGCCCGAAGCGTAAGCGAGGCATGGTAAATTATCATCCACCGCTCGCCTAAAAGGGTGATCGGGGGGGACAACCGTGTCTTGCACACTTTTTCCAATCCGTTTTCCATCTTCCATCGTCTATATCTGTGGGGGATGCAATGTTTACCTGAACAATTCGACAGGAAGGACGCGCGACCATGACCATGACACAACGAATGGCTGGCGGCACAGTGCTTCTGCTGGTGCTGCTGACAGCCACTGATCTGCGCGCTGACGAAGCCGAAGAGAAGGTGGTGCAGGCTATCCAGAAGTTCGGTGGCCACGTCACACGCGATGAGAAGACGGACGGCAAACACGTGGTTGCGTTGTATCTGTCAAACGGGCCAGTGACGGACGCTGACCTGAAGGAACTGGCCGCACTCAAGCAACTCCAGAAGCTGAACCTTTGCTACACCCAGGTGACGGACGCGGGTCTGAAGGAATTGGCCGCACTCAAGCAACTTCAGACGCTGGACCTTCAATCCAGGCAGGTGACAGACGCTGGCCTGAAGGAAGTGGCCGCACTCAAGCAACTTCAGTTGCTGCATCTTTCGTGCCCGCAAGTGACGGACGCGGGCGTGGCCGAAGTCCAGAAGGCACTGCCGAAGCTTGGAATCTGCCGCTAGCTCCGGGCGCGGGAAGGCATGGCCGTGCAGAGACCCACGGAAATGTCACCAATTGGCATGGTTGAACAGCATGCCCACGAAGACGCGGGCATGGCACCCAGCGACGGGCTGCGCTTCTGATGCTGGCGACAGGTGCCGGCACGGGTTGCGCCGGCTCGCCACTTGCCAAAATGGACCTGCTCCAGCCCTGGCGGAGTATTCCATCCTTGGGAAATTTTCCCACCCGCGAGAAAATCATGCATTAGAATGCCCTTCTGAGGGAGGTATATAGGTAGAGAGAGTTTCCGTTCCACGGGCAATCACGATGGCAAACAGAGCGCTTGGGTCATTAGTACAGCTTCTGCGGCAGTTTAGGCTCCGCGCGGAGGCACTACCACCGATGCCGAGTTGCTGCAACTTTTCATCAGCCAGCGGGACAATGACGCCTTCGAAACCCTGGTACGGCGGCACGGGCCGATGGTCCTGGGCGTTTGCCGGCGTATCTTGCACAACGAAGCCAACGTGGAAGATTGCTTTCAGGCCACTTTTCTCGTGCTGGTGCGCAAGGCGGCCTCACTCCGGAGTCGCAGCCTGGTGAGCAACTGGCTCTATGGAGCGGCCCGCAAGGCAGCATTGAAAGCGCTAGCCATGAAGAACCTCCGGCACAGGAAAGAAAGAGAAGCGGCAGTCGAGAAAGTGCGAATGGCCGCTGACCACGAGCAAGTAGCGGAAGTGGCGGACACTTCCGCTACCCTGCAAGAATTGCTCGACCAGGAACTGGAACGGCTGCCGGACAAATACCGTGCTGCTATCGTGCTCTGCGATCTGGAAGGTATGACCGTCGCGGCAGCCGCGCAGCAGGAAGGCTGCCCGCTAGGGACCCTGAACGCGCGGCTCGTCCGAGGGCGGGCCATACTGGGCAAGCGGCTAGCGCGCCACGGCCTGGCGGTATCGGGCGCTGTGCTGGCAACCGCCCTCTGTCAGAATGCGGTTTCGGCTTGTGTGCCGGGGCCGTTGGTGGTTTCCACAGTTCAAGCCGCCACGTTGATGGCGGCAGGCAAGGCGCTGGCGACTGGTGCTATCTCGGCCAAGGTCGTCGCGTTGACAGAAGGAGTGCTGAAAGCCATGTTGATGACCAAGCTGAAAGTCACGATTACGGTGGTGCTGGCGCTAAATCTCATCGGTGCCGGCGTGGGTCTGGTTTACTGCCAGACGGCAGGGACCGGGCAAACGGGCAAGGGTCAACCGGTTACGGCCCAGAAACAGCAGCCCACAGCAAAGGCGGATGGCAAAGACGACGAGAAGAAGGATGGTGGAGCTGACCCCCAACAGGAATTGACCGGCGTGTTCTCTGTCGCCAAATGGCCTAAAAGCCTCAAAATAGACGGCACCGATCAGTCGATTGATCTTGAGGGGGACTCACTGAAAGACATCGCCTCCGGAACCCGGGTCTGGGTGCAGGGAGAAATAAGGACAGTGCTGATAGAGGCCACGCCGAACGACGGCAGGCAAGCTTCATGGCCCAAACACTGGCGCGTGTTTATGGAAGTGAAGAAAGTCAAGAAGATTGCCGCGGAGTTTGAGAGACCCTTGGAAGCGCAAAACAAGCCGGTTCCGGCGGACGAGGTGTTCGGGCAACCCGAAAAGAATCCGCCGCCACCTCTTGGCCCACCGGGCGGCGGGCCGGCCCAGGTGGTGGTGAACTCACAGAAGTCCTTGGTTGATGCTGTCGGGGATGGGTTCCAGAACGAGGCCTGGGAGTCCCCTACCGAGCTTTTACCCCGTGAGTTCCCCGGGCTCGCCTCCATCAGCGGGCCTAATGATCAAGGGCTGGGCCCGAAGGGCGGCTGGCGAAAGCCGGTCGTTCTAAACGACAAGGCATCCGGGGTGGAAGTCTTCATCAACTGCTACCGCCGGCGTGACGGCAAGGGGGTTGCGGCCGACAAAGGAGCTGCGGCTGGCATCCCCGGCACACCCGCCGCCCCGCTGGAGGAACCAGACTACCGGTACAAGCCAGCCGCGTTCCACAAGCTCCGAGCGGCAGCCGCGTCCGAAGGGGACCGAGAGGTCTTCGCATTCCGGGACGACGACCTCCTTTTCAAAGTCGAGGCGACGGGAGGGAAGCCGGAGGCACGGCGATCATCAACCTCGGCAGTGGCCGAGGTCATATGGAAGTACCGGCATCCTGAGTAAGTGGCGCTCCGACTGAGGACAAACCATCCGGGATAAGGCCATCGCCGAACATGAAGCCAGTTCTCATCCCGTCAGGCAAGTCCTGCTAGCGTGCGTCGGGCCGAGTCGCGCAGGGATCCGCGTTGAAGTGATGGCCGGCGCCGCTGAGGCGAACCAGGAAACGGACTTTCTGATGCACTTTTGGAAAGATCTCCCGGCGCGCCTGGAAAAATCGCCTCGATATACGTCTTTTATAGATAGAAGTCATGATGAACTGGTAACTGTGATGTGCAGAAAACCTTCTGCCTGCGGTTGGCAAAGTCAGAAGAAATACAACATGCGTATAAGGTCGCCACTTTAACGGAAGGAGTGCTGAAAGCCATGTTGTTGACCAAGCTGAAAGTCACCATTACGGTGGTGCTTGCCCTAAATCTCATCGGTGCCGGCGTGGGTCTGGTTTACTGCCAGACGGCGGGGACCGGGCAACCGGGCAAGGGACAACCGGTTATGGCCCAGAAACGGCAGCCCACACCAAAGGCGGATGGCAAGGACGACGAGAAGAAGAATGGTGGAGCTGACCCCAAAGTCAGCAACAGCGGGGCCGATGACACGCTGAAGTATTACCTGTCAAAGTCAGACCTTGCTGTTCACGGCATCATTGTCTCTGAGCCCCTTGCGGCATTCCGCGAGGCGGGCGTCCCCAATTACATTTGCGACTTCAAGGTTAGCGACGTTCTCAAAGGGGATGCCTCGCTGAAGGGCAAAACCATCAGAGTCCATATCATACGTTTTGAGATGGACGAGAAAGATAGACATCCACTCCTGAAGAAGGACGGCGAGTGTATTTTGTTTCTCAAGGGTGCATCACCGGATGTCCCATCTTGGGTGACAGCGGACTTCTGGTTTGGAGTGCAGTACCCCAGCCCTTGTATGGCCAGTTCACTCAAGCGCTTGGCCGCAGAGAAATGAAGTCGAACAATGCGCTTCACCTAGTCCGAGGGCGGGCCATGCTGGGCAAACGGCTAGTGCGCCACGGCCTGACGGTATCGGGCGGTCTGCTGGCAACGGCCCTTTGCCAGAATGCGGCTTCGGCTTGTGTGCCGGGGCCGTTGGTGGTTTCTACCGTTCAAGCCGCTGCATTGGTAGCGGCAGGCAAGGCGCTGGCGACCGGAGCCATCTCGGCCAAGGTCGTCGCCTTGACGGAAGGAGTGCTGAAAGCCATGTTGTTGGCAAAGCTGAAAAACCTGGCCATCGTCTTGGTACTGGCCACCTGTATTGTCGGCACCGGCACCATGGTTGTCGTCAAACAAAACATGGCAGCCCAACCGGAGCAGAAAAAACCAGATGATCGAGATCCCACTCCACCGAAAGCAGGGGAGAAGGAGCAGCGGGACGCAGCCGGCGACTCGAAACCGACTCCGGAGGCGAAACAGGATCGGACCGACCTTTACGGTGATCAGCTGCCGGCGGGTGCCATTGCCCGCATGGGAACGCTGCGCTTCCGGCATGAGGGCGATGTCAATTGCGTTGCTTTCGCTCCGGATGGAAAGATGATAGCCACGGTCAGCCGGGACAAGACGATGCGACTATGGGATGTCGCCACCGGCAGGGAACTGCGACAATTCCAGGGACACGAAGCTGAAGACGGGTTTGGCGCAGCGGCGGCTGGTCCTTTCGGCCCAGCGGGGGCTGCTCCTGCGGGTCAGCCCAGGTGGCACAAGTGTGAGGTCTCTTCAGCGGTTTTCGCTCCCGATGGCAAGACCCTGGCCTCGGGCGGTGCGGACAATATGGTGCGGCTGTGGGACGTGGCCACCGGCAAGGAAATCCGCCAACTCCAGGGTCACCGAGAATCGGTCAGTTCCGTGGCGTTTTCCCCGGATGGCAAGACCTTGGCCTCGGCCAGTTCGGACCAGACGGTGCGGCTGTGGGACGTGGCCAGCGCCAAGGAAATCGGCCAGTTCCAGAGACATCAAGGCCCGGTCGGGTCCGTGGCTTATTCCCCGGATGGTAAGATGATAGCCTCGGGCGGCTGGGACGGGACCATACTGCTATGGGATATGGCCGAGTGCAAGGAGGTTCGCCGACTCAAGGGATGCAAAAACGGGGTTCGTTCCGTGGCGTTTTCTCCGGATGGCAGGATTCTTGCCGGCCCAGGTGTCAACTCGAGCGTGGTGTTATGGGAAATCGCCACCGGCAAGGAAATCCGCGAATTGATAGAGGGGCACCATTATGATGTCCAGTCTATAGCGTTCTCTCCGGACGGCAAGACGGTGGCCTCGACCGTTCCCGATGGGACCGTGCGGTTGTGGGATGTGGCCGGCGGCAAAACAATCCGCCAATTCCAGAGCTACATGGGCGGGGTTAGTTTCCTGGCCTTTGCACCGGACGGCGCGACATTGGCGGCTGCTGGTTTGGACCACGAAGTGCGGCTGTGGGAGGTAGCCACCGGCAAGGAAATCCAGCAATCGCAGGGACACCGCTCTGCCGTTTCGTCGGCGGTTTTCTCCCCGGATAGCAAGATGGTGATCTCAGCCGGCAGGGACACGACCGTGCGGCTGTGGGAAGCAGCCACCGGCAAGGTAATCCGTCAACTTCAGGGGCTTCCAGATCAGGTCGGGTCCGTGGTCTTTTCTCCGGACGCCAGGATGTTGGCCTCGTGGCCTCCCTCCGACATGGGTGTACGGCTGTGGGACGTGGCCACAGGCAAGGCAATCCGTCCAGGCTGTTCACTTCTGGGGCACGAAGATTCAATCTGGTCCGTGGCCTTTTCTCCTGACGGCAAGATGCTGGCTTCGGCCAGCAATGACAAGACAGTGCGGCTGTGGGACGTGGCCAGTGGCAAGGAAAGCCGCCAGTTCAAGGGGCACCAACGTTGGGTCAGTTCCGTGGTCTTTTCTCCGGATGGCAAAATGTTGGCCTCGGCCAGTGCAGACAAGACGGTGCGCCTGTGGGACGTAGCTAGCGGCAAGGTAATCCGCCAACTCCAGGGGCATCAAGATCGGGTCTTGTCCGTGGCCTTTTCACCGGACGGCAAGATGCTCGCCTCGGCCAGTGATGACAAGACGGTGCGGCTGTGGGACGTGGCCGGCGGCAGGCAAATCCGCCAACTCCAGGGGAATGAAGGGGAGTGCAATTCTGTGGTCTTTTCTCCAGATGGCAAGGTAGTGGCCTCGGCCAGTGATGACAAGACGGTGCGGCTATGGGAGGTATTCACCGGCAAGGAGATCGCGAAACTCGAGGGACAACAGGGGACGGTCCGGTCGGTGGCGTTCTCCCCGGATGGCAAGATGTTAGCCAGCGGGGGCGTCAATACGACCGTGCTGGTCTGGCTGCTTGCGGAGGTGTACCGCCGGGACGTTTCGGAATCGAAACTCGACCCCAGGCAACTGGAAAGCCTGTGGACCGACCTGGCCGGCGACGATGCAGCCAAAGCCTACCAAGCCGCCGGTACTCTCATCCGGCGAGCCGAGTCGCCTGAGCGACCGGATGTCATGCCTTTCTTGCAGAAGCAATTGCAACCGGTTCCGCCCGCAGATGCCGGGCGAATCGCCCGCTTGCTGGCCGATCTGGATGCCGACAAGTTCAATGTGCGTGAAAAAGCCAGCCAGGACTTAGAGCAACTGGGCGAGTTGGCCCAACCCGCATTGCAGAAAGCACTGGCAGGCCAACCTTCAGCCGAGGTGCAGCAGCGTGTGCAAACTCTTCTGGACAAGTTGTCGGCGCCGACGCCGGAACGATTGCGCGTGCAGCGGGCCGTGATGGTGCTGGAGCAGATCGGCACGCCGGAGGCACGGCAACTGCTGGAGAAGCTGAGCAAGGGAGCGGAAGGAGCGCTGCTGACGGAGGAGGCGCGGGGAGCAAGGCGGCGGATGAAACAGTGATTTGAACTGAATTTGCCAATCTCGACCGCGACGAGTAGGGCGAGAAATGTTGCGAGAACTGACCAAGTCTGACTGGCTGTCGATCCTGGGGATTCCCGAAGGACGGATTCCTGCTGCCCTGCTACTCCGGGGTACAAGAAACCTCAAGACGCAAGCCGACCATTACCGCCCGTTCTTTTCGAACATCCTGGAGGTCGGGTGTCCCAACGGCATCATCGAGGATGTGTTCATCGGTGACTACGGCGGTCAGCCGGTCGCTTACGCCTCCATCTACGGAGGCGCAATGGCATCGGAAGTGGTCCACATCTTCGGTATCCTGGGCACGCCACTGGTGATCCAGACCGGGAGTTGCGGTGCCCTGGCCGACGAGCTTGAAGCGGGCGACCTGTTCGTGCCCACGGAGGCATTCTGTGGCGAGGGGGCCGCTCAATACTACAAGCCTGGTGTCCAGATCGCTTATCCTTCGCCGGAACTGATAAGCCTGCCGATGTTCAACGAGTCCACTGATGTTCCGCTTCACTGGGGCCGGCTGTACACGACGGCGGCTTTGTTGGCGGAAGGTGAGCGGGAGACTGAGGACTGGCATCGGCAGGGCTTTGCGGCAGTGGACATGGAGACGGCAACGACCTTCGCCGTAGCGGAACACTTCGGTATGGACCGGCTGGGCCTCCTATTCGCCTTCGACAACCCCCGGAAGAGACGCCACATCCTTCTCAGTCACGACGAGGAAATAGTCCGACGACGACGGGGCAACGACCGCATGATCCAAATCGCCCTCGATGTTATCCGGCATTGCCGGGAACAACGACCAGTCATGATCAGCCAAGTAGAGACTCCCGCGGCCTTGGAGCAAGTCCGCGAGTTGTTCCGGCAGTACGCAGCATCCCTCAACTTCGATTTATGCTTCCAGAGCTTCGACGAGGAATTGGCGGGATTGCCTGGGGCCTATGCTCCGCCCTCCGGGAAACTGCTCCTGGCCGTGTGCCAAGGTGAAGCCGTCGGTTGCGTGGCGCTCAAGTTGCTCGGCCAGGGCGTGTGCGAGATGAAGCGGCTCTACGTCTCTCCTGCCTTTCGAGGGCGAGCCGTGGGCCGGCGCTTGGCAGAAGCAATTATCCGGGAGGCACGGGCGCTTGATTACAAGAGGATGTTGCTGGACACGGCGCCCACGATGCAGCGAGCCATCGCCCTATATCGTTCGCTCGGGTTCCGGGAGATCAAACCGTACACAGTGAATCCGATTTGCGGTGCCCTGTTCCTGGAACTCATGTTGGAGCCATGATTGTCTCTCTCACGGGGTATTCCCCACCATCCTCCAGAGGAGGAATGTCCATGACTGCACGCTATGCACTCCACTTTCTTCCTGCTGTTGCCCTAACCCTGGCGTTTGCGGCCGGTGCCCGCAGTGAGCCGGCAGCGCCGGAGACGACGAAACCGGCTCTGCCAGCAAAGCAGGTTCGTAACGACCTCTACGGCGATCCGCTGCCGCCAGGTGCCATCGCCCGGCTGGGGACGGTGCGGTGGCGGCATGAAGACGCTATCCATGCCGTGGTATTTTCCCAGGACGGCAAGACTTTGGCCTCGGCCAGTGATGACAAGACGGTGCGGCTGTGGGATGCAGCCAGCGGCAAGGAACTCCGCCGATTTCAGGGGCACCACCGTGGAGTCAATGCTGTGGCTTTTTCGCCGGACGGCAAGACTCTGGCCTCGGCTAGTGGCGACACGACGGTGCGACTGTGGGATGCGGCCAGCGGCAAGGAACTCCGCCAATTGCAGGGGCACCAGAGCTGGGTCCGATCCGTGGGTTTTTCTCCTGACGGCAAGACCTTGGCCTCGGCCAGTGATGACAACACGGTGCGGCTGTGGGATGCGGCCAGCGGTAAGGAACTCCGCCAATTGCAGGGGCACCAGAGCTGGGTCTTTTCCGTGGTTTTTTCCCCGGACGGCAAGACCTTGGCCTCGGCCGGTTATGACAACATGGTGCGGCTGTGGGATGCAGCCAGCGGTAAGGAACTTCGTCAATTCCAGGGGCACCAAGCTCCGGTCTTGTCCGTGGTTTTTTCCCCGGACGGCAATGATCTGGCCTCGGCCAGTGCTGACAAGACGGTGCGGCTATGGGATGCAGCCAGTGGCAAGGAAATCTGCCAATTTCAGGCGCACCAAGATGCGGTCGGGACCGTGGTTTTTTCCCCGGATGGCAAGACCCTGGCCTCGGCCAGTTGGGACAAGACGGTGCGGCTGTGGGAGGCGGCCAGCGGCAAGGAAATCCGCCAGTTCCAGGGGCACCAGGATTTGGTCTTGTCCGTGGCTTTTTCGCCGGACGGCAAGACCCTGGCCTCGGCCAGTTTCAACAAGACGCTGCGGCTATGGGACGCAGCCAGCGGCAAGGAACTCCGCCAATTCCAGGGGCATCAAGGTGGGATCGAGTCCGTGGTATTTTCGCCGGACGGAAAGATCTTGGCCTCGGCCGGTTGGGACAAGACGGTGCGGCTGTGGGACCCAGCCAGCGGTAAGGAACTCCGCCAATTCCAGGGGCACCAAGATGGGATCGAGTCCGTGGTTTTTTCGCCGGACGGAAAGATCTTGGCCTCGGCCAGTTGGGACAAGACGGTGCGGCTGTGGGACGCGGCCAGCGGCAAGGAACTCCGCCAATTTCAGGGGCACCAAGGTGGGATCGAGTCCGTGGTTTTTTCGCCGGATGGCAAGACCTTGGCCTCGGCCAGTCTGGACAAGACGGTGCGGCTGTGGGATGCAGCTACGGGCAAGGAACTCCGCCAATTCCAGGGGCACCAAGGTGTGGTCCAGTCCGTAGTTTATTCCCCGGATAGCAGGACCTTAGCCTCGGCCAGTGATGACAAGACGGTGCGGCTGTGGGATGCGGCCAGCGGTAAGGAACTCCGCCAATTTCAGGGGCACCAAGCCGGGGTCCGGTCCGTGGTTTTTTCCCCGGACGGCAAGACCTTGGCTTCGGCCGGTAGTTGGGACAAGACGGTGCGGTTGTGGGACGCAGCCAGCGGCAAGGAAATCTGCCAATTCCAGGGGCACCAAGGTGCGGTCGGGACCGTGTTTTTTTCCCCGGATGGCAAGACCCTGGCCTCGGCCGGTTGGGACAAGACGGTGCGGCTGTGGGAGGTATTCACCGGCAAGGAGATCGCGAAACTCGAGGGACAACAGGGGACGGTCCGGTCGGTGGCGTTCTCCCCGGATGGCAAGATGTTGGCCAGCGGGGGCGTCAATACGACCGCGCTGGTCTGGCTGCTCGCGGAGGTGTACCGCCGGGACGTTTCGGAAACGAAACTCGACCCCAAGCAACTGGAAAGCCTGTGGGCCGACCTGGCCGGCGACGATGCAGCCAAAGCCTACCAAGCCGCCGGCACGCTCATCCAGCGAGCCGGGTCGCCTGAGCGACCGGATGTCGTGCCTTTCTTGCAGAAGCGCTTGCAACCGGTTCCGCCCGCAGATGCCGGGCGAATCGCCCGCTTGCTGGCCGATCTGGATGCCGACAAGTTCAACGTGCGTGAAAAAGCCAGCCACGAGTTAGAACAACTCGGCGAATTGGCCCAACCCGCATTGCAGAAAGCACTGGCAGGCCAACCTTCCGCCGAGGTGCAGCAGCGCGTGCAAACTCTTCTGGACAAGTTGTCGGCGCCGACGCCGGAACGATTGCGAGTGCAGCGGGCCGTGATGGTGCTGGAGCAGATCGGCACGCCGGAAGCACGGCAACTGCTGGAGAAGCTGAGCAAGGGAGCGGAGGGATCGTTGCTGACCGTGGAAGCACAGGCGGCCTGCCGGCGAATGAAGCCCTGAACTGGAGGAGATCGATCTGTTCGCCATTCTGTCGGTGCCTGGAACCTCATCCGAACTACGTCCCCAACTCGGCGCTCTGGAGCACGTTCCGCCAGTAGGCCGGCACCGCCTCCCAGGCCAATTGATATGTCGGTTCCAGCGGCACAAGGACGTGCCCGCCCCGCTCCAGGAACAGCGGCATCTCCTTCAGCGGCTGGCCCACGGCGGTCGGCTCCACGAATGCTTCCTTGGACAGACCGCTGATATAGGCCACCAATGTCAGCGGCCGGTCCGGCGGCAGGGTGAAGTCGCTGTCGATGAACTCATCCCAGATGGCCCTGTGAATGCCTTGCGGGTCACGCGGGCCCGGCGGGAACAGGTCCACGATCAGCAGGTGAATGCCGCCGCGCAGCAATTCCGCGGCCTTATCGACGAAGGCCCGCAGGCCGTGCCGGTTATTCTTGTTGCCCGGCGAGACGATCTCGATCACCGCGATAACTCGATGGTCGCTGGCATGGCGGACAACGACTGCCTTGGCCTTGGCCGCGTAGATGTCCATCTCCGTCTGAGCGTGATAATGCACTTTGGGAGGAGCCGTGGCCAGCGCGATGCCGCCACCCGACCGGCCGCCGACTGCCGGACCATTGGCCGGTACTTGCAGCGTCAGCACGTCCGGCCCCAGCCCGCCGGCGATCTGCTCCGCCAGAGCATAGTGATCCGGCGGCAGCAGGCCGGAATTCAGCGTTCGGCTAATGGCGGAGATCCATTCGTGATGAAAGTGGTGGAAGATGCCCGCGTCCACGCGCGTCCAGTCGTGAATCGGCACAGTAAATTCCTCCCTCTGCAAAGGCGACCAGCGGTTGCTTGCCCATCATTATATCGCGGTCCTCGGCAAGCCGCACTGGCATCTCGCCTATTCCCGCATTGAAGTACATGCAGAGAGGTCCTCGCCATGCTCCCGCTCGAACACCTCATCGGCCCCGCTGCCAGCCGCGCTGACGCAGCAGGGAACGAGGTTGTTACAAACTCGTTACAGACTCCATGTCGACACCGACCCACTTGTCGGCTACTCTGGTAGCGTTGCCTGTTTCGCCCCCAATCACCGAGGACCGACCCATGACTGCACTCCGGAAACTCCAGGTCATTATTGCGATTACCATCGGGTTCGTGTCAGCCGCAAGTAGCTGGTGCCAGCCCGCCGTGCCCGTGGATGCCAAACCGGTCCCCGCAGCCAAGCAGGTTCGCACCGACCTCTACGGCGTCCCGCTGCCGCCGGGCGCTATTGCCCGCATGGGCGTGCGGCATGATAGCGATGTCGGCAATGTCACTTGTGTTGCTTTCGCTCCGAACGGCAAAACGTTTGCCACGGCCAACCAGGACAAAATGATGCGCCTATGGGATGTGGCCACCCGGAAGGAGATCCGCCAATTCAGTGGCCATGAGGCAGAAGCCGGGGTCGGCAAGGCGGGGGCGGTTGCTGATCCTCTGGCTCAACCCAGGTGGTACAAGTGTGAGGTTTTTTCAGTGGCCTTCACCCCGGATGGTAAGACCCTGGCATCGGGCGGTGGGGACAAGCTGGTGCGACTGTGGGAGATAGCCACCGGCCGGGAAATCCGCCAACTCCAGGGACATCAAGATCGGGTCCTGTATGTGGCCATTTCTCCGGATGGCAAAATGGCGGCCTCCGCCAGCGGTGATACCACCGTGCGGTTGTGGGAGGTGGCTACCGGCAAGGAAGTTCGCCAACTCCGAGGGCACCAGGGGGAGGTCCACTCTGCGGTCTTTTCGCCGGACGGCAAGATGCTGGCGTCGACGGGTTGGGACGGGACGGTGCGGCTGTGGGATGCGGCCAACGGCAAGGAGGTCCGCCAACTCAGAAAGGGAGGTGGTCTTCAGTTTTCATCCGTGGCGTTTTCGCCGGATGGCACCATTCTCGCCGGTCTGGGCGACATCGGGACCGTGCTGTTGTGGGAGGTGGCAACCGGCAAGGAAATCCGTCAATTGCAGGGGAATCAAGCACAACTACCAATCTTCTCCGTAGCGTTTTCGCCGGACGGCAAGCGCTTGGCATCGGCCGGTCTTGAACATGTCGTTCGCTTATGGGACGTGGCCAGCGGCAATGAAATCCGCCAATTCAAAGGTCACAAAGGCGTGGAGCATTTCGTCGTCTTCGCACCGGATGGAGCGACATTGGCCACTGCCGGTTCGGACCAAACGGTGCATCTTTGGGAGGTAGCCACCGGCAAGGAGATCCTGCAAGCCCAAGCAGCCCAGCACACCCAGGGACACGAGTCTCCGGTATCATCATTGATATTCCTCCCGGATAGCAAGACATTGGTTTCGGCCGGTCAGGACCAAAGCGTATGTTTGTGGGAAGCAGCCACCGGCAAGGGAATCCGCCAATTTCAGGTGGAACAGAATCCAGGCAAGCCCGTGGCGTTTTCTGCGGACGCCAAAATGTTGGCCTCGACCGCTCCATTCAACATCAATGTGTGGCTGAGGGACGTGGCCACAGGAAAAGAAATCCGTCGACTTAGGAGGGACCTGGGAGCGGTCTCGTTCGCGGTCTTTTCTGCCGATGGTAAGATGCTGGCTTCGGCCAATGATGACAGGACCGTGCGCCTGTGGGACGTGGCTAGCGGCAAGGACATTCGCGAATTCCCCACGGATCAGGAATCGCTCACGACCTATTCCATGGCATTTTCTCCGGATGCCAAAATGTTGGCCACTAGCCATGACCGGAAGGTGTGCCTGTGGGACGTGGCCAGCGGCAAAGCAATCCACCAATTCCAGGGATACGGAGGGTTGGTCTGGCAGGTAGCTTTTTCTCCGGATGGCAAGATGCTGGCCTCCGCCAGTGCTGACAAGACCGTGAGGCTCTGGGAGACAACCAGCGGCAAGGAAATCCGCCAACTCCGCAGGCATCAGGACGCAGTACGGTCTGTGGTTTTTTCTCCGGATGGCAAGACCTTGGCCTCGGCCAGTGGGGACACCGTGCAGCTGTGGGAGACAGCCACCGGCAAGGAAATCCTCCAATTCCACGGGCACGAAGTTGGGGAAAGGTCCGTGGCTTTTTCCCCGGATGGCAAGACCTTGGCTACTGGGGGCGCCGATACGACGGTGCTGGTCTGGTTGCTGGCGGAGGTGTATCGCCGCGAAGTGCCGGAGACGAAACTCGACCCCAAGCAACTGGAAAGCCTGTGGGCCGACCTGGCCGGCGACGATGCAGCCAAAGCCTACCAAGCCGCCGGCACCCTGATCCTTGCCCCAAAGCAAGCCATGCCGTTCCTGCAAGAGCAATTGCGAGCGGTCCCGCCTGCAAATGCCGAGCGAATCGCCCGGCTGCTGGCCGATCTGGATAACGATGAGTTCAAGGTGCGTGAAAAAGCCACTCAGGAATTGGAACAGCTCGCCGAACAGGTGGAACCGGCATTGCGGAAGGCACTCGCAGGCCAACCTTCCGCTGAGGTGCAGCGACGAGTGGAAGCCCTTTTGAAGGCGCTCTCGACTCCGACTCCGGAACGGTTGCGAGTGCTGCAGGCGGTGATGGTGCTGGAGCAGACCGGTTCGCCGGAAGCGCGGCAATTGCTGGAGAAGCTGAGCAAGGGAGCGGAAGGAGCATTGCTGACCGTGGAAGCACAGGCGGCCTGCCGGCGAATGAAGCCATGAATCAGCATGAAGCTGGCCCTGATCCCGGCAGGCAAGTTCATGATGGGATCGCCTAAAGATGCGGAAGAAAGAAAGCGTGCCTCCCCCCCCTGTCATGTTTGCTTGGTTCGACCGCTGCCTTGTTACCAAGTTGTTACAATTTCATCGACAGATCCAGAGTATAATCCGGGACAGTGTTGTTTGGCCGTGCCAGACAGCCGATCGATCCCATGCCCGAATCCCAGCAAAGGAGTCACCGTATGCAACGCAGATGCTTGAGCTGGAAAATGGCGGCGCCGGGTGCCATGCCCATGTCCGCATGGGCATGGTTGAACAGCATGCCCACGAAGACGTGGGCATGGCACCCAGCGCTGGCCGTGCTTCTCATATTGGCGATGGTCGCCGGCACGGGTCGCGCCGACTGGCCGCTTGCCAAAACGGACCCGCCCCAACCCCTGCCGGAGGACATCGTCAAAGCCTGGAATGCGGCCGGGGCCCAAGTCGGCTGGATGCGGGTACAATCGACTGGCATCATTACCCCTGCGTTTCACTTGACTGGCATCCCTATGTTTGCTCGGGACAAAGAAGGCGGCGGCCTCCCGGCGTTTCACTTCGGCAATTGGCAAGAGGGACGAGTGGCGAAGCTGCCCGCCCCGGTGCCGGCGTTCGGTTTGTCCCTTGCTTACACCAAGGTGACGGACGCGGGGCTGAAGGAACTGGCCGGGCTGAACAACTTGCAAGAGCTGGCCCTTCACGATACCCAGGTGACGGGCACGGGGCTGAAGGAGCTGGCCGGGCTGAAGAACTTGCAAACGCTGGACCTTCACTACACCCCGGTAACGAACGCGGGGCTGACGGAACTGGCTGGGCTGAAGAGCTTGCAAAAACTGGACCTTCGCAACACCCTGGTGACGGACGCGGGGCTGAAGGAGCTGGCCGGACTGACGAGCTTGCAAACGCTGCTCCTTGGCAACAGGCAGTCGACAACCCTGGTGACGGACGCGGGGCTGAAGGAGCTGGCCGGACTGACGAGTCTGCAAAGGCTGGACCTTTCATTAACCCCGGTGACGGACGCCGGGCTGAAGGAATTGGCCGGGCTGAAGAACTTGCAATGGCTGAGACTTTCCTGCACCCAGGTGACGGACGCGGGGCTGAAGGAGCTGGCCGGGCTGAAAAGCTTGCAATCGCTGGACCTTGGCGGCACCAAGGTAACGAATGCGGGGCTGAAGGAATTGGCCGGGCTGAACAGCTTGCAAGCGCTGAACCTTCAAGGCACCCAGGTGACGGACGCGGGGTTGAAGGACTTGGCCGGGCTGAAAAGCTTGCAAATACTGAACCTTTCATTCACCAAGGTGACGGACGCCGGGCTGAAGGAATTGGCCGGGCAGAAGAGCTTGCGATTGCTGACCCTTGACGGCACCAAGGTGACGAATGCAGGCCTGAACGCGCTGCACATGGCACTGCCGGGGTGCTGGTTGTTTGTCGACCGGGACTTTCAACTCCACCTCACCCAGGATGAGTTGTTGAAGCTGCAAAAGGACCCGGCTGAGTTGTTGAAGCTGCAAAAGGCACCGCCCTGATACAGGAATCCCTAGTGTCTCGTCAATCTTCGATTGACGGGTAAAGTTGTGGCCCCCACCCCGCTTGCCGGGGTGGAGCTGGGGTTCGTAACCAGCAACGAGAATTGTGCGGGTTTGGCCCCCACCCCGCTTGCCGGGGTGGAGCGAGGGTTAGGGCGCAACCCGCACTCCACCCCGACAAGCGGGGTGGGGGTGTTGCTGATGCGCTCGCTTCGTCCTGGTTACGAACCGCTGCACCACCCCGGCAAGCGGGGTGGGGTACGGCAAGGGTTATGCCCGTCAATCGAAGATTGACGAGACACTAGTCGGGAGTCGATTCCCCGTTATGGCACGGTCTCCTGACCGTGCCACAACAGAATCAAAGGAGTTACCACATGCAACGCAGATACTTGAACTGGAAAATGGCGGCACCGGGTGCCATGCCCATGTCCGCATGGGCATGGTTGAACAGCATGCCCACGAAGACGTGGGCATGGCACCCAGCGCTGGCCGTACTTCTCATGCTGGCAACAGGCGCCGGCACGGGTCGCGCCAACGCGCCGCCTGCCAAAGCGGACGCGCCCCAACCCCTGCCGGAGAACCTGACCGACCTCGGTCTGAAACATTACCTGGCGGCCATTGAGTCACCCACCACGCTGTCCCTTCACCACACCCAGGTGACGGACGCCGGGCTGAAGGAACTGGCCGGGCTGAAGAGCTTGCAAACGCTGGACCTTAGCACCACCCAGGTGACGGACACGGGGCTGAAGGAGTTGCGAATGGCGCTGCCGGGGTGCAAGATCGGTCCCGACATTGGTCCCAACGTTGATAATTTGCTAAAATTGTTCAAACCGCTGATGTCCCCTGCGGAGCTGCCACTGCCCTTGCTGAAGAAACTCGCCGCCAGCAAGGTCCCCAGACCGGAAGCGGCCAGCAGGATCGCTCTCGAGTACAAATTCAAAGCCGTCGGGATACTGGCCGAGGAAAGGCCGGTTGTCGCCGGTCTTCTGATAGACAACGAGAACGACCTGATCTGGGTAGTGCGCTTCACCAGAATCGACCGCGACCCGCGCTTCTCGCAGGCGACCGATTACGAAGTGCGGGTCAGCTCCACCACCGGCGTAGCGCAGCGCAATATCAGCGCCGGCAAGATAAAATGATGGCCGAAGAAGACCAAGAGACCCTCGTTGTTGCCAGACCAATCACGAAACCACGAAAGACGAAACCACGAAAGACAAACCATTGTTCCTATTCATCTCCTCTGATTACCTTTTTCGTGTTTTCGCTTTTCGTGTTTTCTGTGCACAGGCGAAGCTTTCTTGGTCTCACAGACTGAAAGGAGTCTGTCATGTAAATTGCCTGTTCTGCATGTAGCCCAATAAGCGTGCGTCGGAGTAATCCGGGGATTGGCTATCAGCTCTCCTTCTCTACTGGTTCTTCTTTGTTTGCGTCAGAACTCGACCTTACACACCTCCACTTCCTCTTTGTCCTTCTTCAGAATGACCGTGTGCCGCTCCACGGCTTCTTGCGGCGTGCCGGCGTGGCGGGTGACGACCACGTTGACGTGCGTCTCGCCGGCCAGTAGGTTGGGATTCGCCGCGAAGTAATTCACGATGATCCTGTATTCCCCCGGCACGGCCTTCTGCACGTGATAGCGCTCCGGGCCGTAGCCCTGCGTCACGTCCTGCGACAACTCGCCGCCGTTCTTGGTCTTGGTGTGCTGGTAGTAGCACTTGGTGCCGTCCGGCTCGATCACTCACAAGTCCACGTCGGTCCCGTCCGTGTTCCAGGCCATGGTCACGCGCAGATCGTCCTGCTCACCTGGAGATAAGTTGCTGGCTCGGCATTCGGATCTGTTCTTGCAGTTGCTGCTCCGTTGATGCTGCAGCACTGTCATGTTCGATGTCGGTGCGAAAGAGGCATCCGGGAGAAGCACCGAGCCGTTGCTGGCAGGTTGAATGGAAAACCGTCCGGACACTCTACCTTTTGTCACGCGCCGAATACAATGATGGATAAGGCGAGCGGCGGATGATAATATACCCCCTTCACCCCTGCCCCTCTCCCCCGCTGCGGGGGAGAGGGGTTGGGGTGAGGGGACACTATAAGTTGCCGGTCGCCTAATGGAGACTGGGTGATGCGTTGTTGGAATTGCAACCAGGAATTGCCTGACAAGGCCAAGGTCTGCGAGTTCTGTGAAGCGCCTGTGGAAGACGAGCCTACCGAGGAAGAAGAGGAGGCCGTCCGGGCCCTCCTGGAACAGATGACCTCGGAAGTCTTTGACGAATTTCGTGCGGCACTTGAGAAAAGCAAGACCGCAGACGACTTCGCCGATCGCATCTTGGTGGGGAATTGTCCGAAGTGCGGCAGCGAGGAAACAGGTAACTGCGAGTCCGATCCCGAGATCGGCGAACTCCTGGTCGGGCGCTGCTACCAGTGTGGCCAACTGTGGTGTACCGAGTGCGAGCGACTGTTGTCGCGGGACAAGCCGTCATGCGAGTGCTGGGACGAAGATGATTGAAACGTGCAGTTGCTCGGATATAGGTGATGACACCGGCTTTGGCTTTCCCGGCGGGGGCGGCGGCAATGGGAAATTCAACCGATGGCAAGCTCGGCTACCAGCGGGGTGGATTTTCTGAAACGACTCACGCCCAGGATGCTGAAGCCGATCAGCCGTGATTTACGTCGCCAGCACTTCCACGCGGGGAGAAAATCCGAGCTTGCGGAGAAGCTCTTCGCAGTCTTCCCACGCAAGACCGAACGCGCGCACGTCCGCCACTCCGAGACGGGCGATGACTTGTGCCAGCGTCTCGGCGTCGGCTTCGGCAAGCTCGCCGTCCAGCAAAGCGTTCTCTGCCCAATCCACCAATTGGACGAGCGTGATCTCGTGGTGAAGATAGGCGGTGATTTTGCCGGCAACGGTTTGTTTCGTGATCGTCATAATAGCATCCTACACTTTCTGGTGGCCCTTATCCACCGGGAATTTCTCATGGGTTTCGAGCAACTTGCCTTGGTCGTCGTAAATCTCCTGCCAGAAACGCACCGTGGTTTCATCCGCGTCCACTTCTTTCAGGTAACGTGCCTGCCAGCCAAGCCGCCCCGCCACATCCAGCCAATAACGCCGTCCCCCGCTAGACAATTCTTCCCACTGGCCGAACTTCTTTTCATTTTGACTGCGCGTGCTCATTTGGACGCCCCCTCCACGAGTTTGATCTCTTCCGCCGTCAGGCTGTAGATCGCATACACCAACTCGTCTATCTCCCGCTCCAGCGCGTTCACATCCGCCTCGGCATCCCGCTGCTTCGCCGCGAGGACTTTATCAATGAGAGCAACAATCTGCTTTTGGAGCAAGTGTCAGCCGCCTTTCTCACCTCTGGGATGGGTAAACTCTCATAAAGGTGGCTGACACCGGCTCCCCGGCTCCACTTTCCCTGCAAGCCCCAGGTTGATTCACAAGTCACCCGGCGGCTTCGGTCCCTTTTTCTTTGCCGTGATGCAATAGCGAATGAGCGCTTCGCTCGTGCCTTTCTTGACGGTCCGCACCGATCCATCGGCGAACACAGCTTTTGCGTCGCCGCCAAACTGGCCAAGTTTGGGCAGCGGCTGGTTGGGAGCGAATGGCAGGTCTTCGGGCTTGGTCCAGAGTACAGGATCGCCCGCTTCTACCACAAGAAAAGTCATATGAAGCTCATCCAGTTCCCACAATCTGAGGCCATTCCATCCCGGTTTGGTTTCAAAGACGGCCCCCTCGCCCACGAACGCCTGGTAATAGGTGGTGCCTGACTGCCAGTTCGCGTCTTTCCTGGAAGGAGCGTACACTGCGGGCATGCGGTCCAACAGCCTGATGTTGTGCGGGCTGTCCCAAGGTTCGTTGAGATGAAACTGAGAGTAGAGGGAGTTCTCATTGAGGTAAGGCAGCAACTGCACGCGCCAGCTCAGCAGAGGCTTTCCATCTGGACTGGTGATCGCCGCGGGCGGAAGGGTCCCGGCATTTTTGGCTATGTGATCGTGGATGGCCTCGCCGATAATCCTCAGTTTTTCGTCGCTCCTCGATTGCTGAGCCGCTGTGACTGCGGTCCACGCGACTAGGCCAACAATGGCAAGCACGACAAGATTGACGGCCGTGCCAACCCCTGCCAGAATCAGCCCGGCGATGGCAATACCGTTCCCCTTGATGCGTCCCCGGCTCCGCCCTATATCGCGCAGGCCCAATAGGCCAAAGATGAAAGCCAGCACCCCAGGAATAATGGGGATGCAGATGAAAGCGAAACAGCTCATGACCAGGCTGGCAATCGCCTTGCCGCTGGTTTTCGCTTCAATATGTGCAGGTCTTTCTCTGTCCTGAAAAGATTCTTCCCTCTGTAGTTCTGGAACAACAGCACTGCCCCCAAATCGATAAAACTGCACTGTGTATTCGTAGTATGAGAATGGAAACAAGCAACGTCGTCGATGGATAATTCTGTATGAACTATATCCTTTCTTATCAACAGCCTTTTCCAGCTCCTCCACGGCTCTCTTCTCAGCCGTTCCACTACCAGCGAATCCGCCTGTGTATACCCGTAAAGTGAATTGATCGGCGGTTTCTGTTGGCTCAAGACCACGGCCATAGAGTACAGTCGCATTGAAAATACCCATGGGTCCTCCCGTGTTTGTTAAAGGTATACACGCCGCCCGTGTGGCCCTCGAAATGGCGCACCTACGGGCCGGCTACTGCCGATTCTGAGGAACAGGATCGGGTGTAGTCACCGACGGGACCGCGACCGGCTTGGGATCGGACTTCGGCTCCGGCGCAACCGGCTTGGCATCGGACCTAGGCTCTGTGCCGGGAGCGGCAGAGATGGGGCGGCGTGACAGATCCCACACCTGGACAACGCCGTCGCCGCGGAGCGTTATGGCGTTACGGCCGTCTCCGGTGACAAACACTCTTCCAAGGCCGCCTCCCTCTGCCTCGAAGCGGGCTAATTCCCTGCCCTCGGGTACTTCCCAGAGCCGAAAAACGCAGTCAACCTTTGGCCACTTGCCGTCTTTGGGCGGAACGCCGCCGCCTGTCGAGACAGCGTGACGGCCATCCGCAAAAAGAACCGCGTCGGAGGTGGAGACAACGGGTGTTTTGAACCGGCGTGCTTCCTTGTCGGCCTGGAGATCATAAAGTCTCAAGTAGCTGCTATTATCGTTGAATAAGGCATAACGACCGTCGGGAGTCACGTTCAAGTGGCCCGGTCCGCCCGCGGGGAACTTGTTGATCCGGCGCACTTCCTGGCCGCTTTCCATGTCCCAGATGCGGGCGCCGTTCTCGAATAAAGCGCACGACACAACTTGCCGGGCATCGGCAGCGAATGCCACCGAAGTAACAGGCTTGCTGTGACCCTGGTAAGAGCGGACCTCCTTGCCGGTCGCACTCTCCCACAGCCGAACCAGACAATCCTGGGAGGCCGGCTGGTTGTCCGTGGGGGTCGCTCTTGGAGTTTGCCCGCTCCCGGAGAGAATGTAGCGGCCGTCGCCGGAAACCGCCAGGCAATGGGCCGGACTTTCATGGTTAAGGCGCCGGACTTCCTTGCCCGATTCAATCTCCCAGACGTGAACCATCTTGTCATTGCTCGCGGCCAGACAATGAAGACCATCGGGCAGGAAAGCCATATCTGTGAGATGGGAAGTGTGGCCCTGTAAACGACGGAGTTCCTTGCCGGTTACGCCATCGTAAAGAATCACATTCTGACCGCTGGCGAAGAGGACGTGGCGCCCGTCTCGTGAAACAGCCATATGCACCGCCAGGCCATTTGCCATTGCCACCGGAAACTGGCGCAGTTCGGCGCCAGTGACCGGTTCCTCGGGTGGTGGCGGCGGCGGCGGCAGCTTGGCTGTGTCCCCGGGGCTTGGTTTTACCACGACCGGCTTGGGATCGGGCTTAGGCGGCCTGACTACGACCGGCTTGGGATCGGGCTTAGGCGGCGTAACTACTGCCGGCTTGGGATCGGGTTTAGCCTCCGGCGTAACCACGACCGGCTTGGGATCGGGGCTGGGCGTAGGCTCCGCTTTGGGATCGAACCGGTGAAAATCAGCTTGTCATTGGTTATCGGAAGGATCACAATCAGCTGCGCGTCCGGGATCAAGTGGACGTGGCGGTCAAACGACTGGGTTCGTCTGGTGTTCCAATCGACAAGCCCTTCCAGGCCAGAAAGATTGGGCAGGGTAGCGAGTGGCTTGCTATCTCCCAGGGCGTGGACCGAAAGACTCAGCGTTGACTTGTTTCCGGAATCTTGCTTCACCTCGTTCAACGACATGTAGTAATTGCCGTGTTCGGCCGGGAGGTACCAGACCATCTTGCCGTCACCGCCCACCTGCTCGCCTAACGGTTTCAGCGTGGCCGTATAGAGGCAGCCTACGGTAAAGAGGGTCTGTCCGTCCGGCCCCGGCAGCGTATAACCCACCGACTTATGCTCGTAGTAGGAGTTGATGGCGTTGCCGTCGCGCACTATGGTTTGCAAGCCGGAAGGAGACGAACCGGGATTCCACCAGGAGATGACGCGGCCATTGGCGCTGATGCGAAAAACGGTAGAGGAGCACTTGAAATTCATGATTCGAGAAAGGGTCCGGTTATCGCCGGACGGGTACACGATCTCCTTGAAGGTTTGCGGGTCGAGGCAGACGACTGTTGCCGACTCTTGCAATCCCCCCTGATTTTCCAGGCCAGCAAGAAGAGGCCCATTGGATGCCGATCCCATCGCCAGGAAGCGGACCGACTGTTGGGTTACACTGTTAACGGTTGCTTCGCGCCGGAAAGTGGTCAGACTCCAGCGCTGAAACAGTTTGCCGAGGGGCAGGTAAACGATCAGATCATTCATGCCCGCCGCGAACAGGCTGTTGTCCTCGGCGAGGGGGATGTAATGCACCACGTCGGCTTCATTAACATCGAAGACGGCCAATTTGCGTTCGCGCGGCAAGCGCAGAATCAGGTAGCGTCCGCCGCCGCCGACAGCCACATCATCAAACGACGAGGACAACGACTTGACCACCATTTCCTGATCCATCCTGGGGGATTTGATGGGTACCTGAGCCGGCGGCGCAGGCGGGACCCACGGCTCACCTCCCAGAGTTACGCCTTGCTGCTTCACGGGAGGGTTCCGGTCGACCGGAGGTATCGCCGGGACCACCGGATTGGGTGCCGCCGGGAGATTGGGGTTTTGTCTGTGAATAGGTGCCGGTGGAGGGGGCGCCGGCGGCACCGGTGACACAGCCAGGGGGGAGTCATGACGATCGGTCCCCTCTGAACCTGACTGCCGCCACCACCAGGCGCCGACTCCGCCAATGATGAGGGAGAACAGCAAGGCGACGGCACCACACACGATCAAGCGCCGCGTCATGCGTTTGCTTTTGCGCTCCCATTCCGCCGCGTCCAATGCAACGGCAATCGGCTCTGGTTCGGGTTCCACCCATTCCGGCTCCTCATCCTGATAGGAAGCTCCCCGGCGGATGAGTCGGTGGCGACTTATCCGCTTCGGGGGATTGCCGCTCTGCGACCGAACGGCCGCAGCGATGACTGTGGCGACGATCACGGCGACAAGCCCGAACAGCGACATGAGAGTCACCAGGATTCCTCCGCCATGCATACCGAAAAGAGGCGTCATCGCGTTGTCCTCAAGATGGAAAGCAACTCGCGCCAGATCGCTGGGTAGTGAGTTGCCTATTTATGTAACTTGTAAGGACGATCAGGCAATATGTCAAGCATGAAGCAGTCGAAATCGCCGCCGGCAAAATTTGCTTGACAACCCTGGTTTTCGTACAATATCCTAACTTGCACGATCCTGGTCAGCCGGGCGGATGTTGCCGCGCTCGACTTGATCATTACCATTCAGGCCTCTTTCTCTTTTTGGGGGACTTTCCGATGAAATGGGCGATTGGCATTGTGGCTGCTCTCGTGTGTGCCCTTGTGGCCTTTTGGTACTTCGCGTCAGGCCCGCGAGCCGAGGTTGCCAAAGAAAAGGCGCTAAAGCAAATCGACAGCATTTTGGGAGAAACGGACGTACAACGCAAGGAAATCGAGATCGGCATCAAGAACAGGGAAAAAGCTATTGATGAGATGAGTAAAGCGCGAATTCGGGCGCAGGTCAAGTCCGAGCAAACGCGAGATGATATCAAGCAGACGGAAAAGCAAATTGCTGAAGCGGATGAGGCACTCCTCAAGCTCAAGGGGTATCTGGCTTCTCAAAGCCCCGCTGTGATCGCGGGCAAAACTTACACCCATGAACAGGTCGAGGAGTTTGCCAAAACGGTACTCAAGAAACGAGAAGGACTGGTGATTGATTTGGAGAAAAAGAACACGTCTTGCGAGCAGTTTGATAGCATCGCGAAGTCTCTCAAGAATGAGGAAGAAAGCGCGAAGGAAGGGCAGAAGAATTTGATAGCGCAACTGAAGGACATCGACGCGGACCTGGTGTTGCTGCGAGAACGCAAGGAGGCCGCGAAGATTGCCGGCGACGGTGACAAGACCCTCGCGGACAACTTCGAAGAACTTGAGAAGAAAGTGACAGCTCTCCACGAAAAGGCCAAATCAGAGAACCGCTTCGCAGGGGAGAAATGGAAGGACCTGGTTGCCAAGAGTCAGGACAGGAAGAAAGAACTGGCTTCCGCGGAAGAAATCATCACCGCCACCAAGAGCAGCGGCAACACGTTGTCCGAGATTGAAAAGGTGTTGGGGAACAAGTAACACCTGATAGTTTGTTGTGTGCAAGGCAAGTTTCCCATTGCCGGCAGGTGCGGATCGTGCCCGCCGGGCATGTGTCACCAACCCGAAGCGCAAGCGAGGAACCTCGCTCGCGCTTCGGGTTGGTGTTGACGGGTCAGTACAATTCCCTCCATCTCATAAAGGAGATCGATCGTGCGAGTGTCCGCAATAGGCAGAAAGGGCGCTGCCAAGCATGTCTTGATCCTCCTGGGCATAATATTACTCTGCCCCCTCATGTGTTGTGGCGGATTTCTGACTTTTGGCTGGTGGCTGTCAAGCTCCGAGAAGAAGCAGATCGCGGAAGGACACCAGCTCTGGGAGGCAGACAGCAAAGGCGAAGCGGTGGCCAAGTACAAGTCGGTTCTCAAGGGTCGTCTCGTGAGCGACAAGGCCGAGAAAGCCAAACTCTTCCAGCGCGTCATCGAGTTTGAAACGGAACGCGGTGAAATCGGCGAGGCCAGAGAGTTCATCGATCTGGCTTTGAAGAGCAACGTACCGCTCACATTGACCAAGCCCGACGCACAAGAGCTTTTGGCCCGTGTTCGTTCTCAAGGATCGGCCGTCAGCGACCGCAACCCGGAACAGGAAAAATTGGAATTGAAGCTCAAGGTGTTGGACAGGAAGATCGCCACCGTCGAGGAAGATCTTGCCGGTCTCCGTGCGAAGAAGCGGGAAATCATCGAGAACCTGAAAAGAACCGGCGTTAACTCTGCCGCTGACCTGAAAGGCAATGCCGAAGGGCAGAAATACGCCAATCGGCTTCAGGAGGTCGTTCAGGAGCTTGAGGTCATGCAACGAAAGCACAAGGACCTCGTGGAATCGGCGGACCAGGGTAAATGGGTACTAGATCGCCTGGAACGGCAAATCAAGCTCAAGCAGGCCGGCATCAGCGAGGACGAGTTGGCCGAAGCGTCGGTCATGATAGCGAAGATCGACGACAAGCTCAAAGGAAGCACGGACAGTGCCGTGCCGTCGCCGCTGAAGCTTGAGGCGGTGCTGGAGAAGGAGCTTAAAGGGGAGAAGTGACGAGCAGCGACCGAGGCCAGTTCGCCCTGAGCGCAGCGGCGTGACCCTCTCGGCTACCATTTCGTCCACGAGGCCACCATGCGGTGGCCTCTTTTCGTTGGCTTGTCCATTACCTCACCTCGGCTACCCAGACACGGCCATCACTACCTCGGGTTTGCGGATGTGCAAAGGAAAAAGGAACCTAGATCGTCACAAGGGGGTCTATTTTCTGGAAAGCACCAATTATGAACGGATTCGATAGACGCCACGCTCGGTTTCAGACGCTGGTCGATGAAAGCGAAGTATGCAATGCTTCAGGGATCCCTTTCTTGACCGAGCCGCCAGCCCTTGTTACAATCCGTCAAAAGTCAAGATGTAGGCCCAGGCCCACATCCTTCCATTGTTTCTTTGTTAATTGCTCCCCGAGGATTCATGGCTGCCACTTCCTTTCAGATCGGCCAACTCTGGGCGTTCGCACTGGGTCAGCGCCGGTTAAGTATGAACCCTATCTTTACTTCTGGCATGTCGAGGACGAGATGATCGAAGTTGTCGTCGAGTTCACGGCGAACGCTCGCGCGGAGTTCGACCTTCGCGGGACGGTGCTGCGGGTTACTCTAGACGTGTTCGGCGCCAGTAGCATGACGGTGAGCGCTGAGGAAGTCGCCGCGCCGACATGGCTCCCTGGACCGGAATCCAACGCGGAGTTTCCCGAGCGTCGTCTCGACATTTGGACCGTGCTGGACGAGGGCACGATCACGGAGCACCTGCGTGCGGAAATCACGTGGTTGCGTTCGTTGTCCCGTGCCATTGAACGGGGCTACACTGCACGAGCACTCCAGATCGTGAGCAGCAATCCCGAGTCTCTTGGCGAGCGTCTCAGCAGGCCGCCCCTGCATCTGGCGGTCATAAGGGAAGACCGCGGGATGGTTGAATCGTTCTTGAGCCACGGCGCGGATATTGCGACGATCGACGGGAGCGATCGCACGGCACTGCACTACGCCGCCGGCAGGGGCAATATCGAGTTGACCGCGCTCCTCGTCGAGCGCGGTGCGCCACTCGAGGCGAAGGACGGCGCCGGCTTCACGCCGATTCGCTCCGCTCTCGCCGAGAATCAGATGGAGGTGGCGGACTTGCTCGAAAAGCGTGGCGCTCGCCTTGATGCCAACTGCCTGCTCCGTCTCGGCAGATTCGATGACATTCGCGCGAATCTGGAAAAGGGTACGACCATCTTGCAGGAAGCCAGCGAGCCATGGACGTTGTGGCATTGTCTTGTGGAGTATTTGCGTAATGCCGATGATCTCGATTCTGCCGTCACGGAAGCATTGCCCGTCGTGGGCATGCTGCTGGACCAGGGCCTTGATCCGAACGAGGGCTTCCCGCTGTACGAGGTGGTGAGACTGCCGGATACCCGGCTGGCCCGACTCCTCCTCGAGCGGGGTGCCAATCCCAACGCGGGAGCAGAGAGTGGTCATTATCTCATGCCCACTCCGGCCTCCGGCATGGCCATGCGGCAACTCCTACACCGCCACGGAGCGAAAAGCTCCGAAGACCCGGATGTTGTCTTCCCGAATGCCAATGCCACCCTGGAGTACGAACCCGAAGACACGGAGGCGCTATGCACTCGGGCTCGCGCCTGGTGGCAGACCGGACAGTACCAGCAAGCCCAGGAGGACCTCACTGCCTTGCTGGAAATCGATTCCGAGCATCCTCAAGGCCGCTGTTTGCAGGGTTGGATCTGGGCCGCCTGTCCTGATGATAATTTGCGCGACGGCGCCCAGGCACTCGACCTGGCGCTAGAGCTTCAATCGACTTTCCTGGTCGGTCTCGCCTTCGAGTCGGATGTCTCTGGCGAGTCGTGGTCGATTACCGAACATCAAGAGTTGCAGGCGGCTGCTCTGGCGGAACAGGGAGAGTTTGAACAAGCATTAGGTATCCTTGACGACCTGGGAAAAGAGAACGCCGGTTGGGAAGAAAGGGAGCGCATGCTCAAGATGCGTGCCTGTTTCGAAGCGCAACAGCCGTTCCGCTCCGGACCGATCTCGCCGGAAATGGAAGAATATGGCCAGCAGCAAGCCGAACTTGCGGAACTCAGCAATAATGCCGTCATCGTTGATGAAACCGAGGACAGTGATGTCGATGAGCAAGTATCCCAAGTCGAGACCTGGGCCGGCGCCGGTCGGGAGCAGCTGCCGATCGACGCGAAAGGCGAGTTAAGGCTCATCGGTTGTCGCTCCGGACTAGAGCAGTTTCAGAGTTTGGTGGAAGATCCACGGTTTGGCGAGCTTACTGCGCTGAGGATCCTTGGTGGGGAGTTGCCGGACGAGGTCGCCCTCTTGATTGCCGAGCGACTGCGGCCTCCGCGACTGAGCTGCCTCGAACTGGCACGCGCCTACTTTGGTGATCGCGTCGGCATCGCCCTCGCGCAAGTAATGGATTGGCCCGCCTTGACGGAATTGATCCTGAAGGACAACCGCTTGACGCGACGGACGGCGGAAGCCATCGCGGCGAATCCGTCCTTTATTCGGCTCAAGAAACTTGATCTCGCCTCTAACCATGTGCGGACGCGAGGCATGCGCTCTGGCCGAGTCGCCCCACCTTGCTGGTCTCGAAGAACTCAACCTTTTCTTGAACCTGATCCGTGATGAAGGTGTCCGCTACCTGGCCATGTCGCCATACCTGCGTAATGTGTACAGCCTGAATATCGCTGGCAACCGACTCTACGACCAGAGCGTCGCATTCCTGGTGGAATCGCCGTTGCTGGGACAACTCAGGAAGCTGGATCTGGGCTACAATCGGCTTGGTGCGGAAGCCGTCATCCGTCTGGTTTCATCCCCGGAAATCGCAAAACTGGAGGAGCTGGACCTCACCAAGAACCAGCTCGGACCAAAGGCCGTGATCGCACTGGCCGAATCGCCGTACTGTACCGAGCTGCAATCGCTCAATGTGAATCGCTGTCAAATCGATGATGAGGCCGCACTCGCCCTTGTTTCTTCCCGCACCTCAAGAAGCTGACAACTGTGTATGCCAGCGAACAAGAGGTGTCCAAAAAAGTAGGGAAGGCTCTGGGAAAGCACTGGGCAAGGGCCTGATGTTGTGGTGAGCCAACGTTTCTCTGTCGATGGAGAATTTCTATGTCCGACCATCCTGACGAAGCAGCTTTCGTCGACCGCATCCTGGCGCGCAGGAGATGATGTAATCCGGCTGGAATTCGCGGATTGGCTGACTCAGCGCGGCGATCCACGCGGCGAGTTCATTCGTTTGGACATTGCCTACCACCGGACTGCTTTCCTTGATGCGGACTTTCCCAAGGTTCAGCAGCGTCGCGACGACTGCTTGAAACGCCACGAAGAAGAGTGGTTGCAACCGCTGCACAATCTAGGTCTGCGTCTCAAGGCCTCCGGGGGATACACAATTGCCGACTTCAGCCGTGGTTTTGTCAACTGGC
>CAWDRY010000006.1:0-47703 GCA_963804745.1 uncultured Gemmataceae bacterium
TCAACTAGGCGCCTGTAAAAAAATAACTTCGCAGTTTGGTTTTGCAGGGTGCCATGCCCACGGCTCTGCGTGGGCATGGAAAGCCGTCAAAACATGCCCACGCAGAGCCGTGGGCATGGCACCCTGCGAAGCATGTCGCTCCGATGCTGCGATTTTATTGTCTTACAGTCGCTAAGCGTCGGCAGTGCCTTTTGGAGTTCGGCCACGCCCTTGTGCGTCACCTTCGTCCGGTGAAGGATCAGTGCCTGCAGTTGCTTGAGTGCGGCCAGTTCCTTCAGGCCCGCGTCCGACACTTGCGTGCTGTCAAGGTGGAGCGTCTGCAGTTGCTTGAGTGGGGCTAGTTCCTTCAGGCCCACGTCTGTCACCTTCGTTCCGGTAAGGAACAGCGACTGAAGTTGCGTGAGTGGGGCCAGTTCCTTCAGACCCGCGTCCGTCACTTTGGTGTGCTCAAGGTAGAGCGACTGAAGCTGCTTGAGTGCGGCCAGCTCCTTCAGCCCCGCGTCCGTCACCTGGGTGCCGCCAAGGTGCAGCGTGTGCAAGCTCTTCAGCCGGGGCAGCTCCTTCAGACCCGCGTCCGTCACCTGGGTGCCGCCAAGGTACAGCACTTGCAAGCTCTTCAGCCCGGCCAGCTCCTTCAGCCCCGCGTCCGTCACCTTCGTGGTGAAAAGGTTCAGCGTTTGCAAGCTGTTCAGCCCGGCCAACTCCTTCAGCCCTGCGTCCGTCACCTGAGTGTCGCCAAGGTGCATCGCTTGCAAGCTCTTCAGCCCAGCCAGCTCCTTCAGCCCTGCGTCCGTCACCTGGGTGTGGTAAAGGTTCAGCGTTTGCAAGCTCTTCAGCCCGGCTAGCTCCTTCAGCCCCGTGTCCGTCACCTGGGTGGTGCTAAGGTCCAGCGTTTGCAAGCTCTTCAGCCCGGCCAGTTCCTTCAGCCCGGCGTCCGTCACCTGGGTGTGGTGAAGGGACAGCGTGGTGGGTGACTCAATGGCCGCCAGGTAATGTTTCAGACCGAGGTCGGTCAGGTTCCCCGGCAGGGGTTGGGGCGCGTCCGCTTTGGCAGGCGGCGCATCGGCGCGACCCGTGCCGGCGGCTGTTGCCAGCATGAGAAGCACGGCCAGCGCTGGCGACGCCATTTTCAAGTTCAAGCATCTGCGTTGCATACGGTGACTCCTTTGATGGGATTCGAGCATGTGCATTGATCGGCTGTCTGAACGTGCAAACAACGCTGCTCCGGATTATACTCCGGATTTGTCGATGAATTGTAACAACCCTGTAACAAGGCAGAGGTCGAACGAATCAAACATCACAGCTCGGGCAGGCTTGCTTTCTTCCTCCCTCATCCTTGGGCAATCCCATCAGCAACTTGCCCGCCGGGATCAGGGCCAGCTTCATGCTGATTCATGGCTTCATTCGCTGCCGGGCTGCCCGGGCTTCCTCCGTCAGCAAGGCTCCTTCTGCTCCCTTGCTCAGCTTCTCCAGCAGTTCCCGCGCTTCCGGCGTGCCGATCTGCTCCAGCACCATCACCGCCCGCTGCACACGCCATCGTTCCGGCGCCGTCAGCTTGTCGTCGGCCAGCAGCCGGGCCAGGCGCTGGGCATCGACAGATACCGGCACCGGGTGTAAGTGCTCCTGTAAGAAAGTCACGACATCCGGTCGCTCACGCGACTCGGCTCGCCGGATGAGAGTGCCGGCGGCTTGATAGGCTTTGGCTGCATCGTCGCCGGCCAAGTCGGCGCACAGGCTTTCCAGTTGCTTGGGATCGAGTTTCGCTTCCGAAATGTCGCCGCGGTATATTTCCGCCAGCAACCAAACCAGCGCGGTTGTATTCCTACCTGCGCTGGCCAGCATCCTGCCGTCCGGAGAAAAGGCCACGGACCAGACCGGACGTCCTTTGTGCCCCTGAAGTTGGTGCATTTCCTTGCCGCTGGCCGGATCCCACAACCGCACGGTCCCATCATCACTGGCGGAGGCCAGAATCTTGCCATCCGGTGCGAAGGCTACGCAGTTTATTGTGCTTTCATGCCGCAAGCGCACCGTGCCCATGCGGGCGATGGTTTATCGGGAATGTACTCCGCAGTAAACGTTGTTCCTGGAAGACTCATTTGGTTGTGTAACACGTCTGTAACATCTTTCATTGTGATCTGGCCAGTCTGCGGCCGGGCGTTTACACTCTGGGCAGCTCGATATAGCTTGAACCTTGTTGCCCGGCGCCCATGTTTTCCCTCTGGAGTAAAAGACCATGACAACGACACGACACGGACTGGCCGGGCCGGCACTTGTGCTTGTGCTTCTCAGCGCTGGCGGCCTGCGCACCGATGATGCCGAGACGCGGGCGGTGCAGGCTCTCAATAAACTGCGCCAATAATCGAACGCGATGAAAAGACGGCCGGCCGGCCGGTGGTTGCAGTATTTCTGGGACAGTGGACGGCACCGTCAGGCCCGATCCCCGCTGTCAGAGATGCGGATTTGAAGGAACTGGCCGCGTTCAAGCAACTTCAGGTGCTGCACCTTGAGCAAACGCAGGTGACGGACGCCGGCCTGAAGGAACTGGCCGCACTCGTGCAACTAAAGGAGCTGTACCTTGGCGGCACCCAGGTGACAGATGCGGGGGTGAAGGAACTAGCCGCACTCAAACAACTTCAAACGCTGTACCTTGGCGGCGCGCAAGTGACGGATGCGGGCCTGAAGGAACTGGCCGGTCTCGTGCAACTTCAGGAGGTCGGCCTCATCGGGACGAAAGTGACAGACACAGGCCTGAAAGAACTGGCCGCACTCAAGCAGCTTCAGAGGCTGAGCGTTTACGGTACGCACGTGACCAACGCAGGCCTGAAGGAATTGGCCCCACTCACGCAACTTAAGTCGTTAGACCTTGGCCAAACACAAGTGACGGACGCCGGCCTGAAGGAACTGGCCGCATTCAAGCAACTTCGGTCGCTGAAACTGGAGAATACGCAGGTGTCGGACGCCGGCCTGAAGGAACTGGCCGCATTCAAGCAACTTCAGTCGTTGGAACTTTACGGAACGAAAGTGACGGATGCGGGCCTGAAGGAACTGGCCCCACTCAAGCAACTTCAGTGGTTGGCCCTTGGCGGAACGAGAGTGACAGATGCGGGTCTGAAGGAACTGGCCGGACTCAAGCAACTTCAAAGGCTACATCTCAATCACACGCAAGTGACGGACGCCGGCTTGAAAGAACTGACCGCACTCGTGCAACTTCAGTCGTTGGAACTTTACGGAACGAAAGTGACGGACACAGGCGCGGCCGAACTCAAGAGTGCCCTGCCAAAGCTGGCAGTCTATATCTCGACTCCGCCGTAACGGGAACCATAACCAGGAGACCCATGAGTCTGTCACGTGGCTTACAGTCCGAGACTGGCATATCGCCGCCTACCGGGTTTTTGACAGAAAGGACATACGACCATGACCATGACACAACGAATGACTGGCGGCTCGGTGCTTCTGCTGATGCTGCTGACAGCCGTTGACATGCGTGCCGACGAAGCCGAAGACAAGGCGGTGCAAGCTCTCGAGAAACGCGGCGCCAGGTCAAACGCGATCAGAAGGCGGACGGGATGCCGGTGGTTACGGTGATCTTGTCGGGCGAAAAGGTGACGGACGCGAACCTGAAGGAACTGGCCGCGGAACTCGCCGCTTGCAAGCAACTTCATGAGCTGAACATTGGGGGAGCGGCAATGACCGACACGGGCCTGAAGGAACTGACCGTACTCAAGCAGCTTCAGAAGCTGCACATTGCCGGAACGCACGTGACGGACGCTGGCATGAAAGATCTGGCCGCACTCGAGCAACTTCAGATGATCGACCTTGGCTCAACGAGAGTGACGGGCGCTGGTCTGAAGGAGTTGGCTCGACTCAAGCAACTTCAGGCACTGAGCCTTGAGCATACGGGAGTAACAGATGCGGACATGAAAGAACTGGCTGCACTCACGCATCTTCAAAAGCTGGACCTTGGCAGAACGCAAGTGACGGACGTGGGCGTGAAAGAACTGGCCGCACTCAGGCAACTTCAGGAGCTGGACCTTGGGTTGACGAAAGTTACAGATGTGGGCCTGAAGGAACTGGCCCAGCTCAAGCAACTTCAGGACCTACGCCTTGGAACCACGAAAGTTACGGACATGGGCCTGAAGGAACTGGCCCAGCTCAAGCAACTTCAGACGCTGGTCCTCCTCAACACGGAGGTGACGGATGTGGGCTTGAAGGAGCTGGCCGGACTCCAGCAACTTCGGACGCTGAACCTCATGGTCACGCGCGTGACGGACGCGGGCCTGAAGGAACTGGCCGCACTCAAGCAACTTCAGACACTGGACCTTTTAGCCACGCGAGTGACAGACGCGGGCCTGAAGGAACTGACCACACTCAAGCAACTTCAGAAGTTGCACATTGCCACGACGCAAGTGACGGATGCAGGTTTGAAGGAACTGGCGGCACTCGAGCAACTTGAGGAGTTGTACCTCGGACGTACGCAGGTGACGGATGCGGGTTTGAAGGAACTGGCCGCACTCAAACAACTTCAGACGCTCCACCTTGAATACACGAAGGTGACGGGCACGGGCGTGAAGGAACTGGCCCCACTCCGGCATCTTCAGATACTGGACCTTACCGGAACGCAAGTGACGGACGCGAACCTGAAGGAACTGGCCGTGCTCAAGCAACTTCAGTTTCTGGACCTTTCCCGCACGCAGGTGACGGATGCGGGCCTGAAGGAACTGGCCCCGCTCCAGCAGCTTCGGACGCTGGACCTTAACGAAACGTCAGTTACGGACGCGGGCATGGCTGAACTCAAGAAGGCACTGCCGAAGCTCATTATCGTCCGCATATACCCGGTACCTCCGGGCCGTGGCAAGCCGTAGCCGCATAGAGCACAATGAGTAGGGTCAAAGGCTGGCACATCGCCGCCTACCGGTTTTTTCACAGAAAGGGGCATGGTTCAATCCTACTGTTTTCGGGGTAGCACGATTGTGGCGGCAAGTTTTCAACTTGCCCGGTCCACAGCCGGCAAGTTGGGAAACTTGCCGCCACAGTTGTTACCCGGCTTTGAACCATGCCCAGAAAGGACATACAACCATGACCATGATAAAGCGAATGGCTGGCGGAACGGCGTTTCTGCTCGCCCTGTTGACAGCCGCCAATCTGGCGCAGACGAAGCCGAAGAAAAGGCGGTGCAGGCTATCCAGAAGCGCGGCGGTGTTGTCTTACGGCACGAGAAGGCAGCCGGTAAGCCCGTGTTTCACGTCACTCTGTCGGGCACGCGGGCTACGGACGCGGACATGAAGGAACTGGCCGCGCTTCAGCAACTTCACGAACTGGTCCTTAACGGCACGGAAGTGACGGACGCGGGCCTGAAGGAGCTAGCCGCACTCAAGCAACTTTCCTCGCTGCGCCTTGGCCACACGAAGGTGACGGACGCGGGTGTGAAGGAACTGGCCGCACTCACGCACCTTCGTTCGCTGGACCTTGTCGGTACCAAGGTGACGGACGCGGGTCTAAAGGAGCTGGCCACACTCCGGCAACTTCAGTCGCTGGAGCTTGACGGAACGAAGGTCACGGACGCGGGCCTGAAGGAACTGGCCCCACTCAAACAACTTCAGACACTGAACGTCGGACACACGCAAGTGACGGACGCGGGCCTGAAGGAACTGGCCCCGCTCCGGCAACTTGACCGGCTGACCCTCAGGTCCACGCGAGTTACGGACGCGGGCCTGAAGGAACTGGCCCCACTCACGCAACTTCAGACGCTGGACCTCTCGGACACGCAAGTGACGGGCGTGGGCCTGAAGGAACTGGCCCCGCTCCGGCAACTTGACCGGCTGACCCTCAGGTCCACGCGAGTTACGGACGCGGGCCTGAAGGAACTGGCCCCACTCACGCAACTTCAGACGCTGGACCTCTCGGACACGCAAGTGACGGGCGTGGGCCTGAAGGAACTGGCCCCACTCCAGCAACTTCGGACGCTGGTCCTCACGTCCACGCGCGTGACGGACGTGGGCCTGAAGGAACTGGCCCCACTCACGCACCTTCAGTATCTGGACCTTGCGTTCGCGCAGGTGACGGATGCGGGCATGAAGGAACTGCCAGCACTAAAGCAACTTCAGAGGCTGACCCTTTACCGCACGAAGCTGACCGACGCGGGCTTGAAGGAATTGGCCGCGCTCAAGCAACTCCAGTTTCTGGACCTCCGGGGCACGCAAGTGACGGACGCGGGCCTGAAGGAACTGACCCCGCTCCAGCAGCTTCGGACGCTGAACATTGACGAAACGCCAGTGACGGACGCAGGCGTGGCTGAGCTCAAGAAGGCACTGCCGGAACTCGGTATCGCCCACATAGGCCCGATACCTCCGGGCCGCGGGAAGCCGTAGCCGCGTAGAGGCCCAAGGATGAGCCAATCACGGCTTCATCCGCTGCCGGGCCGCACGGGCTTCTTCGGTCAGCAAGGCTCCTTCTGCTCCCTTGCTCAGTGTCTCCAGCAGTTGCTTCGCTTCCGGCGTGCCGATCTGCTCCAGCACCATGACGGCCCGCAGCGTTCGCAAGCGTTCCGGCGTGGGCGTGGAGAGTTTCTCCAGCAGCGCTTCGACATGCCGGCGTGCTTCCGGGGAGGGATTGCCTGCCAGGGCCTTCTCCAGTGCAGGTCGGACCAGCTCGCCCAGTTGCTCTAACTCCTGGCCGGCCTTTTCCCGGAAGGTTAGCTCGTCATCATCCTGCTCGGCCAGCAGTCGGGCAATTCGTTGAGCGTCCGGGGGTAGCACCGGCCGCAACCGCTCCTGCAAGAAAGTCACGGCACCCGGTCGCTCACGCGACTCGGCTCGCTGGATCAGAGTGTAGACAGCTTGGTAGGCTTTGGCCGCATTTTCGTTGGCCAGTTCAGCCCAAAGGTTGTCCAGAGCCTTGGCATCGAGTTTGGTTGTCGGCATTTCCCTGGCTGGACATACCGCCGAGAGCAGCCAAACCAACACGGTTGTATTGCCGCCTGCGCTGGCTAAAGTCTTGCCATCCGGAGAATAGACCACGGCATGGACCGGACCTTGTTGTCCCTGGAGTTGGCCGATTTCCTTGCCCGTGAATACCTCCCACAGCCGCACGGTCTTGTCCTCACTGGCCGAGGCCAACGTCTTGCCATCCGGAGAAAACACCACGGACGTGACCGGAACGTTGGTGCCCCTGGAATTGGCGGATTATCTTGCCACTGGCCGCCTCCCACAGCAGCACGGTCTTGTCCTTACTGGCTGAGGCCAACATTTTGCCATCTGGAGAAAACACCACGGACACAACCTCATAGTGCCCCTGGAATTGGCGGATTTCCTTGCCGCTGGCCGTCCCCCACAGCCGCACCGTCTTGTCCTCACTGGCCGAGGCCAACATCTTGCCATCCGGAGAAAACACCACGGACACAACCCCAACTTGGCGCCCCTGGAGTTGCCGGATTTCTTTGCCGCTGGCCACCTCCGACAGCCGCACCTGCTCCCAACCGGCTGAGGCCAACAACTTGCCGTCCGGAGAAAACACCACGGGCCAAACCCGACCTGGGTGCCCCTGGAGTTGTCGGATTTCCTTGCCGCTGGCCGTCTCCCACAGCCGCACCGTCTGGTCCCAACTGGCCGAGGCCAACATCTTGCCATCCGGTGAAAAGGCCACGGACCTGATAGGATATCGGAGCTTCTGGAGTTGGCGGATTTCCTTGCCGCTGGCCGCCTCCCACAGCCGCACGGTCTTGTCCCAGCCGGCCGAGGCTAACGTCTTGCCATCCGGAGAAAACACCACGGAGATGACCTCATCTTGGTGCCCCTGGAGTTGTCGGATTTCCTTGCCGCTGGCCGTCTCCCACAACCGCACCGTCTTGTCGGAACTGGCTGAGGCCAACAACTTGCCGTCCGGAGAAAAGGCCACGGAGTAGAGCATATTCTGGTGCTCCTGGAATCGGCGGATTTGCATGCCGCTAGCCAAATCCCACAGCCGTACCATCCGGTCCGCACTGGCCGAGGCCAACGTCTTGCCGTCCGGAGAAAAAATCACGGACAAGACCTCCTCTTTTGGGAGCTGGATTTGGCGGATTTCCTTGCCGCTGGCCGTCTCCCACAGCCGCACCGTCCCGTCATTAGTGGCTGAGGCCAACATCTTGCCGTCCGGAGAAAACACCACGGACACAACCTCACCTTTGCCTCTCTGGATTTGGCGGATTTCCTTGCCGCTGGCCACCTCCCACAGCCGCACCGTCTGGTCGAGACTGGCCAAGGCCAACGTTTTGCCATCCGGAGAAAAGGCCACGGACCTGGCCAAATTAGGGTGCAACTGGAATTGGCGGATTTCCTTGCCGCTGGCCGCCTCCCACAGCCGCACGGACCTATCGAAACTGGCTGAGGCTATCGTCTTGCCATCGGGAGAAAACACCACGGACTTAATTTCCCCTTCATGCCGAAAGCGCACCGTTCCCATGCGGGCGATGGCACCTGGCGGCAGCGGATCGCCGTAGAGGTCGGTCAGGTCAGTGCTGCAGTGCTGAGTGCTGGGTGCTGAGTTGGCGGACAGGTTGCTCACAGCGAGCGAAGTCGCCGAGCACGAAACTAATAGCAAGGGCAACAAGAAACGGCAATCCGTGGCATGTTCGCATGGCTAATACCTCGTTGGTTGAAAGAGTCCTCAAGGAGAATGTTCTTGGGGGAGCGGAGCATGGTTGCCAGTCGCTCCCGCAAACGTGCTGCCACCCGGCCGGCTTTTCTTTCCCGTCGGCCGTCACTTCCATTCCAGCCACTCGCTCAGCTTGTCGCGGTCCAGGCGGATCAACTGGCCGCCCGGCGAAACGATCCATACTGCCCTGGGTGTTTGCACAATCGCATTGCGGCCGGAGTGCAGGGGGCTGACAACCCATTGACCTGGCTTCTTCGTCGGTACTAAGGTCTGGGAGAGCAAGAACAGCTTCTGGCCCGCGAGTGCCAAGGACCGCGGCACGTCGGTCGAAAATGGCGGGGACGGGAGGGGCGTGCGCGCGTACGCCTTCCACTTCCCGCCGGCAAGGCGAGCCAGCACAACGGTCTTCGTCACCGGGCCGTATTGACCGGGTTTGCCGTGTGGGATTTCGTTCTTGCCGTGTGGGATACCGTCGCCCTTACCGTGTTCGATACGGGTGTAGTCGCCTTCAACGCCGTCGCCCTCGCGGAAGGCGACCCACAACGAGTCGCCCACTGTTTGCATCAGCGTGACCCAGCGGACCGGGCGGTCATCGATTCGGTCGATCCGCTGCCAACGTGCGACTTTGGGATCGAACACGCAAAGTCCGCCTGGCCCCCATTCTTTTTTGTCCGGGTCGTAAATATCGACGCACGCGGCCCAGAGCTTCCCCTCGGCCACTACCAGGTGGGTGATAATGTTGCTCGCCAGGCACTCTTTCATGGTGTGATGAACGGCTGCGCCGCCGCCCTTGGGCTTGGTTTCCAGGTAGGCAAGGTCGTTTAGTTCTCGAAGGATCGTTGTCCAGTTCTCATTGCGCTCTGTCTTGTTCCTGCTGCGACGTTTCTCCGAATTGAGAAACCCGGCCGGCTGCATTGCCTGCCAGGTCTGGCCGTTGAACTCGATCGTGACAGCGGGTAGATACTCCCAGTCCGGTTTGGTCTTGAGGTCAGGTTTGCCAGGGGCATCGAGTACACCAGGACCGACCAGGCGAGGAATGTATTGTTGCCTGGGTGGGGGGAACTCACCGGGCCGCACTTCTGGCCAGCCGTTGGCGATGGTCCGGCGCCCGGCCACGCGGCCTGTTTTGCGGTCGAACAGGACCCCACTTTGCCCGTAGTCAACGGCGATCCGCTCCGGGCCGACGAACACGCCTTTGGACTCGGCCTCGTAGGTGAAAACCTGCACTGCGTCTCGGGGAATGGCGATGCCCTTGGGGGCGATGGTCTTTTCGCCGCCGGGTGTCGGGGTTGCCAGAGGTGGGTGAATCGGAGTCGGAGTGGGGATGTCCTTGGGAATGATGGTATTGTCGTCCTTGAATGTACCCGATCCCACTGTCAAAATCTCACGGAACTCCAGCCGGCTCGGCCCAGCCGGTTCATCCGCTGCATGCACGCTCGCCGATGCAAGCGCTGCGACCACCAGTACACTGGTTAACTTCGTTTTCATGACGGACTCCTTTGCGGGTTGTGCGAACCTGGGCTGATTGTAACCCGAATTAGCAGGGATGATTGTAACGTGTTTGTAACAACCTCAGTGAGCAAGAGGTGTTTTGCTATCAGATCGGTGTGAATGTTTCTGTCCCCGGCCCCTTTTCGCTTCTCCAGAACCATTGCCGTTTTTGCCGGTAAAAAAGGGGTCGGCGACACCGGCATTTTGACGCATGTTCAAGTTATCACACATCTTATGACGCGGCACCGGGTGCCGGTTTGCAAAAGTACCGGCAAAGGAGAGGTAATATCTTAATTTGGGCATCGCATAACTGCCATTGTGTCAAGTAGTTGTGGCAACGGTTGTGACTAATGCCCAATTCCTTGAGCTGCTTTAGTTCCTTGATTTCCTTCAAGCCCGCGTCGGTTACCAGTGTTCATGTCCTTGACGCTGTCCTTTTCGGTACACTACCATGACAATATGAAAGTACGCGAAGTCATCAAGCTCATCGAAGCCGAGGGCTGGTTCTGGGTCCGGACCAAAGGCGATCACCGGCAGTTCCATCACGCCACCAGGCCAGGAACCGTTACAGTGGCAGGCAAACTCTCGGAGGCGGTTCCACCGGGCACCCTCAACAGCATTCTCAGGCAAGCCGGTCTCAAAGGAGGTTCACAATGAAGTATCTGGTCGTCATCGAAAAAGGTCCTACCAGCTTCGGAGCATATGTTCCCGATCTGCCCGGTTGCGTGGCGGTGGCGAAGACCCGACGCGAGGTTAAGCGCCTGATCCGCGAGGCGATCCAACTGCACGTCGAAGACATGCGCAACCGTGGCGACCCCATCCCCAAACCGACTGCCGGCAGCGAATTCGTGGAACTGCAATCAGCATGATCCTTGACAGGCTCCGCTCTTGCCTTGCCTGGCTCAGCTTCCAGAATGGATTGGCCCGGCAGAAAGAAATGCACCGGGTGCCCACCTCTTCGTGGGCATACTGTTCAACCATGCGCATGCGGACACGGGAATGGCACCCGGCGGTTGATTGCTCGCCCGCTGGCGCAAGGTCTGCCGGCGATGCCACGCGTGCCGTATCGCCGGACCGGGAATCGGAGGTCTCTCGGACCCGCGCTGACTTTGCCTGTTCCAGATGGCAGATACCGCCACCTACTGATCCTCATTCATTACCCTGATCCTCATTATCGATCATGAGCGTCGGCAATGCCTTCTGGAGTCTCGCGACTCCTGCGCGTGTTACCTTCGTATTGCCCGTACATAGGTGCCGCAGGTTCTTCAGCCCGGCCAGTTCCTTCAGACCCGCGTCCGTCACCTTGGTATAGCTAAGGTTCAGCGTTTGCAAGCTTTTCAGCCCGGCCAGTTCCTTCAGACCCGCGTCCGTCACCTTGGTAAAGCTAAGGTTCAGCGTTTGCAGGCTTTTCAGCCCGGCCAGTTCCTTCAGACTCGCGTCCGTCACCTGGGTGTGGTCAAGGTACAGCGTTTGCAGGCTTTTCAGCCCGGCCAGTTCTTTCAGGCCCGCGTCCGTTACCACCCGGCTGTCGCCAAGGTACAGCGTTTGCAAGCTCTTCAGCCCGGCCAGTTCCTTCAAGCCCACGCCCGTGACCTTGGTGCCGTAAAGGCCCAGCGTTTGCAAGCTCTTCAGCCCGGCCAGCTCCTTCAGCCCCGCGTCCGTTATCTGGGTGTCGACAAGCTTCAGCTCCTGCAAGCTCTTCATCCCGGCCAACTCCTTCAGCCCCGCGTCCGTCACCTGGGTGTGGTCAAGGTACAGCGTTTGCAAGCTCTTCAGCCCGGCCAGTTCCTTCAGCCCCGCGTCCGTCGTCTGGGTGCTCGAAAGGTACAGCCCAGTTGGTGACTCAATGGCAGCCAGTAAATGCTTCAGATTGAGGTCGGTCACGGCGAAAGGAAGGGAGAGGCTTTTCAGCTTGAGACCGGCCAGTTCCTTCAGCCCCGCGCCCGTTACCTGGGTTTGTTCAAGGCCCAACGCTCGCAGGCTCTTCAGTCCGGCCAACTCCTTCAGGCCAGCGTCAGTTACCTTCGTGCCACGGAGGTTCAGCGCTTGCAGGTTCTTCAGTCCGGCCAACTCCTTCAGGCCAACGTCGGTTACCTTCGTGCAACTGAGGCTCAGCGATTGAAGGTTCTTGAACCCAGCCAACTCCTTCAGACCCGCGTCCGTTAGCGCCGGGTTACCGAACACCAGACCAAATGGTGTTTGCGGCTGCGGCAGCTTGGCCACGCCTTCGGGCGTCCAGTTCCGCGCATAGCGGAAACCAAAGGCAGGCATAAAGCCTTTCTTGTCCCCCCCCAGTTGACCCAACTCCGCATCCGCTGTCTCGAATTGGCCGTAGAGTTGATCCGCTGCCATCCAGCCGACCGAGGCGCCCGCTTTTTTCCAGGCGGCAACCACGTCTGCCGGCAATTCCCGCACCTGGTTCGCTTTGTTAGTAGCTTGACCGCCAGGCTCGGTATTTTTGGGATTGTCTTGCTTCGCGGCAGGGCCTTCCGTGCGACCGATGCCAGGGATGACTGCCAGTACCAGAACAATAACAACGTTGCGCATAAGGTTTCTCCTGTAAAAGAGTGAAAACCGGATCCAAAATCGTCGGGTGGGTCGAACAACGCGAGGCCCACTCAGGGCTTCAGCCGCTGTCTGGCCGCCCGCGTTTCCTCTGTCAGTGACGCCCCTTCCGTTCCCGGATCGGCTCGATCAGGTCGCGGACGGCCACTGCCTCGTCAAGCTTGATCTCCTTGCATAATTGGTCCTGAAGGTTCTTCAACTCCGCGACCGCCTTGTCCCGTAGAGGATCGGTGTGCGATTTGGCCTTTTTGCCGATCTCAGCCAATTCCTGTTCGTGTTGCTCGTAGATTTTCCTGGCCGGCGGCGGCATGTCCTTGGTTGGAACTTCGCGCGCGCCGGCCTCGAGGCTGCGGATCAAGTCACGCACAGCCACCGCCTCATCGAGCTTGGCCTCTCTACAGAAGGAATCCTGCACTTTCTTCAACTCGGTGGCCGTCTTTTCGTACCGCTTTCTGACCTCCGCTGCGGCCCGTTTCTCGATTTCGGCGAACGTCTCCTCGAACTGCCGGACTGCCGCCGTCGCGGCCGGCGGCAACTGAACGGGCGGTGACGCATCAGCGGCCTGGCGGCCAGGCTTGTCCAAAGGCGTCTGCTGCGTGATTTGCGTAAACCGGTACACCCGCTCGACCTTGAAGCTCACGGCAGCCAAAGGGCCCTTCTTGAACTCGGAACTGGTTATACCATTCCTGGTCGTGGCTCGGTACTTGTCAAATTCGGGCAAGATGGTCACCATCACGATCCCGCTCTCTCCGGCCTTGAGCGCGCCGCTGTGGACTGCCGCCATGCCCAGATGCGATCCGCTGGCGTAGACGATGGTGCCGTAGAGGTTAAAACCTTTCTCCACGCCGGTGACCTCATAGTAGAACCTCCTGCCGATGTCCGTGTCCCGATGGTCCAGGTAACCCCCGGCCGGCACAGCATTGGCCACCCTGTCCTTGATCGCACGGCTCAGGTCGCGCACCGCTACCGCCTCGTCGAGCTTATCCTCTTTCCAGGACAGGTCCTCCAGCTCCTTTAGCTTCGTGTGTAACTTGTCCTGTTCCTTCTTGAGTTCCGCCTCGCCAGTCTTGTAGAGTGCTGCCTGCTCAGACATCAGGACCACGTAGCCGGCAGCCTTTTTGCCCTGGGATCGGATTTTCCCGGTCTCAAGCGCGATGATGGAATTCTGGACCGCCACGGCATCGTCGAGCTTGGCTTCCTTGCAGAGCCGGTCCAGCTCCATTTTCAACTCCCCAAGTTTCTTTTCTCGCCACTTCTTGACTTCCAACTCGGTCTTCTTTTCGATCTCGCCAGCCGAGTCCTCGTATTGTTTGAGCACCTCTTTCGCGGCCGGCGGCGGCGGAATGGAGCAGCATGCCGCAGGTTGCGGTGGTGGATATGGTGGGGGGAACCCAGGTGGAAGAAGATACGGGTATCCCGGATACGGGTTTGGCGGCGGGTATGGCGGCGGGTATGGCGGCGGCGGTGGCGAGGTGGGTTGGTACCCCGGCGGATAGACAAGATTTTGAGCCTGGACGATGGCAGTCAAGCCGCCTCCCACCAGCAGAACGGCCACCGCTCGCACGACAAACCGCTGAAACGACGTAAACATAAAGCATCCTCCTGATTTGCCTCCAGCCACGCTGGAAGATGGTTCAATTGGCCGAAAACAACCTGCCTTGGATTAAGGGTTTACTGGACCTCAATACGAGCACGTGACCTGAACGCGGACCGTGATGGGTGACGGGTTCGATTCCGAAGAAACACCATATGTATATGGACTGATCAATCCATAACTCGGTTGGTCCGTCAAGAAAGTAAAATCGTTTCCTGTCAGAACGTGGATCTCAACAACACTTATCTTGGCGTCTCCGACCGCGGCCTGCGCATTGGCCAGGGCTTCATCCACGGCTTTCTTGATGGCTTCCCAACGCGCCTCGCCGGCATTCTCGCTCGACCATTCGATCTTGGGTGCATTATGCGTGGTCCCAATGCCAGGATAACTAAGGATGACACCGCCAGAAACCTGCGGGGCAGTTCCACCGTTCTCGGATGCGACATCGGCCAGCTTGGTAACGATGTCGCGCAGACTGTCTTCGTTCTTTTCCCGAATCGTCACGTGGAAAGTGGTGTGTGTCTGCTTGTTCTCAGCCGCAGGAGTGGGGTGTTTGGATCACCCAGTCTGGGAATGGATACCCATGGGATACTGCCCACCACCAAATGGTGGAGCGGTCACTGGGATGATGATCCCTATTGCGGCAGGAACAATCTGTATATCCACATTCTTGAAGTTCAAGGCTGTAAGGGCGTCTTTGATTTTTTTCACTTGCTTGGTGTTCTCATCCCGGACTTTCTTGGCATCAGCATCCACGGTGGTAACGACGAAAGTGATACGAGCCTTGTCCGGTTTCACGGACACCGTTGCGGAACCGGAGACAACGAGTTTGCGCTTGGCAGTTGCCGGTGTGTCCTGGCCGTGCGCGGGTGCAATCCACGCGCTTGACCACGCCAACAGAGCAAGGGCGGCAATTTTGCAAGAAGCAGACATGAATCGACCTCCAAGAATGTTGTTGAATGGAAAACGACCGCATGCGAACCTATCCGTCAGGTTACATGGTGAAGTATATGGGCGAGTGGTCCAGTGATTGATGACGGGGCTTGCGACTTTGGATCTGTTGAGTTTCTCTAGAAGGCACGGCCGGGGAATGAGCCATAGCCCGGTATGCCGCCGACAGGGACACCTGCGGGGAGACCGCCATAGCCTGCGGGGAGACCGCCAAAGGCTGCGGGGAAAGGGCTAAGGTACGGATTTGTCGCAAGCGGGTTTGCCACATAGGGGTTCGTCGCAAGCGGGTTTGCCACATACGGGTTTGCCATACGGGTTTGCCATTGCCACATAGGGGTTTGTCGCAAGCGGGTTTGCCACATACGGGTTTGCCACATAGGGATTTGTCGCGAGCGGGTTTGCCACATAGGGGTTTGCCACATACGGGTTTGTCGCGAGCGGGTTTGCCACATACGGGTTTGTCGCACGGGTTTGCCACATACGGGTTTGTCACATAGGGGTTTGCCACATACGGGTTTGTCGCATAGGGGTTTGCCACATACGGGTTTGTCGCGAGCGGGTTCGCCACATACGGGTTTGTCTGATACGGGACTGCCGGATACGGGTTTGTCGGATTATACGGGGTCGGATACGGGTTTGTCGGATTATACGGGGTCGGATACGGGTTTGTCGGATTATACGGGGTCGGATACGGGTTTGTCACATACGGGTTTGGCTGATACGGGTTTGTCACATACGGGTTTGTCACATACGGGTTTGGCTGATACGGGTTTGTCACATAAGGGTTTGTCCCGAACGGGTTTGGCTGATACGGGTTTGTCGCGAACGGGTTCGTCGCGAACGGGTTCGTCGCAAACTGGTTCATCGCGAACGGGTTTGTCGCAAACGGGTTTGTCACAAACGGAGAGGTGCCGGCGCCCTGCGATCCGTAGGTGGTGATGTTGATATTGGTCTTGGTGATGTTGATTAGAGCGGCATGAGAGAACGTGGCGCTTAGCAACAGCCCCGCCATGGCTGTACCGATGACGGCCGTTGGTCGCAGAAATTGCTGGAGAAACCTCATGATAGCACTCTGGGAGAGCAACGCGAAGGAACGGGACAGCACGTGCGTTGCCTGCGAACCATCCCGATGGTCATGGGCCCCGCGGTTTAGGCTTGAACCAAGTCGCCTGGCCTTGTCGGCTCCAGGATACTCACAAGAGAGACGTTTCCCAGGCGATAACTTGCGCGCCTTTTTCTTTTTTTTGGCAGTGCCTCAAGTTTAAGAATCAGTGGAGTTTGCGTCTCATGGTGAACCTGGCAAGGGTAGGAAAGGACCGAATCCCGCATCCTTCGGAGAAAAAGGCGAGCGGCAAGACTTAATTTACCTTCGCTTGCGCGTCAGGCTTGTGTGGGATACAAGCCTGACGCGCAAGCGAAGAGTAGGCTTGCACTTGCCACTCGCCTAAGCACAGACAAGGCGGACTTCAGCGGCATGAGCAGCAGCCGTGATCTCCTTCATTCAGCATGAATCCGCGGGCCGGGTCGTAAGGTCCGTTACTTCAATACGAGCACGTCACCTGAACGTGGACCGTGACGGGTGACGGGTTCGAATCCGAAGAAACACCATATGTAGTATATGTATATGGTGTATATGGACTGAACAATCCATGACTCGATTTGTCCGTAATGAAAGTACCATCTCCTGTCACAACCTGGATCTCAACCTCAACAACAGTTATCTTGGCGTCTCCGGCCGTGGCCTGCGCATTGGCCAGGGCTTCATCCATGGCTTTCTTGATAGCTTCCCGACGCGCCTCGCCGGTATTCTCGCTCGACCATTCGATCTTGGGTCCATTATGTGTGGACCCACTGCCATAATAAGCAGGGGGGAGGCCACCGCCAGAAACATCCTGCAGGGCAGTCCCACCGGTCTCGGATGCGACATCGGCCAGCTTGGTAACGATGTCGCGCAGACTGTCTTCGTTCTTTTCCCGGACCGTTAAATAGAAAGTGCTGTGTGTCTCCTTGTTCTCAGCCGGAGGAAGGGGGTTGAATGGGCCACCAATGCCACCAGGACCAAATCCTTGGCCTGGACCAGCCCCGCCCTGAGCGGGCACCAGGACGGTACTTATTGCGGAAGGAACAACCTGTATATCCACATTCTTGAAGTTCAAAGCCGTAAGGGCGTCTTTGATTTTTTTTACTTGCTTGTTGTTCTCATCCCGGACTTTCTTGGCATCGGCATCCGTGGTGGTAACGACGAAAGTGATACGAGCCTTGTCCGCTTTCGCGGACACCGTTGCGGTACCAGAGACAACGAGTTTGCGCTTGGCAGTTGCCGGTGCGTCCTGGCCGTTCGCGGGCGCCAACCACGCGATTGACGAGGCCAACAGAGCAAGAGCAGCGATTTTGCAAGAAGCAGACATGAATCGACCTCCAAAAATGTTGTTCAATACGACTCTATGCGGACCTATCGGTGATATTATACGGTGACGTACAAAGTTGCCAGCCTGGGGCGTGAAACATGCTTTCTTTTAAGTCTTGACCGGAAACAGTCGAAGAGATATATTACTGCGTAGTTATATTACTGGAGACGAATAGAAGGGAGAACCTCATGGCCATCAGCCGCATTGACCTCATGTTCCGGGCCTTCTCCGATCACACGCGCCTGCGCATCCTTTCACTGTTGCAGGGCGCGGAGTGTTGCGTGGGCGACCTCGTGGACATCCTCCAAACCGAACAGCCCAGCATATCTCGGCACCTGGCTTACTTGCGGCGGGCCGGCCTGGTGGCTGTCCGCAAGTCCAAACAGTGGAGCTATTACTCGCTGGCACCGGCCCGAGGAGAGTTTCATCAGAGACTGTTGGAGTGTCTGGCCTGCTGCTTCCAAGAGGTACCCCAGATCCAGGCCGACCGGGCCATAGCGGGCAAGGTCAAGGAAGCCGGGGGCTGCTGCCCAGGGACAGCCCGTTCCAAGGCAACACCAAAGCTAAAGTCCAGGCGTTCCTGCGTTAATTTTTGAGGGGAAGGCCATGCCGAAAGCCGACCATCGACCTTGTTACGGAACCATTTTCCCCGAACCCCGGCACGCCGACTCGGTTGGACAGATGAGGGGCAAGGTATTCTCTTTGCAGGCGGTGACCCCGGCCGGGATGCTTCCGCAGGTTCGCACGGTGGCGGCCGACCTCAGCCAGTGGGATGACTGCCTGGAATGCCCGGAGTTCAGCCATTGCTACCAGTTCTGCATGGCAAGGCTGGCTCTTGCGACTGCAATCAACACCTGACTGGATACCCAAGACGGAACCTTGGGTGAAAACCATCGAAAATAATGTATGGACCGCGGGCTGACTGCCCCAGTAAGTCGGCCCTATTCTGTCAAGGAGAGAGGTGTCTTTATGCGTCACTATTTACTGCGGGGCCTTGTCACGGCCCTGGTTCTGTATGGGATCAGCCACTGGGCCGATTTCTCTTTGCGGGCACAGTCTGCCGTTCCCGCATCGGCCGGCGAGACAGCCATCGCCACGGCAGCCCAGGAGAACAAGTACCTGTTCATCATGTTCTGGAAAGAGGACGACATGACCGCCCGGACCATGTGGCAGACACTCAAGACAGCCGTGGGCAAGTACGAGCGCTATGCCAAGACCCTTCAGGTGAATGTCACGAGTCCGGCCGAGAAAGTCCTGGTGGATCGCTATGCCCTGAGCCGTTCGCCCATGCCCCTGGTCATGTCCATTGCGCCGAATGGGGCCATCACCGGCGGCTTTCCGCTGAACCTGACGGAGCAGGACGTCGCCAGCGCTTTCGTTAACCCGGGCAAGGCCATGTGCCTGAAAGGAACCCCAGCGCGTAAGCTCGTGCTTCTTTGCGTCCTGCCGGGGCCTACCAATGTGTTGCCGACCGGGGTCCTCAACTTCAGGGCGGACCCCCAATACGGGCCATACACCGACTTGGTGACCGTCCAGGCCAACGATACGGCCGAGGCCAGCTTTTTCCAGAGCCTCAAGATCAATCCAAATGGCACTTTCATCACGGTGTTGCTGGCGCCGCCGAACAAGATGCTAGGGGCTTTTGAGGGAGCCGTCAGCATGGAGCAACTCGTCGAGCTGCTCAAGTCCGCCAAGAGTCCCTGCGCCGGAGGCCAATGTGGGCCGGGCGGTTGTGGGCCGTAATAGGAGAATGTGTCTCCTCGCGCTTGCAGCAGAGTGACATTGCTGCCGGCGTGGCCGGGGCTGCGTCCGCGAAGCCCCGGTAATTGCGGTCCTTGCCGGGGCTTCGCGGACGCAGCCCCGGCCACCCGCCCATTTTGTTAGGAGGACAAAGACAATGCGTCTACCGACGCTGATTAGAAAGGAACTTTGGGAGCGGCCCATCCCGATGTTGACCTGCTTCCTGGCCATCCTGCTTGGCGTCACAGCCCTGGTGGCCATCCGCACGGTGACGGTCTTTTCCGAGTCGGCCGTCGCTCGGGAACTGGATGCCCTGGGGGCCAACGTGCTAATCCTGCCCAAGAATGTCAGCCTACAGGACTACTACGCCGCCGACCTCCACGGCGAAACGCTGCCGGAGGAATATGTCGAGCGGATCACCCTGTCCAAGCTGGAAGGCGTGGACAACCTGTCGCCCAAGCTGTGCGTGCCGGCCACGCTAGGCAACCTGCCAGTGACGCTGACCGGTATCCTGCCCAAGAGCGAGTTCCAGGCCAAGGCCGCCTGGGGCAGCGTAGGCATTTTCACCCATCCCAGCGGCTGCGGGTCACAGGCCGACCTACCCGGCAACAAGCCCGCCGACCCGAAGACCCTGGCCCGCAAGCGTGTGATCGAGACCCTCGGCGAGCACGAGACGCTCATCGGCGCCGACGTGGCCGCTCGACACGGGCTGAAAGAGGGCGACGCGATGGAATTGCTGGGTGAGAAGTTCACTGTCCTGGCGGTGTTGCCGCCTACAGGCACAGTGGACGACGCCCGCGTCTTCGCGCACCTGCACACGGTACAACGACTGGCAGGCAAGGGGGAAGTGGTCAATGTCATCGAGGTGGTCGGCTGCTGCAAGCAGATCGCCGGTGGGTTGGTGGACGGGCTTAACCGGCTCCTGCCCGAGGCCAAGGTGGTGACCATTACCCAGGTGGTGCAGACGCAGCAGAACGTCAACCGGCTAATGGAGCGGTTGTCTTTGATCTTCCTGGCCGTGTTGCTGGCGGTTGGAGGGGCGGCGATGGCCAGCACCCTGTACGCCAATGTCTCGGAGCGACGCAAAGAGATCGGCACCCTGATGGCTCTGGGGGCGACCCCGGGGCTGGTACTGCGGCTGATTGTGGGCAAGGCCGTGGTACTGGGATTGGCGGGAGGAGTAGGCGGTTTCCTGATTGGCAGTGCGGCGGCACTGTGGTTGGGGCCGCAACTGGCTGGTGTTTCGGTCCGTCCCCTGCCGTCACTGGCGGGGCTGGCAGTAGGTAGTGCCTTGGCAGTCACCCTGCTTGCCAGCCTGCCGCCAGCATGGCGTGCTTCCCGGCTTGATCCGTGTGTTTGTTTCAAGGAGGTTTAAATCGTGTTGCGACTTGAAGCAGTGAGCAAGACGTTCACCCGCCGCGGCGGCTCGGTCGTCGGCCTGCACCCCGCCTCTCTGGAAATTGACGGCGGTGACTTCGTGGCCGTGGTTGGTCCCTCGGGCAGCGGCAAGACAACATTGTTGTCGATCGTGGGCGGAATGCTGGCCCCCACGACCGGGCGGGTGTTGTTGGAAGGCCAGTCTCTCTACGAGCTATCCGTGAGGGCGCGAACGATCCTGCGCGGTAGGAAGATCGGGTTCGTTTTCCAGACGTTCAATCTCGTCCCTTTCTTGACCGCTCTGGAAAATGTGCAGGTGCCGCTCTACCTGGCGGGCCTCGCTCCGAAGGAACAACAGCGGCGGGCGCTGGCGGCATTAGACCGCGTCGGGCTGGCCGATCGCGTCCAACATAAGCCGAGCGAGTTGAGCGTTGGTCAGCAGCAGCGCGTGGCCCTGGCTCGAACGCTGGCCAATGACCCAGTTCTGATCCTGGCAGATGAGCCGACCGGTAATCTCGACCCGGCCACGCGCAAGCAGGTGCTCGAAATGTTCGATGAGTTCAACCGCGAAGGCCGCACCATTGTCATGGTCACTCATGACCCTGAAGCTGCGGGTCACGCCCGGCGGGCGTTGCTCCTGGACCAGGGGACCGTCTGTAGTGACCCGAGCGCCGGACAGGTGTGTGTGGCTTGATAGGAAGGTCCTGCGAGCCAATCTGAAAAGGTGAGAAAGAACAAGGAGATAGATTTCCATGATTAAAGGAACATTTGTCAGCCTCATTTTGGTGGTTGGGCTTGGGTTGGCGTTTACCCTGTCCAGTTGCAACTCTGGTCAGCGGCGGGTCCAGACAATTGTCCCAGCTCAAAGCCCCTGCGCCGGCGGCAAGTGTGGGCCCGGCGGTTGCTGTTCTTCCGGCGGTGACGGTCGGTGCTGCCCGCCGCAGGGCGGCTGGGCCGGCGGTTGCAATTATTCCGTCGGTGACGGTAGCCAGCCGACAGACCCCCACGCCGACGGTAAAAGTATAGGCCCGGCGGTTATTGCTCCTGACCCAGGGGACCGTCCGTAGTAACCTGAGTGCCGGAGAGATGTATGTGGCTTGATGGGAAAGTCCTGCGGGCCAATCTGAAAAGCGGATAAAGGACAAGGAGATAGATTTCCATGACTAAAGGAAGACTTGTCGGCCTCATTTTGGTGGTTGGGATCGGGTTGGCGTCTACCTTATGGCTGGTTCTTCACACTTCTAACGGGGATAGTTCCAGAGGGGATTCTCTGACCGGTGGCGCTGGGGTCCAGACAACTGTCCCAAGCCTCGACATCTCCCGGGCAAGCCACTCTGGAAGCCGCTGCCCAGGAAAATAAGTACATGTTCATGCTGTTCTGGAAAGAGGATGACTCCGCCACGCAGTCTTTGCGGCAGACACTCGATGCCGTCCTGGTTAAGCGCGTTGAAAAGGCCGCGGTGGCTCACGTGCATGTCAGCGACCCGGCGGAAAAGGCTTTGATCGATCGTCTAGCCCTGAACCGCTCGCCCATGCCCTTGGTCTTGGCCTTTGCGCCCAACGGCGCTATCACCGGCGTCTTTCCACTGAAGCTTACTGAGCAGGACGTGGCCAGCGCCTTTGTAAGCCCGGGTATGGCTAGTTGTCTGAAAGGAACCCAGCGCGTAAACTGGTGCTCCTGTGCGTGCAACCGGAACCAGGTAGCGAGTTACCGGCCGGCGTCCGGGATTTCAAGGCGGACAGCGAGTATGGACCCAATACCGAAATAGTTACTGTCCGGGCCGACGACACAGCCGAGGCCGACTTTCTGCACAGCCTTGAGATCAAGCCCACTGGCACCGTTATCACGGCGCTGCTGGCTCCGCCGGGCAACATGCTCGGGGCTTTCGAGGGAGCCGTCACCAAGGACCGTCTGGTGGAATGCATTAGTGCGGCTCGAAGCCCCTGCGCCGGCGGCAAGTGTGGGCCAGGCGGTTGTGGGGCGAATTAGCATCAGGCTTCTTATCCTGGCAAGATGTTCGCCTATAATAGCGACTCGGTCGTCCGCCTTTACCCGGTATCGCTGGAGATTAGTCGTGCTTGCAACACAAGCAGAACCGAAGACCCTAACTTGTCCGCTGCCGCGCCTGTCCTTCCTGGATCGCTTTCTGACGCTGTGGATCTTCCTGGCCATGGCCGTGGGTGTGGGCCTCGGTCACTTTGTCCCGGCCGTCAAAGGGCTTATCAACCAGTTCCAGGCGGGCACTACCAACATCCCCATCGCCATCGGCCTGATTCTGATGATGTACCCGCCGCTGGCCAAGGTGAAGTACGAAGAACTGGGAGACGTTTTTCGCAACTGGAAGATCTTGAGCCTGTCGCTGGTGCAAAACTGGGTGATCGGGCCGATCCTGATGTTCGGGCTTGCTGTCGCCTTCTTCGGGCTGTTGGCGCCGGTCGTCTTCGGTGAGAACCCCAAGTACACCGAATATATGATCGGGCTGATTATGATCGGGCTGGCCCGCTGCATCGCCATGGTGATCGTTTGGAATGAACTTGGCAAGGGTGACACCGAATACTGTGCAGGTCTGGTGGCCTTCAACAGCGTCTTCCAGATCGTCTTCTACAGCGTCTACGCATGGGTTTTCATCACCCTGCTGCCGCCCCTGCTTGGCCTGCAGGGCAGCGCGGTCGCTGTCACCATGGGCCAGATCGCGGAGAGTGTCTTCATTTACCTGGGCATTCCCTTCCTCGCTGGTCTGTTGAGCCGCGTGGTGCTGTTCAAGATCAAGGGCCGCGAGTGGTACGAAAAGCGGTTCATTCCGCGCATCAGTCCGATTACACTGATTGCCCTGCTCTTCACCATTCTCGTGATGTTCAGCCTCAAGGGCGAGCAAATCGTCCGCATTCCCGTCGATGTGTTGCTGATCGCGATTCCGCTATTGATCTACTTCGTGGTCATGTTCCTGGTCAGCTTCTGGATGGGCAAGCGCATCGGTGCGGACTACTCCCAGACCGCCACCCTGTCGTTCACGGCGGCCAGCAACAACTTCGAACTTGCCATCGCCGTGGCGGTCGCAGTGTTCGGCATCGGCTCCGGCGTTGCCTTCGCCGCCGTCATCGGCCCTCTGGTGGAGGTGCCGGTTTTGATCGGCCTTGTCAATGTGGCGTTGTATTTCCGGCGGCGGTACTTCCGAGCCGACCAGTCCGGCGGATAGGAGAGCGGCCATGGAACAGGAGCATTCGCATTTGCATGGCCCAATCAAGGGAAAGCGATGCCGGCCACAATTTCGCAGACGCCTTGTTCAGGAGCAAATGTTTATGGGTGACCAGACCCAACCTGTCTTCCCCCGCCTACGAGTTCTATTCGTCTGTATCGAGAACTCGAACCGGAGTCAGATGGCCGAAGCTTTCGCTCGTTTCCACGGTGGCGGCAAGATCGACGTCTACAGCGCGGGCTCGCGACCGTCGGGGCGAATCAATCCCCGAGCGGTGGAGTTCATGAAAGAGGTCGGCTACGACCTGTCCACCCACCAGTCCAAGTCGCTCAACGATCTGCCGGATTTCCCTTTTGATGTGGCCGTGACGATGGGCTGCGGCGATGCCTGTCCGCTGGTACGGGCGAAGCGGCGCGAGGAATGGAACATCCCCGATCCGAAAGACCTGCCAGCCGAGGAGTTCCGGAAGGTTCGCGACTTGATCGAAAGCAAGGTCAAGGACCTGCTGGCCAACATTTATGACCTGGCTGAGCATCAGGTTTGAATCATAATCCCTCAGCCCTTGAGCTTTTGAAAGATCCCGGCCAGTTTGGTCTTGTAAATCGTGCGGACCATCTCCTCGTCATCGTGGAGCGGCTTGACTGGCACAAGGTCCATCACATCTTCGGCGCTCAGGCCGGAACCGAAGAAGCTCTGTGCTGCACCTGTGACCATCGCGGCTAGCCCCGCATCCACTTCACCGAGAGACAGACCGAACGATAGACCCAGTTCGCGGAGTTGCTGGAACTGGAACCAGAGGTAAGTCGGTCCCATCGCCGTCAGCACTGCATAGGCTTCCAGTTTCTCCTCCGGCACGACTGGGCAAGCCCCCAGCATACGCAAGAGGTCCAGCACTTTCCCGCGGCCCCATTCATCGAGGCCCGGCCCGAAACTGACGGGGTTGTAGCCCGCGCCAATCAGCGACGGCGCATTCGGGATGGTGCGGGCGATGCGGGCAAAGCCGTCCAGCGCTGCGCTCAACTTCGAGATGGTGATCTTGGGGGCAAGGGACACAACCACGGCATCGGGCCGCAGATGCCCGGCCAGCGGCTTGAGGGCTTCCAGCAATACGGGCGGGTGGACAGCCACGAATACATGGTCCATATGTCCCAGCGCCAGGGCGCATCCGGCGTGCTGCGGATGGTCGGGAACTGCTCCTTGAGCTTCTTCAGTACCTCGCTGTTCGGCTCACTGACGACCACCTCGGCAGGCATGTACTCGGCCCGTTGCCAACCGCTCAAGATAATCCGAGCGATCCTTCCTCCACCGATAAAACCGACTGTGTTTGCTGCCATGATATTATCTCCTGTTACACAATTCATTTCCTGCTCACGCGCTGGCGGCCGCCGGAAACCAGCCACGGGTCCGGTTACAGGCGGCGCAGACGGTCAGCATCACCGGCACTTCAACCAGTCCTTTCACCCGAGAACTTTGGCAAGCAAGTCAGCAACAATCCGTATCCGAACAGCAGCAGCTAGACTTGCCGCCCCGCAGTGCCCCCTTGATGATCGCCGTGGCACAACCAACGCCCGAGCGGACCGAGATGGCTCCTGTGGGGCAGTTCTTGGCGCAGGCGCCACACTCCATGCAGGCATCACGGTCGGCGATCCTCGCCTTCCTGGTCTCAATGGCAAACACAGCATGCGGGCAGACGTTGACGCACATGCCGCAACCGTTGCACCGTGATTCCACGAGAGTCAAAGTCACGGAGTCTGACAAGTAGCGCAAGCCAACCATCACCGTCCTCCCTATGCGAACCTTCCAGCTAGCCAAAGGACCATACCGCATACTGCGGCCGTAATCTGGAGCGGGATGGCGACGCGGGTCTCGCGGCGGACACCCGAGAGCGAGGTAAAGGTCGTGGCCCCGGTGAAATTCATGGCCATGAAGCTGGCCATGGGCAGGAATGAACAAGCACCAGCCGGCCAACCCGAGCCAGCCGCCCAGGAAACCCGGAGACCGGCCCCAGAAACCAATCATTCCCAGGACGAATGCCAAACCGATCCACGTTCCCTTGAGAGCAAATGCCCGCCCCGGAAGCCAGGGGAGCAGTGCGGCGGTCAACACGATGCTGCCCAGGTACGTTGCGAGGAAGCAGGGCGGCCGAGCAGGCTCCTACGTACAGGGTACGCGAAATCGAGTAGCCATCCGCACCCAGTCCGGCCAGGATGAAGAAGATGGCCATCGTCCAGCATGCCCACTTCATCGAGAGGAGCACCTCCACGGGGGCCAGCACCAAGCGATCCCGAAGGGGGAACTGCACCTGCCGCATCGACGGCGTGGCCGTCATTCCGGCAGCAAGGAACGCAGGCAGGTCCTCGGCACGCACTGGGCCGTACACGACACGAAATCCGCTCCGCTTCTTCACCTCGTGGGCGGCTACGCCAGCCGCGCCAAGCTGCGGCACAACCAGGGTGCGATGAGTGACTACTTCTGCCAGTCTGGCTGCCTCGATCCGACAGACCAGCTCGTCGGTTCCAAAAGTGCCCTTGCCGGCAGCGCACCAGACGTTGACACCCCGGGTATCCAGGACAAGAATCCAGGCGTCCAACCCGCCGAGATTGGAACGGAGCCGGTCGAAACTCAGCTTGTAGTTCGCCGAAACCAGGACCGGCGAGTCTGATCCGGGGGTGCCGACCGCGTAAAGCCCCGGCGGGACGCAGTAGCTCATTCGCCCGATGGCCCAGCGGACCATACACGTGCCGAGATGGTCGGCAAGCCGCAACTGCGTGCCAATCCTGGGGACCGGACCAATCGCGGACGCCACGGTTCCTGTGATCCAGGACGCACGACAGGATTGTTCCTGCTCACCGCACGGATCTCGCTGGCAACATGCGTCTGTGACAGCCTGTTGAGGCTTGCAACAGCATTTTGCAGACAATTCGGATTCTTTCATGAAGGATCTCTCTTGAGATTTCCACCTATAGAAGTGCGACTGAAGCAACTGTACCAAGCAAAACAACCCATACAATATCAATCTTGCACCGCAAGGCAGCAAACGCCAGCACCACGAGGACGACTGACCATAATCCCCACTGTACGGCAACACCGAAGCGCAAGCTTGTGACAAACAGCAGGCCGACAAAAGAGAGCATTTCACCCCGCAATGCCGCGCGGAAGAGCGGCGAATGCCGGAGACGGTCAAAGTAGGGAACGGCCAAGAGCACGAAAACGAACGAGGGACTGAAAATGGCAATGGTTCCGACCATCGCCCCGACGACACCGGCAAGCTGATAGCCGATGAATGTAGCGGTGATGACGATCGGACCAGGCGTAACCTGCCCCAGGGCGATGCCGTCCATGAAGGTCTTGGTGTCCATCCAGCCCTGGGCCTCAACGACTTCATGCAGCATCAGCGGGATGGAGGCGAAGCCGCCACCGAAAGCGAAGCTGTCTACCTTGAGCATCGACGTGGCCAACAAGAACAGCTTGTAATCGAACACAAACAAAGCGATCAACCCGACCAAGACCAAGACCAGCAACACCAATACAGGGAGCAGGTTCTTCACCGTGCTCTGGGTTGGCCACTGGGCCTCCGTGCAGGCTGAATTGGGCAAACGGCGGTAAAGCAGTATGCCCGCCGCAGCCGTCGTTGCGATGACCAAAAGTGGATTTGTTCTCACTCCCATCAGGATCGTGGCTGTCCCTGCCAGGAGAGCATCACGCCAGTTCCTGATCGAGGCGTGTCCGAAGTTGATGGCGGCGTTGGCCACCAGTGCCACAACGATGACTTGCATGCCGCGAAGTGCGGACGTGATGGGTTGCAGATCCTGACCTTGCTGGTAGAGGATGGAGAGGGCCACCATCAACACGAAGGCGGGCAGTCCGAAGACAACGTAACTGGCTAGTGCCCCGCGGATGCCCCCTGGCGGAGGCCGACATAAGCGGCGGTCTGCATGGCCGTCGCGCCGGGGATGGACTGGCAGATAGCTACGCCGTCCTGGAACGACTGCTCCGATAGCCAGCCCTTGCGCTTGACGGCCAAGTCGCCGATGTACGGGATCATCGCAGGTCCGCCAAAGGCCGCCGCACCGAGCCTTGCGAATGCCAGGAAGAGGTACGCCGGTTTGACGGACAGGGACAGGGCATCGGCCGGGGAGGTCAGTTGCTTTGCCGGCATGTCCCATTCCAGAAGCGGCGGTGTGCCGAGCGACGAATTTGGCATTGGGGCCTCCAGCGGGTCGAAAGAATAATGCACCTCGCGGGGCGGAATTCGCCTGTTATAGATAGTGCAGTGAGGGCCGCATGGGGCACAATAGCACTGTTAGCTGCGAGGTTTGACTTCCGGCTTGACCGGCAGGTGTCGGAACTCCGCGTAGAAATTGTCCTTTATCGCCGGTGCATCCTTGTTTTCAATCTGCTCGAACCCGGCTGTCGTAATCTCGCGATAGTATACCTCTTTCGGAGCACGGGCACGCTGCTTGACGAACTCGCTGCTGTCCTCTCGAAGATCGAAGTCGATGATAATCAACCGTCCATCCGGACGCAGGGCGCTGTGGATCGAGGCCAGCATCTTATCCGGGTGCTCGAAATGGTGGTAGGTGTCGCAGATAAAGGCAACGTCGATAGAGTTGGCCGGCAGTTCAGCGGAGTCCGGAGTGTTCAACACGGTCTTGATAACCCGTTCGTGCCCGTGCTTCTTGGCCTGCTCAGCGATGTATTTCACGAACGCCGGTCCAAGGTCCACGGCATATACGGTGCCCTTCGGCCCGACCTGCTCGGCGAACAACAGAGTGAACACGACCGGTGCCGGCACCGATGTCCGCTACCGCAGCACCGGGCCGCAGGCCCACGGCACGGGTAATTTCCTGTCGCTTGACGTAGATGTCCCGGTCCTCGTTCTCAAAGCGTTTCACAAACTCCTGAATGTCCATGTTGGGGTCTGTGAACTTCTTGTTCATTTCGGCCGCGTAAGGGGCTGGCCCTTGGTTTGGGGGCGTGACCTTGGCACACGCGGTCAAGAACATCAGAGCCAGGCAAACGCCCAGCCAGGTCATATCGGACATTGTAGAATTCCCTTTCAGTTAGCCACCCACCACGCCGTAAACAGTTACTTCCGCAACCGCTTTGCCTGAATCCGTCTCGATACGGATGATCTGTGTGACCTTCCCCGTCTTTTCTCCAGGGGTAAACGTGATCGGAACAACGTAGAGCGACTTGGACCCCTCGTCTTTGGGAGCGGTTGCCTGGAGGCACTCGCAGTTGGCCTGTATCGAGACAATACGGAAAGGCTTTTGGCCGCGTACCATAATCATTTTCGTGATGCTCTGACCGGGTTGCACCTCGCCCAGGAATAGGGACTCGGGACTGACCGAAATGTCCGCCTGAACCTGACCCTCCACAAGCACGGGAACATGCTTGGTTTGCGGGTCATTGGTTATGAGCCAGAGACGTTCATTCAAGAAACCGGCAGTCGCGTCCTTGGCCAAGACGGCCTTCAGGTCATACGTGATCCGGTTTCCCTGGCGTGACGTTTCCGTCACTGTGCCGGTCACGTGCGGATTGTCACTCCTAACCTCCAGGATTTGCCAATCGCTCTGGCCGGTGTATCGCACGCTGATCGTTCCCTCGGCGGGATTTCCCCGCGCAACGTTCCCCAGCGCAACACTGGACGGCTCCAGCATTACGTCGCTGTAGACGTAGACCTTTACCTGTAACTGCACCTGGGCGTAGAACGGCTTGTCAATGGTCACGGTGATCATCGCGCCCTGCTTGCCCAAGAACCGGTCGCTGTTGATGTGCGCGATGATCACCCCCTTCTCATAGGTCTTGACAGTCTCCTTACCGACGCGCACGGTGGTACAGCCACAACCGGCTTGCACATCGGCAACATGCACGTCTCCAAGATAGTGGTTCGTAAACTCGAACGCAAATTCGGCTTTGGCTCCCCGGGCAATCGTCCCGAAGTCATGGCTTCTCGTCTCAAACATCTTGTCGGCCCATTCTTGGGCCGCGCAGGGGGCGGCCAGGAGGCAGACAGCAAGTACACTCGGCATCCAGGTATGAATCGTGGTTTTAACGCGCATTTTGCGCCCCCCCGGCGTAGCCATCGCCATACGGGCAACTCAGGATCAACAACGGTAGATGGGGCAGCTAATCACATCAAAATCCTCTTGTCGCGAAAAGTCTTGCGAGAGACCACTCATCAGGAATGACTTCGAACACATATTGGAGCGAGAAGTAGATGCCCGCGAGCACAAAGATCCAGCCCGTGACCTGCCGTGCCCACCACTCGACTTTCGATAACACGTTGTACGTCCTGCCAACGGACTTGGCGCTATAGGCGAGAAGAAAAGCAACCAGCAACACCGGCAGCGCAGTGCCGATGCCATAGATCAATGGCAGAACGAGAGCGCCTCCCGGTAGAGACGCCCCGGGCAGGCTGATGCCAATCCGGGCCAGAAGGCCAGTAATCGCCTCGCCCTTGGAACCCATGATGAGTGCTATCAGGCCGAAGAACCACGCTGCCGATGTCGGGCAGAAGGACACGGCGAAAAGCACGCCCAGCGGCAATGCACCCCAGACACCCATCGTGTCGATCCTCTTCTGCATCCCTTCCGTCATGATCGCCCCGCCCATGTTCACGCTGATCAGCCCGACCAAGAATATCCCCAGCAGCAAGAACACTGGCGCGAGCACGAGGTGCATGTATTTCTGAAGGAACAACGAGACTACGGGGATCGACAATGCCGTGCTGGTCAGCAGGACAGCCAACGCTAGATAGAGCAAGCAGCGTCCCAGGGTGTAAAGGAGACCGGCGCCCAGCACTGACCGGGGATTCCCGACTCTTCGGCCCACATAGGAGATAGCGGCGATGTTCGTCGTCAAGGGACAGGGACTGATCGAGGTCAACACCCCCAGATACAGGGCCGTTCCCACGTAGAGCAAATAGGCAACCATGAGACACCTCCTCCGGCAGGTTGGCACGATTCTCAGCAGTTCCAACAAACCCGGTCCCGTACTCCGGAGAGACGCGGGTTGGTGCGGGGATTTCTTGGAATCCATGCCCCCTCACCTGCTCGCCCAGAAACAGTGGCAGGGCAGGAGCAGGATCCTATTTCTGATAGTCCTTGACGTTGCTTTGCACGTATTGGAAAAATGCCGCCTTGTCGCCGACTTTCGTCCAAATCTCCGTCAGGTTCTTGTACTCCGCGACCTTGTTGCCGACGATGTGGGCAACGATCAACGTGGGGCCGCCGACCTTGTAGCCATTCGCCAGGGCAGCGTTCTTCTCGTCCTGGAAGTCGATGTAGTGGAATGCGACCTTGCCATCCTTGATCTCTTGAGTGAACCCACTCTTGACGGCTTCTTCAGAATAGCTGCCCATCTTCAGGCAGGTCGGGCAGCGCTGGGTGCGGTGAAAGTACAGGACCATGACGCGGTCAGCCGGGACATCGACGGCCGATGCCGCTGGCGGAAGCATCGAAACCAAAACGGCCACAGTCACAAAGGCAACCGCAGTAGTAACAACGCACTTCATAGCCTCAATCTCCTTTTCCAAAATCCCGAAGTCTCCGAGACTTCGGAAGTTTGGCGATATGGGTAAAAAAAAGTGGCAAACGAAATTCTATTTCTCTGGAATAGGAATAGGGACTTCAGGCATCCTCCTGGGCGCGGCGCTTTCAGGGACATCTGTCTTCGGAATCGGTGTGAGCGGTGCATCTGTTTTTGGGGTTGCGCCAGGCGGCTCCTTTTCGGAAGGGAGCATTTGCTTGATCTCGTCTCGAATGTATTTTTCGAAAGCTGGCTTGTCGCTTTCCAGCGCCCAAACCTTGCCAAGACTCCTCCACTCTTGTACCTGGCCGCCTTTCATTCGCGCCAGCACGACGACCGGCTTATCAATCTCGAACTGGGTCGCCAACGACCTTGCAGCGGTTTGGTCATAATTGACAATCTTCCAGGTCATCTTCCCACTATTCAACTCGGCAGCAAAGTTGCTCTGAACTGCCTTAGATGCCTGCATTTCAATGCTTTGGCAGGTAGGACAGCGTATGTTTCCGTGGAAGTAATAGACAACCAATCCGTCACTGGCTGCTTGACTCCTGGGGGCAGCGCCGGATGTCCCGGCAGTCACGCCCTGCTTGCGCAACGCCTGTAGTTCCTCCACGATGCTCGCCAGTTGCGGCTCCAGGCGCTCCAGCGCGATGCAGTCTGAGAGTCGAAAGTGCGAGCAACCAGAACGACGAGCGTCGCCGAAAACAGCGAAATCAGACAGACAGCAACCGCATTCTTCAGATCCATGCCGGGTTTCCTTTCTTAACCGTCCATACGGAAAGCACAGCGCTGTTTGGATAAACGGAATCATTTCCTTGTCTCTAGTTCTTGAGGTCAACCCCCAACTCGTCCCATTTCTTCAGTATCTCTTCCTTGGCGAAAAAGCCCTGATGCCGATAAAGCTCTTTGCCGGCAGCATCAAAGAATATCTGAGTAGGAATGGACTGAACTCCATACTGGTCTGCGGCGTCTGGATTCTGCCAGACATCAATGAACACGACATCAAGCCTGCCTTCGTATTCCTTTTTCAAGTCTGCCAGGATAGGCGTCATCTTCTTGCAGGGAATACACTTGCCCGCTCCCAGATCCAAAAGACGCGGATGGGCGATTCCATGTGCCCCCTGCTCAGCGTCTACACCACCGGGTCTTGTGGTTTGCGACGTAGGGTCTGTACTGGGGCGAAGACAATTGCACTGCTTCGACCCATTCCCCGTCAGAGCCATCACGGTCCCAGCGCCCACGACGCACATGACAAGAATCGCCCCCTTAATGGCGTAAGCCTTGCTGGCTTTTTCGGGTTGAGTATCGTTTTCCATCACTGACTCCCGGAGATGCTTTCGGCCGCCGTTCGCTTCTATCACTTCTTGTCAGGCTCGGCAAGCCGGGCCTTACCGCGCTTGACCACTTCGGCAATTCTTTCCTCCGTGGCCGGCGACTTGCTTTTCTCCATGCCAAGTTCACTGAGCCGGATGTGCTCAAACTTCGTGAAGCCGGCCAGTTCAAGCGTCTTGCGAGCACAGTGCAATGGGCAACCGTCAATGGCCAGGATGGTCTTGGCAGCTTTGGTGGCTTCCATGATCCCGCTCACGCGCCCGCCGATTCCAGCCAGGCAGAACATCTTGCCCACGCCTTCCTCGGTCAGTTTCCTGGCGGCCAGGTCGGTGATTTTGCCAACGTCGGCTGACCCCGAACAGGGGAAAATCAATTTCGCTGCCGGGTCGCAGCACACTGGTTGAGGACCGGTTCCATCCACAGCGGGCTTGGTCTGAGCATCAGGTACGGGTAGTGGAGGTGAGGCGGGGGGATTCTCGGCAGCCAGGGCCGACACAGTGACCGTGGCAGATGCTCCAGCAGCAATTCCCATTCCTGCACTCTGCAGGAATCGACGGCGATTCAGCTTCGATGTCATGATAAGCTCCTTGTATAGAAAGTTTCAAGTCCCAGACTCTCGAAGTCTCGGAGACTTCTGGAGTCTGTTCACGTAAATGCGCTATTTTCAATCCGGGCGACTTCTCCAATCGCCGACGGCTAACCTGTTTGTTTCGTCTGTGCCCTGCTTCCTGGTCGCCGTTGGCAATACGCTTCATACGCGGCCCCCAGTGCAGTACGGTAGGCGGATTCCTCCTCTGGTTCGATGAGGTGGTAGATGCGGACAGTCTCCAGAAGCCGATCGTCGCTGCCATGGCCAGGCTCCAGGCCCAGGTTGCAAAGGTGGTCGAAGATCAGCGGCAAACCATTCACAGTCACCGTTTTGCCGTCGAGCTTCAAGTTTCCTTCGGGCGGCGGACTGCCGCAGGAGCATGAGCATGAGCCAGGTTGTTGGCTAGCAGCCGGTTCCGATTGTGGAGCAACGGCAGTCAGATCATCCACCGCGGCGGCGATGCGCTCAGCCACGATCCAGACAGCCTCCTCATCTGCCTTGTCGAAGTCGCGGGCCGACCGATGGCACTTGGCTGCGTGACTGCCCAGGATGTCCGTGACGACGAGCGAGGCCGCCACCTGGCCACTGTATTTTTCCGTCCCCCGCTTGGCACAGAGCTTCGCACATCCGTCCACGGTGATCGTGGGGTGCTCGCGGGCAAAACGACGTTCGCCGACCTCTCCGGCCAAAAAGAGCGGCAGGCACAGGGTCACGGTCTGCTGGGGGCGCAGGCCCTCCAGCACCCGCCGGGTCGCCAGGCGCGAGATCGTGCCCTCGGCAATCTCTTCGCCGCTACAGGAAATAATCCCGATTTTCGAGACTGCTTCTGCCATGACTGCTCCCTCAAAGTCCAACTTCGTTTGTGGCGGCAAGTTTCCCAACTTGCCGGCTGTGGACCCGGCAAGTTGAAAACTTGCCCCCACAACCGCTCCCTCAAAGTGCGACTTCGTTCTGGACGACCTGGGCGACATCCGTGGCCAGTTCCTCGACGACCGCCCAGCCTTCTTCACTCAGCGCCGTCGCGGTGCCGAAATGGGCGCCGCGATGGTGTTTCATTGCCTCGTAAACCCGTATCCCCTTGGCGATCTTGCCACCCGACAACTGGACGTTCTTCAAGGCGCACAGTTTCGCGCAGCCGTCCAGGGTGATGCAGGGGGTCTGCTGGACCTTCTGCCCGGTCTCGGCATCACCGGTCACGAGCAGGGCGAGGCAGACCGTATCCACCTGACCGGGCAACAGTTTATCCGTGACATGGTAGACCGCCTCGCGGCTGATCAACCCATGAACCTTGCCGATGCCGCTGCACGGGACAGCAAGCACCTGTGCCTTCGTGCCGTCGCTTGACATGGGACAACTCCTCTCCGCCGCGTCACGCGGCTTTCGCTGCCAGGATCATCTTCTTGACCTCTTCCAGGCTGGGTATGCGCCCGGCGACCTTGACATATCCGTCAATGACCAGACCGGGCGTCATGACGATCTGGAAGGTCATGATCTTCTGGATGTCCGCCACCTTCTCAACCAGCGCATCCACGCCCGTTTCCTGGACGGCCTTGTTGACAATCTCGTACAGGGTTTTGCACCTGCTGCATCCGGGTCCGAGAACTTGAATGAGCATATCAACACTCCTCGACAATGATTTCGGGGTCCACAACAATTTCCGATTTCACCGAGTTCGCCACCAGGCTGTATTTCTGAGCCGACTGGAGCGCCCGGCGAACGCGGTTTTCCACCACGGCCGGCGGCTCGCCGCCCGCGGCCACGCGGACGACCGGGCGGAAGTGCAAGCGCGTGAAGATTTCCGTCCGGTCCAACTCGATCAGCTTTGTTCCTTCGGTTCGGCATTCATAGGAGAGGAGCTTGAGCTTGAACCGCTCCGTCGCCCAGATGAACATCAGCATCACGCAGGTGTTGGCGGCAGCTACGAAAGCGTCCTCGGGCGTGAAAACGCCGGCATGGCCTTGTGCGTCGGGTGGGGCCGAGAAATCCATCTCGGGACCGTTCCCCATGACGAGATGGCCCCAGTGCTCGCCTTTCCAGTGGACGGTCGTATGGTACGTTGCGGTTTTGCTCACGATTTGTTCAGCTCCTCTTCTGCTTGAGACCGCATCACGGACAAGTATGCCTGGGGGTCCATTAGCCTGGCGCGATCGGCCTCCCAGCTTGTGGTTTCGATCACCGCCAGCCAACCCTCGCCATAGGGATCCTGGTTGACAAGCTCTGGGGTCAACTCAAGGGCCGGGTTGATCTCGATAATCTCTCCGGCAACTGGGGAATAAATGCTCACGTAGGCCTTGATCGTCTCTATCTCAGCAAACACTCCCCCGGCCGCAATCTTGGCACCTGGAGGATAGACCTGAACGAAAGCAATATCGCCGTTGCGCTGTTGCAGGTAGTCGGTGATGCCAATGCGAACCTGACCCTTCTTCTGAGTGCTCCAGCCACAACACCCATATTCCGTCCGGGCTGTAGAGGCGGTCTGTGGCCACCCGAAAAATGAACTTGTCAACGGTTGTTTCGAGGTACTCTGGCATAGCGTTGCCTCAACGAGAATGTGCATGGATGGCGCCGTCACGGAATCCGAGTGCTGCTTCCAGCATCGCTTCCGGCAATGTGGGATGGGCATGCGTTGTCCATGCCAGATCGTCGGCGGTAACGCCTGCCTGCACAGCCAGTGCCCCTTCGGCGATGAGGTCGGTAGCGTGCGGCCCCAGCAGGTGAACGCCCAGAATCCGTCCGCTCCCGGCCTCGCAGACGAGCCTGGCGAGTCCGTCCGTTTCACCCAGGATGCGGGCTCGCGGATTAGCCGAGAACGCAAACTGTGTGACCTTCACATCCGCGCCTGGCTCCGCGCCTGGGCCTCAGTCAGCCCGACGCTGGCGACCTCGGGCCTGGTGAAGACGACATTAGGTACCGAGCGGTAGTCCATTCGCCGTTGTCCCCCCGTGGCGTTCTCGGCGGCGACCCGTCCCTCGACCATCGCCTTATGGGCCAACATCCAGCCTCCGATCGCATCGCCGATCGCCCAGACATTCGGCAGGTTCGTCGCCAGATGTTCATCGACGGCGATGGCCCGCCCGTTGAGCCGCAAACCGACTTCCGCGAATGCTGGTCCCGAAGTGTTCGGCCAGCGACCGGTGGCCACCAGGACCAGCTCGCCCTCGAAGACCGCTTCGCCGCCGGCACCCGTGGCTAACACTCGGAGCGTGTCACCAGTCCGCTCTATCCGCTCGACGGTGGTCCCAGTGTGGATCTGCATACCGCGGCGACGTAGCAGGATTTGAAGGCGTTTCGCGATCGCTTCATCCGTTCCGGTGGGAAGCACAGAGGACGCCATCTCCAGGACTGTGATCCGACTGCCCAGGGCTTCGTAAATGCAGGCGAATTCCAGCCCGATGACCCCACCACCAATCACCACGAGGCGCGGGGGCACCGTGTCGATGTTCAAGGCTTCGGTACTCGTTACCACGCCAGGAAGGTCTCGGCCTTCGACCGGTGGCACCGACGTAACGGACCCGGGTGCAAGAATGATCCGGTTGGCCGACTGCTCGTGCGTGCTCCCATCGCCTGAATCAATCAATAGCGCATTCGGCCTGAGCATTCGAGCGCTGCCGTACAGCACCTTCACGCGGCGGGCCTTCAGTAGTTGTTCGACTCCCCCGACAAGCTGATCAACCACGGTACGTTTGTAGGCCATCAGGCCGGACAGATCCACCGAAACCTGTGGGATGGACAGTCCGTACCCGCTCGCCTGCCTCGACCGAACGAGCAACTCCGCCGTGGTTGTCAAAGCTTTAGTTGGGATGCAGCCGATGTTGAGACACGTCCCGCCGATCTTGTTCTTCTCAACCAGGACCACACGCGCGCCCTGCCGCGCTGCGCAGAGTGCTGCGACATAGCCGGCTGGGCCTCCGCCCAAAATGGCAACGTCCACAGGTTCGGTGGGTAACGACATAATGCCCTTCAATTGGCGAGTTGGGCAAATCCGCCAGTGCAAGACGAACAAAAACTGCTAGCACTTGCAGGCCAGCAGCTTTTGCGAGCGACCGATGCCCTCCTTGACAATGCTTTCAGCGCATTCCAGGAAGTCGAGCACGCACTTGATCCGCAGCCGGTAGAAGACCATCGAGCCGCGTTTCTCAGCTTCGACGATCCCAGCCTGCTTGAGGATCGTCAGATGTTTGGACACGGTGGACATGTCAGACCCGACCAAATCGGTCAGCTCACACACGCATTTCTCCCCCGCCCGGCCCAGTTCATCCACCATAAGCAGCCGCGCAGGATGGGCCAACGCCTTGATAATGGCGGCTCGTAACTCGTAACGTGCTTGCGTCTTGGCGTCCATCAGTAATTCCTCATCGGCAACGAACACTTGGTACTTTAGCCAAATGGCCAATGGTTGTCAATCCCATTGTTCCGAAGGTGCCTGCGGGAAGAACAGGGAGAAATAGGATGGATTGTTCCGGTGGTCACCGCTGGGACGACCTGGCATGTCGTTTCGTGTCTCCACTTCCACCAAAAAAGTTGCAGCGGAGCATCGGCATCGAAAGTGCGTTATTGCTGAGGTGTCCGGCCCAAGGCCACGGCCGGGCTTACCACTGTAGTCCACGCAATAAAGGCATCCTGCGGCGTTGGCTGCGGTGGTTTTCGGGCCGATTTGCGGATACGGAAGCCGCGGATTGCCCACTACCCGTTGCAGAAATGTATCGGGTAGGCCCGAACTGGTGTGCAAAATTTGCAGGGTGCCGAATACTGTGGAAGATCACAGAAGGAGTTGATCATGAGACTTTCATTGACGTTTGTGACGGCGGCTGCACTATTGTGCGGCCTCGTGTCTCTCGGCATGGCCGAGGACAAGAAAGCGCCGAAGTCGCCCGACGACAGAAAGGTAGTAACTAGCGCCGACGCTTCGGTTATGGCCGACTTGCGGGCCGAGATTCACCGCACCATGGCGGACCTGATCGAGGCTCAATCGGCAGATGGAGCCTGACCAGGCGAAGATTGACAAGCTGACCAAGAAGCTGCAGTTACTCCGCGAGAAGCTGCAAGCGCAGGCGCCAGCGGCGGCGGGATGGACCTGTCCGTTGGGCGGTCCTGGTATGGGATTCGGCCGCGGCCCAGCCTGGGGCGGACGGGGCCAGGGTTGGGGGCCGGGAGGAGCTGGATTCGGTCCGGGCAGGGGACGCGGTCCGGGAGCAGGACGCGGCTTCGGCCCCGGGGCTGGTCTGGGACTCGGCGGCGGCCCTGGGTTCGTCGATAGGGACAAGGACGGCATCTGCGACAACTACGAACTGCGGCACGGGATGCACAAATAGCAGCCTCTTGGAGTTCGCACGTCCGTTTGCGACAATGGAATCATGCAATGGCATCGCTTCACAATCCTGGCAGCGCTTCTTCTCGCCTTCGCTGCGCTGGCGGCGTGGCAGTGGGATGAATACGGCCACGAGTGCGCGCTTGCTCGTGAGACGGTCGCCAGTTCAGCTGATTCCGTGATGAATGCCCTGGTCGGCGGTATTCGCTCTCACCGCCGGCTAGGGCAGTTTTTTTCCGAACAAGTCCAGGGTATGCTCGATGAACTTGCCCGGTCGAAAGATGTCCGGGCGGTCGCCTTGGTTTCCGAGGACGGCCAGCACCATCCTGTCAGCCGGTGAACGCGGATTGCTCGACCTGACGCCGCCGCTTACGCCGGGGGAATACTGGGATGAAACAGGTTTTCGGCTTGTTAATCAGTTTCATTTGCCTTCGGAAAGCGGCGGGCCGAGGAGTGGGCGGGGAGGTGGTTTTGGCGGCGGACGCGGATTGGGCCCACGCTGGCAACTGGAAGAGGACGATACGCCAACTTCCTTCGCTCCCGGCAAAACGGTCGTCGCCATTCTCGTGGTGGACCGCAGCCGTGCCGATGCCGCTTATCGCCGTGCGGCCTGGACGCGCGGCTCGATTGTCGGTGCCGGTTGGTTGCTTCTGCTGTGCGTGGCCCTGGCATGGCAGGCCACTGTGCGTTTGGTGGAGGCACGCGGGCGGGCACGGACACTGGAAGTCGAGGCTCGCCATTTCCGCGACCTGAGCCAGGCTGCCGCGGGGCTGGCCCACGAAACGCGCAACCCGCTCGGCCTGATACGCGGTTGGACCCAGAGGCTAGCGGAGACCGGCGTGGACTCTGGCGACGGCCGGCAACAAGCACAGGCCGTTATCGAAGAGTGTGATCGCGTAACAGCGCGCATCAACCATTTTCTCGCTTTTGCCCGCCCCAGCGAGCCAAAGCTCGAACGGTTCGATCCCGCGGATGTGGTTGGGGAACTGGCGAATCTGCTAGAACCCGATCTGAGCGCCAAACACTTGACGCTCGGCCGCATGGCCCCCGGTAAGATTGTTCTTGCCGACCGGGAGATGCTCCGTCAGACCTTATTCAATCTGCTGCAAAACGCTATCCAGGCTGCTCCGGAAAATAGTATTGTGGAAGCGTCGATCACGCGCAGGCGCGATGGGCGACTGAGGATCGATGTGGCCGATCGTGGCCCGGGCGTACCCAAAGAGATCGTCGCCTCACTGTTCACGCCCTATTTTACCACGCGCGCCGGCGGCACCGGCCTGGGATTGGCTATCGTCCGCCGTATCGCTGCTGCTCATGGTTGGGAGGTGGAGTACGAACCTCGCACCGGTGGGGGTGCCATTTTCCGGTTGGATGGAATACATGGCTGAGCAACTGCGCACAATCTTGGTGGTGGATGATGAGGCGGCGCAGCGCCGCCTGCTGGGTGGGTTCGTCGAAGCGATTGGCTATCGGACGGAAGAGGCTTCCTCGGCTGAAGAGGCCCTGGAGATAATCCGCAGTCAAGCACCGGACCTGGTTCTACTCGACGTGCGTCTGCCCGGGATGAGCGGAATCGATGCCCTGGCCGAAATCCGCAAGATTGCCGACAGGCTGCCTGTGCTCTTGATTACGGCTTACGCCGATCTCCACCAAGCCGTTGCTGCCATCAAGAGTGGCGCTGACGATTATCTGGCCAAGCCCGTTGATCTGGACGAACTGGAGACGGCCATAACCGACGCCATTGGCTCGGCGGACAAAACGCAGGCGGACAAGCGGCTGCCTGAGTTGCCGCCGTGGCTTGTTTGCGCAAGCCGGGCCATGCGCCGTGTCCTCGAGACTGTGGCTATCGTCGCGCCGTCCAATGCGCCGGTATTGATCCTGGGTGAGAGCGGGACGGGCAAGGAAGTGATTGCAAAGGTGATCCATCAGTGGAGTTCCCGTGCCTCAGGACCGTTGCTGGCTGCCAACTGTGCCGGCTTGCCGGAGTCGCTCATTGAAAGCGAACTATTCGGCCATACCAAGGGCGCTTTCACCGGGGCCGTCCAGACCCGGCAAGGGTTCTTTCGCGCGGCCAATGGCGGCACTCTCTTCCTGGATGAAATCGGCGAATTGCCCCTGCATTTGCAGCCCAAGCTCCTCCGAGCGCTCGAATCGGGGCAGATCACGCCGGTCGGCAGCGACCAGCCTGTCCAGGTCGATACCCGCCTGGTGGCAGCCACCAACCGCGACCTGAGCAAGGAGGTACTTGAGGGCCGGTTCCGCGACGACCTGTACTACCGCATCAATGTCATTGAGCTGGTTGTGCCTCCCCTCTCGGAACGACATGACGACATCTTGCCGTTGGCGCAACGGCTCGCTGTTGAATTCGCCGGCGCTCCCGTGCGCCTTTCCCCACAAGCGGTTCAGTGTCTGTTGGCTTACAGCTGGCCAGGCAATGTCCGAGAGTTGCGCAATGCGATTCAGCGATCCTGTCTGCTGTGCCGCGGCGACGTGATTCTGCCTGAACACCTGCCGCCCAAAGTTGCTGCCCTGGCCTCCAGCGATGCCGCAGTTACCGCCGGCCGACTCTCGCAAGTGGAAAGAGCCGCGATACTGGCTACCCTCGAAGAATGTCATGGCAACCGCACCCAGGCGGCCAAGCGACTCGGCATCAGCCGGCGGGCGTTGATTTACAAACTCCGCGAGATCGAGGCGGAAGAAGGAAGGAAAACGAATAGCTGACATCAGGGAGCGCAAAGACCCGCAATCCGACCCGCCGCGCGTTCGAGGTTGGCCCGAGCGATCTCTATATCCGCTTGGGCAGTGGCTACGCGAACCCGAATCGACGAGAGGGCGACCTGGGCGTCGATGAGTTCTGTAATGGTGGCTGATTGACCGCGATAGCGGACTTCGATTTCGCGCAGGCTCTGCTCAGCTGCGGCCACCCCCTGACTGACAACTTCCAGCCGCGCCTGCGCATCCTTCAATTGCAGGTAGGCTCTCCGCACTTCCAACTCAATGTCGAGGCAGAGGCGTTGTTCGCGGGCAGCCAACTCGGCGGCACGGGCTTGGGCCTCGTGGACGGCGGCGCGGGTGCGGCCGCCATCAAAGAATGTCCAGGTTGCTGCCACCCCCACGAACAGGTTGTTCGTGCCCTTGCTGAAGTCCGGCGTCCAGACGTTGTAGTTGCCCATCAAGTCGAGTGTGGGGCGGTTGCCCGCCCGCGCTGCGTCGATTCTAGCGTTTGCTGCCTGACGGCGGCTGCTTATCTCTCCAACCTCCGGCCTTTGCTCGAGAGCCTCAGCAACGACGGCCTGAATGGCGCCAACGTGTTGTGCCCAGGGGCTGGAGGCATGGCTACAGGCAGGGCCGCGCGCGGCAAGCGTGTGCCGACCACGTTCTCCAGGACGGCCCAGGCCAGCTCACGCTGGTTTTCTGCCGTGATCAGGGACTCACGCGCCTCAGCAAGACGTACTTCTACGGAGAGCACGTCGGAACGGACTGCCGTTTCCGCCTTTAGGCGGGTCTGGACTATTTTGAGATGACGGTCCACTTGCTCGACAGCTGTCCGGCGCACCTGGACCAGAGCACGGGCCTGGAGCAAGCGGTAATACGCTTCGGCGACATGGAAGACCATCTCGTTACGCACCACATCCAAAGCGCAAGCATCGGCTTGCCGTTGAGCCCGGGCAGCGTCGATCTGTGCCAACCGCCGGCCGCCTGCGTACAGGGTCTGTTGCAGCGCTGCCTGTGTCTGGAAATCATCGACAAACCCCGGATGATTGAGGTTGCGATCAAAACTGAAACGCCCCTGATTCAGCAGGAACATGAAGGCATTGGACGGTATGTTGGTAGTGGCAAAGTTCTCGGATGCCGATAGTCGCGGATAGAGTTCGGCGCGGGCACTGGCCAGCAGGGCATCGGCAATCCGAACCCGCTCCTGGGCGGACTGAATGTCAGGGTTGGAGGCAAAGGCCAGTCCGATAACCTGTAGCAGGTCCAGTTCCCTTTCCGGCGCGTTCGCTGTTTCTTTCACCGCCACGGGGTGGATAACCGTTCTCGGCCCCACGTCGGCGGCGTGCATAGTGGCCGTGAAGGCGACAAGGACGCCGTGAACTACCAGGATGCTACAGATTACCTTGAGCGTATTCATGAGAGATTGCTCCTCGCCCACATTCGCCGACAAAACGGTGTTATCTGCTCTTATCGACACAGGAGAAGTGGGTTCTGCGGTAAAAGCGGAAACCCCGGCATGACTCATAGATGCAAGATACCTGCACGGTCGCTACAATGACGACCATAACACAGGGGGATAATGTTATGGCAAAATGGCTGCAATGGGTTAGCGGCGTCGCCGTCGCTGTTGGCTTCACGGCGGGGGTGATTGTTCTGTTGCTCTGGCTGGCTGGCACATTCGACCGCAAGGTGCCCATGAATGCCGCGCAGGCCGGGGTTCCAGAATTCAAGGGACGCACGACGCCCGTTCGCCAGGTAGAGATTCCTCGTTTCGAATCCGCCGTGGGCACTATCCGGGCCGTGCGCGAAACCAACATTGGCTCGAAGCTGCTGGCGAAGGTCCTTGAAATCAATCTCAAAGCCGGCCAGAAGGTTCAGAAGGGGGATGTGCTGGCCCGGCTCGATGATACCGATCTGCGTGCCAGGGTCCAGCAGGCCCAGGCTGCCTTGCTGAAAGCCGAGAAAGTCCAAGCACAGGCCGCAGCCGAGGAGAAGCGCTACGCGGACATGTTGAAGGGCGAAGCAGTGACCAGGCAGGCGTATGACAAGGTTTTCAGAGAGCTGGGCACTGCCAATGCCGACGTGAAGAGCGCCAGGAAGGCGTCAAGGAAGCTGAGGCGGCGCTGGACTGGGCCACTATCCGTGCCCCTTTCAATGGGACCGTGATCGACAAGAAGATCGACGCTGGCGACATGGCCACGCCGGGCCAGGTGCTGGTGGGGATATACGATCCCACGCACATGCAACTCGTGGCCAGTGTCCGCGAGTCTCTGGCCTACGAACTCCGGGTTGATCAGGAAATCGGTGTTTTCATCGAAGCTCTCAACAAACAGTGCAGTGGGACCATCAGTGAAATCGTGCCCGAAGCGCAGTCCGCCAGCCGTACCTTCCAAGTGAAAGTCACGGGGCCGTGTCCGGCAGGCATCTACTCGGGCATGTTCGGGCGCATGCAAATCCCTTTGCAAAAAGAGCAAGTGCTGCTGATTCCCAGGGCGGCGGTGCGCCAGGTCGGTCAACTAGAGCTGGTCGATGCGGTAGTGAACGGCCACGTCAGCCGGCGAGCCATCCGCACCGGCCGGATCTTTGATGATCAGGTGGAAGTCCTGTCCGGGCTTCGCCAGGGCGAGCAAGTCGTGTTGCCCGAGACCTCCGCCAACGCAAAGGAGGCGAAACATGGCTGAGCATGATCCTGTGCAGGTGGAGGAACACCACTTCACGAATAAGATCGTCAAGATCTTCCTGGAGTCGAACCTATCGCTGATCTTGATCCTGTTGGCCACGGTCGTCGGTCTGGCTGCTCTGGGATTGACGCCGCGTGAAGAAGACCCGCAGATCGTCGTCCCCCTGGCGGATGTCTACGTTAACTTTCCAGGGCATACCGCAGCGGAAGTCGAGCAACTGGTCGCCACGCCCCTGGAGAAGCTGCTCTACCAGATCGACGGCGTGGAATATGTCTACTCAATGAGCCGCGAGGACCAGGCGATTGTCACGGTACGCTACTACGTGGGTGAGGATCGCGAGCGGAGCCTGGTGAAGCTCACCAAGAAGATAGAGGAAAATAAGAACAACGAGGAATTTGTGCCGGACGGCGTGACCGGGTGGAGCATCAAGCCTGTCGAGATCGACGATGTGCCCGTGGTTACGCTGACCTTGGCCAGCAAGTCCCCCTCACCCCAACCTCTCCCCCGCAACGGGGAGAGGGGTTGGGGTGAGGGGGCCGACGACATGACGCTGCGCCGGGTGGCCGAGGAAATCACGCAGCGTCTGGCAGCAGTCCCGAATGTATCGCGGGCCTATGTCGTGGGCGGGCGGCCCCGCATCATGCTGGTTCACCTCAAGCCAGACAACATGGCGGCTTATCACGTCACTCCGCTGGAACTCCAGCGTGCCATTCAGAGCGCCAATGTGCCGCCAGACCGCTGGAAATATCCGCACGCTCGACCAACTTATCCAGATCGAGGCCGGCGAGCCTTTCCATGATGCCCAGCAGTTGAAGAACATGGTGGTCGGTGTTTTCAATGGCCGGCCGGTATTCCTCAAGGACGTTGCCGATGTGATCGATGGACCGGATGAAGTCAGCAGCTACGTGCGCCACGGCTGGGGTCCGGCACGCGGGTTCACCAAACACGAGTTCTTCCCCGGCACCGTCCTGGGGGAAGAGGGACTCCTCTCAACCTGTTGAAGTGAAGGATGAGGGCGGGGACAAGAAGTCCGACGGCTTGGAAAGGCCATCCTACGGCAGCTCCGTATCATCGGCCGTGACCATTGCCATCGCCAAGAAGAAGGGGACGAACGCTGTCTGGGTGACGAATGACGTCCTGCACCGTGCCGAGGAATTGCGTGGTACGATTGTGCCTGACGACATGGAATTGGTTGTCACCCGGAACTACGGTTTGACCGCCAATGAGAAGGTCAACGAATTGGTCGAGGCATTGGCGGTGGCTATCCTGATTGTCATCGCGTTGCTAACCCTGGGACTGGGCTGGCGCGAAGCGCTGATCGTAGCAGTTGCCGTGCCTGTCGTCTTTGGTCTGACACTTGTCGTCAACCTGATTTTCGGCTTCACCATCAACCGAGTCACGCTTTTCGCCTTGATCCTCTCGCTGGGTCTCTTGGTGGATGATCCCATCGTGGATGTGGAGAACGTCGCCCGGCATTTTGCCCTGCGAAAAAAGGCCACCCGCCGAATCGTTCTTGAGGCCGTCTCTGAAATTCGGCCGCCGTTGATCACGGCGACTTTGGCGGTCATCGTCAGCTTCCTGCCGATGTTCTTCATTACCGGAATGATGGGTCCGTACATGCGGCCCATGGCCCTGAATGTGCCGGTGACGATGCTCATGTCGATGGTCGTGGCTTTCACGATCACTCCCTGGCTGGCTTATCACTTGCTCAAGCGCAAATATAGTGCTGGCGGCACGGGCAGCCACGCCGATCATGATCCCCACGATCTCGACGCGGTCAAGCAGTCGCGTCTTTACAAGGTTTTCTACCCGCTCATGGCCCCGCTGCTCCGTTCGCGGATCGTGGCCTGGTCATTCTTGCTCGGTATAGTCGTGTTGACATTTGGCGCCATGGCGCTGGCCGCCGTGCGCAGCGTACCGTTGAAGATGCTGCCCTTCGATAACAAGAATGAGCTACTCCTGGTCCTGGACTTTGATCGCGGCACCACGCTGGAACGCACGGACGCTGCCGTCCGCGACTTCGAACAATATCTGCTCCAGGTGCCGGAAGTGGTCGATTGCACGAGCTATGTCGGGCTGGCCTTGCCCATGGATTTCAACGGGCTGGTGAGGCATTACTACCTCAGGCGAGGCGATAACGTGGCCGAGCTGCGCATCAACCTGGTCGGGAAGAAGAACCGCCCCTTGCAGAGCCATGCCATCGGGCTGCGATGCGGCAACGACCTCCAGACCATTGCGGATAGCCATCAGGCCCGCATGAAGCTCGTCGAGACGCCCCCGGGTCCGCCGGTGATCGCCAGTGTCGTTGCCGAGGTGTACGGTCAACCCGATAACCGCTACGAGGATCTCCTGCTGGCCGGCGACACCGTTCGGGCCCGTCTGGCGGTAGAGCCCGGAGTGGTGGACGTGGATGATGTGCGTGACGCCGCCCAGCAGCGCATCACCTTTATCCCAGATACGGTGAAGGCCTCTCTCAACGGCATCACCACCGAGCAGATCGCCGGCACTCTCCAGACGCTATTGAAGAGCAACACGGTCGGCCTGGTCCGCACGCCACGGAGCGCAGCCCTCTGCGAATAGAGCTGCGTGTGCCGGTCGATCAGCGAACCAGTTCGGCCGCTTTGGCCAGGATCGAGATCAAGGGGAGCAACGGACAACTGGTCTCGCTGGCCGAACTGGGCAAATGGACGACGGCCCGCGTGGATCAGACGATCTACCACAAGAACTTGCACAGGGTGGCCTATGTTTTTGCCGAGACCGCTGGCCGGCCGCCGGCCGACGTTGTCGTGGATGTGCTCGCTGACCGGAGCAAGAATCGTCCCGACAGCGGAGATCTGAAACATCCTGGCAACGGTTGGCTGACGGCCGGTGAACCTCGCCCGGTTCGGTGGCGGACCTTCTTCACCAACGGCAGCAGTCTCCCCTGGGGCGTGCCCCAGGGGTTCAACATCGACTTTGCCGGCGAAGGCGAGTGGAAGATAACACTCGACGTGTTCCGCGACCTCGGCCTAGCCTTCGGGGCGGCGATGATTGCCATCTATGTCCTGCTGGTGGCGCAAATGCGTTCATTCACCATCCCCGTGGTGGTCATGCTAGCTATTCCACTGACAATCCTGGGCGTTATGCCCGGATTCTGGCTCCTCAACATGGTCAACGCTCAGCACGTTGGCGGTTTCCTCTATCCGGTCTATTTCACCGCCACCGGCATGATCGGCATGATTGCCCTGGCAGGCATTGTTACCCGTGACTCGATCATTCTCGTGGACTTCATTCACCTGTCGCTCGCCCGCGGGCGGTCGCTGTTCGATGCGATCATGGAGAGTCGAGTGGTGCGCTTGCGGCCAATCCTGCTGACCGCCTGCGCCGCCATGCTTGGGGCCGTGCCGATCATCATTGACCCAATCTTCTCCGGGCTGGCTTGGTCGCTGATCTTTGGCTTGTTTGCCTTGACGCTGTTCACGCTGTTCGTCATTCCGGTTGCCTACTGGCTCCTGTACGCCAACAAGCCGGGCCACGGGTTGCCGCAGTCAAAGATGGATGAGGAAGACAAAGCCCTCAAGCCGGCACCGGTCGGGGTGACGGAAAAGGAGC
>CAWDRY010000007.1:0-37796 GCA_963804745.1 uncultured Gemmataceae bacterium
ATGAGCAAGACCTTTGACCAGGGCAAAGAGAAGTTGCGAAGCTGTGCCGGTACTTCGCCACCAACCGCGAGGCGTTCTCGCCCCCGGCGTCAAGGAAGCCCACGTCCGCCAATCGCTCATCGACCCCCTCTTTGAGGCCCTGGGCTGGGACGTGGCATACAGGGACAAGACGCGCATCCAGTACCGGGAAGTAATTCCCGAAGACAGCCTGGAGGTGGAAGGCCACAGAAGACCCCGGACTACACCTTCCGCGTCGGCACCCTGCCGAAGTTTTACGCCGAAGCCAAGAAGTGCGACGTCAACATCGGCGCGGACCCCGCCCGGCCTTTCAGCTTCGCCGGTACGGATGGAGCGCCAAGCTCGCTTCTGTCCATCCTGACCAACTTTGAGGAATTGGGCGTTTACGATTGCACGCTGCGACCCCCCGAAGCGACAAGGCAAGCCATGCCCGAATTCAGTACTTCCGCTTCGACGAATACCCCGACCGTTGGCGCGAGCTGTGGGACGTGTTTTCGCGCGAAGCCGTATGGTCCGGGGCGTTTGACCAGTACGCCGCGTCCAAGCGGAAGCGCGGCACGTCCGAAGTGGACGTGGAGTTTTTGAAGGAAATCGAGGGCTGGCGGGACGCGCTGGCCCGGAACATCGCTCTTCGGAACAAGGACCTGTCTTTGGATGACCTGAATGCGGCCGTGCAACTGACGATTGACCGCGTGGTGTTCCTTCGCATGGCGGAAGACCGGGGGCTTGAGCCTTACGAGCAACTTCTGAAGCTGTGCGAACGGCCCGACATTTACCCCCGCTTCATGCGCGACCTGTGCCGCCAGGCCGACGAGAAGTACAACTCCGGCCTGTTTCATTTCCAGAAGGAAAGCGGCGTATCCGAAGACCCCGACCGCATCACGCCGAAGCTGACCGTGGACGACAAGGTTTTCAAGCCGATCCTGGAAAGCCTGTACTTCGCCCACGGTTCGCCCTATCACTTCGGCGTCCTGCCCGTCGAAATCCTTGGGACCGTCTATGAGCGGTTCTTGGGCAAGGTGATCCGGCTGACGGCCGGCCACCAGGCCAAGGTTGAGGAAAAGCCCGAAGTGCGCAAGGCCGGGGGCGTCTACTACACGCCGGCCTACATCGTCGAGTACATCGTCAAGCACACCGTCGGCCGGCAGATTGAAGGGCGAAGCCCCGCGCAACTGGCCGGCCTACAGAAAGGCAAAGCAGCCTTTCCGCGTCCTGGACATGGCTTGCGGAAGCGGGTCGTTCCTGTTGGGCGCTTACCAGTGCCTTCTTGACCATTGCTTGAAATGGTACATCGAACACAACCCGAAGAAGCACAAGAAGGCCGTCTACAAGGACCCCCGCAACGGTCAATGGCGGCTGACGATCGAGGAGAAGAAACGAATCCTCACGACGCATATCTTCGGCGTGGACATCGACCCCCAGGCCGTGGAAGTGACCAAGCTGTCTTTGCTGCTGAAGGTGCTGGAAGGCGAAACCGACCAGAGCTTTCAGCTTGGCTACTGCCCTTCAGCGACCGCGCCTTGCCCAACCTGGCCGACAACATCAAGTGCGGCAATTCCCTGATCGGCCCGGACTACTTCACGGGCAAGCTGATTCCCGACCCCGAGGAAATGAAGCGGGTCAACCCGTTTGACTGGAAGCAAGGCTTCCCCGACGCGATGAAGGCGGGCGGCTTCGACTGCATCATCGGCAATCCGCCCTACATTCGCATCCAGACGATGAAGGAATGGGCACCGCTGGAAGTCGAAATCTACAAGGAACTATTCAGGGCCGGCAGGACGGGCAACTACGACATCTACGTTGTCTTCATCGAACAAGGCTTGAAGCTGCTGAATCCCAACGGCCGACTCGGCTTCATTTGCCCGCACAAGTTTTTCAACTCGCAGTACGGCGAGCCCGTGCGGGCAATCATCGCCAAGGGAAAGCATCTTTCGCATGTCGTGCATTTCGAGCACAACAGGTGTTCGAGGGGGCGACAACCTACACTTGCCTTCTGTTTCTGAACAAGTCGCCCACGTCGAGATGCCGATTTGCCAAGGTTGACGATCTGATCGCGTGGCGCACCGGCGGCACCGCGACCAAAGGTCTGGTAAGGCAAGTCAGGTTAAGTCCGGGGAATGGAATTTCGCCGTCGGACCGGGGGCCGGCCTGTTCGCCAAGCTGTCGGCAATGCCTCACAAGCTGGGCGACGTGGCCGATATTTTCGTCGGCCTTCAGACAAGTGCGGACGACGTTTACATCATGGATTTCGTCGCCGAAACAGCCCGAACTTATCGCTTGAGGTCTAAGGCGCTTGCCCAGGAATGGACCTTTGAGAAGGACCTCTTGCACCCGATAGTAAGCGGAACGGATGTCGGCCGGTACGGCACCCTGCCCAACCGGCAGTACATCCTTTTCCCCTACACCGTCCAGGACGGGAGGGTCGCGCTGATCGACTTCAAGACGATTCAACACAACTTCCCAAAGACGGCGGCCTACTTTCTGGAAAACAAGAAACGATTGGAGGGTCGGGAGAAGGGACGCATGAAAGGGCTGGATTGGCACGGTTACATCTATCTGAAGAACATGGCTCGACAGTCATTCGTCAAACTCTGTGTGCCAAGGTTGGTCGAACAACTTCATGCCGCGTTTGACCATGACGGAAGCCATTTCCTGGACAACGTGGACGTTGGCGGCGTGACCCTGAAGGGCCCGTATGCTGCGCAGGGCTTGAGTATCTTCTGGCTCTGCTGAATTGCCGGCTGATGCGATGGTACTTCCCGCAGGTCAGTGCGCCCTTCCGAGGCGGCTGGCGGTCGGCGAACCGGCAATTCCTGTCTTTGCTTCCCGTTCGCGTCATCGACTTCAAGAACGCCGAGGATCGGCCTGTTCACGGCCAACTGGTCGTTTTGGTCGCTTCCATGCAGACCTTACACAAGCAGCTTGCCGCCGCAAAGTCTGCCGCGCAGAAGGCCATAATCCAGCGCCAGATTGACGCGACGGACGCGGAGATTGACCGGCTGGTGTATGACCTGTACGGCCTGACGGCCGAGGAAATCGCGGTAGTGGAAGGGAGCGGCTGAACGCTGGGGCCGCGAAGTTGTTCCGAGGATCGATCATGGGATTGACAATACACTACAGCTTCCGCTTGCGGACGGCGTCAGCGCGAACGGCAAGGCGCTCATTGAAAAGCTGCATCGGCGAGCTCGGGCGCTGCCATTCGACCGTGTGTATCCCATCAGGATCTACGCCCACAATGGCCCCCACCCATTGGGCGAGCAGCCAGAGTGGTTCCGCAGACACCTGGAGCTTCTTGCCTTCGAGGAGCGCCGCCGCATCGTGTTCCCCGAGCGCGCCTATGCCTTCGCGGTCCATCCCGGTCGAGGGTGCGAATCGGTGTCGTTCGGGCTGTTCCGCTATCCCAGGATGATGGCACTGCCCGGCGGCCGTCGCGTGCCAACGAACTTGTCAGGATGGTCGTGGCAAGATTTCTGCAAGACCCAGTACGCGAGCAATCCACGCCATGGCGGCTTCGAACATTTCAGCCGTTGCCATCTTGCGCTGGTTGCTTTGCTTGATGCGGCCGGGGAGATTGGTCTGAAGACGAAGGTCTCGGATGACAGCCAGTATACTGCCCACCGTGACCTCGAGAAACTGCGCCTGGAAATCACCGAGTGGAACGAACTGATCGCGGGATTCGTGGGACGCCTGAAGGACGCCCTGCCCGGCGCGTCTGATGCTCCGATTACGCAATACCCCGATTTCGAGCATCTCGAAGCGCGCGGCAGAAAAAAGGAGACGGCGATGGAACGCCGGCCGTAATCCAACGTAGGCTTTGCGCTTCCAGCATGCTGCGCAGAATCTGCCGCGCAGAAGGCCATTATCCAGCATCAGATTGACGCGACAGACGCGGAGATCGACCGGCTGGTGTATGACCTCTACGGCCTGACGGCCGAGGAAATCGCGGTAGTCGAAGGTAAGGACTCGACGAAAACTGGGACAGCGTAATTTGCCGGATGGAAGGTAGGCAGCCTGAATTGTCTTGCCAACAATTCAGGCCGCTCCGCCGCATGGCAGGCTTTGCTTCCCGCGAAACGGTTCCTGGCCACTTGTGGCCACCGATACCGCTTCGGCAACCGCAGCGCCCTGGAATGGGTCATCGACCAGTATCAAGTCAAGGAGGACAAACGCAGCGGCATCCGCTCCGACCCGAACCGGGCGGAGGATGCGGAGTACATCGTGCGGCTGGTGCGGCAGGTGGTGCGGGTGAGCCTGGAGACGGTGAAGATTGTGGCGGGGTTGCCGGAGAGGTATGGGAGGTGATTAACCGAAGAGGCGAAGAAACTTGATATTTCCAGCGAGTCAATGTATTTGATATAAATATCAAAGGGAGGCCAGCACCGCGGACGATTCACGGTATGGCGGGAGGGTGGTGGGGGCGAAAGAAGAGGAGGAAACGATGAGTACGATGGCGAAGTTAACCATCCGGCGTCGGACCGATTCCCGGGTCGAGCGCACACCCGAGGAAGCTGCCGAACTCCGGGCAGTTAGGGAGCGCTTTCAACGAGAAAAACCCACTCTTGAGGAAGTCCTTGCCGCCACCGGCCAGACAGAGGCTATCCCGCTGGGCGAGTACCTGCATGCCCAGGAACTGCTGCTGGCTTTGCGGAAGGAGCGCGAGCGGCAACAGGTGACTCTGGCTCAATTGGCAGAGCGGACAGGCTACGATCCAGCCGTTCTGTCCCGATTGTTTACCGGGCGCCAGGCGAACACGACCTTGGCGACAGTCGGACGAATTGCCAACGCTCTCGGGAAGGAAGTAGTTCACACGCTGCGCGACATGCCAGTTACCGCTGGTCAGAGGAAGGGGAATAGCGCCACATTTCGTCACCAATCAGCTCGGAACCCTCCAAAAGGCACTCGCATCGGCGTCGGGAAAGCTGTCACCAAGAAACACTGAGCGCAATGGGCCAGCATTTCGGCAACCGCAGCGGCCTTGACACGGTCATCGACCAGTATCAAGTCAATGAGGACAAACGCAGCGGCATCCGCTCCGACCCGAACCGGGCGGAGGATGAGGAGTACATCGTGCGGCTGGTGGGGCAGGTGGTGCGGGTGAGTTTGGAGACGGTGAAGATTGTGGCGGGGTTGCCGGAGGGGTATGGAGAATAACGACGAAACTGCCCCACCTGAGCCAATCACGGCCCCAACTCCTGCCAATCCCGCAGACGACACTGGTTGAGATCATCTCGCAATTGCTCGATGGCCTTGTCGTTGGCTTTGCTCACAGAATCTAACCAGCCGGAGAGGAGTTTGCTGGCTGCTTCCAAGGGAGAAGCATCGACCGTAGCATAAGGTGGTGGTTCAAGAGTATCTACCCAGTTGAAGAAGGCACTTACATGAGTGCCAGCAGTCCGGAACCGCTTTTCAAGCTGATGTGAATCATCAGCATTGAATCGCCTCACCAAACCGCTACGAAGGTAGTCTATACAACCATCTAGTTCTGCCTTCATGTCCGTGTAGAGCCGCGAACCCTCACGCGCGTTGCGTTCCGACACGTGGTGACTGCTAATGAAATCTTTGGCCTGCCTGGCACGGCCCTCGCACAGTGTCTTCGTGCGGCGGAGTTCGGCAACAAGATCGGGCAGCTGAGGCACGACGGGTGGCTGGGGGCCGCGTGGGTCTGGCCTGACAACTTGGTTATTCTGCTGGCTACGCTGCCAGATCCCACTGACGACCAAGATGAAGACTATGACGCCGCCAACGACTATAAAGATCTTCCAGTCGCTGGGTGGATTGTCCTGATTGTTCATCGACTACTCCTCAGATGCGGTCTCCCGCGTTCAGAACACCAACTGCAAAAGCCGTGATAGCTGTTTGAAGACACAGCTCACCGTGGAATCATGTTCTTCCTCGCGCGATCGCGGCAAAGTGAGAAAGGAAGAAGGGCCATCCTTCGATCTTGAAGGATTGAAGGATGTTGACCTGATGTCCCTCTTCGTTTCCAGCTACAAAAGCAAACAGCAGCGTCCAGACGTAAGAACATAATTTGGCACGGATCAGATCACCACTGAATACGACTGAGGTATGGGTCTGTCTTCCTTCCAAGTGTCGCCACCCAGTCCTTCTGCTCCCGGTAAAATAGGAAACGAGTCGCGGTACTGGCAACTTGTTCGGTTGATCTCCTTGACTAGCAGCGGTTTTGCTTTCAAGACCCGTCCTTCTCCTCCAGTCTGCCTGCTGCCGAGTAATGCCAAATTGCTCGTTAGCGTGAAGGTCAGTTCAGACTCCGGATTACCCAGGCCATAAGCTTCGAAGAAGAACGCGGGATTATCACTTGTCAGGAAGTACGATGGCCCTTCTGTTGACACGAACCGCCAGGTCATCCCGATGACAAGTTCAACCATAACTTCGGTTGGCCAAGGAGTACGAATCTGATCAATGATGTCGTCTGGCAGTCTTTTTTGAAACTGGTCGGCTGTGGCATCAAGTTCCGCAAGGCGCCGTGCGACGATGGAGGGGTCGATGTCTCTCATTTGCCCCGCTGTCTCGATCTGGTTCCTCAATTTGCTAACTGTATCCTCCAATATTTGCGGTGCCATCCTCAAGGTCTTTTGCCTATGGCCAGGCACTCTCTTCAGCATCGTGGCGATATACACCGCGATGCGCTCACGATCCTCTGCAACAATGGGCAAGCCGGCACGGAGTTTGTCAAAAGCTCGGTTTGCTGGCCGTTCGACCAGTTCATTGAGTTCCACCTCTACCTCTGGCGAATAAAACTGGCGCTCTTGGGCGACCTTCTTGACGGTGGCTTCCGAGAACCGATCCCGTTGCTTGTCGTATAGCCAAAGAACGCCAGGCTTGTTCGGGTCGCAAAAGCCATTTAGGTATGCCTGGGGGATGTAATGGTGGCCCATGATTGAATGTTATCTGACGGTTCCACAATCTTTCAAGCTCGGCTCCTGGCCGGCAAGAGTACCGTACTAACTCCGAAGAGGTTACACGGCTGATTCAATGAGGACACATTACAGGGCACAAGGTTCGGACTGCACGGCCATCTGTCACAGACCCTGCACAACCTGGCCCGCCTCTGCGCGGGCTAGCATCGTCCCCATCGCTCCTGCAGACTCACAACAGACGTTCCGCACCGTTCCGCACCGCCGCAACACCGTTGGCATTACCAAGGAGATAGCCAGGTCATGATTGTGACCACGTAAACGGCCACGCGACAATTTGACGAAGCGCGAGCTTCAGGAACTGCTTCCCAAGAAAACCGCAAACCTGGGCCGGATTCACCCTCTCTCTTCCAAAACCTCCCCAAAAACCGGCAAAATCTCCTCAAAAAGGAGGAAAAACACCGTCGAACTGGCTATAACCGGCAACGATGTGGCAACCCAACCCCCGCGCTCAGGCTCCGCCAGTCGGCCCAGACGCCGGTTTCTTTTCACCTGCCGGCATCGTTCGATTCTGGCAGTCAACAACTACAACCGCCATAACCGTCGCGACTTCGGGCTAGCCAGTGCGTGATGCGTTTCATTTCCCTTTCACTGAAAACTTTTCAGGGACCGGCACCTGTAATGGAAATGAATGAGGATGATCCTCAGCGTCCACGCGCGGTAAGCCCTAATTCCGTAGTAGACAATGTCCGGTCCTTTTGACAACCGGATACGGACGTGACGCCGCAACATGTGTTCTAATTTGAAGATGCGTTAAAATGATGGCGTTTCAGATGCCATTTTGACCGGACAAAATCGGACATGGTTCAAAAGAGCGTAGCAGTGTGGCACGCCCCGAATCTGCGACGGGCGCGCGGGCTTCTGCAAAAACAACGCCCTTCGCACCCGACCTGTACCGGCAAGAGCAAGAGCGCGTGGTGCGCCGATTTGAGGTAGCCGTTGAACTGGCCGAACAGGGCTTCATTGCCGAGTTCAGCAAGTTGATCTCCCATCTCACCGAACGGCTCAGCCGATGATGGTCAGTGGTGGGCCGATCTGGCGCCGGTCGGCGGACCACGGTTGGGTCCGTTTGACCAGCGCACCGAGGCGCTGGCCGCCGAACAAGTGTGGCTGGAAACGCACTATCTGCCCAGTGTTCAGACATAGTAAACATCGCTAAACTGGAGGAGAGGCTAACATGGGATTGACTATCCATTACAAATTGCGCACGCAATTGACCGAGGCCGGTGACATCCGCACCCTGGTCGAGTCGTTGCGCCAGCTCGCTCGCGACCTGCCCTTCAAGGAAGTGGGTGAGCTGTTGGAGTTTCAGGGCCAGGATGCCGATTTCGAGTCATCCGACTCTGATGATGAGCACCGCTGGCTGAAGATCCAGGCGGGCAATTACGTGGTACAGGATGACCGTCACTATCAGGTCCGGCCCCTGCACATCATCGGCTTTTCGACCTGGCCGGGCGAAGGCTGCGAATCGGCCAACCTCGGCTTTTGTCAGTATCCAGCGTTCGTTTCTGTCCCATCATCTTCGGGCCGGGACAAAAGGCTGGCCACACATCTCAGCGGCTGGTCGTGGGCCTCGTTCTGCAAGACGCAGTATGCCAGCGATCCGGAGTGTGGCGGCGTGCAAAACTTCATCCGCTGTCATCTCTGCATCGTCAAGCTGCTCGACTTCGCTAAGAGCGTGTCTAAAAAGCCGGTTTTGGTAACAATCTCCTAGACATAAGACGGATCATTGCAATATGGATCCAAGTCTCAGTAGTGTGTGGATGGCGTTCATAATCTTTGCTCAAGCGGCGGCACCGGTTCAACCAGCCGAACGTTCGCTCCACCACCCAGCGGCGCGGCAGGAGCACGAATCCTTTGATCCCCACGGGACGCAGCACGGTCTGCAAAATCCACCCGCATTTTTGCATGACCCAGCTCACCAACTCCCCGGCATAGGCGCCGTCTGCCCAGATCAGTCGCAAGCGTGGAAACCAGTTACGGACCTTGGCCAGCAGCACCTTGGCTCCGTCGCGATCCTGAATGTTGGCGGGCAACACGACGACCGCCAGCAGCAGCCCCAGCGTATCCACCAGCACATGCCGCTTGCGGCCGTTGGCTTTTTTTCCGGCATCATAGCCATGTGGCCCTCCTTGCTCGGTGGTCTTGACCGTTTGGCTGTCCAGGATGGCGGCACTGGGTTGGGCGTCGTGCCCTTCGAGTTCACGGACAGTCTGCCGAAGGCTGTCATGTATGCCGCTCCAGACCCCAGCTTTCTGCCAGCGGCTGTAATAGCCATAGACGGATTTCCAAGGTGGGAAGTCGTGGGGCAGCATACGCCACTGGCAACCGGACCATAACACATATAGTATGGCGTTGAGGAGTGCCCGGTTATCGTATTTACGAGGTCGGCCTCCCGTTTTGGGCTGTGGGAGCATGTGCTCAATGTTGTCATACTGGAGGTCGGTGAGGTCGCTGGGATAAGGTGTCTTGCTCATGCAGACAACCTATTTTTCCCTGGCAGCTGCGTACAGCTGGCTTTTTAGACACGCTCTAAGAGCACAGGACTTGTCACAGTCGAAGTCCAGGACGAGGGCGGCTACTGGGACGAGCGCGATGCCGAGAAGCTGGCCTGTGAAGTCGGCCAGTGGAACGAGTTCATTGCCGCCTTCGCCGGGATGCTCAAGGATGGGGCCGGCAAGGAGGGCATGCAGGTAGAGGCCGCCATCGCCGGCTTTCCCAACTTCGAGCACCTGGAAGCCAGGGGCCTGGCCAGTCTCGCCAAGCTGTGCCAGGCACGACAAGCAGACTGACTGAATCCCTTGGTGACTTGTGCCGACGGCGGCGCACAAATAGCGACGAGGCCGGATGCACTGTACGGCTGATTAGTGAAAAGTAGGTTTCTGATTCTTGAAGGGTGAGATAAGGGGGTAAAAGCCGCCTCAGGGGGTCGAACCCTGGACCTATGCTTTACGAAAGCATCGCTCTACCACTGAGCTAAGGCGGCATTTAATAAAGACTTACGTAGTTTTTATGTTTTGATTTCCCCCTTCATTTTCATCCCGACCTCGCGGACAACCCCCGCTTTACGAAAGCGGTGCTCTACCGCTGAGCTACGTCGGCATCATCCTCATCCTAATCCTATCATCCGCCTCACGCAGAGCAAGTCCTGTCCCGAATTCCTGCCCTTCTCCCATGCCGCGAGAAAATATACTAGGTTTGAAGTGCCAGACGCGTTGAATTCTGTTGACATATGGAAACCAATTCATGATCGCGCATCAATCTCGCACGGCTGCTGAATGGTTTCAGGAAGCTGCTCACTGTCATCTGGAAGGGCACCAGGCTTGCGCGTGGTGCGGCACTGGCTACTGCGTCTACAAGAGGGAACGCGGCAACCGCCTGGAGTATCATTGCTCCACGTGTGATTTTTATGTCTCCCATGACAGCATAACCGACACGTTCTTCATGGCGCCGGGTCAAGAAGAGTCGCTGCTGGAATCATCCACGGTTTGCTAACCTATCCGCGTGCGTCAAACCAGTTCCGGCTGTGGCTGTGCCTGTCTGGGTGTTTCCTGGTAAGACCTCTCTCCCAGTTCCAGCAATGCCGCGTGAACTTCCCTGATCGTGGCGTCCAGCGTCGATGTTCCCGCGGTCAGTCCCACCGTTTGGCAGCTGATAAACCACTCGGGTTCCAGGTCCGCTGCGCCTTGTACGTGATAGGCGGGTAGACCTTTATCCCGGCAGCGGGCCACCAATTCGCGGGTGTTGTTGGAATTGCGCCCGCCCACGACCACCATCACATCTACCTGATCCATGAGTTGTTCCATTGCCCGCTGATGGTCCTTGGTCGGCTGACACACTGTATCAATGAACCGAATCTCGGCGTTGGGATTTTGGGCCGCTACGGCCGCGCGAATCTTCTGAACGTTGTGAGCCGCCGACGTGCTCTGGCAGACGATGCCCAGCCGGGTGTGTGGATACGGCTTCACTTCTTCAACGCTTTGGATGACGTCGAAACTGTGCAAATCCTCGATGATGCCCTGCACTTCGACGTGGCCGCGCCGGCCAACCAAGAGAACATGATAGCCCTGTGCTTGCAGCGACTGTGCGGCACGATGAACCCGAATCACAAGTGGGCAGGTCGTGTCCACAAGCTGTTTTCCGGCTGCCTTCAGCCGCCGGCGTTCGGCGGCGCTGACACCGTGAGCCGTGATGAGCACGGTTGGCGCGGCGGGCAATTGCCGGCGGTGTGCCTCGCCGACCATCTGGAACCCCCGTGCTCCGAGTTGCTGCAGGACAACTTCGTTATGCACCAGCTCGCCGTGGATCACCACGTCTTGAGGTTGTCGGATCCTGCCGATGGTTTTTAGTGCATCGCGGACCCCGAAACACATTCCCATGACCTCGGCAATGATGACCTTCATGCTGTGCCTCCCTCACGATGCAGCACAAGCTGTCAGCTTGTGCTACACAGTCGCTCTAGGATATTGTGAACTTTGTTATGTAAAGCCTCTGGACGAAAAAACAGGCCGCAAGTTTTGTAGGCCGGATTGGCAGTCCGGCCCACGCTTGCGACCGTCTCAGACCAGCGACCAGCCTTCCGCGAGATTGCTGCCGGTCGCTGCCTCGGCCTCTGTCCCGCTCACGGCGTCGGACACCACATTTTCGAGGACCGTTACATACTCGACGAAACGCCGGCGTCCTTCACCGGTCAACCGGCAGAGTGTCTGGGGCCGGTTGCCCTGATAGCCTTTCCAGACCTCAACGAGACCGGCTTCGTGCAGTATTTGCAGGTGCCGGCTGAGGTTTCCATCCGTCAGGGAGCATAGCTCCTTGAGATCGTTGAAGAGCAAGCCGCGGGGATGCGTAGTCAGTGAGGTCATGATGCTCAGCCGGGCGCGTTCGTGGATGACGCGATCAAGCCCGTCGTAGGCGTAGCGTCCCGTGGCTTCTTCCTGCTTATTCTTGTGTTTCGACATCATTGCGCTCCAGTGTCCAGTAGAGCACGGCGGCCGAGAAGAACTGGCCGGCGCCAAACGGAATTCCCATTGCCCAGGGCGACAAGGCAAACTCGTTACGAGCCAGAGCCAGGCTCGTTGCTCCGGCGGCCATGTAAAAGAGAGCGACCCAGAAGGTTGCGCACGGCAGCAACCGGTACGAAGCGAAGATGCCCAGGCTGAACAGGATCTGCCACAATCCCGGCAGCATCCAGACGCTGTCTCGGAGCGAACATCACCAGCACCACCGTGAGCAGTCCGCCCGCCCCGATACTCGGCAGAAACTGTTCCACGGCCAGCAGAGTGATCTCTTTCCTCAGTGACGATCCGGAACGCCAGTACCTCATGATCATTTCCGTGCCCGCGGCGACCGTGCTCACCGCCGCGGCGCCCAGCCACAGAGCCAGATAGGCATGAATATGCCTCTCAGGATCGGCGAGCCAGACCGCCTGATAGACTGCGGCCGTCAGAGCCACAATGCCGGAGAACGCCACCGGAACGGCCCGATAACCACGGAACACTTCCGTCCGGGCCATCTGTAGCCGAATCTCCGAAATCTGTGTTAGCGCTTCCCGCAGTTCCATCGCCTCTCCGATGTTATCGGCATGCCGCGCCAGAAACTTTACATGACAAAGTATAGACTCTTTGCAGGGCGGGTCAATAGCAAAACGGTCCCGGCCTGGCCTGGCTCACTGAAGAACCCGTATCGCCGCTGCGAGGCCAATGTTATAGATTGATCGACGCGCTGTCGAGATGATGAGTCCAACCCATGAGACCAACGCCGTGAGCCAATTCCCAACAAATCGCGGACGGTCCGAAGAGCCGGGCCGGCGGCATGATGACAACGAACACATCGCGGAGCGGCCGCTTAACCTCCCTCCTGATAGAGAAGGCCCGGCAAGTTCTCGCCCATCATCTGATCTGCCTGCAACGGAAAGCTTCGAGCTTGCTTCGCAGAGTATCGTGAATCAAAAACACTTCTTGCGGGCGATTATGGGAGCGCTGCCCACTGCGATCGCACATGGCTTCATCTGGCTGCTCGTCTTTCTGGTCCTGTTGATTGTCGTTCCCAGGTTCAAACACATTTTCCGCTCCTTCGGGAGGCCGTTGCCGACGGTCACGGAAGCGCTCATTACCGTTTCCGATTTGCTGGTCGTGTTCTTTCCCGTAACGGCATTTTCCTTTGTGCTGGTTATTGCCGCAGACTTCGCGCTGCTGTTCTTCCTGCGCTGGAAATCGAGCGCTGAGAAGGATAAACTGTGGGCCAGCCTTGCCTCACTGTGGTCTATCCTGTTCCTCTGCATTACCCTGCTTATATTGGGGTGGTCAATTATTGGAGTCTTCCTGCCCATGATAAAACTCATAGAAGGACTTTCGCCTAAAGCATAAAGTTACCGGGGCAAGTGACAGTTCACCAAACTCCTTGCCGCCATAGTAGTTCTGACTAAAATAGCCAGAGTCAGGCATGTTTGCAATAGACCGATTGCCAAATCGGGCAAGCCGGCCTCAAGCCCAGCGGCTGGGGTCACGACCACACTCCATAGCCGCTGCCATCCCCACGTCCTCTTCGCCGCGCCGCAAAAAGCCAATTATAACTATACCATCTGGACTCTGGCGAAAATCAGCCTTTCCAAGGTAGAGTTATACCCCTCTGAAAGTCCGGCAAGTGCGCAGGCTGACACTGATCGCCCCTTGAGGCAACCCATCCTCCTGCCTTACCGGCGGAGTCGGAAGTTGGTCAGGCGGCTTTGGTGCCCGGCTCGCGGAGATACCGTTCCACCACCTCCGTCACGGACGCGCCCTTGGCCACCTCTTCACAGGCGGCACGCAACACCTCCCGTTGGTGGTTCTGACGAATCCGCAACAGCACTTCCGACAGACTCGTGGGACGCTGGTGCGCCTCCTGGTCCTGATAACGCTGCCAGTAGAGGAACGTCAGAACCAGGTACACCACCGCATACCACTTTTCGATCGCCTCGTAGCTCTGCATCCGAAAATCGCCCAAGCCCAACTGCAATTTGACGTGCCAGTAGTCGACTTCTTGGCTCCAACGATGCTGATACCGGCTCAAGATTTCCTGCATGGACAACGTCATGTCCGTGCAGAGGAAATACTTCGGGGCGACCGCGCCCTGGTCCCGTTTGTGATAGTAGCACGCGAACCTCCCCAGGTACGCCTGGTAAGCGTCCTTGGACCGAACGGACCCAATAGGTCCGCCGCTGACCGTTCGCGAGTTCCAACTGTACTTTGCAGTAAGAACGTCCCTTAAGCTCGTTGCGCCAAGCTGTCATCTTCTGGCCGGACAGTTTGCGGTTTGACTTGAGGCCTGCGATTACGTGCCACTCCTGCTGGCGAATCCACTTCACCAGTTTCGCCGAGGTGTACCACGAATCAAACAGCACAAACACCGGCGTTGTCTTGGGGAGCGATGAAACGATCTGCTGCAGCATCTGACGCGCCAGTTCCAGCTTGCTGTAGTAACGCAGCCGGTTGTTTTTGCGGCGGCGATTGATTCGCCGCACGGTGCTTTGACGCAAGTACAGACGCCACAACAGCGGGAAATGATAGTCTCCCCAATGAATGCGTAGGACAACGTGATTGCCGCCCTTGACCACCTGCTTACGGTTATGATCAAAATGCCAATCGACGCTTTGGAGTTTGCGCGTGCCTTTGTCCTTGACGGCCAAGGAATCATCAATGGTTAGGTAGATGGGCAACGTCGGATCGGCAATGCGTGCCGCCAGATAACGAAGGATGAATTCGCACAAAGGCAGCCGCACGTCGTCCGGGTCCCACGGACTGATGCGAAAGAAATCGGCCAGGTTGCTGGGATCAATCCCGTCCAGTTCGAGAAGCGCCAGTTGGGCGAGCGTCTTGCGCCGCGGGGCCACTACAATCAAATCGACCATGCGTTCGACGTGTTGCCGTTGGGGGTCGCTCAAGGGGAGAGCAAGTAAGCTGACAAAAGTGACCACCGCCGCTGAACGCCGTACAATAGCGACCATAGAGCCTCCGTGCCACAAAACAGGCAAAACTTTTCTTCGATCTGCCTATTTTATGCCGGAGGCTCTTCTACAGGTGACAATTTTCGCCAGAGTCCAGTACCATGTGAACGCCCCAAAGTCAAAAACAAGCGATAAAACATATCGTGTCACTCTTTAATAGGCCCGGCCACAAGCGGAATGCCACAACTGCCCTGATAACAAGATGTTGCGACAAACAGGCTCGGCACCACCTCCCCTTTTTGAGTGCCAAATCGTGCCGCGCCAGGGCCCGCTTTTTTGTCAAAATATTTTGCCGCCGCAACTGCCATCAGGCTTCTCTTCACCCGCGCCGGAAAAGCCGCGACCCTGTAGGATAGGATAGCCTGTGAGGCACGCCGCCGCTCCCCTGCGGGTCGCGGCTCAACGGCCGCGCCTTAACATCGTGTCAATCGGTCGAAGGACTTGTCATGCAAGATTACGCACCAGCCGAGGCCAACGCCCGCATGATCAATCAGCAAGCCATCGCCCTGGCCCAGCAAGGCAGGCTTCAGGAGGCCGAGGCCGGTTTCCGCCAGGCGCTCCAGCTCAAGCCCGATTATGCCGAAGCCTACAGCAACCTGGGCAACACGCTTTTCTATCAGCACAAACTGGATGAGGCGGCGGCTAATTACCTGGAAGCGCTGCGCCTCTGGCCGAACTTCGCCAACGCCTACAACAACCTGGCGAACGTCTTCAAGGAACAGGGCCGGCTCGACGATGCCGTTACCAACTACCAGTATGCCTTGCAGCTCAATCCCAACTTTGCCGATGCCTACAACAACCTGGGCGCTACGCTCATCGAGTTGGGGAAGCTCCAGGAGGCCGCGGCCAACTACCGGCAGGCCGTCCTCCTGAAGCCTGACTTTCTCGAAGCCCGCAACAGTCTCGGCGACGTGCTCCGCGAGCTGGGCAGATACGATGAAGCGTTGATCGCTTGCCGTCAGGTCTTGCAGGTCCGGCCCGATTACGCCGAGGCCTACAACAACCTCGGAAATATCTTCAAGGACCAGGGCCACCTCGACGAAGCGGTGGCTCACTATCACCAGGCACTGCGCTTCAAGCCCGATCTGGTTCAGGCGGCACATCAACCTGGGAATCGCGTTCACCGATCAGGGCAAGCTCGATGAGGCGGAAGCCAGCTTCAGAAAGGCGCTCGAAGTCCAACCGGACTATCCCGAAGCGTTCAACGGCCTGGGCACCACTCTCCGCGACGAGGGAAAACTGGATGAAGCCCTGGCCTGCTATCGGGAGTCACTGCGGCTCAAGCCCAACTACGCCGAGGCACATTGGAACGCGGCATTGACCTGGCTGCTGGCCGGCGATTACGAGCACGGTTGGCCTGAATATGAATGGCGCTGGCGCTGCCGGGAGTTCGCCAAGCACAAACGCACTTTTCTCCAGCCACTGTGGGACGGCTCGTCCTTGACCGGCCGCACCATTCTGCTGTACGGCGAACAGGGGCTGGGCGACACCATCCAGTTCATCCGCTATGCGCCGCTGGTCAAGGAGCGCGGCGGCCGAGTGATCGTCGAGTGTCAACCGTTGCTGGTGCCGTTGTTGAAGGGGGTTGCCGGGGTCGATGAGATCATCCCGGAAGGCTCGCCTCTCCCGGCTGTGGACGTGCAGGCTCCTCTGTTGCAGCTCCCGGCCATCCTGAGCATTCCGATTCCTGCCAAAGTTCCCTACCTTGCCGCCGACCCGGAACTGGTAAGGTGGTGGGGTGCTACGCTAGACAAGGAGACAGGGAGACAAGGAGACAAGGAGATAAGCCGCCAAAGAGTCATGGGGAAGGAGCAGGTCTCCTTGTCTCCTTGTCTCCCTGTCTCCTTGTCTGGATTCCGAATCGGCATCGCCTGGCAGGGCAACCCGACCCACAAGAAGGACAAGCAGCGTTCCATTCCGCTCCCCTATTTCGAACCGCTTGCTCGGTTGGAAGGAGTTCGCCTGTTTAGCCTGCAAAAGGGCACAGGCAGCGAGCAGCTTGCTCAACTGTCGGGCCGGTTCCCCATCACCGACCTGGGCAGCCGGCTGGAGACTTTCCTCGACACGGCAGCCGTCTTGAAGAATCTCGATCTGGTTGTCGCCTGCGATACCGGTGCCGTTCATCTGGCGGCGCCCTGGGTGTTCCCGTCTGGGTCCTCCTGGCATTCGTGCCGGACTGGCGCCTGGCTGTTGCAACGCGAGGATAGTCCGTGGTATCCGACGATGCGCCTATTCCGGCAGAAGCGCTGGGGGGATTGGGACGAGGTATTTCAACGGATTGTGCAAGCACTGAGGAAATTGAGAAAGGATGAAGGATGAAGGATGAAGGATGAAGGATGAATCAATCAAGCGGAACCATCTGTCTTATTCATCCTTCATCCTTCATCCTTCATCCTTTGAGAAATGGCAACTATCCCTGAAGCTCTAGCCGTCGCCCAGCAATACCACCAGGCCGGCCATCTGCGCGAAGCCGAGCTTATCTACCGGCAGATCGTGCAAGCGGATCCCAATCATCCTGAAGCCTGGCACAACCTCAGTGCCGTGTACAACGATCGAGGCATCGCACTGGCACGTGACCAGAGACTGGACGAGGCCATTGCCAGCTTCCTGACAGCCCTGCGCATCAAGCCGGATCATGCCGAGGCACACAACAATCTTGGCAGCGCCCTGTCCCAGGCTGGCAGGCTCAGCGAGGCCGTTGAGCATTATGAGCAGGCCCTGCGGATCAAGCCCGATTTCTTCAATGTCTACAACAATCTGGGCAACGCTCTCCGCGACCTGGGCCGGATCGATGAGGCCGTTCCAAAGTATGAAGAGGCCGTGTTCCTCAACCCCGACTTCGCCGAGGCCTACAACAATCACGGTATCGCCCTCGTGCGCCAGGACAGGTTCGAAGAGGCGGTGGTTCTGTTCCGCCGCAGTCTCCAGCTCAAGCCGAATTATGTCAAAGCGCAGAATAACCTCGCCAATGTGCTCATGGAACAAGGCAAGTTCGACGAGGCGATGGCCTGGTATCGGCAGGCCGTGCAGCTCAAGCCCGACGATTTCGTAGCGCATACCAATCTGGGGACGGCCCTGATCGCGCAAGGCAGGTTTGAGGAAGCCCTCGACAGTTTGGCAGAAGCCATCCGTATTAACCCTGACTATCCAGACGCCCACTCGCAGCGCGCGATGACCTGGCTGCGCTGGGAAACTTTGAGCAGGGCTGGGCGGAATACGAATGGCGCTGGCGGTGCCGGGACATGATCCATCATCAACGTTCTTTCTCTCAGCCGCTCTGGAACGGCTCGCTCCAGGTGGGCGGCACGATCTTGCTGCACGCCGAGCAAGGGATGGGAGACGCGCTGCAGTTCATTCGCTACGCCCCACTCGTCAAAAAGCGCGTCAGTCAGGTGCTCGTGGAATGCCAGCCGCCGTTGCTCCCTCTCCTGGCCAGTTGTCCCGGCATCGATCGGTTGATTGCCCAAGGGTCCGCCCTGCCGTCCTTCGATGTCCATGCTCCACTGATGAGTCTGCCGCGCATTCTGGGGACCACTGTGGCCACGATCCCGGCGGACATTCCGTACCTGTTTCCCGATCCCAAGCTGATCGAGCACTGGCGCTGCGTGCTGGCTCCCATTCAGGCTTTCAAGATCGGTATCGCCTGGCGCGCCCGGCAGCCGAGGATCGGCCGCTCCACGCCGCTCGCACATTTTGCTTCGCTGGCCCGGCTGGAAGGAATTCGCCTCTTCAGCCTGCAAAAGGGACCAGGCGCGGAAGAGCTTCCCGAATTCGCAAAGCGGTTCCCGATGACGGACTTCGGCAGTGAGTTTGATCAAGCATCCGGAGCGTTCATGGATACGGCCGCAGTCATGAAACATCTCGATCTGGTCGTGACCGTGGATACCGCCGTGGGTCACTGTGCCGGCGCCCTGGGAGTTCCCGTGTGGGTCGCCTTGCCTTTTTGTCCGGACTGTCGCTGGCTTGCGGGCCGCGACGACAGCTCCGTGGTATCCTACCATGCGTCTGTTCCGGCAGAAGCGCTGGGGGGATTGGGATGAGGTCTTCCAACGGATTGTGCAAGCACTGAGGAAATTGAGAAAGGATGAAGGATGAAGGATGAAGGATGAAGGATGAATTCCAATCAATACGGAATCTACCTGGCTTGTTCATCCTTCATCCTTCATCCTTCATCTTTGAGCACATGGCAACTATCCCCGAAGCTCTAGCCGTCGCCCAGAAGTATCACCAGGCCGGCCATTTGCGCGAGGCCGAGCATATCTATCGCCAGATCGTCCAGGCCGAGCCGAATCACGCCGAAGCCTGGCATTCTCTTGGTGCCGTCTGTCTGGCTCAGGGCAAGCTCGACGAGGCCGCGGCCTGCAATCAGCGTGTGCGGCAATCGTTGGGTAGTCCTTCATCGTTCCAGGCCGACCTCTGCAACGACCGTGGCATCTCCTTCGCACAACAAGGGCGGCTGGACGAAGCCGTCGCCAATTTCCGGCAGGCACTGCAAATCCATCCCGACCACGCGGGAGCGCACAACAACCTCGGGATCGTCCTGGCCCAATGCGGCCAGCTCGACGAAGCGGTGAAGCACTACGAGGAAGCCCTGCGCATCCGGCCCGACTTCTTCGAGGCATATAATAACCTCGGCAACGCTCTCCGCGATCTGGGCCGGATCGATGAAGCCATTCCCAAGTATGAAGAGGCCGTGTACCTCAAGCCCGACTTCGCTGAAGCCTACAACAATCACGGCATCGCCCTGGTCCGCCACGACAGGCTCGAAGAGGCGGCGGCATTGTTCCGCAAGACCCTTCAGCTCAAACCCAACTACGTCAAGGCACGCAGCAACCTGGGGAATGTGGTCCGCGACCTGGGCCGGTTCGACGAGGCATTGGCGTGCTACGATCAGGCCCTGCGGCTCCAGCCCGATTATGCCGATGCCTACCGCAATCGAGCGATGGCCCACCTTGTGCTGGGCAACTTCGAGCAAGGCTGGCGGGATTATGAATGGCGCTGGAAGTGCCAGGATGTGCCAGGCCGGTCCTTCCCTCAACCGCTCTGGGATGGTTCGCCGCTGGCGGGCCGCCCGATCTTGTTGCACGCGGAACAGGGGCTGGGCGATACCATCCAGTTCATCCGCTACGCTCCGCTCGTCAAGGAACGCGGCGGATACGTGATTGTCGAATGTCAGGAACCACTCGCTCCGCTGCTGGCGACGTGTCCCGGCATTGATCGGATCGTGGCACGTGGCCAACCGCTGCCGGACTTCGCCGTCCACGCGCCGCTTCTGAGCCTGCCGGCGATCTTCGGCACCACCCTGGCGACGCTGCCGGCCGACGTACCTTACCTGTTCGCCGATGCGGAACTGGTGAGGTGGTGGGGGAAAGAAGTTCTGAGTGCTGAGTTGGAATCGCTGAGTGAAAGACACCTCTCACCACTCACCACTCACCACTCACCACTCAAGATCGGCATCGCCTGGCAGGGCAATCCGGTGCATCCCGACGACCGCCGGCGCTCCATCCCGCTCGCCGGGTTCGCGCCACTGGCCCGAGTCAACGGCATTCATCTCTTCAGCATGCAAAAAGGACTCGGCACGGAGCAGATTCAGGCGGTCGCAGACCAGTTCACCGTTGCGGACCTGAGCAGCCGGCTTGAAACTTTCATGGACACCGCTGCTGTCTTGAAGAATCTTGATCTGGTCATCACCATCGACTCGGCCATTGCTCACGCCGCCGGAGCGCTGGGCGTACCCGTGTGGGTGCTTTTACAGGTCGCACCAGACTGGCGTTGGCTGCTGGACCGCGATGACAGTCCGTGGTATCCTACCATGCGGCTATTCCGGCAGAAGCGCTGGGGCGACTGGGACGAGGTCTTCCAACGGATTGTGCAAGCACTGAGGAAATTGAGAAAGGATGAAGGATGAAGGATGTATCAATCAAGTTGTCGTTTGCGTTGTAAGCCACGGTTAAACTTTTCCCGCCAGCGCCTCCGCCTCGCTCACCATCTCGCCAAGCAGCCGCAGGCCCAGCTCCCAAAAGCCTGGATCGTTCACATCCACTCCCATCTTCGCCAGCAGAACGTGCGGCGCTTCCGATCCGCCCGCCGACAGCAACTCCAGATAGCGCGGCACAAACGCCGCTCCCTCCTGCTTATACTTCTGCACCAGTGCCAGCACCAGCAACTCCCCGAACGCATAGGCATAACAATAGAACGGCACGTGAATGAAGTGCCCGATGTACAGCCACCACCAGCCGTAACCGTCGCTGAGCCGCACAACGTCGCCGTGCATCGGCCGGTTGGCGGCCAGCCATAGATCGTTGATCTGCTCGGTCGTCAACTCGCCTTGCTCGCGGCGAGCCTTGTGCAAGGATTGCTCGAAGCGTGTCAGCACTACCTGGCGGAACACCGTGGCAAAGCCATCCTCGATCTTGCTGCACAGCATGGCCAGGCGCGTTCGCGGCTCCGGGTACAATTCCAGCAGTCGTTGAAAGGTCAGCATCTCCCCGAAAACGCTGGCCGTCTCCGCGGTCGTGAGCGGCGTGTCGCATTGCAGGTAGCCGACGGGGCGGGACAGGTACTGGTGCAGCCCGTGACCCAGTTCGTGGGCCAGGGTCATCACGTCGCGCAGCTTGTCGGTGTAGTTCATCAGAATGTACGGATGAACGCTCGGCACAGCACTGCTGCTGAACGCCCCACCGCGCTTGCCGGGCCGCAACTCGGCATCAATCCATTTCTTGTCGAAGAACTCGCGGACGATGGCGCCGGCGCGCGGGCTGAACGCCTGGTAGCTTTCCTGGACGATGCGGTGAGCTTGCGGCCAATCACACTCCGGCTGGTCGGGAAAGAGCGGGGCGTAACGGTCGTAGTCATAAAGCGGCTCGACTCCAAGCAATCGGCCCTTGAGCCGGTAATAGCGTTGCACAGTGCCGTGATGCCGTTCCGCCGCGGTCATTAGAGCTTCGACAACCGTGTCGCTGATCTCATTGGCCAGGTGCCGCGGCGCCATCGGACTGGTGAACTTGCGCAGCGCGCAGTCGGTCTTGTGATCGAGAACAAGGTTGTTGAAGATGAAGGTTAGCAGCCGGGCGTTGTCCTGCAAGCCGCGCGTGATACCCTCGCCTGCCGCCTGACGGACCGAGCGGTCGGCGTCGTAGAGCTTGGCGTTGATCTGCTGCAAGGTGAGCATTTCGCTCTTGCCGGCATGCTCGAAAGGGAACTTCAGTGATCGCCACGGTCTCGTCAAAGAGCCGAACGAATGCCGCTCGGCCGGTGACCGCCTTGTCATCGAGAATCTTCTCCTCCGGCTCGCTGAGATAGTGCGGCCGCCAGGCTCGTTTCTGATCGAGATAGTGGCGATAGCGGGCCAGAATTCGGCTGATCGAGCAGCGGCTTGACCATCTCGTCCGGCAGCTTGACCCATTCGAGGTCGAAGAAGATCAAGTGTTTGTTGATGGCGGTCCGCTGCTCGCGCGTCCGGCTCAAGAGGGCGCCGTGCCGGGGGTCGTCGGTCTTGGCGGCGTGGACCAGACCGGCGAAGGCGGCTGATTTGTCCATCTGTTCGCAGAGCGATTCTAGTTCCTGAACGGCTGCGAGGAGCAGTTCGGCGGGCGGTCCGCCGTCAGTGTTGATCTTACCGCGATAGGCAGCTTCGAATGCCTGGGCGCGTTTCATGGCGGCGTCAAGGTCGCGAGTGATCTTCGGATCGTCCACGCCGCTGTAGAGATCGTTGAGGTCCCAGGCGACGCCGTCGGCGCTGTTCCCTCCCTCGCTTGCGGTTTCGCGGTTGGTGGTCCTGACTAGCATGTGCATTCCTTCAGCAAAAGAAACCCGGTTTCTTTGAGAAACCGGGTTTCTGTGTTCACCAGACTGAGACAGTACCCAATGACCGAAGTCATTGCAAGTTTCCGCCTCTGCGTTCCTCTGCGTCCTCCGCGGTGACAATCCGAATTAAAACTTCAGCAGCACATCAACCGCGGCGGTCAACTGGCTCTTGTCCCGGCCGTTCCGCCATACCGGATCTTCGGCGAAGTCGCCGCGAACTTCCGGACGGATGCTGAGACATTTCTTGGGATGGTAATCGAACCCGAGTGTCGTTTCGTTGTAGTTCGTCGCGAAGCCGGTCCGGGTGCCGTGAACGTCGTCGAACCATTCATTCCGGGCATTCAGGTCGAGGCACGGAGTCAGGTGATACACCAGGATCGTGTACAGACCGTACCACTGGCCCGTGCCACACGGCGTGTGCGAATCCCAACCCATGTCGGACTGGACGATCTGGGTCAGCCACTTGCTCCAGTTGTGCTGGACACGCAGCTCGATGGTCGTGTCGAAGTCGCCGGCCAGTCCGGGGGCCGCGAAAATGGCGTTGTTGCCGAGGTAAATCGATGCGCTCAACAGCGTGTTCTTTCCCTGGCTCGTCCAGTAGTTGACCTGGCCAAGGTAGCACGGCCCGTCGCCGCGGAAGGTGAAGAACGTGTTGGCGCCCATCGTGATGCCGTTCAGGATGTCCAACTGCGGGTTGACATGCCAGTTGGCCGTGATCCCGGTGAAGGCGCCGTCCTGGGCGTAGAACCATTGGTAATCGTTCGAGTAGAAAGGCCGGTAGGGGGCCAGCGCCGATTCGTAGCCGATGACCGTGTTCATGCGCCCAAACTTAACATCGACGCCGCCCTCGGTCAGGATCGGCAGATGAGCAGCGACGTACAACTGGCGGAAATCGGCGCCAAAGCGCGAATCGGTTGTCGTGAAGCCGCCTTCAGGCCGCAACAGAGCTGCGTCGCGCACCGCCCAGAAGGTCATGTTGAAGCCGAGGTTGAAGCCCTCGTTCTTCAAGGGTTTATCGATGACCAATCCGAGCTGGTTGAGCAGAAACTCATTGCCGTAGCGGTTTTCGCGCGGCTCGACCGTGAGCAGGCCGGGGCCGGAGGAAGCATAGTTGTAACCCATGTCCATCCAGCCGTAGACGCGGACGCCGCAAGCGCAGTCGCTCAGACCGAACGCTTGCTGAAGCAGCTTGACATCCTCGGGAGCGGTCGGGCCAAGGGTGTCGCAATCGCCCATCAGCATGCTGCCGTCGCCCATCGGCGCGCTGCCTTCCACGATGACCACCTCGGGAGCGTCGGCCTGGTTCATCGGCACAGATGGGGCAGGCAAGACGGGAGTGCCGTCAATAGGCTGGTCCACGATGACCGCACCGCTGGGGACTGCTGGCAAAATAGCCCCATGTTGCCCTGCCCCGCTGCCGAGGGATGGCTGGGAGGGAACGGCCGCATTGCCGGGGACCATGTACACTGCCGATGCCGGGTTGACCATCTGCGGGAGTGGAGCAGGGCTGTTCTGGGCCTGGGCCGACATGGCCCCGCCGAGCAAAAGTGCCAATCCAAGGGCAAATCGTTTTCTTGATCGCATGTCAACATTCCTCCTTGATTTCCTTGCCGCGAGCCTGTTCGCTAATACAAATCGGCATAGGTGGATTGGTGACTTTACGGAGAATCCTGAGAATACTTGATAGTCGCAAGGAAGGCGAGCAACGGAGAAGGGGGAATGTGCGGGATTTTCCTTGTGTAGCGGCTGTGCTCAATTTGAGACCCGGCCGAATTGTTTGCTTATCCGTCAAGGTCCATGTCACCCCGGCTGATCATCGGACCCGGCACCGAGGTCATCGCCGGCGAAAATCTGATCGCCACCGTCGGCGGCAAGGTGCCGAAACGTTACGGATTGGAACGGCCGGCAGTGGCGGTCGAAAACTGCCGCAAGCTCGGCAAGAAAGATTTGCCGAACAACAGCGCAACGCCGGAGACACGCGTCGATCCGGATACCTATCGCGTGTGGGCCGATGGCGAGTTGCTGACCTGCGAACCGGCGAAGAAATTGCCGATGGCGCAGAGGTATTTCTTGTTTTGACGGAGACTCCCGAAGTCTTCTGAGACTTCGGGAGTCTGTGTACTCAAGTCACTATGCGCATTTTTCAGGAGTTATTTCATGGTTCCTCCCATTGTCCTCGGTATCGAATTGTGCGAGAAAGCGATTGAAGAGGAACAAACAAAAAACGTGACGCTCATTAACACGTTTCTCAGCATATGGGTGGAAGATTTTCCATCGGCACCAGAGCCTTTTGTCGTCAGTGTGGTAATGACAGCCGGCGTGGGATCGGTTACCATGGATCTGATAATCGTGCGGCTGGAAACGGATGAGGAAGTCTATGTCGATAGGTTCGCTGTCGAGTTTCCGTATCGATTGGCGGAAATTCGTCTGCTGATACCCATTGTTGAGTGTTCTTTTCCGGCACCCGGCAAATACCAGTTCACGCTTGAGACAAATGGAGAATGGATAGCCAAACGCGACTTGCAAGTTCTTACCGAGGAGATTGAGCCATGACCACCCCGCAATCCGATTCACCCAAACGGAGAAAGAAAGTAAAATTCGACAGTTCACAAGCCATCCTTGTTTGTCCGGAACCACACCCCGACACTACCCGCCGGCCAGCCCGGCCAAGTATTCCCCGGGGCGGCCCGCCGCGCCCGTGGATGTCCCCGCCTCCCGCCGAAGAAACTCCGCCCACCCCGCCGCCAGATGCGGATAAGTCCTGACGAAAGGGTGAATGCAATGGAGCCAATGCCTGAACTACTCTGGACGGTCATAGAGAACTCGAAGCCCAGCCTTCAACGCCTTGCAGACTGGTTAGAGTCTGCTTCAAGAGAAACAGTATTTACGAACAACGTTTTGGGGTCAGCTTGCACGAGCGACTGAACGAAATCTGGTATTGAGAGCGACTCGCATGCTCACCACCACAATTACCTGTCCGCACTGCGGTGTCAGCCTGCGCCCCAGGAACCCCCTTCCGGCCGGTAAGTCCGTTAAGTGCCCCAGGTGTGCAACTCCCTTCACGCCGGCCCCCGAAGAGGAACCGGAACCCGATCCTATTGATTCCGGCGCGCCTCTACAGCCTCCGGCGCCGGCAAACGGAGATTGCCTCCAGGCAACCTTCATCACCTGCCCGCACTGCGGCGTCAGCTTGCACCGAAGAACCCGGTTCCGCCAGGCAAAACCGTCAAGTGTCCGAAATGCGCCACTCCATTCACCACGCAGGAAGAAGAGATATCCATCATCGCCGTCGAGGAAGAAACGCCGCCCATGCGGCCGGCCAGTACCTCTCGGCAAGACGCGCGCCAACATGAAGACAAGGACAACGAGCAGCCGGAGGATGATGCCACCGAACCGAAGCAACCCGCTCCCAAGCGTTCGCGGCGCCAGCTGCGTAAGAAAAAACCTCGGAGCAAGAAAATCCTCCCGCTCATTCTGGGCCTGATCGCGGGCGGTGCTGTCCTCTTCACTCTTGTTGTAGCCGGCATCTTGCTTGGTGTGCTCTGGCTATTTGGCACGTTCACCAACCGGGACGTCCAGCAATCGGCCACGATATCAGTTCCCATACAGACAGGCGTCTTGCCAAAGGACAATTACAGCCGGCGCCGGGCTGCTTTCAAAAAGGTGGACGCGCTCAACAATGAATTCTTCAGTGCTCTGGAATCCGTCAAGGATCCAGCATCGGCGACCGCCGCGGCGACGCGCATCAACGAAATCTGTAACCGTCTTGAGACAGTGGTGCAAGAAATCAACTCCCTGCCCAAACTCACTCCTGAAGAGATGACGCGCATGACAGCGGAAGCCTCAGCCGACAGTCGGAAGATCAGTCAGCGCATGGACAAGGCCATGCCCCAGGCCATGAAGGCATCGCGTGGAGATCAAGCTTTGTCGAAAGCGGTTCAGCGGTACGGAGAGATAATGATGCGCATCCAATTCTAGTAAGTTGAAACGGATCAGAAAAATCGTCTAATAGTACCGAGGCGAATCATGGTCACCTATGAAGACCGTCTAACCCGCGACGTGCGCTGGGCCTTTCAGGAGGGAAGCATGCACTTCGAGAAGGAGAGCGCAGTTCACAAAACCCTGGAAAAGATCACCCGCCGCTTGCAAGAACTAGGCATCCCCTACGCCGTGGTCGGCGGCATGGCGATGTTCTTCCACGGCTACCGGCGTTTCACGGAGGACGTGGACATCCTCGTAACGCCGGAGGGTCTCAAGGCGGTACATGAGCATCTGGAAGGGTCAGGTTACTTGCCGCCGTTTGCCGGTAGTAAACAACTGCGCGACGCCGAATACGGCGTCCGCGTGGAATTCCTGGTGACCGGTGGCTATCCCGGCGATGGCAAACCCAAGCCCATCGCTTATCCCGATCCGGAACAGGCAAACGTTGAAATTGACGGCATTCGTTTCTTGCAGTTGCCCAGATTGATCGAATTAAAATTGGCCTCGGGAATGACAAACGTTGGCCGGCGCAAAGATCTTGCCGACGTTCAGGAATTGATTCGAGAGCTAAATCTGCCAGAACAGCTTGTAGTGGAATTGAACCCTTTTGTGCAGGACATGTACAGGCAATTATGGCAAGAAGTCCACGGAAGTCCCTCTGAACCGTAGCAGACGTGCCCCGACCAATAGAAGTTCAAACTCCCCTCCGAGCCCGCAGCGTCAGCAAGGCCAGCTCTCTCGACACGCGCTCCCCTCCGAGCCCGCAGCGTCAGCAAGGATGGCTCTCTCGACACACGCCCCACTTTCAGCTACCCTGTGAGAGTCCTTCTTTCCGGCTCCTCAATCACCCAGCGAGGGATCACCCATGCCCCCACGCCACGGACTCCAGGTTCTCCTTGCCGTCTCCATCACCCTCACGCTCGGCATCATCGCCCGTTGCGAGCCACCCGCGCCGGACGCAACGAAACCTGCCCCGGCGGCGAAGCAGCTTCGCACCGACCTCTACGGCGATCCCCTGCCGCCCGGTGCCATCGCCCGCATGGGAACGGTGCGGTTCCGGCATGAGTGGTGGGTAACTTCCGTCGCGTTTTGCGCCGACGGCAAAACCCTGGCGTCATCCAGCCATGATGGGACCGTTCGGCTCTGGGAGGTGGCCACTGGCAAGGAACATCGTAAATTCCCGGGGCATCGAGGCGCTGTTAATTCCGTGGCGTTTGCACCGGATGGCAAGACCTTGGCCTCGGCTGGTGAGGAAGGCTCGCTACAGTTGTGGGACGTGACTACGAGCAAGGAATTGCTCAGACTACAGGAAGTTGGAGCGAGAATCAGTTCCGTAGCGTTCGCACCAGATGGCAAGATGCTGGCCTCGGCAGGCGGGGACAAAGTGCTTCTCTGGGAGGTGGCCACCGGCAAGGAACTCCGCAAACTCCAGGGACATCGAGACCAAATTACTTCCGTAGCGTTTGCACCGGATGGCAAGACCCTGGCTTCAGCAGGTCAGGATAATACGATCCGGCTGTGGGAGCCGATCACGGGAAAGGAACTCCGCAAACTCCAGGGGCATCAGCATTCGGTGAATTCCGTGGTATTTGCGCCGGATGGCAAGACCTTGGCCTCGGCCAGTGATGACCATACCGTGCGGCTGTGGGAGGTATCTTCCGGCCAAGAACTGCGCGAGCTCTTGAGGCATCGAGGCGAAGTCACGTCTGTGGTGTTTGCGCCGGATGGCAAGAACCTGGCTTCAGCCAGTTTGAATCCTCCTAACCAGACGGTACATCTGTGGGACGCCGCCACCGGCAAAGAAATCCACCAACTGGAGGGACACAAATGTTATGTCAGGCACATCTCGGTGGTCTTTTGCCCTGACGGCAAGACCCTGGCCTCGGCCAGCGGTGATGGGACGGTGCGCCTGTGGGAGACAGCCACCGGCAAGGAAATCCACCATTCCCCGGCACATCACGGCATCGTGCTGGCTACGGTCTTTTCGCCGGATGGCAAGACCTTGGCCTCTGCCAGCACCGATGAGACAGTGCGCTTATGGGACGTTGTTAGTAGCAAGGAAATCCGCCAGTTCCCAGGGCATCGAGGTGGGATGAGCTCCCTGGCATTTTCTCCGGATGGCAAGATCCTGGCTCCGGCGGGAAGTGCGGACAAACACGTTCGCCTTTATGAAGTTGTGAGCGGCAAGGAAATCCGCCAGTTCCCAGGGCATAAAGGTGGCGTTTGGTCCGTGGTATTTTCTCCCAACGGCAAGACATTGGCCTCGGCAGGCAATGATGGGACCCTGGCACTGTGGGATGCGGCCACCGGCCAAGAACTCCACAGACTCCGAGGAGGCCACTACCGTTCTCTGGCATTTTCCCCGGACAGCAAGACGCTAGCAACCGTAGAGGAGCATGGCATAGTGGGCCTATGGGAGGCCGACAGTGGCAAGGAACTCCGCACACTGCAAGGATTTCAAACTACCAACTTTGGCAGTATTCTTTGTCCAGTAGTTTTTTCTCCGGATGGCAAGTTGGTAGCCTCCGTGAGCGAGGGTCTCTCGGTTCGTCTCTGGGAGGTAGCCACTGGCAATGAATTCCGCATAATTCAGGGACACCAAGCCCCGATCAATTCCTTGGCCTTTTCTCCGGATGGTAAGGTTCTGGCCTCGGGAAGCCACGATCAAACGGTGCGTATCTGGGAAGCTGCCACCGGCATGGAAATCAAGAAGCTTCAGGCAGAACACGCTAAGATCTGGTCCGTGGCATTTTCCCCGGATGGCAGGACCTTGGCCAGCGCAGGTTCCAACACAACCGTGTTGATCTGGCTGCTCTCGGAGGTATACCGGGACGGCGACATCCCGACAACCAAACTCGAACCCAAGCACCTCGAAAGCCTGTGGACCGACCTGGCTAGCAGAGATGCAACCAAAGCCTACCGAGCCGCCGGCACCTTGATACTTGAAGCCAAAGACGCCGTCCCGTTCTTGCAGGAGCGCTTGCAGCCGACCACGGCCCCTGATCCTCTGCGCCTGGCCCGTCTGCTTGCCGACCTGGATGACGACCATTTCGATGTCCGTGACAAAGCCAGCCGGGAACTAGAACAACTAGGCGACCAGGCTCAACCTGCATTGAAGAAGACACTATCAGGCCAACCGTCAGCCGAGGTCCAGGAGCGTGTGCAAGCCCTTCTAAACAAGCTGTCGGCACCAACCCCCGAACGCTTGCGCCTACAGCGTGCCGTCATGGTCCTCGAACAAATCGGCACCCCCGAAGCCCGCCAACTCCTGGAATCTCTCGCCAAGGGCGCCGAAGGAGCCTTGCTGACGGAGGACGCCCGCGCCGCCCGGCAGCGAATGAAGCCGTGACCCGCACGGATCGACCTGTTCGCGATGTCTCGGAACCGGAAACCCTTCAAGCACCATCAGGGTAGATATTACGTCGGCAAGAAACTCGGCAACGTAGGACGGCTCTCCAGAGCCGTCCTGCGTGAGTGACTGGTGTGCCGGCGTAATCCCAGGGAGGAATAACCATGAATTCGCAAACCCGTCTGACGCGCCGGCAAATGTTGAGTTGCAGCGCCGGCACACTTCTGGCTGCTGGCCTGTGGCCCGGTCAACTGTCCGCCGGCGCTGCGGCAGCCGACGATTTCCACTTCGTCGCTGTCAACGATTTGCATTATTTTGACCAGCACTGCGGCCCCTGGTTTGAGCGCGTCACCCGGCGAATCAAGGCCCACACCGAGAAGATTGATTTCGTCCTGCTGGTGGGCGACCTGTCCGACCAGGGCAAGCCGGAGCAGTTGTCGGCCATTCGGGACATCTTCAAAAGTCTCGGCCTGCCGTTACACGCCGTCATCGGCAATCACGACCTCAAGCAGGGAAACAGCAAGGCCTACGAGGATGCCTTCCCGAAGTCGATGAACTATCACTTCGAGCATCACGGCTGGCAGTTTCTGGGTCTCGATTCGTGCCACGGCACCGGTGTCTTTGACGTTGCCGTGCAGCCGGTCACGCTTAGCTGGCTGGATGATACCCTGCCCAAACTGGACAAGAAGCAGCCGACCGTGGTGTTCACCCACTTCCCGCTCGGTCCCAGGGTCCTGCTGAGGCTGACCAACGCGGACGCGGTGCTGGATCGTTTCAAGGAGTACAACCTGCGCACCATCTACAACGGCCACTACCACGGCTTCACCGAACGGACATTGGCCGAAGTGATCGTGACCACCAATCGCTGCTGCGCTTTCGTCAAGCCCAACGTCGATGGCAGCAAGGAGAAAAGCTACTTCCTGTGCCATGCCAGGGAGGGCAAGATCGAGCGGATCTTCGTGGAAGTCGACCAGCCCGATCGGCCGTGATGCGTCGGGCTGGTGTTGCCTGACTTCCCACGGTGATCTAACATGAAACTCTTCAGCAAGGAATAGCCAGCCCGGAACATGCCGATTTCGTCGCTCGTCTCAAAGCCTGGGAAGCGCCAGCGGACAAATGAATCGGCTCTGCTGACCTCGGATGCCGTCTCGACAACGACCACCCCATCCGTTACCCTACCAGTGTTCTTTTTTCCAGTTCCAGGCATCACCCAGCGAGGGATCACCCATGCCCCCACGCCACGGACTCCAGGTTCTCCTTGCCGTCTCTATCACCCTCACGCTCGGCATCATCGCCCCTTGCAAGCCACCCACGCCGGACACAGCGAACTCTGCCCAGGCGGCTAAGCAGGTGTGCATTGACCTTTTCGGCGACCCCCTGCCGCCCGGTGCCATCGCCCGCCTGGGAACGGTGCGGTTCCGGCATGAGTGGTGGGTAACTTCCGTCGCGTTTGCGCCCGACGGCAAAACCCTGGCGTCATCCAGCCATGATGGGACTGTCCGGCTCTGGGAGGTGGCCACTGGCAAGGAACATCGTAGATTCCCGGGACATCGAGGCGCTGTTAATTCCGTGGCGTTTGCACCGGATGGCAAGACCTTGGCCTCGGCTGGTGAGAAAGGCTCGCTACAGTTGTGGGACGTGACTACGGGCAAGGAATTGCTCAGACTACAGGAAGTTGGAGCGAGAATCAGTTCCGTAGCATTCGCACCAGATAGCAAGATGCTGGCCTCGGCAGGCGGGGACAAGGTGCTTCTCTGGGAGATGGCCACCGGCAAGGAACTCCGCAAACTCCAGGGACATCGAGACCAAATTACTTCCGTAGCGTTTGCACCGGATGGCAAGACCCTGGCTTCAGCAGGTCAGGATAATACGATCCGGCTGTGGGAGCCGATCACGGGAAAGGAACTCCGCAAACTCCAGGGGCATCAGCATTCGGTGAATTCCGTGGTATTTGCGCCGGATGGCAAGACCTTGGCCTCGGCCAGTGCTGACGGGACGGTGCGGCTATGGGAGGTATCTTCCGGCCAAGAACTGCGTGAGCTCTTGAGGCATCGAGGCGAAGTCACGTCTGTGGTGTTTGCGCCGGATGGTAAAACCCTTGCTTCAGCCAGTTTGAATCCTCCTAATCAGACGGTACATTTGTGGGACGCCGCCACCGGCAGGGAAATCCACCAACTGGAGGGACACAAATGTTATGTCAGTCGCATCTCGGTGGCTTTTTCTCCAGATGGCAAGACTCTAGCTTCGGCCAGCGCCGATGGGACGGTGCGCCTCTGGGATGTGGCAAGCGGCAAGGAACTCCACCAGTTCCAGGCGCATCAAGGCATGGTGCTGTCCTCCGCCTTTTCTCCAGATGGCAAAAGCTTGGCCACAGCCAGCACCGACGAGACGGTGCGCCTGTGGGAAGCAGTCACCGGCAAGGAAATTCGTCATTTCCCAGGCCATCAGGGCGGGATGGGGTCAGTGGCCTTTTCTCCGGATGGCAAGATCGTGGCTCCGGCGGGAAGCGCGGACAAGAGCGTTCGCCTCTATGATGTGGCCACCGGGAAGGAAGTTCGCCAATGCCCAGGGCATGCAAGTGGGGTTTGGTCCGTAGTCTTTTCTCCGAATGGGAAGACCTTGGCCTCCTCCAGTACTGACGGAACGGTGCGACTGTGGGATGCGAACAGCGGGAAGGAAATCCGCCGACTTCCGGAACGAGGCTCATACCGTTCCCTGGCATTTTCACCGGACGAGAAGACACTCGCCACGGGGGCGGAGCATGGTTGGGCATGCCTTTGGGAGGCCGACAGTGGCAAGGAACTCCGCACACTGCAAGAGTTTCAAACTACCAACTTTGGCAGTATTCTTTGTCCCGTAGTGTTTTCTCCAGATGGCAAGTTGGTAGCCTCCGTAAGCGCGGGTTTCTCGGTTCGTCTCTGGGAGGTAGCCACCGCCACTGAACTCCGCATTATGGAGGGACATCAGGACCAGGTCAATTCCCTGGCCTTTTCTCCGGATGGCAAGGTCATGGCCTCGGGAAGTCACGATCAAACGGTTCGACTTTGGGAGGTTGCCACCGGCAAGGAAATCAGGAGACTCCAAGGACAACAAGGCAAGGTTTGGTCCGTGGCGTTTGCTCCGGACGGCAAGACCTTGGCCACCGGAGGCGCCAATACGACCGTGTTGATCTGGCTGCTGTCTGAGCTATACCGGGGCGCTGCTATCCCGACAACCAAACTCGATCCCAAGCACCTGGAAAACCTGTGGACCGACCTGGCCAGCGACGGTGCAGCCAAAGCCTATCAGGCCATCGGCACCCTCATCCAGCGAGCCGGGTCGCGTGAGCGACCGGATGTCGTGCCGTTCTTACAGGAGCGACTGCAGCGGCTGACCACGGCCCCTGATCCTCTGCGCCTGGCCCGACTCCTGGCCGACCTGGATGACGACCATTTCGATGTCCGTGATAAAGCCAGCCAGGAGCTGGAACAACTGGGCGACCTGGCTCAACCTGCATTGGAGAAGGCCCTGTCAGGCCAACCGTCAGCCGAGGTCCAGGAGCGTGTGAAAGCTCTTCTGAACAAACTGTCTGTACCGACGGAACGTTTGCGCGTCCAGCGTGCCATCATGGTCCTCGAACAAATCGGCACCCCCGAAGCCCGCCAACTCCTGGAATCTCTCGCCAAGGGAGCCGAAGGAGCCTTGCTGACAGAGCAAGCCCGAGCGGCCCATCAGCGGCTGGCACGCACCGTGGCCAGGCCGTAATACATGGGACCAATGAAGGAGAATCCAATGAAACACGCCGCAGCGCTGGCAGTTTTGCTTCTGGTGACAGCCGGTTTCGCTCAACCGCCTGACAAAAGCAACCCGGACCGCATCAACCGTCTGCGTGAGGACTGGCTGCTGCTGGAAGGCCAGCCCGATGTCGGCAAGCGCCTGCTGGCATCTGGTGAAGAGAGCCTGGAAGTGCTTATCGACTTGCTCTGTGAACCTGACGCAAACTGCCTGCCAAAGAGGAACTCCAGAAGAAAGTAAAGCAACTGGGGGGCGAGGAATTCCAGGAGCGTGAGAAAGCCCACCACGAGTTGCGAGCCTTGGGGCCGGGAATCTTACCGTTGCTCGAAGCATTGCCCCTATCCGATGATCCGGAGATACAAGCAAGGTTGAAACGAATCCGCGCGGAGATACAAGCTGACGATTTGGACCCAAGGCAGTTGGAGAAGCTGAACAGCGCAGCCACCAGGATACTGGAGGAAACCTGGCCTCTCGAACAGATTCAAAATGTGGCTCGCCGCAACGTGAAGAGGCTGGCCCGCGTGGAAAAGGTCGAACATGGCTGGACCGAACGACCATTGGGGCCGCGCTTCGAGCATGCACTTCAGACGCTGACCACCAATCGACGGCAGTACGAAGGACCCGCCGTCATACCAGCACTACGCCCCATTCTCCGCGGGAAAGACGAGAAGCGTCGCCTAGTCGCCTTGAGCCGATTGGACGTTTATCTGGGTGTGGCGAGCGTAACGCTAGCCGGTGATGAAGCGGGGCGCTTCCTTGACAGTCCGATCCAGGAAGAACGCGAAATGGCCGCGAGGGTGTTGCTCAAGTTGCAAAGTTACAACTTGGTCAACGTCCTCAAGCGCCTCGCCGAGAAGGGCGAAACGGAAGCGATTCGTCAAGCCGTTGCCCGGCTCGAGGACGAATCCTACAAGGACAAGAAGTAGTCCGTCAATACTCAAAGTCATGGTCAGACCCCGGCGCTTGCAAGAGCTGCTCTCTCGACACACGCCCCACTTTCAGCTACCCTGTGAGAGTCCTTCTTTCAAGCTCCTCAATCACCCAGCGAGGGATCACCCATGCTTCCACGTCACGCACATCACTTTCTCCTTGCCGTCTCCATCACCCTCACACTCGGCAGCATCGCCCGTTGCGAGCCACCCGCGCCGGACACAACGAAACCTGATCCAGCCGCGAAGCAGCTTCGCACCGACCTCGGCGACCCCCTGCCGCCCGGCGCCATCGCCCGCATGGGAACGGTGCGCTTCCGGCATGAAGACAGCGTTACTTGCGTGGCCTATTCACCGGATGGCAAGATGGTGGCCTCGGCCTCAGCCAGTGACAGCACGATGCGGCTGTGGGATGCGGCCAGCGGCAAGGAAATCCGCCAATTCCAAGCGGATGTACACGGGCCCTGTTCCCTGGCCTATTCACCGGATGGCAAGATGGTGGCCTCGGCCGATTTTCGGTCGGTGAGGTTGTGGGATCCGGCCAGCGGCAAGGAAATCCGCCAACTCGAGAACCATCAACGTCTTCAGGTCTGTCTAGTCCTTAAGCAAGCGAAGTATCCGACCTTTCACGGAATCTTTTCGTGAAAAACTCGGAATCCCCCGTCGTTTCCAGCATCTAATAAGGTATCTGCTTTATCCAACACCAGAAGCACGGAGGGATTTCGAGTGAAGAAGATCATACGACAGAAACTCGCCAACAGCAAGTGCCGCATCGGGCGCCGCTTGGACAAGACGAACCTCGACGGTTGTTCCAAACCCATCATGACTGCCAGCAACATCCACTATGAAATTGCCGACCGCTGCCGGGGCATCGGCGTCGGTGGCATCGGAGCTATCCACACCCTTGCCCGCCGCCTTGGTTTGATCGATGCCATCGAGCAACGTCTGCATTTGTTGCAGATACACCTGCCTTATCATGAGTCGGACCACGTGCTCGCCTTGGCCTTCTTGCCTTTGTGTGGCGGCACGTGCATCCAAGACCTGGAACTACTCCGCAACGACGAGGTCTTTCTCGATGCTCTGGGTGCCCGCCGTATCCCCGATCCCACCACGGCGGGGGACTTCTGCCGGCGCTTTTCCAGGGACGACATTTACACTCTGCTCGACATCATCGACGACACGCGCCGCCAAGCATGGGTCGGTCAACCCACGGCCTTCTTCGGGCAAGCCGAGATCGACATGGACGGTTTTCTGGTCGAGACCACCGGCCAGTGCAAGGAAGGGATGGACATCGCCTACGATGGCACCTGGGGCTATCACCCGCTGGTACTGACCCTGGCCAACACCGGCGAGGTCCTGAGCGTGGTCAATCGGTCGGGCAACCGGCCATCGCAGGAGGTGCAGCTGCGGAAGTCGACCGGGCCATGCAGACGTGCTTCCGCGGCGGTTTTCAGAGTGTCTTGCTGCGCGGCGACAGCAAGTTCGCGCAGACGGAACATCTGGATCGCTGGGACGACGATCCGCGCGTCTGCTTTATCTTCGGCTATGAGGCCATGCCAAATCTGAAAGCCCTCGCTGAGGACTTGCCGGCCAGTGCCTGGAAGACGTTGCAGCGTCCGGCTCGCTACACCGTGAAGACCGAGCCACGTGTCCGGTCAGACAACGTCAAAGAGGCCGTGGTGGTGGCGCGGGAGTTTGAGAACAGACGCCTGCGGTCGGAACAGGTGGCCGAATTCAGCTACCGGCCCACCGCCTGCAAGAAGACGTATCGCATGGTGGTCCTCAGAAAGAATATCTCGGTGGAAAAAGGCGAGAAGCTCTTGTTCGATGACATCGTGTACTTCTTCTACATCACCAAGGATTTGGACAAGACGGCTGCCGAGATCGTCTTCTCGGCCAATGATCGCTGTCATCAAGAGAATCTGTTGGCCCAACTCGGTGGCGGGGTACGGGCCTTGCGAGCGCCGGTGGACAATCTGGAAAGCAACTGGGCGTACATGGTGATGACGGCGTTGGCCTGGAACTTGAAGGCTTGGTGGGCCTTGACCCTACCGGAGGAGCCAAGTTGCTGGCAGGACAGACACCGGTTGGAGAAACAGTGGGTTCTGGGTCTGGAGTTCAAGACGTTTGTGAATGCGTTTGTGCGCTTGCCGTGCCAAATCGTGCGGACGGGCCGCAAGTTGATCTATCGACTGTTAGCGTGGAACCCCTACCAGCCGATCTTCTTCCGTTTGGTAGATGCCTTGCGGTGTTGACGGGAAGACCAACGAAGTCGGAGTCCGGATGCTCCGATCCACCACGGCACCAAGAGCGACCCAGCAGAAAGTAGAGAACGGCATGACAGGAGCAACACTTGAGGCAGCTAACCTGCTCTGTGATGAGCGGGACAGAGATAGTCCGTAATTGCTGGCGACGCCCGCGAAGGCTGTTGGACGCCGGAATCTTCGCTTGTTTAAGGTCTAGTCTGGCCCGTAGCTTTTTCCCCTGATGGCAAGTTGGTGGCCTCGCCCTGTAGGAATCAGCAGATAGTTGGGCTGTGGGAAGCAGCCAGCGGCAAGGAAATCCGCCAACTTATGGCCCAAGATTATGTCTACTCCGTGGCCTTTTCACCAGATGGCAAGATGTTGGCGTCGGTCGGTTATCACGGGCCAGTGCGCCTGTGGGATGTGGCCAGCGGCAAGGAAATTCGTCAACTCCTGGGAGAACATGAAGGAGCTGATTCGGTGACGTTTTCCCCGGAACACGACTTGCCCAGAGTATGTATATGAATGGCCAGAAAATCGGCAAGGGAAAATCAAGGTTTTTTGGATTTATTTGGTAATTTCTCCGAGCGTCCTGAGATTACCAATGGTTTTATAGCGGATATTTATAGGGGGAATTATTTTATTTTATTTTAGGTCCTGCTGTCTGCGGCAATTGTCAAATTGCTCCTATGCCAATAATCGTTACCGCTGTGCTACCAGCCCCCTCTGGTGGCGTTATTACAAAGTTCCCAGTAGCGGTAGTAGGGGCAGTCCAGTAGT
>CAWDRY010000008.1:0-171127 GCA_963804745.1 uncultured Gemmataceae bacterium
AGACCGTTGAGGAGATTGCCAGGCCCTGTTTCATGTCTTCGCCGTTTTGCATCCGTTGCTTCGCTCCGGGGTCGGCATTCAGATCCGCTACGCAGTTCCAGTAACGGATCAGAAGCTGTTGCAGCAGCAGGCAGTCAATTTCCCGGAACGACGTGAAGTGTGATTTCTTCGGCTCAGCAGTGACCAGAATCATCCCGCCATGACCAAGGTGGTGAATCGCCTCGGCCAGGTCGTTGAAAATATCTTCAACAATCTCGACCATTCCCCGGGTTAGAGATTGCAGTTCGCCTTTCACGACCTGCGCCAGCGCCCTCATGATCTCGCAGTCCTGGAGCAATTCTTCTTCGGAAATCTCCCCGGCCTTATACACCGCAGCGATCCCGCCGGTTGACACGACCAGGTGGCCCGGCCCCCGGATGGTCACCCGCAATGGGTTCCCCACCCGAAACGAGCTGTAGCCGAATTGCCGAAGTTCATCCAGGATCGTCACGTGGATACCGGCGATTGACACCGATCCGTTCTCGCAGACGCAGCACAAGTGGCTATCAGGCGCAACACCATGAGCGAGCTTCGCAATCTGCTGGGCTGAGACCTCGAATGGCTGATTGAACAGAAAATGAAAGCCCGTTTTTGCCCCCTTCTTGTAGCACATCAGCGAGACCGAAGGCCATCGTTCCTCGTCAGGAATCATGCTCGCGTAGAACGCGGCCTTCACCAGATCCACGACCGCTTTCTCCGGAAGCTCAAGGTTGAACCGATCGGGCGTACCTTTCTGACGCTCCCGGAAGTCCTCAGCCACCTGCTTCGCGAACTGCTCGATGTCGGCCACGACAGGTCTCCGAAACGTCTTGCCTTTAAGGAAAGAAAAGTGGACGCAACCTGCGTCCCTTTTCCTTTTTTTCCCCCGTTTCTTTTCGGCCCTCGCTACACGTTCGACCACGCCCATATCTGCACTGCTTCCTTCGCAAGTTTCTGCGAACGCTCTCGCACCGCTTTCATGTCCCAGCGGCCAGCGTGCTCCTTGATCTGGCGAGCCAGGGCGGTCAAAGGCGAATACCCTGCTTTTTTGGCCTCAAACGGGTCCCGACCCGCCGCGCTATTGGCTGGGCCGCTTAAGAGGCAAAGATTGCCGATGGTGTTGACGATAATGGGCAAGTAGTCGTCCTCGGCGTCTGCGCCAGGATAAGTCTTCCACCGCTCATCGAGCATTTGGGGGATCATGTGCTCGATCGTGCCCAGCGTGCTGTAATCGGGAAGTTGACCGTGAGATTGCAATCTCTTGTCGATCTCCATCAGCAGCATGCGCGAGAAAGGAAGGTCATTCCGACGATAGGCCGTCTTGTTCGTGACGGCCTCCTCGAATTCTTGGTCCGATATCCACACGAGATGATTTTTGAAGCGTTCATGAAGCGCCTTGACGGGGTTTGGCTCGTTAATGATCTTCCCTAGCAATGATGGGAACATCACATCGTACTGCGTTGTTGCCAGTTCTGTCATCTTGCGGCGAACGAGAAGGACAAGCGATTCGCGTAAGATTGTGCGAGTGCTGTCAGTGCTGAGCGTACCAACGGACTGTGCGCGCAGGACGGAAAGAACAAATGGTGTACTTGACTCCATGCGCGTGTTGCCAATCGCGATCAGGAGCTGTTGAATTCCTTCGTCTTTGTGCGGATGTGCAAGTGGATCGGTAATCGTGCGATAGAGCGGCGCGCCTGAGAAAATGTCCGCAAGATGCTGTTTCGCCGCACCGGCGGTCAGGTTTCGATTCTTGCCCTTGAAGTGTACATAGACCTTACGGTGTTTTCCCACCATCTTCGTCTCACCAATGGAGAACAGATGGCGAAGGTACTCTTCAAAACTGTCGTCGTTCTCCAGCAGTCGAATCCCGGCGAGCCACTGGTTATTATGGAGATCCTCGGTTTCCCTGGCATCCATGATCGGTCGGAACAGATAGTTGCAAAGAAGCTCGCTAGCCGTGAGGCGTCTGCCTTTATCGTTCAAGCTCTCGAAAATCGCCTGCGCGTCATCTTTTTGCTCGTCCAGAGGAATCCACACAATCTTGAGACAGTTCAAGAGCACTTGGGCGAGTTGCCAGAGAGCCGGCACATCCGTGAAGTCCGCCCTGAGCTTCTTGAGCGCGTACTTTTGGAAGGCGTCGACCCCATTATTGCCCTGGACGTACATTTGTTGATCGATTTGAAGGTAAGGAGTCTTTGGATTCCCAGTCGCTTCGGTACCGAACGCTACCCTATAAGTGGGCAAACGGTCGCCCTTGGATGAAAACACCTTGAGCTTAAGGTAGTCATCGGACCCGGCGACGTCATTGAAGAGATACCTCTTTAGTTCATCAAGGTAACCATGGGCATCCCCGGACAAATGCTTCTTGGCGCGGATCTGCTCTCGGATAATCCCCAGCAGCAGATAAATGGTCGTGATCCGTTGTTGCCCATCAATCACCAGAAACTCCTTCAACTCAGGAGTCCCAGTCTCCTCCATGACGACGATGGGGCCGAAGAAATGTTCGAACCTCGTCGACCACCGATCCGGTCTCAAGTTCGCCGATGATTTGCTCTTGGAGGTCGAGGAATAGCTGATCCCACTGCTGCTTCTTCCAAGCATAGCCACGTTGGAAAAATGGAATCTTGAAGCGAACGGTACCGCTCAGTGTTTCCTTGAAAGTGCGGTTTTTACGTTGTCGGCCGGCATGGACGGTTCTCGTGGTGTAGGAGCAGTGAGCGGCTCGTCTTAGGGCGTAACCTGGTGATTATCCATGCGGGCGCCGGCGCAGGTACGGCCCCTGCCTGTCAGGGTATTACGGCTGCGCCAGTCAGCGCATCGCTGCTCCGGTCAGGGCATCACGGGCGCGCCGGTCAGGGGCCACCGCGCCGGTCATGATATCACATTCGAGCGGAGAAGCAAGAATATTTCGAGCCCGTTTCGTCCCCGCGGATTTTTCTTGACGGCGGCACCACCGTTCGCCGTGCCAGGTCCTCCGGCACGCCGCGCCGAGACCAGGTTTCCAGAGCCTGCACGAGCACGGTCTGAGCGACGTTCTCAACAAGGTCGAGCCGGCGCACGCCGAGGCAGCAGGTGGAGGCAGCAGGTGTCAGCCACGAATGGCACTGTTGGCAGATCCCTCGTTCCAGCAGCAGGTTGCGTCGAGGCTATATCTACTATAAGGATGCCCTGAGTATCTTTACTAACGTAAGCACAGATCGAGAGGTACACGGCCTTGGCTGGCCACGCGGGCGCGCACTGTCTCCCCGGATGTGTTTCGGTTTGTTCTTGCCAACCAGCTCCGTGCCATCACCCCCCTTCTTGTGGACGCTCTTGCCGTCATTCCTTGCCGTCCACGCCATACCCGGCCAATAATTCCGCCTGCAACTGCTTACGTGGTTTCATCATCAGCTTTTGCTTCTTGGGCCGTCGTTTGATGGCCCGTGGTTCACAACGGTTCGACCGATGGCCCACCTTCTCCTTGCCCAGCGCCACCAACAACACTTGGGCCATCTGGATCCGCTCCGCGACTGTCGCCTCGGTCAACTTGCTCCAGGCGCCCAGCACCGTCTGCTGACTGGCTGCAAAACTAATCGCCCGCGGACATACTCCCTGGAGCAGCGCTGCCTGGGCCGCCACCTTGCGAATAAGATTGTAGCCCAAGAAATGGGCCCAGATTTCCTTCTCGATCATGAACGGGGTCAAGCAACGTAGCACGTCCATCTTCAGGGTCGACTTGATGGCCCGAATGTCCAGCTCCACGTGCCATCTCTGATGATAAAGATCGACGACATCCTCATGAGCATACGCCTCCGTATCCAGCAGAGTGGTGACCACGTGCAGGTGCTTGACGCGAAAGCCCGGGATGCTAATCCGCTGGTAGAGGTAGCGTACCTGGATTGTCTCGGGCATGGCCGCATACGTCGCGTCGTCCATCCAGTCCGGTTGCTCCGGCTTCGACCAGATCACCAACCGGTCGTCCTGGTCCACATTCCGGCTACGGCGGAACGTGTTGATCCGGGCTTGATGTAGCCGCGTCACCACGTCCACGCCCTGTGCCTGCAGCAATGCCAGCAGAAAGTACGAGCAGTAAAAGCGGTCTCCTAGCACGATCGCGCCGGGCTCCAAGTGGTCCAGCAACCTGCGGAACAACGCCGGTTCTCCCGTTTCCTTGCCCTGGTACGGTCCCCAATCCAGCCCGTGACACGCGGCCGTGGCCAGAGACAACAACACCACTAAACGGATAAGCGGAAAACCCAGCCCCGGTTTTTGTGTCTGCGGCTGCGGATAGGCCTTTTGGTTCTCCTCGGTGTCTGGCATGCTGGCCGTGAAGCCGTCCACGAGAGAGACATGCCGCCCATGCCACAGCCACGCGGCCGGTGCTTGCTTCTCCAAGGCCACCGCCACTTGCAAGGTCAGGCGGCAGAGCACGTTCGTCGGCAGTTTGGCGCGGGCACGGCAGTAGTTGCCGGTATCATATTCTGGCCGCGGCAGCGTCAAAGCCATGGCCACCACGGCGCGGGCCACGGCCGCCCGGCACGATTTGCTGCCGTCATCCAACACCTGGGACAAGAAGGTCCACAGCGTCAGAGCAGGCGTCCAGAAGCTATGCGCCCTTTGGCCAAACGAGACCTGTTCGTTCGGCGAGCGCCTGAGCGATCGTGTCGGCAGTCAACACGTCGGCGAAGGGCAGGCCGTCAGCGTGGCAAAAAGGGGCGAGGACATTGTCGAATTGCGAAGTATGGTTGAAGGTCGTAGAAAAGGACATGGAGGCCTTCCTTTGCTGACAAAGGAGAGTGCAACCCAGGAAGGTCTCCACTGGGGATAACTTAGGCAGGGAAGGTTCTCCGGCCAGGTATCCAGCAGCTGATTTTTGGCAAAAAATCAGCTGTGCGGTGGGAAGATGCCAAAGATCACCTTCGAGTGAGCACACGGACGGTGCGCGGCCAGGACCGGCACAGGCCCGACGGCCAGGTTCTAGCTTAAATAGAGATAGGCTTTGGTGTTAGAAACAAACGCAGCCTGTCAACAGTGCCATTCGTGTCAGCCACCGTTTCCACGTTAAGCTATAGACCTATGGACTCTTAATCAACCTCCCTCCCGCCCTCAATCTCCGAATCACATTATTCCGTGCCACCACCTCAAACCCCGAAACGACCGCCAGGAGCTGCCCAAATTCTTCCGCCGTCAACGCTCCCTTCGCCGGATTGCATTCCTGACAGCAAAAACAAAGGTTGTCCGCCGCATGCCGGCCTCGCCTGCTGATCGGCGTGCAATGGTCTACCGACATATCCTCCACGGTGAACGTCCCCTTGCAGTAAGGGCACGGATGCTTGAGCGCCTCCAGACACCAATCGCGTAGCTCAGCCAACGATTAGTCGAGGCTCTGCCCATCCGCCCGCGCTCGCCGCTTTTGGCCGCCATAGATATTGGCCGTGCGCTTCATGAACAGCCTATAGGTCTGCTTGTCCATGCCTCCACACGTACCGAGCCTTCTTGCCGAGAATGTCCGCCAGCGTGCCTACTCTCCATCACTCCCCCTCCCCTTGTTCTTCATCCTCTCCTCGAATTTAATTCCGAATTTCGCCCTCTTGAACAACTCCCGCTCCGATAGCCCTCGTAGATGTACCGGCAAGTCTTCCTCCTCCATGTCTTCCAGATAGAGCGGGTCCTTCCGCCACTCCTCTTCCTGGCCCGGCAGCCAGTAGCGGAAGGGGTTGTGCCGCCGGCCGCTGCCGTCCCGATTGATCAAGCCCTGCTGCACGGCACGATCCAGCCAACGCCACAGGCTCGCCTCCAACGGCGGCGCATAGGCGCTCGGCCACTCCTTGAGAATGTCTTGCCGCGTCAGCTTGTGCGCGGCATCCTCCAGAATGGCTCGCACCAAGCTCCAGTTGTCTGTGAAATCAACATCGTGAAAATCGCCGAGTATCCGGTAGTCGTTGCCGTCGGTGTTGAGTTCGATGACCAGTTGATTGGGCGTCTGTTCGTAGCGCGACCAGGCCTGCAAATGCCGCCGGCGATCCTGGATGGCGAGCGGATTGGTCGCGGTCATTTCCATGATGATGTCTACATACCCCGTCAAGGCGCCGCTGCCGCGTGCCGCCTGGCCGGGCGCGCTTTCACCCTTGCGCGGATGGTGCAGCACCAGCACGCTCATTCCCTGCATCGTCAGCCGTTGCAGTGGGATCAGCGCTTCCAGCATCGAACCGGCGTTGCTCTCGTCCCGGCCCGGCAAGAACGAGGCCAGCGGATCAATCACCAGCAAATCGACAGGTTCCCGCGCGTGGCCTCGGGCCAGCCGATCGATCAATCCCTGCCATTCATCGACCCGCGGCTTGCCGCGGAACGGCCGGCAGATGAACCGAACGTTGTCGCCAATACCGAGCTTGCGGCCGCGCAGCGACCAGTGCGTGTTTCCCTCCTCGGAAACAACCACGGCCCGCCCCCGCGCCAGCGCCTGGCCGCAGAGCGAACCGCCTTCCAGAAGCCTGGCCAGCAAAATGGCGATCAGCGTCGTCTTGCCGGTCTTCCATTGGCTGGTCAAGAGCGTAACATTGCCGGGCGCCAAATACCCCTGCCACAGCCAGTTTATGCCCGCATCGGCGGCGGCATGCACTTCGGTCATCGTCAGTCCCAACCCATCGACCACGGGCAGCTCAGCTGGTTGCATTTCAAGTGCGGTGTGGGGCAAATCCGCGTCCGCCGTTTCTGCAATGGGTGTGGATAGAACGACTTGTGGCTGGTTCATGGCGGTCTCCTTTCGTTTCCTGTTCATCGAAATGATTTCAGACACCGGCACCGGCGGCTGCAATCAAATTGCAACGCGAAAGGAGATTAACAAATGAAGCCGAGGAATTGCAAAGTCGGTAGCGGCTAGCCCGAACTCCACGCCGCCTGCGCGAGCCAGGGCTACACTTCCCGCCCCTTGTACAACTGCCGATTCAGCACGGGATCTCTTTCGGTGAACTGTTCTGCAGACTGATCCCGGCTCAGACAACGCACATACATTTCCAGCTTCGCATCCAGATCGTCGGCGTGATGGATGATGAGGCATTCCGGAATCAACGGCAGCCGCGGCGAGCCCCATTCGGGCAGGTTCAGGTGGGTGATGACAATGTGTTCCAGCATCTGGACAAGTTGGGGATGAACGTCGCCCAGCTCTCGGGCCGTGTCGCGAATGAGGTCGCGGCCAAGAAACAGGTGGCCGAACAAACGACCGGGCACGGTTTTCTCAACGGCCAAGGTATCGCCTTCCAGCTCCAGCACGCGGCCGATGTCGTGCAAGATGGCCCCGGCCACCACCAGGTCGCGGTTCAACGGCGGACGCAGTTCCGTGTAGTGTGCCGCATACTTCTCGACCAGCATGAGGCAGGTATGCGTCACCGAGACGAGATGTTCGAGCAGGCCGCCGCAAAACGGATAAAACTTGTTCTGCGTCGCGGGCAATTGTTTCAGACGATCGGCATGGCGTTCCAAAATCGTGAGGACGAGCCGGCGGAGCGGCGCGTCCGTGATATGCGCTTCGGCCAGTCCTATCAATTCGGCGTACATGGCCTCCGGGTCGAACCGTGAGCAAGCCACGACATCGGCAGGATTGAAACCGTCGGCACGGTCCGCCTCAAGGGCGATCCGGATGTTGCGGATATCGATCTGCGGACCGTAACGTTCGTGTTCCCCGTAGACGGCACGAATTTTGAAGAATTGTCCGACAGCCCACTCCGACTCACAAGCCGCATACCACGGACCGTCGGCCCAAACCATGAAACTGGCTGTGCGCTTGGCATCGCGGAAGCGACAAGTGAAGTAGGGTTTGCCTTCGCGCGTCGTCCCCTTGGCCCGCTCAGACAGGAGAGCGAAGAAATCGGCAAGCTGACCTGGCGTCATCTCGCTCAAGCGTGCCAGGGGTGGTTTGATTTGTTGGGCCACGGTTCTCTCCCAATCAAGACAAGGAGACAGGGAGACAAGGAGACAGGGAGACAAGGAAAAGATGATATGCTAGCGTTTTGTGATGACCCAGGCGTCAGCCTGAGTGATCATTGCTACGATCATTCGGATGATTTCTTCATAAGTCCGGTAGAGCGCAGCGGCTTGATCTCGGTCGAGATAGCCACACTTCACCGCGAACTCGATCCACACCTGCGTCTCAGCAGCTTCGCTCTCCGAGTCGCACAGCTTGCTAATGAATGCGGCCTCATAGCGCCGCTTGCGCCAGGCTTCGGCAATGTTGGCGCACACCGAACGAGATGACCGGCGCACTTGATCGGTCAGAGAATACGTTTCTTCTCTGGGGAATTGCTTGGAGAATTCGAAAAGCTGCATAGCTACGTCGAAAGCCTTTGCGTAGACTTCAAGATCCCTATGCGACTGAATCTTCTTTTTCATTTTCTTGTCTCCCTGTCTCCCTGTCTCCCTGTCTGTTTTTCAGGCGCTCTTCTTATCCGTGGCGGGAGTGCATCCGAATAGCGGAATTTCGCCGCTAACTACGGCCTCGGTGACGAGATACTTGCCCTTGACTTCGATGTCCGGTAGCTCAAACATGATGTCGGTCATGATCTCCTCGACAATGCTGCGCAGGCCGCGAGCGCCCGTGTCGCGGTCCTTGGCTTTCCGGGCAATGGCATGAAGAGCGGCGGTCTCGAATTCCAGCTCGGCACCCTCCATCTCGAACAGCTTTTGATACTGGCGGACCAGGGCATTGCGCGGCTCGGTCAGGATGCTGACTAGTGTTTCCTCGTCGAGCGGATCGAGCGGGGCGAGCACGGGCAGCCGGCCGATAAACTCGGGAATCATGCCAAACTCGATCAAATCGTCGCTGGTGACCTTGTTGAGCAGCTCGCCGAGGTGGTGCTCGCGCTGCTCCGGGTTGCTGCCGAAACCAATCGTCTTGCGGCCGATGCGGCGGGCAATGATATTGTCCAGCCCGACAAAAGTGCCGCCGCAGATGAACAGGATGTTCGTGGTGTCTACCTGGATGTACTGCTGCTCGGGGTGCTTGCGGCCTCCCTGGGGCGGCACGTTGCTGACAGTGCCTTCCAGCATTTTGAGCAGTGCCTGCTGCACGCCCTCGCCGCTGACATCGCGGGTAATGCTGACGTTTTGGCTCGTCTTGGCGATCTTATCGACCTCGTCGATGTAGACGATGCCGCGCTGGGCCGCCTCGATGTCAAAGTCGGCGTTGTGGAGCAGCTTGAGGAGCAGGTTCTCCACATCCTCGCCGACGTAGCCGGCCTCGGTGAGGGTCGTCGCGTCGCCGATGGCGAAGGGCACGTCGAGAACCTTGGCCAGGGTGCGCGCCAGCAGCGTTTTGCCGCTGCCCGTCGGACCAATGAGCAGGATGTTGCTCTTATCCACCTCGACGTCGCCGTGACCCTGGTCGCCGAGGCTGAGGCGCTTGTAGTGGTTGTGTACGGCCACCGACAGGACCTTCTTGGCCCGCTGCTGGCCGATCACATACTGGTCGAGCTTCTCCTTGATCGAACGCGGCGCAGGGATGTGCGTGAACATCGCCTTGGAAGTGCCGCGGCGGCGTTTTTCCTGGTCGATGATCGACTGGCACAGCTCGATACACTCGCCGCAAATGTAGACGTCGCCAGGCCCCTCCACGAGAGGCCCCACGTCGCGGTAACTCTTGCGGCAGAAGGAGCAGTAAGCGTTGCGGTTTCGCCCAGTGCTTCCAGTGGGTCGTCGTCCACTTCCGCCCAGCCCAGAGTCTTTCGTCGGCATCGAATCTCCTTCATGTGCTTCGGCTCGGATCAACGTGATGTTGGAGCCGGTCTTTTTCCAATGTTAGGGGGTAGTTGGCAGATACGCAAGCTCATGCTCCGTTGCCGTTGTGGGGCGAACCATCCCCGTTCGGCTTTGGCAACGGGGTTATGCCATCCGAAGCGGTCGATGGCGGTTGTGCCGGCAGTTCCAGCTCGGACCGGAGGCGGCTCCCCAGCAAGGAACGAATGCGGTCAAATTCTTCCCTGCTCAACTGGCCCTGCTCATACAATACTCGAAATTCAGCCAACTGATCGCTACTTGTCGGAGTTACCTGAATTTTTCGCTTCCTCCAACGGTTGACCAGAAGAATAACGCAAGCCGCCAACAGCAGCAGGAAGGCCAGGCTGAGAATGAGCCAGAATAGGGTCATCCCGCCTCCCTGCCCTCCCCCCTGGGCGGGGGAGAGTGGCGCCTGGTCCGGATTTGCCGCTGTTGCCCAGAGTAAAGACATCGTCGCCTCACCGGTCCTGAAACTTGTAGGCCGGATTGGCAATCCGGCCCACCTGTACTGCTTGCTCGATTCGCAACGTGGTCCTGGGCTGCGGATCCTCTGCTCGTGATCTATTATAGCGCCTCGAATTGCAAGGAAGGAAGGAAATAGTATTTTTGCGCCTAGATCAAGCTAGCCTCGCCGCCACAAAGGACGCATAACAAGTTACTCGTGTCTAGAAAATCTCTTCGTCAAGACCAGCACCCAGTTCGTTCCCAGGTTCCAGCCTGACCCGCGACCTGAAACGCCACACTTTTCCACCTGCATTGGCCGCCATGTTGATACCCATCGCTGTTTGCCGGCGAATGCAGAGTCGCTGCGGGATGGGTCTAGTGACCCCCCATCACCCGGCAGCTTACGCTACTCGGCTCGCCTGTCAAATCCCCGCAAAACACCTGCATTGCTAACAACCCGTCAAATCGTCAAAACCGCTCTTTCCGAGCGAAACGCTAAAGTCGTTAGAACCCGCAATCCGATACCTGCCAGTAGTTCTTGCGGTCCATGCCATCATGGAAACGCCTGCGCAAACTGGGGCGGTTGGCAAAGTTCGATCATCGGCACAAAGGTGAAAGCATGAGAAGTGCGAAGCTAGGCGTGCTGCTGGCCGGCGGTATCCTGGCACCGCTGCTGTTGAGCGGTTGCGGGATTCCGATTGTTCCCGGCGTGTTTCCACCCGTCCTCATGCCGCCCTGGGTAACGGAGCGGATGGAAGAGAAATTGCTCTTCAAGAATGACTACCGCACGGCGATTATGCAGCCCATTCTGGACGGAGCAGAGCCTCCCCAGTGTGAGGATCGGCCCAACGATGCCCAGATACTCCGGGCCGCTTCCCGGGTCCCCCGCGGTCTTCCATTCATTTATCAGGAATCACGCGATGACATCGAGGTAATCGCCGAGCTGATCGTGGACCAGGTTGACCCACCGCGCTTTTTCCCGACGGTTGGTCCGGCCCAGCTCCATCACTGTCACTGGAAATGCACGATCTATTACACTCAAACCATCGAATCGAGCTATCCGTTCCCGTTCCGCGCCACACAACCACGGTCGGAGACGGTCTACATCGACAAGGACCATCTCCACATGTATGTTCCTAACAATCCAGAGGCGCAGAACTCGATGGCCCGCGATCTTGGCGGGATGCAGCGAGGCTATGGGCAGCCTGCTGTCCCCCAGCCGCCCTATCCGTACTCAGGTCCGTGATTACTCGAACAGAGAATGAACCATGAAGAAACCGATGCGTAAAGTGCTGCGACAGGCCGGCTGGGCTTTGCTGGCCGCCGGCGTCCTGGGATCGACATACGAGGCGCATGCTCAGGTCCCGGCGGGCGGCCTACCGGGGACGCCGGTTCAAGCCGGCGGTCCTGTTGCCGTCGTTGCTCCTGTCCCTCTCGATGCGGACCATGCGCGGCTGGAAGAGATCAAGGTAGAGCTGGGCTGGCTTGCCAACCCGGCAACTTTCCCCTATCAACTCCAGGCTCAAGCTCAGGGAGCGACGCTCGAAATCCACGGCTACGTGCTCAATGACGCGGTTCGGGAGCAAGCGCTCAGGGTGGCGCGGGAGACGAGCAAACTGATTGTCGTGGATGTGCTGAAACCCTACCCTAACCTGGTGGTTAATTCGCGCAGTGCAAGCGCCGAGGAACTTCGCAGCCTTTCGGTCAGCCTGCTTGCCGAAGCTTTTGGCGAGCAAGCATCTCATTTCGAGATCAAGACCACCGCCACGGGCCAAATAACCGTGTCGGGCACGATCCTTTCGTACGAAGAGAAGCTCGCCGTCAGCCGGCGCCTCCATCGGCTGGCCTGCTGTAACTGTGTCGTGAATCACCTGGAGGTCCCGATCGTACTGCGCAATGGGAAGGCTTGTGTGGTAATCAGCACCGACGGCATGCATGTGGTTCCCGTGGAAACACAGCAGGCGACTGCCCCGGCACAAAACGGGAACAAGACTCAGCTCCCTGCCGGCCAGAATTCCACCGGTGCCGCTCCGCTAGCTTCGAGCACGAGCCACGACAGGCCGGTTACGCCGGCTGTACAAATCACAACACCCAAAGCGAGTACGCCCATGCCCCAGCCCGCCGTGCCGACAGTGATTACACAAACATCCATAACGACCACAGCCGTTCCCCCTCCTGCCGGAGCCGCGCCAACGCCGGGCGTCTCCAGCGCACCAAGCAAGCCGGTCATCCGTCCGGCATCATATAACACCCCGGCCACGCCACCCGAGACAAAAGCGGCCACGCCAACGACCAATATTCTGATCGTTACGCCCAAAACGGTTGTGGTCTTGCCATCGACCAATACTCCGACAATTCCGCTCACTACGGGACCGAGCACTGAAACAGCCAACCCGTCGGCGGCACCCGTCAAGACCATTGTGGCCACGCCATCGACCAACATCTCGAATCTGCCGCTCGGAACTGATGTGTACACACCGGCAACCAGCGCTGCGGCGCAACCACCTAAAACTGTGGTATCCACTCCGACAACCAGCGCTGCGGCGCAACCGCCCAAGATTGTCGTACCCGCGCCGGCAACCAGCGTTGCGGCGCAACCGCCCAAGACTGTGGTATCCACGCCGGCAACCAGCGTTGCGGCGCAACCACCCAAGACTGTCGTATCCGCGCCGGCAACCAGCGTTGCGGTGCAACTGCCCAAGACTGTGGTATCCGCGCCGGCAACCAGCGCTGCCGCTCAACCACCCAAAATTGTGGTGCCCGCGCCGGCAAGCAGCACTGCGGCGCAACCGCCCAAGACTGTCGTATCCGCGCCGGCAACCAGCGCTGCGGTGCAACTGCCCAAAACTGTGGTATCCGCACCGGCAACCAGCGTTGCGGCGCAACCGCCCAAAACTGTAGTATCCGCGCCGGCAACCAGCGTTGCGGCTCAACCGCCCAAAACTGTAGTATCCGCGCCAGCAACCAGCGTTGCGGCGCAACCGCCCAAGACGGTGGTATCCGCGCCGGCAACCAGCGTTGCGGCGCAACCGCCCAAGACTGTCGTACCCGCGCCGGCAACCAGCGCTGCGGCGCAACCGCCCAAGACTGTCGTACCCGCGCCGGCAACCAGCGTTGCGGCGCAACCGCCCAAAACTGTCGTATCCGCGCCGGCAATCAGCGCTGCCGCTCAACCGCCCAAAACTGTGGTATCCGCGCCGGCAACCAGCGTTTCGGCACAACCGCCCAAAACTGTTGTATCCGCGCCGGCAACAAGCACTGCGGCGCAACTGCCCAAGACTGTGGTATCCGCGCCAGCAACCAGCGTTGCGGTTCAACCGCCCAAGATGGTGGTATCCGCGCCGGCAACAAGCGTTGTGGCGCAACCACCCAAAACTGTCGTGCCCGCTCTGGCAACCAGCGTTGCGGCGCAACCGCCCAAGACTGTGGTATCCGCGCCGGCAATTAGCGCTGCCGCGCAACCGCCCAAAACTGTGGTACCCGCGCCGGCAACCAGCGCTGCGGCGCAACCGCCCAAAACTGTGGTATCCGCGCCGGCAATTAGCGTTGCGGCGCAACCGCCCAGAACGGTGATCCCCACGCCGGCAATCAAGACCACGACGGCCGTGGCCGTGTCAACTACCAGCACATCGGCGGCATCGCCAGCCACGCCAGCCAATAGTGTTCCACCGGTTCCACCCAAAGTGGCAGCGACAACGGTAACGACGAATACCCCTACACCGGTGGTGATACTGACCACGTTCTCGTCCCAATCCTGCGGATTTGCCGATCGGCGCACACGGCTATTCGGATGGCGGCCGTTCGACCAGCTCGTCACCGATCATCCTGACATCCGGCAACATTCCGACCCCACAAGTTCCCACAATCAATGCCACGGAACAGCCTCCCGTCTGGACAGCCAATCACGGCAAAGAGCCGGCGATCTTAACGGTCAATCCGGACGCGACGTTGCCGTCGGCACAGCATGTGCAAAAACCGCCAGTTCCGGCCCCCGCCAAGAAGGAGAGCGGCGGGGTCGATTCTGCCGCCTGGATGCCCTCGCCGAGTCCGGTCTCGTTCCCAGGGTCCGTGGTGCAGGCGGCTCGCTTGCAATCTGATCGGGCAGGCGAGCCGTCTGCACTACCTGCCATGGGAACGGCAGGAACAGGCGTTCCCACGGCGGACCGTGGGAACGAGACCAAGCCACCGGCCGGACAGCCTTATGTGACCACCGGTGTAATGTCTTTCTCTTTCGTAAACGCCGAGAAAAAAGCCGGTCAGGGAACCATAGGCTCCGTGAACCCGCCCAGTGTTCCGACAGTGACGCAGCAACCTCGGCGCGAGCCGGCTCCGATCGCCGGGTCTGCGGTCACGCTGGGGAATGGCACGCCCATCCGGCAAGCAGGCTGGACCGACTCAGGCAAGGAAAACGCAGCTACCGCACCGAGGTCAGGAATGAGACCCCTGGCCAGCGATTTAGGCATGCAGGCGACGCTCAAGCGGCGAGTGGCAGCGCTCTGCGGCCCGGACGCCCGAAGCGTCGAGATCAAGGTTCAGCCCAATGGGCAGGTTAATCTCGTCATCACTGTCCCCACCACCACGGACATCGATCAACTTGCCCCCAGGGTTCTCGGAATGCAGGAGATGCTGCTGCACCAGGTTCATCCCGAATTTGTCGTCCAACCGTGAGGCGGTGGGGTGGTGAGGTGGTGAGGTGGTGAAAGAGTGAGAGTGTGCCATTTCCTCATGTTTCCCTTCGAGCAGCTTGGGTAGAGGATAGAAGATGGAGGATAGAGGATGGCTACCCGATTCGTCTAGCGAAAAAAGCAGGTGTCTTTATAATCTGGGGAGTCTTCAAGATGAAGGATGAAGGATGAATCAAACAAGCGGCGCTTTCTGTCTTATTCATCCTTCATCCTTCATCCTTCATCCTTCATCCTTTACCCTCTCACGAATGGAACAACGGAATGTTCCGCTCTCTCGATAATCGCGCCGGACACTACGCGCTCTTGTTGGTAGTCACGGCTGCGCTGTGCTTGCCGAACCTGGGAGTCCCCAGCCTTTGGGACATCGACGAAGGCAACAACGCCGATGCTGCCCGCGAGATGATGTCAGCCGGCAATTGGGTCGTCCCCAAGTTCAACGGCGAGCTGCGCGTTGATAAGCCGGCCTTGCTTTACTGGCTACAGATCGGCGCCTACCGGGTCTTCGGCGTCAATGAGTTCTCGGCCCGGTTTCCCTCGGCACTGGCTGCGATACTTGCTGTCCTGGTCACCTACGAACTTGGCAGGCGCCTCTTTCGTAGTACACGGACCGGGCTGCTGGCCGGGATGATCCTGGGCAGCACGATCGCCTTCTGTAGCTCTGCTCACTTTGCCAATCCCGACGCTCTCTTGACCGCCCTCACAGTGCTTTCCATGTTGTTCATATGGATAGGAATCGAGTCGAGCACTGGGGTGGTGGGGTGGTGGGGTGGTGGGGTGGTTCCGAAGAAGATGGAGGATGGAGGATGGAGGATAGAGGATAGAACTAGCGATTCGCCATCCTCCATCCTCCATCCTCCATCTTCTATCCTCCATCCTCCATCCTCTCCGCAATCCACTATCTCACCACTCCACCACCTCATCACCTCGCCAGCGGTCTGGTTCATGCTTGCCGGCGTGAGTGAAGGGCTGGCAATGCTGGCCAAAGGACCGGTGGGTTTTCTTTTCCCCATGGCGATCACCGGGTTGTACCTGCTTTGTTCCTGGCAGCCGCGACAACTTCTCAATCCGCGCCTTCTGCTAGGGTGTTTGACCTTCGTCCTGGTTGCCTTGCCGTGGTTTGTCCGTGTGGGAGATGAAACGAAGGGCGAGTTCCTGCGCGGGTTCTTTCTGAAACACAACATCGGCCGCGCTCTCACGCCGATGGAGAATCATTACGGGCCGGTCTATTACTATCTTGTTGTTTTCCTCGTCGGTTTCTCTCCCTGGTCGGCGTTTCTTGGCCTGGCAGCCTGGAACCTTGGCCTGGCAGGGTGGAACAGCGTGAAAGAGTGGCTGGGGGACCAGACAAGGAGGCAAGGTGACAAGGTGACAAGGAGACAAGGAGACAAGGAGACAAGGAGACAAGAGCAAGAGGGCGACGAGGCTTTTGTGGCTGTCTCCCTGTCTCCTTGTCTCCCTGTCTCCTTGTCTCCTTGTCTGCAACGTTCTCACGTCTTTCTCTGGTGCTGGATCATCATATATCTTGTCTGCTTCACCGTAATGAGCACCAAGTTGCCTAATTACATCCTGCCTTTGTATCCGCCCATGGCCATTCTCATGGCGCGATTTCTGGATCGCTGGCGAGTTGGAGACGTTCAGCTGCCGGGTTGGGGCTTGAACATCGGCCTTGCCTGTTTCGCGCTCATGGGTGGGCTGCTTTCAATCGGGCTGTTCGTAGCAGGTGGCAGTGTTGATGTGCCGTTCTATTCGGGGCGGCATTTTGCGGGTTTGGCGTCCTGGTCATGCCTGGGCCTCATTCCTGTTGGAGGCGCGGCCCTGGCCTGGTGGAATCACTGCCGGCAGAACCGGACAGGCGTCATCGCCAGTGTCGTCGCGGCGGCGCTCTTGCTGGTCGGACTTCTGGCCGCAGGCCCCAGCACGGTTTTCAACGAATACAAGGCGACTCGCCCACTGGCTCAGGCGTTGCAAAGCGCTCAGACGGAGCGTGAAATCCGGGTTGGTTGCTATCAGTATTTTCAGCCAAGTCTCGTATTCTACTGCCAGCGCAGGGTAGACCGGCTGGAAAACGAAGAGGAGGTGTTGGATTTTCTGCGCTGCCCTGCTTTGCCCAAGAATTACTTCCCCACACAATTGGTAGTGTCTACTGGCTCTCCGCTAACCAAGCTCTTGTGGTGTGCGGACGATTCTTGGGCAAAGCCCCCCCTGCCGGTCTATCTCTATCTGCCAGAACCCGTATGGGAAGGCATGAAGGACAAGGTTTCCGGCCCTTGCCGAATCCTCGGCAAGCACCACGACCTTTACAGGAAGTACGATGTTGTGCTTGTGACAAACCGATAGAATGCGACCGCGTTCGCCAAAATGGGCTGACATTGACGAACATGCCGTCTCACTGCCATTTGCCGATTCTCATTCAGAAAGCATGCCTTCCTGGCCGATGATAGGGATTGGTCTGTTTGCGCACCCAGTACGCGCAAGATCGGAGTACGCATGCCGATGGGATTGGTTGCAAGGCGACTGGCTTGTGGATTGTTGCTCTGCCTCATGGTCCGGCCGACGCTGGCAGCAGCCGATGGGCAGCCGATCCAGCCTGTCTTCGCTGGGGCCGCCGAGTTGTCGCTCGAACAACTGGAACAAGAGGTCCTGGCCCGCAACCCTTCCCTGGCGCAGATGGTCGCTGCGTGGGAAGCGGCCAGCGCACGTCTTCCACAAGTCACTTCACTGGAAGATCCAATGCTGGGCACGATGTTCGCCCCGGCATCGGTCAACTCGCGCAATGTGGAGCCCGGCTGGCGCGTGGAGGTTTCGCAGAAGTATCCGTTCCCCGGCAAGCTCAGGCTCCGCGGTCAGACCGCCCAGGCGGAAGCAAGCGCTGCCGGCCATGACGTCGCTGACATGCGCCTTCAACTCATCGAAAGCGCGCGGAATGCTTTTTACGACTACTTCCTCGTGGAACGGTCTCTCGATGTAAACAAGGAGAGCCTGGATCTCTTGCGAAAGTTCCGCGACGACGCCCGCAAACGCTTCGAGAACCGTCTGGCAGAGCTGCAGGATGTGTTGCAAGCCGATGTGGAAATCGCCCGGCAACAAGAGAAGCTTCTGACGTTGGAGCGGATGCGGAAAGTCGCCACGGCACGCCTCAACACTCTCATGCACCTGCCGCCGGATGCTCCCTTGCCGCCACCGCCCAAGGCGATCAGCGTCCTGGAAGCACTGCCGGAGGCGCAGGAACTGCGTGATCTCGCCCTTGCCCGCCGGCCGGACTTGCAAGCCGTCACGGAGCGCATCCGAGCCGAACAGGCTGCGCTGGCGCTGGCCTGCAAGGAAGCCGGCCCCGACATCGAAGTGATGGGAGCTTACGACACCATGATGGGCAACGGGCCGATGAGAGACCTGGCGGCCCAGGTTGGCGTGCGGGTCAACCTGCCCATTCGGGCTGCCAGACGCCACGGCGCTATTGCCGAGGCACAGGCCCGGTTGGCTCAACGCAAGGCGGAGTACGACAGGCAAGTCGATCAGATCAATTTCCAGGTGCAGGAAGCTTGTGCGCAAGTGGAAGAGAGCTTGAAGATCGTCCGGCTGTACGAGGGAACTATCCGGAAGGCCGCGCAGGCTAACGTGGAGGCGGCCCAATCTGCCTACGTGAACGGCAAGATACCGTTCCTGAGCCTGATGGAAGCCCAGCGGAACCAGGCAATCCTGCGCGATCGAGGTTATGAAGCAGTGACCGATTATTTCCGCAGACGAGCGTCGCTGGAACGAGTGATCGGCGGGGCGGTGAGGTAGTGGGGTGGTGAGGCGGTGGAGTTGACAAGATGACAGGGTGACAAGATGACAGGTGATGGCAGATAGGGCGACGGATTCCATCTGGTCATCTTGTCACCCTTCACTTGTCACCACTGTCACCACCTCACCACCTTCACACTCAGTTCTTGGCGTAGTCCACCTTCGACGGCTTGATCCACTTCTTGCCGTCCTTCTCGGAGACGACGCCGGTGACACTGCCGGCTTTCTTGCCGCCGCCGCAGAGGGGTTCGTGGTAGTCTTCCTTGTTGCCCTTGTCGAGGAAGTAATACACGACTTCCTTGTCGCCATCCTTGACCTTGATGACATTCGCGCACTTCGAGCCTTCTTTCAGCTCGCATTTCGCGCACATGATGTCACCCTTGAGCGTGACCTCCTTGTCATCGGCGGCGCGCCCGGCTGTTGCCAGAGCAAAGACCCCAGCGAATGCCAGAACCATGAACCATAGGACCTTCATGTCGTAACCTCCAAAAAATTGTCGAGCCGCCCCGCCCGACCACACGGCCTGGCGAACAATCTCTCCTTGCGACTACCGCAAGAAGTAAAGGCAGCCCGACGTTGACAAACAACGGAAAGGATGAAGGATGAAGGATGAAGGATGAAAAAGGCCGCTTTCATTCTTTGTTTCATCCTTCATCCTTCATCCTTCATCCTTTTGATGTCACGGCCTCTGGGTGCAGTTTTAACCAGCGTGCCCGGCGGACCCAGTAGAAGCGCACGGGCAGGAAGATGTCCACGACCTCGTCGGCGATGAGCAAGCCGCCGAGCACGGGGAGGGCGATGGCCGAGATGATCTCGCTGCCGACGCCGCTGGAAAAGAGCATCGGCGCGATGGCCACGATGGCGACTCCTTCCGTCAGCAGCTTGGGCCGCAGCCGGTGGACGGCGCCCTCGATGACCGCCTGCTTCAGCTCTGCGAGCGACTTGATGTTCTCCAGGCCGCCGCGTTTGTCGATGGCTTCGCGCAGGTAGACGAGCATGATGATGCCGGTCTCGGTGGCCATGCCGAGCGCCGCGATGTAGCCGACCCAGACCGCAATGCTGAAGTCCATCGGCGGCGCGGACAAGCCGTGCAACAACTTGGGGAAGAAGTACTGGAAGAAGACGCCGCCCGCCAGCGCCTCCGGCACTGCCAGCATCATCAGCCCGGCATCGGCCAGATCCTTGTAAGTCAGGTACAGGATCAGGAAAATAATCGCGAACACTGCGGGTATGATGACCCGTAGTGTTTTGGACGCCCGTACCTGGTGCTCGAACTCGCCGCTCCAGCCAATGTGGACGCCTTCGGGCAATTTCACCTTCTCAGCCACGACACGCTGGGCCTCTTCGACGAAACCGACGCTATCGCGGTCACGGACATTGAGAGTGACATAACTGCACAGTCGGCCGTTTTCACTCCTAATCATTGACGGCCCCTCGACGATGCGCACATCGGCTAACTCGCTCAGAGGAATTTGTAGCGGCGCGCTTCCGGCCAGGTGTTCGGGAGCGACCTGATGCAGGTCCGCGCTGGGCGGCTGCGGCGATTGCTCCATCACTGCATATTCGGTCTTGTCGCCGGTCATGCCGGCTGGTGACATGGTCCCGCGGCTCACCAGCAGGCGTTTGATCTTGGTCTCATCTTCGCGGAACGACCGAGAATAGCGGATGCGCACCGGGAAGCGGTCCCGGCCTTCGATGGTCTGGGTGATGATGCGCCCGCCCAGCGCCACCTCGACGGTATCCTGAATGTCGCCGACGCGGATGCCGTATCGGGCCGCCTTCGGCCGGTCGATGTTGATCTCCAGGTAGCCCTTGCCCCAGATCTGCTCGGCAACCACGTCCTGCGCTCCCCGGATAGGCTTCAGCGATTGTTCGATTTCCTTGCAAATTCTGTTGATCGTGTCGAGGTCCGGGCCGTAGACCTTGACGCCGATTTGCGTGCGCACGCCGGTGGCTAGCATGTCGATACGGTTGGCGATCGGCTGCGTCCAGATATTGCTCCAGCCGGGCACCTGCATGACCGTGTCGATCTCCTGGAGCAGGTCGCCTTTTGGCCCGCCCTGGCGCTGCCAGAGGATAAGCCCTTTGGCGAAGGGCTTCTCAAGCTGCTGGCGCAGGGCGATGAACGGCTCGAGGACATCCTTGTCGTATTCCTTGCCGTGGTTGGCACGAGCGACCTGATCGGCGAACCTGGAGTATTCGCTGCCGCGGGCGGCACCGCCGATCAATCCGCGGTCCTTGGCGCTGGTGTGAAGCTCAGTGATCGCGGCCCAAGTGTATGCCTCGACACCACGATCGAACAACTCCCAGTTGATCTTCTTGTGAACGCGCTCTTCCCAAAGCTTCATGCGCCGGTCACTGACGGCCTGCAACACTTCGCCAGCGAAGGTCTTGCCCTCCGCTCCGAGGATTTCCGCCGCCAGGCTGAGAGCTTGCGAGGCTAGCGACTCCTGCAACTCCAAAGCGATAGCCGGGCTGATCGGGAAAGCGGCGCGCTCGACGACCTTGTCACCGTACTGGTCGAGTTCATCCCTCGAAAGCGCCTGCCGGGCTGCTTTTCGGAAGCTGCTTTCCGTTTTGAAAGTCTTGTCTTTCAGCGCTTGCAACCGCGACCGAACCGGATCGGGAATGCCGTCCGCCTGGAGCTTGTGCAGCGAATCTTCGGTCAGCTTGAACCAGGTCTTGAAGGCCTTCAGCTCGTAAAGGCGGCGGGCAACGGCCTGGGTCATCTTGGTCAGGTCTTCCAGGACCGGATTCCTGGCTAGCCACGGGCCGAATTCGCGATTCAGGTCGGCAACCAAACGGTCGGTCTCCGCGTCTTCGTTGACGCCGGCAGGCCAGCGGAGCAGATCGGCAGCGCGGAAGCGGCGGATCGTCTCCTGCACTACGAACCGTGTCAACTCGGGGTGAAGCTCTTGCTCGAACTCGCGGTAGCGCTGCAAGGCCAGGGTGCGCATCATTTCGTCGAACTGGGTCAGCGCGCTCATCGTGGCGTCATTGATGACGGCGTCGCGGTCGTCGGCTTTGGACGCGCGCAGGACGAAACCTCGATCTTCCAGTGCCGCCAGGACGAGCCGGGTTTGCTGCGAGGCGTCGTCGAACTTCATTGCCCGCCGGGGCCACAGCTCGCGCGGCCGGAAGTTGACGAACGTTTCGAGCATTTCCAGCGGCGCCGGATCGGTCGGCGTGTCGGCCCGGCCGGCCTTGCCGATGACCGACTCGATCTCCGGGAACTGCCGCAACAGGGCATCGCGGGCCTTGATGTCGTCGGCCACCTCGGTGATACTGGCTCGCGGCACCGTGACCGGCATGTCCATCAGCGTTCCTTCATTGAGCGGCGGCATGAACTCCTGGCCAATCTTGGGAAAGTGGAATGCCCAGACTGCCAGGCCAAGGAGACTGACCAGACTCAGCAATTGCCAGTGCATACCCACGGTAAAGATCGTCGTCAGAGCAATCACGACGGCCATAACCAGAAGAAAGATGAACTGCCACCACTCGGGGCCTAGCCCAATGAGTGCCTGTACGGGAAACATGCCGGTGGCCAGGATCAGAAGGGCGGCGAATGACCACATGACGAAGTTGCGCCGTTCCAGCGCCCAGGTCAGCACCGGCTTGTAGATGTTGATGAAACTGCGGACGATCCAGTTGTCTTCCTCGCGGCGGAGGCGGCCCTTGATGAAGAGCGGAATCAGGGCCGGCACCAGCGTCACCGAGATGATGGCGACCCCGACCATCGCCAGGCTCTTGGTGAAGGCCATCGGGTGGAAGAGTTTTCCTTCCCGGCCGCTCATCGCAAAGATGGGAATGAACGAGATGAGGATAATCATCACCGAGAAGAAGATGGGCCGGCCCACCGTGCGGCAGGCACGGATGACGATCTCCGTTGTATCGCCGGTCACCTTGCGGTCGCCGAACTGTTCCTTGAGGTGGTGCGTGGCATTCTCGACCATGACGACGGCCTGGTCCACGAGGATGCCGATCGAGATGGTGATCCCCGCCAGCGACATGATGTTGGCCTGGATGTCAAGAATGTGCAGCCGGCGCAAGATCCAGAGCATGAGGAACGAGAATAGCACCGACAGGGGCAACGTGATGCAGATGACGAAGACGCTGCGGAAGTGCATGAGGATGAGCAGGATGGCTAGGCTGGCGATGAGGATTTCATGGAACAGGATATCTCTCAACGAATCGATGGCTCCGTGGATGAGACGGGTGCGATCATAGGCCGGCACGATGCGTACGCCGGGCGGCAGGGCCGGTTGCAGCTCCTGAACCTTGGCCTTGATGCGTTGGGTGACGGCCAGGGGGTTCTCGCCAAAGCGCATCATGACGGCGCCGCCGACCGCTTCGTTGCCGTCCTTCTCGAAGATGCTGCGGCGGTACTGCGTGCCGAGTTGCACTTTGGCTACCTGCTCGACGTAGATCGGCGTGCCCTTGATCTCCTTGACGACCGTGTTTTCGATGTCGCGGCTGTCCTTGATCCAGCCGATGCTGCGGAGCAGGTACTCGGCATTATTCTTCTGGATGACGCCGCCGCCGACGGACATGTTGCTGCGGGCGACGGCCTCGTGCAGCTCGCCGAGGGTGACGCCGTAGGCGCGCAGGGCGTTGGGATCGACGTCGATCTGATACTCCTGCGGCATGCCGCCGACCGTGCCGACCTCGGCGACGCCCGGCACGGAGTTGATCTCGGGGCCGACGAGGTACTTTTGCAGGGCATCGCGCCGGCCGGGGTCGAGGTTGCCGCCTTCGAGCGTGTACCAGAATATCTGGCCGAGGGCGGTCGCGTCCGGGGCCAGGTAGGGCACCACTCCTTCGGGCAGGAAGGTGCGGGCGAGCGTCAAGCCGCTCGAGGACGCGCTGGCGGGCGAAGTAGAAGTCGATATTGTCCTCGAAGATGATGGTGATCATCGAGAAGTTGAACTCGGAGGACGAGCGCACCGCCTTGACGCCGGCCAGACCTTGCAGATGGAGCGACAGCGGGTAGGTGATCTGGTCCTCGATCTCGCGCGGGCTGCGGCCCATCCAGTCGGTGAAGACGATCACCTGGTTTTCGCTCAGGTCGGGAATGGCGTCCACCGGCGTGTTGAGCACGGCGTAGATCGCCCACACAGTCACCGCAGCCGCCAGGATCATGACCAGATAGCGGTTGCGGATGGAATGTTCGATGATCCATTCAATCATGATTGGCTCCATTTATGGCTGGGTGCCATGCCTACGTCCGCGTAGGCATGTCGGCAGCCGCTTGTCACACATGCCCACGCGGACGTGGGCATGGCACCCGGCATTGGCTCCAAGACAAACAGAGTTTGACGCAACAACGTTCCCAAACAGGAGTTTGGGAACGAGAAGAACAGGTTATTCAGACTCTTTCTCAAATCACCTGTACGCGGCAGTGTACAGTACTTGACACTCTTGGGTATCGCGAATGGCCATGATGGCGATTGAAAGCCAATGCTATCAACATGTTGCGTCAGCGCCGAAAGTTCGGCGCTGAGCCGAACTGTCCACTGCCGCACCCGGTCGTGAGAAAGTGTCGGTTATTCATGGCTTTTTCAAATCGGTAACAATGTATCTGCCGCCCTCAACCTTCAGGTGGCCCTCAACCTGGTCTCCGGGCTTCAAGCCTTCGAGCACCTTTGGGTTTTCCACATCGAACGACATTGCCATCCCTTTCATGAGGCCGGGAATGTCTTCGTGATCGAGCTTCACGGAAGGCTTGTTCATGTCCACGGCGACGACTTTGCCCTTGATGGGATAGACCGCCGTGGCCTTTTGCTCGCTGCCGCAGCCCACGAGCAGCAGAGAGCCAAACAGCAACAGGAATCCGAGACAAAGATAAACTTTCATGGCAACTAGCTCCTTTCATCAAACAAACATTGTTTTGCCGGCGCGGGTGGTGAGGTGGTCGCGAGTGACGAGATGAAGAGGATGACAAGATGACAGGATCGAACAGGATGAATCCCGTTGCATCCTCGTCATCCATCTTCTATCCTCCATCCTCGATCCTCTGTCACCGCCTCACCACCTACGCCCCACCACCTCACCGCTCCTTCACCTTGCGCGCAGCTCCTTCACCTTGTTCACTGTCTGCTCCGGATGTTCCTGGGCTTCCTTCAGACACCCCTTGCAGCACAGGAAGACCGGCTCGCCGTTAAGCACAATCTTGATCGGAACACCCATCGCGCCGAGTCGGTTGTCCGACAAGATGGGGCAGTAACCCTGGGCCAGGACGAGCTGGCGGTCGGCGGCACTGAGCTTGGCCAGCGAGGTCTGGACCTTGGTATCCTCGTCGCGTGTGGCCGAGGGTCGTGGCGTGGCAGCGCCGTGCCGTTCGTCCTTGGGTCCGCCGCTGGCGCCGAAATAGGTTGATGCCGCGCCCCCGGTCAGGCGGGTTTCCGCGTCGATGAGGAATGAACCGGCGGTCGCCACCTTGTCGCCGGCCTGCAAGCCCTTGACGACTGGGTAAAAGGCACCACAACGCGGTCCCAATTCGACTTCCACGCCGTCGAACACATCCAGCCCAGATTCGCGATAGACGATCTTGCGCACACCTGTGTCGATCACGGCCGACTCCGGCACGGCGAGCACCAGGCCCTTTTCATAGGCGTGTTTCTGTTCTTCATTGGCATCGGCTGGAAGCAATTGCAGATGCGTGGCCGGCACCTGCAACGTCACGGTGGCATACATGCCCGGCATCAACTCGTGTTTGGGATTATCCATGTCGAAGCGTACCTTGAGCGTCCGCGTGGCGGCGTCGAGGTGCGGCTGAATGAAGGTCAGCTTGCCCTGGAATTCTCGGTTGGGGAACGTTTTTGTCCTGACTTTGGCCACCAGTCCTTCTTTCATGAAGGTGATGTCGTCTTCGTAGACCTGGGCCTCGATCCAGACCGTCGCCAGATCAGCCACATCGAAGAGCCGGGCGCCTTCCTCGACGTAATCGCCTTCGACCTGGTACTTGCGGATGACGTGCCCGCTGATCGGGCGCGGATGGTCAGGTCGGTGATCGGTCTGCCGGTCCGGAGAATCTCGTCGATCTGGTCGTCCTCGATGCCCCAGCGTTTGAGCCGGTCGCGGGCCATCTTTTCGACTTCGCCACTGCCGCTGCGGCGGGCATCGAGCAGGTTCTGGACTGTGACGACGAGGTTGGGGCTATAGAGCCTGGCCAACGGTTCGCCTTTGGCGACATGCCGGCCGGTTTCGTTGACATACAGCTTGTCGATGCGGCTCTTGCCGGTCAGCCGGGCGGTGATCCGTGCCAGCAACGGCTCGGCAAACTCGACGAAGCCGACGGCGCTGATGTTGCGCATCAAGGGTTGGTAATCAATCGGCACAGTTTGGATCCCCGCCGCTGCCACGCGGTAGGGCGTAAGCTGGACCCTGTTGAGCACACCCGGCGGCAGGGCTTCCTGCTCGCCTGGTTCTCCCTTGTGGCGTTTGGACAACGGCATGCCGCAGATCGGACACTTGCCCGGCTGGTCGCGAACGATTTGCGGATGCATGGGACAGAAGAACTCGACGCCGGCCGCAGCCGCCTCGACTTCGGGAGCATGGCGGAACAACTTGTCCTTGATAGCGATTATGGTGTCCCACTTGACGATCACCGCGCCGATGATGACCATGATGGCTAGAAGACGCAGCCGGGCCAGTGTCGTCCTGGCGATCAGCCAGACCTTCCACCAGACGGTGTGTGCCGGTGCATCAACCGGTAGGACTGTAGGCAAGTCCCGAAAGTCGGCCGGCTCCTGGGGATGATGAGTATTATGGTCTGTCATGAGATAACTCCTTGCATGAATCGAAAATGTCGGGCCGGACGCTTCTGCGAAGCGTCGCTAAACACATGGCCACGCGGACGTGGGCATGGCACCGGTCAGGGAGCCAGACGACGCGCAGCATCGCACTGGCTCAGCGGGTAGAGGAAGAGCGGCTCAAATGACGAAGTGCTGGAGGGTGATAACGAGATCGGTCGGTGGGGGAATGCTGTGGTCTTGCCAATGGGCCGGGGTGCAATTCCAGGTGGCCAGCACCACGGTATGGCAGGCTGCCGGTGTGACGAGGAAGAGAGGTGTCACATCCTGGCTAACCTTGGTATGACCAACGGCGACCGCCACGAGATCGGACTGCGTCAGGACACGGATGCAACCGGCAGGTTGCAGACGATGCCCGGCAGCCCCGGACTCCGGCGGCGCTTGAGTTTTGTGGCCGCAACAGCAGGGGCACGCTTCCTTGTGGTCAGCGGCAACACTGGCCCGAAGCGTGAGCGAGGGAGCTTGATTCCCTCGCTCACGCTTCGGGCCAGTGTTATCGGTTGCCGGTTGCACGGGCAGGCACGCCGTTGCACAGCAGCAAGCACGAGAACCGGGCGTGCTCAGCGAGGAGCGGCTCTCGGCGCAGGCGCAGCGCGAGTAGGGGAGACCGGCAATCATAACCATGATCGCCGTCAGCGCTACCTGGCCCAGATGAAGTGGTTTGCGAAGATGCCTCATAACTACATACCTAACCTATTATAAGGGGGCCGTCAAGGTCGGCTGGCGTTGATTGATCAGCAGGGCCCTCTGGATTAACAAGTCATGACGGCGGTGCCTCGGACCGACTAATCAGTGCATTGATGGACCATCGCCCGGCCCCGACCGCCAGCAGGAAGATGGACCCAAGCAGCATGGCAAAGTCAGTGCGTGCCTCGTGCATCATCCCCCAGAACCCGTACTGGTTGGCCTTGGGAAGGTTGAACAGCCAGTAACCATGTCCCAGCAGGATGGGTATCTTGGTCGAGAGAATGGCGACGGAGATGTTGACGATCATGGGGATGGCTGCTAATCGTGTGAGCAGTCCCAGGACGATGAGTGTGCCGCACGCAATCTCAAATACACCCACAAAAGGCGCCATGATCTCCGAGTTGGGTATGGGAATCGTGGCAAAACGCCCAACCCCCAATGCCTGGGGGAAAAGGAACTTCTGAATACCCTCCGAAAGGAACACCCCGCCGACTATCAGCCGGATGAGGATGACCGAGGCTGGAACGTGCGTCGCCAGAATCTTCCGAAATAACGCCATTGTGAAACCCCCTGCTCAGCGAAACCAGGCGGGCAACTTGTCGCGGCATCAACCAGCCGCATCAGCGCCAGCCTCAACCTGTTGCTTTCTACCCGCAAGAAGGAAAAAAGGCAAGGAAGCAAGTTGCAGCACCATCGAAAGGATGATGACTGCTTCAAGGGAATGAGCGTAAAGAACGCCCATGCCCCAGCTGCCAAGGAACCATGCCAGGCCAAAGCCCGCATCGAAGACGCCAAAGGCCGTGCTGCGCCGATCCGTGGCAGTGATCCCGGCGATGACTGCTTTCAACAGGGACTCCTGCGCTCCCATGCCGATTCCCCACAGGACCATACCCGCGAGGGCGAGCCACGCGCTTCCCCAGAAGACAAACGGCGCGAACAGGGACGAAAGCATGAAGACCGCTATCAGGATCGGCAGCCCGACTTTATCATAGAGCCTGCCGAAAACCAGCGCCCCGAGAGCGCCGATGGCCATGGCCGCGGCGTAAAAGACCGGGATGAGGTTCGCCTCCACGGAGCCGGTCTTCTCGAAGTGGTAGGCAATGAGCGCGAAGTCGGCAAAGCCAGCGGCGACGCAGCCTCCAGCAAGCATGTAGAGCCAGAAGACCTTTGGGAACCCCGCCGCCTGCACGCGTGCCCGGCTTCGAGGTCGTGCGGACGCGGAAAGAACCATCGGGCAACGCCGACGATGATGATTGCCAGCAGAGCGGAGATCAAGAGACTGGCGAAGCCCGCCCGGTAATCGCCCTTCAGGAAGAGCACGAGGGCAACGATGAGCGGCCCCACAGTCGCCCCCGCCTGGTCGAGCGCTTCATTGATGCCGAACACCCAGCCGCTGCCCAGCTGCTTGCCGGCAAACGACAGCATTGCTTCTGTCGAAGGTTTGCGGATCGCGCGGCCGGCTCGCTCGGCCACAATCAGGCCAGCCGCCAGCGGCCAATTGCCCGCGAGTGCGAGGGCCGGCACCGCGAGCATGTTGACCACATAGCCGGTAATCGTCACCAGCCAGTATTTGCCGGTCTTGTCGCTCAGATAGCCGGTGACGGAGCGAAAGGCGTAGCCAACCAGCTCGCCGAACCCCGCTGTGAACCCCACCACGGCGGCGCTGGCTCCGAGGGAGGCGAGGAACGCCCCTGTCACGCTCCTTGCCCCCTCGTAAGTCATGTCGGCGAAAAGATTGGCAACGCCGATAATCAGCACAAATCGGAACGCCGCAGCCGACGAGAGTGCCTTGGATTGATTCATAAGCCGTTAGTTGCCACGCGGGTTGGGCGTGAACTTGGCGAGGTCGTCGATGCCCAACTGCTTCCTTGAAGCGTGTGTGGGAATGGTCGCATAAATCAAAGTAGCCTTTCCATGTGCAAAATCAAGGCCGCTCGGTCAAAAATCAGACTGCTGGACGCAGCCGAGTTGGCCAACGTCGGCATCCTCAACCTCGACGAGTACGGCGAGGTCGGCAATCGCAGTACACAGGTCGATTTCCCTCTCATCCGGGGCCTGGTCAAGCGCGGGTTGGATCAGGAGACCCCCGCGAAATAAGGAACGGTCGCTCGCCATAACCTGAGAGGGTGACTGGTAAACCGAGTGCCCAAGGTGGCGATTGGGCCGAATTCCTGTATGCTATTACATGGCTTTGATGGAGATGGTTGGACCGTAATTATAGAGAGCATGAAGACGGTTGCTCGGTGAGCCATGGTTAGGACGAACAAGAACACTCAGTTCGATCTCTTCGCAGAGATGCCTCGTTGGAACGGTAATTCCCCCGCTGCAGGAGATGTCTATCGACGTGAAGAAGTGGCGATCCACTTCGACCACGTTGAAAACCTTTACGAGAGTTGGCCCAGGCCGACGTGCATCGTCTCAGACGGGCCATACGGCGTAAGCGGCTTCCCAGGCGACGAACACAAGGCGGAGTCCCTCGTTGGCTGGTACGAGCCGCATATCAAAGCGTGGTCGCATTACGCCACGCCCGAGACCACCCTTTGGTTTTGGAACACGGAGGTCGGGTGGGCGACCATTCACCCGTTGCTGGTCTCACAGGGATGGGAATACCGTTCCTGTAACATTTGGGACAAAGGAATGGGCCATGTGGCCGGCAACTCCAACACGCAAACCCTTCGCAAGTTCCCCATCGTGACCGAGGTGTGCGTCCAATATGTAAAGGCCCCCGCGTTCTGTTCGGTTGGGAATATCGTGTCGATGCAGGAATGGCTTCGGCAAGAATGGAAGAGAGCGGGCTTGCCATTTCATTTAGCCAATGAAGCGTGCGGCGTGCTGAACGCAGCGACGAGAAAATACTTGACGGGCGATCATCTCTGGTACTATCCGCCAGTAGATGCCTTCGTGAAATTGGTCGAATACGCGAATCGAAACGGGCGACGTGAGGGCCGGCCGTACTTCAGTCAGGACGGGAAGGAGTCTGTCACGGCAGAAGAATGGGCGAAGATGCGGGCCAAGTTTCACTGTGATGTGGGGATCACCAACGTCTGGCGTGAGCCACAAGTTGGCGGCAGGGAGCGCATTCAGGGAACGCGCAACGGGATGAGATACAAGTTCCGCAGCCTGCACGGCAGCCAGAAGCCACTTCGCTTCATCGAATTGATCATCCGAGCTTCCACAGATGAAGGAGATGCTGTTTGGGAGCCGTTCGGCGGGCTATGTCCCGGTGCGGTCGTTGCCTTCCATCTCCGCCGGCGCTACTTTGCCGCGGAAATCGTTCCGGAATTCTACTCTGCTGCCGTCGAAAGGTTGGCCACAACATGAGTAAAAGCAACGTGCCTGCCGCGCCGGCGAGAGATTTGCCGGAGGACTCATGGGAATACTTCGCTCTTTACAAGAGTGTCAGAGAAGCGATCGCCACCCTGCCAGTCTATTTTCGCACCGAGACCAACATCTCGGGGATTATGGCCACGGATTTGCATACTCTGAACAACGTGCTGGGAGCAACAATCGAGGAGCAAGTCGTTCGCACCCTCAACCTCATCCGCACGACTTGGGATCCGGAAGGGCGTGATGCACTGTATAGCTTTGTTCGGCAGGCGCAAACCTTCCCGGACGTTCGGCTAAAGAGGGTGTCGGGCGACGAAACGTTGATGGGACTCGAATTGAAAGGGTGGTACTTGCTGGCCAAGGAGACCGAACCAAGTTTGCGATTCCAAACGACCGCCGCTGCCTGTACCAAGCAAGACTTGATTGTGGTTGTCCCTTGGGTTCTCAGCAATGTTATCAGCGGTTCCCCCATGCTCTTTGAGCCTTTCATTGAAGCGGCCAAGTTTGCTGCCGAGTTTCGGAATTACCATTGGCAACACATTCGCCAAACCAAACAGGACACAACCATCGAAACGCCACCGGATGTCAGTCCCTATCCCTCCAAATCCGATCAGATCAGTGACAAGCCACGATCCGACAGCGGAGGGAACTTCGGCGCTTGGCGAGAACGGGGATGATGGATGCCTACATGGCCAAGCTCAATGATATTCCCCTGTGTGGCATCAAGACTGTATTCTGGCGTGATTTCCTGAAGGCTTTCCAGGAAAGCACGACTGACGAACAGGCTCGCGCAGCCCTCGAACGCCTGAGGCAGCGAGTTCAGGAAGCCACGGCCCTCCCCTCACCGAAAGCGCAAGCCGCTCTGGCAATCGTCACTGAACTGGAGCGGCTTCTTGACCTGAATCCTTAGGCTGGCTCGCTAATCATTGTTTCCCATGGCCGATGTTTCCGACCGACAACACGATATCTTCGACAACCCTGCGAAAATGGCCTGCCGGGCGGGCAACCTCCATGCTCTGCGGGAAGCTGCCTTTCTGCTCTGGGAAGACAGCGACCGCACTCGCCTGCGCTGCGACTGGTGCGAGTTGATGGGCGCCACCGGCTGGCTGACGCTCGACCTGCTGGAACGCGAAAAAGTGCTTGCCCCCGGCGGCTTCGTCGGCATCGATCTCGACCCAGTTCGAATCGCCGGCTGCCGGCAGAGACCTGGTGTCCTATTCGCGTTGCAAAGCTGGGAATGTCAGCCATTCGGTGAGGGTCCAGACATGATCGGCCAGACCCGCGGCCATTGCTGGCGTCCGCTCCTGCCATCCTCCTTCGCTGTCACGCTGACGCAGGGTTCGCACCGGCCAGCAGAAGTTGTAGCTGTACATCGTGAAATAGGTCACCGCCTGATGCACGTCCCAATCCTTGGAGAAGCAGTAGGTCTTCCGCACCTTTCGAGCATTGCGGTTCCGGTCAGTCCCGTTGTGCCGTTCCACGAACGCTGTGTTGATCGCTCGGCTTGCCTTCGACAATGCCAGCGCGGCCATTACGGCCACGAACGTCCCGAACACCACTCGATGGTCGATCTTCACAACCCGGCCTTTTTTCCGGGTCTTATGCACGGTGGCATACTTCAAGTCGGCCAGCGGCACCTGGTACGGCGCCTTGGGCCGTCCCGGTTTTCCAGTCCGCTCGGGGATGACCTCTTCCCCATACGCCTCCAGGATGGCCGTCTTGTAAGCAGCATATTCGTCCGTGGTGATGAGATTCGGAATCCGGCCTTCGGTACGCTTCTTGAAGTCTTGCACCACTTCCTGGGTATTCTCCGAGATGCGTTCTCCTGGCACAACACTCACGACCAAGCGGTGTTCGGGGTCGAAAGCCACATGGTCCCAGTTATCCCCCTGCCGGTCATCAGCGGGATCGGCAGGGTCGCAGTTCTTCTCTTTCTTGCCAACGAACGCCCATTTTTCGTCGAACTGCACCTCCCGCGTCTGAGGGGGAAAAAGCCACGAGTTCGTCGTGGAGGTTTTTGGCGTGCTCGCCGGCAAGTTTGCTGTAACGGACAACGGTATCCTTGTTCACTCCGACCAACCGACCGGTCTTGCGGACGCCACAGCCTTCGTCAATATGGGCCAAGATCGAGAGAATCTTCTCTTGGGGTAAGCATGCTCGGAAGAGCGGCGTGCCTTTCCGCTCGCAAAATCGGGCCTTGCATGTAGCACAGCGAAGCATGCGATGTTGTTTGTTGGCCCCGTAGCGATTGCAGACACTCAGGTTGCCGGCTCCACGTTTGCCATAGTCTGGACACTCCGGATCCAGGCAACAAAACCGTGACAGGTCGTCCATGCTTTGCCCTCCGTGGCATGTGCGTTGGTTACAAGGCGACCCAGTTTATACAAAACGACTGCCTTACCGTGCAATACGAGAAGGACACCAGGGGCAGAGACGGCCTGATCTGAAATGGGTCGCCGGCAACCTCTACGAACTGTTGGACGCAGCCGAGCTGGCCAATACCGGCATCCTCAACCTCGACGAGTACGGCGAGGTCGGCAATCGCAGTACACAGGTCGATTTCCCTCTCATCCGGGGCCTGGTCAAACGCGGGTTGGACAGGTTCGGCGAGTTCGCACTGTTCTGGAATCAAGATCTGGATGCTGTGGTGCGCCGGCGGCAGGAGCGCGGCCAGGCCCTCCGTCGCCATGCGGACATGGTCTGCGAAGCTCTCAAAGGCTGCTTGCCGCGCCGGGAGTTGACTTCGGAGATGTTACTCCCCCAGGGGAGTGAAGAGCAGATCGAGTCCGGCTTCGTTGGCGTGCTCGGCGCGTTCGAGATTTATCGTGGGTCGGTTCGCGGGCATCGCATGGCAAACCTGCGCATTATTTTGAGGTGACACTTACATGCAACCCAGCACAAAAGAATTGCGGCCGTATCAGGTGAGATTGGTGACCGATGTCTGCCGGACCGATGAAGAAGATATTCTTGTCGAACAGCCGACGGGTTCCGGCAAGACCGTGCAGATCGTTACCCTTGTCGCCATGCGACTGGGACAGCGTTTCACTCATGCCGTCATCTCGGCGCCGCAGGAGCAGATCGAGCAGGGGTTCGTCAAACGCGATTATCAGGTGGTCGCTTTTCCGGATTGTCAGGGCGTGGCGGTTCCGGCGATTCAGGTGCCGAACAAGGAGCCACGGGCGCTGATCAAAGGGGCACGGGACAGCAACCTTGGTTCGGTCAAGCGCATTATCCACTATCTGCGCCAGCAGGGGCCACTCGATCACGCTTTTGCCTGTACCCACGCAGCGCTGAATCGTTTGACTGCTGAGGACTTGCCTGCTGATCTTACCGGCAAGGCCCTCTTCATTGACGAGGCTCACCATGCCTCGGCCGATGGGCTGTCGGAGATCGTCTTGCTCTGGCGGCAACGTGGCGGCCGGTTGTTCTTCTTCACGGCCACTCCCTATCGGGGCGACGGCCGGCCCGTTAAGCTGGAGGGCATGCGCTCGTTCCGGCGGTCTTTGGCAGAACACATGGCGGAAGGGTTCGCGCCTGCGCACCTGGAAAGCGAAATCGTGGCCCTCGGCAAGCCGGGCGACGCGATCACTGCCGCCCAGTTCACCGGCGAAGAGGCGCCGCCGAGTTCCTATTTTGCGGGATTGGTCCAGGCCATCTGTCGCCGTTGGCTGGAAGATGGCAGACCCAAGGCCATTGTGCGCGTGCCGCCGATGCAGCGTGGCCGCAGCAGCCTATTGGTCCGCCTGCTCACGCAAGCGCTCGCTGCGCAAGGAGCTAGGATTCTCAATGCCACCGGCACAGAGTTGGCGGACAAGAAGCGGTTTCTGGACGGGCTCGAGGCCGAGAGGAACCGGAGCCATGCAACGTCCGCATTCGACGTGATGATCGGCATTCAGAGGGTGATGGAGGGGACCGATTGGCCGGTGTGCAGTGCGGTGTACTGCGTGGGCATGCCTGGCTCGCTGAACACCGTGGTCCAGTTGCTGGGCCGGGCGATGCGGAAGAAGGGCGACGATTATCCTGCCGAGCACCGCGACCGGGCACGGCTGGTCTTCTTCGTCCCGTGTGGCGGCGGCTCCGCCCTGACCGATCTGTCGATTGACCATAGCCGGCATGCGCTGCTGACGTGCTGCTTCCTTGCCGATCACGAAGTCGGCCAGGAATGGATTGTGCTGCGCGAGGTCCGGCGGGGGATCGAGGCTGCTCTTGGCTCCCGTGCCGAGAATCCCGCCGCGGCCGATGCCGAGAACGAAGCCGATGAGCCGATTGATCCGGCGGTCCGTTCGGAAGTGGAGTTGGCCATAGCGAGTGCCAGGGAGCAGATCAGCAGCAGCGGCCAGGAACCGACCCTGGGACAGGTCATAGAACTGACGGCGCGAACTCGGCCCGACTTACCCGAAACTGTCCTCCAGCGCGTGGCCGCTGAGATTCTGGCTGCGGAAGCCAGTACCACCGGAGCGGCCGTTCGCGAGGCGATCCAGGAACAGGTCGCAAGACGATTGCGGATCGACCCGCTGGTGAAGAAGGCAATGGCGGAAGCGTTCGCGGTTGTGCTCGATGAATTTCGGGATGTGACGCTCAAGGATTCGGCGGTGCTGGAGAATGTGGGGCGGCAGGTGCATGGGGTGACGGGCGGGCAGATGCGGGAGTTTGCGGAGCGGCTGCGGGATGCGGTGCCGAAACCGTTAACCAAGCAACAGATTCTAGCTTGGGCAGATGAGCACCGGGACGCACCGGGTCATGGCCGAAACCCAATTCAGGATCGGTGAGCGCATCCTCAGGCGAAACCTGGATGGCCATCCAGGTTGCTTTGCAAAAAGGCACTCGAGGACTTCCAGGCGGTTCAACGCTAGCACGGATGCTTGCCGAGGAACGGGGAGCTCGGGACCGGATGCGTCTACCATCCCTCACCTTAAGCGATATTCTGGCTTGGGCGGATGCCGATTTCGAACGAACAGGAACGTGGCCAAAAGAAGACTCGGGTCCGATCCCTGAATCTCCTGGTGACACTTGGAGTAGTGTCAAGAACGCTCTTCTTGGAGGTCGCCGTGGCCTACCAAGTGGTATCTCGCTAGCACAGTTACTTGCACAGGAACGCGGAGTGCTTAATCACTTGGCAAGACCGCTGCTGACAACGGAACAAATTTTGGCCTGGGCAGATGCACACCATCAACGCACAGGCTATTGGCCCAAATCAGACTCCGGTACCATCAACGGCGATGATAGCGAAACATGGAGCGCTATCAACCATGCCCTTCGCAAAGGCAGCCGTGGCCTACCTGGCGGGGCCTCCTTGTGCGCTTACTCGCTGATGAACGGCAAGTCCGGAACATCGCCGATGAGCGCAAAGAGTCACCAAGGCGAAAACTTGCTGACCTCACGCCACTGAAGCTCGAACAAATCCTCGCTTGGGCAGATGCACACTTGATTCGAACAGGCGAATGGCCTGGACAGAAGTCTGGGCCCATCCCCGATGCGCCAACTGAAACGTGGTTAGGGATTGACCATGCTCTCTCTAGAGGTAGCCGTGGCCTTCCTGCTGGCTCATCGCTTGCCAAACTGCTACAAGAAACACGGAATGTGCGAAACATTCAAGACTTGCCGTCCCTGACCCCGCATCAAATCCTTGCTTGGGCCGACATGCACTTTCAACGAACAGGGAACTGGCCAAACATTAATTCTGGGTCAGTTTCTGATGCCCCAGATGAAACTTGGTCGGGCATAAATGCGGTCCTGTATCAGGGACACCGTAGTCTTCCGGGCGGCTCATCTTTGGCAAAATTACTCCAACATGAGCGAGGTGCAAGGAACATTAGTGCCATCGTGCCACTCACTGAAGCTCAGATCATGGCATGGGCCGACTCACACCATCAGCAGATCGGTGAATGGCCAAGGCGTAACTCTGGAACCGTCATTGATGCGCCTGATGAAAAGTGGGTAAACATTAATCAGGCACTACGAAAAGGGCTCCGGGGCCTTCCGGGGGGTTCTTCTTTGGCCCGCTTGATTAAAGACCATCGCGGCATTGAAATATTATGATTGATTGCTGCCATCATCTGGATATACTCGAAAGGTCGGCAAAGTGGACGACAAAGGCTTGAAACCAATTGATTGCTACTTGGCTTCTGATCCGACCGTGCATAAAGTCTATCTTTTGGGATATGACATAAGGTATAAGTTTGAAGTCAACCGCCCTTTTTTACAAATCAAAGCTTTTTGTGGGTCCCGGTGCGTTGGCAATCTCTCCGTAGAAATCAACAAGGCATCAGGACAAATTCATGCAGATAACATCCTGGTCATGCAGCCAGAACATCGAAGGAAGGGACTTGCATCTGCAATGATGGTTTGCGCAGAAAAACTAACCGGTCTCGTGATGGTTCCAGCAACGAATCAGATCGCAGATGGAAGGGCATTGTGGGATCGCCCAAACAGACCGTGGGGTAATGGGTCGGCGAGTAGGGTGAGTAGGGTGGCAGGAACCATTACACCTGAATAACTGATCCTGCCAACCTGCTCTTGCCCCGCCAATCTGCTCCTACCGCAGGCTCACTCCTCGGCAAAGTCCCGCAGGCGCCTGCCCAGGACGATGGCGATATACACGATCAAGTCAGGCTATGGCAACTCCAGCGCCGCTTTCAGCGCATGGTTGACCTTTTGCATCAACTCGCCGGACAAATGTCCGATGACCTGCAAGATTCGCCGCTGGCGCACGGCGGCCAGGTTATAGCATTTGACCAGCGATGGGCCTTTCAGCCCCGAACCGGCCCCGTCCGGTGTTCTTGGATCGACAAGGACAGTAGTCGGTTGCCCAGCGTCATCCAGATTGCCCGTAATCATTGCCAGGATGGTGTTGGCGAGCCGCCGATTCTCGGTGTCGCTCTGGACAACCACCGCCGGGCGGATCTTCTCCCCCGGCTTGTCCTGGAACGGGAAGGGCACGATAACGACGTTGCCGCGGTTCATGCCTGTTTCCCGTAATGCTGGTAACTCTCAAGGTAGGGATCTTTGGCGTCGTCCTCGGCCATGACTTCATTGATGTACGAGGCCCCCTCATCGGGCTCGTAGTCATCCAGTGCCAGGAGAGCTTTGAGGCGCTCGTAGGCTTCCTGGCGAATCAAGACGTAGGTCTGGCGTGTCAGAGGGTCGATGGCGACCGGCTCTGGGCGCTCAAATCCTGCCGCTGCTGTTCAGTTAATTTGATCATCGCTGTCTCCTTGCTCGCATCGTAGCATCTGCCGAGCTTTCCAGCAATGCTTTCAACTTCTCCCCGGCCCGCAGGCTTACTCCTCGGCAAAGTCCCGCAGGCGCCTGCCCAGGACGATGGCGATGTACACGATCAAGTCGGTCTCGGGTTCGATCTTACCCGCTTCCAGGCCGGCGATCACTTGCCGCGGCATGCCGAGTTCTCGGCGAACATCACACGAAACCGCCCCTGGTCGCCGTTCCCGATGTATAATGCTCAGTGGAGGTAATTCCCCATGCAAACCGCAGTGCGACTGGAAACAACGATTCTACCCGGTCATCGTCTCGAAGTCAGTTCCCCGGAACTGCCGGAGGGTGCCAACGTCGAGGTCATTGTCATGTTGCCCGCAATATCTGCCTTGCCGCGTTGGTCCATGCTGGACTTCCTGGCCACACTGCCGCCCGGCCCATTGCTTTTCAAGACGGCAGAAGATGCTGACCGCTATGTCCGGGAGGAACGTGACTCATGGGAGCGCTGACATTGCCGGCTTCAGGACTTGTTTATGTAGACACGATGATCCTGATTTACAGCGTGGAACGTTTCCCGAGTGACTGGCCATTGATCGAACCACTGTGGCAGTCTGCCCAATCCGGAAGCATCGAGATCGTCAGCAGCGAACTCGCGCTCATGGAAGTGCTGGTTGGTCCCCTCAAGAGTGGCAACATCACTTTGGAGAAGGCTTTTGAACAAGCACCCTGGGAACGGAGATGCGGCTACTCCCTATTACGCAACCGATCTTGCGAGAAGCTGCCCGATTACGCGCAACTACCAAGTTGAGAACTCCCGATGCACTTCATGCAACGACGGCTCAGCAGGCTGGCTGCGTGCTGTTTGTCACCAACGATGCCGGCTTTCGTGCCGTGCCAGGTCTTCCATTCGTGATCCTGGATGACTTGCTGACCCCGTGAACAGGCTAACACTGGCCCAGTCCGCCAGCACGACGCCTTCGGCAATTGCCCATGACTTCTCCCGACTATCGCTGGCCTCCAGGCCAGCAACAATCTCTCCGAAGCCAGGCATGCAGATGCCGATCTTGGCTCCGTTTCGCCTGGCTTCCTCGACGCGAATATCAATGCCCTTTCGCTTGAAGAGAAAGTCAAAGGCCGGTCCCGTGTCGAGGAGATAGCGGCGAGTCATGGGATACCTTCCTGCATCTGCCGACGGACGGCCTCCAGGTTGAATTCCTTGACTTTTTGCCGCCACGCGAGCAACTCCGCTTCCTGAACCGGGGTAATCGGTAGCGGCGGCATCGCACGGAGTTCGTCAATCCATCGTTGAATCGCCGCCGGGTCGTCGCTTTGTTCCTTTTCGCTCATGAATTCGATGCTGGGGACGGGTTCTTCCAGCACCAGGAGCCGATGCCCCTCGGGCCAGTCGGCGGGCTCCTCCAAGACAACCTGGGTTCTTCCGGACATTGCGTACTTAGCTCTTGAAAAAGACGGACATGCAGGCCACTCTTGAAGTTAGGATTCGAGACCAACACCAAGAGGAGACCCGCATGTCCACCAGCTTACTCTACCAGGCATTCGGTATCCGTGGCTACCGCTATGTCCGCACCGAATACCTCGAAGGCGAAGTTGTCTTCACCATCGAGCAAAATCGGCATACTTTGCAGTGCCCGCTCTGTGGCTCCCACCAAGTGACCGCTCACGGCCACATGCACCGTCTGTTTCGGGGGCTGCCCATCGGCTCCAAAGGTACCCGCATCGCCTTTGAGATCCCCCGGGTGGAATGTCACACTGTGGGGTGACCCGGCAGGTCGCTCTGCCTTTCGCTGACCCGCAGAAGCACTTCACCCATGCCTTCGAACGCTATGCTCTGGAGTTGTCCAGACACATGACAATCAAGGACGTGGCCCACCATCTTGGCGTGGGCTGGGACACCATCAAGGACATACAGAAACGAGACTTGCAGCGGCACTACAGCAAGCCCAAGCTGCGGCACCTGAAGCAGATCGCCATCGACGAGATCAACGTGGGCAAGGGGCACCGCTACCTGACCGTAGTGCTCGACCTGGTGAGCGGGGCAGTGGTGTTTGTGGGCGACGGCAAAGGTTCCGCTGCCCTGGAACCGTTCTGGAAGCGCCTGCGGGCGGCGCACGCCAAGATCAAGGCAGTAGCGACCGACATGAGTTTGGCCTATATCCTGGCCGTGCGTGAGCATTTGCCAGGGACTGTGCATGTTTTCGACCACTTCCACGTGATCAAGCTGTTCAACGAGAAGCTCAGAGACTTCCGGCGGGAATTGTACCTTGAGGCCACCACGCAGTTGCACAAAGAGGTCCTCAAGGGCATACTCTGGCTACTCCTGAAGAATCCAGAGAACCTAGACCCCAAACGGAACGAGCGTGAGCGTTTGGAAGAGGCGTTGCGTATCAATCAACCCTTGGCGACCGTCTACTACATGAAGGAGGACTTGCGGCAGATCTGGGAGCAAGACAACAAGGCCGCGGCGGCGCTATTATTGCAAGATTGGATCCGTCGCGCGGAGGCGTCGGGCATCAAGCTGCTGCAGAAGTTTGCTGGTACGCTGGCCATGTATCGTACGGGCATCCTGGCCTACTACGACTACCCAATTTCGACGGGACCGTTGGAGGGGACCAACAACAAGATCCGGACGATGCAACGGCAGGCCTACGGTTTCCGCGACCACGAGTTCTTCAAACTCAAGATCTATGCTCTCCATCAAACAAAGTACGCATTAGTCGGATGAACCACAACCTGCCCGTTCTTCCACATTGCTTTGACCGTGCTCATTGCAACACTCCTATGGCGGATTCTTGATCTCCACATCGTATCGCCTGCCAGGTTTTTCAACAATGCTTTCAACTTTTCCCCGAGCCTCGGCTCACTCCTCGGCAAAGTCCCGCAGGTGCCTGCCCAGGACGATGGCGATGTACACGATCAAGTCGGTCTCGGTTTCGATCTTACCCACTTCCAGGTCGGCGATCACTTCCCGCGGCAGGCCGATTTTCTCGGCGATTATCACTCGGGTCAGGTCGGCCGCAAGGTTTCAATGGCCAAGTTGTTCCAGAATGGCGAGCGCCCGTCGAATTTTGATGACGGCAAGCCGGTTCATGCCTAGCGCAGTGATCGTTGCCCGGCCGGTTGGCGTGCGCCCGATTAAATGGCAATCGTCGGTCCAGCGGAAATGATCTGACCAGCGATCGCGACGTGGATGGAAGAGCGGAACCGACTTCCTCGTCCTGGGATCGCGAGCGTGTGTCCGAGCAGCCTTTCTGAGGGAACAGGTCACACAGGCCAGGGCCAGGTTCTCTTCGGAAGTCGTCTCGCCGCCACTTCGGCGCAAACGCATGAGAGACAACATGTCAACCAGTTCGGTCAGCGCCGTTGCCTCTTTTCGCTCGCGCGGCGACAGTTTGCCATCACGGTCTTGCCGGTCGAGCAATTCTTGAAGGCGGTCGTGCAGCGCGGGGGGCAGACGGAAATTACGCCAATCCCCCGGCACTTCCAACTCAACAAGCACGGATTGAGCCATTGTCATTCCTCGCTGTGCAAGCCAGTCTCGTCCCGGATCGGTCCTCCTCCAATTGTAGCAACCGGACCTTCTGAATAGGAGACCAGCATGCACAGGACAATCTACCGCACACCCACGACGCGAAAGCCGTAGTAGCAGTAGCGGTTCCAGGGCGCGCTCCTGAAGCGGTACGCAGAGCGACAGCCGTGGGCAACGTTGAGGAACGAGCCGCCGCGAAGCACGCGGAACGGGCCGGCGTCCGGACCTTGGGGATCTTGCCCAGGACTCTTCTTGTAGTAATCCTCCCCATACCAGTCGGCACACCATTGCCATACATTTCCGTGCATGTCGTAGAGTCCGAAGGCGTTCGGCTTGAATTTGCCCGCCGGCGCCGTGAAGGGATAACCGTCATCCCATGATGCCGCCCAATCACCCTCCGGGTACTTCTCCTTGAAAGAGGCATCCGCAATGTTGGCCACCGCTTTCAGACTGTCGTCGTCATCGCCACTGTAGAAGCGCGACTTGGTTCCTGCCCGGCAGCTATACTCCCACTCGGCCTCGGTGGGCAGGCGGTATTTCTTGCCTTCTTTCTTGCTCAACCAGTCGCAGAAGGCCACGGCGTCGTTCCAGGTCACGTTTGCCACAGGGTGGTCGTCCGTCTGCTCGAAACCGGGGTTCTTCCAGTTGTAGTGCGGCTGGCGGCCTTCAAACTTCTTGGTCTCTGCGTTGTAACCCCAGCCTCCTTGCCCGTCTTTCTCTGCTGCCGTCTGGGTACCGGCGTCCTTGACAAAGGCCCGGAACTGACCCAAAGTCACCGTGTACGTGCCCAGGTAAAACGGCTTCGTGATCTCCACTTCATGCTGGGCCTCATCCTCATCACGGTCTTTCTCATCCTTGGGCGAACCCATGACGAACTTCCCCGCCGGAATCAGGACGAGCTTCATGCCGATGGAGTTGGTGATCTGCTTTACGCCCTCCTGCGGCTTCTTTTCAGGTTTCGTATTGTCGTCCGCCCATAAACTTTCGCATATGCAGGCAGCTCCAACAATGGCTGCCGCCCCGATCAGAAATGGAATGAAGCTCTTCACTTTTCTACTCCTCCTTCACTCGGTTATGATACCAATTTGTTCTCTTGATTGCGCAGCGTAAATGTGCAACAATTCACAGAAACCTCGTTCCCACGGTCCTCCGTGGGAACGAGAGGCGCAGCCGAAATGAGGAGAAGCATCAATGTCGGCCATATTGTCTCCTACCCCAACATCACTGGACTTGCCCGACCACACCCAATTACCCGATTCGGATGGTGCCTTCGTGGAAAACTTTCAGGAACTTCCCCAGAGCATCCTCTTGACGGATGCCATCGAGCCAGTGTTGCTGCGGTTGTATCCGGATGAGATGTTTGCCATCGGGCAGAACTCGGGGATTTACTGGCGTCCCCATGTGGTTCCTCCGGAGCGGGGCGCGGTGGCGCCGGATTGGTACTACGTGCCCGGCGTGCCGCGTCTGGCAATCAAGGGAGGTCCGCGTCGCTCTTATGTAATGTGGAAGGAATTGAAACGGCCCTATATCGTCCTCGAATACGTTTCCGGCGACGGCAGTGAGGAGCGCGATCGTACCCCCGAAACGGGCAAGTTCTGGATTTACGAACACGAAATCCAGCCTGTTTTCTATGGGATCTACGAGGTCGATCCTGGACGGATCGAAATGTACAAACGGGTCAAGGGCCATTTCAAGTTGTATCCTGCCAACGAGCGCGGGAATTATCCCATCCCCGGGTTGGGAGTCGAGTTAGGCATTTGGCACGGAAAGTACGCTTGCACCGAATTGCCGTGGATGCGGTGGTACGACAACAAAGGGCGGTTGCTCCCGACAGGGCATGAGATTGCGGAGCAGGAAAGACAACGCGCCAACCAGGAAAAACAACGCGCCAACCAGGAAAAACAACGCGCCGAACATCTGGCCGAACGCTTGCGCGCCTTGGGTATCGATCCGGACAAGGAATAGTTGCTTGCAGGTTGCAACTTCTTTGATCCTTCACAAATCGCTCGCCTTTCAATAGACTTTCATTTCTGCTTCGTGCGGCGAGAAACCCGGTTTCTCGGAAGAAACCGGGTTTCTGACCGCTCGAACCGCGGCGTCTTCTTTCGCAAGGGTGCGAGCGTGCTCATTTATCCAGCCATTGACCTGCGCGGCGGCCAGTGTGTACGGCTGCGTCAGGGTGACTATCATCAGGAAACGATCTTCGGCGCTGATCCCGCCGCCATGGCGCGCCGCTGGGTAGAGCAGGGAGCGAAGTACCTTCATATAGTGGACCTGGACGGCGCCAAGCAGGGCCGGCCCGTCAACGGAGCCGGCATTCGGCGCATCGTGGAAGCGGTTCCGGTTCCCTGCCAACTGGGCGGAGGGCTGCGAACCGAAGAACAGATCGTCGAGGCGCTAAGCTGGGGCGTGGCGCGAGTGGTTCTGGGCACGCGGGCCTTGCACGACCCGGCCTGGCTGGAGGGTGTATGTCGCCGCTATCCCGGCAAGGTCGTCCTGGGGCTGGATGCGAAAGGCGGGAAAGTCGCGACCGACGGCTGGTTGCAAGTATCGGAATGCTCGGCGCTCGACCTCGCTCGGCGCTGCGAAGGTTGGCCGCTGGCAGCGATCGTCTATACTGACATCGGCCGCGACGGCATGCTGACCGGGCCAAACCTGGATGCGCTGGCGGAACTTGCAGCCGCGATCACGCTGCCCGTCATCGCCTCGGGGGGCGTCACGACATTGGAAGATGTCCGGCGCTTGACGAAACTGCGCCTGGCCGGCTGTATCATAGGCAGAGCTTTGTACGAAGGTCGCCTGGATTTGGCCGCGGCCATCGCTATAAAAAAAGATGAAGGATGAAGGATGAAAAAGAGGCCGTCCTGTTTCATCCTTCATCCTTCATCCTTCATCCTTCATCATTAGTTAGGAGACCTGCATGGCCAAGTATCGTGTGGAAGACATTCGCAATATCGCCCTGGTGGGACATGGAGCAGCGGGCAAGACCTCGTTGGCCGATGACCTTTTGTTTCAGGCCAAGACGGTGGACCGCCGCGGCAGCGTGGACGACGGCACCAGCGTTTCCGACTACGACGAGGAAGAAAAGAAAAGGCACAACTCGATTGATACCAGTTTGCTGGTCCTGGAACACAAGGGGAAGAAGGTTCACATCCTCGATGCTCCCGGCTACCCCGATTTCGTCGGTGCCGCGCTGGAGGCGCTCAGTGCCGTCGAGACGGCGATCGTCGTCGTCTCCGCTCCCAACGGCATCGAGGTGAACACCCGGCGCATGTTCAATGAGGCCGGCAAGCGCGGCCTGGGACGCATGCTGGTCATCAACAAGATGGACGCCGACAACATCAAGTTCAACGAATTGATCCAGGCCATTCAGGAGAGCTTCGGCAAGGGCTGCGTGTTGTTCAACGCTCCGATTGGGCAGGGAGCACAATTCAGCGGCGTGGTCAGCGTGCTCAATTCACCCGACAAGGTGCCGGCCGGGTGTACTGTGGATTTGCCGGCGGCACGTTCCAAATTGGTGGACGCCGTGGTCGAGTGTGACGACGCACTCATGGAAAAGTACCTCATGGAAGGCAGCGTCACTCCGGAAGAGCTGACCGCCGTGCTCCCGAAGGCCCTTGCCGCCGGGACGCTCATCCCGATCTTCTGCACGTCGGCGAGAAAAGACATCGGCACCAGCGAATTGCTGGAGGCGATTGTCAGCTTTGCCCTATCCCCGGTCCAGGGCAAGAAGCGCACGGCCACCACAGGCCAGGGCGACGATGTGACGGAGGTAACGCTGGAGCCGAGCGAATCGGGCGAGTTTGTCGGGCAGGTGTTCAAGGCGCTGCAGCGACAAGTTCGTCGGCAACCTGAGCTTCTTCCGCGTCTATTCCGGGAAGATCACAGCCGAGCAGCCGCTGGTCAACCTCCGCACCGGCAAATCGTCGCGCACCGGCGGCCTGGTGCAAATGCAAGGCAAGCAGCAGAAACCGGTGCCGGAAGCCATTGTCGGCGACATCGTGGCCGTGGCCAAGGTGGAAGACCTGCACATCAGCGACAGCGTGGCCAGCAGCGCCACCGCACCGAAACTGCCGAAATTGAAGTTCCCCACTCCCATGTTCGGGTTGGCGGTCGAACCCAAAGCACGTGGCGACGAGCAAAAGATCTCCGGCAGCCTTCAGAAGATCGCGGATGAGGATCCCACCTTCCTGATCACCCGCGACAACCAGACCAAGGAACTGGTCATCACCGGCATGAGCCAGCTTCACCTTGACGTTGTTCAGCACCGGCTCAAGCGGCGTTTCGATCTGGAAGTGATAACCAAGGAACCGAAAATTCCTTACCGTGAGACGGTGACCGCCCCAGCCGAGGCCGACTATCGGCACAAGAAACAGACCGGCGGCCGCGGCCAGTTCGGCGAGGTCCATCTGCGCGTTTATCCGGTACCGCGCGACATTCATACCGAGGAACAACTGACCGAGCAGTTCGCCAACAAGACGAGGTTCGAGAAGATGCGCTCGGTCCACTACGTGCCGGAATTCAACTTCGCTTTCATCGACCACATCGTCGGTGGCACCATCCCCAATCAGTTCATGCCGGCGGTCGAGAAAGGTTGCAAGGAACTGCTAGAACGGGGAGCGCTGGCCGGGTACCGCATGCAAGACGTGGCCGTCGAGATCTACTTTGGCAAGGACCATCCCGTGGACAGCTCCGAACAGGCTTTCAAGACAGCCGGGCGCATGGCCTTCAAGAAAGGCTTCCTGGCGGCACGGCCCGTCTTGCTCGAGCCAATCGTCAACCTGGAAGTTACGGTGCCGTCGAAATACACCGGTGCCATCCTCGGCGACCTGAACACTAAGCGGGCACGCATCGAGAACCAGGACAGCTTGCCGGGCGATCTGGCCGTCATCATGGCGAGAGCGCCGCTGGCGGAAGTGACGCGCTACGCGGCTCAGCTTGGCAGCATCACGCAGGGCCAGGGTTCGTACACGATGGAGTTCAGCCACTACGACACGGTGCCGGGCAACGTGCAGCAGCAGATCGTGAGCAAGGCGAAGGTCGAGGCGGATGAAGAAGATTGATAGGTTTTCAAGCTCGCCAGGACGCGATTTTCGACACTTCTCGCTGATCGCGACTATTTCCCTGCCCATTCATGCTGCCACCTCCACGGCGAGTTGCTTAAGATCGGGCGTCGTGGGTTCCTTCGCCCCAGCGATCATAGTTGCAGCGGCAGCCGTGACTGGAGACGGTGGAACGATCCTCAACCTTGGCCGCCGGCGCCGCCACATCCGATCAATGACCAAGATGACGAAACGTACCACCGCCTGCGGCGTTCGCCAGCGGTAGCGCACCTTCTCGTAGTGCCGTATTTTGCGGTTGAGCCGTTCCACGTGATTGTTGGTCCGCACCCGTTGTCCCAGGGGACTTCGCAAGAACGCTATCATCTTCTCGAACTTGGCCGGGGTTAGTTGCTCCAAAAGCGCGAGCCAAGTCGGGATCAGCAGCAAACGCTGTGACACGGTGCAGTTCCTGGAAACGATAGCGCGCCTGCTCCAACGTCTGAGCGTGTTCGAACAGCTTATGCACCTGATCGACGAACTGGCGCAGAACCGCCAACTCCGGCAGCCAGTCGATCATCTGCTGCAAGTCCGCACGGTTCTGTTCAGTCAAGCGATCCGACCGTGTGGTGACCAAGTGCCGATGTCGAAAGATAAAGGCGGACTGCTGTTTGAGTGTCTGCCGCCGCCGCTGCGCGGCCGCTCGGTCTTTGCGGGGTCTGCCACGCCGCTGGGGCCGACGGCCGGCACGCCGGTTCAACTGTTTGCGCAGCCTGCGTACAGCGTCCTGAACGCACTTGTTGAGGTCTTTCAGGACGTGGAAAATACACAATTGATGTTCGGCCTGGGGCCAGATTTCGGCCAGGACGGCCGGATACAGGTTTGAGCCATCGGTGACGACAACACGCGGAGCCAAGCCGTGCTCGGCCAACTGGCGGAGAAAGCGCCGCATATGGTCCTGATCGTTGCGGCTGACGAGGGCGAAGGCCACCGGGAAGTTGTGGAGCGGATCGGTGGCCAGCAACAGCGTCATGTCGCCCAGGTGAATTTCATCGACACACAACGTTCCGGAGAACTGTTGCAGGGTCCAAGCGCGGTACTGAGCCATGTCGAGTTGTCGGCATTTCCAATGGATGCAATCATAAATGAAGCCGGTGGACAGATTCAGGCAGAAGTCCCGTTCCATGGCAGCCAGGATCAGTTCCAGGCTCATATGATCCTCCAGCAAACGATTGAGTACCGCCTCACGAACGTCATTGGTATACTTGGCCCTGGGTTCAATGCCATCGACTTGAGTACGAAACGTGGTACAACAAGAACAGCGTGCTCGATACTCGCCTACGGTAAGATGGATCATCACAATGCAGCCGTAGTCAATGCCCGTGATGGTGCGTTCGTGGGTATCTTTGCGACGGCCGAACTTGCCGCAGCGGGGACAAGGAGCTTTCTTGGGGGCATTACGGACGTAGGAGTGTTTGACCTTTGGTCGTGATGGAAACATGGCCTGCCTCGAGCTGGATAGAGACTCGGGTACAAAATCTCTATTTTGGGGCAGGCCTAAACTATTTTGCAACCAGACTTTAAGACTTGCCTTGGTCAGCTGTACCTGTCGCGTTCGGCGGGAAGTGTCCGATTTTCACGGAAAAGATGGATTGGACTCTCGATCAATTTGAGGGCTTGAAAGTTGCGGGCGTGGCCTTGCAACAGGGAAAGCAGTGGCGTGTCGCAGGACAAGTCATCCCCTACTACCACTTGAATCCAGACCAGTGAGTCGATAGGTGGATCACTTTTGTTCTGATTCATCGCTCTCTCCGAGTAATTCCAAAGGCGTCACAATCGCCGGTATGAACAGGCCCAGCATCGTGTTCACGCTACGATCACTCGATGGTCGCTGCCATCCACATGTCCTCTTCGCAGTCCAGCTTGCAAGTGGAATTAGGGTCGCCTGGCCCACCACAGTCATCTACAATAGAGACACAACCGCACCTGCGCAGGAGAAGGCTATGAACTGCAGCTACATTGTTCAAACGCCGGCCTTCGCCTTCCACGGCAGCAGCTTTTCGGCGCCAAGGGATCAACTTCGGGCTGCACTGGCAGTATTGAAGAAGTGATGAGTGATGAGTGATGGGGAAGCACAGAGATCAACTATGGCATCCCGTTCGGAGGTCGTCGTCCACGCGCTGCGGGAGATGATCCTGTTCCTATTCTGGGCATTCATCTTCGCCCTGGCCTATACCCAGGCGCCGCTCTATTACTCCAACCAGAATCAGTATTTCCTGCACGGTCTGGCCCAGGCCGGATACGGCAACCTCGACCGTGACTGGCTCGCCAACACGACCGACCCAACGCCGCTGTTCACCTGGATCGTCGCCTTCACGTATCGCTGCCTTCACCCGAGCTTCTTCTACGTCTATTACATCCTCATTCTGGGCGTCTATTTTCGCAGCATGTTAAGTCTCTTTGACGTACACACAAACGGCCAGGCGAACCGGTCGGCCAGGATGTGCTTCATCGCGCTGTTCGTCGCGGTCCATGCGGAGGTGTTCCGGTCGCTTTCCAGGCTTTGGCTCGAAGTTGATTACCCCTGGTATCTTCAAGCCGGAGTCGCCAATCAGTACACGCTCGGCTTCGGGTTGCAGCCCTCGGTTGCGGGCGTGTTTCTCATTGCTTCCGTGCCGATTTTCCTGCGCGGCCGGCCATTTACGGCGGCGGCGCTTGTGTGTCTCGGAGCGATCCTCCATGCGACCTATCTCCCCGCCGCCGCCTTCTTCATCATTTCCTACATGTATAGGTGTTATCGTGAGAGGAACCTCCAGACCGCCCTGCTGCTGGGTGCATTGGCACTGCTCCTCGTGTCTCCCGTCGTGATCTATACCGGCCTTCAATTCGCGCCCTCGTCGGCCGATGCGCAGGCAAAGGCCCAGCATCTGCTCGCTCACTTGCGCATTCCGGGTCACGCCGATCCGGCTGAGTGGTTTGATGTCATTGCAGCCTTGCAAATTGCCTGGATCGCCGTCGCGCTCTGGCTGGCACGTGGCCACAGACTCATGCCGATACTCGCGGTCGTCTTTGTGCTTTCGGTCTTGCTGACGCTGGTCCAGGTTGTAACCCATAGTGACGTGCTGGCGCTCCTGTTCCCGTGGCGCACGTCGGTGATCCTGGTCCCCCTTGCCACAACAGTTATTTTGACCAGGATTGTTCAGGGCCTGGCAGCCATGCTGGACCGGCGTACAATCCGGCACAAGCTGGCGATCCAGATTGGCTGCGGAGCGGTGATTGCGGCCCTGGCTACGAGTGGAATTGTCATCATGAACCGCGGGTTGCGCTACCGCTCCAACCCGAACGAGACTGACGTGCTCGAGCATGTCAAGAAATTCAAGCAGCGTGAAGATGTTTACTTGCTGCCAGTCAGCATCCCAAACCTCGTCGACTTCCAATCGTTCCGCCTGAGTACGGGGGCACCGATCTACGTCGATTTCAAGTCGATTCCGTACAAGGATAGTGAGGTGAAGGAGTGGCACGATCGACTACAGTGGTGCGCGGAAGTGTACAGTAAACAGGATTGGAATCAGGACAGCATCGCCGCTAAATTGCGGACCCGAGGCATCACTCACATCATCACGACCGCGGACCAGAACATTCGCTGCGACGATCTGATCAAGGAATATGATGACGGCCTCTATCGGGTCTGGCGCGTGCGTGGAGCTGGTGAATAGCCGCTTTTCGGTGTCAAGGCCGGGGCCGGGGTCAGGGGGGCCGGGATCAGTCCCCATTTACCGGAGTATCAGGGTAGATGATGGTCCTGTCACCTTGTCACTCCAACAAACTCCCGCAGCGTCCGCTCCAGCAGTTCGGCCACCTCCAGATTGTGCTTCAGGACATCGTTCACTTCCCAGCGGTCGTCGGGCTTGACGAAAAGTTGTGGCGGGCGGGGGCGATCATCGACCGCGAATTGCATGGGTAGAAGGAAGGCCCATTCTTTGGTGCGCAAAGCATATTCGACGGTTTCGCTGATGCGCAAGCCGGAAGAAGCATGGGAACGAACCTGCTGAACCTCGCCGCGGACAAGTGGAAGCAGGCTGTGGCCGTGAACGGTAGTGGAAACCGGGAGCGCAAACCAGTCGAGTAGCGTCGGCATCAGGTCAACCGATTGCGTCAAGGCGGCGATGCGAAGACCGGCGTCAGCACCGCCGGGCAGACGGATGAACAGAGGCAGATGGACGAGTTCTTCGTGCAACCAGGGACAATAGTCGCCGACCATGCCGTGTTCGCCGAGCGCCTCGCCGCGATCGGTCGTGACAATAAGCAACACATCTTCGAGCAATCCACGGTTTTGCAGTTCCTGCCGGAGCAAGCCAAGCCCGGCATCGAGGTGGCTGACGGCGGCCGCGTAACTGTTTTGCAGGCGGAGAAAGGTCGTGTCATCGTCAGGCGCGAGGAATCCAGGTTGAGGATCGAGCAAAGGCGTCAGCGCCTCTTCCTCCGGCTCTGTTAACCCTTCCTCGTCTTCTTCCTCATCATCTTCCTCGTGATCTTCTTCCTGGAAGTACGCGTCCAGGTGCGCATCCGGCACTTCCCACGGCGGCACCAGCGTGGCCAGATCGATCCACAGCAGCCAGTCGGCTTGTATCTTCAGTCTGTCAAGAGCCTTGCAAGCCGCCTCAAGCGTGCGTTCCAGCGGCGTTCCCTTTCTGGCGACGGCGGCGACCCGGATCACATTGTCCCAGCCGGCGGTGAACTCTTCCGCTGCGGGCCGGCTGCTGTCCACCACGAGGAAAGTGCTGATGTTTCGCCCGCCTAACAAGGAAACAAGGTCACTCTCTTGAAGGCCAGTCGGTTCTGTTTCACCGTCAAGAATCGGGAAGTGATAGCGTCCGGTTCGCCAGCAACGGCGCACGCCGGCGCTGTCGGGACAGTCGGCGTAATGTTGATCGAAGACGATTCCTTCGGAAGCCAGGTGATCCAGGGTCGCCGTTTCGATCCACTCGTTGCCGTAACAGCCGACGTAGCCCAGATGCAAGCCGCGTGCGATGATGACGATAGCTTTCATATTGGTCGATTCTATGGGGCAGCTCTTCGGCGTACCAGCGGGACAGTATGAGAACCAGTGGGTACAATGTGAGCATGACAGGTCCACCCCTCGGTGAGGTTTCCTGGGAAAGGATGATTCGCGCTGTGGAGAAGGTGCGTGAAAGATTGTTGCGGGCAACGTCTGCGCTGGAAAAGGCGGGTGTTCCTTACGCAGTGATCGGCGGCAACGCCGTGGCAGCTCAGGTGTCGCGCGTCGATGAATCGGCAGTGCGAAACACACGGGACGTGGACCTGCTGCTCCGCCGTGCCGACTTCGATGCCGCCAGGGCCGCGCTGGCACAGGCCGGTTTTATCTATCGTCACGCGGCGAGCATCGACATGTTCCTCGACGGGCCACATGCCAAGGCGCGGGATGCAGTCCATATCATTTTCGCCGGTGAGAAAGTGCGGCGGGAGGATCCTCTCCCCGCGCCAGACGTTACGGAAGCCGAGCTAGCTAGTTCCTTTCAGGTGTTGAGCCTTCAGGCACTGGTACAGATGAAACTTACGGCGTTTCGGCGACAAGGATCGAGGTCCACCTGCGTGACATGCTGGAAATCGGCCTGATCGACGCATCGTGGCCCCAGCGCTTTCCGGCGGAACTAGGTGCGCGGCTGCAAGAGTTGCTGGATAATCCGAACGGGTAATACACTTCACGCCACTTCCGTGAACTTGGCAAGGCAGTCGCCGCGACCGAACTGGCGCAGTTTGAGCAAGCCTCTGCTCTCGATCTGGCGGACGCGCTCGCGGGTGATGCCGAAAATGCGCGCCACTTCATCGAGCGTGCGCGCCTGACCGTCGAGCAGGCCGTAGCGCAGCTCGATGACGCGCCGGTCGCGCGGCGCCAGGCAACGCAGCACCTCGGAGACACGGTCCTTGAGCAGGGCGTGCTCAACCTCTTCCGTCGGGTCGGCCGTTTCCACGTCGGACAGATAATCCTGCAAGGTGCCTTCGTCATTGCCGCCGCGCAGCTCGTCCAGACTCAGCGGCTGGTGGCCAACGACCTGGAGCGTCCTGATTTCATCGGGGGTGATGTCCAGGGCCTCGGCAACTTCCTCCGGCGTTGGCTCGCGGCCATACTCGATGGTGAGTGAGCCACGCATCTGTTCGATGGCCATCAGCATGCTCACCTGATGGCACGGCACGCGCACGGTCCGGGAGAAATCGGCCAGGGCGCGGGTGATGGCCTGACGAATCCACCAGGTGGCATAGGTGCCGAACTTGAAGCCGAGGCGATGATCGTACTTGTCCACCGCCCGCATCAGGCCGCCGTTGCCTTCCTGTATCAGGTCGGCAAACGCCAGCCCGCGGCCGCGATAGCGCTTGGCGATGGAAATGACCAGGCGCAGATTGGCCTCCGCAAGCCCGCTGCGGGCTTGCAGGAAGACGCGGCGCCGCTGCTGAACCACCAGGACCAGCCTGGATAGTTCCTCCGGCGTGACCTGGAGACGCTGCATCAGGTCGCGAAGCTCACTCTTTTGCCGTGCCAGCAGGATGCGGGCAGCGACGGAGCGGTGCGGTTTGTCAATCTGCTGGGCTAGCTCCTCCATGCGGTGGGCTTCTTGACGCAGTCCCTCCGACCACTGATCGACGAGTTCCGTGCGCGGCGACAGTTCCTCGGCGAGGCGGACGGCCCGGCGCAGACGCCGGCACCAGGCCCGGCGCAGACGTTGCCTTTGCAGCGTCGAAGTGCGGGCGCGAAGCATCTGCCGGAATTCCACGTTTGCCTCGCGGATGAGGCGGCGGAGCTTTGCCAGGTGGCCCGACAGCCGAGCCCCAATCTGCTGGCTGTTCAAGCCCAGACTGGGCACCACATCGATGGTTCGGTCCAGGGATGCTCGACCAGCCTGTACGCGCTCGAAAGTCTCGACCACATGAGCGAGGACGCGCCAGTTGGAGAGCGCGGCATGGCGATAGCGCCGCGCAATATCTCCAGGCGGCTGGCGACTGCGATCTCCTTGTCACGGCTGAGCAGGGCAATCGCCCCCATTTGCTTGAGATACAGACCCAGGGCATCGTCCGCGCCGGGACCGCCGTGCTTTTCCGGAACATCAGCCGGCGTAATATGTTCTGTCTCGTGCAAGACGCCGTGGTCCGAATCTTGCTCACCATTCAGGAAATCGCGCAGATCTGCCCCCTCGAAGCCATTACCGTGGTAGCTCCGCTTGTTGATTCGCATTTGTTCACTATTCTGTTTCATCGATCTTCTCATCATACCTGTTCCGATTGCTCCAATCCACATTCTACCGGCTTGGCTCCCGTGTCGCCTAAAAAACCCGAGAGGACAGAGTGTACATCCGTATCAATTCCCGTTTGGACAATTGGGTGACCTTGTTTTGGATGCTGTGCTCTTTCGCCCAGGGCTTGCGCAGTCAAGGTGAGGTACCAGAGTGAAGCGAAATAGCCTCATGGCGAGCCAAGCCCGCCTCGTCGAGTTAAGCAAGTCTCATCTACTAGACGAGTTAACTCTATGAAAAGGTTCACTTATTTCAAGAAGTAGCCTCACTTTAGCTACGTTCACGACGGAAATGGTGTTCGCAAGACACTTGATTTGACAGGCGAGCCGAGCAGCGTAAGCTGCCGGGTGATGGGGTTCATTACTTTCACTCATAGCGCAATGCTTCGATCGGGTCCAACCTTGATGCCTTCCAGGCCGGATAATAGCCAAAAACTATGCCAACGATCGTGGCGACGCCCACCGACGCGATGATGGCCGGTAGCGAGAGTTCCGTCGCCCAGTTCAGTAACCTCCGCATTCCCCAGGAACCTAATTCTCCCAGGACAATTCCCGTCAGGCCGCCAAGGACGCAGAGGACGACGGCCTCGATCAGGAATTGGCGCAAGATGTCCCTGCCGCGCGCGCCCACGGCCATGCGCAGCCCGATCTCGCGCGTCCGCTCGGTGACCGACACAAGCATGATGTTCATGATGCCGACGCCGCCGACCAGAAGTGAGGCCATGGCGACAAACAGGAGCAAAGTGCCCATAAAGTCGGTAACTGAACTCTGAGTTTTGGTTATCTCCGTCATGTCACGAAGGTTGAAGTCATCCAGCTGGTCAGCCCGGATGTGGTGCCGTTCGTGCAACAGATCAGTGATTTGCTGCATGGCTGGCGTGATTTCTTCCGTGGATCGGGCGCGGGCAAGGATCTGGTCGACATTGGTGATGCGATTGAGTTGCGGCGTGTCCGCCGCCTGCGTAGCCGATGGCTGCGGGTACAGGCCGGCCTGCCCCGTGGTGTTGGGGTAGGGCCGGTTCAAGGTGTTGACCTGCTGCGTGGTGTCGGCGGCTGCTGCCGCGGCGCTCTGGTTGGCGGTCATCGCCGACGAGCCGGCAATCTTGAGCTTGATCGTCGTCCACGGAGCCAGCAGGATATCGTCCTGGTCGCTCCCCATCATGTTGGCGCCCTTCTTGCTGAGGACACCGATCACCATCAAGGGCTTGTTCTGCACGCGCACGGTTTGACCAATCGGCGATTCGCCCTGAAACAGTTCCCGTACCAGGGTCTGACCCAGGATACAAACATTGGCCTCTTGGTTCACTTCACCTTCGTCAAAGCACCGACCCTGATCCAAATTATCCCAGTCGCGTATGATGAGGAACGCTGGCGTGGTGCCGTAAATCGTCATGGGCACCCAGTTCCGGTTGCCGTAGACCACCTGGGTCTTTACCCTCACCACGGGGGCCACCGCGTCCAGCGACGGACAACGGCTGGGGTCCATGATGGCGTCGGCGTCTTTCGGCGTGAGCGTCATCGCGCTGCCGCCGCCGAAGCTGGCCCCGCCGCTGGCCGCAGCGCCCGGGAAGATCATGATCGTATTGGCGCCCATGCTGGCAATCGTTTGTTTCATTTTTGTGGAGGAACCGCGGCCGAGTTCCATCATGGCAATAACCGAGAAAATGCCGATGACAATCCCGAGTGCCGTCAAGCCGGAACGCATCTTGTTACGGCTCAAGGCACGCAAGGCAGTGCGCACGATGCGAAAGAAATATTTCATGCTTGTATTACCTCCAGTACGGCGGCGCTTGCCATTTCCTTGCGGTGCTTGGGTGCGTAGGTATCATGGCCGTCACCCTTCTCCGCACCTTCAACAATGAGACCGTCCTTGATGTGGATGGTTCGCTTGGCGTGGCTGGCCACGCCGGGGTCGTGCGTCACCAGGATGATGGTGATCCCTTCCTTGGCGTTCAGCTCCTGGAACATTTGCAGGATTTCCACACTGGTGCGCGAGTCGAGATTGCCCGTCGGCTCGTCGGCGAACAGCAGAGGCGGATGGTTGACCAGGGCGCGGGCGATGGCGACGCGCTGCTGCTGGCCGCCGGACAACTGCGACGGCTCGTGATGAAAGCGGTCCCCCAGACCAACTAGTTCAAGCACTTTCATGGCGCGCGCGCGACCCTCCTGGTCAGACAGGTCTTGCGCCGTGTACGTCAACGGCATGATGACGTTGTCCAGAGCGCTGGTGCGCGCCAGCAGGTTGAAACTTTGAAAAACGAAGCCGATCTTGCGGTTGCGAATCATGGCCCGCTCATCCGCCGACATGCTGGAGATCAGCTCCCCGTCCAGCCAGTATTCACCCGAAGTCGGCCGGTCGAGACAGCCGAGGATGTTCATGAGCGTGGTCTTGCCCGAGCCGGAGACGCCCATGAGCGCAACCATCTCGCCCCGGTCGATCTTCAGCGAGATGCCTTTGAGCACCGGCACATCTATCTCCCCAAGGTAGTATGTCTTCTCAATGTCCCGGAGCCTGATCAGTTCCATGGTACCCTCATTAACATTTCCGGCGAGCGGCGGGGTTTATCCCCGCCGTGTGGTGAGCGGCGAGTTGTAAAATAGTTCGCACCACTACTCACTACTCACCTTGCTGCTACTGCTTCTTCGGCCCGAAAGGCTGCGCCGCGAATGGGTTCGTCGTACCCCCACCTCCGCTGTCCTGCTGTACCCCACCGGTAACCACAACTGTGTGCTCCGGCAAAAGGCCTTCCTTGTCAATGATCTGGGTATTGGTGCCGTCCGTCACGTCGATCTCGACCCTGACAGGCCGCACATAGCCGTTTTCCAACACCCAGACAGTGCCGCGCTCGGTCTTGTCCTTTTCCTGACCTGTCCCGGCCAGCGGTTTGGCGCCACGCTGTGTACTCGACTTGGCATACGCTGCACGCGCCGCCGGCGCGACCTGCTGTGGCTGCGGCCGCCAACGCAGGGCAGCAGTTGGCACGAGCATGGCGTTCTGACGCGTGGCGACAATGAATTGCAAATTCGCCGTCAAGTAGGGCAGCAGCTTGCCGTTGGGGTATTCGGGCGTGGCGGGGTTGTCGGTAGTGACCACAACCGTGTACGTGACCACTTGCTGTGTGCTGGTGGCGTTGAGGCGAACCTGGGTCACCGTACCCTTGAACGTATCTTTCGGGTAAGCATCGACCGCAAAGGTGACATTTTGCCCATTGCGGACCTTGCCGATGTCCGCCTCATTTACCGAAGCCCAGATCTGAATCTTGGTCAAATCCTTGGCCAGAAGGAACAAACTCGGAGCGTTCAAACTGGATACGACGGTCTGCCCAACGTTCACGCGCCGATCAATAATCACGCCCTTGACAGGCGATTTGATCGTGCAGTAGCCAAGGTTGATTTCAGCCTGTCTCAGCACGGCCTTGGCTGTCTCGATGGCTGCTTCACCTCCGGGGATGGCGGCCTGAGCTGCCTCGAATGCGTTTTGAGCTGTGTCGATATCGAAATCGGAAAGCACACCTTTCCCTCGCATCCCCTTAACCCGATCCCAATCCCGCTTGGTTTGTTCCAGCTTGGATCTCATCGCAATGAGATTGGCTTTGGCCTGGGCCACGTCCGCCTCGGCCTTGGCCACAGCTGCTGCATAGAGCGAATCATCGATAAGAGCCAGAAGCGTGCCTGGCTCGACCTCCGTGCAGTAATCGACCGGTATGGTCTTGCTGGGATCGTCGGGATACTTGGGATCCTTGACCATTCCCAGCTCCTTGATCATCCCCGCCACCTGAGCACCTATATCGATGGTGTCCACCGGCTCGATGGTACCCGTTGCACTGATCGTACCGGTCAGATCGCCGCGCTCGACGGTCGCCGTGCGGAACTGCGGCTTGTTGCCAATGGCATAGACGAAAGCAGTTAGCACGCCGGCTGCCCCGACTACGACCACCACCACGGCCAGAACCAAAAAGAGCTTCCAATGTTTCTTCATGGGAATTACCTCGTTAACACCCTCTCGTTAAGAACGCCCGCTTAACCAAGGCTTGCGCCGTAGTTTTCCGTCAGCAACCCTTCCAGGTGACGGCCTAACCTGGTCAACAGGCGATGAAATTCAGCTTGTTCTTGCGTGGTTAGTCCAGCAAGAACCGTACCAATTTGTTTTTCGTGAACCGCGAGCACACGCTGGACAAGCTGGCGGCCCTTGGCCGTCAGGCCGACGTGCTTGGCCCGCTGGTCCGCCAGCGCCTGGCCGCGCATTACCAGACCAGCCCGTTCCATACGGTCCACCGCGCCGCTGACACTGGGCGGCCGAACCAGCAATTTTTCACTCAAGTCCATCAGCCGCAGTTGTTGCTGCCCGTCCTGCTCCGCGCGGTACAGTGTCCGCAGCAAGCCCCATTGCGAGCCGCTGATGCCGAAACGGGCAAAATAGGGTTGCATGACCCGTTCCAGCAGCCCGACCACGCGAACGAACTCGCGCAGGGCCGGCTCCACCGGCCGGGCCGATTTGGCGGACATCGCTCTTGCTTGTGCAGCTGGCATGTGCAGTCGCCTCAATTAGCCAATGATTAGTCTCCTAACTATTATCGCCTGCGGCGGACCAGATGTCAAATCTTTCTGCCTCTTATCGGTGTTTCATACGTGTTTCATCCGTGGCCAATGAGTTTTTGAACGTACGGAATATATAATAGGCGAGGAGAAGCTCGGCCCATGCGGGTGGCGAGCAGCTCATTCCGCTAACGGAGGGACATCATGAGCAAGCCGCTGCAATCACTGATCGCTTCGGGAACGAAACTATGGCTGGACTCCATCGACTCCGATGAAGTAGCTCGCAATCTGGCCTGGGGCGCGACCGGGGCAACGTCCAATCCGATCATCATCGCCGACATCATCAAGACCGGGCGCTTCGATGAACTCATTACCCAGTTCCTCGACGACGGCCTGAACGATGAGACCATCGCCTGGCGTCTTACCGACCATCTGGTCCACGACGCCCAGGACGTATTCCTCCCTGCCTGGGAAGCAACTGACGGCAACGACGGCTACGTCAGCTTCGAATTGGACCCGTTGCTGGAGGATCCGGGTCTGAACATGCCCCTTCAGGAACGCACACGCCGCTACATCGCGCTGGGCAAGCAGTGGGGTCTAGGCCAGGGCAATCGCATGATCAAGGTCCCCGCCACGCCCGCCGGTCTGGACGCTCTGGAAGAACTGACCGCCGCGGGAGTAACTATCAACGTCACGCTGGTTTTTTCACCACGGCAGTACGTGGCTGCCCGCGATGCTATTTGGCGCGGCGCTCAGCGGCGGCGCTCGTTGAACGGTTTCAAGTCCGTCTACAGCATCTTCGTCAGCCGCGTGGACGTTTATACCGAGAAGCACGTGCCTGGATTGTCCCCGCAAGCCCAGGGGCAAGTTGGCATCGTCAACGCCAAAAGCATCTGGCGGCTGAATCAGCTGTTCTGGGCCGACAAGGAGCTGCCGCTCCAGCAAGAGATCGTCTTCGCCAGCACCGGCACCAAGAAACCCGCGGACCCGCCCTGGAAATACGTCGAGGCTTTTGCTGGCTCAGACATCGAGACCAACCCGCCCTTGACCAATGAGTTGGTCCAGGCCAGCGGCCGATCGTTCACCCGCCAGGTCGATCAACTCCCGGCCGCGCCGATCCTGGCGGACATCGACTTGCTGGTTGACATCGCCCGGATGGAAGAAGTCCTCATGGCGGAAGGAATCAAGAAATTCGCCGATCCGCAGAAAGCGCTGCTCGCCCTGATCGCGGAAAAACGAACCGCGCTTCGCGAAGTCATTAGTCACTAACAAACCGAGCCTGCAGCGTAAGCAAGGGCTGCCTTGCTTACGCTGCAGGCTCGGAACTGATAACTGAGGTACATTATCATGGCGGCCTCCAAAACGGTTCTGGTTGTGGACGACGATCTGATCAGTCTCACCGTCATGAAGACCGTCCTTCAGAAGGAAGGCTATCGTGTTCTGACTGCACAGGACGCGAAGGCCGGTCTCACTCTGGCCGAACAGGAATCGCCCGATCTGGCCGTGGTGGACCTGATGTTGCCGGGGCGGAGCGGTTTCTTCGTGCTGGAAAAGCTCAAGAGCCGAACGCAATCGGTGCCGCGCGTCATCATGGTGACCGCCGACGAAGACGAACGGCACCGGGCCTCCGCCGCGTCGCTGGGCGTGGACGATTACCTGCGCAAGCCGTTCGACGCCGAGCAATTGCTGGAGAGCGCGCGGCGGTTGTGTCCGTTGACGCAAGAATTTCTTGGCCCAACCCCTTCCGCGCCCATACCATAGCTGGTAATGTAGAAGTAAGAAGGCACGGGCATCCCGCGCGTCTACAAGAGATAAGCCAATGCCGGCTCCTGCGACGATAGACGACCTAATCGGGCTGGTCCGCAAGACAGGCGTCCTCGACGAGAAACGACTGGACACCTATTTAACGAAGCTGCGCGCTGCCTCCGCGATGCCCAGTGCTCCCAAGGAGCTTGCCGGCCTCATGATTCGCGACGGCATCCTCACCGGCTTTCAGGCCGAGCAGATCCTCCTCGGCAAATGGCGGCGCTTCCATCTCGGCAAGTACAAGATTCTCGAACGGCTTGGCGCGGGCGGCATGGGCAGCGTCTATCTGTGCGAACACACGCTCATGCGCCGGCGCGTCGCCGTCAAGGTGTTGCCCGCTTCGCGCGTGGATGATGCCTCGTCACTGGAACGCTTCTACCGGGAGGCCCGCGCTGTCGCCGCCCTCGATCACCCCAACATCGTCCGCGCTTACGACATCGACCACGAAAACAAGATTCACTTCCTCGTCATGGAGCACGTGGACGGCTCCAGCCTCCAGGACATCGTCAAGAAGGCAGGCCCGCTCGATCCACTGCGTGCCGCTCACTACATCAGCCAATCGGCCCTTGGCCTGGAGCATGCTCATCGAGTCGCGGGACTGGTCCACCGCGACATCAAGCCGGGCAACATTCTTGTGGACCGCACCGGCGTCGTCAAGCTGCTCGACATGGGCCTGGCGCGCTTTTTCAACGACGAGCAAGACCTCATCACCAAGAAGTACGATGAGAACGTCCTCGGCACCGCCGACTACCTGGCGCCCGAGCAGGTCGTGGACAGTCATAACGTCGATATCCGTGCCGACATCTACAGTCTGGGCGGCACCTTCTACTATTGCCTGACGGGCCGCACACCATTCGGTGAAGGCAACGTGGCGCAGAAGCTCATCTGGCACCAGACCCGCCAGCCCAAGCCCATCCGCACCTTCCGTTCGGATGTTCCCGAAGAGATCACGGCCATAATCGAGAAGATGATGGCCAAGGACCGATCGCAACGCTTCCAGACACCGCAAGAAGTGGCCGAGGCTCTGACCGTTTGGATACAAACACCAATTCCGCCGCCTCCCGAAACAGAGATGCCTCGCTACAGTCCAGCAGTAAGTAGGGTGGTCGCGGCACCCACCCTACTGGCAACGTCCAAAGCAGCAATCAAGACGTCACAAACGCCAACACCGCAGAAAAACTGGCAGGTTACCGGCCCCTCACCCCTACCCCTCTCCCCCGCTGCGGGGGAGAGGGGTAGGGGTGAGGGGGCCTCCGGGACTCCCAAGTCGAAGCCGCCAGCAAGCCTTCCACGCGGTTCCGACTTGCAAGCGCGAGCCGGCACGGATTCCGCGGCACCTCAGACAAAACCGCCCCAGCAGACTTCCGCCCCCCCTTCCTCGCCTTCGGTGGTTCTCCAGCCGGGCGTAACAGTCTCTGCCTCCGTCGGTGTCCCCGAGGAACCTCAACCAGCACCCCAGAAAGTGACCGCGCCTGTCACGAAGGCCAAATCGGCATCCAGAGTCATCGTGCAACCTCGGCCTGCTGCTGCCACCAAGGCCCAGGCCTCCGAATCGACCAAGACGGACAATACTGCGCTCCCCCAAAAGCCAGCGCCCAAAACCGTAAGCTCGGCCGTCAAGTCTAATAAATCATCGCGTTCAGCCGCCAAGGTCGCGCTTGCCCCAAAACGCAAACGGCCGGCTGCGCCGCCCAAGGCTCAGGGAATCGGCCGGCTTGTGGTGGGTTTTTGTGCTGGCGGGGTTGGCGTTGTTGGTGATACTGGTCTTCTCAATTCTCGTTATCGTGCTTGTGTTTGCTCGTGCGGCAGCCAAACCGGCTGCGACGGGCGACATGCATACGTACCCTCTTAATGCCGTCGGCAAGCTTCATTCCATTTCACACGTGCCCATTCGTTTCACTTTCCCCTGCTGGTCGTTGCCCGAAACGAACGAGATGCAATGCAATCCTGCAACGAATGTTGGCTGATGTGGATTACCAGCCGTGCAGTAGTCTTTTGCTTCTTGGCCGTTGAGTGATCCACGAAGAATACCAAGAGACACGAAGGGCAAGCAGGGTAGGTTGTGCTTTGCTGAGTTTCTTTGTGGCATCACAGAGTATGGGATCGTTGCGAGCGATTGGGCAGGGGGAGGGCAAGGAGCAAGAGGCAAGTCCCCATTGCCCCATTGCCAATTGCCAGCAACTGGTTCGGCACGACTCTTCCAGGTGTATGCCTGGTCCCGCACTTCACTCTCGGGTAAGCCCCTCGCCCCAGATATTGATCGTCATAGAGAACTCACCGGGGTCGGACGCTACGATTTTGATCGCGATCGGGATGACGCTGTTGCCCTGGTATTCAGGCATCGCTTTGTACTTCGTTACTTTCCCCTCCGCCGCCAGCGGCGCGATCACATTCATGTCGGTACTCGCCTTGATGGCCGCGGTCCCTATAGGGACGTAAAGGGTGTTGAGCGGGTGATCCTCGGCCACCGAGTTCCAGCGGTCGCAGGAACAGTTTCTCAAGGTCTCCCCGGCGGAACAATTCCTCCGCCTTCGCTCGGGAATCGATCCCAGAGAAGTCTGCCATTCGGTGCGGGCGACTTCTTCTTGAACCATCCGAGCATGGCCCCCCCCTCTCTGGCGCCGAACGGTATTGCTCACCTGCCCCGGCGGCTGGTGAGGCGTGATGCCTTGAGAGGCCGTAATGCCGCCGCGGTCAGGTGCAGCAATTGAACTTTACGTTATTGCAAACTCAACGTGCAGGACCCCCCAGCGTAGTCGAGTACCAATACAGTCGCCAGTAGTGTCAGGAGTAAGGACCAGAGAACTACTTGCGTCATTCGACGTACTCTGGTACGGCGCTGGCATTGGAAGCGCAAATCGGCGTCGGATCCACTCACGGTCGTCGCGCAGGCGTTGTATTGCACCCAGTGGACCGGTGGACTCCGGAAGCATAAGAGATCCCTCGTCCGGCTCGAACCACTTCCGGCATCGCCGGCAGATTCGGTGAAGCGACGGATCGGGAATGCCTTCGATTGGCATTGGGTCATTCCATAAAGCTTGTCACAATGGTGATCTGAACAGGCCATGTGCCCGTGGGTATACCACGAGGCACAGCCGGTGACAGCCGGTGGCAGGAACCATTTTCACGGACCACAACGGTAGACAAAGGTTTTACCACAACCTGCCTGAGACCGTCCCTTCCGGCTACCGACCGCCTTCTTCAGCCACCTTGCTCGCCGCCGCAAACACCAATCCGCAGTCGAACTCAAATCCCGGCAGCCAGCGCGGCCGATACATTTCCCCAGACCGAATTACGCGCTTCTTCCATTTGTTGCCGGAACGAGTATGAACCAGCATCTCTTCCTTGTCGGCGTCCAGAATCCAGTACTCCCGCACTCCGAAGCGAAGGTACTCTTGAGGCTTCTCTTCGTAATCGCGCTGCTCCGACCCAGGGGAGACTACTTCAATGGCAAGGTCGGGTATCCACGTGGCCCAGAGGTTTTCGTCATCTGTTGGAGGGAGCAAGTAAACGGCTACGTCTGGGTGCCGTTCCGATTCGTAAGGAGGGATGAGTAACTTGCACTCGCCGCTGCTCGCAATCGTGTCGATTCGGCCTGGGTGTATGATCCTGTATATTTCGAATTGGCTTCGGGCCGAGCCAACCTGAACAAGATGCCGTCGCTTCGGTACGTCAGACACGACAATCACCCCCCTGCCTAGTTCGTAGATATACCCCTCCTGGACCTCCGCCAGGTCGAAATCCTCCAAACTCATGCGCCGGCCGTGATCCTTCGGTCCGATCTTGATTGCCGTTTTCGGCATAATGCACCTCGGGTGGCGAAAAGCGAAAAGATGAGACGATCTCAAGTATACTGACATCGCTCAAAGAAATCGACTGATCGACTCTGGGTACTTTGCATGACGACGATTGCGGAAGCCCTGCATCGCCCATCTTTCCAGTTCAAACAACGGTCCATGGCATCAGGCTGTTCCATCCGGTCCATCTAGTCTTCCTGGACAGGTTGTGTTATGAGGCGGCGCATGAGATGCCGGCTTGATTCTCAACTGCCGCTCGTTTTGTTACATGTCCACACGAAGTGGACCTCTTCAGGCGCATGAAGATGCCAAATCCGACGCTCGCACCGCCGAAACGCTCCATCCGGACCGCCACGGCCTCGCTTATGGCTGTCCCCAGGTCCGGGTCGCGTCCCTCAACGCGTCTCCACGCCCTCGATGCTCTCCGCGGCATAGCGATGCTGCTGGGCGTCGTGTTGCACAGCTCGATCAGCTACATGGAACAGCGCATGCCCGACTTGCTCTGGGCCGTGCAGGACAGCTCCCGCAGTGCCGTCTTCGATTGGCTGTTCTGGTGGCTGCACGGTTTTCGGCTGCCGCTGTTTTTTGTTATCGCCGGGTTCTTCTCGGCACAGCTTTACGAACGCCGAGGAGCGAGGGAGTTTCTCAGGCAACGCGGCAAGCGTCTGCTCGTGCCTTTCCTGGCCGGCGTCGCGATTATCTTGCCGCTGACTTTCGGAGTCTGGTGTTGCGGCTGGTTGTCTTCAGGCTCGTGCAGCCTTGAAAATATCCGGCGGATGAAGTTTGACCCCGCCATCCAGGACAATCTCTACGGCCCGGCTCACCTCTGGTTCCTGGAGTACCTATTCTTGATGTGCATGATGTATTGCTTCTTCCGCCTGTCACTTTCACAAAGTGCAGGCACGCTACGCAGACCTCCAGCAGCCAGGAAACTGGCGACAGAGGCTTCTCGCTTCGCTCTGGCGTCCGCTGTTGTTGTCCGTGCCGGCGGCCGTCCTTATTGGGATCGACCCCGCGGCCGTGCTCAGCTTCCGGAACTCGTTTGTTCCTGAACCGGCGCGCCTGGCATACTATGGGTTGTTCTTTGTCGTCGGCTCCTGGCTCGCGGGCAACCAGCCATTGCTGGAACGGTACGCGACCCGAGGTTCGGTTTCCATCGTCTACCTGTTACTGTCGGTGCCGGTGCTGCTGGTCTTCGGGTTGTTGTTACAGCAGTATCTTGACGCCGGCCTCGGTTTCCCGGGGAGAATTGCCCTGGCTGTTTCCGGCGCCCTGTTCGCCTGGCTTTCGGTGTTTGGCTTCCTCGGGCTGTTCCTGCGCTTCTTCAATCGTGAACAACCTGCCCTGCGCTATCTGGCGGATGCTTCCTACTGGACTTATCTCTGCCATCTGCCCGTTGTCGGCATCATGCAGGTCGTGCTCGCACAGGTGTACGGACCGGCAGCGATCAAGTTCGCTATCGTGTTTGTCGTGGCGGCGGTTTTCGGTCTGGCCAGTTATCATTGGTTGGTTCGCGGTCGCTGGCTGGGCGCGGTGTTGAATGGAACTACCCTCGCTAACGCTTCGGGCCAGTGTCTTTTTCATCCTTTCATCCTTCATCCTTCATCCTTTCTATAGAACACTGGCGGAAAGTATTGAAGTCAGGTATACCAAAAGAAGGATGAAGGATGAAGGATGAAGGATGAATCAGACAAGACGAGTTGTCACTAGCCCGAAGCGTAAGCGAGGTAGGCTTTACCCTCGCTAACGCTTCGGGCCAGTGTCTTTTTCATCCTTCATCCTTTCCAGGAAGGAGCAGCAGCCATGATGGATAGATGGCGTGATTGGCTGGAACGATTCAACCTCGTTCCCAAACTCAGTTTGGGAACGATGGGTTGTTACGCCCGCAGGCAGCCGTTGGTCCTCATCAACGGCCTGGCCGAGCAAGCCGAATCGTGGTTCCGCAACCAGCAGTTCTGGCGGCGTTTCTTCGACGTTCATCTGCCCAATATCCTTGTTTATGACGGGGCCGCCTTGCACCGGCGCATCGACGACAGGCTGCCGATCGACGTGGACTATCTCGTCGATCAGCTCCAACTCTACCTGGATGAGTTCGTGCAAACTCCCCCCTATCATCTCGTGGCCAGCAGTCTGGGGGGAAAGGTCGCGGTCGAGTTTGCCGTGCGCTACCCTGAGCAGGTGAGCCGCATCGTACTGCTCTGTCCATCGGGGATGGGTGACGAAGAACGCTTGCCGATTGTCGAGGGCGTGCGCCGCAACGACCTGCGTTCGCTGATCGACAGCGTCTTCGCCGATGCGAGTCAGGTGGATCGCGGTATGGTCGAGTATTATCGCCGGCAATTCGCTAACCGGCGTTGGCGGGCAGGTTTGCTGCGTACGATTCGTGGCACGATGGGCCACTGCGTCCGCGATCGGCTGGCCCAGGTGACGCAGCCGACGTTATTCATCATAGGTCGAGAAGATCGCATCGTTGATCCAGCACACGCAGCCGAGGCCGCCCGGCTGCTGCGGCACTGCCAATTCGTTTCGATACCGCGCTGTGGTCACGCGCCGCAAATGGAAAAAGCCTGGCTCATCAATCGCATGGTGCTGCACTTCCTCAGCAGTCCACGTCCGTTGCCGCAGCCGCGTCTGGCGCTGGCAAGAGCGACACAGTGAAAGCCATCCGGGTTGGCAACGGCTGCGGTTCCTGGGGCGATAACCTCGATGTTCCTGTTCTGCTTGCGGAACAGGGTCATCGCAAGGGCCAATGGCAACGGTTTGACGCGGTAAAAACCAAGGAAATGCAGACCCATCCCGGAATTTGCCCTCAAAACTCCCGAAAGTACACGAATTGGCCCGAGGCCACCTCAAAAAGCTTCGGAAACTCGGCGAATTCTTGTGTTTTCGTTGCCACATATTGCCACAAACCGAGATCTTGCGGCAGAGGCATTCTTGACACATCTGCTTATTTATCAATAAGTTGCAGATTGTTGGCTGGCGGCATCGCGCGGGCAGTGTGGCAACGATGATTTTCCAGGAGATGAGCGATGGAAGTGTTGTTTGCCGGAAGTGCAGTTCCTGTTTAGCTTTGCGTGCTGGGCGGCGCCGTGGTTCGCGACACGTTCGTGGTGTGGCTAACCTCGTCGCGTCAACCAGAGGCCCAACCACACCAGGCAAGTAGTGATGCCGAGGCCAGCTACCCAGGCCGGCAGGAGGCCAGCCGGTGCCGCCTCGCTGCGCTTCTTGTCCGGCGCCAACTCGACGGTCAGCTTGCCTTCCTTGAGCGAGACCTGGTAGGTCGTCACCGGCACTTCCTTGACGTTGGCCGGGGCGGTGGTTGAAGGCGGGCTGACGTCCGCCCAGAGGACGCCTTCGGTCTTGTCGGTCAGCCATTTGAGCGAGGGATCGTTCTTGGCCCGCTTGTCGAACTCCTTTCGCTCCAGCGCAAGCAGCTTCATATCGACGAGCCGGCGTGAGGCGTTGAGGTTGAAGGCATTGGAGTCCTTGACTTCGATCAGGCTATGCGGAGTGCCGGCCGGACCTCCGTAAAACGTCAGGAAACGCAGGTGGAAGACATAATCGGGTTGTTTCTCGATACCCTGGAAAGACACGCGTGGATCGATGTACTTGATGTTTTGAGGCAACGGAATGTCTGCCAACACGGCAGAGCGAACAGCAAACTGCCGGCAACGGCGAATACGAAGGTTCGACCCATGTTTTGTTCTCCTCCTGTGTGATCATCGGCTGACCCGGTTAACGACCAATCGCGCCAGCGCGGGAACAGCTCGTCAATCGCGAATTTACGATTTTGTCGAACTTACGTCAAGTTTGAGCAGTGCATCCACCGCTTTGTCCATTGCCGGCCCACGGACGTTCTTGTACCGGATCACCCCCTTCTGATCGAGGACATAGACGGTCGGCCAGCCGTGAACGTTCCAGGTGCTGGCGATCGGTCCGCCGGTCCTGCCGCCGTCCCACCAGGACCGCCAGATGATATGTTCCTTTTCCATGACCTTCTTCAGTTCGTCCTTGTTCCGATCGCTGTTAATTCCGAGGAGGGCAAACGGCTTATCTTCCAGTCGTTTCACGAGCGACCGCTCGTATGGGTACATGGCCCGGCAGGGGCCTCACCAATTCCCCCAGAAGTCAAGGACCACCACCTTCCCTCGATAGTCGCTCAGCTTGAACTTCTTGCCGTCAATGTCTTCTCCTTCGATATCCGGGGGCGTCATGCCAACGGCGAGGTAACGTAGTTCGAACAACCACGGCTTGGCCATGCCGGCCAAAGTGGTTTGGCCGTGTTTGACATTTCCGTACTGGTCGACCACTTGTTCGAGGAGTTTTTCGGCTTCGCGGCTAAGCTCGCCGGCGTCGGCTTTCCTGGCTGCTGCCATGCTCTCGGACCGGATTTTCATTTGTTCTGCCAGACTGAGGCAAGCCATGCCCTGCACGTCGTGGTGCGGGCTTTTGTCGAGGATGGCCCGCAGCAGTTTCTCGCTCGCCTCCGAATGGGTATAGACAAGGCCGGTGCAGAGGTTCCCGAGCTTGTCGCTTTGGATGTGATCCGCCAGAATCATCTCGATGGCCCGGTCCTTGAGCTTGTTGACTTCCGGACCGCCTCCTGTGCGGGTGACGATCCAGGTGAGCGCATCGACGGAGACCGGATCCTTGGAGTGCTTCTCTGCCAATTGCAACAGGCGTTCCGCAAATGGGCCAGACTGCTGCAATTTCGTGAGCGCATTGCGTTGCTCCTCGTCGGTTTTGGCCTCACGATAGGTCTTCATCAGCTCCTGCTGGGCCTTCTGGTATTCCTGCAAGATGGAGCGATACTCCTCGGCGGGCAGGCCAATCGCGTCCAGCCTCTTGCTCGCCTGCTCGCGTTCCCTGAAGTCCGAACTGGCCGGTGCCAATGGGGCCTCTTTGCTTTTCACGACTGGACGAACATCGGCTGGAGAAGGCAAAGCGTCCCCATTGGCACCGTTTCTCTCCGGGGCGGTGTTGCGTGCAGAAAACAAGGAACGCGTTGACATGAAAGCGCCCAAAAAGAAGATGACGGCCAGGCCGCCGGCGAGCAGTGCATGCCGGCCTTTCTTACGGGTAGCCGACGGCAACTTTGGCCGAGAACCGGATGGCGGTTCCTTCCTGGCCTCTGGTTTCTTCTGGAGCTCGTCTCCGGCCCCCCTCACCCCAACCCCTCTCCCCCCGCCGCGGGGGAGAGGGCAGGGTGAGGGTGCTGGCCATCTCCTGGAGAGTTCGGAGGACCTCCGTAGCCGACGCCGGCCGGTCCGCCGGATTTTTGGCCAGAAGCTGCATGACCAGATCAGAGAACGCCCGCGGCAGCGCCGGATTCATTTCGCAGAGCGGAGTCGGGTCGGTCAGGGCCGCCGACTTCATGACGGCCAGCGTGGATGTGCCGGCAAACGGCCTTTCTCCAGTGGCCAATTCGTAGAGAACACACCCCATGCTGAACAGGTCACAGCGTTCATCCACCTGCACGCCGTCGGCCTGCTCAGGGGCCATGTAGGCCGGTGTGCCGAGGATGTCGCCGTCCTGGGTCAGTTCCGCGTTGTCCTGGGCAAGCCGGGCCAGCCCGAAATCGAGGATCTTGATTCGCCAGCTCGATTCCTCCAGCCAGATGTTGGACGGTTTGATGTCGCGATGGATGAGGCCGGTCTTGTGAGCTGTCTCCAGTCCAGCCGTCAGTTGCAGAGCGAGTTCCAGCACCTGATCCAGTGCCGGCTCCGGTTTCCGTTCCAGCCAAACGTCGAGCGGTACACCCTGCAAAAGCTCCATGGCGAAAAAGGGTATGTCATTGGCCTGCCCGACCTCATAGATGGTAACGATGTGTTCGTTGTTGATGGCCGCCATCGCCCGAGCCTCGCGCAGAAACCGCTGCCGGGCGACGAAGTCTTTCGCCTTTTCAGGCTTCAACACCTTGAGAGCCACCGACCGCCGCAGATGCATGTCTTCCGCGAGGAACACCAGACCCATGCCGCCCTCGCCGAGCAAATGAAGAACACGATAATGGGACAGTTGCCCCAGTTCGTCCGGCTCAATTGCAGGCGACAGGAACACGTAAGGCTCGGAAGCGGGTTGCTCTGGGACAGGGATCCCCTTCACCGCCGGCAGCTCATGGGGTCCGTTCTTTCTCCCGTACAGCGAGGGCAGGGTGAGTTCATCCGGCAGGACATGGAACCGTGGGGAGCCTCCCACAGAACGCAACTCCGCGCCGTCATAATAGCAGAAGACCGCTTCTCCAGGATTGGCCCGCTGGCAGCGCGGGCACACGACATGTGCCATGAACTTCTTCCCCGTCATTCGTCATTCAAGAGCAGGCCAGCGTGACATTGGGAGGCTAAGCAAAACTAGCACGTACTGTATGGGCGGGACGTTCGGGAGATTGCAAAAAATGACCTTGTGGGACCAAGGATTACGCCCAGCCAGGAAGACGCATTCTGGGCCGAGATGTTGTAACAGCCTGCTGTATCCGGTGTTAAGGAAAGCGCTGGTCTTACGTGTTCGGGGGAATCTTGCGACTCTCGTCACAATTGCGTAAGCAACTGGCCAAATGCTGGAAGGTGGTTTTTTCCGTGCGTAGGAGTTGTGCTTGGGACAGGGCAAAGCCATGCAACAGGATCAAGCAGTTCATCGGCTTCCTGGCCGCGGCGAGCACCTTGGCCGCGGCGTCGATGGCACTGAGCCTGCGGTTCTGGCCTCTCTCGGTCTTGGGATTGCGGGTCTCCTGTACTTTACCACTACCCCTGCCCCGCAAACACCAGAATGTCCTCAAACTGCGTCGGTTGCAGATGGTTGTACTCGGCTTGCGGCACGACGATGTAGCGCCAGGGAGTGCCGGTGAGCAGCGTGGCGTTTTCGCACCAGAGTTCAGCAGCGCGCTTCTTGTTCGCGACATTGACATCCTCTAGACCTTTCGTCTCGATCAGGTAATGGGTGCCTTCATCAGTGACGGCCACGAAGTCAGGCTCGTAGTAGCGCAGGTTGCCGACGGCGTCGGTGTATTCGATGGTGAAACGGAATTGCTCGGGGAGCTTGGCGAAACGCTGCACGGCGTCGGCGTTTTGCAAGAAGGCGGCGAACTCCTTCTCGAAGTCGTTGTCGCAAGGCGCAAGGTTGAAGACGGACTTGCTGGCGGCGAAGGTTGGCCGGGACCACGGGAATGTCGGTGTTTCGGATAAACGCCGGCCGGGGTCAAGCAACTGCGGCGTCAATTCCTGAACGACGACCTTGCGCAGCTCTTTCACGAAGGTCGTGACGGTGACGTAACAGGCGACGTTGCTGCTGATGGCCTTGACCATATCCGGACCTTGCAGGTTCACGGGTCGGCCGAACGCTTTCTTCTCCAGAAACTCGCGCACCTTGGGTGCCAGGGCCGCGAACTGCGCCGGCAGCTTCACTTCCTGGGCAATGCGGCGGGCGTAGTAGCCGATGACTTCTTCGGCGGTTTGCGGCGCTGGGATCGTGTAGTTGCGCTCGAGGATCTTCTGACTGGTCAGCAGGTCGTAACCATCGTAATGAAAATCCTGGGGGGCCTTATCGTCGTCCTTGAGGGGCAGGGGGGACAAGCGAAGGCGGCGACGTTGAGGGCAGCGATCTCGTCGGCCAGCGACTGCTTGCGCACGAGGATGGGGCTGAGGACGGGCAAGGTGATGTCCTTGTCGATTTTGGCGGGCACGGGTTCGATGGTGACGATGGAAACTTTGTCCTTGCCGATGTCGAACGTGTCGAGCTGCATATTCTCTTCTTTTTCGAGCTGTTCGACGAACTCGATGAACTTTTTGTTGCCGATGACATCGACGCGCTCGACGTAGCCGGCGCCTTGGTCGCGGAACATGAGGCGCAGGCCGCGGCCGACCGTCTGTTCGGGCAGGATATTGGCCTTGGCGGTATAAGGGCGCAGGCCGACGATGACGGTCACACTTTGAACGTCCCAGCCTTCGCGGAGCATGACGACGGAGACGATGCAGTTGACCAAGCTCTGATTCAGGTCCACGTCTCGGGCGACGGCGCGAGCCTTGTCGAGGTCTTTCCTGGAGACCTCGCCCGACTTGTCGGTATGGATGACGAGCAAGCGGTCGCCACCGAACTCGGCGGGGTACTTCCTTTGAAGCCAATCGCCGACATCATCGGCCTCGGCAGTATCGTTCATCATGATGAACAAGACCGGCTTGCGGTTCAGCGGGGCCAGGCCGGTGAGGTATTCCTTCCAGCGCTCAACCCCGGCAGTCAGATAAGCCTGATAGCGGGTGCTGGCAAACTGCGAGTCGCTGTTCGGCAATGCCCTTGGCGATGCCTTTGAGCGGGCGCTTGACGATGTTGTCGAGGATGGCTTGCTTGAGCGGGTAGTCGTAAACCGTCCAGGAGAAGAGTTGCCCCTTGGTGTGGCGCGGCGTGGCGGTAAAATCGAGTTGCGCGGCGAGGCCGCCAGGCAAATTGGTCACGTAGGACGGCTCACCAGAGCCGTCCGGCAAAGTTCCCGACCCTTCCGGACGGGTCTGGAGACCCGTCCTACCTGGCGATCCCTCTTGTCGGGGGAGCAATGATGCGTGCAGTCTGCGAATGGCCTGGTTCCATTGGCTGTCCTCATCATGCGTGTGGTGGGCTTCATCATTGAGGACTACCACGGGACCGCCGCGGGCCTGGATGCGCGGGAAGAAGTCTTCGACCTCGGCCGTGTTGGCGGGGGGCATGCTGCCCATCATGGCGGTCATGACGTCGGGTTCGCCGGCGTTCGGGCTCGGGCCGATCATAGAGCTGCTGGACGTTCGTGAGGTAAAGAGCGCCCAGCGAACTGGCTCTTTCGCCTTCGCCACGCATGTAACACTGGAAGTCCCAATAGATGCGCAGGTCGTCGGGGATGATCGGATCGCGATGGAAGATGCGGCCGCCCTCGAAATCGGTGGCGCAGGCGCTCGAAAACGATGACGTTGGGAGCGATCAGCAGGAAGGTTTTGGCGTAATCATCACAAGCCTCGGCGATGGCGTTGAAGTAGTGCCAGGCGACGGCGAGGGCCATGACCTTGGTCTTGCCGCTGCCGGTGGCCATTTTGGTGCAATGGCGGGCGAAGTCGTCGTATTGCAGGAGCTTCAAGTCCTGGCGGTGGGCATAGGTCTCGATCAATTGCTTTTGCCGGCGGACCTTGGCAATCTCGTAGAGGTAGATCAATGTTTCGGTGGCGAATTGCTGCGAGTAGTGGTAAGCGAACTTGCGGCCGTTGGCCAGCCGATGATCGGTGTGAAACCAGAAGTTGAGCAAGCGGAGCGTGGTATCGGAGGCGCCGGGATAGCCGGCGGTGCGCCACTGGTCCACTTTCTGCTTGATCGACGGCACGCAGGGCGCGGTCAGCATCTTGACATCGAACAGGGGGGCGTGGGCGGCGTCGGGTTTCTTGTTGCGGGGCATCGACGGTCTCCAAGCTTTCTGCGATCACGCAGAAACCGCTCTTCTCATGAAATACACGACATTGCCATAAGCCGAACCTCCAAAGCAATGCGGGTGGGGGTGGCGAATATCTTCCTCATTGCCCAATTTGCTGGACCATTCGCCATTGGATTCCTGTTTCGCGGCATGTGTCCAGAAACCCAGTTCATTGATGTACAGAGCGACTTTTTCGTAACCAGCTTCCAGGTCGCCACCAACGCATGCTTCGTAGCCGATTGCTTCAAACGCGGTCTTGAGAGAATCTGCGCCCTCACCACGATCTGCCCCAGGAGGCCAATAGTATCCGGGCAAGGGAATCATGCCGGGATCCCATTTGCGCGTTAGATCATCGGCCGCATGAGCGACGCAGTTGTAGGTCGGGTCCTTCGGACTTGTGACGCGGTAGCCGACTAAAGTGAGACTGGGGAAGCACTGCTCGTCTTCTGGAGACAGTCTCTCAGGTAGCCCGTCATGGTTCCCCATTGCAACCAAGCCTCCGTCATAGCGTTCATGTTGCCGGCAATGTCTTCGGTGATCGGGTTTTCGCCGGTGATAACGGTCAGTGCCCAGAACCAGTCATCCGGACCGTTTTCAGCGAGATCCTTGAGAATGAACGGGACGGCGGCCTCGCCCATGCTGATGATCCGTTGATAACTCAAATCCATGGCCCGTCTTGACACATTGGAAATGAACCTGGTATCAGACTTCCATTTCTTGGAGAGTTCGCGAAAACGCTCCTCCTGGGTATTTTCTGTCATAACGTGCTCCCAATCGGCGAAGGCAATGACTAGCAAATTCCAGGAGATCCTACTCCACCGCGTTGGACATATGGCCCCGACGAGCTCACATCACGGGGATACCGCCTTTGACGAGATGAACCATCCGTGGTTTGCGATTTTACAACCCCACGACACTGGTATGGGCCGGGGTTGCTCACATCACGCGGATACGGCTTGTTTGGGTTTCGAATGAAAGGTTTTTCAGCCATTGCTAAACTCCCGTAAGGGCTGGACCGACAGTCTGCCTGCGCCATCGGATATCTGCGCAGAACACAGTCGTGCCAAGTTCGCTAATGCGCTCGCCGCCTTCAAGAAGCACTCTTCTGACATCCTCAGAGGCGAAGAAAATCCGGAGGGCACGGTCAAGGGCGCGCTGCTGGAGCTGTGCTCCGGTTTCCCATCGAGAAAGAGTGGCATCGGCTATGCCCAATCCGGCGGCCAATTCTTTCTGAGTCAGTCCGAGATGCTCACGATTCCTCCGTATCTGGACAGGCGACAAAAGACCGGCTGCACGGCGCAGGGCATCCGTGATAGCCCTGTTTGCCGGATCGACCATGACCAGCTTGCCACAGTTCTGGCACTTAGGCACTTCCAGACCCGGCACTCGGACTTCATAAGAACGGCTATCATGTTCGAGAGTCGCCTCGTAGTCGATCACAGCGGGATAGACCTTCCGCTCGCGACAATCGGCACATTTCCAGGGGAATGGTTTTGTTTGCATTGTGTTGACACTGTAGACGCGGGTGTCTATAGAGGCTATAGTAACCTCAACAGACATAAGTATACAAGAGCATAGCAATGGCAAACGCTGAACACAAGAAGACTGCTGAAGAGATTGTCGATGTCGTCAAGAGCGTCAAGGAACAAAAGCGCCGCCAAAACAGGAGCACAGCCGCCCGTGAGGCGGCTCTTGAGAAAATCCGCGCACGAAGACGATTCATCCCGACAACGCTCAGGAGAAAACGCATCACAATTAGCTTCTGAACTCTCTGTGAGCGCTGGGCGATTCTTTCCGTGCATCGTGCGGGATTGATGATGCATCTCACGCAGAGGGGCAACACCATGCTTAAAGCCGAAACGGAAAAGCTGATCGAAAAGGCGATGCCTGTGACCCCTTCTGCGAGCGGGCGGCAGCAGTCGATCCACGGGGTACCCGTGGCTCCCTCATTGGCCCAAGAAATCGAGCGCGCCCTGGAGATGATGCGGCGAGTAAGGACTGCACACTTTGCTCAGGGGAAGGACAAAGCCGTGGAATTGCCGCGCAGCAAGTACTTGTTATCCAAACCGCTTGTCTACCCCGTGAGCCGTTCAAGTGATCGTGAGTGAAGGTAAGGGCTAAAGACAAGGGAAAGAAACTGGTGTATGGATATCCGGACGTTACATTCCGTGAGTTTATTCTCAAACTGTGGGGCTGGAGACATCGGCTACGCGAAGGCTGGGTTCCGTTTCGATGTGATGGCTGAACTTGACCTGCGCCGACTTGAGGTTTGCCTGCTCAACCATCCGACGGCAGTCGGAGTGCCGGGCGACCTTCGCGAAACATGGCCGACAGTCGTGGCCAAGTACCGCTCCATTGCGAAGAATGCGAAACTGGCCCTGCTCGCTGCCTGCCCCCCATGTCAAGGGATGAGTTCAGCCCGAAGTCACCGAGGAAATGCAAGTGACCCCGATGCCGGGATGAAAGACGCCCGAAACTTATTAGTTACTGTTATTTCGCATGTCGCTCACGTCCTGCGACCAAGAGCAATCGTCGTCGAAAACGTGCAAGCGTTTCTGACAAGATGCGTACGGCATCCTAACACCGGGACAGCAATCACGGCGGCAAGTTGGCTCATCAATCAGTTGAAGAGTGACTATGCGGTGTATCCTTTTCTCACCGACTTGTGCGACTATGGAGTGCCGCAAACTCGAAAGCGTTGCTTCCTGACGTTTCTGCGGCGAGACGAACCGGCGGTGGAAGCACTGTCGCAGCGGTCGGCAACCCCTTACCCGGTTCCTCGGCACGCTCCTGAGTACAAGGGCCGCCCGGTCACGCTCCGCGAGGCGCTGTCTGCGTTCAACCTGCCGTCGCTGGACGCGGGATCACCAGAAACCGCAATGTTGCGCGTTGGGAAAGGCTTGCATGCGGTTCCGATTTGGCTTGACCGCCGCTATGAGATGGTGGCGGCCATCCCGCCGCACACGGGCCTGAGCGCATGGGAGAACGATACTTGCGCCGTCTGTGGCTCCGTCGAAGTGGACGCAGACGCCACATTGTGCCCTTGTTGTGATCAGCCGCTGCTGAGACCACTGGTAAAGGATAACAAATCGAGATACCGGCTGGTGACGGGCTTTCGTTCATCGACCTATAGGCGCATTAAGTCGGATGCGCCGGCGGCCACGATCACCACTGCGTTGGGGCACATTGGCAGCAACAACACGATCCATCCATACGAGAACCGCGTACTTAGCACGCTGGAATGCGCGCTTTTGCAGACCTTGCCGCGGCGATTCAAGTGGGGAGCCGCCCTAGAGCGCTGGGGGCACACGAACGTCCGCGAGATGATCGGCGAGGCAGTGCCGCCACTCTTTACCAAGCTCCACGGTTGCGCTTTGCGAGGTGTGTTGGAGGGTAGGCGGGTTCAGTTGTACCCGGCTGAGGGCGTTCGATGTATCCGGCCAGCGAAAAAGTTGGAACTGTCGGCATTAGCAGGGGCTGGCAAAACCCCGGGGAAGGCTAGCGAAACCGGATAATCACCTGGTTTTTCGGAGTATCTATGCTTGGGAGACCGTCTTGAGAGTGCAACACGGTCTGTCGGCTCCGTCCGGTTTCGGCGGACTGTCACGGTCGGCTTTGATGTCGCGAGTCCACAGCAGAGGAAACAAGACTACCGAACTCCGAATGGTCGTGCTTCTTCGGAGATACGGTTTGTCAGGCTGGAGGCGCCATGCGGACCTTCCTGGTAAGCCCGACTTCGTGTGGCCACGAGTTCGGGTCGCGGTGTTCGTTGACGGCTGCTTCTGGCATGGACATGCCTGTGGAAGAAATCTCACTCCAAAGACGAATGCAGAATTCTGGGAACAGAAACTTGCGGCTACTCGACGGCGGGATAGATCAGTTCGACGCAGACTACGTCGGGCCGGATGGATCGTGGTGCGCGTGTGGGAGTGTAGGCTGGAGCGGTCACCAGTCGCTTGCGTGAGCCGCATCCGAGCAGCAATCGAAAAGCGGGCGCGCAACGCGTGCTGTTCGTTGACGGCAGCTAGTGCGTCCTCAAGGGTAAGAAAAGGGGTTGCTGATTTTGGGGATTGCTGAAATCCCCTGTGAAGCTGAAGCGACTCTACCCCCAAATCAAGCCTTGATGACGCACTAGGTTGGTTTCTTTGTTTTAGCTTTCCTGGCCGCGCGGGAGTACTCAGGGGCTATTGACTTCAGCTCCTTCTCGACCTCCCCATAGATTTTCCTTGCCCGATGGAGGAGGTCATCGAAAGTCTCCACCCGAATATCAGAGCCGGCCAATCGCGCGATCTTTGACTGAACGGATGCCTGACTGCTCATGCTGCCGACGATCAGGAGTCCACAGACGTACTTTGGCGAGTCCGGGCCAGAGCCAACGAGGTGTGCTCTCGCCCAATCCACGTAGCCCTCAATCTCCTCGAGGTTGTCCCTGTTAAGTGTCTTCTTGGGCCGCTTTAATTCCACGACCCAAAGCGTGCCACCGACTTCGTAGCCCAGGATGTCCATCCGCTTGTCTTCCTCGGGTAGGTCCTTCGACTCGACGCATTTCTCGCGGAGTAGCTTGGTATAAGTGTTCTGACCGGTAACGTGTCCCCACGTCGGGTTGACCAGCCAGCCATTCTCCTCGAAGAGGGGTTGGATCTGCTTGACTTCAAGGGCACCCTCTTCGATGTACTGTGCGAGTTTTTCCATGACTTCCAGGCGACCGTCCGATAGTCGCAGATGCTCCCGAGCCTCGATAATTCTCCAGTCTTCAAAGAGCTTTAACAGGGTGGGCACGTTCGCGCCGGAAGTCTCGATTTCTTCGACAAGTTCCTGAAACGCCTGGAACTCGACGTTGCTCTTGATGATCTCCAAGAGTGGACCCGCGGACTCCGGTTCGATGTTGGCGTCTTCTACGATCGTCTTGATTAGCTTGTTGGCGACCTTTTGCTCGCGCGGAGTACGGGTTTCGAGCCATTTATCGAAGTCGGCCGTCTTCTTGATCTTGGCCTCTTTTTGCTTTCGTTGCAACTCAAGCCACTGCTCAAAAACGTACTTCACGGCCTCCATGCCCCATTCCTGGAGTTTCTGCCCGGCCTCCGATTCCCAGTGGGCGGAGTTGCGACCCGTCGAGATGTTATCCTCGGTTCCATCGAGGAAATCAGCGTGGACTTCACCTACTAAATAGGCGCGGGCAAACTGGATGTGCGTGGTCTTCAGGCCGAACATGGTGTCAAGTTCCACCGCTTTTCCCCTCGCGAAAATGTCCACTCCGCGATCCGTCTGGGAGGATTTCTCGACGATTCCCATCCAACCGGACACCTCCCACCCGGCAGAGGCATCGACGACGTTTCCGCCGGGTAGCTGGGATAGATCCCACGAGGTCTTGCAATCTTCTCTAAGCCTTCGGTCGGCGGGAGTGACGGCCTCGCCGTTGACCGACACCGCAAAATCATCGTCAATGACGGTGAAGCGCCTGGCAAGCTGTTGGCGAAGCGTGTCCTTGTCGATTGCACGCTTCCGGTGGAGCTTCCTGATCCGCACCTCCGTTCCGGCTTTGTCGCCCGTGAGACCACAACGCCCGGACACGACGTGAGGCTCGTAAGGTTTGCCCCTTGGACAAGCCTTGATGTCGTCGAGATTGAGCCGGATACAGATAGCATTGTTGCCCTTGATCGTGCGAACTTCCAACTCAGCCGCACTGCCGAAGGCTGACAACTTGCCAATTCCCTTCCTACCCATTAGGGTTCGGCCTTTGTCATCGGATGTGCTCTTACCGGTCGCCTCTCTTCGGTTCCGACCAATCCGCAGATAAGCTTCTTGAACCTCCTTATCGTCCATCCCATTGCCGTAATCCCGGACAACCACTTCGGACGCGGGAGTGATGGGCCCCTCCGGGATGGTGATCTCCACTTTTTCGGCGTCGGCGTCCCAGGCGTTGGACACCAATTCGCCGATGACCGGAGGAAGCGACACATAAAGTTTCAGGCCAAGGTGTTCGATGGTGGCGGGCTCGAACTCCATTGTGAACCTGGGCAAGCCAGTTGGTTTCTTCATAGGAACTCTCCGGTTGAATAATGGGCGAGACCCTTTGTTTACTTCACCTTCACCTTCACCGTCTTCGTCGTGTCGTTACCCAGAATGTCGATCACCTTCACCACCACGCGATACTCGCCCGGCTCCTCGTACTGGTAGCTGGCCGACAATGCGAGTTTGTTGTCCTGGCGGGTGCGGAAGGTTTGCCACTGGTTGTGGAACGTGTCGTCCTTGTAGTCCCAATCGACGGCCCAGTAGTCGATCCACTGCGACCAGTGCTTGACCGACTCGCGGACCTCTTCCGGCACATCATCGGGCGGGATGACGAAATCGGTAAGGGTCAGCGTTACTGAACCGGGGGACTTACGTCCCCCGCTCGCCACATCGACGGCCAGGGCGGCCAGCTCGAAGAACTTGATTTCTCCCTGCTCGACGGCGCGCCGGTCCATCACGTCGCGCGGGATGCGCTTGAACGTCATGCGGATGTTGGCCGCGGCTGCTTGCTGGCGGGCGACCTCGTTCAGCTCGAAGGCGAAGTCCCAGCCGAGCACATCGACGCCGTTGCTGGTCGGAGCGTCCTTGCCGGTGCCGATGGCCTTCTTGAACTCGGCGGCGATCTGCGTCACGTCGCCGACGCTGACCGGCGCCTCGACGCCGCCGACATGGACCATGCGGCCGCCTCTGCACCCCGTGCAGCCAGGTCCGGCCGTTGAGCGGCGTGGCCCCGTAGAGCTTGAGGATGAACTCGATGTAGGCACGGTGGCGCTGGGCTGCATGTTCCGGAGTTTCCGGCCCGTCCTTGGCGAACTCGCCGGTCTGCCACAACTGCCGCTCGTACTTGCCGAGGTTCTGGACGATGAAGGGCCGCACGTCGGCGATGTTGAGCAGCCGCTTGCGGGTGGTGTGGATGGCGAAGCGGCCCAGATCGCAGGCGATCCAGCGCCGGTTCAGCTTCTCAGCCACGGCGGCGGTGGTTCCGCTGCCGATGAAGCAGTCGAGGATGAGGTCGTCTTCGTTGGAGGAGGCGCGGATGATGCGGTCGAGGAGGGCTTCGGGTTTTTGGGTGGGGTAACCAAGGCGCTCTGATTGCTTGCGAATTGACCGGCGGAATGTCGATCCACACGTCATCAATAGGTCTTCCCCGTTGCTCATCAATGTAGCGTTTGAGTTGGGGCACGGCGCCTGGTCTTGTCTGTACAACCAATCCTGCTTCAAAAGCAGCCTGCATTCGTTCCTTCGTCCACCGCCACACCTTCGTGACGCCCAGGAATTTGTAGGTCAGATTCGGGCGATCTGGATTTGGATTTATGAGATTGTCCAGGCGATAGAGCCGGCCATCGGGGTCGCGGTGGCTATACTTGGTCGCAGTTCTCTCGTCCAAATTCTCTTCATCATAGGGTATGAACAGTGCTTCTTCGTTCCAGACAGATTGATCGCCCTTCTGGTAAAAGAAAATCGCATCGTGATTGTTTGGAAGCTGACGACTTGCGAGTGCCTTGGCAACCGTGCGCTTCCAGACAATCTCATTCTGGCAGCTTTCCTTGCTGAATACCTCGTCCAGTACCGCTTTCGCGTAAGTTCCTACATGCCAATCAAGATGCACATACATGCTGCCGCTTTCCGCCAGCAGTTCATGCAGCACTACCACCGTCTCATAGAACCACTGCATATACGAATCCAACCCCCGTCCCCACGTATCGCGGTACGCCTTCTGCTCGATGATGCTCGGCTGCTTGGTGAAGGCGATGCCCTCGGCGTCCTCGTCGTCGGCATCGGGGACGGCGGCGGTGAAGGAGAAGTCGGCGCCGGTGTCGAAGGGCGGGTCGATGTAGATCAGGTTGACCTTGCCGGCGAACTCGGGCAGCAGCGACGGCAGGACGTATCTCTTGTCGCCCCAGATCAGACGGTTGCGCCAGGGCTGCTCCTGCTGCAACGACTGGAACAGGCTCTTCTGCCGTTCCTGGGCCGATTCGTTGACGGTCTCGACGGTCTGGAAAGGGAGGGCCACACGGAGCGGGGCTACTCGCTTCCCCGTGGCGTCGTACTTGCCGTCCCAGATGAGTTCGGTTTTGGCGGGCATGGTGAAAGGATCCTCGTGGGTGGATGGATACACGGTTCGGGGCGGGGCAGCGACAGGGATATGCTATCAGGGGGGCCGGAGGTTGTCGCTTAGAAAAGTGAGGCTGCACAGGTATCCGGACTCGGGACAGGGTAGAGTCGAGAGGTGGCGCGGTGGTTTAGGAGCAGTCTTGCATGTTGCCGGCCCTTTCGGTTGCCGGTGCCCGAATATCCGCCCGTGCTCCGTTTCCACCTCCCGCTCATCGAACCGGACTTGCAGATTTGCCGCATCCGGCTCTCCGACGGGCTTCACCGGCAGGCACACGATCGCGCACGGGCGCGGCCTTCGCCCACCAGTAGAGATCTTTCCGCAGCCGCCTAGCCGTGAACGGAGTAGGTAGACCGGATGGTCAATCTCCTGGCTCTTGGCTACTTCCATAGCGTACCCGAAGTAAGGTCCCTTCCCTCCACCGGCATTACCCGGCTTCAACAGTATTACGAACCTCTCCGACTTCCTGCACGGCCCGGTCTGTCCCTCGCGGGCGTCCGGTTGGAGCCGCCCCCACCACGCAGGATCTCCCGTGTTGCGTTCGTTCTCCCTGTGCAGACATGCCAGCGCCACTACCCCGGCGGGATCGTCGCTGGGATCGGGTTGCTCCCCTGACAGCGACGACGGCGGCCTTCCCCTTATGTCCGCAGGGTCGGCTCCCGCTTCATAGATTTCGAGGCCTGCTCGGCGTTCACTCGCGTTCTGGCCTGCCTGCTCGCAGAGTCGCTGAAACGACCCTGTCCATCGAAAGCTCCGGCAGCTTCGTTACCTCCGCTACCGCTCCGATTGCTACTGGCTGGAGCAACACTTGCCAGGTGGGAATTACACCCACTGAAGAACGACACCTTTGCACGGCGCACGGACATTCTCACTAATTCTGCTCAATCCGTCGCAATGAAACAGAGAACGTCTCCAGTTCGTCAGCTCCGGTGTGGAGTGGGTCAAGTGTGAGGCAGTTAATTTATTCTGAGTTTGAAGTCGTAAGGAGGAGCCTCTAGGCTCAAGTCACCCCATTGCTCCTGCTCCTCCTCATAAGCAAACGAAAGCACTCGCTCGCGCAAGCCGCCAAACCAGCATGCCAGAAGCCGATCGTGGTGCTCTTTCCCCTCGGGACTCAGGGCAGCAAGATACCCTTCCGAAGAGACTTCCGTACCGAGGATCTTGGCGAACGCGGCCTCACAGTATTCGCCGGCTTCGGTTACGCGCCCTAAGAACCATTTGTTTGCGCGTGGGTTCGGAATCGCGCAACGCGAAGGCGGTATAGGCCGTGGCTCTTGCAATTGCGCGGCGTACGGGGAGCGGTGGGTACGTATTCGCTGCAAGCTCTTCCGGCCTAAATTGGATGTCGCCGAATAAACGGAACAACGTGTGCAATGCGAACGCCCAATCCCAAATTAGAGTCTCCAGATTGGGAGGGGCGGAAGCCCACGGATGTTGAAATTGGTCAGCATTCCGGCTCGTAAGTTCGAGAGACGCAGCAGCAGCGAAAATCGAACGAGTATCGGCGTCGACCTCTATGGCTTGCCTCTCGATTTCGAGGGTCGGTGCGCTACCGTCGCTGGTCAATTCCGCCACGAAGGGCACACCGACCTTTGCCTCCCAATAGTCAACGTGACCGCGGGCAATATGTGCAATTTCATGGCCGATCAAGAAGAGAAAGGCCTCGAATAGGAAATAACCCGAACAAAGAAAACGGGGGTAGGTCCTCGGCAAGACCGGCCTGAGTCCAGCGTCGCGCATCTTCTGTGCGTGCGGCACGTAATCTTTTAGCGGTGGCAAATCATCCGCTTCGTCCTTGGCATTCCCATAGGCGGGAAACAGACTTCGATCAGCAAGCATGCTGCTGAACGCGAGCTGGAGCATGTAGAGTGCGCCGGTCGTGATTCCGATGAAATATCGCCCCTCAGATTTGAACGCATACGCGTTGATGATTCCGTTGTGGATGAAGTCGAAGTGGATTTCCGGCAGGCGCGGAACGTAACTTCGTGCGCTTGAGATCAGCCCGCATGCCGCTTCCTCAATTTTCGTGTAGAGGGATTCGGCAGGGGTTCCAGCGGGGATACGCCGGTCTAGCCGGCCCCCGTACGGCTGCATGTGTCGGTGGAATATCTCTGCGTCGGTCATTCCCATGCACCTCCAAGTTTATTAGATCGCTGCTGCCTTAACGCCAATTATCTCGACAGCATCGACAGGGTAGAGTCGAGAGGTGGCGCGGTGATTTAGGAGCAGTCTTGCATGTTGCCGGCCCTTTCGGTTGCCGGTGCCCGAATATCCGCCCGTGCTCCGTTTCCACCTCCCGCTCATCGAACCGGACTTGCAGATTTGCCGCATCCGGCTCTCCGACGGGCTTCACCGGCAGGCACACGATCGCGCACGGGCGCGGCCTTCGCCCACCAGTAGAGATCTTTCCGCAGCCGCCTAGCCGTGAACGGAGTAGGTAGACCGGATGGTCAATCTCCTGGCTCTTGGCTACTTCCATAGCGTACCCGAAGTAAGGTCCCTTCCCTCCACCGGCATTACCCGGCTTCAACAGTATTACGAACCTCTCCGACTTCCTGCACGGCCCGGTCTGTCCCTCGCGGGCGTCCGGTTGGAGCCGCCCCCACCACGCAGGATCTCCCGTGTTGCGTTCGTTCTCCCTGTGCAGACATGCCAGCGCCACTACCCCGGCGGGATCGTCGCTGGGATCGGGTTGCTCCCCTGACAGCGACGACGGCGGCCTTCCCCTTATGTCCGCAGGGTCGGCTCCCGCTTCATAGATTTCGAGGCCTGCTCGGCGTTCACTCGCGTTCTGGCCTGCCTGCTCGCAGAGTCGCTGAAACGACCCTGTCCATCGAAAGCTCCGGCAGCTTCGTTACCTCCGCTACCGCTCCGATTGCTACTGGCTGGAGCAACACTTGCCAGGTGGGAATTACACCCACTGAAGAACGACACCTTTGCACGGCGCACGGACATTCTCACTAATTCTGCTCAATCCGTCGCGATGAAGCAGAGAACGTTCCCAGCTCCTGCCCAGCTCCTGTTGCGCTGTAGGCACCTTCTTCGAGTCGTTCAGCTTACCTGACCAGCCACTTCAGCGCAAGAGGAAAAAGGAGCTAAGGTCAGGTATCTTTACGGAGCTTGTATATCCCACAAAGGTACTTGACCCCGGCTCCTGACCCCGGCTTCCCCGGCTCGTATTGGTTCCGTACACCGGCACCCTGGCGCAACCCGGCCCGGCACCACCGGCACTGCGCTGCACACGAGGGCCGCTTGCTTTACAGCGATGCCTACCAGTTAACAGACCTGAAAAGGCGAATCGTTCGACCGATATGCCAATCATCTGACGCAAGCATGTAGAGTTCGGCATTAGGCCAGGATGGCCGTCAGCTTCTCCTCGGGTTGAATGCGAAGAAAGTTCGCTTGACCCAGGCATTCCTCAGCGTGAGCAATGGCCAAGTCGGCTTCTGATTTCTCAAACAGGTCTTGTGCCGGTGCGAGGTTGCCCGCCTCGACACCGTACTTCGCCTGAATATAGAACTGCTCCCAAAAGTTGACGAGGATGAGTAGACGCGGCAAGCGGAAGTTAAACCAGCATTGTTCCTTGAACCGGGTGAGGAGTCGTCGCTTCTCTATTTGCTCTGCGATTTGTCGGAGTTGCTTCTCGTTCCACCCGTGGCTGTGAGGGAAGTCGAGTTCGAGAATCGTTAGTACGACCTTGACCGAAAGCTCCACGCACAACTGAGCCGCCTGGATCGCATCGGAAATGCCATAGGATTTGACATGCTCGCGCGCGCTACTCAAATGGTTCGATGCCTTGTCGAGCCATCCGTTAATGAGATTCCGTTTGTTGTCGTTCATGATGTAAATCCTCTGGGCAAAGGTTAACCGACAGCAGATAGACACCTTGGTGAAAGTGTCATTTTGAAGACCCCCACAATCAGTGTATTGAATTACACATCAATACATCTGTACATGCCAGCCGCCATGCTGTCAAGACGGGATTCGCAACCAATGAATGGAAAACGGGAACCGGCTCCGAGTCTTCGGTCTGCCTGTCCCCGTTATTCACTGCAAGAGTCTGTGGTGCGCCGTCTCCAGTGAGTTGTCTGCTAATGGAGAATCGGATAACCCGTCAGGCCATAGGCCCCCCAATAACCCGTCAGACCTGGATAGAGTCCCGAATAACCCGTCAGACCTGGATAGAGTCCCGAATAACCCGTCAGACCTGGATAAAGTCCTGAATAACCCGTCAGACCTGGATAAAGTCCTGAATAACCCGTCAGGCCTGGATAGGTTCCCGCGTAACCTGTCAGGCCTGGATAGAGTCCCGAATAACCTGTCAGACCTGGATAGGTCCCAGGATAACCCGTCAGACCTGGATAGAGTCCCGAATAACCCGTCAGACCTGGATAGGTCCCAGGATAACCCGTCAGACCTGGATAGAGTCCCGAATAACCCGTCAGACCTGGATAGGTCCCTGTATAACCCGTCAGACCTGGATAGATCCCAGGATAACCTAGCGTGCCACCCAGCCCGTATGGGGAGATGCCACCCAGCCCGTATGGGGAAATACCACCCAATAATCCGTATGGGGAGATGCCACCCAGCCCGTATGGGGAGATGGCACCCAACCCGGAAAGCCCTCCAAGACCTCCGTACGCCGGCCCGTAGGTCGTGATGTTGATCTTGGTGGTTGTGATGTTGATGAGAGCAGCGTGGGATTGCGTGGCACCCACCAGCAACCCTGCAATGGCGGTACTGGTGACCACTGTTGCCCACACCAGATGGGAAATAGCTTTCATGGCAGCACACCCCGAAGCAACGCATCTGAACGGGACAGCTCGTGCGTTGCCTGCGGGCCATCCCGATAGTCATGGAACCAAGATTAGGCTTGAACCGAGTCGCCTAGCCTCGTTTGCTCCGGTCCGTTCATGGCTATCACAGGTCTGAATCGCTGCCATGCTGGTCTGTGCTGCTCTTGCGGCCCGGAACTCACGCTTGCCAGGATCCTCATTAGGGATACGATTCCCAGGCAAAAACTTGCGCATCCTTTGCTTTCTTAACCTTCAAAAAAAGCCGTGAGGCCTGGCTACCAGTTTTAACCGTGACGAGGGATGAAAGTTTCGCTGGCTGCCCCAATGCAGCCGCTATCTGGCAACAGCGCTAAGGCGTGCGGCAAGTGATAACATCCCTCGCTCACGCTTCGGGCTAGTGTCACACTGGCCCGAAGCGTGAGCGAGGGATGGTAAATCATCTTCTGCCGCTCGCCTAACCGCGGTAAGCACCATTTCTCGCCCTACATGAATTATACCCTGGCGCGATCGGGCACAAGTTGCTGCCCTGTCATATGGTCATCCGGCCTAACGGGCTTCCCGGTCCAGGCGAGTTTCACCTGCCTGCCAACCGCCGCCGAGGGCTTTGTAGACGGCAATGAGATTGAGGCCGATCAATCCGCGGCTTTCGGCCAACGTGTCTTGCTGTTGCACGAGCACTCGTTCGGAGTCCAGGAGCGGCTGATAGGCGATCATGCCCTTTTCATATTGCTGTGATGCAAGCTCAACCGATCGTGCGGCAGCTTTGGTGCTCCGCGTGAGCGAGGCCACCCGATCCTGCTCGCGCAGGAAGGCGACGATGGCGTTCTCAACCTCTTCGTTGGCTCGGAGGACCGTATCCTGGTAAGTTAGCACCGCCTGCTGGAAGCGCGCACCTTGAGCGCGCACGTTGTTGCGAATCCGTCCGTAGTTCAGCAGATTCCAACTGAACCCTGGGCCAATTTGGCCGGCAAGGCTTTGGGGAGTGAATAGATGACTGAACTGCTCGGCCTGGACGCCGATGGTGCCGGTGATAGCAATGTGGGGATAGAACTCGGACTCGGCGATACCGATTTGTGCAGACTGTGCTGCGGCCGCTCGCTCGGCTTGTTGTACGTCCGGCCGCCGGCGGAGTAACTCGGCGGGGATGCCTACGACGATTTTTTGCGGCAGGACCGGGATGGAACCAGGAGAGTTTACGATCTGACTCAGTTCCCGGGGCGGCTTCGCCATGAGAATGCACAACCGATTCTGCGCCCTGCGGCGACCTGCCTCCAGGATTGGAATCATGGATTCCGTCTGGCCGAGATTGTAGGTCGCTTGCTGGACATCTAGCTCCGTGACCAATCCTTTTTGCTCGCGCAGACTGATGATGCGCAGCGTCTCCTTCTGAAGAGCGACGTTCTTCCGCGCAAGTTGGAGCCGTTCTTCGTAGGCCCGCATTTGGATGTAGTTCGCGGCCACTTCGGCTTGCAGAAGCACAAGCACGTTGTTGTAGTTGGCGCACTGAGCGTCGAGGTTCGCGTCGGCCGCCTCGACGGCCCGCCGAAATCGTCCCCAGAAATCCAGTTCCCACGCGGCATTGAAACCGGCCATCGTGTTGTCGTAGTAATGTCCGATGGGAAACAGGTTGAGAGGATAGCCATTGCCCCAGCGCGTTGCGGGAATAGCTGCCACTCATCCCCTGTTGCTGGGGGAACAGATTGCCGGCGGCGACACCGCGTTCGGCGCGGGCTTCCAGGATGCGACAACCGGCCGTTTTGAGCGTCAGGTTCTCATCGGCGGCCGCCGCAACCAGGCAATCCAGAGTTGGATCGTTGAAGACCGTCCACCAATGGGCGTTGGTGTTTTCGAGGCTTTTCAGTCGGGGATTGTCCGCGTCGATCCAGTGCTTCGCAGTCATGGCGGAGGGAGTAGAGTAGTTTGGTCCTACCTTGAACCCATTCTGGACCCACGCTACGGGGCCTGCACATCCTGACAAGACGAACGATAAGATCGCCACAATTGCGACCGGTCCCCTCACCCTATCCTCTCCCCCGTGGCGGAGAGGGCAGAGTGAGGGGGCGGCAATCGCGCAGGTGGACTGCATTCGCCTGAACTTGGCTGCCATGAATGCACCTCCTTGTGCTGCAATAGGTTACGCATTTCTCACCACAGATTTCACTGATAATCCGTGTCATCCAGTGATCCGTGGTGAGAATTCCAGGTTAAGACCGCTACAATCCCTACTTCTGATTCGACCGAAAATGTCCTTCAATATTAGGAAAAAGCTGCCGAGCGGTATTGTATGGCGACCATGCGGTCGCTATAAATTATTGTAGATATTCAGGGGATTTGGAGGAGTTTGCAATGCCCAGACTGAGCAAGGCCCGCAAAGCGTTGCTGAACACGATGATGAAGGAAACCATCTTCGAGGCAACCTCCTCGGTGTTGTGCAAGCACGGCGTTAGCGGGACCACCATGAACCGGGTGGCAGAGGCCGCAAACCTGGCCAAGAGCAGTCTGTACGACTACTTCGAGAGCAAAGACGACCTGCTGCGATTCTTCAACACTCGACTGGTGGAGCCGTTCTTCCAGGCGATTGAGGAGACGGCAGCCACGGAATTGCCCGCGCCGCAGAAACTGGAAAAGATTCTCCGCACGGCCTGGGAATATGCCATAAAACATAAGGGCCTCATTCGACTCCTGGCAGAGGCGGATCAAGGCAGTCAGATAAAGAGGGAAACTCGTCCTCGCTTCTTGCGGATTCTTACGGCTATCTTCGAGCAGGGCATTCGAGAGGGTTCGTTCCGACCGCACAACCCAGCGCATACGGGCCGCATGTTTCATGGGTGTTTGTCGGAGTTGTTCCAGATGCAGGTAGAAGGTGCATCGAACGAGGAGGTGAATGAATTCGTCGGGGTGCTGATCGTCGCGGTTCTCAGCGGGTTTTCCATTCATCCTTGAGGAATTCACGAATGAACGACACTCCAGCACAAGTACACGCCAACCCCACACGTCGCCGCTGGCTGTATGCTCTGCTCTCCGTTGCTGCCGTCGTTGGGGTCGGGGCCGGCGTTACCTACTACCTTTACTCGCTCTCGTTTGAGAGCACGGACGACGCCTTTATCGACGGACACATTGTTCCGGTCAGTGCGCGTGTGTCGGGGTATGTGGCGAAGGTCCACGTGACGGATAACCAGTGGGTCAATCAGGGCGACCTGCTGGCCGAGTTAGACCCCAGCGACTACGAGGCCCGCTCGGCAGCCTCGGAAGCGGCAGTGGTGGCGGCTCGTGCGGCAATAACCACAGCCGAGAGCCAGCAGACCAAAGCCCAAGCCCAGAAGGTCGCCACTGAGGCCGCCGTCGAACAGGCCAGGGCCGATGTTCTGGCTGCCGAAGCGCGGCAGCAGCGGGCAAAAACGCATTCGCAGCGACTCCAGGAACTTGTCCCCGAACACGCCGCTTCCCAGGATAGCTTGGAGGAGGCTTTAGCAGCGGAGCGCGTTGCCGAAGCCGACGTGGCAGCGATGCGGCAAAAGGTCAATGCGCAAGAAGCCGCCGTCAAGCAAATGCAGGCCGCCGTGGCGGCGGCTGGGAGCGGCGTGCGCCAGGCCGAGGCCGAGGCCGGGGCCGCGCTGAAGCCGAGGCCAAGCAGGCCAGGTTGAACCTTTCCTACACGAAAATCTATGCCCCGATTTCCGGACACGTCACCCGCAAAGGCGTAGAAAGCGGGACTCACGTGCAGACCGGTCAACCGCTGCTCGCCCTGGTCGATCCTGAAATTTGGGTGATTGCCAACTTCAAGGAGACGCAACTGACCAAGATGCAGCCTGGACAGCCCGTGACCGTGACACTCGATTCGCACCCTGGCGTCAAGCTCGCGGCCCACGTCGATAGCGTCCAACGCGGCAGCGGCGCCCGATTCAGCCTTTTGCCCCCGGAAAACGCCACGGGCAATTACGTGAAGGTCGTGCAACGTGTTCCCGTAAAGATCGTTTTCGACGATCTCAAGCAGATCGAGCAATTTGCCTTGGGACCGGGCATGTCGGTAGTCCCCACGGTCAAGGTCAATGAAAAATGAAGGATGAAGGATGAAGGATGAAGGATGAAGGATGAAGGATGAAGGTGGTGAGTGGTGAGTGGTGAGTGGTGAGTGGTGACCGGCCGGTCTTTACCACTCACCACTCACCACTCACCACTCACTCCGTACTGATTCATCCTTCATCCTTCATCCTTCCGGTTTGCCTATCGGCCTTCGTCATCTTCACTGAGCGAACCAGTCATGTCGCAAACCACTTCTGCAACCATCGAAACAGCCGTCTGGACGCCCAGCGTGAATCCGTGGCTCAGCGCCGCAGCCGTCATGCTGGCGACGGTTCTGGAAGTCCTCGATACGTCGGTGGCCAATGTTGCCGTTCCCAATATCGCCGGCAACCTGTCGGCCAGCACCGACGAGGCTACGTGGGTCTTGACCAGCTACCTGGTGTCCAATGCCATTGTGCTGCCGATGACCGGATGGCTGAGCGGTTTCTTCGGACGGAAGCGGTTCTTGATTGCTTGCATTGCCTTTTTCACCCTGGCCTCAGCCGCCTGCGGTGCAGCAACGACCTTGGGCTTCCTCATTTTCGCCCGGGTAGCACAGGGGGCTGCCGGTGGAGCGCTCCAGCCCTTGTCGCAGGCAATCCTTTTGGAAAGCTTCCCGCCTGCCAAGCGAGGCGTGGCCATGGCCATCTTCGGCGTGGGGGTGGTGGTGGCTCCCATTGTTGGACCGGTACTGGGCGGCTGGATTACGGACAACTACTCCTGGCGATGGATCTTCTTTATCAACGTCCCGATGGGCGCCCTGGCGATCCTCATGTCGCAAGCCTTTGTAGAAGACCCACCGTACCTGCGTCATACCCATGAGAAGCGCGGCGGCAAGATCGACTATATCGGCTTTGGGGTCCTGGCGCTCTGGCTGGGCACGCTGCAAATCATTCTGGACCGCGGCCAGCAGGACGATTGGTTCAATGCGAGGTGGCTTTGCTGGGCGGCGCTCGTCTCGCTGGTGGCGATGATCTTCTTGATCGTTTGGGAACTCCGGGTCGAGCACCCGCTGGTCGATATCCGCGTTTTCTGCAACCGCAACTTCGCCATGGGCACCATGCTGATGGCCGTCGTCGGCATCGTGCTCTATAGCACCACTGCCTTGCTACCCTTATTGCTCCAGGGCCTGATGGGCTATCCGGCCCTCAACAGCGGCATCGCCATGAGCCCCCGCGGCATGGGCGCGATTTGCTCCTTGTTCCTGGTGGGCGCGTTGATCTCAAGAATTGACGCCCGGCTGCTGATGGGGTTTGGCTTCCTCGTACTGGCGTACTCGGTCAGCGGATTTGGCAATATCAACCTGGAGATTGCCATCAGTAACGTGACCTGGATCAATGTTCTTACAGGATTCGCCATGGGCTTCATTTTCGTTCCGCTCACCACAACCACCATGGCGGGCTTGCCGAATGAACAAATGGGCAATGCCACGGGAGTGTATAACTTGATGCGCAATATCGGCGGCAGTGTCGGCATCGCCATGGCCACAACCCTGGTAGCCCGTGGCACGCAAACCCATCAAGCACTGATAATCGGCCACCTCAGCCCGTACCGGCCGGAATTTCAGCAATACTTTCAATCGCTATCTGGGATGCTCGGCCAGTATAGCGATCCGGTGAGCGCCCAGCGGCAAGCCTACGCGCTGCTCTATGGCATGGTGCAACAGCAGGCCAACCTCTTAGCGTATGTGGATACGTTTCGCCTGTTGGCATTCTTGTGCCTGCTCTGCGTGCCCATCGTGTTCTTGCTCAGGAAGGCGAAAGCACGCGGCGGCTCCGTCGCCATGCACTAAGCTCCGCGGCCCTTGTGCCTACCGAAAAAACGATTCCCGGCGGCGACACCGCGTTCGGCGCGGGCTTCCAGGATGCGACAACCGGCAGTTTTGAGCGTCAGGTTCTTATCGGCGGTCTACGCAACCAGGTAAATTCCCAACTGGCGGTCACCTGGCCCAGTAACCGGTTTTAACCGGTATTTTTTATGTGCAAATGAAGCAAGGCCAGGTGTGGCAATTGATTACGGCTACCGGGCGTGTGCGAACCGGTTATTCGATGAGAGAACTATGAAAGAGGCTACGTTTCGATGACGTAACGGGTTTACGATACATGGTTTGCGGAGGAATCAAGCCGGGCCGATTTGGCCTCCTTCAATGGAACGAGGTGAGTCCCCAATCCTGTCCTCCACCAGAAAAACCAGGTCGTCGCGAACAGTTCTGACTTTCAAGGCTTCTCTCCTTTACTCTTCCTTCGCCCCTTGGGATGGCCAATTAGGCGGTCTTTGCATCGCTCCGCCCGAATGCGTTCCAGCAAAGCGGATGCCGGCTCGTAGTCGCGCCCTTCGCGGCGGGCCAGCTCGGCTTCGGTGGGAACCAGCTCGCCGCGGAACGCCTTGGCCAGGATCGCCTGCGTCAGCTTCTCGGCCCGCGCCGTCGCTGCCGCCACCCGCTTCTCTATGGCGTCGGCCTGCCGGAACAGGGCCTCAACGCGGCGGACGATTTCGTGCTGCTCGGGGAGGGGAGGAAACGGAAGCTGTAGGCTTCGCAGAATGTCGAGATTCAGATTGAACTGACCGGCAGTCGTTCTGGCCCGTTCTTCGATCTGGACACGTCCAGGCGGGCCAGACAGGAAGGCATGAAAGTAGTTTGGCAGCAGCTTTGCCTTATCAAGTCGAAGGCGGATCAAATAGGACGCGAATGCGTGCTTACGCGAGAGCGGTGGGATCACGGCCGCCTTACCAATAAGGTCGAGGCTGCCGTTGGTGCGGCAGACGATCAAATCTCCTTCCCGAACCACGAGGGCCCCGCTTTCTTTGGGGGCCAGTTCGGCATACTTCAGGTCGGACAGGTCGAGGATGCCGCGCGCAATGTTCGGAACGCGGAGTACGGGCGTACCTTTTCCTGTCTTATCACACTTCACAGAAGTTCCGTAGCGAGCATCCTCGTATGCTTTCCCTGCATCTGCCAGCTGCCAGGAGCCAGGCAATTCGGCATGGTCTCCGTCGCTCCTCCCTCCAGTCGGCGGTGAGTCGGCCGGAGCAGGCGGCGGCCAGCACCGACTGCCGGAACCGCTTCAGGATCACCGGCACCTTGGCCAGCCGCTGCCGGGAGGCATTCACGCGGGCTAGCGATGCCTCGACCTTGGCGACGATGCGCTGTTGCTCGGCCAGCGGGGGGAAGGGCAAGAATAACGCCGCGAAATACTCGCGCTTTAGGTTGTTGATGTTGGTTCCTGCTGAGGCATCCGAAATTGCATGTCGGTACTTGTGGGTTCGGAAGTACAATCCGAAGTATCGCGGATCGACCCGCGCGGTGAGACGTAGAACACCGCAAAATGCGCCGAATGTCCCTGCCCAATTCGAACTCAGCTGAGCGGCTTTTCCTACGACTGCTTTGCTGCCGCTCGACATCGCGATGACGACGTCCCCGACCCTCAGCGTCTGCTGAGAACTGACGCGATTCAGCGGGACGTACTGAAGATCGTGGAAGGTCAGCTCTTCCGCAATGTTGTTCGCTCTGAGAAGGGGTAACAGGCCGGGCTCGGGCTGAGTTTTTGCCTCACCCTTGACATACGATACACCGCGGATGATTTCGCAGAGATCAAGCAATGGGACATCGCACCAGCCTTCCGGCAAATCGTCCCCCGCATGATTGATGCTACTCACAACTTACCCCGTTCTCCATCTCACAACAGCCGACCATGCCCCGGCCCGCGCTGTAGGTCAGCAACAACGCCATCTTTGAACCATAACAAATAGGTATACCACCGTAGTTGGCCTGCGGGATCCTCCTCGAAAGTGTGAATCTCCAACTGGCCGCAAAAGGGAACCGGCTCCCAGCGTCGATTCTCACGCGGCATGAAGGGACCATTGTGTGAACCGGGTGCGTCTTCCCTTTGCATATCGTAAGCCTCGTGAAGCAGCCGGCCGTCTTCGGTGATCTCGTAATTGTCAAGATATGGCGCTGGCGTGGATTTCGTCTGAAACTGAAAGTCCTGGGCCTCCCGATCGGGAAGCGGATAACGGCACCGAACATTGTCGTAAAGTCCCATGGTGATCCTCCCATGACAATGATCCACAGATTACACCGATGACACAGATTGTGAACAGGAAGTTCACCCAGTGCTCAGTCTTCGCCTTCTTTGCCTCTTGAATCTGCGTAATCGGTGAAATCTGTGGATCATTTCTCGCTGTCATTCGCCAGCAACGCCAGCACCGCATTCAGCTCCACCACCGCCCCTTCCAGCTCCGCAATCGCATCTGTCGCCAGCTCCTCCGGCTCCGGTAAATCGTCGGCGTCTTCGAGCGATTCTTCCTTCAGCCACTTGAAGCTGTCGAGCTTGAACTCTCGCTCCTTCACATCCGCGATGGGGAACGAGTGCCAGCGGTCTTGCTTCGAGTCGGTCGGCTTGCGGTTCCGGCGCTTACGCTTCCGGCTCGGCCATCCGGATTGGGGCCGTAGCACTTCTCGAACTCGGCAAAGTGGGCCGGGGTCAGCGGGCGGTCTTTCTTGGTGATGCCGGGAACGTTGGTGCGGGCGTCGTAAATCCATGTCTGATCGGTCTTCGCTCCCTTGGTGAAGAAGACGACGTTGGCCTTGACGCCGGGGCTGTACGGGGTGAAAGTGCCGCGCGGCAGGCGCAGGACGGTGTGCAGGTCGCAATCCTCGGTGACGATCTGGAAAACCTCGCCGGCCTGGTCGGCGAACAGGCAGTTGTCCGGCAGCACCACCGCGGCCCGACCGCCGGGCTTCAGGATCGTCAGGACGTGCTGCATGAAGTTGAGCTGCTTGTTCGACGTGCTGACGGTGAAGTCGTCGCGATCAGGGGCCTGGTTCGCTCCCTTGGTGCCGAACGGTGGGTTCGTCAGGACCACATCAAAGCGCCGGGCGGCGGGCGGCTCGTAGATGGCGTCGCCCAGGGCGATCTGCGGTTCGATATTGTGCAGATAGAGGTTCATGAGGGCCATGCGGCGGGGGCGGTCCACCAGGTCCTGGCCGAAGTAAGTGGCGGTGCGGACGCGCCGGGCCACGTCGCGGTCGAGAGCGCCGCCGGTCTCGTGCTTGAGCCATTCGTAGGCGGCGACCAGGAACCCGCCGGTGCCGCAGGCTGGATCGCAGATGCTGAAATCACGGCGGACACGCGGATCGGGTTTCATACAGCGAACGATGGACTGGATCAGCACGCGAGGCGTGAAATACTGCCCGGCCCCCTTCTTCCCTTCGCTGGCGGCCTTCTCCAGCAGCCCCTCGTAGGCGGCGGCTTTCACATCCACGCCAAGGGCGGTCCACTCGGTCTCGTCGATCAGGCTGATGAGCCGCTTGAGGTTGACCGGATTCTTGAACCGCGACTGGGCGCCGGCATAGATGTCACCGAGAAGGCCGGGCGCCTTGCCGAGCTTGCGGAGGATGTCGATGTAGTGATCGGTCAATTCGGTGCCGGTGTAGTCGCGCAGCGTGGGCCAGTCGCAATCCTTAGGTATGGCGATGCCGCGCTCGTCGGCCATCTTGAGGAAGAGCAGGTAGGTGATCTGCTCGATGTAGTCGCCGTAGTCGATGCCGTCGTGGCGAAGAGTGTGGCAGAAGCCCCAGAGTTTTTGAACGATGTCGGACATAACTCTACATCTCAGTCATCGCTAGCACATGCCTCAAGTCGAGGGAGCACCTGATCCAGTTCTGCTGTTAGCCGTTCCGCTTCCGGCACAGTCCGAACGACCTCCCCTCCGGCCCTCTTGACTTTTTCAACCGTGCTTTCCAATTCCTCTCGCATCGCCTCGAAGTCGTCTGTCCGCTGGTCGGTAAAAGCATGCTCCATCTTATCCGCCAACAACACATAACGTGTCGGCCTGACATTTCCCGCCTGGAGAAATGACGGGAGATTCTTCAGAACGTATGGCATGCGCTCGATCTCGTTCGCTGTCTTGCCTATCTCGACGTTGACCTCGATCTTGTCGATGGCAATTTGCTGCCCATTCGCAACCTGGCGATAAGCCATCCAGAGACGCCGGTCGTCGATGGTGACGTGAGCGTGCCTCTGCATTCCTCTACGCAAGAACTGTCGGTCCTCTGTAATCTGGCGGAAGCGCCCGGTTGGACGACGTGCAGCCGTCGGAGAAGTCGTCTCGGGCGGAGCGACGAGGCGGTTATAGAGGTCGCCAAGAACGTCACTGAAGCTGCGCGGAGCGGCGATCTGCAGGGTGAGCGGACGGCTCAAAATCACCGGGCCTTCGCAAAGCTGTCCAAGGTAGGTCAGGAACTGCGGTGTTGACTTCTCGGGCTGGAATAGCGGCGACGGGTCGCCGCGAATCTCTTCGAGAAAGAACTGTCGCCACTTGCCGAACACCAGGGTGTCAATCTCCTTCCGCTTGGCGGCGTGAGGGCTCAGCCGGACATCGACCAGTCCCTCGCCTTGGAGAATCACCCCGACATTGATAGGCTCCATCCGCTCCATCACAGGCACATAGCGAATCAGTGAGTAGAAGTAGGTTTGCATGGTCTCACCCCGTTCTCGCTGGCAGACCAGGGAAGTTGGTGCGCCAACGAACAATGTGTTCAAAAAGGTACGCCTTTCGTCTGATGAGAAACTCGCATAGTCGCTGCCGCTCATCCACGGATGGTGGGTTCACCTCGATCGGGATTCTGTTGACAACGCTTTCGATCAGAAAGTCGGGAAGAGCAGCGATGCGCTGGCACCACTGCTCAACAAGATTCCAGTCGGTCAAGAACTCCCGGTAGTGGTTTCCCTTATGGTCCATGTCGAAGAGTCTGGGCAACTCGGTTTCGACCGCATCGAGACGCGGGATGCCCGCAGCGATGCCCGCTGAATGTCGCGGCCTGTAAAAGCAGGCGTTGCCCTGGTCATAGAGCAACAGTTTTCCACTGCTATCAATCATCAGGTTTCGCCGTTCAGGACCAAAGGCACGGTCGTTGTTCGCAACAAAGAGGTCGAAAACGATGGAGCCGTGGACCTCTCGCGGATTGGCGCGAACGTATTCGGCCAGCGCCTTGCTCGTTGCCGGCGGAGGTTGCTGCATTTGGGGATCACGTCCGACCATTTGGATCAGCGCCAAGGTCACCCCTTCTATAGTGTGGGTCAAGACAGTCGGAAGGTTTAACCCCAGCGCGATGCCAAGATGGCTTGCGACGACCTCGTTCGCCACGGTGTAGGGGAAATCCGCATTGCCGGTCTTGCCAATGAACTCGACGCGGAATCGACGCTTCTCGCCAGAAGCGCCCCCGAGGGGGTCGGTCGGTTGTTCGATCAATTCGGTGATGAACGGATTCATTGCCTGCTCAACCTCATGCAGCCATCGCGGCGTTCAACTCTTGAATCAGATCGGCGAGCTCCCCGTCGAACACTCGGTCAGCCGGCCTCCAGCCCCCCGCATCAAGCAAGATCGGAACATTGTCAAAATCCTCCCGATCAATGGACAGGCCAACGACCAGATGAGCCCGAATGCGCTCCAACCACTTCTGTTGTTCCTCCGTGAACTGCCGGCCAGCCGTGATCTTGGCGAAGGCCCGTTCAACCCGCTCCGGTGCCGTCAGCAACGCCTCTTCCTCCTTCGCCGCGTGCTTGACCATCGAGATGATGTCCACCAGGTTCTTGTTATAGCGGGCGGCGTGGGCCTTTTCCAGGTTGTCGATTGTGAAACGCTCCGGCGTGGTCGCCAGCTTTTGCCGCAATTCGGCCAGGGCGTCGGTACACCAGTCCTGGGGCCGGTCGAGCAGGATGCGGACGGCCTCGATGGGGAGCGGGTTCTCATGCACGAAGCGGGCGAAGGCGGCCAGGTAGTCCTCGGGTTTGTGTTCCTTGCCGTCGGCGTCGCGGATGAGCCATTGCGATGTGACGGTATCTTCCGTTGGATAAGCGACCACGAACGTGCGCCGCGGCCGCGGGTAGTTGATAAGCAGGTCCTGAAAGGCCGAGTTGCGCAGGAGCTGCATGATCGCCGTGAAGTCGTTTGCGATCTTGCCGGGCAACTCCCTGGCGAAGCGAGCCACGTCGCCATCGGCAATGAAATTGGCGAACAGGTCGCGGGCCTCGCCAGTCATCTCCTTGTCGATTCGCTGCAAGCGCTTAACCAGGCAGCGGACGTTGTAGGGCCGGTCGCGATTTTGCCAGATGTACTCGATGATCTCCTGGACAGTGCGCGTGGGCTTGTCGGGTGGTTCGACCGTAAAGGCCGATACCTTCTTGAAGTATTCCAGCAAGGTGCCGTCGAAGCAGTCGAAGACGGTGAAATGCGACTTGTTGATGTCAATGCACCGGCGCGTGCCGCGGCCGAGCATCTGCTCCCAGAGGATGCGGCTCTTGATCGGCCGGAGGAAGACGATGAATTCCAGGGCGGGGATGTCCACGCCGGTCGAGAGCATATCGACCGTGACGACGATTCCAGGGTTGGGCCGATTGCGGAACTCGCGGATGCGCTGCAAGGGCCGGTCCACCGTTGGGCTGCCAGTGATCTTCTGGACGAACGCATCGCCCCGGCCGAACACCTCGCGGCAAAGGTGTACAAGCTGGTCGGCGTGGGAGACGTGCGGCACGTCGTTGGCGGCGAATATCAGCGTCTTGGGAAATCGGCCGTAGCGCTGCTCGTGCTCCAGAGCGTACTTCTTGATCTCCTCGACGATCTTGCGGTTGGAATCGGGCGCCGTGACCTTGCGCTCGATCTCGGTCGTGTCGAATTGCCGTTCATCCTCCAGCCGGTCGAGCTGCTCGGTGCCTGTTTCCGCGTCGATCAGGCCGACCTGCTCGCCCTCTTGCAAGAAGACGCCGGCCATGCGGACGTTCGACTTGATGGCCACGGCGTCGAAATCGACCAGGTAGCCTTCACGGACGGCGCGTTCGTACTCATATCGGTAGATCACGTCGGTGAAGTAGGCTTTCGTGTGCGCTGCGGGCGTGGCGGTCAAGCCGACCTTGATCGCGTCGAAGTGTTCGAGGGTGTTCCGCCAGAGGGACAACTCGGCCGACGTGTAGCCGCGGTGGCATTCGTCGGCAACAATCAGGTCGAAGGCGTGAATCGGGATGTCGAGCTGCTCGGCTTCATCATCGGCCTGGTCGTCGCCTGGCTCAAAGGCGGCTTGCCGGCCGAACAGATTGATGGCCATACGCTGGATCGTACAGACGTAGACAAAGGCATGGCCGGGCTGTGGGTCGAGCAGGTAGCCGGCCGGCATGACCTTGGCGTCGAATTTCTCATCATCCCCCAAGTCTTCGCGGCGGAAGCGCTGGCTGTAGACCTCGTAGATTTTGTCGAACTTGAGGCCCGGTTCCGGTTCGAACGAGGCGAAAGCGTTGACCGCCTGGGCCGCCAGCGCTCGGCGGTCCACCAGGAAAAGTATCCGTCGGGCGACGCCCGATTTCATGAGTCGGTAAGCCTGGTTCACCAGTGTGAAGGTCTTGCCGGTGCCGGTGGCCATGGCGACGAGCATCTGGCGTTTGCGGCCGGCGATGGCCTGCTCGATGGCGGTGTTCGCTTCGATCTGATAGGGCCGCAAGAGAGGATGCAGATTTGGCGTGGCGGCGAACCAGGAGCAGGCGGCGTCGAAGTCACGGGTGAGCATTTCCTGAAGTGCCGCGGGTGTGTGGAAGGTGGCAATGCGCCGTGAGCGGTTCAGCGGGTGCCGAACGTCGTGGAACCAGATGACCTCGCCGTTCGTGGAGTAGAGGAAAGGCACGCGGAACCCGCCGAAGTTGAAGGGGCTATCGGTCATCCCGCGGGAGTAGCGTTCCGCCTGGGTCGAGCACATTTTGCGGCCCCAGGGTGAGCTTCTTGGCCTCCACGACGCCGAGTTGCTGGCCGGTCACAATGAGCGCGTAATCGGTTGGTCCGTTTGCGGTGGGGAATTCGGTGAGAGCGTGATGCGTGTAGGCCCCCAGCGGGCTGTGCGGGTCGGATGGCACGACCACCCAGCCGCATGCCGCGAGTTGCGGGTCGATGCGTTTCTTTCGTGTCTCCCATTCGGCTTCAGACGAGATTGACATGGTGGGCGGGTCCTCAGAGCGAGTTGTGCCGTGTTCGCGAGGCATAATCCTTGTACGCCTATGATAAATGCCCGGTTGCCGATGTCAAGCGCATCACAACACCCTCGGTCGGCAAACTTGTTACACAATTGTTGCGCAGCCACGCTCGCTCATGCGTTATCATCTCCGCAGTGCCCTAACCGGCTGGTGAATACTCTTTCCTACTTTACGGAGGTGTACCATGCACAGATTGGCTTTCATCCTCGCTGTCTCCCTGTTGTGTAGTTGGCAGCAACATGTCCGTGCGGACGAAGTGGACAATCCCCATGTCTGGGAACCGCAAGTCAAATCGGTGGCGGTGTTCAAGAACGGCTATGGTTTCTTCCTGCGCGAGGGTTCGGTTCGGCTGCGCGACGGCTGGTGTGTCACGCAGCACCTGCCGCCCGCCGTGTTCAGCACGCTGGCCATCTATGCCCACGGCGACACCGACTCGGTGGATGTGGTCGGCAGCGGCTCCGGTGAAATCGTCGAGTTCGACGGCCGCGACGCAGCGAAGGAACCGGCGGCCAAGCGCGCCCGGCTGGAATCCAGCAAAAATCTCAACGTTCAGCTCACATATTTGCAGAAGGGCACCAGCCACGTGGCCGTCGGCAAGCTCGTATCGATCGGGCCGGAATTCGTCGTGCTGGAGCACGCAGCCAACAGCCTGGCCGTGCCGCTGGAAGGCATCCGCAAGTTGCAGGTCCTGGAACTGCCCCTGCGCATCCACGTGGCCCAAGACGCCAAAAAAGCCGATCCGCAGGTCAAGCTGGGCATGGCCTACTTGCGCAAGGGCATCACCTGGATTCCGGAATACACCGTGCGCATCCTGGACGACACCCAGGCGGAGCTGACGCTACGCGGCACGCTCATCAACGAGGCCGAGGATCTCATTCATACCGAAGTTCAGTTCGTGGTCGGCGTGCCTCACTTTTTGCACAGCGATTATCTGGAGCCGGTCAGCGTCGGCCAGGTCATTCGCACCATTGGCTCGGCTGTTGCTCCGGAAGGAATTCAGACGCAGATCATGAACCGCGCCGCCATCACCAGCAACCAGATCGCGGCTCCGCAGTTCGAGGGCACCGGCGGCCACGCCGTGGTGGACAAGGCGGTCGCCGGCGCGGGCAAGGACGTCGCCGCTCCCGGCAGTCTGCCGTTGCTGGACGCTCCCGGCGCGGCCAGCGACTTTACAGTCTACACCAAGCCCGATCTGACGGTCCGCACCGGCGAGAAAGCCATCGTCACCATCTTCCGCCACAAGGTGCAGTATTCGCATCTCTATCGCTGGAGCCTGCCCGGCAAGCTCACCCACGACCTGGTGCTGCACAACAACACCGACACGCCTTTCACCACCGGGCCTTTCCTGGCAGTGAACGGCAATCGCCCGCTGGCACAGGACCTGCTCAAGTACACACCCAAGAAAGGCAATTGCGAAATTCCCATCACCGCCGCCGTCAACGTGGCCACGGACCAGGCCGAAGCAGAAGTGGACCGCAAGATCAAGGCCCTGGTCCGCGAAAACCATCACTCCCTGGACCTGGTGACGCTGCAAGGCGAGGTGAAAATCAAGAATTTCGAGAGCCGGGCCATCGAGATAGTCGTGAAAACGACCATGCCAGGCAAGCCGATGAGCGCGTCCGAGGAAGGTGCGCTGGTGAGTAACCCGGACAAATTGGTTCTGACCGAGCGCGAGGGGACCATCACTTGGCGCATCAAGCTGGAGCCGGGCGAGAGCAAGAAGCTGGAATACAGGTACGAACGCTATGTGCCGTCGCCGTGATCTTTCGGCAGCACACTGGCCCGAAGCGTTAGCGAGGAACGCAGCCTCCCTCGCTAACGCTTCGGGCCAGTGTGGCAGATTCATGCACAAGAATTGAGAAACCTGGAGACTCCGACTCTATCCAAACACCCAGTTCCATGCCTCAGAGCAAATGCCAGGGCCGAAGGTTTCGCCATCTGCCCCGTCTTATCGTCACAATACTTCAATCTGCTACTTTCACTCAATCCAACCCAGTCAACCGGGCGATAACGATAGTGCCTCAATTACGTGTTTTTTCCCGACCACGGCGAGACCCCCCATGCTTGCCCGTTACGGCTGGTTTGGTCTGTTGTTGCTCTGCCTCGGCTGTCAGGCCGTGCCCCCCCTCGTTCCCAAACTCAGTTTGGGAACGAGAGGGACACGCCAGGCCAGACAATGCTGGGAACAGGGGCAGTTGGCGATGCAGGAGGGTAAGCCGGAGCAGGCCATCCGTTGGTACAAACAGAGCCTCGCCTTCGATCCGTCTCTGGAGGAGAACCATCTGAGTCTGGCTGCCGCCTATCTCGACAAGGAAGACGAGGCCAAGGCCTGCCCGCACCTGGCACATTACGTGGCGGCCCATCCGGACAAGCTCGCCGTCCGCGTGCGCTATGCCGAATTGCTCATGCACCTTCAGCACTTGCCCGAGGCTCGTGTCGAATTTGAGCTTTTCATCGCCGCGGCCCAGGAGCAACCGTCGCCGCCCAGGGCGCTGCTGCTGCAATGCCACAGCCGGCTCATGGAGATCGCCGAGTCACAAGCCGACGACTACGCCGAGCACCTGCACCGGGGCATCGGCATGTTCCTGCTCACCGACGCACAACCCGATCTGGTGGAGCGGAAAGAAGCCGTCTCCACCGAAGAGCTGCTGTGCCGGTCGGCAGGCGAGCTGGCGATGGCTCACATGAGCCGGCGTGACGAAGCCCAGCCGTGCTGGTATCTCCATGAAGTCTGGTCACGGCTTGGACAACGGCAGTCCGCATTGCACTGGCTCCGCCTGGCCGAGTCGTCCGCTCCGTTTAGTTACCTGACGCCTCGGGAGAAACTCGGCTTGCAACTGGCCTGCCGGAACTGCGAAACGGGCGGCATGAGGAAATGACCTGAATTCTTCAACACAAAGACACAAAGGTCACAAAGAAGAAAGCCGGGAGAGGATGGAGGATGGAGGATGGAGGATGGAGGATGGAGGATGGAGGATGGAGGATGGAGGATGGAAGATAGAGGATGGAAGATAGAGGATGGAAATCGAGGGTCAAGTTTTATCGGCATGCACCATTCTGGATTCTCGATTCTCCGTATTCTTCTTTGTGTCCTTTGTGCCTTTGTGTTGAAAAATCTGGATTAGCTTCCCAGCGCCGCCTCTACGATCAATTCCTCGGCGGCCTGTATCTTCAAATCCCGCAGCTTCAACCGTCCCAGAGAAAAAGGCGTCAGCGGAATGCTCTTGCTCTCCAATTCTCTCGTGTGATGTTGCAACATGCTGGCCACCATTGCACCGAGCATGCCATCACCCTGGCACGATAGGCCGGACAACTTGAGGTTCATGTGTTCGTCAATGGCCACTCGACCCTGGCCGCGGATCGTCGTGCTGGCATTGAACAGACCCACTTTCTTGCTGACCCGCGCACTCGCTTCAAAGGTCAGAGAGTGGATGCTGTCGCCCCGGAGCTTGCAATCTACGTTGTCGATGGTGACTCCTTGCTGCAGCGCGGCCGCTCGCAACTGCGGCAGAATCATGGCCAGGAAATCGGCTTGCTTTCCCTGGACAAACAGCCGGCCGCGACGGCCATCGGCCAGTAACAGAAAGGAACGCCTCTCGGCATCGTTACGGAACTCAAAGCGGGCATCACTGATCGAGATCTCAAAGTTGATCGCCGCCTGATCCCGGCGAATCGGCCGGCCCAGGGAGCGAAACTCAGCTACCGTGATGCCTGGAGACTTCCCCTCCAGCAACTTCTGTGGACAAAAATCGTCTCTCAGAGTTGCATCCGTAACGTCGATGAGCAGCTTCTCCAGGGCCGGATATCCGGCACCTGGGGCAGTAACAACCGTCCGGCCCGGCGGTAAGCGCAGGACACGCTCCAGGCCGAGAGTAAGAGCCTTGACAAATTCGTCACGGTTGGCGGGAAGATATCGACCCTCAAGGGGGAGCATGGTGAGTTCCTTCCATCTTGGTAAACGTTTAATGTAGCACACTGTACGCGGGCTGTCGCAGAATCGTGCATGGTGATATAGAATCGTTCGTAGGACAATGGACCCACACACCCTCGAACTCCTGGAATTCAACAAAGTCCGCGACCTGCTGGCCGGCTACGCCGCCTGTTCGCTCGGCAAGGATCTGGCCCATCAGATAGAGCCGAGTACCGATGCCGACAAGATTTGCGCCGATCTGGCGCTTGTCACGGAGATGACCGACGCCCTGGGGCTGGGCCAGACCCCTCCCTTCGGCGGCCTGCACGACGTCCGCCTCACCGTCCGCCGTGCTGCCATCGGCGCCATGCTCACCGCCGAGCAGCTTCTCGAAGTGGCCGACACTCTCAACTGCACCGGCAACATGTTCCGCTATCGCACGCGCCTCAGCGAGCGCTTGCAACGGCTGATCGCCTTGCTTACGCCCATCGAAGACCTGGGCCTGGTGGCAAAGGCGATCACCGGCTGCATCGACCCACGCGGCAACGTCCTCGACATGGCCAGTGGGGAGCTGGCACAGGTCCGCCAGCAGCTCGCCGATGTTGATGAGCGCGTGCAGAACCAGATCAAGCGACTCCTCCGCGATCCGGAGCTGCGCAAGATTCTCCGCTATCCCAACGCCACGGTCAGCGGCGACCATTACGTCTTGCCCGTGGCGGTCAACCATCGCCACAAGCTGCAAGGCGTCGTCCACCGCACCAGCAGCACGGGCGAGACTGTCTTCATTGAGCCGGCCGGCGTCGCCAGTCTCAGTGCCGAGCGCGCAGTCCTCAAAAGCGAGGAAGATCGTGAAATTGCCCGCATCCTCCGCCGCCTCAGCGCCGAGGTCGGCCGCGTCTCCTGGCCACTAAGTCACGCCATCGACACCATGGCCCAACTCGACCTCATCACCGCGAAGGCCCGTTTCAGCCGCGATTACAACATGTTCGCCCCCGAGATCAACACCGACGGCCGAGTGTGGCTCCGGCAAGCCCGGCACCCTTTGCTCGAGCACCTTTTCCGCACCGAGACTACAGACAAGGAGACAAGGAGACAGGGAGACAAGGAGAGCACTGAAGGCGCTGTCTCCCTGTCTCCCTGTCTCCCTGTCTCCCTGTCTCCCTGTCTCCCTGTCTCCCTGTCTCCGCGCACCGTCATTCCCATCGACCTCCGCCTCGGCTTCTCCTTCAATCTTCTTGTCATCACCGGCCCCAACACCGGCGGCAAAACCGTAACGCTAAAAACCGCGGGCTTGCTCTGCCTCATGGCCCAGTCCGGCATGCACATCCCGGCGGGGGAGGGGAGCAGCGTACCCGTCTTCCATGAGATTCTGGCCGACATCGGCGACGAGCAGAGCCTGGAACAGTCGCTCAGCACCTTCAGCTCGCACATATCGCGAATAGCGACAATTCTCCAGCTCGCGGATACTCAAAGCCTGGTGCTGCTCGACGAACTCGGCGCCGGCACCGACCCGACGGAAGGAGCGGCTCTGGGCCGGGCGATTCTCGACCAGCTCGATAGCATCGGCTGCCGGGCGATGGTCACGACGCACCTGGGCGACTTGAAAACCTACGCTTTCAACAACGATCGAGCCGAAAACGCCGCAGTGGAGTTCGATACGGAGACACTGCGACCGACCTATCGGCTCCAGATCGGCCAGTTCGGCATGAGCAACGCCCTGAAGATCGCCCGCCGGCTCAAGCTGCCGCGTGATCTATTACGCCGCGCTCATCGTTACCTGCGCCGCCGCCAGCGCCGCGCCCGGAGATGGCCCAATTGCAGCAGTTGCGAGAGGAAACCGAGAAGGCCCGCGAGGAAGCCTTGCAAGCCCAGCACGAAGCAGACCGGCAGCGCGAAGAATACCGGCAGAAGACGGAGTCGCTGCAAAAACAGGCGGAAGAAGATGCCGCCCTGCGCGAGGCCCGCGAGCAAATTGCAGCCAAACGACCCGGTGCGCGTGGCCCGATTCGACAAGCCGGGGCGGATCGTGCGCGTCGATCACAAAAAGAACATGGCACTGGTCAGCGTGGGGTTGGGCCAGTGGGAGGTGCCGTTGGAGGAGGTGTTTCCTTTGTAAGATTGGACAACTGTGGACCTGCCATGCTCGAATTCATCTCCTGCAGTCGTCTCATATTCCGCAAGCTCAATAAGAACGCACCCGCCGCCAATACTAGACTGATACCAGCCATGATCGCCGCAACGGGAACAGAAACCTTGTGCTCGATAGGAGGAGGAGGCGCTGTCTTGTCGATCACCGGAGGCGTGATGCGAAGCTCGGCTCGATGTCCCTCTCCGGCGGAAACCACTACGCGCAGCGGCTCTGCTTCAGCCAGGAATTCGAACGCACCCTGATCGTCGAGTTGTCCTTCCAGAAAGGGCAGGGGACTGTCGTCTCGAAACACCTCGATCTTGGCCTGTCTTGGCCGGGAATCGTCATTGAAGTAGCTCTCGATCCGTACTTTTTGCACAAGCTTGACGGACTTGTCCACGTTGAGTCGATGTGCTCGCGCCTCGCCGGCCAAAAGGAGGGTCAGCAGCACACAACAGGGCAGGGCAGGGGAGATCAAGAAAGAGGTTCGGCCGAGCATGTCTTTTTCTCCAAGTTGATCCAACCGAGCATTTCGGGCTTCACGCGGACCAGAAAACCGACCGTGAAGCCCAGAACGATTCCTTCAATCACTGCCAGCGGCAAATGGATGACGAAAGTGAGCAGCGCCACCGTTTGTTGATCTTCTTTGCCACCCCAAAGCAAGGCCAGACTATTCAAGAAAATAGTGACAAGCACCGCTGTCTCGCCCACGAGCAGGCCGAGCGGAAACTCCGGGCCGTTGTCTAGCCTGCGTTCGGCCCATGCTGCCACTACTGCCAGAACGAGAGTTGCCAGCAGTACGACCGGCTGGAGAGTGAAATGGCCAGCCTGGGCAAAGTCCCGAGTGATAAGCACGACCACGCTGTAGGAAGCACTGAGGAGCAAGACCACCACACTAATCGCGACCAATCCCGCCCGAAACCAGAGCTGCCTGACCCACGGCATCCTCCGCAAGCCGGCAAACAACAACCATGCCAGCAAGGCCGGGATGGCCATGACGCAAGTGTTGACGCCCAGCGTGGTGAACGCTCCATGTCCAAACAAGGCCGCCTGGAGAAACAGCCCGACCAGAACGGCCAAGGGCGCGTCGCCTGCCGAGGACCACCCCGAGCAAACCGTTGAGGAGGAGATGGGCCTTGGGTCCAGCAGGCACGGGCACGGAGATGAGTGAAGTCACAAAAAAGGCAGCGGTCAGCACGGCCACCCGTGGAATCTCCTCGTCGCGGATGCGCCAAGCTCCAAAGAATGCCAGCCCCGCTGCCGCGACCAGCCCGCCGATCCACCAAGGCTCCGTTAGCACTCCGTCCGGAAGATGGACCGCCCAGACCGGAAAAGGGAGCGTGGCCGACAGAGTGCAGAATGTGGAAAGCATCGAACTGTTGTTCTCTCTGGGGCTTCGTCACTTGCCTTTGATATCCATCTTCTCGTCCACGAAAACCCACATCGTCGCCCGCTGCTTCACCGGATAGCTCTTGCCGTCCCGTTCCTTCTTGCCGCCGTCGCGTTGAGCCGTGATGCACCACCAGCCCGGCTCGGTCAACGTGCAAGTTGCGACGCCATTCGGATCGGTCTTCGCCGTGCGCGTGATGTGTTCATCGGTCGGCATTTCTTTCGGAGGAACAGGATTGTAGCGCTCGATCTCAACGAGCGCACCAGCCAGCGGTTTGCCCGCCGCCAGTGCCTGTGCCTGAAATACCATGCCAGGCTGGAGACCGTAGGGCCGCGTAAGCGGCACCATCTCGAAAGCCTGCCCAGCGGTCGCATCCCAGCCTTTCTGGGCCTGAACGTGGAGCACGACCTTGACCATGTCTTGCAGAAATTCCTGATCCTCCTCTATCCAGATCGGCGGCGTACTGAGAACGAAGACATAGTCGCCGCGCTCCTCCGGCGTGAAGCGCAAACGATAACCCGCAACCTTCTTCTGATCGGCGGTCAGGACCGTGACCTTCTCGCTCGCCTTAGAGAGATCGGCTTTCTTGCCATCCGGAGAAAGAACGACAATGGCTTCAGGAGCCGGAGCATCAAACAATTGATGCTCGAACGGATGGCCCCATTGATAGACGAAAGTGACCGGCTCGCCCTTCTTTGCAGATGCAGCCTGGGGCAGCAGCATGTTGTAATGGGCCAAAGCCGAGGAGGCGAGCAGAGCCAGCATAATAGCTGCACACAAAGCGTTCTTCATCCGATTCTCCTTGCGACGGTGACAATGCGGTCAGGCAACTATTATCATACGAATGTGGGAATCATAATACCAGCCTTGGCACGCGGTTTGACGGTTTTGATCAGATTTGACAAGGACACATTCTCCCCAATTGCAGTTCTCTGATCGGCACCTTCAAAGGCATTGCGGCACACCAGTTCCCAGCAGTTCCACAGCCATTCAGCGTGTTTGCCGTTCTCAGCGATGCCGAGGGGGATGCTATAATAGAAGTTGTCGTTTCAAAGTTGGATACGGACGAGGAAATATTTCTGTACCGGACTCCATTACACTTTCCGGATAAGCTTACGGACGTGGAATTCTTTGCTCGCCTTCGTCAATGCTCCTTTCCGTCCGCGGGTACATACCAGGTCACTTTGCTGGTGGACGGCGAGTGGGTGGCCCAACAGCGGCTACAGGTTTACTTGAAGGAAGGATAATCATGAGTACCCAGAAATCCGATAATGCTCCAGAGAAGGACAAGGCTAACTGGACGGAAACAGAGAATCCCAACACCATCTTGGTCTCCGTAGAGGCTGTTGGCGACACCACGGTTCGCCCCATGCGATCCGCTATTCTGAGGCAGATTCGACCAGGGCATCCGCCACAAACAGAAGCATCGGACAAATCTCCAGGCGAATAGAGAGCATCCTGTTTCCGGTGTGACGTGAGCGGCCGAACGTCGGTATCGAGTTTGCCTTGCGGAGACAATTCAATGAACACTCCTCAAATCGACAATCATCTGCCCCCCGATGAGGAACGGGTTTATACCGAGAGCCTCAACAGCATTGACCTCTACGATGACGATCCAGGGGATACAACGGTTCGCCCGGCAGGTCCTGAATTCCCACGAGATTGGCCACGGCCTCAACTGCCGCCCTGGCAGCAACCGCCGCAGCCGGAGAAGCCCTAATGCTCCTGCTGGGCCGTGAAAGAAATGTAACGCCACCATGATTTTGGCTGACGCTGGAGGCAAAACCCCATGCAATTGGCCACTTCCCGTTTCCTTAACGAGCAACTCGAACTGGCCGATCTGCTTCTGGCTCAGAGGGATAACATGCTGCAACCGCAGGACCTCCCCGGCCGTTATGGACGTGTCGTCAAGGCGATTGACCACCTGTTGCAAGTCACGCAGTAGGTTGGGGGCTGCGCTACATGAGTTTGCCGTCTCTCATCGAATTGAAACTTGCCGCGGGCCGGGCCAGGGATGAGAGTGATGTGGTCGAATTGGTGCTGACAAACCCAGCTTTAGCCCGGATTTCTCACCACAAAGACACAAAGGACACAAAGAGGAAAGAAGCAAAGGAGTTGCGTGGTGACTATGAAGAGCACGATGCCTGACCAAGGCACGATGCGTATATCCCCGAAATTCTCTCTTGGCATTGTTCTTTGTGATCTTTGTGTCTTTGTGTTGAGAAATTCAGGTTAGTCGCTCTGTTTCCCAAACACCTCCCGAAACCCCCGCAGATGCTCCGCCAGCACTTCCTTCAACTTCGCCGCCTGCACGTGTTCCGCATGTTGAAACACCAGCCGCAGCACATCCCCATGCTTGCCGTCACCATTGATCGCCGGTGACACGCCGAACGCCTCCACCTGGCTCAGGTTGAACTGGCCCTTCTTGCCCAGGAATCGGCAGTTAAGACCGTAACTCTCCTTCGTCCGCCACTGCGCCCACGCCCGGCTGATCCCCGGCACCCGCAACGTGATCGCCGCACGAGTGTTCCAGTCGATGTCCAGCGCTGGCTCTACCTCACGTGCCAGTTCCAGCAGCCGGGGCAGCAGCGCTCGATCCCATTGCAGCTTCTTTCCCGGCGAGAAGCCCTTCTCGCCCAGGTGCCAGCGCTCGCCGTTGAGCTTCCAGGGCATCACATCTTCCGGTTTGGTCTGCATCCGATTCAGGTTTTGCTCGAAAGATGAGACCGCCTCCTTGAGAAACTTGTGGAACGCCGGTGTGTCAATCTCATCCAATCGATGGGCCAGGATTGCAACCTCCTGCCAAGGCCCCTTGCGATTGGCAACGCGCACACGCTGCTCGTCGCCGTACACGTCCAGCCCTTCCAGCTCGTTCAACCTCTTGATGCCGAGCTGCTCGCGCAGCTCGACAGGTCGGAACGAATTCCGGCTCACGCGGAATACCAGCCGGACATATCGTTCCAGTCCCGTATGAGCATGGAAGAACCAACCGTGACTCTTGGCGGGACCAGTGATTTCGATCACGCTGCGATGGTTCCAGTTCATGTCGCTGAACGATCCCAACTCGTGAATGCGCTGGTCGATCCAGTCGAGGATGGCGCCTTCCCATCGAGCCGGCACTCCCTTATGGGTGATGCGCTCGCTCATATGCCAGCGCCGGCCATCGGTCTCCCACGGCATCTTGGCATCGTGTCCGACGGTTTCCAGGGCAACGTCGCACTCGTGAACCGTTTCGGCGGCGTACGGGTCGTATTTGGTCCGCTCGGCGTGGGGACCGGCGGCCAGGACGTTGACGAGAATCGCTGCCGTGTGCGACACTTGGTGAGGTGGTGAGGTGGTGAGGTGGTTAGGTGGTGAGGTGACGGGGTGTCGAGGTAGTGCATTGTCTTCCACCACCTCACCACCCCACCACCTCACCACATCCTCCGGCGTTCCCTCCGCCACGATATACCCTCCCGCGTCACCCGCCTCCGGGCCCAGATCAATGATCCAGTCGGCGGTCTTGATGACATCCATGTTGTGCTCAACGACGATCACCGTGTTGCCCAGATCGACGAGGCGGTTCAGCACGTCGAGCAGCTTGCGGATGTCGTCGAAGTGCAGGCCAGTCGTCGGCTCGTCAAGGATGTACAGAGTCCGTCCCGTGTTGGGCCGGGCCAGTTCAGCGGACAGCTTGACCCGCTGTGCCTCGCCGCCGGAGAGCGTCGGCGCCGCCTGGCCGAGAGAGATGTAGTCAAGCCCCACGTCGGCAAGCGTTTGCAGCACCCGGCGAATCTTGGGAATGTTGCCGAAGACTTCCAACGCCTCGCTGACGCGCATGTTCAGCACATCGGCGATCGACTTGCCCTTGTAGCACACGGCCAGCGTCTCCGGATTGTACCGGCTGCCGTGACAGACATCGCATTCGACCCACACGTCGGGCAGGAAGTGCATCTCGATCTTCTTCTGCCCGTTGCCCTCGCAGGCTTCGCAGCGACCGCCCGGCTTGTTGAAACTGAACCGCCGCGGATGGTAGCCGCGCACTTTGGCTTCGGGCAACTGCGCGAAGAGCTGCCGGATCAGGTCGAATACGCCGGTATACGTGGCCGGGTTCGAGCTGGGCGAGTTGCCGATCGGCTCCTGATCGACGTTGATGACCTTGTCGATCTGCTCCAGGCCGACGATCTCATCGTGAGCCGCCCCCGGTGTTCTGGCCCGATGCAGCTTGCGCGCCAGCGTGTTGTACAGAATCTCATGGACGAGCGAACTCTTGCCCGACCCGCTGACCCCCGTGACCACGACAAACGCCCCCAGCGGAAAGCGCACGTCAATGTTCTTGAGGTTATTCTGCCGCGCCCCCTTCACCGTCAGCACCCCCGCTTGCGGTTTCGCACCCACACGCCGATTCGTGGGGACCACAATCGCCTTATTGCCGGACAGATACTGCCCCGTCAACGACCCCTTCGCCCGCATCACCTGTTTCGGCGTTCCCTGCGCCGTGATTTCGCCGCCCCGGTCCCCAGCCCCAGGCCCGAAGTCGAGCAGATAATCCGCTGCTGAAATCACCTCACGGTCATGCTCAACCAGCACTAGCGTGTTGCCCAGATCGCGCAGGTTCTGCAGCGATTGCAGCAGCCGGCGATTATCGCGCGGATGCAGCCCGATGGTCGGCTCATCCAGCACGTACAGCACACCGGTCAGCCCACTGCCGATCTGACTCGCCAGCCGAATGCGCTGCGATTCACCGCCGGACAACGTCGGCGTCGGCCGGCTCAGCGTCAGATAGTCAAGCCCGACATCGACAAGAAACTTCACGCGGTTCGTGATCTCCCGCAGCAGTTCTCCGGCCACCTGTTGTTGCGATTTCGTTAGCTTGAGTTGCTGGAAGAACGCCAGCGTCTGGCCGAGCGGCAAAGCGCACAACTCTCCGAGCGTCCGGACCGAAAATCGGCAAGCCGCGGCATCGTCGCGCAGCCGCGATCCGCCACATGTGGAGCAGGGTACCTCACTGACCAGATGGTCCAGCTTGTTCCGATAGGCAAAACTGACCCGCGAGGCTTCGTCGATGGCAGGGAACAGCCCCTTGTATTGAAACGTAAGTGGTGAGTGGTGAGTGGTGAGTGGTGAGTGGTGAGTAGGCTTGCGGTTTCGCGAGCTGTCCTTTGACTCAGCACTCAGCACTTTTGACTCAGCACTGATCCAGGCATCTCCGGTGCCGTGTAGCACCGCGCGCTGTTGAATCGGTTCGAGTTGCTCGAACGGCGTGTCCAGAGAGAAACCAACATGACGTGCAATCGCCTCGGCAAAGCGCGTGAAAGGATTGTACTCACTCAGCAACGGCCAGCCGGCCAGAGCACCGGCGCGCAACGATTGTTTCGGATCACGGATGAGCAGGGCAGGGGAGGCGCCCTTTTGCATACCAAGTCCTTCGCAGGTCGGGCACCAGCCTAGCGGACTGTTGAACGAGAAGTGATGCGGATTGAGCGGCTCGAAGCTCCGGCCGCAGCGATCACAGGCAAAGTGCTGGCTGTAACGGTCCACTTTCCATTGCGGCTCCGGCCGGCTGTCCTCGACGTGAGCAACGTGCAGCACGCCCCGGCCCAGCTCGAGCGCCGCCTCTACCGCATCCGCGATCCGACTCCGCTGCCCGGCACGCACGACGATCCGATCGACGACAACCTCCACCAAGTGCTTGCGGCGATGATCGATGGCCGGCGGTTCCTCCACGTTGTGCGACTTGCCATCGACGCGCATCCGCACGAAGCCCGATCGGCGAATTTCATCCCAGAGGGCATCGTACTTTTCCTGCCCGTGCCGTTCTACCGGAGCCATCAGATACAGCTTCGTTCCATCCGGCAGCGACAGAATCTTGTCGATGATCTCATCCGAAGTTTGCGTGCCGATGGGAATGTTGCAAGCCGGGCAATATGGCTGGCCCAACCGAGCATAAAGAACGCGCAGATAATCGTAGACTTCGGTCACCGTGCCGACCGTCGAGCGCGGGCTTTTGCTGGCGGCCTTCTGCTCGATGCTGATGGCCGGCGACAGCCCGCTGACGTGCTCGACCTTCGGCTTCTGCATCTGCCCGAGAAACTGCCGGGCATAGGCCGACAGCGATTCGATGTAACGGCGCTGCCCCTCGGCATAGATCGTATCGAGAGCCAGCGAACTCTTGCCGGAACCACTCGGCCCACAGCAGACACGTCATCTGCTCGCGCGGCAACACAACAGTAATGTTCTTCAGATTGTGCTGCTGAGCACCTTGCACGGTGAGATGCGTAATCGGTTCAATAGCCCGCGGACTCGGTACGCGGACTGCGTGCGCGGATGTACGCTGTTTTTCTTTGCCGCGTTGATCCGCGCACGCAGTCCGCGTAGCGCCAGCTCCGCGGGTAATTTTGCACAGGACCGATTGCAAAGCTTGCCCTGTATAGGATGACAAGCAGGCCGCCACCTGTTCAGGTGTCCCAGTACACACCACTTCTCCGCCACCCGCTCCGCCTTCCGGCCCGAGATCGATCACCCAATCCGCCGTCTTGATGACGTCGAGATTGTGTTCGATCACCACCACGGTATTGCCGGCATCGACGAAACCGTGCAGCACTTGCAACAGCTTCTGAATGTCATCGAAGTGCAATCCCGTCGTCGGCTCGTCGAGAATGTAAAGCGTCTGCCCCGTGCTGCGCCGGCAAAGTTCGCGGGCCAGCTTGACGCGCTGCGCCTCGCCGCCCGACAGGGTAGGGGAGGGCTGGCCGAGCTTGATGTAGTCGAGTCCCACGTCGTGCAGCGTTTGCAGCATCGCCTGAATGCGCGGGATATTGCTGAACAGTTCCAGCCCTTCCTGCACGTCCATCTCCAGCACTTCATGGATGCTCTTGCCCTTGAAGCGAATTTGCAGCGTCTCGCGGTTGAAGCGACGGCCCTCGCACACCGGACAGGTCACCCACACATCAGCCAGGAAATCCATCTCCAGCCGGTTGGAGCCGTTGCCTTCGCAGGCCTCGCAGCGACCGCCCGGCTTGTTGAAGCTGAACCGCCCCGGCTGGTAGCCGCGGATTTTCGCCTCGGGCATCTGGGCGAACAGTGCCCGAATCTCATCGAACACCTTGATGTAGGTGGCAGGGTTGCGACCGCGGCGTCCGGCCGATCGGCGACTGGTCGATGTCGATGACCTTGTCGATAAGCTCGGTGCCCGCAAGGCGATCATGCGCGCCGACTTGACGAGCGGAGCGTGTTAACCACTCCGGTCATCAGCCGGTTCACGCCGGCTGCTCGCCAGTCGCCGTTGATGGTTCCTCTCCTTCACCAGCCGGCTCGCGCCGGCCGCTCGCCAGCAATGCTTCCATGAGGATATCGTTGATGAGCGAACTCTTGCCCGAGCCGCTCACACCGGTCACACAGACGAACAGGCCGAGCGGTATGTCAACGTCGATGTTCTTGAGATTGTTGTGCCGAGCGCCAATAATGGACAGACATTTCTTGTTCGACGCCCTGCGCTGCGCAGGGATGGCGATCTGCCTGGATCCGCACAGATATTGCCCCGTCAGGCTCTTGCCATTCTCGACGATCTCCGTGAACGATCCGGCTGCCACTACCTCGCCGCCGCGCACTCCCGGTCCTGGCCCGAAGTCAACGATGTAGTCGGCCGTTCGCATCGTCTCTTCATCGTGCTCGACGACGACGACCGTGTTCCCCATGTCGCGCAGCCGTTCGAGGCTTCTCAACAACCGCTCGTTATCGCGTGGATGCAGCCCGATGCTCGGCTCATCGAGAATGTACAGCACACCCACAAGCCCGCAGCCGATCTGCCCCGCCAGCCGAATGCGCTGCGCCTCGCCCCCCGACAGCGTCGGCGCTGCACCGGTCGAGCGTCAGGTAATGCAAACCCGACATTGAGCAAGAAACCCAACCGCCCACGTATCTCCTTCAGCACTTCCCCGGCGATAGCAAGCTGAAGAGGAGACAAGGAGCCAAGGAGCCAAGGAGCCAAGGAGCCCCGATCCTTCTCCTTGTCTCCTTGTCTCCTTGTCTCCTTGTCTTTGTCTGCGTCTCCCTGTCTCCTTGTCTCCTTGTCTCCTTCCTCCCTGAACCATTCAGCAAGTTCACCAATGGGCATCGCAGCAGACTTCCACCAATGTTTTGCCGCCGACGCGCACCGCACGCGCCTGCGCATTGAGCCGCTGCCCCTGGCACGTGGGACAGCGTACCACGCGCATGTACTTCTCCAGTTGCAGCCGCCGAGGGCCCGCCGCCGTTTTCTTGAAGCTGCTCAAAAGCTGCGGTACGATCCCTTCCCACTTGCCGCCGTGCTTCCAGACCCCGCCGCCGCGCTGCTTCCACTCATATGTGATGTGCCGGTCGCCCGACCCATTGAGGAGCAGGGCCTGATGTTCGTTGGGCATATCCCGCCAAGGTGTTTTCAGGTCGATGCCGAGAGTCCGCGCAATGCCTTCATATAGGTGTTTGCGCCAGCGCCCCATGCCGCGCATCGGGCCTACCAGTGGAATGGCCCCATCGAAGAAACTGAGAGCCGGATCGGGAATGAGCAGATCGGCATCGAATGAATAACGTGTGCCCAACCCGTCGCAATCGGGACACATCCCCTGCGGACTGTTGAAACTGAACAACTGCGGACTCGGCGGCTCATAACTGCGGTCGCAGTTAGTACATGCGTAGTGAGCCGAAAGGAGAATATCCTCAAACTGGCGAGCGGGGGGCGTAAGCCCCCTGATTACACCCTCGTCATCGGCTTCCTCACCATCAGGGGGCTTACGCCCCCCGCTCGCCTCAGTCTCTACAGCAACAATGAGCGAACCTTCGGCAAGTGCCAGTGCCTGTTCCACCGCCTCCGCCAGCCGAGGACGAACTTTCGACTCGTTCTTCAATCGATCAATCACAATCTCGATGTTATGCTTGATCCGCCGATCCAGATTGAGATCATCGGTCAGCCGCACCACCTGGCCGTCAACCCGCGCCCGCACGAACCCGCGTTTGAGCATGTCCTCGAACAGGTCCTTGTACTCTCCCTTCTGACCACGGATCACGGGAGCCAGTACAAGAAAGCGCGTTCCCTCGGGAAGGGCCAGAATGCGGACGATGATCTGTTCACGAGTCTGCGCAGTGATGGCTCGGCCACATTCCGGACAGTGTCCCTGCCCGATGCGAGCGTACAGGACGCGCAGGTAATCGTAGACTTCCGTTATGGTGCCAACCGTCGAGCGCGGATTGCGCCCGGCCGCCTTCTGCTGAATGCTGATCGCCGGAGAAAGACCGGCCAGGTAATCAACATCCGGCTTCGGCAACTCACCGAGGAATTGCCGGGCGTAGCTCGACAGCGATTCGACGTAGCGCCGCTGCCCCTCGGCATAGAGCGTATCGAACGCGAGCGACGACTTGCCCGACCCGCTGACGCCTGTGAAAACAATGAGCCGATTTCGCGGCAGATCGAGATTGACGTTGCGAAGATTATGCTCACGGGCGCCGCGGATGACGATGGTGCTGTTGTCCATAACCGGCTGCTTCTCTCGGTATCCCTTGCAAAAGGCAGAAATGCAGTATACGAAGGGGTACGGCAGGGCGACAAGGGATGAGCGATCTGATGAGGACCACACTAAAGCACTGGCAATGCTGAAAAGGGCTTGGTATCATTCAGTGCTACTGGAGGATTTGCCATCATGACGCCACTTACGATGGAACTTCCCGATTCCATCTCGGAATCGGAGGCCAAGCTGCTTCTGGCCATCAAATTGTACGAAGTCGGCAGGTTATCCTGCGGCAAAGCAGCTGAATTGGCTGGCTACTCTAAAGCCACTTTCATGGAGTTGCTGGGCAAGCATGGAATCGCCGTCTTCGACTACCCCCCGGAAGAATTGATAAGCGATCTGAACAATGCCTGACACAGAATGCGTGAACAGGCTTCTTGTTGAAAGGCTTTTGTTATGTACATGGTCAAGATACAAATACCCGAGCGAAGCGACCGGGTCAAGTCGCTGGTCGAGATGGCCCGGCGCGGTCGCATCATCTGCCTTCCTGACGATGTCTTCATTGTCCCTGAACCAGCACTGGAATTGCTCCAGTCGCTCAGCGTGAATTACCTGGAACTCGGCCGGGGAGGCTTCGACTATGCGGAAAAGGCGCTACGAGATTCACTTGCCCCTCAAGTATAACGATGGCCGGTCAGTGAGCGCGGAACTGTTTGAACAGACCCGCGAAGATCTGATCGCTCAATTCGGTGCAATGACCCTGCTGCCCCAGTCGGCCATCGGTGTTTGGGTCCATCAAGGTACGCGCTACGAGGACGATTTATTGCGGTTCATAGTTGACGTGGACGATACGCCAGAGCATCAACAGTTCTTCGTCGATTTCAAGATGGCTCTGCTCGAACGGTTTGACCAAATCGAAATTTACATCGCTTCCTACCCGGTAGACATTCTGTGAATGTCTTTGCTTAACATCCCAATTAGTCATCATACAGCACCGTATACCCCAACCACCCCGCGACGCCGCCGATCACCGGCGCGACAATGAACACCCACAGGATCTCCAGCGCCTTGCCGCCTACCAGAACCGCCGGGCCGACGCTGCGCGCCGGATTCAGCGACGAATCTCCAAGCTGAGCGCCGACCAGGTGCGCCAGAAACAGGAAGCCGCCGATCGCCAGACCGTTCCAGCCGCCGGCCGGTGCATCCTTCCTGGTGACCGTGAAAATGGTGAACAGGAAGAGTGCCGTCAGCAGCAGCTCCCAGCCGAACAGCGTGTAAATTGTAAGTCCTTGAGGATTGGCATTGGCGCCCAAATGATGCTCGCTGAGGCGAAAGTTCGGATGTCCGCTCATCAAGCAATACAGCACCAAACTGGCCGCCGTGGCCCCGGCGAACTGAGCAATCAGGTAGCCTGGCAGCTTGTTCCACGGCAACCGGCCCGAAATCGCCATCGGGATCGACACCGCCGGATTGACGTGACAGCCCGACACCGGCCCGATCACCCAAACCAGCACCATCAGCGTGCCGCCGAAGGCGAACGCGATGCCGAGCCATCCGGAAGGCCCCAATTTCTCGAAGGGGCCAGGGAAGTTTTGTAACGTGGCGACCGCCGTTCCCATGAACACCAATATAAACGTCCCGAGAAACTCCGCCAGATATTCGCGCAACGGCTTCATGGTAACTCCTTATTTTCACCGACCCCGCCACGAACGCGGCAACCCCGTCGGCCGTTCGTGCCCCCGGACAGCATGGTCCAGGTTCAGTTGATTTGCCGCAACAGTGAGACACCTCACCGTGGCCGTGACAACGGAATTGTATGGGATGAAGGCGAAATTGGCATAGGAAGTTTAGGGCCTCGCTTCCAGCCCCAGCTTCACTTCTTCGCCTGCCGCCGCCCATTCGCGCGAGCGAACAACTTCCGCAACGGCAGCTCAAAGCCGGGCAACACATCCCCACCGTCCAAAGTCTGATCGTGACGAACCCGCCGGCATTCCGTGGCAGACGTGTAGACTTCCACCGTGCGCGTCTTCGGATAGATTAGCCAGACCAGCCGCACGCCGGCGGTGAAATACTCTCTGAGCTTGCGTTCCATCTCCTTTTTCGTGTTCGCTTCGCTGATAACCTCCACCGCCAGATCGGGAACCAGATCGGGGATAGGTTCATCCGGTAGTTCCCGTGAGGGAAGCCTGGCCCAGCTGATGAATGACACATCGGGAATGCGCACCTGTCGGGGAAGTATTCGCAAAGTGCCGTCCGCACCCAGGACAACGCCCAGGTCATGGACTTCGACGAAGTTCCAGAGAATCTGGATCAACAGACTGGCAAACAACGATTCCCTGGCGCCCATGGCTTTCTCCACCAAAGTCCCGTTGATGAGTTCGCACAGCCGATTCTCACGATCATGGATACGGATCACATCCTTCTCAGTCGCCTTTCCCACAGGAGGATCGAGCCACACTCGATCGGGCGCGATGTCGCCAAGCTGTTCCAGCAGATCGGCAAGCGTCACAATCTTCTTCCGCCTAATGGCCAATACTTGCCCCATCGCTCACTCCTCGTGAAAATGACAAAGAAGGTTGATGCACACCCGAACGCTCGCTTCCTTCATAGCATAAGTATAATGAATAATCCCGCCCCCGCAACCGCTTCATCCGCTCCCACCTTCATCTCCCGGACTTCATCTGCTCTCTCGTTTCCTTATCTCCCCGTCTCTCCGTTTGACAATCCTTCCCCACTCTGCCATCCTAAATAACATATCTATCAAGGCTTAGGCGATTGACCGCCGGTCTGAGTTTTGGGAACCTTTTTTACCCCCCCGTCGTCCAAGAAATCGGACAGGCCGTGAACGCCGATGACAAACGGCTTATCGCTGACTGCCTCCGGGGCAATAACAATGCCTTTGGCGAGCTTGTGCAGCGTTACCAGGATCGGCTTTATTCCACGGTGTATCGGCTGGTCGGGCATGCGGATGACGCCCAGGACATTGTTCAGGAAGCCTTCCTCAATGCCTACCAGTCGCTGGACAGCTTCAAGGGCGACTCGCTGTTCTTCACCTGGCTGTACCGGATTGCCTTCAACACGGCAATCAGCTTCAAGCGGAAACAACGGGCTGCCATCAGCCTCGACGCCCATCGCGACGGTGAAGGCAGCTCGATGGATCCGCTGGATACGTCCGAGTACAGCCGGCCGGAACACGCCCTGGAGCGAACCGAACAGGAACGCCGTCTTCAGGAAGCGTTCAACCAGCTGTCGTCCGAACATCGGGCGGTGCTGATCCTGAAAGACGTGGAAGGCCTGAAATACGACATGATGGCCGAGATTTTGCAGGTGCCCATCGGCACCATCCGCAGCCGGCTGCACCGGGCACGCAGCGAAATGCGCGACCTGCTGGAGAAGAGCGAGAAGAAGGGCGTGAAGTAAACTACTAAAGGTGAGTTTATTAGACGTTATTGAGATCGTTCGACCATGTTAGACAAACGTTATCTCGAACTCCTGACCGCTTACGTCGATGGCGAGCTAACCTCCCGCCAGCGCAAGAACGTGCTTCGTCTGCTGCGCAAATCCCCCGAGGCACGCAACATCTTGCAACAGATGCAGCAGCATGCCGACGCCCTGCGCCGCTTGCCGCGTCATCGACTCAACCCGAATTTCTCGCTCGCTGTCTTGCAGAGCATTGCCGATCGCGGACTGAGGCCAGCGTGGCTGCGGCCGGCTACCGCCGTGCGCCGCTTTCTCCCTGTATGGTCGGGCTATGCCGCGGCTGCCGCCGTGCTCCTGGCCGTGGGAGCTGTCTCCTTCCTTTATTTCGCCGACCTGCTGCCCGGCTCGCACCGCGGACCGTCCCTTGCCCAGCAGGGCAGGGGAGTGGTCCGTCAACCGCTCGCCCCCAAAAAGGACATGGAAACTTTTGCTCAGGTCACCGGGACACCGTTCAAGCCACGGGAACTCATAGAGGACAGATTCCGGGAACAGTTGCAGAAGGACAACGCCATCCGCCTCGATCTGGCATGCTCCCAGACCAACATTACTCTGGCCTTGCTGCAAGAGGTGCTGAAGGAGCAAGGCATTACTCTGATTCTCGACCAGATCGCACGGACACGACAACTGGACAAGGATCTGAAAAGCAATTTCGTTCTCTATCTCGAGGACATACCGGTTGATGATCTGCTCCGTCTCTTGCAACGGCTTGCCGGCAAGAACAACTCCTTTGAGAGCATGGTGGTCAGCAGCATGACCGCGCCCGACCGCACCCAGCTGGCTAGCCTGATGAACATCAACGCCGAGCTGCTTCAGCCGCCGCCGTCGCGCCTACCGGGCATGAACCTCCGCGAGCCTGGGTCGAATCCTGCCGGCGGCCAGCCCGTGGTGAGTCCGAAAGGGCAGGGGGGTGATCTGCGTCCCGAGCCGGCCAGGAACTCCGAGCATCTTGCCCTGGCGATGTCCTACAATCCTGTTCGTCCCCCGTCGGACTCGCCGCAGATCAAGCAATTCGTCAGCAAACGCGGCGAGCGCCAGCCGGGGACAGTGCAGGTGATGCTGGTGCTGCGCGATGTCAGCGCTTGACAGACACTCCTTTAGTCCATGCGGATGACGATCGAGGCTAGCAGGGGTCGTAACCGCATGAAATCGTTTCTCGGCCAACCCGCCGCCAAGTCTAATGTCTTGAGGTCTCCGGGAATTCCACCCCGCGATAGATATCCGCGAGCGCAATCTGCACCGGGATGGACCCGAAAACAAAGGTCTGCGTCAAGTCGCTGAACACCGTCAACACCCAGGTGCCGTCGGCCTGGCGAACGTAACGTTCCACAAGTGGGCGGTCCTGGGCGACCAGCACATATTCCTGCACCGACGGCAGTTGTCGATAATGCCCGAACTTGATGCCTCGGTCATATTTTTCGGTGGACTCCGAGAGCACCTCAACAATAGTCCGAGGATTGAGCAAAGTGTCCAGAACCTCGTCCTCGAACCGCGGTTCATCGCAGACGACGATGATGTCAGGGTAGGTGTATAATCCTGTGGCGTCGACCTTGACGCGCAGGTCGCTCGTCAAGACCCGGCACGGCCCGCCTTTCAACTGGTTTCCCACCTCCCGGGCCATGTTATCCTTGACGAGCGTATGTTCCCAGCTCGCTCCCGCCATGGCGAACATCTCGCCGCGATAAAATTCACTGCGAAAGTCCGCCAAACGTTCGCGAACGAGGTATTCCTGGGGCGACAGCAAGCATTTCGCAACGGTAGACATGTTGATACCTCCAGGGAACTATTGTAGCGCAAAGACCCCAGCCATGAAAGTGCCTTCCAGGGAGTATCCCAGAACCAGAAACCCACCCACGAAAGGGCAGGGCAGGGGGGTGTCCGACTGCAACACTCTTATTTTCTGTATCGCTGGGCCAGCCACACGCACAGCGGGGGTGCGTTCGCCTACAGCGGTATTCAATTGCTTGGCGGAGTGCCATTCAGCTCACGGAGGATCTCTGGTGGAAGTGGGGCAAGTGGGTTTGACGCATTGCAATTCGGCAGACTCTTTTTCAGTTCCTCCATGCCGCCGTATGTCACCCGCGTGGCTGTCAGAGTAAGTTCGCGAAGATTATTGAGGCCGGTCAATTCCTTCAGGCCCGCATCCGTCACCTGCGTCCAACACAGATCAAGCTCTACGAGGTCTTTGAGGCCGGTCAATTCCTTCAGCCCGGCGTCGCCTACCTGAGTCTGATGGAGCGAAAGAGTGTGCAAGTTCTTGAGACCGGCAAGCTCCTTCATCCCTGTATCGGTCACTTTCGTGAGCCAGAGTTGTAGATTCTTCAAGTTGGTGTTACCGGCAAGCCCTTTCAGCCCTGCATCCGTCACATCCGAGCCGAGGAGGTTTAGAGACTGCAAGTTCTTGAGACCGGCAAGTTCCTTCAGGTTCGCCCCGGTCTCGCTCATGCCCACAAGCGTCAAGGACTGCAAGTTCTTGAGACCGGCAATTTCCTTCAGACTCGCGCCCGTCACTGAGGTGCTACAGAGCCTGAGGACTCGCAAGTTTTGGAGACCGGCGAGTCCCTCTAGCCTCTTGTCCGTCAATTGCAAGCCCATGATATCCAGTTGTTGCAAGGTTTTGAAACGGGCCAATTCCTTCCATAGGTTTATGTCCGTCGCACTGAAATCGTCGAAGGTGATGAGCAACGCAAAAGGCACTGAAGGCGCTGGCAGATTGGCGAGGCTCTTTGGCTTGAAGACTCTTGGCAATTCTTGCCCGGATTCCGGCCCCAGACCAGACCCCAATAGAAATATTGGCAGCTTGGGAGAGTCTGCCGGTTCCCTGGGATCTTCTCCTGGCATTATCAGACGCCAGCCTGACCGCGCCGCCGCCCCCGCTTGTTGCCACGCCTGGACAATTTGCGGATCGATTGCCGCCGGCTCAGGAAGGGGGGCAGGGCTTGCCCTGATTTCTGAGGCATTCAACCAGAACGGCACGCACGCCACGCAAGAGTAGAGAAGAATCTTTAAGCTTCGCCATGACCGTGTAGTCTCGAACATAGTTCTCATCCTTCCCCTCAACATAATGGACATGGAACGCAGCCGATGGTGTTCGCCGTTTCGCAGATCATGTTCGAGTTGTCAAGGTCACCCTTTATGTAACATTATCGTAACATCCTGCCTTTTTTCCCCTTTTTGCAATCCACACACGGCCCTCGTTCGTCTAGTATGTGCGCAGAAGAAACTTACGCCTTATTTACGAAAGGGGTTGCCATGTCTCGTTACTTCGCTGTCTTGACACTCGTGCTGGCCTGGGCGGGAGCGGTCCACGCTCACGGCCTGATGATCCCGGTAGAAAAAACGCTGCCGCCGCTGGCGATGCTGAATCACAAGGTATCGATCAGCATCGAAGACCAGGTGGCGGTCACCAAGGTGGAACAAACGTTCCGCAACCACACCAATCGGCAACTGGAAGCCACCTATATCTTCCCGGTGCCTAAAGGTGCCAACGTCAACAAGTTCACCATGTCGGTCGGCGGCAGGGAAGTTGCCGGCGAACTGGTCGAAGCCGATAAGGCCCGCGAAATCTACGCGAGCATCGTCCGCCGCACGCAGGATCCCGGCCTCCTGGAGTACATGGGCAACAACCTGCTGCGCATGCGCGTCTTCCCCGTGCCGGCCAGGGGCGATCAAAAGGTGTCCTTGAGCTTCACCGCCGTCGTGCAGCGTGAAGACGATCTGGTCGAGTACAACTACCCGCTCAAGACCAACGGCAAGGCCACCAGCACCCTGGAAGACTTCGCCATCACCGCCACAATCAAGTCGCAGCACGCCGTCCAGAACGTCTACAGCCCGACGCACGGCATCGTTGTCAAGCGGACCAATGACAAGGAAGTCGTCGTCCACTTCGATCGCTACCAGGGACTGCTCGACAAGGACTTCCAGCTCTTCTACACTATCGGCGACAAGGACATTGGCCTGACCGCGCTTACCCACCGGCCCATGAGCGGCGAGAACGGCTACTTCATGCTTCTCGTCACACCCAAGGTGGAAATGACCCAGTCGCACCAGATACCGCGGGACGTGGTCCTGGTGCTCGACACCTCCGGCAGCATGCGCGGCGTCAAGATGGAGCAGGCCAAGAAGGCGATGAGGTATGTCCTTGACAACCTGACCTCGGGAGACCGTTTCGCCATGATGAACTTCGCCACGGTCGTCAATACCTACAAGACCGGGCTGACGAAAGTGAACAGGGAGTCGGTCGAGGACGGCCGCAAGTGGATCAGCAAACTGGAGGCGACCGGCGGCACGGCCATCAACGAGGCCATGCTCACCGCCCTTGGCATGCGCACCGGCGACATGGGCCGAACGTTCAACATCGTCTTCTTCACCGACGGCATGCCGACCATCGGCGAGACCAATCCCGACAAGATTCTCAAGAACATCGCTGCCAAGAACACGACCAACACGCGCATCTTCACCTTCGGGGTAGGGGATGATGTGAACGCCACCATGCTCGATCAGATGGCCGAGCAATCGCGCGCCGTCAGCACCTACGTCCGCCCCGCCGAGGACATCGAAGCCAAGGTCAGCGGCCTGTTCAGCAAGATCAGCCATCCGGTCCTCGCCAATCTCAGGCTGACGCCGACAAACGACGTCTCCTTCTCGGAAATCTATCCGCCGCAGCTCCCCGACCTGTTCCACGGCCAGCAGCTAACCGTGCTGGGCCGCTACTCCGGCAAGGGGCCGACCGCCATCAAGCTGACCGGCACCATCGGCAAGGAAGAAGAGGAATTCGTCTACGAGATGACCTTCCCCAAGAGGACGAACGAGGACAAGGAGTTCGTCGAGCATCTGTGGGCACGCCGCAAGGTGGGCTACATGCTCGATCAGATTCGGGCCAACGGCGAGAGGAAGGAACTGGTGGACGAGATCGTGATGCTGGCGAAGAAGTACGGCATCACGACGCCGTATACCAGTTACCTGATCGTGCCGGATGGTCCGGTGCCGGTGGCCGGCGCCCAGATAGGAGGAGGCGCCAGGCTTGGTGGTTTCGCCCCAGCGCCCACTACTACTCACGGGACAGGAACCGGATATGGCGGTGTTCCGCACGGACTAGCTCCGACGACGCCCAGCGCTGCACCGATGCCTGTAACTGATTTTGCCAGGGCGAACCAAAGCGCACCCGGCCAACTGGCCGAAAGCCGCATGAAGCGGGCCGACGACGAACTTCGCAAGGTTCCTTCCGCGGATGGGGTCAGGGGAGAGGCCGACAAGGTCCTCGGAGATACCAAGGACAAGAAGGAAGCCTACGATCGCGCCCGCGAGGCCCTTGCTCGCCGCGACCAGGCTGGCGTGCAAGGTGGCAAGCTCGGCGTCGATCTGTCTGTGCAGATGAACAACCTGCGCAACCAGACCCGTCTGGAGCAGACGGCGTACCGCAACGTTCAGGGCCGCAACTGCATGGAGATCGGCGGCGTCTGGATCGACGACCAGTATGACGCCAAGTTGCCCGTTGTAACCGTGAAGGCCCAGAGCGACGCCTACTTCCGCATCATGGAACGGCATCCCAAGATCAGGGACGTCTACCAGCTCGGCAACTACGTCGTCTGGGTGACGCCGACCAACACCGTCCTGGCCATCGACGCCAACAACGGCCAGGACAAGATGAGCGACGAGGAGATCGACAAGTTATTCGTCGCGAAGAGGTGAAAATCCTGCTAGTCAGGTACCCGAAGAAACCGCAAGCGCGCCCACGCTTGCGGTTTCGTTTTGTCAAGCCTTCAAACAAACGCACGGGAGTAAGCCGAGGTCTCGCGAATGAGCGCATGCAGCAGAAGGCTGCAATGTCGCGGAACACTACGGAGTATGGACCATCGGAACCACCGTGATCCATGACCCGAATCGCATGAAATCGGAAACGTTTTGGGTCAAGAGCCTTGGTATCCCGTAAACCTGCATGCTGGCGACCAGATTCGCGTCGTGAATCTGCTTTCCTCCAACCGGCACTGCTCGAACCAATGCCAGTAATCTGGCCGTTACATCGCTGGTATCGTCGGCGACATTGAACATTCGCTCGAAGGCGACAACATCCGCCGTGGCCGCAGTTGCCGGTGATGTCAGCGTGGTCGTTCCCGGTCGCGTCAGCACAGCGAGGTACTCGCGGAGAATTTGCCGGCTAACCCACAGTTCTGCGCCGGCCTGAAGTTCCGTATCCAGAGCCTGGATCGCCTGGGCATGCCAGGCCGAGTTGCGCAACGACGCATGGACGAGCACGTTGGTATCGATCAGAATCCGATCAGCGGCCGTCGTCACTGTACAACTCCTCGCGTCTCATCGTGAAATTTGGATCTGCCAGCGCCGCATCGTGGACGGGCCAATCGTCCATCGTCCAGGTTTGCGGTCGCGCGCTTCGCGGCACGTCGATCACCACCAGAATTTGATGCGGACCCGGAGCAACATCCGGCGGCACCTGCACGGTAAGTTTGCGATCATCCCCCACAAGCGCGGTTGTTTCAATCGTTTTCATGGCAAACCTCCTGACTCGGCAGTTACAAGCAATCAACAACACTCACCGTTCACTCTCGTTCATCGGCGACTGTGCGGACGCCAACGACATTATACACAAACCGCTCGGGGCGGCTCTATCTTGAGGATACGGTAGAAGTGGCCCGGGCGGGCGACCAGACGGCGGTCGAGGTTCTCCGGGTAATTCCTGGGGTTCTTGGCGAGGTTCATGTGGTGTGGCAGCGCAAGGCTTTGTACCTCGACGCGGAAATACGCTCCGCTGTCGTTTTGCTTGTCCCATTCGTTCCACCCTGCTATGATCGGGCTGGAAAGGACCCTGCCATGCCGATCGCTGATGATGTGCCGTTGCATGATGTCACCGACCGTGCCATTCGACAGTCGCTGCAGCAGGCCGACAATTTGCGGGACTTTCTGCATCAAGCAGTGCCCGATCTGGCAGAAACCATGCAGACAGACATGGCGCGAAGAAAGGAGATACAGCAAATGCGACAATCTTTGGGAGAAGCGTTGGTTAAGGAAGGGCGAGTCGAAGCCCTTCAGAAGACCGTGTTGCGTCAGGGACGGCGACGCTTCAGTGAACCCGGCGAGCAGATCATCGCTTCGGTGACGGCCATCAAGGACATGGATCGGCTTGAGCGGCTTACCGATCGCCTCTTGGACGTAAATAGCTGGCAAGAATTGCTCGAAACGGCTTGACAACCGCGGCTCGAGTAAGGGAGGAGAGGAAGTGGGACAGTCATTGGTTGACGAGGTCAAAGAAATATGGCAGTCATTGAAAGAAGAGGCGCTCGAGCTAGGGCGGGTCAACGCGCTTCAGAGGATCATCTTGCGTCAGGGCCGCCCAACGCGATCGAGTCGGTGAACAGCGCGATCCGGAAGTTCACCCGCAACCGCAAACAATACCCCAACGCCGAGTCGGCGTTGAAACTGGTATACCTGGCGATTCACGAAGCGTCCAAACGGTGGACGATGCCAATTCGGGGCTGGAAGGCGGCCCTGAATCACTTCGCGATCATGTTCGAAGATCGCTTGCCGGGACGAGGCAAAAAAGAAGCGGCATAACCTGTCCCAGGCCGCGTGACACAAAAACGTTTACAGGCCCGGAGTCAATGCCTCACAACTCGACATTAGGTTGTGATCCCCGATAAGTGCAATAGTTCGGGGACGATTACTCGCAGATAGTGTATTACTATGTCTACATCGGGTTTCTTGGCAACGAAGTACCTGTTGTGGGCCGACCTGTCTCCGAGCGATTTTATCAAAGGCAATCCAGTTTTCGTCTCACGTCCCAAAGTGAATACAGGGTCTGCCAGGAAGCGATCAACAAGTCCACTGAGCATCAGATAATTCGACACTTCCCGCCGAACGCGACAGGTACAGCTGACCAAGGCAAGTCTTAAAGTCTGGTTGCAAAATAGTTTAGGCCTGCCCCAAAATAGAGATTTTGGACACTTTCTCACAGCTGGCAGGTAGCAGTGGACAGTTCGGATCGGCGCCGAACTTTCGGCGCTGACGCAACTTGTTGATGGTATTGGCCTTAAAATGCCATCATGGCCATGCGTAATGCCCAAGAGTGTCCGGCTCTGTACACTACCGCGTACAGGTGGTTTGAGAAAGTGTCAGATTTTGTACCCGAGTCTCTATCCAGCTGAGGCAGGCCATGTTTCCATCACGACCAAAGGTCAAACACTCCTACGTCCGTAATGCCCCCAAGAAAGCTCCTTGTCCCCGCTGCGGCAAGTTCGGCCGTCGCAAAGATACCCACGAACGCACCATCACGGGCATTGACTACGGCTGCATTGTGATGATCCATCTTACCGTAGGCGAGTATCGAGCACGCTGTTCTTGTTGTACCACGTTTCGTACTCAAGTCGATGGCATTGAACCCAGGGCCAAGTATACCAATGACGTTCGTGAGGCGGTACTCAATCGTTTGCTGGAGGATCATATGAGCCTGGAACTGATCCTGGCTGCCATGGAACGGGACTTCTGCCTGAATCTGTCCACCGGCTTCATTTATGATTGCATCCATTGGAAATGCCGACAACTCGACATGGCTCAGTACCGCGCTTGGACCCTGCAACAGTTCTCCGGAACGTTGTGTGTCGATGAAATTCACCTGGGCGACATGACGCTGTTGCTGGCCACCGATCCGCTCCACAACTTCCCGGTGGCCTTCGCCCTCGTCAGCCGCAACGATCAGGACCATATGCGGCGCTTTCTCCGCCAGTTGGCCGAGCACGGCTTGGCTCCGCGTGTTGTCGTCACCGATGGCTCAAACCTGTATCCGGCCGTCCTGGCCGAAATCTGGCCCCAGGCCGAACATCAATTGTGTATTTTCCACGTCCTGAAAGACCTCAACAAGTGCGTTCAGGACGCTGTACGCAGGCTGCGCAAACAGTTGAACCGGCGTGCCGGCCGTCGGCCCCAGCGGCGTGGCAGACCCCGCAAAGACCGAGCGGCCGCGCAGCGGCGGCGGCAGACACTCCAACAGCAGTCCGCCTTTATCTTTCGACATCGGCACTTGGTCACCACACGGTCGGATCGCTTGACTGAACAGAACCGTGCGGACTTGCAGCAGATGATCGACTGGCTGCCGGAGTTGGCGGTTCTGCGCCAGTTCGTCGATCAGGTGCATAAGCTGTTCGAACACGCTCAGACGTTGGAGCAGGCGCGCTATCGTTTCCAGGAACTGCACCGTGTCACAGCGTTTGCTGCTGATCCCGACTTGGCTCGCGCTTTGGAGCAACTAACCCCGGCCAAGTTCGAGAAGATGATAGCGTTCTTGCGAAGTCCCCTGGGACAACGGGTGCGGACCAACAATCACGTGGAACGGCTCAACCGCAAAATACGGCACTACGAGAAGGTGCGCTACCGCTGGCGAACGCCGCAGGCGGTGGTACGTTTCGTCATCTTGGTCATTGATCGGATGTGGCGGCGCCGGCGGCCAAGGTTGAGGATCGTTCCACCGTCTCCAGTCACGGCTGCCGCTGCAACTATGATCGCTGGGGCGAAGGAACCCACGACGCCCGATCTTAAGCAACTCGCCGTGGAGGTGGCAGCATGAATGGGCAGGGAAATAGTCGCGATCAGCGAGAAGTGTCGATAATTCCCATCTGAACCTCGGATATCCTGTTGTCTGCCTTCTTTCTCGTAAACCGCGATTATCAGCATCTCGACAAGCTTGCGAATCATCACAGAGCAAGCATCAAACCATCGATTCTCGTAGCAACCGTTCGCTTGCAGGACAACTTCCTCAACATACCCTCGGGTGTTATTCACGACCGCGGCGGGAAGGACTTCAGTGGTAGCAGGCTGAACCGGATCTTTCTCTGCTTGGGACGAAGCTTTGAAGTTGGCTAATTGCTTCTCGTAAGCTAGTCCAGCAGTCCTCTCCAATCGGTAACAGTAAAGGACCTGATAGTATCCTCCGAAGTGTGACAGGTAACGGGGAGATGGACATGAATCGCTGATCAAGATCCTCTGATCCACCAAAAGCGGAAGAGCTGTCTTTATCCCTTCTTCATCAACCCTCAGGAAACGAAATAGGTCATACAAATGGCCCTGATGAAACCATAGGGGATCGATTTTATGAGCAAAAGCCATCAGGAGACGATCGGGCTTCCATTCATGGATCATTTGGTCGTCTTCCAGCGCCTGAGCAAGATGACTTACTCGTGGCATGGGCAATACATCGATCAACCGTATCGTCATGGCAATCACCTTACTGGTCGTCCAGAGCCGGGCGCCTGCCCACGTCTTCGTGGGCATGCTCTTCAACCATGCCTATGCAGACATGAACATGGCACGCAGCGCCACAACCTGCCGCCGGTCATCTGCAACGGTTCCCTAGGTATCGCTCGGCAAACCCGAAGACCACTTCGCGGTAAACAGTTTCTTCAATTGGCGTACGCCATCCTTCGAGGGCGAAAGCTTGTGGAGCATGCGATGACAATTAGCACATACGGTCACCAAATCCTCTACACGGGTCTTTCCCTTCGCCTTCGGCGACGACAGTGGAATTCGATGGTGTGCCTCCGAAAAGCCAATGGAGGTATTGTCAAATCTTGTGGATGGCAGGTTGCTAAAAGGCGGCGTACTCTAGGTGTAACAAATTCCACACAACTGCCCACGAGGCAAAGGAGTACGCCACCATGTGTTTTTCTACGAACGATGTTTCCATTATGCCACTCCCCGAGAGCAAAGACGTGCTTACGGAGGTTCTTCGGCTGGGCGCTCAGAAACTGCTCGCCCAGGCCATCGAAGCCGAGGTCGCTGATTGGATCGACCAGCATCAGCATCTCCAGGACCATGCCAACCACCGCCAGGTGGTACGCAATGGTCATCTGCCAGCACGCACGATCAGCACGGGAGTCGGCCCAGTCGAAGTCAAGCAACCGCGTGTGCATGACCGCCGGCTTGCGGGAGAGGCCGAGAAGTTCACCTCGGCGATCCTGCCACCCTACCTGCGCAAGACCAAGAGCCTGGAGGAACTGATCCCGTGGCTCTACCTCAAGGGGGTCAGCACCGGTGACTTCAGCGAGGCCCTGGCCGCCTTGCTGGGTCCGAATGCCCCCGGTTTGTCGGCCACCACCGTCACCCGCCTCAAGGCGGTCTGGGAGCAAGAGTTTCAAACCTGGAACGAGCGTTCCCTGGCTGACAAGCACTACGTCTACGTCTGGGCCGACGGAGTACATTTCAATATTCGTCTGGAAGAAGATCGGCAGTGTATCCTGGTGCTGATGGGAGCCACAGCGGACGGCAAGAAGGAACTCATTGCTATTGCGGATGGTTACCGGGAGTCGGAACAGTCCTGGAAAGCGCTGCTGTTGGACTGCAAGGCGCGTGGACTGACCACCGACCCGAAGTTGGCCATTGGGGATGGCGCCCTGGGGTTTTGGAAGGCGCTGCGGCAAATTTACCCGACCACCCAGGAGCAACGCTGCTGGGTTCACAAGACGGCCAATGTGCTGGACAAGATGCCCAAGGGATTGCAGGCTCAAGCCAAAGACAAGTTGCACGATATCTGGCAGGCACCCACGCGCGCAACTGCGGAGAAGGCTTTCGATCTATTCGTGGCGACGTATGAAGCCAAGTATCCCAAGGCCGTGGAGTGCCTGACCAAGGATCGGCAAGAGCTGCTGGTCTTCTACAACTACCCAGCGGAGCACTGGATGCACTTGCGGACGACCAATCCGATTGAGTCGGTGTTCGCGACCGTGCGGCTGCGAACGAACAAGACTAAGGGATCGGGCTCGCGGAAAGCTTGCCTGACGATGGTGTTCAAGCTCATGGAATCTGCATCGAAGAGATGGCGAGGGCTGAACGGTTCAGCGCTCATGACAGATGTCATCGCGGGAGTCGTGTTCCGCGATGGCGAGAAAGAGAACGCCGCCTGAAAAATCTTCATCCACAACTATTGACAATATCTCAAGCCAAGGCCGATCGGACCGTAAAGTCGCTTGAAATTGATTCCACAAACCTGGCAGGTGTATCCATCTCTCATCTTCGCGAGGGCCGCGAGCTTTCCAGATCGCTCCCGGGCTAGGTGCTTCCTCACACTGCTTGATTTAGCCTCAGCGTAGGCCTCATCTGTGTCAGCCCTAGAAACTGCAGCGGCTCTCAACACCGCTGCGAAGAACTTGGTTGCGTCCCCGACAAAGCTAGCCGTCGGTAACTTCCTCGGATTTACCCTGTCCGCCAGATATACTCCGTAGAAACTCCAGCAGTCGTGATTATCATATAACTCGGCGACGGGTTTCCCGTACCTCGATGCTGGCAGAGGCTTCCTCATACGATAAAAGTCCGAACACTTCTCGTAAAATGCGTCGTCCACGATGAGCGCGGAGCCAAAACCTTGCACTCCTACGCTTGCCATATCAGCTATGCGAGGAGGTCGAGAGGACTTGTAACAGAGATTGACGCGTTGGCCGTTTGCGTGCGCAGTACGAGTCGAGCCAAATCTGGAGTCGGTCGCCGCGACCCCGAGGAACGTGTGCAATGTCTGCATACCAGCCGTCGGTGTTGGTCTCATATGTGGCAATCCGAGATGGCGAGATCAGTATGGCCGCAGTGTCTTCGGCGACATCTTCGAGACGCCTTACGACCATGCCGCAGAATCGCTTGAACCAGGCACGCTCCGAAACGCCCATCTGTACACCTCCACTATGTCCCCAACGCCGGGTGCCATGCCCACGTCTTCGTGGGCATGCTGTACAACCATGCCCAGGCGGACATGGCCATGCCACCCGGCAACGCTAAACTACTTCATTGCAATGACCACCGACCGACGCATGAACACGGGATCGTAGATTGCGCGGGATACAAATGGTGTTGCAGTGGCCTCTCAGGTAGATGACTGCGTTTGCATTTTGCGGCAAGGCAACGGTCCACCGCTGGCAGTGCCCAATAAATGCAAGCTGGGGGGGTAATAATCCAATTCCACATCCAGAAAAGCCAAGGGAGTTGCAATGCCCGTGGACATAAATCTCAACAATTTGTAGTTCGGAGACCACATTCGGCTCCGTAGCGATCGAATGCTCGGCCCCGCTGAAATCGATCACGAAGGGATAAAAGATCGGCGGTCAACCCGACTATACCGGTTGATAACTGCCAAAGAATTGAGAGCATTTGAGTTGCCTCCGTGGTTTCATCAGATTCCGCCCAGTCTCCGCCCTCTAATTATTTTACAATCCGCAGGAGCGCACACCATACCAACTCTGGGATTGAGGGAATCCCAAGGCCGCCGGGTGCCATGCCCACGGCTTTGTGTGGACATGGGACGGACAGCAAACTATCCGCAACTCACGATCACAGGCAGTGACTCCCGATCCACAGCCGCAAAGGACCAGCCCGCAGGCAGCATAATCGGCCGCCCCGGACCACTGCCATTCCTCCGTGCCATTCTGGTCAGATCCCTTTGTATGCTTTGTATGATCTAAACGTGGCCTGACCCTGGCCCTGGCCCGATAGAATGAAATAGGAATCGCTTGCCAACTCCGCTGGGAGGGACAAACCATGCCAGTTCACGATTGGTGCCGAGTTGACGCAAATGTATTTCACCATTTCCACCAACGCTGGACGATTGCCATTTGTGACACCCTGAATGCGGGCCTGTTGCCCTCTGGATACTCGGCTCTCGTTGAACAGCATGCGGGAGGTCTGGTTCCTGATGTGCTTACCCTGGAACGGCGGTCCCGGCCGAGCCGGCCGGTTGAACCGGTCGGCAGCGTCCTCACCGCTACCCCGCCCAAGACCAGCCTTGTGAGGCAGGCCAAAACCGTCCTGGCCGCGCGCGGCAACCGCATCGTTATCCGCCACCGGCTCGGCGAGGTTGTCTGTGTCCTGGGAATTGTCTCGCCTGGGAACAAGAGCGGCCGAGCGGCTCTCTCGCGCTTTCGTGGAGAAAACAATCGATTTTCTCCGGCAAGGGATTCACCTGCTCGTAATCGACATTCTGCCGCCGACGGCGCGCGACCCGCAAGGCATGCACAAGGCCATCTGGGACGAGATGGAGGAAGAGCCATTCGAGTTGCCGCCGGGCAAGCCGCTAACTCTGGCCGCGTACGTCGCTGGCGACCTGCTGACCGGCAGTGAGCCGACCGCCTACGTCGAGTTGATCGGCGTCGGAGACATCTTGCCCGATATGCCGGCGTATCTGGACCGCAGTGGCTATGTGCCCGTGCCGTTGGAAACGACCTACCAGGCGGCCTGGGCGACCTGCCCGGCCGATCTGCGCGAACTGGTGGAAACCGGTAAGCTGTCCGGCGAGAGCGAGTGAACGGCAAAGGCGGCAAAGGGTAAAGGAAGAAACAAGAGAGACATTCAGGATATTCACGCCGAACAACGGCGATGAAGATGACCAGGCCGGCGTCACGGGGTTTCGAGAATGGTCTCCATCCGTCGCCGGATACACGTGGGTAACCGACTCCTCAGCGGAGCCTCGCCTCTTGCCAATCCATTGTGGGGCAGCCTCGATGGTGTGTGCGGCCCGAATGGCTTTGATCTGTTCGGCGCATTCGGAAACGCTCGGCAACGGTTCGGTGGTTGCCTGCGGAGTTCGCCGGAGAGGCCGGCCCTGAGTTGGTCGCGAAGGGCGGTGAGCTGGGCCTGTATGGCGAATCTCCTCACCACAACCTTGTGATCCCGTAAGCGTCAAGGTTCGAATCGTTGCTGATGAGAGGGATATTTTCCACTAAGACCTGGGCAACCTGCAGCCGGTCGAACGGGTCTTTATGGTGGAACGGCAAGCCGATCAACCGGGCCGTGTGCGTGGGCAGGATGGGCAGCACCTGAAAGCCGTACTGATTCAAGCCGATGTCGATGAACTGCTCGTAAGGCCGGTTCAACTGCCATTTGCGAAGACTTACCTTGATGGCGATTTCCCAATACGATGCCGGGCTAATCAGCACTTCGTTCGATGCATCTTGAATCAACGTCTGGGCAGCCGCACTGAGCTGGGGATCGCCTTCGATGTACCAATAACATCGCATGTGTATCGAGTAAGAACCTCACGGCATGTACTCCGCAAAGTCCTTCAGATGGTCATCGTCGCCCGAAACGATGGTAATAAAGCCCTTGCCGAGCCCGGGCAGAGGACGCAGGCCGGGCTTCGGCTTGGGCGGTTGGCTCACCAGCTTCGCCACCGGCTCATGGTTCTCGGTGATGAGCACTTCTTCCCCAGGTGCAAGCTTGTGGATCAGGTCCGGGAGCCTGGCCTGGGCCTCTTCAATCGTCATCGTCGCCATTTGCTTGCCCTCCAAATCGGCCGACATTGGTGCGGCTGTAGAGCAAAAGTTTTATTGCATGTTCACAGGGCATCGTACCAGACAACAGGCTGCCCAGCTTTTCCTGTTCATTGTGCTACATTGTAGGATAATTCAGGCAGTAACTCCAGAAGAATTGCCAACGGCCTCGCGCTTGCTCGCTTGCGGTTTCACACCTTTACTGCTAAAAAACTCTTCACAGCCCCTATACACCTTCCTCTTCATAAGGAGACCGCAGCCATGCACCAACCAGATAACCTCTCCCGCCGCCGCTTCCTCAAGGCCGGCGCTGTTGCCACCCTCGGACTATCCGGCTTGCCGGCGCTGCTTGCCGCTGACGACAAGAAGGCAGATGAGAAGAAAGCCGATGACAAGAAGGACGACCCTTTCGGCGGCTTCGCCCTCGGCGTGCAAAGCTATAGCTTCCGCAACTTCAAGCTGGAACCAGCCCTGAAACGGACACAGGAACTTGGCCTGCATACCATCGAGTTCTTCAACGGCCATGTTCCCCCCAAGAGCACGCCGGAGCAGATCAAGGCCGTCCTCAAGATGTGCGGCGATTACGCAATTGCACCTGTCGCCTTTGGCGTCGAGGGCTTCAGCAAGGACCACGACGCCAACAAGAAACTGTTCGAGTTCGGCAAAGCACTGGGCGTCAAGTCACTGAGCGCCGACCCCACTCCGGACAGCTTCGACAGCCTCGATAAGCTGTGCGAAGAATACAAGATTGCCATCGCCATCCATCCGCACGGCCCTCAAGGCAGCAAGCTGCACCGCTGGTACTCGGCGGAGGTCATCATGGAAGCCGTCAAGGATCATAACCCTTTGATCGGCACCTGCCTGGACACCGGCCATCTCATCCGCTCTGCTCAGGAGCCATTCAACAAGAAGCTCGACCCCGCCGATCAGGTGCGCAAGATGGGGGCGCCAACTTCGGCATGCACCTCAAGGATCATGACAACAAGAAGAAGACCGACGTGATCTTCGGCAAGGGCGTCCTCGACGTGCCGGGCGTCCTCAAGGCCCTGCGCGAGGTGAAGTTCAAGGGCAGCATCAGCATCGAGTATGAAGCGAACGCCGACGATCCGTCGCCGGACATGAAAGCCTGCGTCGAGATCTTCAAGGAGTCGGTCAAGAAGCTTGCGTGAAAAAGCGAATAAGTTTAGCCGCGACCAGAAGCGTGCCATGCCCACGTCCGCGTGGGCATGTCGACAGCCGCTTGTACCACATGCCCACGCGGACGTGGGCATGGCACCCGGCGCACTTCCGTCTCGCGGCCAAAACTCCCAATGGGCTTTGCGTATTCGTACTATGCTGGTAAAAGTAGTGAGTGGTGAGTGGTGAGCTGAAGAAAAGGTGCTGGTGACCCACCACTCACCACCGAGGAGCGAAGTAGTCGTGTCTGACGTAATGGGTGGCTATCGTCTGTTGACTCACCTGATGACCGGGCAGAACAGCCAGGTCTGGGAAGTCGTCGAGGTCTCCAGCGGCCGGCATTTCGCCATCAAGACATTGCTGCCCGAAAAGGTCCGCAACGAGGAGCTTCGCCAGTTGTTGTTTCACGAGGCGGAGGTCGGCAAGGAGCTTTCGCACCCCAACATCGTCAAGATCATCAGGGTCGTGAAGCAGCCAAACCAGGCGTACTTCGTCATGGAGTTCTTCCCGTCGGGCAGTCTGCGGCTGAAGCTTCAGCAGAAGCAGGTCGATTACATCAAGGAACATGTCCACGGATTGTTCAAGCAGGCTGCCACGGGCCTGGCATTCATGAATGCGAAAGGTTGGATTCATCGCGACGTGAAGCCCGACAACATGCTCGCCAATGCCGCGGGGGAGCTGAAGCTCATCGACTTCGCCCTTGCGCAAAGACCGCCGACGGGACTTGCCAAACTCTTCTACATGAAGCGCACGCCGCAGGGCACGCGCAGTTACATGTCACCCGAACAGATTCGCGGCGAGATTCTCGATACGCGGGCCGACATGTACAGCTTTGCCGCCAGTGCCTTCGAGATCGTCTGCGGCCGGCCGCCGTTTACCGGAGCCAGCAACCAGGACTTGCTCCAGAAGCACATCAAGGAAAAACCGCCGCCGCCGCAGATATTCAACCCTGACGTCAGCGAAGATTTTGCTTCCCTGATCCTGCGCATGCTCGCCAAGAAGCGTGAGGACCGCCCGCACGACTTCCATGAGTTCCTCATGCAATTCAAGAACATGAAGGTATTCAAAAGCCACATCGTTCAGAAGAACAAATGAATGCCTTGCCGCCCGCGGTTTCGCGCTGATGAGCGCAGAAGGAGTCAGCCCATGCCAAAACGGCTCGCCTTCGAGAAAGAAATCTACGAAATGGAGGACCTCCTTGCCAAACTGGAGGCCGGCGGCGATGGTGCCGCTGGCCAGCGCCGAGGAAATCCGCCGCATCCGCCGTGAGCTGGCCAACATGAAACGCAAGGTCTACAGCAACCTGACCTCCTGGCAGACCATCGAGGTGGCCCGCCATGTCGATCGGCCGCAAACCCTGGACTACATCGAATTGATTCTCGACGAGTTTGTCGAGCTGCACGGCGACCGGGCCATCGGCGACGACCGGGCCATGCGCAGCGGCTTCGCCCGTCTGGGCGACTACCGCATCATGTTCATCGGCCATCAGAAAGGGCACACCCTGCAAGAGAGGCAACGAGTGTCTGTACGGCTGTGCCCACCCGGAAGGTTACCGCAAGGCACTGAACAAGATGCGCCTGGCGGCCAAGTTCGGGCTGCCGATCATCTGCCTGATCGACACTCCGGGTGCCTATCCCGGCATCGGCGCCGAGGAGCGCGGCCAGGCCCAGCTCATCGCCACGAACCTGCTGGAGATGTCCCGGCTGCCCACGCCAATCATTTGCGTCGTGATCGGCGAAGGCGGTTCCGGCGGCGCGCTCGGCATCGGCATCGGCGACCGCGTCAGCATGCTGGAACATGCTTACTATTCGGTCATCAGTCCGGAGGGCTGCGCCGGCATTCTCTGGAAAGTCGCCACCGAGGAGACGAAACCGCTTGCCGCCGCGGCCCTCAAGCTGACGGCCCGCGACCTCTTCAAGTTCCGCATCATCGACGACATCATTCCCGAACCGATCGGCGGCCACCGCGACCATCGCGAGATGGCCAAGATCCTCAAGACCTACCTGCTGCGTTACCTCCGCGAGCTGCGAACCTGCCATCGAGATCTGCTCGAACAGACGCTATCGCTGAGTTACCGTCCGTGAGCTGGCGCAACCTGCCGACCGAAGGAATCTGCTCGAACAACAGCTACCAGGAAATTTCGCCGCATGGGCGTGTTCGATGAGGCGAGACGTTTAGCCGCGAGGGCACGTTACGGTAGTTAAACATAAGAGCCATTATCGGACGTTGTCGACCAGTCGCTTGCGGTTTCCAGGGACTTCGTTGGCAGTGCTGCGCCAACGTCCGATAATGAGCTGTTATGTTTAATTGGATGTCACCGGTAAGTATGCGGTCCTCCCAGAGATCCACACTGCTTTTTCAGGGGTGGAGTAGGCCGGCGTGTATCCCTTGTCCACCCTCGATTCCACAAATAAGCCATAAATTCGAGTTCAGACAATACTTCGAGTCGGGCTCTCGTAGTATGTGAAATGCGAATTGAAAGGATAAGGGTGAGCGAGATCATCAAAAATCGAAAGCCGCTTAGGATGCAGAGCATCGACCAATACCAACGAGAGCTTTGTCAATTGTTCCAGATTCTCTTCGACGGTAGTGTGGATCGTCAGCCTCTAGGTAAATAAAAGGCTCGGCTGATACATGAATCTTGAGCGAGCTCCGTTTGATGATCGTCCTCTTCTCTTTCTCTGGTGTACCCCGTAGTCACAATCAAAGCTCCGAACCCACAGCCCAAATAGCTCCTTCAGCTGGCTTTACGCCATCCGTTGACCAAGCCGGAAAAGCCGTGGCAGCATCGAATAAGCGTGGACCATGCAAGACGATCTCTTGGGCATATTCAATGAGTTGCGTTGGGGAAAATGGGGCCTTGAAGCGTTTATACTTGAAACGATCATGCTTGAAACGAGGCCCAGAACCACATGGCTTGTACGTGATAGTTCCAAGATGGCCTTACAATCATCGGTCTCAGTCCTGAAACAACACGAATGGCCTTGATGAAGTTATCAAGGCCATCATAGGGACGGGAACCATGGTATAGACTGATGGTTGCATCCATTGACAAATGATTGTAGCAGCACCTGACGATTATCGACCACTGTGTTCAGAACCGCTGCGATTAGACATCCCAGCTATTCTGGCGAATGCAGACTCCCAAGCAACGGATGATGAGGCCGGCGGCTCTGAAGCTAGTTGACCTTGACGATTTCCCGCTTTTGCTGAAACCCTAATGGAAAGAATCAAGCCGACAGAACACGCCTCAGAGGATTCGTGTCATGCCGCTTGCACCAATGGAAGTTGCAACGGCCAAGGTGAGTGACGCTTGAGCCTGTGCCACCTGCCGATCTTCCAGAAACGGATGGTGAACCTTTGGAATCTCCCTGGCACCTTGCAGCCATCGGTCTTCTCATCGACCTGACTCATTGTCACTTGCAAGGCCGTCACGACTACTTCGTCGGCGGCAACATGTTTCTGTATTACCGGTGGCCGGAGACCGGGGAACAGAAGTTCCGCGGCCCCGATTTCTTTTTTGTCAAAGGAGTGGAGCGCGAACGGCTGCGCAACTACTGGGCCGTCTGGGAAGAGAACGGCAGGTATCCCGACTTCATCATGGAACTGCTCTCGCCCACAACCGAACGGGAAGATCGGACTACCAAGAAAGAGCTTTACGAGCAAACATTCCGCACGCCGGAATACTTTCTCTACGACCCGGCAAAAAAGCGGCTGGGGGGTTGGCGGATTCGTGAGGGGCTTTATCAACCCGTTGTTCCTGATGAACGGGGCTGGCTCTGGAGCGAACAACTCCAGTTGTGGGTGGGGCTTTGGGAAGGAACGCACCTGGAAATTCAGGCAACCTGGCCTCGGTTTTGCGACCCCCAGGGCAAACTTGTCATGCTGGAGAAGGAAAGCGAACGCCAACAGAAGGAAAGCGAACGCCAACAGAAGGAAAGCGAACGCCGGCGTGCCGATGCTGCCGAAGCAGAGGTGGCGCGTCTCAGGGCGATCCTGGCGGAAAAAGCGTGACTCCCTGGACGGACGTGGAACAACCGTGGACAATCTTGTAGATGCCTTTGTAAAGAACTTCGACGGCCTTTTATACGAGGCCATGCCCTTTGTCGTTCTCGGCGCCGTGATCGCTGGGTTTCTCGAAGAATTCGTGCCGCGCGAGCTGGTGGCCCGGATCATGCCGCGTAGCCGGATTCTGGCCATCGCCATCGGCGGCTTGCTGGGGCTGCCCTTCCCCATGTGCGAATGCGGCATCATCCCGGTGATCCGCCGCCTGCTTCGCAAGGGTGTACCGCTGAGCGCCTGTGTGAGCTACTTGCTTGCCGGCCCGATTATCAACCCCATTGTCATGCTCAGCACCTGGTGGGCCTTCTCCGTCTATGACCAACAGCCGGAAAACGCCCGCTCGGCCTTCCACCAGCTCGGCAGTTGGCCAATGGTGGGGATGCGCATGGGCCTGGGTTACCTCGTCGCCTTCGGCACGAGTCTTGTTGTCGAATGGCAGCATCGCAAATGGGGCAACAAGCTCCTGACCCCACTGGCGACGCCGCCCCCCGACGCGAAGCCAGGTGACGACAGCGATGCGAAGTTGAAGTCAACCTCACACAAACCCTTCCACCAGCACTTGGCCAACGTCGCCGAGACGGCCCTGCACAACTTTGTCGATGTTGCCGTCTTCCTCATCATCGGGGCGGCCCTCGCTTCTCTCGGCCGGCTCCTCCTGCCGCACGAGCAGATCGAGGCTGTCGTGCAGCAATATCCCAAGATGCTTATGGGCATCATTACGGTGAGTGTTATGATGGGGCTCGCCATTCTGCTGTGCATTTGCAGCGATGCCGACGCCTTCGTCGCCGCCAGCTTTATTAAACTGCCCGTGGCTTCCAAACTCGCTTTCCTCGTGCTCGGACCGATGCTCGATATCAAACTTTACCTGATGTACCGGCGCGTTTTCCGGCCACGCCTGGTCTGGACCATCATTCTTTGCGTGGTGGTGCAGGTTTTTGTCTATTCGTTACTTGTGCATTTCCTCATAGAGGACTTGCCGAAAATTTGGAACACGTGACAACTTGCCTGCAACGCCAGCTAATCGGACGGTTTTTCCATGCCGGCGTTGGGAGTCGTTCCATTATGGAGACAAGTACATGACAGACACTCATGCCCATCAAGAAGAACGCCGCATTTATTACACGGACCAACTCTGCATCATTGGGACCTGCGCTGCTCTCAGTCTAGTCATGGTATTGCTCTGGGGAATTATCGTGTCTTTCGAAATCAAGGAGTCGGACAAGGAGTCGGATTTGGCCTCGTTAAGCAAGGCTGGAGTGCCAGAGGCAACGTTGTCCAAACTCAAAACCCTGAATGGGAGAGTGTTTCAGAGCAGGGAAGAATTCTCGAAAGATCTCGAGGGAAAACTAACAAACGAGGAATTGGAACGCTACCGAGACCTCATCCTCAACGTTGCCGGAAAGAATGGCCTGTACTTTCTGGATAGGAGGTTTCATGGATTTGTCCTGGCAGGGGGGATTGTCCTGTTTGTCCTTGCGGCGATTCGAGGCGTGACCCTGTGGATCAGTGTCGGCAAGCCCAAGGCCGCCGCGCACCATCATGACGATCACGAACACTACCACGATCACTCTCACGAACATGTCCATGTCCACTTGCCCGTCGTGGAAGACGATCACGGCCATGAGCACGGCTGGGCGCCATGGCGCTATGCGGTCATGATCGTCCCGGTTACCTTTTGGATGCTGGGAATTCCCAGCAAGAGAGCGGACTTGCCGGAACAAGGCGACTTCAGACCCATGACTCAGCACGAAGCCGGCAGCGAAGCCGCCCGCTGGAAGGTGATGGATGACGGCGAGCGCGCCGCCTGGAAAAAGGACATGGACACGCAGAAAGTCCGACTCCGCGGCCTGAATTTTTCACGCTTTGACAACAAGACCATCGTACTGGGCCGTATGCAGATGACGTGTTGCATCGGCGACGCCTACCCCGTATCGTCTCGCGTCCTGGTTGAAGCGGAGCCGAATCTTATCGACCAGCAACCGCGGAACCGCTGGATCAGAGTCATCGGCAAATTGGACGTTCGCAAGGCCCCATCCGGATCAGAAGAGTTCGTTGCGGTCTTGCACGCTGACACCGTGGAGTCCATCGGTGAACCGGCCGACCCGTATAATCCGTGACAGTAGTTACAAATGTTGTTGTGGAGGACATCTCATGGCGAACACGCCCGAAACCCGCTACCGGCCGTTGCTCGAAGCTGTTGCCTTTGCCGCTCGCGCGCACCGCAGCCAGCTCCGCAAGGACGGCCAGACACCTTATGTCAGTCACGTCTTTCGCGCCTGTCTGATCGTGCGCCATGTCTTCGGCATCGACGATCCCCTCGTCCTGATGGCCGCCGCCCTGCACGACACGATCGAGGACACCACGACCGATTATGACGATCTGCACAAGCATTTTCCTCCCGAAGTAGCCGGCTGGGTGGCCCTGCTCTCCAAGGACAAGCGTTTGCAAGAAGGGGTCCGGGAAGAAGAATACAAGGCCGGGCTGGCAAAAGCCTGCTGGCAGGTCCAGGTCTGCAAGCTCGCGGACATCTTCGACAACCTGATGGACAGCAGCCACACAGAGCCGAAGCAACGGTCGCGCACGACCCAGCGCTCGCAAGAGTATCTGGAGGCGCTGAAGTCCAACCTTCAACCCCAGGCCCAACACGCCTGGCAGATCGTCGCCGATCTGCTCACCGAAATGAAGAACGAAGAATGAAGAACGAAGAATTGAGTCTGTTTGGCGGGTTGGGTCGAAACAGAGTTTCAACGAGAAGCGTTCCCAAACAGGAGTTTGGGAACGAGGTTAAGGCAACCAGCTCTTCCGAGCCTGCTCGCCAATCCGCGCCCAAGTTCTGGGATGCCACGGCCTTGTGCCGTGGTGCTTCACGCTGGCTTCTACAATGGGGAGCTTTCCTTTCTGTGGGATGCCACGGCCTTGTGCCGTGGTGCTTCACGCTGGCTGTCTAGCCTGTAGCAACGATCGTGAAGTACCACGGCACAAGGCCGTGGCATCCGGCAACACATAAGGAGATCCCCGCATAGAAACAAACGTAACCAACCACGGCACGAGGCCGTGGCATTCTTCAATCCTCTCTCCCTCTTGCTCTTAATCCCTTTTCCAGCCATAATTATGCGCCACTCTTGCTGAAGGGGGTTGCCTCATGGCCGCTACGCTGCTCCGCCATTTGCTTCTCTTGTTTGCCGTGCTTCTCTCTTGTACCGCCTTTGTCTCCGCGGCCTACTGCTGCCCCTTCTGCTCCATGCAGGGCGAGACGCTGACCACATTAGTCGATCAGGCCAACCTGGTTGTGTACGGCAAGCTCCAGAACGCCCGGCTCCATCCCGGCGGCAGCGATCTGGGCGAAGGTTCCACCGATCTCCAGATCGAGACGGTCATCAAGGACCATGAGATCATCAAGGACAAGAAGTTGATTACCCTGTCGCGTTACGTGCCTCCCGATCCCGAAAACAAATACAAATTTCTGGTTTTCTGTGACGTCTACAAGAACAAGACCGATTCCTCCCCTGGCTCGCCGGTCAGGGCCGGCAACAACGTCGAAAAATACGTGATCGACCCCTACCGCGGCATAGCCGTCAAGGCCGACAGCAACATCGACAAGTACATCCAGGGCGCACTGGCGCTCAAGGGCAAACCCGTCGGCGAGCGCCTGCGCTTCTTCTTCGACTATCTTGAAAACCCCGACATCGACGTTTCCAACGACGCTCTCAAGGAGTTCGGCAACTCGGGTGACTACAAGGCTTTCAGCGAGATGGCCAAACAGTTGCCACCCGACAAGGTTCTCGGCTGGCTCAAGGATCAGAATACGCCGTCCTACCGCTACGGCCTGTATGCCTCAATCATCAGCCACTGCGGCAAGGACGAGCACGCCCAGGAACTGCGCAAGCTGCTCGACGATCCCAAGAAACGAACGAGCACCGGCGTGGACGGCATAATGGCGGCTTACACGATGCTCAAGCCGAAGGAAGGTTGGGACTACGTGCTCGGCATTATCAAGAACCCTACGGAGAGATTCATCCTCCGCTACGCCGCTCTTCGCACCGCCCGTTTCTTCCACGACGTCGAACAAAACGTCGTCCCCCAGAAGGAAGTGCTTGACGCGGTGACCTTGCTCATCGATCAGAACGACATCGCCGACCTGGCCATCGAGGACCTGCGCAAATGGCGGTACGCGGACGCCGCCGAGCTTATCATCGGCCTGTACGACAAGAAATCCCACGATATCCTCATCATCCGCCGCTCGATCCTGCGTTACGCCTTGACTTTCCCCGACAATCCCAAGGCCGCCGCACTCGTAACACGACTGCGGCAGAGCGAACCTAAGCTGGTGCAGGACGTGGAAGAACTGTTGAAAGCGGACACGCCCCCTCCAGCCGCAGCGGCTACGCCGCCAACCAGGTGAAACGGTGTGGTACAACGCACTCTCCGGCAATTTGTAATTTTTAATTTCAGTAATTCCAAATTCCAAACTCTAAGGAAACCAGGAAAGCAGGAAGATGAAGATAGCACAAGGATCGCTCAAATCTTTGCCAAGCATTATTCTTGCTCTTGTTTCTTCCTGCTTTCCTGCTTTCCTTAGAGTTTCGGTGTTCGGATTCCGGATTTTTGGAACTACTGAATTTCTAATTTTTCAATTCCCCTTTACCAAGGAAGGTTTCTATCATGCCTCGTCTTTCATCCCAAGCCCTTGCTCTTCTCATCCTCTTCGTAGCGCACTCCCCTGCCCTGCCCTGTAGCTTGTGCTCCAACCTGCGTCTCAGCCCGACTCTCCGCGACGACGCCGCCAGTGCCAAGGTAGTTATTTACGGCACTGTGTCGAATCCTCGCCTGACCGGCGAAACCACTGGCGTGACCGACCTTCACGTCGAGTCAATTATCAAGTCCCATCCAATCATTGCCGGCAAGAAGGTCGTCGAGCTGCCCAGGTATTTGCCGGTCGGTGACACGGACGGTCCGCCCCGCTTCCTCATCTTCTGCGATGTCAGCAACGGCAAGCTCGATCCCTACCGCGGCGTCCTCATCAAGCCGGCCGTTGTCGATTACCTCAAGGGCACCCTGGCCATCGATCCCAATGATCGTGCGAAGCTCCTGCTGTATTCCTTCAATTACCTGGACCATTCGGAAAAAGAGATAGCCCAGGACGCTTTCATGGAATTCGTCCGGGCCAACGATCAGGAGATTGGCCAGATCGCCGGCAAGCTGCCCGCCGGCAAGCTCCGCGCCTGGATCAAGGATCCGCAAACGCCGGCCGAGCGCCTGTCGCTCTATGCGTTCCTTCTCGGCACCTGCGGCGTCGATGCCGATGCCGCCCTCTTCCAGGCTCTCTTGCGGGACTTGGGCGAGCGTACACTCGCCGGCTATGACGGTATCCTGGGCGGTTACATTCAACTGCGGCCCAGGGAAGGCTGGAGCGAGGTACTGACCCTGCTTCGCGACGGCGACAAACCGTTCCCCATGCGCTTCGCTGCATTGCGAACTCTGCGACTCTACCACGGCTGGAAGCCGGAAGAAAGTCAGACGCACGTCTTGCAGGGCCTGACAGCGCTTATCACACAAGGCGACCTGGCCGACCTGGCCATCGAGGACTTGCGCCGCTGGCAAATGTGGGACCTGACGCCACAGGTATTGGCAAGTTTCGGGAGGAAGGATTTCAGCAGCCCGATCATGCGGCGGGCCATAGTGCGCTATGCCCTGTCTTGCCCGTTGCCGGCCGCCGTCAATTTCATTATCGACCTGCGCAAGCAAGACCCCGAGTTAGTGCGGGACGTGACCGAGTCGATTCAATTCGAGAAGCAGAAATAGCGTTGATGGTGTTTGTCTCCGACTACCCGCAGCTACAACAGAAATTTTCTAATCCATTTGTTTGCCCTATCAACCATGCCCTTTTCCGCATCGTACCTTTTGTACAGCACTCGCCTTATCACTCGGCCATCCGGATCAACAATGACAATGAGGAAGTAGTTCTTGCTCTCCCACCACTTCTCCTTCCCAATTCGTCTTCCAGAAGGCATGTCAACGAGCGTTGGGCTCCCATCTGGGTTGTCCCATTTCAAATCATTACCACGCTCCAAAAGGGGAGGCCCCTCTTCGGCAATGATCTTGTCGCAACAAAGTCCCTTATCATTGCGATAACTTCCGTGAGGTATTCGCACCCGTTTGTCTACTTCCTCTTCAGTCATGCCCAGCCGAACCTGGTCATAGGCCCTCACGACGGAATCCCTCGTCCAGACGTTTACGGCCAGAAACAGGCTGAGGACAAGCAGCACACCGAGTACGACAACAAAACGCAGCCTGGGCCTTTTCCATTGCATGAGAACACCTCTTTTTCATAACCTGTCCGGTTCGTTGACTGGCTCAATTCTACACCGTAGACCGAGAGAAAACATCCGTCTTGCCCAGTTAGTCATCGCCGCCCCTCCCTGCCGCTCTTCCCTCACACCCCAACTCGAACACCACTTGCCTGGCTGGCTACCGCTCCGGCATCCCCCTCCCGATAAACCATCTTGATCGAAACGCGACTTTCGTTATTGTTGCGCGGCTCCAGGGAGGTCATCCTGATGAATTAGGATGTGCCGGTCCCCGAGAACAACCGAGCCTTCGAGCCGGGACATTTCACGGAGGGAAGAGGATGAAACGGAAACACTGGATTGCCGGCCTGGCATTCGTGGTGGTTTGCCTGATCGGTCTGACGGCTCATGTTGTCGTGGGACAGCCGGACCCCGCCCCGCGACCGGTTTTGCCGCCCCTCCCACCGGCACCTGGTGTGGTGACCGGCGATAAGGATGCGCTGGTGCCGCCGCTGGGAACACTGCCGGCCACTCCCCTGCCCTTTTCGTCCACACCAGGAGCGTCCGGCCCGGCTGTCGTGGAGAGTCACGTCCCCCCGGAGCCGGTCAAACTCCCCGCCGTCACCGTGGAATGGATCGGCCCAGCCACCGCCCGGCTCGGCCAGCCCGTCACCTGTGCGGTCGTTATCAAGAACACCAGCACGGTCCCGGCTTCCCAGGTTATGGTCCGCGCCCCCCTGCCCGCCGGCGTGACCGTCCGCTCCACCGAACCGAAAGCCACCATCGAGAACAACGCTGTGATCTGGAACCTGGAAACTCTGCCGGCACTCCAGGAACGCCGACTCGAAATGCAGCTCGTCCCAGAAACCAGAGGCGACCTCTCCTGCCAGGCAGTCGTGACCTTTAGCGGCTCGACTACCGCCAAAATGCTGGTCCGCGAGCCGAAGCTGGCGATCAAGGCTTCCGGACCCGAGAAAACGCTTCTCGGCGACACTGCCGTTGTGACGCTGATGTTCTCCAACACCGGCGATGGCCCCACCGAACGCATCAAGGTGAAAGTGACGTTGCCCGGCACCTCGGAACAAAACCCCTTGCGCACCGCCGAGTTCACCATCAAGGACCTGGCTGCCAACGAATCACGGGGCGAGCAGCTCCGGGTCGTCACCAAGGCCGAGGGACAGCAGAAGTGCGAGATCACAGCCGTCGCCGAGGGCAACCTCAAGGCTCAGGACGACATCGTCCTGAACGTGATTCAGCCGCGGCTCGAGCTGACTCTCAACGGACCCAAGCTTCGTTATATCGATCGCCAGGCCACCTATGTCCTGAAAGTCACCAACCCCTGCTCTGCCCCCATGACCAACGTGGTGCTGAACGAGCAGATTCCGCCCGGCTTCAAGTTCGTCGAGGCATCCGAGGGCGGCCAGCATGACGCCGGCACGCGCACGGTAACCTGGGCAGTGGACACGTTGGCTCCCGGCCAGAGCCGTGAGATGAGCGTGAAGGTGACCGCCGCCAGTCTCGGCGACTTCAAGCACAAGGCCAGCGTCAGCGCCGCCCGCTGCAACAAGACCGAGGCCGAGGTGTCCACGCTGGTTGAGGGTCTGGCCACTCTCGTCATGGAAGTGGTTGTTCTCGATGATCCCGTCGAGGTGGGCAATGACACCGCCTATGAAATCCGCGTGACCAACACCGGCTCCAAGACCGAAACCAATCTGCAACTGACCTGCACGGTCCCCGACAAAATGGAAGTGCGCAAAGTTCAGGGCGTGGCCGGCGTGCAGCACCGGATCGAAGGCAAGGAGATCATCTTCGACGTGCTGCCGAAGCTGGCCCCGCGTGCCGACGCCATTTACCGCATTAACGTCCGCGGCCTGGCTCCGGGCGCCGTGCGTTTCCGCGCCCGAGTGAAAGCCGACAGCATGGCCGAGCCGCTGATGAAGGAAGTGAACACCAACGTGTATGGCGACGAGGTTGTGCCGCGGTGAACGTCTATTCTCTTGTTGATCTGAAAAACGAGGAATGCCCATGTCCGGCAACGACATGACTAAATCCAAGCCCTCGGCTGGCGGCTCGCTCGGCTTCAGGACACTGTGCGCTGTTAGCGCTATTCTGATCGCCTTGATTTTCCTCGGCTGCATGAGCCTTTCCATCGGCGAACACAAGCACTTGCCGGGTGAAGCGACAACTGGCCTCCTGACTCAGGAAGGCACGATTGTGTTGCAGCCCGGTAGCGAGCAAACTGTTTACTATCCCATCCCCTACGCGCAGCCTCCCAACCTGGAGCTGGAAGACGAGCACAATGTCCACCAGTACTGCGTCGTTCAGGAACAGAAGCCCGATCTATTCCGCATTGCTTATCCGCAGCCCCACCATACGGGCTGCATCACCGTGACATGGAAAGCTCGCGGTGTGCGCGTGCCGGCACCGGCCGTGGCGACTCCTGCTGCACCGGCGTCGTCTTCCGAGTTGCCTCCGGCTCCAGTTCCAGTGCCTTGATCGGCTGGCCGCCGCCAGATACATCTGCATATTTATCAATGAGTTACAGATTGCTGGCTGTATTGCTCCGGTGAAATGAGACGGGCCTGCTTCGCCAATTGGCTGGCTAATCGCTCTGCACGGGTCCGATCATCAGTTGGTCGTGGAACACCAGTGATATCCGCATGAGGCGAGGCGTCAACCAAAATGTCTAGGCCAAGCTCGCGGACTTTTCCTACGTGTAAACTGCCGACGCCATAACATTCTCTGAATTGGGAAGCACAAGAGGCAGGCGAGTCCGTATCCACTGAGAGCCCCTTTTCGTCCTGCGGTGGTGGCCGTCGCACGAAGGCAGTTGGGAGGACAGTACCTGAGACTGGATCAGTCCACTTCTTGCGAAGCATGGCCCGAAAAACAACAGTGGAACATGGAAGGGATTGCATTTGAGCGCGCCGGTGGTGTCCTCATCAATCGATCACGCGGAGCCAGAAGGCAAGCACTTCGGCAGAAGCGGTTTCAGTGCCGTACTGATTCTCTACTTCATGATAGATGTATTCTTCGCTGTCGCCAGTTGCAGGAACCACCAAATGCACACTTGTAGTCGGACGGACCCACTCGATGCGGATACTGCCTTCCGAGTCTGTCGATGCGCAGCCGTGCGGAATCTGGCGACCGTCTTTGGCTGCCACGATAGCTGCATCGACAAGCAGATTACAGGCCAGGTCAAAGGCGTACTTGGTTGCCCGCAGAATACCATAGTCGTCGCATTCTTCACTGTTCCGGAGATCGACAAGTTGTCCCATGAGGGGCGACAGATGCTGCCATTCCAGTTCACCCATCGGCGGCACAACATGTTGCTCACTTTTTAGCATGATGACTCCTAGCCGGGAAAATACTTGCAGAGGATTCCATCCGCTTCCTGGTAGCCATTTCTGGAAAACCAGCTTTCTACGTCTTCTGATTTGGCCATTTAGCGCGCTGCCCAATGGGAAATCTTTTATCAATAATAATCAAAAAACGCAAAAGAAGCAACCAAGCGATGGCGGGCTAGGTCGGAGCACTCGGCCCAGGCCCTTCCCGCCCCACTGCAAACCATCGTTCCAGCACTTCCATAAGCTGTCCCCGAACTTGCTCATCTCCTGTCCGGCTCTCGGCCAGTTCCTTGAAGCGGGCGCGGGCCTTGTCCATGCGCTCATTCACTCGCTGCAACAGCTTGATACAAGGTGCCAACTGTGCAGGCATCTTCACTTCACCGCTGACGCCAAGATTCGCCAGGCAGGCGACAAGCTCCGCTTGCCCACGCGATTGGCAATTGACATAGCTCCCCCCGATTCTGCCGAAGTTGACAGTGTTCGGTGAGAACATCACATCCGTGGACAAATTCGCCGGCCTGTCCTCGGGGATGTTCACCAGCGAATCCGATTCCGGCCGGTGACCAATCCACTCGGTCAAAGGCGTTGCATCTTCCAGTTCGGCCGCGTCCCAGATGTCGGCCGCCAGGTCGGGGACGCTGAAACGGTGGTTGTCGGCTTTCGACCGCTGTTGCATCTTCTCGATCTCAACCACGCGGATGTCGCGGAAGTGCCGGGCCGTCGCGGAGTAGAGGCGGTCGATGATGGCGTCGCGTTCCGCCTGATCGTGTACGCCAAGCAGTTCAAGGACGGCATCGTCCAGGTCGCGGCGGTCGGGTTTTTGCAACTCATGGGACAGGACCAGCGGGCCGGCCGCGATTCGGCGGGCACGGTCGGGACTGTGGCAGTCCATGAGTTGCTCTTCCACCAGACGGCCGACTTCGCGCTTGCTCATGCGAGCCAGGGCGCCGGCCAATCGTTGTGCCACTTCGGGAGATACGCCGCGCGGGTCAGGGACTTCCAGGAGGTTCACATCAACTACTTCGGTCTTGAGGTTGCCTTCCGTCCCGGCGAACCGGCCGTAAAATGTCTTGAACAGTCCTACAATGGTTGAGTTGAGGACCGCCACGAGAGCGCGGCTTTCTGTTGCAGACAGGTCGGCAGGAGCAACGTCAAAGAGATTGTGATTGCAGATTAGCCGTTCTGGGTTGCCCGCGATGATATGGCGGTACTGTTGAGCCATTGGCCAGAAAGCGATTCCTGGGCGCACCAGCCCCGTCAGATTGTACCACGGGTCACGAGCAGCGCACGTTGAACGCTCTGGGACGGGGACAGGTCCGGACTTGCTGGAGGCAAACGGTGCCTTCATTCCATAGCGAATGTAGCTGTAGACCCAGGGAGCTTTCGTTTTCAGCTTGTCCATCGGCTCGCTAACCAGCAGAACAACGCGGTCAAGGTCCACCGCCCGAACGGTTGGCCGATCTACCTTCATCAAGCTGTGGACTTCCGGCGCCAGGTATCGGGCCTCAATCGGGTGAACACTGCCGTCGCCGGCTTCGATGATCTTGAGCTTGCCCGATGCAACGTCCTTCCGGGGAGCACCGCCCGCGTTCTCGCGGAAGATCTTGTCGCTCCGGTACAAGTCCAGCATGTGCGCCGTAACGTCCTTGGGCATGAAGAAAGCATCACAGCCGCTTGTGATGCCTCTGCGAATATCGGCGATTTCACCCAGAGGAACAAAGCGATTCCCAAACCGGCGCATGATGTCGAAATACACGTCCGGGGCACGCAGGTAGCGCCCCCATTTGCCGGCACGGTAGACCTGCATTTCCCCGCTGAAGACGGCTGTTTGTCCATTCGACTCCAACACCACCCATGAATCGTTTTCTTCGGACTCGTCCGCATCGGGTCCATCCGCTGATTCACCATTCTCGACCCCGCTCAAGACTCTGCCAGCGCGAACACCGTCCCGCCACAGCTCCTCTTGTGACTTGATGATGATGCGCAAATCCTGATCCCGATAATCGGCTTTGGTAGCCAAGATGCGGTCGCGGAGCGCCTCGACCGCGGCATGGCGAGTAGCTTCATTCTTGCCGGCTGGTATGCCGATGATTTCCGCCAACGGTCGCTTGAAGCGGACAAATGGAACGCGATTCGCCATCCGTTCTGATTCACTCTCGCAGCGCTGAAGGATCGTGATGCAGGTCTTGACGCGGGCATCTTCAAACCACGGCTCGGCAGCGCTCTCCATGATCGCCAGGATGCGGAAGTGTTCGAGAATCCAACCCTGGAGAGCAAAACCATACTCCACATCCAACCACGAAGAGCTTGTGAGGAAGCCGAAATAGCCATCATCCTTCAGCAGTCGCGTAGCGGCGGGCCAGAAGTAACAATGCAGATCGCTTCGGCCCGAAAGGCGCAGTCCAGGCCAGCGCGCAGCCGCAAGCTGGCCGTACCGTTTCTTGTCGGCTCTCTCGATCTTCTCCTGCCGGACATAAGGCGGATTGCCGACAAGGGCATCGAGGGGTGGCAACGCTATTTCTTGCTGGCCGCCGGCATTGTCCGGGATGCGGCAGAAAGGTTGCGGCGGGGCATAGTCAAAGAAATTCCGCCGAATGATGCGTGGATAATTCGCTTCATCTTCGATCTCGCGGGCAGCCAGGTTCAGCGTGGCGAGGTGTGCGGATACGGAGCGATGTCGCAGCCGAACAGTTCGCTGATTAGTTCAAGGTGAGAGCGTCCAGGGACGAGGTGTTTCTTGCGGTAGTAAGCCCTGACCAGGAAGCTAGCGGAGCCGCAGGCCGGGTCAAGGACCGTATCAGTGCCCGCGCGGATGCAAAAGGCGTTGATAACGTCCACGGGGTCATCACCGGTGAAATGCTGGCCGTAGCGGTGGCGTTCATCTGGGGCGATAAGCTTCTGAAAGATACGCCCCACCACGTCGGACGGCACTTCCCGGAAGTCCACCGACTCGATGCCACGAAGCAATCCGCGCCAGGCATCGAGAGAACCAGCCGGGTGAAACACCAGCACCGTCGCCCAATCCTGGGCGTCGGGCATCATCAACGGCTCATAGTCGCCACTTCGGTCCACCGCTTTCTGAAATAAGTTGTTGAATGCTGCCAGTGCATCCTCTGGCTTCTTGACCGCAGGCCGCAACTCCAGACGCGGCAGGTCGGGAAACCGTGTACGCAGCGCCTTGTAAAAGATCAGCCGGTTAGCCCAAACATAGGCCAGAGTCTTGGCCATGTTGTCCACGCTCTTGGCCCACTCTTCATACGGTGTGCGAATGAAGGCCCGATCCTGCTCGGTCATCCACTGCTGGACGCGCCGGTCAAACACCTTGCTTCTCTCGGCATGGTCCAGGATGTAGGAGCTTGTCAATCGTACCGGCCAATCAAGGTGGCTCTCCAGGGACCGGAGAAAGATGTCATCCGGAGGCATCGACCAGTCGCGCCGCCGGCCGGAGATGATGTCGGCAAGGTCGCGCAGCAGGTCGGGAAGAAAGTGCGTCTTGATGAAGGCGAGGTTCTCATCGCGGGCGACATCTTCGGCAGTTCCAAGATAGCGGGCCAATTGCCACACCCGCACGCGCCGCTCATACCAGGGCCGATCCCAGAGGCTTCGATCCCACAGGGCGAATTCGTTGACGTTCCAGGTGAAGAAGAATTGTACGCCGGCATCGTCGGCTTTGGCCGCGGCGTCTGCCATAAGCTCCTGGCCCATTGCCGACCGGCCTTCAGGCGTCCCCGGTAGCTTGACTTCGCCGCATAATACCAGCTTGCCGTTGTGGTCAAAGAAGCGAAGGTCTTTGCGTTTTCGGCGATTGGCGCCAGTGCCGTAACCTTCTACCCGCGCCTCATGGAACGGAAAGATCGCAGGATTCTGGCCGACAAGGCCATTGATTGTTGACGCGACCAGAGCACAGAAGTCTACCTCGTTGATTGTCGGTCTACGCGAAGGCATCACACTACCTCGAAGCCTGACACGGTGCTGAAAAAGCCGAAGGATCGCCAATCGGCACCAGCGCGAGCAAGCGGGATCATTGTAGCCGCCTACCCGGTCATGTTCCAGCAGCAATGATCGGCTCAGCCAGCGCCGTGTCAAGGCCACGGGTAATCAGGGGCAAGCTAGGCGGTGGCAGGATGTGCCCCGTCTCGCATAAGATACCTTTTACCGCTTCTGCTCCTTGCGCCGCGTGTAGATGCGTTTGCCCAGGAAGTAGTGCTTTGCCTGAAGCAAGTGTCCTCATTGCGGCAAGCCGGGGCAGCAAGGGCAACAGCAACCCGGCGAACACCACGGCCAGTCCACCGGAACGCCAGCATCACGCAGCGCTTCCCTGGTGTCGTAATACAAGGTCTTCGTCCGCCTGTTGCTGCTGCGCACGAACGAGACGTAGCAAATCCGGGAATCAACGTCCCGGCCATATTCCGTGCCGATGCCCCCGACCTCGCCATGCGCCATTCGCGCAGATGGAGCGGCTGAACCATCCTTTTCGAGGAACGGTCGTGGCAGCCTCACCATTTCCTCAAAGGCCACCAGGCCGATGACGCCGATGTCCTCCGGTTTGCCAACGCTGGCGGCATAACTTTTCTCACGATCCACAAAACGAAAGGCAGCGGCTGTCTCCATGTTCCGGCGCCAGCCCTTGATCAGGATGGAGCTGTACGGGGCCACGACATAGCCTGGACCGGTCTCCGAGGCCCGCTGACTGGTGATGACCGAAAGTCCATCGACCGAGACCACGGCCACCACCCTGCGCGGGCCATGATTCCAGACGCGGATCTCATACTCCTCCCCACGCCTCGGCACCGGCAGATAATCTTTGCATGCGTGGTGGATGATCGGCAGCGGTCTGCCATCGACCAGGATGTCCAGCCCCACGCGCATTTCCACCGGGCAGCAAGGCATCACCTTGGGACACTCGACCGGCATGACATCGCGGATCGGCGGCTGTCTCACAGGTAAGGATGGCGTGGTATCCTGTAATTCGGACGCCAGAGCCTCGCCGCCCACCAGCAGTCCGGCGATCAAGAGACCGCCTAAAAACATTGCCCAATACGACATTTTCATGACTTGTCCTCCTTAGTCGGCAGTCGGCAGTCGGCAGTCGGCAGTCCATAAATCAACTGCCTACTGCCTACTGCCTACTGCCTACTGATATTCCCCCGCACGCGGCAGATCAAAGAAACCCGGTTTCTCCGAGAAACCGGGTTTCTCTGGGTGCGCTTCGGGTTGGTCATTCTCCCTTGGCGTTGATGGTCACCTTCAACGGTTCCACCCAATGCTTGTTATCGGCGTTGTAATACAGATACGCCCGGCTCGCAGGCCCCCTGTATTCCCCTGGCACGCGGCAGATCAAATCGAGCGGCACTTCGATCTTCTGATCGGGCGCCAGGTCGCGCCAGTAGAGGATCAATTCGCGGCCGCGCATCTCCCAGGCGCTGATCTTCGGCCGGCTGCCGTCGTTGGGCACGCGGGCCAGGTCCTTCAGTTGTTTCATGTCCTCGGGCAGCGTCAGGCCGGCGGGCAGGCCGATGATCGCCACCGCCATGCCCTGACCCTTGCCACTGGCGTTTTCAACCGCGACGTTCAAATGAAGCGTATCCCCCTCGCTTGCGGTGTCGCGGTCCAGCTTCGTGCTCAAGATGTACCGGGCAGTTCTCCGCGTTCGCGGGCTTCAACGTCTGATAGTTCCATGACAGGGTGTAGGGGAAAGTGTTCTTCCCCGTGATCTCGACGCGCACCGTGTTCTTGCCCGGCTGGAGGTGTTTATCGGCGTCGGCCAGTTCCAGGGTGAGAGCATCCTGAGCGCTGGCCGGGAAGTCGAGGTGCGTCACTTCCTTGTCCTCCAAGGACAGGCGGAGAGTTCCCCCCTCAGCAGTTTTCTTGTTGGCCTTGGCGTAGGCGATGATCGCCTTCAGAGAGAGAATGGTCGATTGCGTCGAGCCGAAACCGCCGTAGCCGCCGCGCTGCTGGCCCAGCCAGGTGACAGACTTCTGGATGTTGGGGTTGAAATCAGCCGGCCGGTTGGCTTTGAGCCAGGCGAGCACGGCCAGCGCTGTCGTTTCGATCTGCAAATCCCGCCCGCCGGAGCCGGTGATGCTGGTCTTGGCCGCATCCAGATGGCCGTCCGGCTTCTGCGCGCCGGCGACGGTTTTCAGGAGAGCGATGCCGTCGTCGGTCTTGCCGCGGTTGATCAGACTGTTGCCGACCAGGGACAGGAAATAGGGATCGGTCGAGGTCTTGGCCTGGGCCAGCAGGGCGGTCAGTTCCTTCTCCACGTCGTCATCCTTGCCACTCTCGGTCAAGGCCCAGACGATGTAGGCGTTGGTGATGTTGTCGGGCGCCCGGCCGAACGTATCGAGGGCGCGGGCATTGCGTTGGAAGCCGCCCTTGCCGTCCTTGTGGGCCACCAGGTACTCGCGCGTGCGCTCCACCATCGCCGGATCCACGGGATAGACACGGGCCATGTCGCGGAATTGAAGCAGGCCGTAGGCCGTCAGTGCCTCATGGGCGCTGTCGGGAGCGCCAAACCATTCATAGCCTTGCTTCTGATTCTTGCCAGTCTTTGGGCACTCGAAGGAGGTCAGTTTCTGATAACCGCTGGCCAGCAAGGTGCGGGCCTTCTGCTCGACTTCGGGCTTGGTCTGATTGCTCTCCTTGAGGTAGTCGAGGATGAGCAGGTTGGGATAGTTGCTCGTGGAGGTCTGCTCGAAGCAGCCGCACGGCTCCCGCAGCAGCGCTTCCAGTCCCTTTTGCAGATCGGCCAGAGTGGACGGATAAACATGTACGCGGAGTTTCAGCGTGCCATTGACCCACGCGTCGGGCATGACTACATCACTGGTGGCGACGCCTTCGAGCACGTCGCTATGACTGCCGACCACCGGGAAACCTTCGGGCACGACTTGCAGCGTGCGCTCGACCGTGTCGTTGTACGGGCCAGCGTCGCCCTTCAAGAGTAGAGAAGCCTTTCCTTCCCGGCCTGGCACATCCGGCTGGAACCGATAGATCCGCCGGACGCGTTCGTTGGCGGCGATAGTCAGTTGCTCTTCGCCGGTCCTGGTGACCAGCTTCAGACCAGCCGGCAAAACATTCAGGTTGACGGTTTGCGCCGTGGAGTTGTTATTGGCGATGGTCACCGGTACGTCGATCTTGTCGCTGGCGGTAACTTCGAGCGGCAGCTTGGGTTCGAGTACGAAGGGCTTGCGTGATTCAAGCGTGTTGGTGACCGCTCCCAGCCGGCCGTCAAGACTGTAGGCGTAGCCGCTGACCTGGAACGTCGTGGCCGAGTCGGACAGATCGAAGGCAACCTGGGCCTTGCCGTCGGACAGGACCAATGCGGGGCGCCACAACAACGTCTCGGTGAAGTCCGATCGTGTTTCGGCGCGGGCGACCGATCGCTGGTGGGCGTATTCACGCAAAACGAATGGCGGCGGCGGAGATTCTGCCAGTGCGCGCATTTGCTGGTCAAGTTCCTTCATTGCCCTGTCCTTGGCCACCTTTTCGCCAGCGAATAGTTCGCGATTTCTCGCTTCGTCGAATGGCTGTGCTGGCTTGGCCGGCCCTGCCATCCCCGGAGCCTTATCCGGCTCGGCCTTCCTTCTACCCGCTATCGCGCCATCGGGAATGATCGCGTCAGCTTGCTTCAGTTTAACCTCCTCCTGGTTATTATCGGCTTTCAGTTGCCGTTCTTGTTCCTTACCGGCTTCCAGAACGCCGGCTGCACGGTGGGCCAGTGGCTGAGCGGGTTGTGCGCCAGCCGGAGGTGGAGACAGGACCAGGCGCAACCGCCTTGGCGTCACCGGCAGGAGGCCGTGCCGCTGTTGCTGCCGCTACAGGGGTCGTCGGCCGAACGACTGCGGTCATCGTTGGAGGACTGCCGGCATGAGGCGGTGCCGCAGTTGCTGCCGTTACATGGGTATAGGTTGCCACGCCCTTTTTCAGATCGTCATGATTTTTGCCATCGGCGGCCCGCTCCGCGATATCCGGCCGCGCGGCCTTGTCACCGAGATCAGAATCCCCTGCCACAGCGTTCACGGCAGGTTTGGGCATGTTCGGCTCTGCATTGTCCCTGGGCTGTGCCATGTACTCCGCTGTTGGCTTTTCCTGCATCAGGGCAACCCTTGCTGCTGGCTCGCTCTTGTCTCGGCTGGATACACCCACAACGACCAGGAGCAGCAGGGAACCGAGTACCGTTGCAGGCACCAGCGTCCACCGGGGAATGTTCCGGGTCAGACCGATGGCCAGCATTAAGCCCAGTACCACCAGCAGCGACACAACGAGTACAAGCAGCCCGCCCGACTTGAATGTGTCCAGGCGCGCATTCGCCGCACTTGCAATCACCTGAGCTTTATTAGCCTCCGTGCGGATTTCAGACAGACGGCTGTTTGGGTCTTTCTGTTGCAGGAGAACATCCTTCTCTGTTGCCGTCACCTTGGCAAGGTTGGCGGCCGCTTCCTGGCGGCGGGCGACGGTTTGCTCCTCCACCTTTTGCCGCTGGCGCTGGAGGAAGTCGATCGTCTCCGGCGACGACTGGCCGGCCAGTACCAGCAAGCGGTCGGCATCGGTTCTGGTTCGTGGATCGGCCAGGTATTTTTCCTGAACCTTGCCGGCATCCTGCTCGGCGAAGCGGCGCCAGCCCTGCGTGCCCAGGAGCAGATCGAGGGCCGTTTTCGCCCTGGCGTGCGCGCTGACGAGGAAATCGGCATATTCCAGATCTTCCGACCGGCGGACTTCGGAAGTCATGTAGAAGTGGGCCGGCATGCCGCGGAAGGTCTTCTCATCGGCCAGCGTGATGACGCCATTGTCCACCACCGCCAGCAACATGATCGCGGGCGTGGGTTTGCCCTTCTCATCGGTCGCCTTCACGACCAGTTCGGCCCTGCTTCCGGGGGCGTAGGTCTTTTTGTCCGGCTCGACTGTCAACTTCAGCTCTCGCGCCGGCTGGCGATAGACCAGTCGCTCGGCGACGGGCACCAGCACGGGGGGCAGGCTTCCAGCCGGCCTTTCAGTTCCAGGCAGGCTGGAGGCAGCCTGCCCTACGCCTTCACTTCCAGGCAGGCTGGAAGCCTGCCCTACGCCGGGACGTTGCTCGAACACCGTGATGCGGTAGACTCCGCCCACGGGCTGGTCGGGTTTCAATACCACCTCGGCCTGCTCGTCCTTTTGAACCGTCACGGAGCGATGCGTGATAAGCTGGCCACGGCAGTAGGCGCCGACCAGCAAGGTGCGTTCGGCGTGCGGGCTGCGCACGCGGACGCGCAGAGAATCACCGGCACCCGTCACGCCATCCGGAACGCTCAGCACAACGCCGTCTTCCTTGATCTCGGGCCAGGCGGCCACGCCATCCTTGCCGTCCTTGCTCGGCCATTTGCACTCCGCCTGCCCACCGGCGGGGCTGTCGATCTTCAGTTCATATTTGTGACCAACTTGCGGAGTCAACTCGAAGACACCCATGCCTTGATTGACGCCGGGATTATCCGCATCCGTCAGGGTGTGAATGCCATCCACCACGACCTTGCCTTCCTGTGGCGGCAGGTTTGAAACCTGCCCTACATCGACCAGCCGGCCTTTCAAGTCAGCGGGCTTGTCGAGCGTGGTACGGACCTGGAAATAGACCCGGTTGGGTACGCCGGCAACCAGGTCGCCGCCTTCGGGATACAGCTCGACCTGAAGCTTTTTCAAGACGATGGGAATGGTTCGCACCATCGTTTCGTGGTTGGCGCCGTCGGTGAATTGGAGCGACAGGCTGCCCACGCCTTTCTCGATTTCGGCCGGCAGCTTGAAGCGGACATCGACTTTCCCCTCGTCGTCCGTGTTGAAGAGGATGGGCGACAACGGCTGCGGGTTGACCTTGCCATCGGGACCGTAACATTTGCCGTCGATCCAAACGGTTGCCTCGACCACCTGGTTGGCCACTGTCGTGCCGCCCTCGGACCGTGCAACCATGCACTTCGCCATGACATCGTCGCCGGGGCCGTAGGACTTTCTGTCGAAATCCAGCTTCTTGCTGAGCATCTGCGGCGGGTAATTGTTGACGATGAACTTGCGCTCTTGCGGCGGGAACCGGCCGCCGGCTTCGCTGACCACAAGGGTGTATTCGCCGCCGAGGAACGATGCGTCGAGATGGATTTCCCCGTTGCCAACGCCGCGAATCGGCTTGTTGTCCGGCCCCAGGACGGGGGCGCCCCCGGCGGCGGCCTGCAACCGCGATGAGCCGATGCCGAGTTGATCTATCTTGCCGCTGGGATGACGAAGTTGGTAAACAACGCTGAAATCCTGATCGGGAGGTTTCAAGCTGAAGCGTTCCAGGGTCAACGAGCGAAAGTGAACCGTTTCGCCGGGACGGTACATCGGCTTGTCCGTCGCCAGATGGGTTAGATAAAGCGGGCTGGTCAGCTCCAGGCTTTCGCCTATGCGTTGCTCCTGGCCGTCTTCATGGCGCGCGACTATATCGAGGAAGACTTCGCTGTTGGGTCTCACTTGCAGATTGGCCGGCAAGGTCAGCTCGTATTGTCCCTTGCTGTCGATGTTCCTTTCCCGATAGACGATTTGAGACTCCGTGGACGAAACGTTTGTTCCTGGTACGGATCGCGCTTGCTTGTCACGAACGGCTACCGAGACGTCAATTTTGACGGAGACGGGCTGGCCGAGCCGATTCAGCGTTTGAATCTGATAGGGATTGGGAGCGCCGGCCTGGAAGCCTCCCTGACCGCTGACGACCAGGTTCAGTTGCTGGTTCTCAATTGCCGTAAGCTCCTTGCCGCGCTGCGCAGCCACTTTCGCGAGGCGTTTCTCGGCCATCTCAATCTGGTTGCGAGCGTCCGCTGCCTCCTGCTGCCGTTGCTGCTCAACCGAACCCTGTTCGGCGAGCAGCCGTGTATGCTCGGTCTTCCAGTGGTAGACGGGCCAGAGCAACATGGCAGCGACTGCCACAGTACCCACAGCCAGCAGCACGCACGCAGCCAGGGCCAGGGGGACAAAGGTGGCATACGCCGACGGCCTCGCCCCGGCAGCTATTCGCGCTCGGACGGGAGCAGTGGGCGGCGCCGGGGCCACGAATCGGACGGCGGAACAGTCCAGCCTGACAGCGGCGGCCAGCAGCTTCTGCTGACCTTTCGCCCGCTCCAGCGCGCTTTGGCAGTCTGGACATGACTCCAGATGCCCCCGGAGCGCCTGTAACTCGACAGGCTCCAGCACCTCGTAGAGATATTCCAACAACTGGGCTTGATAGGCATCACAGTTCAACATGGCACACTCTCCCCAATGTACTGCAAAGGCGCAACTGCAAGCGGGTCTCGCTTACACCAGCACTTTGCGAAGTTTCTGCAAGGCGTGACGCATTTGTATTTTCACGGTACCGACCGAGCGGTTGCTGATCTCGGCGATCTGTTCGTAACTCAGCTCGCCGTTCTGGCGCAGGAGAAAAACTTCCTTTTCCTCCGGCCGCAGGTCCAGAAGGGCCTGGCGTATCTGCTGGAGGAACTCCTGGTTTTCCATCTCATGCCTCGGTTCGGCGGTGCTGACGATCTCCATGATCTCGACTCCCTGAAACGATTTGGTTCGCCGCCGCCAGGCACTGCGTAGCAGGTCCTTGGCGGCGTTGAGAGCGACACGAAAAATCCAGGCGCGAAGGTTACGAATCTCGTCCAGGCCGTCCTGCGCGCGCAGCAACGGAGAAAGGCTTCCTGAGCGATGTCCTGGGCGTCTTCTTTGTTGCCGAGCACGAAACAGAGCGTGCTAACCAGGTCGTCACGCAACTCGGCGAAAGTGCGCAGCAGCACGTCGCCCGAAGATAGTTTCTCCGCGGGACCTGTTGCCGACCGCACACATACGCTCGCAGCAGGCTTGCTCATACCTTCACCTATAAGACGAGACAGAATGGGCGATGGATTGGACCGGAACAAAAAATTTTGGAAATTCCTCGCTGATCGAGACAGACAACCAGGGGCCATACGGCCAATTCTCAGGGTATTGCAATCCAAACCTGGCCCTCGTTCGTCTATTATATGTGCGTAGGATATATTCGTGTTCTTGCAAGAAAGGGGTTACCATGTCTCGTTATTTCGCTGTCTTGTCACTCGTGCTGGCCTGGGCGGGTTCGGTCCACGCTCACGGCCTGCTGATTCCGGTGGAAAAAACCTTGCCGCCGCTGGCGATGCTGAATCACAAGGTATCTATCAGCATCGAAGACCAGGTGGCAGTCACCAAGGTGGAACAAACGTTCCGTAACCACACCGATCGCCAGCTCGAAGCCACCTATATCTTCCCCGTGCCCAAGGGAGCCAATGTAAACAAGTTCACCATGTGGGTCGGCGACAAGGAAGTCACCGGCGAACTGGTTGAAGCCGCCAAGGCCCGCGAAATCTACGCGAGCGTCGTCCGCCGCACGCAGGATCCAGGCCTCCTGGAGTACATGGGCAACAACCTGCTGCGCATGCGCGTCTTCCCCGTGCCGGCCAGGGGCGATCAAAAGGTGTCCTTGAGCTTCACTGCCGTCGTTCAGCGTGAAGACGATCTGGTCGAGTACACCTACCCGCTCAAGACCGACGGCAAGGCCACCAGCACCCTGGAAGACTTCGCCATCACGGCCACTATCAAGTCGCAGCACGCGGTGCAGAACGTCTACAGCCCGACGCACGCCATCGCCCTCAAGCGGACCAACGACCGCGAAGTCACCGTCTATTTCGAGCGCAACCAGGGCCTGCTCGACAAGGACTTCCAGCTCTTCTACACCGTCGGCGACAAGGACGTTGGCCTGACTGCGCTGACGCATCGGGCGTCCAGCAGCGAAAACGGCTATTTCATGCTTCTGGTCACGCCGAAGGTGGAAATGGCGAAGTCGTATCAGGTGCCGCGTGACGTGGTGCTGGTGCTGGACACTTCCGGCAGCATGCGCGGCGTCAAGATGGAGCAGGCCAGAAAGGGGCTGAAGTACATCCTCGGCAACCTGACGGAGAAGGACCGCTTCGCCATGATGAACTTCGCCACGGTAGTCAACACCTACAAGAACGACCTGACCGACGTGAACAAGGAATCGGTCGAGTTGGCGAAGAAGTGGGTCGATAAGCTGGAGGCGACCGGCGGCACGGCGATCAACGAAGCCATGCTGACCGCCCTCGGCATGCGCAGCAGCGACACGGGCCGGACGTTCACCATTGTCTTCTTCACCGATGGCCAGCCGACCATCGGCGAGACGAATCCGGAGAAGATTCTCAAGAATATAGCCGGCAAGAACTCGGGCAACACGCGCATTTTCACGTTCGGCGTGGGTGACGATGTCAATGCCGCCATGCTCGACCAGATGGCGGGCCAGTCGCGTGCGGTCAGCACCTATGTGCGGCCTGAAGAGGACATCGAAGCCAAGGTGAGCGGGTTGTACGGCAAGATCAGCCATCCGGTGCTGGCGAACCTGAAGCTGACGGCCGGCAGCGACGTGTCGTTCTCGGAGATCTATCCGCCGGAACTGCCCGACCTGTTCCACGGCCAGCAGTTGATTGTGCTGGGCCGCTATTCAGGCAAGGGGCCGACGGCGATCACGTTGACAGGCACAGCCGGCAAGGAGGACAAGGAGCTTGTCTATGAGATGACTTTCCCCGGCAAGACAGGGGAGAGCAAGGAGTTCGTGGAACAGCTGTGGGCGCGGCGGAAGGTCGGCTACATGCTCGATCAGATCCGGGCCAACGGCGAGAAGAAGGAATTGGTGGACGAGGTGGTGATGCTGGCGAAGAGGTACGGGATCACGACGCCGTACACCAGCTACCTGATCGTGCCGGATGCGCCGGTGCCAGTGGTACGCGATCCCCGCCAGCCGCGGAGAGGTGGCGGTGGCAGTGCTGGTTCGACTCCTCCAGCGGTCCTGACTCCTCCTACCCCCACTGCTGCAGCGAAGCCAGTGACCGACTTCGCCAGGGAGGCGAGCAAGGGCCGCGGCCTGAGCGAGAAGCGCGACGAGGTCACGGCTGATTCCATCAGGAGGGCCATGAAAGACACGGACGGGAAGCCGCACGAAGACATGAAAAAGCTCGCAGAAGACAAGGGGACAATGGAGGCGGCTTCCAAGGCGATTACTGCCGGTGACAAGGAAAAGATCCAGGCTGGCAAGCTCAGCGTCGATCTGTCGGAGCTGATGAGCAGCCTGCGCAACAAGAGCCGGCTGGAGCGGACGGCGTCCCGCAACGTCCTGGGCCGCAATTGCCTGGACATCGGCGGCGTTTGGATCGATGAGGGCTTCGATCCCAAGCTGCCGGTGGTGACCGTCAAGGCCCAGAGCAATGCCTACTTCCGCATCCTGGAACGCCACGCCGAGGTCAAGGACGTGTTCCAGCTCGGCAATTACGTCATCTGGGTGACGCCCAGCGGCACCGTGCTGGCCATCGACGCCAACAACGGCAAGGAGAATTTGAGCGACGAGGAAATCGACAAGCTGTTCGTCGCTAAGAAGTAGACAATGTGCAGACGCAGTCACACCGCGAGACCACAGGCGCGCCCGCGCTTGTGGTCTCGGGCGTTGTCTTTTATCCGGAGCGGCGGGCTTAAGGGATCAGCTCGACGCTCACGATCTCGTCGCCGGCCAGCTCCACGCGCAGCCGGTTGCCCTGCACCATTTGACGAGTCGCGTTGGGGTATTCTGTCGAAGAAGCTGGCCAACGACCTCACGGTCGGCTAGAATCCTCAGCAATACCGGCACCGCGACCGCAGTGTCCGGCTTGGAACTTAATTATTCGGAGTCAGTGCAATGAGGTATTCTGTTGTGGTCCTTTTGGTGGCCGCTTTGACCGCTGTCGGCGACGACCGTCCGACCAAGGCCCCGCCGTCACTGGTCGAACGGCTGGAGCAGACCCTGAAGGGCGATGATAAGCCGTTTGCCCTCGTCATCCAGATCTACATCAAGCCCGAGGCCGACACCAAGTTTGAGGCGGCCGCCGCCAAAGTTGCCAGGGCCTCGCTGGCCGACGAGGGGTGCCGGGCCTACGAGTTCCACCGCGATCTGGAGAAGCCAGGCCACTACATCCTGATGGAACGGTGGACCGGACTCGCCTCGTTGAGGAAGCACCTTGAGAAGGAGCACACCAAGCAGATCCAGGCCGTATTCGACGAACTGAGTACCGCCCCCCGAACGATCGAGATCTTCGCCCCCGTTGACGGCAAGAATTGAATGCGTTCGACAAAGTCCGGGTCCGAGTATTTGGAGGTTGCTATGAACAAGTTATCGATTCTCGCTCTGCTTCTGACGGGGTGTCTCGCCATGAACGGCCCAGTCCTGGCTCAGGACAAGGCTCACCCCGACGATCAGGCCAAGGCGCTGGCCGCGGCCCGATCCAGAGGGCTCGATTGGCTCACCAAGAATCAGGCGAAGGACGGCTCGTGGGGCGGGACGTACTCCATCGCCGACACCAGCTTTGCCTGCCTCGATTACCTGGCCCTCAGCGATGAGCCGTTTACCGGCGATCACGCCAAGGCGCTGCACAAGGGGCTGGAGTTTCTGCTCGCTCAGCAGAAGGACGGGATGTTCAACCAGCAAGGCCATTCGTGGATTCATGGGCAGGGGTTCGGCACCCTGGCCCTATCGGAAGCGTATGGCCGATCGCTGCTGTGCAAGACGAAACCCGATATCGACGTGAAAAAAGTGCGCGACGCCGTCACCAAGGGGGTCAAGATCATCAGCGCCAACCAGTCGGATTCCGGCGGCTGGTGGTACACGCCGGGCCAGAAAGCCCAGCACGAGGGCTCGACCACCGTCTGTGCCGTGCAGGCCCTGGTCTCGGCCTCGAACTTCGGCATCCCCATCGACGAGAAAGTACTCGACAAGGGCTTCGATTATCTCAAGAAGTGCCAGACCAAGGAAGGGGGCTTCAATTACAAGCTGGGCGACGGCACGAACATGAAGGAAGGGACCGCCGCCGCCGTCGCCACGCTGGGCCTGATGCAGAAGTTCGACTATCAGGTAATGATCAACGGCTACAACTTCTTGCTCAAAACGACGCCTGCCGTCATCAGCAACGAACGCTTCCCCTACTACGGCCATTTCTACGGTTCGATGGGCATGCACCTGCTCTGGCAGGAATACAAGCAAGACAAAACGTACAGCTCCAAAACGCAGGGCTATATCGCCGAAGTGCAAAAGGACGTTCTCTCCTGGCAGCAAGGCGACGGCTCCTGGCCGCTCAAGGGCTGGATCGTGGCCAACGCGCAAGAAAACGCCGGCTACTCGACGGCCTTTGGCCTGCTCGTGCTGTCGGTGCCGGAAAGTCGGCTGAGCATCTTCAATCGCGATCCGCCCAAGCTGCCGAAGGAGAAATGAAGCGTCTGGCGCGGACAGACGGGGCCACCCGCCGATGTGGTCCTCATGCGGATGCGTGGCGATGACTACGTCGATCCGGCTGACCTTCTGGGCCTGAAGATAGCGGAGAGTGCCGCTCCCCGGCACGCCCCCGTCGATCAGGGCTATCTTGCCGACGGGGGGCTGAATGAGAATGCTGTCGCCCTGGCCCACGTCGATGATGTGGACGACGAGCTGGCCATTATTCTCTTGGGCAGCAGGTGCCGATCCAGAGCCCTTGGACGGAGTTGCTTTGACCGTTCGGCGGTATCATCCACACACCATGCACCCGCTCGCCTTCATCGTCGAGGACGTACTGACGACCATCGGGCTGCTGGTACACTGGCCGCTTGATACCGCCTGTGCAATGAACAGTTGCGGTATACAGTCTTGTCGGCTGGTATCTTCTCCGGCGTCACTCGCCGCCCATAAATCACAACTCCAGCCCAGGTGAGTGATAAAGCCGATGGCTGACACGAAACCGCAAGAGCCGTTGCATGTGTACGTTTGTTTAGATATACTCAAAAGCATGAGTAAGCCCTTAATCGGCCATCTGGACGCCGACTGCTTTTACGTCTCGTGCGAACGGGTCCGCTCCCCATGTCTCCTCGGCCAGCCGGTTGGCGTCCTTGGCAACCAGGGGGCATGCGTAATCGCCAAGAGTTACGAGATGAAGCGCCTTGGCGTGAAAACAGGAATGCCGATCTGGGAGTCGGTCAAGTGCTGCCCCCAGGACATCTACATTAAAAGGGATTTTCGCTGGTACGAGGTCATCAGTCGGCAGATGCTTCACCTGCTCCATCAGGTCAGTCCTGCCGTCGAATACTACTCGATTGACGAGATGTTCTTCCATGCCGAGCAACTGCCGCAGGTGTTCGGCAAGCCACTTCCCCAGGCGGTTGAGGCTTTGCAACAGCGGGTGCTGCACGAAGCCCTTGTCCCGGTCAGCATAGGCGTCTCCCACTCGAAGACCTTGGCGAAGCTGGGTTCGGACACCGCCAAGCCCTTCGGTCGCCTACTGCTACTGGAGCCGGACGAAATCCAAAAGTTTCTTCGGGACCGGTCTGTGGAAGAAATCTCCGGGATTGGGGAACGCAGGCGGGTGAAGTTGGCGGCGCACGGCATCCTGACCTGCTGGGACTTCGCTCAGGCGGATCGGCGTTTTATTCGGAAGTTGCTCACGATCAAGGGTGAACAACTCTGGTGGGAACTGCATGGTGATGCCGTCCAGCCGATCCTCACGAAACGACCACCCCACAAGATGCTGGGGCGTGGCGGAAGCCTGGGTGAAGCGACAGCCGACCGAGACCGCCTGACTGCCTGGCTGGTGCGCAACCTGGAGCGGCTGATTGAGGAACTGGATTACCACCAAGTTTTCACGGATCGGCTGGCCATCTTTCTCGGATTCAAGGAAGGTGGAGGCTGGGGCCGGAGCATGGCATTACCGGAGGCCACGGCACGGTTCGACATCCTTCTTGCTGCTGCCAAGGCCATGCTCGAAGAAGGACTTGGCAGGCAGGTGAACCGGATGCACCTGTTGGCCGAGAAGCTGAGTTATCGGCATCTGGTGCAAAGGAACCTGCTCAGCCAGGCCGATCCACGAGCGGAACGGATCGCCCTCGCCAAACGCCTTGTCAATGAGAAGGTCGGGCGGTTTGCCGTGCGCAGTGGCGAGACGTTGTTCCTCCCAGACGTGTATGCCGATGAATCTCAGGCGTTCGACATCTGTGACGTGCATGGGAAATTATGTTTTTAGCGGGCTACCTCATGTGTGCCGGTATTGCCATCTCCGGGCGTGATCTTCCGGTGAACTTGGTTGAGCAGCACTCTCTCAATAATCGGGTGGTCGTGCGGCAAGAGGGTGCAGAACGGGAGTTCCGCTTTCTGTACCGTGATCACCGCCCCTTGCTTCCGGCATGGCATGGAGAGCAACTGTGTATTCTCACCTGGGGAAATAGCAGCCATCGTTCCCAATTACCTCGGACAGGCTGGGTAAGGCTGGAAGACCTGGAGGCGGGCCACTGGAGCCAAATGCGCCCGGAAGTGGTTGATATTCCCGCTTCGTTCGGTCTGGACAAAGGTGTGTGGTTTCAGGTTCGGGAGGGCATCCGGGGCATCCTGGTTCTGGATGAGCAGAACCAGCCGCACATCTACATGCTGACTGAACCAGCTTCGCACTACTACAACGTCATGACCAGGCACGACCGAATGCCCGTGTTCATTGGCAGCCGAATTTGAGAAGATGAGATCAGGTGCTGGCGTTATACTTTGCGAACTTCCGGTAAGGTCGTGGCCGAGGTATTCGGGCTTTCCGAAGAACCTCTATTCGAGCCTCGTCGCCACGAAACCGGCCTTTCGATCTGCCTTCAAGAACCGGCGCTGCCTGATTCCCGCAGATGGTTTTTTCGAGTGGCAAAAGACGAATGACAAGAAGCCGCCCTTTTATATCGGGATGCGTGACGGTCGCCTACCCCGTTAGAAGGCTGGTGAATGACCCGAAGCACGAAGACCAAAAATGCGTGGAGCCGCAGGAGTAGTTCGCGGTATCAGCTCACCGCTCGATCTTGAGCCCCGGTAATGCTCTCTTGAGTTCCGCTACACTTTCATCAGTTACTCCGGTGGCGCGAAGGTCCAACTCCTGGAGTTGCGTGAGTGCGGCCAGCTCCTTCAAGCCTGCACCCGTTACTTGCATGTGCGAGAGGCTCAAAGTCTGAAGCTGCGTGAGTACAGCCAGTTCCTTCAAGCCCTTATCCGTAATCCGGGTTTCGCTCAGATGCAGCGAATGGAGTTGCTTGTGTGCGGCGACATTTTTTAGGCCAGCATCTGTCAGTCTCATGGCACGTAGATCCAGCGATTCGAGTTCATCCAGTGCATTCAATTCCTCAAGCCCCCTGTCAGTCACCTGGGTACCGAAAAGAGCTAGTGTCTTGAGGTGTCTGAGTCCCGCCAAGTCCTTCATGCCATCATCGGTCACCCGTGTATAACCAAGGTCCAGTTCTTGGAGCTGCTTGAACCCGGCCAAGTCCTTCAAGCCAGCATCAGTCACGTGCGCGTGCTGCAAGATCAATATCCGGAGATGCTTGAATGTGCTTAGCTCCTTCAGTCCCTCGTCGGTCACTTCGGTTCGGAAAAGATTCAGCGACTGGAGTTTTGTGAGCCCTTTCAGTTTCTTCAAGTCGGCGTCTCTCACTGGTCTCATAGAAAAGTCCGCTTCAACTACTGGCTTACCATCAGCGTTACTGTCACGGACAATCCGACCGCCAAGATTTTCGGCTACTATCACCGCCTTTTCTTCTTCGGCAGGTTTCGCAACGGTCTTAGAGCGTGTCTAAAAAGCCAGCTGTACGCAGCTGCCAAGGAAAAATAGGTTGTCTGCATGAGCAAGACACCTTATCCCAGCGACCTCACCGACCTCCAGTATGACAACATTGAGCACATGCTCCCACAGCCCAAAACGGGAGGCCGACCTCGTAAATACGATAACCGGGCACTCCTCAACGCCATACTATATGTGTTATGGTCCGGTTGCCAGTGGCGTATGCTGCCCCACGACTTCCCACCTTGGAAATCCGTCTATGGCTATTACAGCCGCTGGCAGAAAGCTGGGGTCTGGAGCGGCATACATGACAGCCTTCGGCAGACTGTCCGTGAACTCGAAGGGCACGACGCCCAACCCAGTGCCGCCATCCTGGACAGCCAAACGGTCAAGACCACCGAGCAAGGAGGGCCACATGGCTATGATGCCGGAAAAAAAGCCAACGGCCGCAAGCGGCATGTGCTGGTGGATACGCTGGGGCTGCTGCTGGCGGTCGTCGTGTTGCCGCCAACATTCAGGATCGCGACGGAGCCAAGGTGCTGCTGGCCAAGGTCCGTAACTGGTTTCCACGCTTGCGACTGATCTGGGCAGACGGCGCCTATGCCGGGGAGTTGGTGAGCTGGGTCATGCAAAAATGCGGGTGGATTTTGCAGACCGTGCTGCGTCCCGTGGGGATCAAAGGATTCGTGCTCCTGCCGCGCCGCTGGGTGGTGGAGCGAACGTTCGGCTGGTTGAACCGGTGCCGCCGCTTGAGCAAAGATTATGAACGCCATCCACACACTACTGAGACTTGGATCCATATTGCAATGATCCGTCTTATGTCTAGGAGATTGTTACCAAAACCGGCTTTTTAGACA
>CAWDRY010000009.1:0-32020 GCA_963804745.1 uncultured Gemmataceae bacterium
TCCTGGCCGGCTTGGCAGCGCTTGTTGTGTTCCTGCTGAAAGGACAACCCACCAAGCCCGTCGCCGTGTACAATCTCCAGGCTCCCCACGATACAAAGCCTGCGGCGGTGCCGGACCAGCAGCCCCTCGAACGCCAGCCGCCAGTCCGGCAAGAAAGCAACAAGACCGCGGCCCTGGAAGCGCGCCTAACAGAGTCGGAACAGCGCCTCCTAGAAGCCCTGCAGACAACGGCCGATCTCCGGAACCGTCTGGCCGATGCGGAGCAGAAACTCCGCGAGCCTACCCCAACGCCAGCGCCCGTGAACAAGCGTCTTCGTTTGCTCGCTCCCGCCAACACCACCGCCTTCGCCCTCGATCAGTACGCCCTGCAAACGCCCAAAGATGCCGAGGAGTCGGTGGAGAGTTTATCAAGGTATCTGACCGAGCCGGCCGACAACGACCGCGAGAAGGTCCGCATCATCTTCCGCTGGATTGCCGACCGCATCGCTTACGATCGCGACAGCTACTTCAGGTCCGGAAGCAGCGTCATCGGCGCGGCAGCCGTGCTCAAGCAACGCCGCGGCGACAGCGAGGGTTTCGCCCGCTTGTTCGAGGCCCTCTGTGGCGAAGCGGGCATCGACGTCGCCGTCATCCCTGGGTCTTTGAGGGTAACCGGCCCTGCCTCGCGAGAAAAGTTCATCAAGACACCCCATGTGTGGAACGCGGTCAAACTCGACGGCCACTGGCGCCTGCTCGATGTCACGTTGGCTTCCGGCTCTCTCCAGGATGAGAAGTTTGTCAAACGCTTCAACGACCTCTACTTCCTCACGCCCCCGGACAGGTTCATCTTTTCTCATCTTCCCACAGAGCAGAGATGGCAATTGCTGGAGCGACCGTTATCAGCGAAGGAATTCGAAGGAGCCGTCGAAGAAAAATACCCCGGCTCAGCGAAGGAATTTGAAGGAGCCGTCGAAGAAAAATACCCCGGCGGCAAGATCAAACGCAATTACGTGGTGGACGAGGAAGGGCGCAAGCACGGCCTCTATCGGGAATATCATGAGAACGGCCAACCGAAAGTTACAGCGAACGTCAAGGCCGGCGAATGGGATGGTCCCTACATCAGCTACCATCCAAACGGCCTGCCCCACGTGATTGCCGCCTACAAGAACGGCAAGCGGACCGGTGACTACACGGAACGCACCGAGTCGGGCCAGCTTCGCCTGGCGGCCGCCTATCACGATGGCCGGCTGCAAGGACACATCAATCTGTACTCGAACAACCAGCTCACCTGCATCCACGAGTGCCAAGAGGGCGATCCGCCGCTGACCCGCACCCCGGCCGACATCCAAGCCATTTTGGCAACTATCGAGCTGGCTCCCCAACTTGCTGAAAAGGCCGATCCGTTGACTGCCGAGCGTCAAGCCGCCCTGCGCCGCCTGATGGCCTATCGCTATCTCGTCGGTGTCCCCTATGCCAACTTGGAATTGGACGAGCAGATGAACACATACTGCCAGGCTGGAGCGAAGCTATGCGAGAAGATCGGCGAGCTGAATCACACCCCGGAGAACCCCGGCTGGCCCAAAGAAGAGTACGACATCGCTTACAAAGGAACCAGCAGTTCAAACCTCCACTGCGGAATGCCCAGCATCGCCAAGACTGTGGATGATTACATGTTTGATTCACACCCCAGCAACATTGATCGCCTGGGTCATAGGCGCTGGTGCATCAACCCGTCCTTACAGAAGACCGGCTTCGGCAAGAGCGGCCAGTTCTCCGCCATGTATTCGTTCGACAAGAGCCAACAAGACATCCCCGACTACGACTACATCAGCTACCCCGCCGCCGGCTTCATGCCCATCCAGTATTTTGGCCTGAATCACGCCTGGAGCGTGTCTCTCAATCCGAAAAAATACAGACAGCCAACCGACAAGGTCACCGTCAAGATCATGCACCAGCCCGATGCCGTTGCGGAGGAGAAGCTGCCGATCAAGCTTGAAACTCTGCCTCTGAACTACAAGAACGTCGACCACGGCCGCTTCGGCATCCCCAACTGCATCATCTTCCGCCCTGAAGGATTCACACTGGCCGATGGCAAGGGCTACTGGGTCGAAATTGACGGTCTGGAAAGGATCGACGGCACGCCGGCAAAGGTGCGGTTTGTCGTGTTGTTTGTGAATCTGCAACCATAACAGGTTTGCGACCTTTGACAAGGTGGCGGCTCATTCATACTAATTCCTGGTGCCCCGCAACGCTTGGCGGAGCAGTCGCACGATTGACATGCTGAATTGCCATGAAGAACAATCCACTCCCACGGCTCGATACTTCTCCTGACTACCCGGATCGTCTGCTCCCCTTTTGCCGGCTGAGGCCCGGTGACACTTGCGCGACCCCGAAGGAAAGCACCGGATCGGTTGTCTGGATGCGGCATATGCGGAAGCGGTCGCCGCGCTGGTAATTGATTCCCGTCCGGTGCTGGCAATCCAGGATCCTCCCTACAATCTGGTGGCCTTGCGCGCCGCAGTATCGAGGAGTACATCGATTGGTCCCGACGCTAGGTCCGCAGCACTTACGAAGTGCTCGCCGACGATGCCTCACTGTACGTCTGGCTCGGCGCGGACCAAAATGACGGCTTCCAACCGCTTGCGGATTTCATGGTGATGATGCGTCACATGCCATTCTCGCCGCGCAGCTTCATTACCATGCGCAACCCGCGGGGCTACGGCACACAAAAGAATTGGATGGCCGTCCGTCAAGAACTCCTTTACTACGTCAAGGGGCGGCCCCCGTTCAACGTGGAGGCGGAATACACCGACATCCCAAAGATCTTGCGCGGCTACTACAAGGAAATCAACGGCGTAATGACCGAGAACCTCGAGCGCGGCAAAGCGGACACCATCCGTGCGGGCAATGTCTGGGTCGATGTCCAGCAGGTCTTTTACCGCATGGAAGAGAATGTATCCGGCTGTTACGCCCAGAAGCCGCTCCGAAGCATTGAGCGCATCGTGCGGGCAAGTTCAAACAAAGGGGACGTCATCCTCGATTTGTTCGCCCATTCAGGTTCCACCCTCTTGGCGGCAGAGATCCTCGATCGTCGGTGCTGTACGGCGGATCTCGATCCGATCTTTTGCGAGATTGCTATTCGCCGGCTGGAACACTATCGCCGAACCGGAAGACTCGGCTGGCAGAACGGCCATCCCTTCGAGAAGGAAATGCCGGAGCCCAACAAGCTCGCGGAAGCTATTCGTGAAGCATACAAACGGCAAGAGGCAGCGAAGAAGCCTGGCTGATCAGAGGCAGTTTTCACACCTCTCCCTCCTCCCTCCCCATCACCCTCACACCCCCTTCTTCGCCCGCCGCAACACCTCCTTCTCCGACAACCCCCGGTATCGTGCCGGCAGCTCGAAATCCTCCATCGGCTCCAGCTCCGGCAACTCCTCCAACCCGTCCCACTCTGCCCGCCATTTCTCCTCCTGCCCCGGCAGCCAGTAGCGATACGGATCGTTCCGCCGGCCCGTGCCCTCCCGGCACACCAGCCCGTCGGTCGCCGCTCGCTCCAGCCAGTGCCATAACGTTATCGCCGCCGGCGCCGTCTCATCCGGCGGCCACTCCTTGAGGATCTCCTTGCGCGTCCGTTTACCGCTGGCGTCTTCCAGCACGGTCTTCAATAGCTCCCACCCGTCCACGAATTCGATGTCCTCGAACGAACCGTGACAAAGGTAATCGGTCCCGTCCTCATTCAACTCGATCACCAGCTGCCGCGGCGTCTCCTCGAAGCGCGAATAAGCCTGTAACCGGCGGCGGCGGTCGTCGTTCGCGGCCCGGCTGTACCAGTGCATCTCGATGGAGATATCGACGTAGCTCGGCAATGCCCCGCTGCCGTGCGCCGCCAGGCCGTCGGCGCTCTCGCGCTTGCGCGGATGGTGCAGAACCAGCACGCTCATGCCCGCGGCGGTCAACCGGTGCAGCGGCATGAGCATTTCGAGCAAGCTCCCGGCGGCGTTCTCTCTATGACCAGGCAAGAATGCAGCCAGCGTATCGATCACCGCCAGACTGATGCCGTGTGCGTGGTGCAGCTCGACCAGCCGATCCAGCAGGCCGAGCCATTCGTCCACGCTCGGCTTGCCGTGAAAGGGCCGGCATATCCAGCAGACATGATCGCCAAAAGCGAACTTCTCGCACCGGCGATACCAATGCACCGGGCTTTCCTCCGAAACGACCACCGCCTTGCCGGCCGCCAACGGCAGACCCGCAACCTGCCCGCCGCTCTTCAGGCGATCGAGCAGGACGGACACCAGCGTCGTCTTGCCCGCCTTCCACTGGCTGGTCAACAGCGTGATGTTACCGGGCGACAGGTAGCCCTGCCACAGCCAGGACATTTTGTACCGCCCGGTGGCTTTCAGGTCATGCAGCCAGTATTCTGCACAGTCACTCTCTGCCTGACCGCCAGTTCCGCCACTCTCCGGAACAGCTAACAGACTGGCTGGCTGAACGGACTCTGGCAGGGCAGGGGGGCCGTTGTCGATGGAATTCATGGGTCACCTTGCGTTCCTTTCATTTATTGCGTTTATTGCGTTTATTGCGTTCATTGCGTTTATCGAAACGCGCCCCATTTCGTTTACTGTGTATGACAGCACAATAAACGAAACATAAACGCAATTTGCCTCACCAGCTACGATCCTAACCACCCTCTCCCCCGCTCTGCAAACTCAGTAGCGATCCGATCCATTCTCAATTCTTCATCCTTCATTCGCCTTCTTGTCCGTGTTCAATCCGTGTTCAATCCGTGGCTGAGTATTTTTTTCGGTACAGCCACGCTGTGTTATCCGTTGTCACATGGAACAAAACCCTCTTCCCCCTCGTCCCACTTGTGATATGCTTAAAAAATCTGTTCCGCCTGTTCCTAGTTTGGAGAACTGATCATGTCCACCACCAATCGTTGCCAGCATCCTGACACCCGTACAACCACCCGCCTGCTCCGCTCGGCCTTCTGGCTGCCCGGCGCCGGCCTGGCACTTCTGCTGCTCGTCGCCGGTCTGTGCGTGCAGGCGCAGGATGCCCCGAAGGAGATCACCAACTCCATCGGCATGAAGTTAGTGCTGATCCCGGCCGGCACGTTCACAATGGGTTCGCCCGTCAGCGAGAAGACGCACAGTGACAACGAGCTGCAGCACGACGTCACCATCAGCAAGCCTTACTACATGGGCGTGTGCGAGGTGACGCAGAAACAATGGATGGAACTTATGGACAAGAACCCGTGCGCTTTTCAGGGCGCGGCGGGCGGCGACGACCATCCAGTGGAACAGGTCAACTACGCCGATGTGCTCGAGTTCCTCAAGAAGCTGTCCGAACTGCCCGAGGAGAAGAAGGCTGGCCGCGTCTATCGCCTGCCGACCGAAGCGGAATGGGAATACGCCTGCCGCGCGGGAACCAAAACGGCCACGCACTACGGCGACTCCCTGTCGTCGAACGACGCTAACATCAAGGGCGACAAACCTTACGGCAAGGCTCCGGAAGGACCAACCGTCGATAAAACGACCAAGGTCGGCTCCTACAAGCCGAACAAGTTCGGTCTCTACGACATGCACGGCAACGTCTTTGAATGGTGCTCCGACTGGTACGACGAGAAATACTACAAGACCAGTCCGAAAACCGATCCCCAGGGTCCGGCCACGGGCGAAGAGCACGTCGTCCGCGGCGGCGACTGGTACAACATGGGTGCCGTGGCCCGTTCGGCCTACCGCCATCATGTAACCCCGGAAGTCAAATACTGGAACATCGGCTTCCGCGCCGTGATGAACGTGCCGGGAAAATAACATCGCCCTCCAACAACTCACCACAGAGGACCCAAACGCGCCCGAAGGGATGGTCCGTCCTCAACGTCCTTTACGTCCTATGTGTCCTCTGCATGAGGTGGAGCAGGTCAGCGAGATACTCTATCGCCTGCTGTCTGCGGAGTGGTGGGATGGCGAGCCGAGCAGCGTAAGCTGCCGGGTGACGAACCCTATAACCCGGCAACTCACGCTGCTCGGCTCGCCTTAATCAACTGGGCCGAACTACTGGCTGCCAGGACTTCTTTTCATACAATCCCCCTGTCGGTTTGCGGCGCGCAAGCGTCAAGACTCGCACTGTTTGCTGATAACTGCATGGACTGACAGCATGTTGTCATTTCGTGAAGTTCGCGGCGGAACGGCTGTCGAGGCAAACCTCCGATTCCCCCAGGGGAGTCGTTTTCTCTCGGTTCGCTCGGCAAGCGAAGGACTCATAGCCTGTTCTCGGATTATGCCAACCCTTCCGACGAAAGGTTCAGGTTCTCCTTGCCGGGCGAACTTCACTGAGATATGTCGTCACCTTTTCCAGATTGACCGTTACGGCGGCCTGCGGTGGGATGTCCGGGTAGAGTATCGGAAAGAGAAGGCAACTTTTCGGGATAGGGCGACTCCCAGACGCAACGTTCGAGACCGACAACACGGTCCTTGTTGTCTCTGCGCCGCAGTTCCGGCAGCTCTTCATGAAGGCGGAAAGCCTGCCGCAATGAGGCATTGTCGAGACTTTCCAGCCGTTGCAAGGGGGCCTTTTCGACCCACGGGAACTTGCCCTTCTCCAGCACCAGCAAGAAGCCGTCCTCCTGAACTCCCTTCGCCTGCCGGAACTCATCCAGGTTGGCGATTGTGCCGTCTGGTTTTTCCAGGAAAGCGCCGAGGTTGTGGAAACGATTATCCTTGCCCCGGTAGTCCAGAGGCGCCGAACGTGGGGCCGCTCTGCCGGATCAGCACGGCCGCACTGCCGGCCGGTTGCTCCTTGGGGCCGTCTTCCTCACCCACCTCGGTGATCCTGTCCAGGTGCGAGAAGATGCAATGGCTGGCCGCCAGGTTACACGCCGCTCGCCAGTTGTCCACATGAAAGACGGCGGATGAGTCTCCCAGGAACGCCGAACATTGGTCGAGGTGTACGCGGGCAGACTTCGTGTCGTCGCCTCGGAGATGGACCAGATTGATGTGCGGCGCGAAGGCACAATTGGTCGCCGTGATCTCGGCGCCGCCGGTCACGAGCACGGCGTCAGGCCCGCCGTTGCCCACGTCGATCAGCTCCATGCCCTGAACCAATTCAGGGTGCAGCACGCGCTCCCGAGCCGACACGAAGTAACATTCCGTGAGATTCCCCTCGCTGTTCTCGGCGACAACCGCCGCCGCCTGCGGTCCCTCCAACAGGACGAACTTGCATTGCCTAACGGTGTGCGTCCCTCCGCCACGCAGCCAGACCCCGGCCATCTTGACGTCCGCAAAGCCTTTCGGATTGACCACGATGCGCAGCCCCTGCAAAGTTGCCGAGTCGCTCTCTATCGTCAAGGCTGCCAGCATGGACTGCGGCATTCGGTCGTCCTGAGCAAACCAAATGGTCGGTGGCCGGGCAAGCCCTTCTTTCGGCTTGATGGTCATCTTCGGCGCCTTGAAACGCAGGCCGGAACTCCATTCAGGACTGTCAACTTCGAGGTCGCCGGGGAGCTGCAAGTCGCCCGTCAGGATGATCTGAAGCTCCTGAGCGCCGGCATGTTTCCGCAAGTAGTCGGCCAGACCTTTCGCCGTCGGCGGATCTTCCTCGTAAGGTGCGGGCCTTGTCCCGTTGGTCGAAGGCTTCACCGGCTGCTGATCCGTCCCGGCCGCGACGGAAGAACCCTTGTGATTCTGCTCGGTTGGCGTGTTTATCTTCGGTTCGACCTTGATGGGCGAGCCGTTGGTGGGCGGTGTGCTTCCACGGGGCAGTTGCCCAAGCAGGACAACGAGCAGAATAAGCGCTACGACAGCCGCGACCGCCAGCAACACGGGGCGAGAGCGCGGCACTCGGGGCAGCGGCACATCGGCGAACACCATGCCGTCCGGAATTTCCGTGGTCATGCCCAGTTCCTGGGCAACCTGGAGGAGATGTTGCGTGACCTGTTCCGGCCGTTGATAACGCTGCTTTGGGTTCTTGGCCATCATGCGCGCCAATATGGCCGTCACTTCATCGGGGATGTCCGGGTTAAGTTGCCGCGGGTCGATGGGAGCTTCGTTCTGATGATGTTGCAGCTTGCGGGCGGCCGTCCCCTCCGGAACGGGCGGCTGGCCCGTGAGCGCGTGGTAAAAGGTGCAGCCCAGCGAGTAGATGTCGCTGCGCACGTCGGCATCGCGTGGCTCCAGGGCTTGCTCCGGAGAGATGTAGTCAAACGTGCCCAGCGTCACGCCGGATTGTGTCAGCCCCTTGTCGGAGCGCGGCCCCAGACTCGCGCCAGCCCCATGTCCACGAGCTTGGCCCGGCCCGTCGGCGTGATGATGATGTTGGACGGCTTGATGTCCCGGTGAACGACCCCTCGAGAGGCCGAGTGGGCCAGCCCCGCGGCGACCTGCAACATGTAGTGAATGGTCTCCGGCACCGGCAGCCGGCCGCGCCGCTCCAGGATGGTACGCAGGTTCTCGCCCTCGACGAACTCAAACGCGATGAAATGCAAACCCTGATCGTCGCCGCAATAAAACACCCGCGCGATGTTTTCGTGGTCGAGCTTCGCAGCCGCACGCGCTTCCTGCTGGAACCGGCGGACGCATTCCACATCGGCCGCCATGTCGGGCGGCAGAATCTTCAGGGCGACCTGCCGCTCCAACTGCGTGTCCCGAGCGCGCAGGACCGCCGCCATGCCGCCGGCGCCGATCGATTCGATCAGCTCGAAGTGCGCTGAGTTTCCGGCCGCGCAAACTTCCACCGAAGAGCTCTCCCGGCGTGGCCGGCCGTGGTGGCCGCTGGGAAATGATTGTCGGAACATCGTCGCTGAGTTCCGCCGCCTCCTCGACGAAGAAATCCCTGGCGGGATCGGCCCCGGTCTGTTGCGGAGAATGGTTCCCATTCGGTTGCGACGGAGCAGCGCCGGCAGGAGATGGATAGCTCTCCCCAGCAAGCCGCGGATCATTCGATTCAGCCTGTTGCTCAGCCATGCGAGTCACGAGCGGACAAGATTGAGAGAATGGTGCAAGCGCAACGCGAGGTCCGTACCACGAATATACCGCGTCACCTGCAAGGCTGTCAATTGGGCAGCTTCACAAACGCTCGTCCAGTTTCTCATGCTGTCTGAAAATTGCCGCGGCAGCGTCAATGACAGGAAGGGAGTCGGTTCCCGACCCACGTCACTGGAAAGGTGAGCTTCTTATTCTGCTATCCATTCTATAAGCTGTAAACAGCCGTTCTTCGCCCCCGGAGGTTTTCCATGGTTGCCCGTGGTCATGTGCAAAATGGCGTCGTCGTGCTGGACGACTGCGTTCGTCTACCTGAAGGGGAAGAGGTGACCGTGCTCGCGCCGGGTGCGGCATCAACCGGCCCGCCGAGTGAAAGCTCGCAACCACACAGCATTATGGACATTTCCACCGTCCATGTTGGTGCCGTGCTGCGTCCACTGACTTCCGACGACGACCTGCTAGGTGAAATGCTGGAAGGCCGTGTATGATCCATGGACTCGACACTGGGTTTCTCGTTGCCGCAGAGATGGTAGAGCACGCCGAGCACCTTGCCGCAAGGAACAGTGGTGGACAGCAAGCGATGTCGTGCAAGTTTTCCCGAACGATGCCGCCACAAAGCAGTTTCTCGGCTGGTTGCGACAGTTCGCGTTGGGACGCAAGCGACTGCTGGACACGCTTCTCGCCGCAACCTACCTCCAGGCCGGCATCCAATCCCTCCTCACGACCAACCCGGCCGACTTCTCCATGTTCGGCGCATTCACGTGCGTCATACCGAAAGCCACCGCCACGAATCCTTGATCGCGATGCTACCACCATCTGATTCATACCAGGAACGCTACAACGTCTCCGAACTGCCGATGCCTTGCAAGTCGCCGATCGCCCCCATTCGCAAACATGTCCCCATTCGTGTGCGCAGGATTCGCCGCATGGCTGGCTGCACGTGGCAACCTTACCGATACCTGGCATGAGATCATTGGGGGACACGGGGCATTCTACGGCAAAAAATTCGACTGTGTCCCCATTGCGTTGCCATGTCCCCATTGCCTTGCCATTGCCTTGACACGACCTGAATCTGTGGTACAGTGCCGTGAGTAGAAGAAGCGGCCCGCCGGGAGGTGATCTTGTTCGATGACTGAGGCACTCTTACGACGTGAGATCAAGAAGGCTATTGACCGCCTGCCGGTCGACCGGCTTCCGTCTATAGCCGATTACATTGCGTTTCTGAATCGCCCGACCCTTGGACAGCGGATCGAAGAAGCCGAGCGCGATCTGAAGGCTAACAAGGGCGTCAATTGGCGCAAGGTTAGGGACGATGTTTAACGTCATCCTGTCGCGCAACACCGAAAGGGAACACCATGACCGGACTTGACGCACTGCAATCTGTGCAGTTTCTAACCAAGAAAGGAAAACGCCTTGCTATCCTGAGTGCCGAAGACTGGGAGTGCCTGATTGAATGGCTGGAAACACTTGAGGATGTCCAGATAGCCCGGCAAGCTTTCGCCGAGCTGAAAGCGGCCAAGGGCAGCCGCCACCGCGCTGGCTGGTTGAAATGGAACGCCGTGAAGGACGAACTCACGTGAGCAGTGCGAAAGCACCGCCTTACGATTATGGGGATCTGGAAGCATTGCTTCAGGACTACCCCTCGACATAACGAAACGGCGCAGGACTTCCGGAGACTGTTCAACCGGAACCAGTAAGCAGTGATGGGGAATGCGTACGCGACGGCCGGTCGGGTGTTAGGTCGCGCAGAAGCCCAATAGCGTTGCACACAGGGTCAACAGTCATGCGCAGGTGCTGATATATTTGCATTGCGCGTGTCACTCACAGGTTATACTTTATTGCACATGCTCACACGCAAATCATTCGTTGCCAGCCTGGACAACGTCAAGGACGTGAACGAGCACTATGCTTTCATTGACCTGCATGCCAAACAGGGCGACCTCGAAACACTGAAGGAAATCTTCGGCGAACTTTGCAGAGGACAGCCCAGCAGCCGCATCCCGGATTGGGCATCCGGCGCGGTTCTCGAACGCGTTGTCGAGGCCTATCGCGCTCACCGATGGATACGAAAATGCTATTACGGCACTCGAACTTGCTGCCGTTGCCGATACACGGAGCAGGAAAAGCAGCGCTCGCCAATTGCGCAAACCAGCGGTGATCTCGAAGGTCGTCGCGGCGCAATCGCCAGCAGTCATTGACGAATTGCTTCGCAAGTTAAGTGATCTCGAAACGACCGCGATCGTGCTTCACGAAGCAGTAGTCCGCCGCAAGCTGCTAGCAGAGTCATCGGCGGACCAGGACGTGAACGATCGCCTGGCAAAGGTGAATCATGCGTTGGCTTTTCTGCCGGTTACTTTGTTCGATGTGGAAGAGGCCATTCTCTTGCCCGACTATGGCCCCGGTTCAATGAGTACGAGCCTCCCTTTTGGCCCAACACGTGAGGAACCGACAGTCGCTTCGAGCCCGTTCAAGGACAATTTGGAAATAACAGAAACAACGTGCCGCGAGCGTGGGAACCTGATTTCCGCTGCGGTCATGAACTGGAAAGACGAGTCGAACGGCAAAATTGAGGCTCGCACGTTTCGTGCAGGTTTGTCAAAGCGCGATGCAGTGGCAGCAATCCTACCGCAACTCGGCCTCGAATGTCTCAAACCAACGGACGTCATTCAATCTCGCAAGAACGCGACGGCGAAAGACGCATTCACCGTCTTGTTCTCTGCTGCATCAAGCGGCGGTGCTTACAACCACGGGAACTTCGCCGCATATGGTAGACTCTTGGCTTGGCGGTCACTGGCTGGTCTGGTAGGGTCATCACCCGACGACTCTATTCAGGAGATTGCGACGAGTGCCCAGAGTTGTCATTGGTGTCTTTTTGATTCACCCAATGAGTGGTATTATCAGGTGGCCTGGGATATTGGAATTGCGTGTGCCAATCCTGCACGTCAGGAATTGGCCGTGCCTGGGGCAACGGATACCGATTGAGGCATAACCAACCGCTGAAATTGGGTATGGGGATCTGCCTGCTTCTTTTTGCCTGAGCGGGTATCCGGAGCCTTTCGGGAGCGGGTAAAGTTGGTGTCCGGACCCTTTCGGCACCCGTATGGTCTCAAAAGCCCTCGACATCGGGGACACGTTTCAATCTTTCGTGGTAGGCTAGATGGTGCTGGGAACAGAATTACAGAAGTTGGCGGTGGGCCGTCCCAAGCGCGAGTGAATGCCGAACGCTATAATAGAAAATGTTGCCGTTCACGGCGTCCGTCAACCAAATTCTCCGTCGAGGAGATTTCTCTTGAATGAACAATGGCGATCGCGGATCACCATCGAGCCGGGCAAGCGTGGTGGCCGCCCTTGTATCCGTGGCATGCGCATCACCGTCTACGATGTCCTCTCCTACCTGGCGGCCGGCATGGCCGTGGCTGAAGTCCTCGATGACTTCCCGTACCTGACGCAGGAGGACATCCAAGCCTGCTTCGCTTTTGCCGCAGAGCGCGAGCGCAGCATGCTGGTAGCAGTCGCATGAAGCTGCTCCATCGGGTCTTCGCTCCCGGCCACTCTCAGACCGGCCGCCTCATCACCCGGACAAACTCAGCGTAAACACCCCTGGAGTTTGTGACAAACTGGAGGATAAGCAATGAACTGGCGTGATCGAATTAACGTTGATCCAAACGTATGCCACGGGAAGCCATGCATCAGGGGGACCCGGATCATGGTTTCCGTCGTCCTTGACAATCTCGCTGCCGGGGAGCCAACAGAAAGGATTCTGAGAAGCTATCCTTCGCTCAAGGCCGAGGACATCCAGGCGGCGTTGGCCTATGCCGCTGAACTGGCCCGTGAGCGCATTGTGGCATTGCCGGGGGCTGTGTAATGCTCTTCAAGACGGATGAGAACCTTCCGGAGGACATTGCGGACCTGCTCAAACAACAAGGTCATGATGCGATCACCGTCCCTGGCCAGCAAATGGCTGGACAACCCGACATCCAGGTTGCTCAGGTTTGTCAGAACGAAAGGCGGGCACTGGTGACGCTCGACCTCGATTTTGGCGACATTCGGGCCTTCCCACCCGAAGATTACCACGGAATCATCGTCCTGCGCCCCGCCGTCCAGAACATCACTTCGCTCATTCGCCTGATGAACCGAGTCGTCCCGTTGTTGAACCAGGAGCCTTTGGCGGGCCATCTGTGGATCGTGGACGATGCCAGAGTTCGTATTCGAGGCGCAACCCAGGGAACACCGTGAAAGGCGTCGTCAGCAAGCATCTGGTCGGCCTCATCGCCAGGGGCCACATGTTACTTGGAAAAAATATCTACAGTATGCCCCGATCAAAGTTCGCCGCGTGCCCGCCCGCCACCTTCTTGCCCGCTCTCACCAACCGCCAGATCTTCCGGACCTCCAGCGGATCGTAGGGGCGATAGATGAAATCAGCCCGCACCGACACCGCCCCCGCCTCCGCCAGTTCGTCCAACCGAGTCGAAAGACAGAACGGCCCCTGGTTGAGCACGATGGTCCGGCAGTGATAATCGAGGGCCGTCACCTTCTCGCCGTGGCTGGAGACCATCTCCATGCTCTCGAACCGGCAATTCGCCTTGCCCGGACAGCCGCCGATCAGGTTCGCATAAGCACACGACTCGGCCACGAACTGCGGCGTGTCCTGATAGACGATGACGACCGCCCGCGCACCAAACTCGGCCAGCAGCGATCGCATATTCTGCAAGCCGTCTTCCGGCGACAGAGCAAATCGGCTTACTCCCATCTGCAAAAGTTGCTCGGCGGCCAGTCGGTTGATAACGTACACCGACCAATCGCTGGAGAGATCCAGAACATCAGGCGAGCGGGGAGCGTTAGCCCCCTGATGAAGCGACCGATCAGGGGGCCGACGCCCCTCGTTCGCCAGATAGCTCCACGCCGAGAGATTGGCCGCCTCCCACTTCGTCCAGCCGGCCGTAGTACAAGCTGTCAGCTTGTGCCACAGACCCTTCTCTTCCCAATTCCGTGTCAAGGCAGGCAGGGCCAGACGAATCCGTGTACGACCCACTCGACTCGCCCACTGCTCCAGTTTCTCCACAAGAAGCGCCGCAGGGTCCCTGGCAACGTCCACGATGATTTCTTCAACCCCTGCCAGATCGCTCTCTTCCAGCGCATCTAGAAAACCGACCTGGTCCACCTTGATCGACCAATGGAAAGCCGTTGTTCTTGCCGGCGATTCATGCCGAGGACGCACTTCCGCCTTTATCAGTGCCATCCTGGCCGCCAACTCTTTCCGCAGAGCCTCCTCCACGCCCGCCGCCAAATCACGGCGGAGTTGATTCAGCCGAGACACCGGGACAAAACGGTTGTCATCATTGCGAAATTCAAAAGAAGCCAGCTCCAACCTGGTTTGTCCGAGTTTGGCGAAAGTGCTGTGCGCTGTCTCGGCCATTGCCGTCGGATCATTGACCGGCGAATATGGTCCCGGCAGTGCGCGTTCTATCTCTATAGCGGCTTCTTCTGACAAACGCGGCAGCACGCGTGCTCTTACGGTCAAGGCATTGCTGGTCAAGACGGCTTCAACTTCGATCTGCCTGCGCGTCCGGTACAAGCCGGGCTTGGGCCGGTCGTGGCGATATTTCTTCTTCACGCTCTGCGATGAAGAACAGTAAATCGGCGCACCCAGTGGGATTTCCGGATGGTCCCGCGGCAGATCCACCTCCACCAGCGCCCCAGCCGGCGCCTCGAAAGCCTCTTGCAGCTTTCCCTTCCAGCCCAGCATTGCTATCCGCAACCTGTCCACGGCGAAACCGAAGGGTTTGCCCAGCGTCGGCAGGTCGATCTGCAAGCCGTCGTGGCGTTCCAGCGCCCGGCAAGTACGAAACCGCAGCCGGCCTCCATGAATGCCTTCTACCTTGCCCACAGGCGTTCCCCGGTGCCCGACGGTATCGCGGTCGGCCACTTCCTTGTCCTTGTACGACTGAATGTACAAGCGCGTCCACGGCCGGCTGAATACGGTTTGCAACTCGGCCTCGATGTCCGGCCGATCTTCCTCCCCCAGCTTGCCGTCGATGAGCTTGCGGTAGTAGTCCGTCGTCGTGGCCACATACAGTGGACTTTTCTTGCGGCCCTCCACCTTGAAACACGATACGCCGACCGCCTGCAACATCGGCAAATGATCCGGCAACGCCAGGTCCTTCATCGAGAAGGGAAAGCCCTGCCGGGGATCGCGCCGGACCGGAGCTGCCGTCACGCAGTGTGAGTGGTGCGTCAGCGACCTTGTATGAGTCTCGGCAAGAGTAGGCACACTTTCCCCGGTTGCCGCTGCGGCCCAACGTTTGCGACGAAAACAGGCACAGACCGCTGTAGGAATAGCAGAGCGCGCCGTGAATGAAAACTTCTGTTTCGATGTCCACCGTCGCCGTGATGTCGCGCACCTCTTCAAATGTCAGTTCCCTGGCCAGTGTGACTCGCCGGAACTCCAGCCGTCGCAGTGCTTCGGCCCCGGCACGGTTGTGGACAGCGAGCTGCGTGCTGGCGTGCAATCTCAGTTGTGGAAAGTATTCCCGAACGAGGTGATAGACGCCGAGGTCCTGGATGATGAGCGCATCGACGCCAATTTCGGCCAGGGACGCAACAGCTTCGACCAATTCCGGCAACTCGTCCTGGCGGATCAGAGTATTGACGCCCACGAAGACACGCCGCCGCGGCTGGAGACTGTGCGCATAGGCAGTGATCTCATCTACCTCTTCCAGCGTAAAGTTCTCCGCCTCGGCACGAGCCGAGAACTTCTTCAAACCCAGATAGATCGCATCGGCTCCGAAGTGAAACGCCGCGAAACCTGCTTCCAGTCCACCCGCCGGAGCCAGCAGTTCCACATGCCGCGGGGCAGGGCAGTGCGATGCAATAATGATCGGCAAAGAAATCTTGCCATCAATAATGGTTTGAGGCTTGCCCATGATCATATCATCATAGCGAGCCTTGATGCGCAGCCCGGCAATTTGCAATTTTCGATTCTGCGCAAAAAAAAAGTCCCATCGTTGACTTACCTAGTGTTGCCCAAGCACCAAGCTAGTCTCCGACGGGACACTCTTATTCTACGAGGCAACTAGTCGAATCGCAAGTATTTTTTCGCCAGGATGTGCTTATTTTCTCCCAGTGGCAACTACGGATGCCTTCTCAAGATGAACGCAGAAGCGGTTCGGTTGGTTATCGGATAGGTGTACACAAGTAAAGCTACCGGCTCCTGAATGTTTTCCGATCGCGCTTCTGTTCCATAAGATGGAGCCGTGTATTCGTTCAATCGTTCATGATTTGCAGGCGAGCCGAGCAGCGTAAGCTGCCGGGTGATGGGGTCATCACCCGGCAGCTCATGCTGCTTCGGCTCGCCCAAGCTGTCTATTCAGGTGAGTCGGACCACTACCACGGAGATATGAAAACATGAAGACACTGTTAGTTGGCGTCACGATTGTCGCGATTGCTCTCTGCGGCATGCCGGGCTTCGTACGGGGAGCCGACGACGACCCGGCCAAGGGCGACAATGTCGTTTACCAGGTTCATAGCGGCCACTTCGAGTCGAATATGTCCGGCCTCAAAGGGGATGTTTCCTATCTCGCCATCACGGACCGGGCAACGTTCGACAAACTTTTCGGCAGCGCGTTTGTCGTGGGCGCCAAGAATGACTTTGTCCCCAAGGACGCCTTCGACACGAAGATGGTGGCCGCCGTCATCAAACGCGGCAACATGGTCTGGGACTACAAGGTCGAAAAAGTGACCGCCGACAAGGACACGCTCTACGTCAAGTACAATGCCACTTCAACAGATGGCGGAAGCGCGACGTTTGCCTCGCCGTTGATCGTGACAGTCGATAAGGGAAAGTACAGTGCGGTCGAATTTCATCGAGAACGGCAAGAAAGTAGGAACGGGATGGCTTAAGAAGTAGTGGTGAATAGTGACTACAAGCACCGGCACACTGCCGACTCAGCGACCTCGCTCGCTGTCGCTCCCGGCTTGTGAGGTTTATTTGACCACTATTTCTTCGGATCAAGGTTCTGTTTGATATCAGCCTCCGCTACAGTCGATCCCACGCCATCGGCCGGCACCTCCAGCTTGCAAATCCACGCCATCGCGTTCAGAACCACCTTGCGGAAGTTATCGTCGAGCCAGTTCTTGTGGAAGTGACCTCCCGTGAAGCCCACGCCGCGGCCGCCGTCGGCTCGCTCCACGGCCCACATCATCGTTTCCGTCTGGCCCTTGGCTTTCTGGATATGCTCATACGGCCCCTTCGGATAGACATAGGGCCCGTCGCGCACTGCATCGCTCGGCTTGGCGGACAGGATCGGCGTCACGCCCTTCATCTCTGGCCGGAAGCGCATGTTGAAGTACCATTCATCCCGGATCGAGAACGGCTTGACGCCGCGGGTGATCTCGTGTTTGGGCAGCTCGTTGTACTCGGGACTCCACATCGGGTTGCACGACCACTTGTCCTCGTAGTAGCCGCCGATCCAATCCTGGAATTTCTGACCAGCCTTGTCCTTCGGCACCTCAACGGCGAAATGGGCGCACATGAGGCCGACTCCTCTGCTCATGAAATCGCCGATGATGGAAAGGTGGTTCTGCTGCACGAACGGATGCCCACCGCCGCCGTCCGCGAAGAGGAAGATGCCGCTGGCTCCCTCGAAGGCTTTCTCGCTGTCGGGCCAACCGTTCTGGTAATGTTCGACCTCCAGCCCCGGCACGTTGGCCAGGCATTTCTTGAGAAGGAGGACGCCAGCGTTGAACTCATGCTCCATCGGCCCATGACTGGGCTTGCCGGCGAGCATGACGAGTTTCTTGCTGGGGGCGGCGGCGAACGAGGATGACACGGCCAGCCCGCCGACAGTGGCGGCAGCGGCGCCGAGGAAAGAGCGGCGGGAGAGGGTGTGGTTGTGAATCATTGTCTAAAATCTCCGAAGGATGATTGTCGCGAAACGGGTGGAACCCGCAGAGTGAAATTCGATGGATGTAATGTAGCAGGCGGGCGGGTGTGAGGCCAGCATGAATTTGCGGGATTGCCATGCTACCTCCGTGTCTTGGCTTTGCCGGCCAGGGCAACAATGGCGTCCAGTTTCTGGCTAATCTCGGTTTCAATCGCATTTTTGGGCACAAGACTGGCTAGTTGGTGATAATCAGCTTTGCGGAATGTCAACGGCAACGCCAGCTTCTCGAAGAACTTTTTGAACAACGGATCGAGGAAATCATCCGTCGCTTTGATCTCGGGACTCCAGGGGTCAGGTTTGCCCAAAGTACTAAAAGCTTGCGACACCTCGTTGATAGCTTCGCGCATCGCCTGTTCGCGACTTTGTCGTTCCGCAAGCCCGAACAGGTCATCAGCTTGTTTTCCGCGAGCAAATGTCATCAGCACATCCTCGGTGCAGAAATAGTTTTCTAATTCCCGCCGCTGCCACATGAGTTCCACGAACGCGGGGTTCTGCTGCAATTGTTTGTCAATGCGATCAAAGATAGCGATGCCCACGAGGTCCGGTTTGGCCTCGCGAAGACCATTGAACAGGTCGCGTGCCCTTTGCGGTATGTTTGTTGAAACGTAATGCACGAACGGGCGGTTGAGGAGTTCCTTTGCTGGGTGACCGAGCGTTGCGGCGAATGCCCTGAGAATGCTGAGATCGGTGGAGCCTTCAAGGCAGAGCAGCCATCCCGATTCCTCGGCCTGATAGTACTGATCCCAGCCTATGTCGGTGAGCGCTTTCATGACTTGACTGCTGCGGTCATTCATGGTGTGCGGCTTGCCGACAAAGGCAATGACTTTGCCTCGACCGGCTGCCTCATTGAGCACGACTTCAGAATGGCTCGCCGCGATGATCTGCGAGCATTGCTTCTCCGCAACCTCGGTCAGAAGTTGGTATGTCTGGCGTTGACGCAGGATTTCGAGGTGTGCGTCCGGCTCGTCCAGAAGCAGAATAGTCCGTGGATTGGCGTACAGGTGGGCCAGTAACAGGAGAGTTTGTTGCAGTCCGCGGCCAGCCTGGACAGGTCCAGACTGGTGGTGTTTTCCTCGTACCGCATGGTGATCTCGCTACGCTCGGCAATATATTCCGGCGGTTGGAGTGTGGCGCCGAAAAGGTCCCTGATTCGCTTGACGATGTCTTCCCACGCCGATTTGTCTTCGCGCTTATGCACCTCGAAACAGAGGTTGCGCAGCACTTCAGCGGTGCGGCCCTGACCGATCAAAAATCCAATCTCGCCTGGCTGTTTCAAGTGCTCCCGGTCCGTGAGGCCGGACATTGGTGGGAGATAAGCGACCTGAACGGCCCTTGCGTGCTCAGAAATCTCCGAGAACTTTGCCTGACTGACTTGGGTCTGCTCATAACCCTGTAACCGAACAGGACAACACACGAAAGATTCCTCGTTCTGGTAGTCAAACTCAAAACCACATTGCCAAGCGTCGTCGCTCGTTACTCCGTCGACGATGACATCGACGCGAATGTTCCCTGTACGTGTTGTTTTTTTGCCCTTAACCTCAACCGGTTGCACATTTCGTGTGTGTAGCTGGTGCCACAGGAGATTAGCTGCTGGAACAGGAATCGAGATGAGATCGCGCCGGTTGATGGCGACGCCTGGTCTTTTCTCGGGAGACGCCTTACCAGCGCGCTTGGCGAGCCAGGCACGCTTGCCGATATCCCATAGCGCGAGAGCTTGAAGCGCGGTGGTCTTGCCCGAATTGTTAGGGCCGATGAACACGACCGCCTTGCCAAGCTCGATCTCGGCCTGCTCGAATCTCTTGAAGTTTCGGATGGTCAGTTTGGTTAACATGTGGGTGATTCCAGTGGGTGATTCGGGTATTCAACAAGGAAGCAACGAGCCAAGGCCGTACAGCAAGTTGCGTGAAGTGATGATCTTACCCGGCGCCTGGTGCAATGTGAAGTGAATTTCGCTTCAAAGACAAAGGATTACTTCACCGCGGCCGCCAAAACGGACAGCACGCGAAACAGCGCACTTGACCCCGAAACAGCGCAAAATACAGCGCAGCACCGAGCACGCCCCGACCGCGTACGGAACGAAGAAACCCCGGGGGCTTCAGCGGAAACTCCTGACTTTTCCTGGGTTCAAAGATACGCCTGGAGGGATTCGAACCCCCAACCTACGGCTCCGTAGGCCGTTGCTCTATCCAGTTGAGCTACAGGCGCTCGTGTTTTGCCAGTAAGGTTACGTCACTTCTTTTTTCCTGTTGTTTTTGGTGTAACACCTGACACTACACCTTGATACCCGACCGCCATTCCATAGGATTAGTAAAAGTGGCCAACCGTTCATTACCCCGGTTGGCCGTGAACACAGCGACTTCCAAGTCATAGTAAGGAGGAGCAAGTCACCATGTCCGAGATCCATTCTAGCGAATCCGCCGTCACTGGCAAACCCGGCTTTGCAAAGTAATTGCGTCGCTACCCAATTAGTAGCGTCCAATGGGCATCCACCAACCAAGCCCTTGTGGTTTGCGGGCTATTTCTTTTCAAAGCCGCTCCGATAGTAGAGCTTCCCTGCGCTCCAACAGAGTTCCACCACTCCTTCGTTGCGGAGCGACTCCAAATGTTTTGCAACCTTCGAGGGCGGTGAGTTCATCCCGACAGCGATGTCTTCCACGGAGCAAGGTCGCCGACGAAGCAAGGCCAGGATTTGTTCTGAATCGACTTCACCGGCGACCGGCAAGGGGCCGCCACGAAAATCGGCAATGGTCTCGGCCGGCGGAGAGAACTCGGCGGCGATCTTCTCCAACCGGTCACGCGAGATTGGGTTGGCGTAGCTTTCTGCAGGAGGGCGGGTGACCGTGTTCAATTGCACACGGTCGGGCTTGATGAGGTCCACACAACGATGCAGCGCGGCAAGTTCCGCCTCAAAGGCCGGATAGGTGGCTACCAAGAAGACCTCCAGCCAGTATTGACCTGTGAATCGGCGTCGAAAATCGATCAGTCCTCCGAGCATCTGCTCGAAGGAGATGTCTTCGTGAGGGCGGTCGACGAGGTGAAAAGCGGCGTCGTCGCCAGCGTCCAGCGACGGAAGGATGACATCCACGTTAGACAGTTGCTGTTGCACGTCTTTGTTGCCCAGAAGGGAACCATTCGTCATAACGGCGACGGGGATGGTCGTCATTTGCTTGATTCGATCTACCAGTTCGTCGATGCGAGAAAAGAGAGTAGGCTCGCCGGAGCCGCTCAGCGTGATGTAGTCGGGCCGGCAGTCGAGCTTCTGCTGCACTTCATTTACCACCAGGTCCAGCGGCACCCATTCTTTCCTTTCGACCGTCTTGCACGTCGTTCGACCCAATTGGCAGTAGATGCAGTCGTAGGTACACGTTTTGAATGGAACCAGGTCGATGCCAAGGGACCGGCCCAGCCGGCGCGATGGCACAGGTCCGAAAACGTACTTGCTCATAGCGACATTGCCTCAAGCTCGCGGGCGTGCTCCACCTACTGACCTACTAAAGCCCTACCTCCCCCACGTTACACACGCTCCCAGTAACTGGCAATCTCTCATTGCCAGCGTCGGGCCGACCGAACACCAGCCTGCCCTTCAGCCTGGTCCGGCGTTCCTTATCACAGGGGAGCACCCATGCCGACCGTTTTTGAGGTGCGTGTTGCATGCCTCGGTCCCTTCACGTAATCGCTGTCGCGTATGCCAGACTCCATGATCGTCAGGCTTGATGACTCCTATTCATTTTCGGTGTTGAGTAGCAAAGCTGGCCACCTCCTTCCTGCCGGGGTACACTAATCAACGTATCGTCCCGACAGGACTTCACCCCACAACCGGAGATGCACACATGACACTTCGACTCTTCCTGACGGTCGCCCTGGGCCTGATGATCGCAGCCCCTGCCATCAGCGACCCTGTGCCGCCGAAGGAGACTTTGCCGGCCGGCGCCCTTATGCGTCTGGGTAGCGATCGGTTCCGCAGTGACTCGTTTGGCCAGCCGCTGGCGTTTTCGCCGGACGGCAAGTATCTGGCTTACGGTGCCGATGCCGACGGGAACGTCCGCCTGCTGGACGCTGAGACGGGTGTACTCCTGCGAACCATCGGTCCATCTTCGCGGGCGCGCGTACTTGCCGGCCAGTTCCTGCCCGATAGTAAGCGCCTCTTGGTGGCCACCGGCGACGGGGTCTTGCACATCTGGAAGACGGAGGACGGAACGGAAGAGCGGTTCTTCGGTGATCTCGGCACGGCAAGCAAAGGCTTCTTCCTCTCAGACAGTGGGAAGACGATCCTCGCCGTCGGGTCCGGCGGGGAAGTCGCTCGCGCCAATCCGAACATCGGCAAGGTCCAGCGCCTCGGCGCCGTCACTGTTTCCGGGACGAATGTCTCCGCGATCTTTTCCCCCGATGGCAGAAAATTCGCGATCGCCCAACCGGGAAAGGGCGTGGCCATCCACGACATGGACAACGGCGCGGTCCTCGTCACAATCCCCTTCTCAGCGCCGAAGGGACTGCGCATCGCCGGCGCCTTCTCGGCCAACGGCAAGACACTGACGCTGGCTGTTTCAACGCAACAAGCGCACCGCTGGGACCTCGACGGCCCGCGCGAGATCCAGCGCCTCGAAGCACCGCCTGTGAAGGATGCCTTCTGCCACCACTTGATGATCACGAATGACGGCAAGACAATTGTCGCTATCAGCGCGGGGGCCGAAGGCAATGTCGTGACCTGGGACAGCGCCTCGGGCAAAATGACCGGCAGTTTCGCGTTGACCTGCCCGAACGTACATGCGGTCGCGCTGGCGCGGGACAGCCGCACCCTGGCAGTGGCCATGCCGGGCTTGGTGCGCTTGTTTGATCTGACCACCGGCAAGGCACTGCATGAGGATGGCGGTCATCTCGCCCACGTCACCGATCTGCGCTTCTCGGCGGACGGCACGCAGTTGATGAGCGCCTGCGACGAAGGCAGCATTCGCGTCTGGGACACGAAAACCGGCCGCAGCGTCGCGGCCCGCAACCTGAGCGTTCCGTATCGACCCAATCGCATCGTGCTCCTTCCCGATCTGCGGACCGCCCTGGTGGGTGGTGCGGAGGGCCTGCGCGATCTGCCGCTCGATCCGGCCCAGCCGCCTTCCAAGCCGCACTTCACCACGGAGGGACCCGGGTTTATCCGCGTCTACGCGGCATCGAACGATGGCCGCCTGGTCCTGTTCAGACAGGCGTGGGGCAAGCCTGAGTTGTTGTGGAACCGAGACAGCAAGGAGGAGCCGGTTCATCTGTCGAAGGCGCTGCCGAATATCCAACCACTCTATGCCGTATTCGCGCCGGATGGACGGACTCTGGCCGTCTCGCACTCGGGCCTGGAGTTCTGGGACGTGAGGACCGGTACCCAGGTGGCCAGGCCGCGCGTTGGCAACGCCATCGGTTTCCAGTATCAGTCGCCCACCGGTTTCGGCCCTGGTGCCCTGGCCTACTCGCCGGATGACCGCTGCCTGGCGGCACTGCTCTTTGAAATCCATTTCTGGGAGACGGAGACCGGCGGCCTGCGCTGGAAACGGCCTCGGACGGCCGAGACGACGCCCTTCAGCGGCGCCTTCTCGCCGGACGGATCGGTCCTGGCCGTGGGCACGCACGAAGGCGTGATTCTGCTGCTGGCAACGCGTGACGGCCAGGAAGTCGGGCACTTGCGCGGGGATCGGGCTCCTGTCTACACTCTGACGTTCAGCCAGGACGGCCAACGCCTTGCCGCCTCCGCCGGCAACACGACGATTCTCGTTTGGGACGTCCGCGAGGCCACGACCAAAGCCCGGCTTACACCCGCCGAGTTGAAGCCTGGCGACCTGGACAAGAAATGGCAGGACTTGCGCAGCACGGACGCCGAGGTCGCGCTGCGTGCCCTCACCGCCCTAGCCGCCGATCCAAAACAATCGGTGCCGTTCCTGCGCACTCGCCTGGACGCTGTCAAGAAAGGCGGCGAAACCCTCTCGCTGCTGATCGTCAAACTGGATGATGAGGACATCGACACCCGCGACTTGGCGATGGTTGAGTTGACCGGGTTGGGCTGGCGTGCGGAACCGGCCTTGCGCCTGGCACTGGAGAACAAGTCGCCGGAGGTGCGCCGGCGGGCCGAAACGGTCCTCAAGCGACTCCTGACTAAGGAGCGCGGCGACGACCTGGACACAATCCAGCAGATTCGAGCGCTCGAAGTCCTGGAAAGGACCGCAACCCCCGAGGCTGCGGCCGCCGTGGCCGACCTCTCGAAGGGACCGCCCGGTCTGCGGATCACGTGGGAAGCGCAGCGGATGAAGGATCGGCTGGCACGGAAACCCTGACACGATGAAAACGGCGTTCTCTTGCTTCACAATGGTTTTGCTCGAACCAACCATGAAGCGAGGAAAACGCCGTGGACTCCTTTTTACACAAACACCAGGACAAAATCACCGGTAGTCTGTTCTGCCCCGATCGACTCATCTTCAAAGGGCACTTGCCCATCACCTACCCGCTGGGCATGGAAGGATTCCTGTACGAACACGGGATCCTCCTCAAGAACTTCAAATACTTCGGCCCCGAGCTACCGGGTTACCGAACGGGGCTTCGCTTTCATGAGTAGCGCCATCCACCTGCGCCACAAAGCCTTTCCGGACGATCTGCAGAACGTCGCATAAGATGATATTCATGGCTCTCGTTATCTGCGCGACAAACATAGATACGCAGCCAGAAGAATTCAAAGAACTCGGTGAGATTGGCGATGGCCGAGGCGCGGAAGATCTTGCGCTCGCCATCCTCGCCGCCACTGAGCCGTTCGGTGAGATGCGAAATCAACTTGCTGAACTCGCCGATGAATGCCTGTTCGGCCAGTTAAACGGCTTCCTCAAAGCGGCGGGTCACTCGCTGATTGGCGACATGTCCTTGCGACCGTCGGCATGGTCATCGGCGATTCACGCCTTCGGGTAGTATCTAAGCCGCTCCCGTCCAACCGGCATTTGCCGCGGATTTACCTGGAGGTCTGGATCCGGCTCTATCGTGAAGCGGAAGACCAAATGGTCGCCGAGGCGGGCCTGGAAGCACGGAACGCGCTGCGCAGGATGACGCGCTCCAAGGATGAGAAGATTGTCGTGAGGGCATCCGAAATTCTCACCAAGGTCCGCGAGGCACAGAGGATGCGCGAGGACAAAATGCTTCAGGACGCACCAGCGCAGTTCGACGCGGACATAGCAGCCATGTGCAATTTTATGCGCGGGCTGACGGAGGAGGAGACGGAGAAAGTGATGGATAGGTGCATGGAGATGTGGGAGAGGAGGAAGAAGGAACGGGCGAGTGCGGGCGGGTGATGGAGGCGTCGTGGGGGGCTGGACATGCATGGATGACAGAGCGAAAAAAGGCAACGACTGTTCCGACCATTCACTCGCGAGTTCCCCCATCGGCTTCACAAGGGGCCTTCCGAACGGGTTGGGGATACGAGCTGCTGACACCGTTCTCCCAGGTTGTCTTCAAGAATAGCCACGAGTGTCTCGGTTCACGGAAATGCCGCCCGCAATTCCTTCTGCAAGTCGGCAAAAACGGCCTTAATGAGGTTTTTCGGAAACGGATAGTAGGCTAATCCACCCAAGTTAGATGGGATATTTACTCCCTCTTCACGCAGAAGACAGAACCCGGTCGAAACCGTATCTACCTTGGCAGAAACCTATTTCATGCATTACGTTCTCCCTAGTGCGCACCTCACCTTCCTCGGTCACATCATCCCCCGTCATAACAATGACTACATACGAGCAATCATCTGCTTCCTCTACCAACTTCTGCGAAATGGTCCGCCCTCTGTTCGGCTCGTCCGCCAGTTCGACTGTCTCCAAGTTAAGATGCGTGTGCTTCTCTATGTAGCGCTGCACTTCGAGCCAAGCCAAGCTTCTTCCATGTGATAGTAAGACTCTGCGTGGGAGTTCCTTAAGCCCCAACAACTCCTCCACGCGGGCCAGAAATCTAATCGTCAGGTTGCGATTATCCGCCTCCACGGTAATCCGCGTGGGGTCGGTGGTGTCGATTCGCAGACACCGACCTGTCATCGACTCGAAGTAAATGATATGGCTCGTCGTGTCGCCCTTGGTCCCAACGACTCGCTTCACACCATCGAAACTCTCGCACTTTATCACCTCGGACGGCCCGTAATGGAGAGTGTATTCCACGATCTTGTGGCCCCACGGTTCACCCAGTGAAGCTGAATTGGTCGAGTTCAAGTAATCGCGAATGCACTCCACTTTAGTAGCGGACATCGCAGCTTGTCGATACACCTTAACGATTCTCATAGGCCACAGTCCTCTCTGTCATCAACTTGGCCGGTCCCTCACCGGCACCTCCGACTGTTCAACTCGAACACTAGTCCCATTTTCCGCACCCCTGTCGGCAATTCAAGGCCGCTTGCTTGGAAACGTTAGCCGAATGGTGGAGGACGTAGTTTGCGCGTGAGAATTTGGGCCGGCGTCGCGAAGCCCAGCTTTCCAAGGATGTGACGTTGGCGGGATGTCAGACGTGTGGCGTAGACCACGCGACCCACCGGGGAACGACGCACGATCAGTCCGTAAACACGAAATTGGCGCAGCAGGGACTCGGTCGTCATCCGCTGCTCTGTAACGGGATCGTCCGCGCTGACCTTCTGGCGGTAGAGACGTTCCAATAACTGGTACGCGGTCAAGGCAAGCTGCAGCAGGCAGAACAATGCTTCCACCCGCTGGGGCGACTTGAGAAAAACTGGACGCACTGCCAGGGGTGTCTTCCATTGATGGTGCAACAGTTCGAGATAATTTTGCTGCTTGAATTGTGTAAACAGGACATCGGCGCTGCGGCTGCATGGGGCCGTTGTGACCAGAGCGGAGTAACCATCGTAAACGGCATCTGCCTCAGCCGTGGCGGCGTCGAAGTGATAGACGGGTGGCAAGTAGTGCTGGAGCAGTTCGAATTGCTGCTGCATGGCTGGATGGCCGTTGCGGTTGCCATCGAGAAGGTGACTGAACACCGGCAGGGCACCGTGTTCGTCCACGACAGCCGTCACGCCGGCCTGAACGAGCTTGACATCACTGGCACCGTAGCCATAGGTGATGTGGGCTGGTGGGAAGTCGGCCGATGGCGTCTCTGGGGGCAGCGGCAAGTTGTTGGGACGTGGCTGCGACGAGTCGTAGGCGCCGTAGAAGAGCAGATGGGTGGGATCAAAGTGGAGGCAGTCCCGTGGCACGTCGGCAGTGCGCAGAACCTGCTCGGCGACACAAGCCAGGATGGAGTGACGTTCGGTGAAGAAGGCATCCAGGGCGCGGCCGAGGCGGTCGTCGTTGAGCTTGTCCGCAGGGATGTTCCAAAGGATATCGGCACCGGTTTTCTCGGCCCAGGCCGGGACGTTAACGAGGGCGGTGGGGCTGGAGAGCCGGGCGGCCAGGAGCAGGCTGAGGACCTGGCCGTGGGAAAATTCGAGCTGGGGGTCGGGAGGCAAATGACGATCAATGATGTCTGCGACCTGCATGCGCTCCAGGAGAGGATCGAGGAGGGCCAGCGGACCCAGGTTGACGACTTCTTCGGCGGCACGGCTCCATGCCAGGTGAAGCACATGACCGCTTCTCCTTGAATACAAGAGGCAGGTAGAGGAACAGGCGTCTCAAGATGTGCGACCGAGGTGCCACTTCCATAATAGGGAGGCGGTCAAGGTCAGGGCGAAAGCGCAGAAACTTGATTGGCGCGGGAGCAGTGCGTATAATACGCGGACGGCAGGTGAAGCAGCGGCTCGTCGGCCAATGCTTCATCCACCATCAGCAAGGGAGCACTGGAGGCAGGGGTGCGGAAAATGGGACTAGTTCTGGCAACTCTTTTCTGTACTCTCTGTCCCAGGGGCCTTATCGAATGGCCCAAAGGGAACATGCTCAGTATCCCTTGGCTATTTGTCCCTTTTGCCGCCCATGTTAATGGGCGGTCCAGGCACCTTCACAGAGTATCTCGTGAATTCGAAGGTAAATATTCCCACTTTGCGAAGCTTCGCGTCGCTTGCGAAGCAGCAACTGCATGAGATCGATTCGTCCTTCGAGAACGGCCATCAGGTCGCTTCCGTCCATGAGCAGCATGAGACGGCGACCAGAAGAATGAGCTTTCACGCCATCTTCTGAAAAACCATTGACTGACAGAAAGAGTCCCAGGGTGGAATGGCACTGTTGACAGGCTGCGTTTGTTTCTAACACCAAAGCCTATCTCTATTTGAGCTAGAACCTGGCCGTCGGGCCTGTGCCGGTCCTGGCCGCGCACCGTCCGTGTGCTCACTCGAAGGTGATCTTTGGCATCTTCCCGCCGCGCAGCTGATTTTTGCCAAAATTCAGCTGCTGGATACCTGGCCGGAGAACCTTCCCTGCCTAAGTTATCCCCAGTGGAGACCTTCCTGGGTTGCACTCTCCTTTGTCAGCAAAGGAAGGCCTCCATGTCTTTTTCTACAACCCACAACCATAGTTCGCAATTCGACAATGTCCTCGCCCCCTTTTGTCATGCCGAGGGCTTGCCCTTCGCCGACGTGTTGACTGCCGACACGATCGCGCAGGCGTTCGCCGACGAGCAGGTCTCGTTTGGCCAAAAGGGCGCATAGCTTCTGGACGCCTGCCCTGACGCTGTGGACCTTCTTGTCCCAGGTGTTGGATGACGGCAGCAAGTCCTGCCGGGCGGCCGTGGCCCGCGCCGTGGTGGCCATGGCTTTGACGCTGCCACGGCCAGAATATGATACCGGCAACTACTGCCGTGCCCGCGCCAAACTGCCGACGAACGTGCTGTGCCGCCTGACCTTGCAAGTGGCGGTGGCCTTGGAGAAGCAAGCACCGGCCGCGTGGCTGTGGCATGGGCGGCACGTCTCTCTCGTGGACGGCTTCACGGCCAGCATGCCAGACACCGAGGAGAACCAAAAGGCCTATCCGCAGCCGCAGACACAAAAACCAGGGCTGGGTTTTCCGCTTATCCGTTTAGTGGTGTTGTTGTCTCTGGCCACGGCCGCGTGTCACGGGCTGGATTGGGGACCGTACCAGGGCAAGGAAACGGGAGAACCGGCGTTGTTCCGCAGGTTGCTGGACCACTTGGAGCCCGGCGCGATCGTGCTAGGAGACCGCTTTTACTGCTCGTACTTTCTGCTGGCGTTGCTGCAGGCACAGGGTGTGGACGTGGTGACGCGGCTACATCAAGCCCGGATCAACACGTTCCGCCGTAGCCGGAATGTGGACCAGGACGACCGGTTGGTGATCTGGTCGAAGCCGGAGCAACCGGACTGGATGGACGACGCGACGTATGCGGCCATGCCCGAGACAATCCAGGTACGCTACCTCTACCAGCGGATTAGCATCCCGGGCTTTCGCGTGAAGCACCTGCACGTGGTCACCACTCTGCTGGATACGGAGGCGTATGCTCATGAGGATGTCGTCGATCTTTATCATCAGAGATGGCATGTGGAACTGGACATTCGGTCCATCAAATCGACCCTGAAGATGGACGTGCTGCGTTGCTTGACCCCGTTCATGATCGAGAAGGAAATCTGGGCTCATTTCTTGGGCTACAATCTTATTCGCAAGGTGGCAGCCCAGGCAGCGCTGCTACGTGGAGTACCTCCACGCACGATTAGTTTTGCAGCCGGTCAGCAGACGGTGCTGGGTGCCTGGAGCAAGTTGACCGAGGCGACAGTCGCGGAGCGGATCCAGATGGCCCAAGTATTGTTGGTGGCGTTGGGCAAGGAGAAGGTGGGCCAGCGGCCGAACCGTTGTGAACCGCGGGCCATCAAACGACGGCCCAAGAAGCAAAAGCTGATGATGAAACCACGTAAGCAGTTGCAGGCGGAATTATTGGCCGGGTATGGCGTGGACGGCAAGGAATGACGGCAAGAGCGTCCACAAGAAGGGGGGTGATGGCACGGAGCTGGTTGGCAAGAACAAACCGAAACACATCCGGGGAGACAGTGTGCGCCCGCGTGGCCAGCCAAGGCCGTGTACCTCTCGATCTGTGCTTACGTTAGTAAAGATACTCAGGGCATCCTTATAGTAGATATAGCCTCGACGCAACCTGCTGCTGGAACGAGGGATCTGCCAACAGTGCCATTCGTCCCAGGGTGTTGTCAAGTTTACGCGAGAGCTTCCCCGCCAGAGCATCCAAATCAGAGGCCGTGACCGGGTCTTTCTGCCATTTTGCCTCAAGCAAGTAATCCGTGCCCTCAAAGCTAAACGCACCGTCGATCTGCTCACCTGTGATGCGGAACGATGCTTTTGGATCGAGGTCAAATAGCTCAAAGAGAGACTTCAAGAGTTTTTCCAGCTGAAATCCCCGCTTCTGCGCATCATTGGTAGTTAGCAAATCGAAATAGTCTTTGGTCAACTCATCCAGTCTTTGTTTGACCGCCGTGGCTTGCATTAGCCGCTCGTGGGCCTGCTCACGCCGTTTTTCAATTTCCTTTTCCTCAGCGAAAACGTCCGTTAGATTTCCGATCTGCTTTCGGAGTGCTTCAACTGCAGTCCTGGCATTCTTCTCTTTGGACGCGCCGTCCTCCAGCTTGGCCAAATGACTAAAGTCTGCAATCCTTGATACTTCTGCCATGAGGCGTAGCAATTGCCTCTGATACAGTTCCTCGTTACGGGCGAGGAAATCAAGCAACGTGCTGACAATGTTCCGCTTGTAGTCTTGCCAGTTGAGGCGCGCCAGGATTGACGGATCAGTCAGGCATTGCGTGAGGAAACTGCGCAGGTCGGATTTGTACCAGTAGACCGACGCCAAAGCCTCCTTCAGGGCGTTTAATGCTGCGGGGGCAATTCGCTTGCCGGGATTGTGGCCACTCATCGCACAGCCTCGAAGAAAGGTAAAAAGGATCGTGGCGAAAAAGGTGCGGGCGACTGTTACTTCGACGTAACCGCCATAGCCCGAGCCTGGGCGACCTCACGTTTGCCGATAGGCCGCACCTGCTGCTGCGTCAGCGAAACCACGGCAAGGGTCTCACCGTCAAGGCTGATAAACTCGACCTCGTACCCCGGCTGGTGATGAACGAGCACGACAGTCCCAATGTCGCCCTGCTTCAGTCCATGCTCGGGAAGGTCTTCGGTCAACACAACCGTGTCTAGCTCTCTAATCATCGCTCTCCCCTTTCAACGTGTAGGCAGTCACAAATCGCGGCGTGTCCGCTGCTGTGTCGATGAACCAGACGGTGCGAACCATCGGCGTTCGCCCGTCCGGACATTTTATTATACCCTCAATCACGTAGCGTTTACCAAATGGCGAATCCTCTTCCTTAGTAACTTCGTGATTGGCAGCATGCTCAAGCATGGCCGCCGCCATTTCCTGCCAGTTGCCGGCAGTGAAGCCAAAGCTGCTAAAGAACGCTGCTTTGTGTCGGCCGTCACGGTGAGTGACAGACAGGAGATACCCCGTGATTTTCTCCTGCGGGACTGCGGCCATTTGATAGTTGGGCAGTTTCATGTTCTTCCCTTCTCATCCTCTCACGTCTTGCCTTTCCCTTCACTCCGCATACCTCTGCGGCAACCCCGCGACAATCCGCACCGTCTCCAAACTCACCCGCACTACCTGCCTCACCAGCCGCACGATGTACTCCTCATCCTCTGCCCGGTTCGGGTCGGAGCGGATGCCGCTGCGTTTGTCCTCATTGACTTGATACTGGTCGATGACCCACTCCAGGGCGCTGCGGTTGCCGAGGCGGTACTGGAACACTTCCGCGGGATGCCGGCCAGCGTCAGCGACGGGTTGATGCGCAGGGCCGTCTTCTCCTTGGTCAGCTTCATCTTGTCCTCGACCTTGTACGACAGCGGCACGCGGGCGCTCGCAAATTTCAGCGGGTACGGTTCAAGCTGCTCATACTTCAGGTGCAGCCGGGCCAGTTCCTGGCCGGGTGCCGCGAACGCGCGGAAGTCCGGTGCGAACGGGATGCGCGGCAGCTCGCGCTTGAGGTTGTCGGCGAGGCGCCCTCCGTCGCCAAGAGCTTGTGAAGGATTCAGCCTTCACAGGTCACAAAGCCAACTGCACAGCGACGCGACCTGATCATCAGATGTTAGGTTGGCAGCGTTGGCGAGTGTACCTGATTGCAACTCATCCCAGATCTCAGTTGCCATTTTGTCCGCGATGGCCCCACCCACGAAAAATATCGCTGGA
>CAWDRY010000010.1:0-199018 GCA_963804745.1 uncultured Gemmataceae bacterium
ACGACGACGACAGCACGGCGGCGAGCACGGCCACGGCCAGCGACGCGGTGACCTACCAGGACGTGGCGCCGGCGATCACGGTGACCAAGTCGCATAGCGGCACCATCAACGAGGGCACGGCCGGCCAGACGCTGACCTACCGCTTCACGGTGACGAACACGAGCACGGCCACGACCGACCCGGTGACGGTGACGAGCCTGACGGATACGGTGCTGGGCGACCTGCTGCCGGCCTTCACCACGGCCAACGGCGGCAGCGCCACCCTGGCCTTCGGCGCGTCGAAGAGCTTCGACGTTGTTTACAGCGTGCCGGCGACCGGCAACGCCGGCGTCGTCATCGCCAACACGGTGACGGTCAGCGCCCACGACGACGACAGCACGGCGGCGAGCACGGCCACGGCCAGCGACGCGGTGACCTACCAGGACGTGGCGCCGGCGATCACGGTGACCAAGACGCATAGCGGCACCATCAACGAGGGCACGGCCGGCCAGACGCTGACCTACCGCTTCACGGTGACGAACACGAGCACGGCCACGACCGACCCGGTGACGGTGACGAGCCTGACGGATACGGTGCTGGGCGACCTGCTGTCGGCCTTCACCACGGCCAACGGCGGCAGCGCCACCCTGGCCTTCGGCGCGTCGAAGAGCTTCGACGTTGTTTACAGCGTGCCGGCGACCGGCAACGCCGGCGTCGTCATCGCCAACACGGTGACGGTCAGCGCTCACGACGACGACAGCACGGCGGCGAGCACGGCCACGGCCAGCGACGCGGTGACCTACCAGGACGTGGCGCCGGCGATCACGGTGACCAAGACGCATAGCGGCACCATCAACGAGGGCACGGCCGGCCAGACGCTGACCTACCGCTTCACGGTGACGAACACGAGCACGGCCACGACCGACCCGGTGACGGTGACGAGCCTGACGGATACGGTGCTGGGCGACCTGCTGTCGGCCTTCACCACGGCCAACGGCGGCAGCGCCACCCTGGCCTTCGGCGCGTCGAAGAGCTTCGACGTTGTTTACAGCGTGCCGGCGACCGGCAACGCCGGCGTCGTCATCGCCAACACGGTGACGGTCAGCGCTCACGACGACGACAGCACGGCGGCGAGCACGGCCACGGCCAGCGACGCGGTGACCTACCAGGACGTGGCGCCGGCGATCACGGTGACCAAGACGCATAGCGGCACCATCAACGAGGGCACGGCCGACCAGACGCTGACCTACCGCTTCACGGTGACGAACACGAGCACGGCCACGACCGACCCGGTGACGGTGACGAGCCTGACGGATACGGTGCTGGGCGACCTGCTGTCGGCCTTCACCACGGCCAACGGCGGCAGCGCCACCCTGGCCTTCGGCGCGTCGAAGAGCTTCGACGTTGTTTACAGCGTGCCGGCGACCGGCAACGCCGGCGTCGTCATCGCCAACACGGTGACGGTCACGCTCACGACGACGACAGCACGGCGGCGAGCACGGCCACGGCCAGCGACGCGGTGACCTACCAGGACGTGGCGCCGGCGATCACGGTGACCAAGACGCATAGCGGCACCATCAACGAGGGCACGGCCGACCAGACGCTGACCTACCGCTTCACGGTGACGAACACGAGCACGGCCACGACCGACCCGGTGACGGTGACGAGCCTGACGGATACGGTGCTGGGCGACCTGCTGTCGGCCTTCACCACGGCCAACGGCGGCAGCGCCACCCTGGCCTTCGGCGAGTCGAAGAGCTTCGACGTTGTTTACAGCGTGCCGGCGACCGGCAACGCCGGCGTCGTCATCGCCAACACGGTGACGGTCAGCGCTCACGACGACGACAGCACGGCGGCGAGCACGGCCACGGCCAGCGACGCGGTGACCTACCAGGACGTGGCGCCGGCGATCACGGTGACCAAGACGCATAGCGGCACCATCGCCGAGGGCACGGCCGGCCAGACGCTGACCTACCGCTTCACGGTGACGAACACGAGCACGGCCACGACCGACCCGGTGACGGTGACGAGCCTGACGGATACGGTGCTGGGCGACCTGCTGTCGGCCTTCACCACGGCCAACGGCGGCAGCGCCACCTGGCCTTCGGCGCGTCGAAGAGCTTCGACGTTGTTTACAGCGTGCCGGCGACCGGCAACGCCGGCGTCGTCATCGCCAACACGGTGACGGTCAGCGCTCACGACGACGACAGCACGGCGGCGAGCACGGCCACGGCCAGCGACGCGGTGACCTACCAGGACGTGGCGCCGGCGATCACGGTGACCAAGACGCATAGCGGCACCATCGCCGAGGGCACGGCCGGCCAGACGCTGACCTACCGCTTCACGGTGACGAACACGAGCACGGCCACGACCGACCCGGTGACGGTGACGAGCCTGACGGATACGGTGCTGGGCGACCTGCTGTCGGCCTTCACCACGGCCAACGGCGGCAGCGCCACCCTGGCCTTCGGCGCGTCGAAGAGCTTCGACGTTGTTTACAGCGTGCCGGCGACCGGCAACGCCGGCGTCGTCATCGCCAACACGGTGACGGTCAGCGCTCACGACGACGACAGCACGGCGGCGAGCACGGCCACGGCCAGCGACGCGGTGACCTACCAGGACGTGGCGCCGGCGATCACGGTGACCAAGTCGCACACGCGGCGTCATCAACGAGGGCACGGCCGGCCAGACGCTGACCTACCGCTTCACGGTGACGAACACGAGCACGGCCACGACCGACCCGGTGACGGTGACGAGCCTGACGGATACGGTGCTGGGCGACCTGCTGTCGGCCTTCACCACGGCCAACGGCGGCAGCGCCACCCTGGCCTTCGGCGCGTCGAAGAGCTTCGACGTTGTTTACAACGTGCCGGCGACCGGCAACGCCGGCGTCGTCATCGCCAACACGGTGACGGTCAGCGCTCACGACGACGACAGCACGGCGGCGAGCACGGCCACGGCCAGCGACGCGGTGACCTACCAGGACGTGGCGCCGGCGATCACGGTGACCAAGTCGCACACGGGCGTCATCGCCGAGGGCACGGCCGACCAGACGCTGACCTACCGCTTCACGGTGACGAACACGAGCACGGCCACGACCGACCCGGTGACGGTGACGAGCCTGACGGATACGGTGCTGGGCGACCTGCTGTCGGCCTTCACCACGGCCAACGGCGGCAGCGCCACCCTGGCCTTCGGCGCGTCGAAGAGCTTCGACGTTGTTTACAGCGTGCCGGCGACCGGCAACGCCGGCGTCGTCATCGCCAACACGGTGACGGTCAGCGCTCACGACGACGACAGCACGGCGGCGAGCACGGCCACGGCCAGCGACGCGGTGACCTACCAGGACGTGGCGCCGGCGATCACGGTGACCAAGTCGCATAGCGGCACCATCGACGAGGGCACGGCCGACCAGACGCTGACCTACCGCTTCACGGTGACGAACACGAGCACGGCCACGACCGACCCGGTGACGGTGACGAGCCTGACGGATACGGTGCTGGGCGACCTGCTGTCGGCCTTCACCACGGCCAACGGCGGCAGCGCCACCCTGGCCTTCGGCGCGTCGAAGAGCTTCGACGTTGTTTACAGCGTGCCGGCGACCGGCAACGCCGGCGTCGTCATCGCCAACACGGTGACGGTCAGCGCTCACGACGACGACAGCACGGCGGCGAGCACGGCCACGGCCAGCGACGCGGTGACCTACCAGGACGTGGCGCCGGCGATCACGGTGACCAAGTCGCATAGCGGCACCATCGCCGAGGGTACGGCCGACCAGACGCTGACCTACCGCTTCACGGTGACGAACACGAGCACGGCCACGACCGACCCGGTGACGGTGACGAGCCTGACGGATACGGTGCTGGGCGACCTGCTGTCGGCCTTCACCACGGCCAACGGCGGCAGCGCCACCTGGCCTTCGGCGCGTCGAAGAGCTTCGACGTTGTTTACAGCGTGCCGGCGACCGGCAACGCCGGCGTCGTCATCGCCAACACGGTGACGGTCAGCGCTCACGACGACGACAGCACGGCGGCGAGCACGGCCACGGCCAGCGACGCGGTGACCTACCAGGACGTGGCGCCGGCGATCACGGTGACCAAGACGCATAGCGGCACCATCGCCGAGGGCACGGCCGACCAGACGCTGACCTACCGCTTCACGGTGACGAACACGAGCACGGCCACGACCGACCCGGTGACGGTGACGAGCCTGACGGATACGGTGCTGGGCGACCTGCTGTCGGCCTTCACCACGGCCAACGGCGGCAGCGTCACCCTGGCCTTCGGCGCGTCGAAGAGCTTCGACGTTGTTTACAGCGTGCCGACGACCGGCAACGCCGGCGTCGTCATCGCCAACACGGTGACGGTCAGCGCTCACGACGACGACAGCACGGCGGCGAGCACGGCCACGGCCAGCGACGCGGTGACCTACCAGGACGTGGCGCCGGCGATCACGGTGACCAAGACGCATAGCGGCACCATCGCCGAGGGCACGGCCGACCAGACGCTGACCTACCGCTTCACGGTGACGAACACGAGCACGGCCACGACCGACCCGGTGACGGTGACGAGCCTGACGGATACGCTGCTGGGCGACCTGCTGTCGGCCTTCACCACGGCCAACGGCGGCAGCGCCACCCTGGCCTTCGGCGCGTCGAAGAGCTTCGACGTTGTTTACAGCGTGCCGGCGACCGGCAACGCCGGCGTCGTCATCGCCAACACGGTGACGGTCAGCGCTCACGACGACGACAGCACGGCGGCGAGCACGGCCACGGCCAGCGACGCGGTGACCTACCAGGACGTGGCGCCGGCGATCACGGTGACCAAGACGCATAGCGGCACCATCGCCGAGGGCACGGCCGACCAGACGCTGACCTACCGCTTCACGGTGACGAACACGAGCACGGCCACGACCGACCCGGTGACGGTGACGAGCCTGACGGATACGGTGCTGGGCGACCTGCTGTCGGCCTTCACCACGGCCAACGGCGGCAGCGCCACCCTGGCCTTCGGCGCGTCGAAGAGCTTCGACGTTGTTTACAGCGTGCCGGCGACCGGCAACGCCGGCGTCGTCATCGCCAACACGGTGACGGTCAGCGCTCACGACGACGACAGCACGGCGGCGAGCACGGCCACGGCCAGCGACGCGGTGACCTACCAGGACGTGGCGCCGGCGATCACGGTGACCAAGTCGCACACGGGCGTCATCGCCGAGGGCACGGCCGGCCAGACGCTGACCTACCGCTTCACGGTGACGAACACGAGCACGGCCACGACCGACCCGGTGACGGTGACGAGCCTGACGGATACGCTGCTGGGCGACCTGCTGTCGGCCTTCACCACGGCCAACGGCGGCAGCGCCACCCTGGCCTTCGGCGCGTCGAAGAGCTTCGACGTTGTTTACAGCGTGCCGGCGACCGGCAACGCCGGCGTCGTCATCGCCAACACGGTGACGGTCAGCGCTCACGACGACGACAGCACGGCGGCGAGCACGGCCACGGCCAGCGACGCGGTGACCTACCAGGACGTGGCGCCGGCGATCACGGTGACCAAGTCGCATAGCGGCACCATCGCCGAGGGCACGGCCGACCAGACGCTGACCTACCGCTTCACGGTGACGAACACGAGCACGGCCACGACCGACCCGGTGACGGTGACGAGCCTGACGGATACGGTGCTGGGCGACCTGCTGTCGGCCTTCACCACGGCCAACGGCGGCAGCGCCACCCTGGCCTTCGGCGCGTCGAAGAGCTTCGACGTTGTTTACAGCGTGCCGGCGACCGGCAACGCCGGCGTCGTCATCGCCAACACGGTGACGGTCAGCGCTCACGACGACGACAGCACGGCGGCGAGCACGGCCACGGCCAGCGACGCGGTGACCTACCAGGACGTGGCGCCGGCGATCACGGTGACCAAGACGCATAGCGGCACCATCAACGAGGGCACGGCCGACCAGACGCTGACCTACCGCTTCACGGTGACGAACACGAGCACGGCCACGACCGACCCGGTGACGGTGACGAGCCTGACGGATACGGTGCTGGGCGACCTGCTGTCGGCCTTCACCACGGCCAACGGCGGCAGCGCCACCCTGGCCTTCGGCGCGTCGAAGAGCTTCGACGTTGTTTACAGCGTGCCGGCGACCGGCAACGCCGGCGTCGTCATCGCCAACACGGTGACGGTCAGCGCTCACGACGACGACAGCACGGCGGCGAGCACGGCCACGGCCAGCGACGCGGTGACCTACCAGGACGTGGCGCCGGCGATCACCATTGTCAAGACGGTCGCTCCGGCGAGCGTGCTGGAGACGGGCGGGACGGTGACGTACACGTACACGCTGACGAACACCAGCCTGGCGGGGGCCTACGATCCGCTGACGATCACTTCGCTGGTTGACGATCAGGCTGGGAACATCCTGGCCGACGGCACGTTTGTCGGCGGGGACACGAACAGCAACGGCAAGCTGGACGCGGGCGAGATCTGGGTGTACACGATCACGCAGACGGTGCCGGCAGGCAACGTCGGCGACAGCTTCACCAACAACGTGACGGTCAACGCGACCGACGACGAGGGCACGCCGACCAGCGACAACAGCAGCGCGACGGTGACGTACGTGGCATTACCCACCTTGCAAGTTACCGCATTCACCCCCACCGCCACCGGCTTCATCGCCGATTTCAATCGTCTGCTCAACACCGGAACCCCTCTTGCCCCGGTCCTCAACCTGTATGACAACGCGGCCGGCAGCCTTGGACCGACCGACGTAACGCTCGTCAACCATACGGGCAGCGGCGATGTCACCATCCGAGGCTCGCTCGTGGTCAGCACAGTTGGCGGTAACAGCCAGATCCAGTTCATCGAGACGGGTGAGAGCGGAGTACAGGGCAGCGCTGCTACCTCAACCCTATTTGGCGTGCTGCCCAACGGCACCTACACCGTCACCCTTCGCAGCGCCACGAATGGGTTCAAGGACATGAGCAACAATCTGCTCGATGGCAACGCCGATGGGACGCCGGGCAATGATTACGTCACCACTTTCGTGGTCAACAACTCGAGCGACTCGGTAACGGTGACGCTGCCCGACTTCGCCCGCGGTGCCGGGCAGCTCGTCAACGTTCCGAACACCGCGTCCGCCGATGACACGTTCACCAACGGCCTCCCGCTCCGGCTGTTCAACGGTATCAGCTTCACAGGCAGCACGACTAAAGACAGCCCGACGGTGCAAGTGCTGACCACAGCGGGGCTAAATAATGGTGACACGGTCACAGGTCCCCCCGGCATGTTCCCCGACGGCACCACGATCATTAGTGTGGACTCGGACACTCAGATCATCACCCTGTCGCAGCCCGCCGGGGCGACCTCCGCAGCCCTGAACTACGGCGGCGTGGTCTTGAACGACAGCACCGGCAGCCAGACTATCACATCCGTGTCTTTGACTCTGGCGTACGACCCGAGCTTGTTGAGCGTGACGGGTTACTCCATCGACGGCCTGAGCGATCCGGGCGACTCATCAGTTACGACGTTTGACACGAGCACGGCGGGCCTGGTCAAGATCACCTTCACCACGTCCACGGGTATCGTGCTCAGCCCCGGCGGATCGCAGACCTTTCTCAGTCTGAAGTCGAACGTGCCAAGCACGGCGGGCTATGAGGCGAAGGAAATCCTCGATTTGAAAAACATTGCCATCGGCACTACGACGGGTGCGATCACGCCCATCGACGACGCTGCCATCCACGCCGCCGGCTACCTGGGAGACGCGGCCGGGCTTGAGATCACGTACACCGGTCAGGACGCGCTAGATATCTCCCGCGTGGCGGTCGGCCTTGATGCTGGCTTCAAGGCCTGGGTACTGGCTGACCCGCTGATCGTCGGCGACATCAGTGGGGACCATGTTCTCACAGGTCTGGACGCCCTTGAGGTGGCCCGGCAGGCGGTCGGTATCACACAGTCGACGATTCCAGTGCTGAAAGGGTTGACCCCGGCGCTCCTCGGTCCCGACCCGGTGCTGAACATTCCAGAGACGTTCAGTGCCGTGGCCGGCTCAACCTTGCAGGTGCCGGTGAACCTGAATCACTCGGACGGATTGGATGCAGTGGACCTGGCCATTTCTTACGACACCAGCCGGCTGGACGTGCTGTCACCCTCGGACATAAAGCTCGGCAGCTTGACCGGCGCCAGTGGCACGGATGCGGCAGGCAATCCATTGACGTTCAACAACTTCGTGGTCAATCTCGACCGCGCGAACGGGATCATTCGCCTCATCGGCTACCGGACAGCCGGTCCGCTGCACGGTTTGGGCAGCGGCAGCCTGGCCATTATCGACTTCCAGGTCAAGTCGGATGCGCCGGTAGGGGCCGCCATAGTCAATTTGATGCAGAACGTAGGTGGCACATGGTCGCTGCCGCTTGGAACAGACGTACAGGGCAACGACTTCGCCTTCGACCTGCAACCCCGCGCCAGCAACGCGGCAGGCGATCCTTTGGACGGGCGCATCAATGTACTGCCGGCGCCAACGACAATTACCGCTCAGGTAAGTGCCAGTTCTACGTCAGGTCCTCTTGTCAGCCAACTGGACGTGGGACGGATTGACAATCCGTCCTACGCGGGGCTTCCGGCCGAGGTCGACATTGGTTCTGCACCCTCCCTGGCGGTTCGGCTTGTGACCAGCGACGCCCCGTCCACGCCAGTCATGATTGCGACCGGGAAGACCGTCCGATTCCAGTATGTTCCACCTGCAAACGGCACTCCGGTCACGTCCGGTGCGAACGACGCCGCCATGGCAGTCTTGCGGTCCCTGGTCAACAGCCTGACAGTGACATTCAACACGCCGGCAAGCAGTGATTCAGCCACTGGGCAAGGATCACGCAACAACGCTGTTACGGAGGGGGTCGCACCCGTGGCACCGTTGCCGGAGAGCAGGAATGATCTCGGTCGCCCAGAAGGAGGCACCTTGTTCACTCAGAGCACGGTGAGCGCTCGACCCGAGGTCGGTCCTGTTCGAACCCTGGGGGACGATTTGGTCCCGAAGACACGAGACCGTCTGTTGGACGAGTTCTTCGGTCAGTATCCCGCCGATGATGCTGGACTGGAAAATCCGGACTTTCAGTCCGTCGGTGCTGATCTGGTCGTGATTCCGCCCGAGGAGGCTGGGTTTCCCTTTGACGGCAGTATCGAGAGTGGCCTGCCGTGGAGCGATGATTTCCAGCCCCGCTGACGATGGAGCTATTTGGTGAGCAAGTTGTCTAGCTCATCCTCGGTGAGTTCTGTGGCGAACTCGCAACCGATGAGCCAGTCGCCATCGAGTTGCGCGGTTGCGTGAACCACGCGGACAAGGAGAGGCGGCAAGGACGTTTGGTTGGCGCTCACCAGTTCTACCGCGAGGAAAGCGCCCACCTTGACATGGCGGTTGAGGATCAAGCTGACGCCGCTGTTCGAGATGTCGCGTACCACAGCGGTGTAGATTCCAATGTCTGGCCGTGTATCCACTGCCTGACAGGGAGCGTCGGGACTGCAATGGTAGCGCACCCAGGCACGCCGATCACCGACATGGGCTTGCGTGGCCCCAGCTGCCGAAACCGAACCCATTTCCAGTAAGGCCTGTTCGTCTTCATCTTTCAGTCGCGCAGAGAACTTGCAACCAATGTGCCAGTTGCCGTCGGGTCGCGGCGTCGCATGCATGACCCGCGCAGAAACGATTGAGGAAGTGCCCTGGCGCCGACCTTGAATCTGCAAGGCAAGGATCGTTCCCGGCTCCAGTTTGCTGCCGAGAATCAAGCCAAGGCCGCCGGGCGTCACGTCTTGCAGGACCGCAGTAAGGGTTTGAAAACTTGGCCGCGCCAGCAGACGAATCAGCGACTTCCGCCCCGAGGCGAGCCGTTCCAGCGAACGGCGTTCCACTTCGACGGTCGTGGTTTCTCCATTGTTTGGTGCCATTTCGTGTTCAACCACGGACGCCTCCTCAATGTTCCAGGATCAGAAACCCTACAACTCTAGATCACGGCCGGAGATCGGTCAACTCAGGCAAGGATGAAGCCGTCGGAACCCGAGCGCCAAGCGAGGGTATCGACTTCGGATCCCTCGCTTGGCGCTCGGGTTCCGACATTTTCCCTTCATCCTTCCCGTGTCCGAGGGCTGGGTGCTGGACGTTCCCTGGCCGAAAGGCACACCCGCGCCGCCAGGGCAACTTTGAGCAGATGGATGCCGCCGCGGAACACAACGATGCCAATGACCGAGACGATTCCCGCCTCCACAACGGGCGGAACGGACGAGGAATCGCCGTCCAGATACGCTCCCCACCTGGTCAGCCAGCCGATGGCCAGGCCGAATGCCGCTATTCCCAGCAAGACGAGCAGCCAGCCGATGATTTCCCGTGACCAGAACCTCATTTCTCTTCCCTCCTATCGACTGGACGAGTGCAAGCCCATGTCAGCCAGGAATTGATCCGCCGCTGTTCTCCGCGAGTTTCCCTCCAGAAAGTATCTTGCAAGAAGAGGCCAGCCTGTTCCGGCGTCATCCGCCGGCGCAGCCAAGAGCTTAGGAACGCTCTGGCGATGAGCAACAGCAGACCCAGGAGCCAGACGATCTCAACGGCCTGCCATAGCCGAGTCGGCAGGCCGAGTTGCTCTTTGCCGTGTAATATCCAGTATCCGCCGGCGAGGGCCCAGCCGGCACACACCAGAACGCTCAGCAGCAGCCCGAACGATTTCTCCTATCGAACTGGAGCGCTCGCCACGTTCCGTCTTGCCGCCCGCCAGACCATGAGTCTTCTCTCCGGTGCGAACAGGCGCCTGCCGACATGGGCGAATGGGCAGTGTCCTGGTTGAAGCGGTGAGATCACGTCCAAGGTTTGACCAGCCATCCCACCTGTGTCGTCCGCCACAGGACGTAGGCATGGCACGCAGCGCTGGCTGCGGCTATCACCGGAGGCCAGAGTGTTATAGAAACCGTCTTGCGGAGCCACGCCAGCCTTTCTGCCGACATGCCTCCGCCTCTTCCTGTGCTGCTAACCTAAGCTGAAGGCGCGGGTGTACGCCACTTTTACGATGCGAGTAGAGGTAGACCCGCTCCCACTAACGGTTCCGTACCCGGGTTCCCCCGGCTCTGCAGCCACCCGCTGCCAGCCACCAATCTGCCACCACACTCGCCGGATAGACCACGAAAGAACGAACGAATCGTCTAAAGAGAGCCGAGCTTGCAATGAACCTGGCAATCGGCGGCGAGACTGTTTCGTAAACGGCGATCAAGGTTCGACCCGTTCGGGTTTGACGCAACACTAACTCTCGAAATTCCCGAAGTCGCATTACCTGATTGGCATGCTCGCTGCCACAGGCGGCCGTGGCGATGAAACATCCACCCGCCCCTTTACTTACAGCCCTTTCCCCTACAGCCGTTGCCATCTTGTTTGCGTGCTCGCTGGCACAGTCAGCCGTGGCCATCTTGAAGACATTGTGATCTTGAAAGCTCTTGGGCCGATCCTTATCAGGACCTGCAAGTGCCATCAATAGGCTCTCGTCTTGCCATTTGAAAATGCCCCTTTGTGTTCCTGTATCGAATACCAAGTCGATCTTCTTTGGTTCTGTGGAGGCGTTGATCTTGAATTTCCCCGTGCGTACTTGCTCTTCCAAGGGATCCCCTTTTGCTTTTAAAAGGCCGAGAAACGCTACTGACATACACTTGTCTTCTTTGAATGTCAAAGTGTAGCGAAGAAGACCCGCGATAAACTCGCCCGCCTTGTTTCCCGCCGCCACCATTACCCATGTGCCCTGTAACTTGGCTATGTGCTCGGCAGCCGAATCCATGGCGATAGGTTTCTCGCTCAGTGGCGTCTCTGTGCTTGCTTGCGAAACCGGGACAACCATCAGGCGCCCACAGCTAGGGCACTTGACTTTCTTGCCAGAAAGCTCTTCTGTTGTCCGAAGCTTCTTTCCGCACTGACAGGTAAAACGAATGGTCATCACGCCACTCCCCAAAAGCGCATATGGCGAACAGGTGTGCGGGCGAAATGGCGGCCCTTGCGGCCATGCACTAAATTAGTCCCTCACAAGGTGGTGTTTCCTGATTCAATGCGGGGAACAGTCGCTGAATCGGGGCTAGATTCTGGCTGGCCCAATTGGCCGCCCCTCTTTGGCTGCTCATCGTATCGTCGATCCCCCGTAGCCGTCAGTCAGTTTTTGCCGTTGGTTCTCTGGCATGAGTGCCAATAGCTGCTGCACCGCTGCCTTCAATCCTTCGATGTTATTGCTTTGAATCGCCCGGTTCACCTGATTGATGAGTTGGTCAGCCATGCCAGGATCCCGCATTGTTGCCCGAAGCCGAACCAACTCTGCGAGCAGCTGGACCCAACAGCCCGGCTGTTCCCGCAGCATGCGGAACGTCAGCCCGGACATCTCGTTAATTTTGCGCCGCAATTTGTCAGTATCGTGCGTTTTCATCGCTTCCCGGGTTTCACGCTCCAATGTGGCAGCGTTCTGGCGGTCGCCACTCTTGCCGTACTCGCGCACGATTCTTTGCATCTCCTTGATTTTCTCTTCTGCTTCAGCGAGCAGTGTCGGCCATTCCAGGGCATCCTCGATGCTATCAATGACTATCCTCAGGTCGAGCAGCCGGGCTTGGCACTTTTGGGCCGCGTCGGGATCGCTTCGTGCGGCGGCAAGGCTCTTATCCACGTCATGCTCCATCCGTTCATCGTCAATCCGGCCCAGCAATTCCCTTGCCCTGGGGTCGGCAACGTTCCTGGCCTTGTCACGCGCTTCCTGGAGGCGCTGCTTCTCGCGATCTGCCTCTGTTCGAAGTTGGTCTTGAGAGGGGATTTTTCCTTTGAACGAGATTACTTTCTCGAAGTGTTCATCGAGTAACGGAATGTATGCCTGGGTCTTGACCAATCGTGATTGGTCGATCTCAATGGTAATCTCTACTTCACTACCGGCGGGAAGATCGCGCTTGAGTTTGTGAGCTGGAATCTCCAGTTTTCCGGAGAGTCGGTTGCGGTCAGCGCGCAGCTTGTTCTCACCCTCGACCACCGGGATACGAATCAGCATGCCCGCCTCTCCCCGGCGCACCGCCACGGCGGTTCGATAGACAAACTTCTTTCGCGCGGGCAATGCGGTCCCCTTGGGGATGAAAATATCCATTTCGTTGTTGACCATGGCCACGCCCACCGAATGCGCTAAGCATGGGTCGCTTGGCAGAGTGCTGATCGTGTAGGTGAGCCGATCCGGCACGGTCTCGCGTCTGCCCTGCCGAATCGCGCAAGTCGATCATGAACATGTTACGCCGCCCCACCTGCGCTCGCAACTGGGTTGCGAACACACCGTGGGGTTCCACTCTTACCTTGCCGCTGCGCCAGGGCGGGATCGCTTCCGTATCAGCAAACTCGATAGTGTAGCCGGTGAAGTCCTGCTTGGTTGCCGCAACGATCCGACCACCCACGAGCGGAGTATTGTCAGCCCCCACAGGTTGATACTCTAGCTCCAACTTCAGTTGACCTGCTGAGACGGCTACGGCAGATTTCTCGATGGGTTGTGTACCGGCGAAAATGGCAGCGCCGCGAGCAAGGACCGTCATCGGATCCACACTGAAATCCAGGGTGCCAAGCTCATCGGTAAGACGTTGTCGCAGGTTAAGAGTGAAAGTGGGATCGCCGACAAGCAGTACCCGCTCGATGTTCGCCGGACCTAGAAGTTTGTCGGCGAGAACTTTCTTGCAAATGTTGATGGTGCGCAGAATGAAAGGTTCGATGAGCCGTTCTACCTCGCTGCGCTGAAGGACATGCTCAAATTCAATCATCTGACCCTTGTCATCAGCGAACTGAAGTTCGATCCGCGCGGATGGTTCACGAGAGACACGGATTCTTGCTTCCTCGGCCGCCAACTTGAGCCTGGCGAATGCCGCGGCCCAGCGCGGCAGACCACGTTTGAAATCCGTCAGGCGGTACTCACGGGCGACCGCCGGCGCCAGCAGCTGGCTGACAATCTCCCAGTCGAATAGCTTGCCACCCAGGCATTTGTCGCCGCCGTGGTTCACAACCCGAATCATGCCATCACGGACTTGCAAGACAGCAGCATCAAAGGTGCCGCCTCCGAGGTCGTAAACCAACCAAAAGACCTTGTCACTCTTGGTTTGGAAGCCATATGCCAGCGCCGCAGCGACTGGTTCAAGGAGCAATGGGCTGAAACTAAGCCCGGCAAGCTGAGCTGCTTTGCGCGTCGCCTCACATTCGGGTAGGTTGAAGTCGGCGGGAACAGTAATGACTGCCGCATGTGGGTCCTCGCTATAACGCTTCCGGACGTCACCTAACAAGGCCTTCAGCACCTCGGCGGACATTTCCTGCGGTTTCATGACCTTCCCGCAGCGCTTGAAGAGTTTCCCCCACGACTTACCCATTTGCAGTTTGAACTCGATGCAAGCGTTTTCCTCGTCGGCATCGTACTGTTCCTTTGCTTTCCGCCCGACGTGCAAACGGTTCTTGCGGTCGATCCACACCGCCGAAGGGGTGTAATCGCGCTCATCATCATTGCGGACTACTTCTGTCTGGGTACCTTTCAGTAAGGCGATGCAACTGTTCGTGGTGCCCAGGTCAATTCCGAAGTCAACGGTCGTGCGGGCGCTCATGGATTGGCTCTCCTGACGGGGTTGGAGTTATTTGCTCCGGTTCGCACCTTGAAGGGATGCGCTGTTTCGTGCGCCACCATGCGCCGGCGCAGTCGCCACAAACCGGTCGCCACATTGGCTAGGCCAGGCCGCCGCCTGTTTAGCTCCTCATCGTATCGTCGATCCCCCGTACCCGCCGGTCAGTTTTTGTCGTTGACTCTCTGGCATGAGTCCCAGCAGTTGCTGAACCGCAGCCTTCAATCCTTCGACGTTATTACTTTGAATCGCTCGGTTCCCCTGATTGATGAGTTGGTCAGCCATGCCAGGATCGCGCATTGTTGCCCGAAGCTGAACCAACTCTGCAAGCAGCTCGGACCCAGAATTCGGGCTGTTCCCGCAGCACGCGGAACGTCAGCCCGGACATCTCGTTGATTTTGCGCCGCAATTTGTCAGCATCATTCCCTTTCATCGCTTCCCGGGTTTCACGCTCCAATGTGGCAGCGTTCTGCCGGACGCTGCTGTTGGGGTACTTGCCCACGATTCTTTGCATCTCCTTGATTTTCTCTTCTGCTTCAGCGAGCAGTGCCGGCCATTCCAGTGCATCCTCAATGCTGTCAATGCCCATCCTCAGGTCGAGCAGCCGCTGTTGACACTTCTGAGCTGCATCGGGATCGCTTCGTGCGGCGGCAAGGCTCGTGTCCACGTCATGCTCCATCCGTTCATCGTCAATCCGGCCCAGCAGTTCCCTTGCCCTGGGGTCGGCAACGTTCCTGGCTTTGTCCCGCGCTTCCTGGAGGCGCTGCTTCTCACGCTCTGCTTCTGTTCGAAGTTGATCATGTGATGGGATCTTTTCTTTGAACGAGAAGACTACTTCAAAGTGTTCATCGAGTAATGGAATGTAGGCCTGGGTTTTGACCAATCGCGATTGGTCGATCTCAATGGTGATCTCGACTTCACTGCCGGCAGGAAGATCGCGCTTGACCTTATGGGCTGGAATCTCGAGTTTTCCGGACAGACGGTTGCGGTCAGCGCGATGTTGGTTTTCGCCCTCCACGACCGGAATGCGAATCAGCACACCCGCCTCTCCCCGGCGCACAGCCACTGCGGTACGATGGACAACCTTCTTTCGCGCGGACAATGCGGTTCCCTTAGGGATGAAAATATCCATTTCGTTGTTGGCCATGGCCACGCCCACAGAATGGGTCAAGGGAGGGTCGGTTGCCACAGTCCCAATCGTGTAAGTGAGCCTATCTGGTACGGTCTCGTGCTTCCGCCCTGTTGCATCGCGCAAATCGATCATGAAGGTGTTACGCCGTCCTCCCTGGGCTCGCACCTGTGTAGCGAATACACCGTGGGGTTCAACTTTTACCTTGCCGCTACGCCACGGTGGGCGCGCTTCCGCATCGGCAAATTCGATGGTGTAACCAGCGAAGTTCTGCTTGGCTGTCGCCACTATCCTGCCACCCACGAGTGGAGTACTATCGGCTCCCATAGGCTGGTACTCTAGCTCCAATTTCAGCTGACCAGGTGACACAGCTTGAGCAGAGGTTTTGATGCGTTGTGTGCCGGCAAAAATGGCCGCGCCGCGAGCAACAACAGTCATCGGATCCACGCTGAAGTCCAGGGCAATGCCAAGCCCCTCCTTGCAATCGGCCAGGCGTTGTCGCAAGTAAGGTGTGAAGGTGGGACCCCCGACAAGCAAGACTCTCTCGATGTTCCCTGGCGTCAGACGCTTGTCTGCGAGAACTTGCTTGCATATGTTGATGGTGCGCAGAATAAATGGTTCGATAAGCTGTTCCAATGCGCTGCGTTCAATAACATGCTCGAATTCCATCATCTGACCCTTCTCATCGCTGAATTGGAGTTCGATCGTTGCGGACGACTCTCGAGACACACGGATTTTTGCCTCTTCTGCTGCCATTTTCAGCTTGGCAAACGCAGCAGCCCAGCGTGGTACTCCCCGTTTGAAATCTGTCAAGCGGTACTCACGGGCGACAGCTGGAGCCAGAATCTGGCTGACAATCTCCCAGTCGAATAGCTTGCCGCCCATGCATTTGTCGCCGCCGTGGTTTACAACGCGAATCATGGCGTCGCGGACTTGCAAGACAGCAGCATCAAAGGTGCCGCCTCCGAGATCGTAAACCAACCAGAAGACCTTGTCACTTTTGGTTTGGAAGCCATAGGCCAGGGCCGCTGCGATTGGCTCCTGGAGCAAGGGGGTGAAATTGAGGCCCGCAAGCTGAGCTGCTTTGCGGGTCGCCTCGCATTCGGGCAGGTTGAAGTCGGCGGGAACGGTAATGACGGCTGCATGTGGGTCCTCGCTGTAACGCTTCCGCACGTCACCTACCAAGGCCTTCAGCACCTCCGCGGACATTTGCTCCGGTTTCATTCCCTTCCCGCAGCGCTTGAAGAGCTTTCCCCACGACTTGCCCATTTGCAGCTTGAACTCGATGCAAGCATTCTCCTCGTCGGCATCGTACTGCTCCTTTGCTTTCCGCCCGACGTGCAAACGGTTCTTGCGGTCGATCCACACCGCCGAAGGGGTGTAATCGCGCTCGTCGTCATTGCGGATAACATCTGTCTGCGTTCCTTTCAGTAAGGCGATGCAGCTGTTCGTAGTGCCAAGATCAATACCGAAGTCAACAGTCGTGCGTGCGCTCATGGATTGGCTCTCCTGAAGGGGTTGGGGTTATCGGGTCTGGTTCATACCTTGAAGCTGATTCGCTGTCTATCGGTGGTTCGGGTACCGGTTTCGGACCGATCTCCACACGGTCGATAGGTTCGGCTGAACTGTTTGCTGAACAGCTATCGCCTTCGTCGGCTCTTACATCGCTGCAAGCTGGCGATGCATCGGCAGTGGTCTGCTCGGGAACACCCACGATGATTTCCCCCATCTGAATCCATCTCCCCTGGAGGTAGACCGTGGGCTTGATGGTTTCAATCACCCTCTCGAAGATACACTCAGGCATCGGCTGAAAGGCGATAACCTTGAGTTTCTCGCCGGGATCGTAAGTGCAGCCTGTATGATCCTGGATTTCAACTCCTGCCTGGGTCAACGTATCCCATGTCGATTCCAGGTCTCGATAGACCCGGCGCATTTCTTCAAATGGCTGGCCTGTTTCGGGTGCCACCATCCGCCGCGCATCCTCCACAACCCAGTCGCCACATTGGCCAACATTTGGATCCACTCCTTGGGTATGACACAGTCTCCAACGCGAGCGCGAACGGACGGCTGGAATTGTTCTGACAGCTCTGTTAGGCTTTGTTCGGGTCTGGTTGCCGTGGTGGACGCCTTTTCGCCAGTAGTGTTAGTCTTACTTTCGCCAGATAAGAGGCGACCAAGAGAAAGCAATATCCGTCCGATCATACCAACCTCCTTTGCTATCAGCTGGCAGGCCCTTCACCGACATGCCAGCCTTCTGACAACTGTTTTTTCACTGCAGGAAACTCTGTCTTGGCGGCCTCATGCTTGGCACCCGCGGCACGGTGGACACAGGCGTCAATGCCCACCCCGATGGCCAAGCCGACAATGAAAAAGAAGGCGAAAACCGCGAATGCCCCCCACCCACCTATCGACGACTGCGTAATGTTGCACCCTCCAATACCCAGTAATACACCCAGCAACCATGTAAGAATGCCAAGCGTTGTGGCCCGGTTTTGAGAAGCTTGACATCCAGAGCAACGGGGCACCTTGATGGTGAGCTTTTGCCAGCGAACCTGCGTGCCACCAATGATGGGTACCCGGTCACATTCCCATACATCTTGACTTCGCACTTCGCTCCATCCTCGCCGGGGTTCTCACCACAAAACCAGCAGGTGCCGAATTCGCCTGGTGTCCTATTCGCGTTGCACAGCCGGGAACGTCAGCCATTCGGTGAGTGTCCAGACATGATCGGCCAGACCCGCGGCCATTGCTGGCGTCCGCTCCTGCCATCCTCCTTCGCTGTCACGCTGACGCAGAGTTCGCACCGGCCAGCAGAAGTTGTAGCTGTACATCGTGAAATAGGTCACCGCCTGATGCACGTCCCAATCCTTGGAGAAGCAGTAGGTCTTCCGCACCTTTCGAGCATTGCGGTTCCGGTCAGTCCCGTTGTGCCGTTCCACGAACGCTGTGTTGATCGCTCGGCTTGCCTTCGACAATGCCAGCGCGGCCATTACGGCCACGAACGTCCCGAACACCACTCGATGGTCGATCTTCACAACCCGGCCTTTTTTCCGGGTCTTATGCACGGTGGCATACTTCAAGTCGGCCAGCGGCACCCGGTACGGTGCTTTGGGCCGTCCCGGTTTTCCAGTCCGCTCGGGGATGACCTCTTCCCCATACGCCTCCAGGATGGCCGTCTTGTAAGCAGCATATTCGTCCGTGGTGATGAGATTCGGAATCCGGCTTTCGGTACGCTTCTTGAAGTCTTGCACCACTTCCTGGGTATTCTCCGTGATGCGTTCTCCTGGCACAACACTCACGACCAAGCGGTGTTCGGGGTCGAAAGCCACATGGTCCCAGTTATCCCCCTGCCGGTCATCAGCGGGGTCGGCAGGGTCGCAGTTCTTCTCTTTCTTGCCGACGAACGCCCATTTTTCGTCGAACTGCACCTCCCGCGTCTGAGGGGGAAAAAGCCACGAGCTCGTCGTGGAGGTTTTTGGCGTGCTCGCCGGCAAGTTTGCTGTAACGGACAACGGTATCCTTGTTCACTCCGACTAGCCGACCGGTCTTGCGGACGCCACAGCCTTCGTCAATATGGGCCAAGATCGAGAGAATCTTCTCTTGGGGTAAGCATGCTCGGAAGAGCGGCGTGCCTTTCCGCTCGCAAAATCGGGCCTTGCATGTGGCACAGCGAAGCATGCGATACTGTTTGTTGGCCCCGTAGCGATTGCAGACACTCAGGTTGCCGGCTCCACGTTTGCCATAGTCTGGACACTCCGGATCCAGGCAACAAAACCGCGACAGGTCGTCCATGCTTTGCCCTCCGTGGCATGTGTGTTGGTTACAAGGCGACCCAATTTATACAAAATCACTGCCTTACTGTGCAATACGAGAAGGACACCAGGCGAATTCGAGGTTGCCCTTTATTATCTCTAAGTTTTCCTGGATCGCGAGCGTGCTGATTCGCTCACCGCGATTGGGAGGATTGCTTCCACCAGTTTGTGTGAGACTTCCCAGTTTTCTGTCTTGTTCCCAAACGCAACCTGGCAACTGAGCGCCGGAGGGCTACTTCATCATGGGCACCTTCAAGGGTCGTATGACCGATCGGCAGTAGACAATCAAGGATTGCCAGGAGTGGCTTTGTCTGCCGGATAAGCCGCTGCGTAACTTTGTTGGCATGGGCGAGATCGGAAGTGGCGTCCGCCTCGGCCGTACTGCACAGCAATTTGATCCGTTCCCGAAGCGGTCTAACAGCCAAATCCAGAGCCTCGTTGATAGCCGTGGGATCTAACCTCGACCTGCTGATAATGCGCACCTGCCGTTTAGCTTCGTGCAGCTTCCCTTGCTCTGCGGCAGAGATCGCCAATTGCGCGTTGATGTAAGGCAGCCACACGGGGAGACCGGTGCGCATCTCCCTGGCCGTTTCATCGTTCAACTGAGGCTCGTCGAGTTCACGAATTCGGTCTGCCAAACGGTCCCAGAATCGATCGTCGCGGTGCAGAACCCTCCAACGGGTGAAAGCATTTGCCCAGTAGTTGTCAAGGCGTTTGGCGAGTTTTTCTTCCAGAGGTTTACCGTTAGCCTGAACCGAATGTTCCAGATCCAGCGCCAGCATGTGGGCCAGCACCGCCAAGTTATGTTTGGCAACGTCGCCGGCTTCGCCGTTTTTCTCCGATTGCAACCACGCATTACTGGCAGCCTGGAGGTTACCCTGATCAAGTACTGTGAGAGTCTGATCGGTCTTTCCCTCTCCAAATTGGGTAGGCCAGAACCATAGGAACTCATCTAACAAGCGACACTCAGGGTCACGTAGCCGCTCCATCGCCTCGCGCACCGCATCAGTGTTCGGGGCCGGCTTGAGCGACAGGGGACTATCTGGCTTGCGCAACCGGCCTCCAAGTTTCTCCAGTAACTTGAGCTTGTCCATTTGCGCGCCATTTCCCGGGCAGTTACGTCCACAGGCAGCCGCGCAATCCGGAACGCATTGATCCGATAGATGTCTGGTCGAGCCGCTCTGAGTAGTAATCCTGCCATGATCCAGGTTCCCCAGCATGTTGACGCTCACATGACAATGCCACAGTGCCACAACTTCAGTTGGCAACATTGGCTGGGCCATGCAGTCCTGTTGCACTTTTGGCTGCCAGTCAATCGCGCAAGATAGTCTAACAGTCCAGCAATCATTGGAATCTCCTTCACCATCAACTTGCAAGTCCTTCAATAATTTCACTTGGGCAAGCCGCTACCCCCTATGCGACTTTTCCATCCGGTGACCCAACGAAGTGCCCAGCCTTCTGACAACCTATTTTTCACCATCGGAAACTCTTTGATGGCCCGCACCGGCTTCGCGCCCTTGGGACGATTCTCAAGGATCCACCCAATGCCGATGCAAACAGGGATAAGGAAAAAACCTACAGCGATTGAGAATGGAGCCCACAAACCTCTGACCTGCACGCCGAGAAGAATAACTCCTAGAAACTGCAAAATGCCTAGCCCACCTACAATGGCACCAAACAGTGATGCCCGCTCCTGCGCAGTTCGACACTCGGGGCAACGCGGAATCTTGATCGTCAATTCTTGCCACCGTAATAGGTTACCTTCTTGGTCCCAGTTTCCAGCCAATAACGCTTCTATCTTGGCTCCATCCTCTCCAGGATTGTCCTCACAAAACCAGCAAGTACCAAATTCGGCATTGCTCTTTACTATTTCTAGAGTTCCCTTTATCCGCGATTGTGCCGATTCGCTGACAGCGATTGGAGCTATGGCTTGGAGTAATGCGTAACATGCCTTCCAATTCTCTGTCTTGTTCCCAAACGCAATCTGGCAACTGAGCGCCCGCAAGGCCACTTCATCATGGGCATCTTCAAGGGCCGCATGACCGATTGGCAGCAGACAATCAAGAATTTCCAGGAGTGGTTGTGTCTGCTGTATCAGCCGCTGCGTCACCTTGTCAGCATGGGCGCGATCGGTGTCAGCGTCTGCCTCGGCCGTACTACACAGCAATTTGATGCGCTCCTGAATCGGTCTAACGGCCAAATGCAGGGCCTCGTTGATAGCTTCGGGATCTAGACCGGATCTGGTTATGATGCGCACTTGCCGTTTAGCTTCGCGCAGTTTACCTTGCTCTGCAGCAGAGATCGCCAATTGCGCGTTGATGTACGGCAGCCACACAGGGAGATTGGTGTGCATCCCCCTAGCTGTTTCATCGTTCAGCTGAGGCTCGCCGAGTTCACGAATTCGCTCTGCCAGACGGTCCCAGAATCGATCATCGCGGTGCAGAACGCGCCAACGCGTGAAGGCATTTGCCCAAAGGTAGTCCAGGCGCTTGACGATGTTTTCTTCCAGAGGCTTACCGTCGCTTTGAGCAGAGTATTCCAAATCGAGCGCCGTGACATGAGCCAGCACGGCCAAGTTATGTTTCGCCACCTCGACCGCGGGGCCGTTTTTTCCGCCTGCAACCACGCATTGCTGGCAGCCTTGAGGTTGCCTTGATCAAGTAGTGTCAGCGTCTGATCGGTCTTGCCTTCTCCGAATTGAGCAGGCCAAAACCACAAAAACTCGTCCAACAAGCGACACTCGGGGTCGCGGAGTCGGTCCATCGCCTCACGCACGGTGTCGGAATTCGGAGCCGGTTTGAGCGACAGAGCACTCTCAGCCTTGCGCAACCGGCCTCCGAGTTTCTCCAGCAACTTGAGCTTCTCCATTTGCTGCGCCATTTCCCGTGCGCTTACATCGACAGGGAGCCGGGCGATGCGGAACGCATTGATGCGATAGATGTCAGATCGAGCCGCTCTGAGTAGTATCTCTGCCATGATCCAGGTTCCCCAGCATGTTGACGCTCACATCACAATGCCACAGTGCCACAGCTTCAGTTGGTACTCGTACTCTTGGCGCAAATCAGGCCACTTGTTGAGGGCCTCTTCCAACAAATCCTTAGCTTCCTGCAGCCGGTTTGCCTGTCGAGCCAAGTTGATGGCTTGGGCCGCCATCGCGCGGGCCTTGGTCTCGTCAGCTGGGGTGCGTGCTCCCAGTGCCAGCTTCGATGACGTGCCGGGCTGAGGTGGCGTGCTTACTGTTACCGGCTGCGGCTTCCAGGCCGCTAGGCTCTCTAGCAACTCCTTGGCACTGGGGTAACGCTCCTTCGGATCGATCGCCAGGGTGCGGATGACAATTTGGTCCAGGGCCGTGTCCACCTGCGGATTGAGCAGACTCGGTACGATGAGAACGTCTGGAAAAACGCTCGTGCAAGCTGTTGTCTTTTCCTGATTCCGAATAAGGTAGGCGATCTGTCAACAACAGGTACAGGGTGCATCCAAGTGCCCACACATCGCTGGCGCAGGAATCGCCCTGGGAATTGCGAAAAGATTCCGGCGCCTTAAAATTGGGTGTGCCGCGGCGCTGGCAAGCAGTGTAAGGGGGTTAACGCGCTTGGCCAGGCCGAAGTCGCTAACCCGCACACGCAAGCCTTCGGCATCGTAGCCCACGAGAATGTTGTGCGGCTTGATGTCGCGATGAATGATCGGCGGGTTTTCACCATGGGCGACGGCCAACCCACGGCAGACCTGGCATATGACCTGCACCGCCGTCTCAACCGGCATGAATCGTATCCCGTGTGAGCGCCAAAACTGATCCAGGCTGCCGCCCGCCACGTATTCCATTGTGAAGAAGCTGCAAACACCCTTCACGGTCTCTGTCGTGTTGGCTTCAAAAACACGGACAATGTTCGGATGCCCCATGCGCAACAGCATCAGCGCCTCGCCGAGCATTTCTTCCGTTTCCTGGAGAGTCATGCCAGGTATCTTGAGGACTTTCATTGCCTGACGCCCAAGAAAACGGTGTTTGACGCGATACACCTCAGCAAACGCACCTTCGCCCAGGTAGCGTTCCACTTCATAGGTATCACGTATGATCTGCCCTTCCTCCAGCAGGCCGACAGCGTTTCGTTGTGCCCAGGAACCGGTTGGCATGTCGGCCTGCCTCTGCCGAGCTAGCTGATTGAATTGGTCCTGGTCGGCGAAGAAAGCCGCCAACTCCGTGGCGAACTCGGGATGCCGGGCCAGGAGTTCCTGGTGGTCCGGGGCCTGGCCGGCCTCTATGGCTTCCAGGTATGCGGCCAGGATTTCGTCCAGTTGTTCTTCGTGTCGTTGATTGCGAGGCTCGTTGTCCATACCTTCCTCACAAGCTTTCTCTCAGTAGTTCACGAAGCCTTTGCAAGCCGCGCCGGAGCAAGCCGGTCACCGCCGGTTTACTCCGGCCCATTTGCTCGCCGATGGCGGCTACAGTGGCTCCCGCAAGGTACTTCAACTCTAATGCGGTCCGCTGGTCTTCCGGCAATAGCGCCAAGGCATTGGCGAGACGACCCAGCTGCTCTTGTTGCATGGCCTCATCGCTCGGGGAAGGCTGCTCGGCCGCCAACCAAACTTCAAGGCGCAACGAGGTGTTCGCAAGCGCTGCCTCCAACGAACGCTCCAGATCCACATTGCGCTTTCGTCTGCCGAATGTCTCTATCGCGTTGATCAAGGTATTGGTAAGGATTTTTCGCAACCAACCCTTCAGTTCCGCTTCACTCTGTCCACGAAACTGGCCGATCTTTTCATGGGCCTGGAGCAATGTCTGTTGAACCAGGTCCGAGGAATCCAACTTCCTGCGGAGCTGGGCGTCCAGATGGAGGCGAGCCAGCACGCGCAGATATTCCCTGTAGCGTTCCAGGGGCCAGCCGTGGCTGTGGGTTTCATGAGCCATCCAGCCCCCTAAAGAACAAGACAGCAGATGGAAGGAAAGAAACCGCGTCCAGGCAAAATTTCTCACCGAATCGATTACCGGACCGGGTTTCCTAGCTTATTATCGTAAGTCACGAGAGAATTGCAAGAACTCGTTAGAAAAGCTTGCCGCTGCCGAAGCCGGCGTGGGCGGCCGCGCGGCCGCAACGTGTATTCAAGGCCGCGTTGTGCCGCCGTCTCCTGTACCCAGCCGTCCGCACATACGGGCAGCCGGCGAATTGTCTGGATTGCCTCGACCACATCCGGGTTATCTCGCGGTCAGTCTGCCGATGACTATGCATGGCCACTGGCAAACGAAAAGTATGCCCACCAGACATCTCCCCACGAACCTACCCATCAAATCAGGTTAGTCGAACCCCTACTGACCTTGCAATCTGTTGTTACCCCTCTCTCAAGCCGCATTACCCTGTGTCCGCATGCTCAAAATTAGGACATTACCCATCCTTTGCCGGTAATTTTGCAAACCGGCATCCGGTGCCAAGCTATAAGATGGGTGACGACTTGAACATACGTCAAAATGCCGGTGTTGGCGAACCAGTTTTTACCGGCAATAACGGCAACGGTTCAAGAGAAGTGGAATCAGGTGACAATATCTGACTTATCTTTCATCTTTCATCGTTGCCTCGCGGTTCCTGGCCGAAAGGCACACCCGCGCCGCCAGGGCAACTTTGAGCAGATGGATGCCGCCGCGGAACACAACGATGCCAATGACCGAGACGATTCCCGCCTCCACAACGGGCGGAACGGACGAGGAATCGCCGTCCAGATACGCTCCCCACCTGGTCAGCCAGCCGATGGCCAGGCCGAATGCCGCTATTCCCAGCAAGACGAGCAGCCAGCCGATGATTTCCCGTGACCAGAACCTCATTTCTCTTCCCTCCTATCGACTGGACGAGTGCAAGCCCATGTCAGCCAGGAATTGATCCGCCGCTGTTCTCCGCGAGTCTCCCTCCAGAAAGTATCTTGCAAGAAGAGGCCAGCCTGTTCCGGCGTCAGCCGCCGGCGCAGCCAAAAGCTTAGGAACGCTCTGGCGACGAGCAACAGCAGACCCAGGAGCCAGACGATCTCAACGGCCTGCCACAACCGAGTCGGCAGGCCGAGTTGCTCTTTGCTGTGTAATATCCAGTATCCGCCGGCAAAGGCCCAGCCGGCACACACCATAACGCTCAGCAGCAGCCCGACGATTTCTCCTATCGAACTGTAGTGCTCGCCACGTTCCGTCTTGCCGCCCGCCAGACCATGAGTCTTCTCACCGGCGCGAACAGGCGCCTGCCGCAGTATGCTATTGTGCAGCTCCTGAAGGCGCTGGTGTCCCACGACATAGGCGAGTACGGCACTGCAAAGCGTGAAATCATCAAGTGCCGATCCACCGAGTCGTTCCATTTCCTCTCCAAATTGAATCTGCTGGGCGAGCAGAAGCACAGCGAGAATCGTGAGCGTCAAAGCGGGGCCTACGCTCCAGCGGAAAGCCACGGCCACGGCGCCGAACAGAACGGGGAACAGACTTATGAACCCGAGATCATGGCGGACCAGCGTGAAAAAGAGGATGACTAGTGCCGCCAGGCATAACAGTAGGTAGACGGTCTGCACACGTCGAGGATGATCGCTCATCGTTTTTCCCCCTGGGCACGCAATCTGCTGATGCGACCGAGGATCAAGGCCACGGGATCGTCGCTGCGCACATTCAAGATGGGCACTCCCAGGCATCCGAATGCCCGCCTGATTCGCCAGTACGCGGTGTGCAGGCGCGCCTGCGTAGCTTGCCTCAAGACGGACCGGAGTCGATGTTTGGTCGGTTTGGGCGACGTGGCCACCGGCAGGGTATTTTCTTGCCCTTCTTGCCTGGTGGCCAGAGCAGGGCGAAAAGAGGCCGACAAAGGCACGCCCGCAGGCCAGGGACAGACCACGACTACCTGGTGATGGCGGCTCAGAGCCAGACGCACGGCTCGGAGCAAGTATTCCAGTCGATCATGGAGTTCCAACAGGTCAACGAGAAGAACAAAGAGCTCGTTATCCCGGCCTCTGCCGACTGCCTGAACAAGAGCTGTAGCCAGCACGTCAATCTTGGACCCAGATGCGAACAGATAATTGCCCTGCTTATCATAGAGCGGCAGCGAATACGGCACATGATGGTCGGCGAGAAAACGCTGCAAGTAGAACGCAAACTGCACATCGTCTTCAGCCAGCGCCCCCAATCCGCCAGGAGATAGCCCGTAGCGAAACGACAGGAGGGCAGCCATCTGCTTGCGCCAGCGAACGTGTCGCCGGTTCCTGGCGGAGAAGAGCAGTGAGCGCGCCCGGTAGATGCGCATCATCAACCAGCCATAGAAGAACGCACCGAACCCTGCACTTACCAGGAAGGCGTCACGGACATCGGCATACGCCTGTTGGAACACCGGTGCATATCTTCTGACGAACGGCTCGGCATTCTCAAGCAGCCATTGGACGAGCAACACAGTCAATATGAACGGGGTGAAGGCGCTGACCATGAAGAACCAATTGCCGAGGAAACCGAGGACACTGCGTCGGGGTGTGTAGGCAGGCAGCGGCCATAACCAGGGCATCCAGAAAGGTACATGATTGACCTCCGGACGGAGCAGATCGGGATAAATCTGCCCTGCCACGGAGTAGGCCAGCGGCAACAGTTCATCGACAGAAGCATGCCCGGCGCTGGACTCAAACCTGCCGCGTCCGCGAGGATCTTGAGTAAATGCGACAGGTGCGCGGCATTGCGGGCGGGGCGCACTACTGTCGTAGTTGATTCGTCGAACAGGCAAATTCCTGTCATGTCGCGAGCGTTACTGTTGGCCTGGGCCACCGCTGCCGCGACATCGATCAGGAGAGCCAGAGCATTCCGGCCCGGCGCTCCAAGCCGCACGGAGTGAGAAATGTCCACAAACAACGTGCAGCGGACGGGCACCTCGCTTTCGAATTCCTTGGTAATGAGCTTATCGCGCCGCGCGGAGAGCTTCCAGGCAATCGTCCTCGGCGGGTCTCCAGGTATGTAGTCGCGGAGATCGAGCAGTTCGCTGCCGGACCCCGGCCGGCGCAACGGATGCAACCCGGGCGGAGGCAGCAGGCTGTAACGCCTGACTGCCGATGGTCGTCCCCGCTCGTTCACCAGTCTGGGCAGGACACGATGTTCGATCGGAGCGCGCAGGAAAGCAACATGACGAAAGAAGCCCTGGAAGTCCGCGAGTTGAATCTGAATGCCCTCAAATCGTATCCTCCCCGCCATTTCGCAACGAATCTGGTAGACCAGCCGAACGATACCGCCGGCTTCCACCAAGCCCTGGTAGCGAGTCGCTCCTGAGAGATACCGGCAGCCCAGCGGCACCCAATCCGTGATCGCGGCGCCAGGAGAGCTTATCATGCTTTGGGAGCGGACAGCAACGTGTACCTCGAAAGTCTTGCCGGGCCACAGTGTCTCAACCGGACCACCCTCGTCGCGTACCTGTCGATCAACCGCCAGTTTCCGGCAGACCACATTGCTGCGGATGGTGAAGAGCACCCATTGGAGAAGGAACCAGATAATCAGGGTCAGGCCGATCAACAAGACGGCGTGCAGATGGAAACATAGCCCCAGGGCCAGTAAGCCGATGGCCAGAGTGAGAAAGAACAGCGCCCTGGAAGTCAGCATCAGAATGCCTCACCCTTACCCCTGCCCCTCTCCCCCGCGCCGGGGGAGAGGGGTTGGGGTGAGGGGCCGGTGAGTACCGCCAATGGCTCAAGAAGTACCGAGTACCGGCACCGTGCCGAGTAACTCCCGAATCACGTCTGATACGCGCTTGCCCTCGACCTCGGCCTCGGGCCGCAAGATCAGCCTGTGGCCAAGCACGCCGGTCGCAACCGCCTGTATGTCCTCATGAGTGAAATAATGCCGGCCGTCCAGCAGCGCCCGCGCCGAGCACAGCGCAACAGGCAGAGCGATGCCCGCGGACTTGCTCCCAGGGACAGGTCGGGATGGTTGCGGCTGGCCTCGGCCAGTTTCACAATGTATTGCAACAATGATTCCTCGCCGTGAACAATGGAGAGTTTGGCTTGTAGCTCCAGGATCAATGGGGGAGTGAAAACGCGGTCCACGTCGCTCACCGGCTTGCTGTGCAGTTTCAGCATCTCGATCTCGCGCTTGTGAGCTGGATAACCCATTTCAACCCGCAGCAAGAATCGGTCCAGTTGCGCCTCCGGCAGCCGGTACACACCCTCCTGCTCGATAGGGTTCTGCGTGGCCAGCACCATGAACGGCTGCGGCAACGGCAGTGTAGTCCCCTCGATCGTCGCCTGGTTTTCTTGCATGGCCTCCAGCAAGGCCGATTGCGTCTTGGCAGGCGCCCGGTTGACCTCATCGGCCAGCAGCACCTGGCAGAAGATCGGCCCCTTGCGCAGGACGAAATCATTGCTCTTGCGGTCGAAGATGTAGGTGCCGGTGACATCGGCCGGGAGCAGGTCCGGCGTGAACTGGAGGCGATGGTACTGGATGCCAAGGACGTGAGCGAATGTCTTGGACAGGGTCGTCTTGGCGACGCCTGGCACTCCTTCCAGAAGGACATGACCGCCGGCAAGGAGAGCGACAAGGAACTGCGCGGTTACTGCCTCCATGCCGACGACCACACGGCCAACCTGTGTTATGGTCCGGTCGCGAAGATCGCGAACTTGCTCCGCCAATTGCCGGATTCCCGTGGCATCGTTGCTCATCCCAGCTCCCGATCATTCCGGTCCACCAACAGCTCCCCAGCGGCCAGCGCGCTCTTCACGTTTTCGACCTTCGCGGCCAACTGGATAAACTGCCTGGGCGAAATAAATCGCAGGTCAGACTCATAAGCCAGCCTCCACAAGCGGGCCACTGACGAGCGCAGTACATGGCGGCGCCAGAAGCCGGTCCTGACCAGCATGGGCGGCATGATTGGGCCACCCGTTCGAGATGGTTGCCAGCCATCCTGAAGCCCACCCTCGCTAACGCTTCGGGCCAGTGGGGCATAAGTACACTGGCCCGAAGCGTTAGCGAGGAAGGAAAGCCCGAAGCCGTCGGCTGACTCGAACAAGTGCCGGGCCAAGGCGCGGGCAGGCTCCAGCAAATTGCCACCCTGCATGAGTGCAAGCTGCCGTTGTTCGACCAGGGTCCCTGCCGTCTCGACCCGAGCGAGGGCCAATACCAGAGGCGAGGTGGCTGCCACGGGCCGATACCACACTCGGCTCATCCAAAGCAATCCGCAGCCAAGCAAGAGCAGAGTAGATACATACAGCACGATCGGCAAGACCTGATCGCCCGGGATAGACTCCAAAATGATCCGGTCGAGGCGCTGGTCCTTGTCCAGCTCGTGGGCCAGAATGTTCCCCAATATCGTCATCGAGAAAGACGGCACGGGCAGCAAAGGCAGGTCGAAGTCTGTCCGCACCACGCCGTCTTCGATGAAAAGCACCTGTTTTCGCTGACCGTCCGGTCCCGCCAACCATTCAACGCAGTTGTATGCAAACTGGGTATTGTCGTTGTCTTTTTGCAGCATCATGTCGTTGATAAAGATGCTATGGTCGGCCAACACAAGAACTCGGCCGCTGCCATAGTCGCCACCGTAAGCAAACGGCCATTGGTCCTTCGATACAGGTTTCTCGCTCGCATCTCTCGGTACAGTTCGTACACTGTGTAACTCGGCCAGGAGACGAAACTCGGTTTTGGGGCCTCTTCTCGGCAAGAACGTCCGCCATCCGTTGATCTTGATGTAACTTGGCCGGTTCGCGGCGATCCTTGTTAGACCTTTGAAAAGGGGCGGGTCGAACGAACGAACAGGCTGCACGAAGGGGAAGTCAGTCAAATGACGATAACCAGACGCTTCATCAACCTCTAGAAACGTCCCGTCGATGCCGACACCGACGGCATTCCAAAGCACACCTTCGGTGTGGTGATCTGTTGCCACCAGCAAGGATCCCCCGTCTCTGAGAAACTGGCGCAATTTCTCATCGTTCTTGACTACTTTGCGGAGTCCGCCTTCGACGTCGCCCAGCACTATCAAGATAGTATTCGCCGGCTGACTCCAGAGTTCATCGGCTTCGCCGATCGGTTCTAACTCCGCGTCGTGCATAACCCTGCGGAAGGCATGCGTCCCTTGCCGAAAAGAGAGGGGAACTGATGAATGGGGTATGTCCGGTTGTCCGGAATGCTGGGCATTCGCAGTGGGCAGAGCCAGGGAAATATAGCTCAGGGAGAGAAGCCACGCGATGCGGAACCCGAAAGCAGTAAGCACACAGGGAGTGATCCTGGTCATGCGGTGGAAGCTCCTGCCAGAAGACAAAGTTCCCGGCGTGCCGTGGCAAGTTCGGACTCCGCAAGGGACTCGTTCGGGGGAGCGTAACGCGCACGCTCGTAGAGAGTCGCCAGATGTTGCACAGCTTGCCGTTGCTCGTCGGTTCGGGTATCTTTCTGTCCATCCAGGCATCCCGCTATGAAACGGTGATTCCAACACTGGGCGGCTGGCCCCAGACAGAACAATGCCAGGTATTCAAATGCCTGCACGAGTTCCGCACCCGTAGTCACCTTGGACGGTTGCACAGGGGCTGGACCTAATGTCCAGGTCTGGTCAGCCATCCGGATCACGTCGCCCCGGCGTCGCGACCACAACTTCCACAAGCCCAGACAGAGAGAGATCGCGGCCGCCAGGCCGATTGTCCAGGGCCAGAGTTTGTCCATTCCTGAGCTAGATTGCTGCAAAGAGGATATACTCGGTGTGTGAATCCGGCTGTGCGCTTGTCGAGGGGCGCTCCTGCTCCACTCTGGCAAGGAGGGCGGTCGCCAGGAACGCCAGTTGCCGCCTACATCAAGTGAGAGTGAGTCCCGTTTCACGTAATCGGTCAACCGAGGGAGATAGGAGTGCAAGCGCACCGACGATTGCTTGTCGTACTGAGGTTTGCCATCCCATGTCGCAAAATCACGTGCCAGACCGCGTACCACCTGCTGAAGGGCCGGATGACGGCCAAGCTGCTGCTCCATCGGCCTGAGTTGCCGCAGGACCTGGTCCCTGTGTTCCTGTAGCTGCTGATCTGCTTGCGGGGAGACAGGCTCCGCCGCAGGATGTGAAGGATCGCGTTGATCCCCGGGTGTATTGGGAAGATGGCCGGACAGGTCCCGCGCTCGGAGAGTCGATTCTGTTTGATCCTGTTTCAGAAACCGTCTGGCCTGCTCAATCTGTTCGCGTAGCTGTGCGGGCGTTGGCGCCGGCGTTCCATTCTCGCGTCTGACCTTGTTTGCGTCGATCAGTTTCTCGGCCAGCTCAGCGAGTTGTCGCTTCTCCTGATCGGTCAATTGCATAGTTTGGGCCAACTTCGCCAAAGACTTCTTCACGTTATCCATGTCAGGAGAGGGCTGGCCGTTCGCGTTCCCCTCCAGGATTTTCGCCAGTTTTTGCAGATCATTCTGGCTCATCTGTTCCAGAAGCGACATTTCTCGTGCCCGCTTCAAATGAAGATTCAGAATCGTTTCCGGATCGTCGGTGCCGGCGCCGATAGCAGGAAGCGGCGAGTGCGATGAGCGCGATCGGTCCGTCGCCGAGGAATCAAGCTGACCATGAACCAGCGCCGTGTTGACAACAAGGCCGATTCCCGCGAGCAGCCAAAGCCATTGGTGGTTGTGCATGAGGATGAACCGAAACGAGTGAGGCGACTGCTTCTTACGCCCAAACTTTCTCACCTTGCGCCTGCGGCAATCTCAAACGGCACTGCCGGCAACGTCCCCAACTGCACGCGGCGCTGGTTGACCTGCGGCTTGCCGGGAGCAGCGGTCGAGGCCCGTGGTTCATTGAAGGCATCGATAATCAGGTTGCCTTTCAGGCCGGGCTTCGCTTTGGCCGCATCGGCTTGCAGCGTAATCGTCACGCCGTCCGCAGTTGATTCCACGCTCTTGATGGTAATTCCTTCCGGCGGTTCGTTCAATTCCAGGTGAGGCTGATTCCGAACCAATCCGGGTGGCAAGGTGAAACGAACCTGGGCCGTCCCACCCACGGGTAAGCTCACAGGCTTGTCGCCGAGAGTGCTCGCTGGGACCCTGAGCAAGCCGCGACCGGTGACGGCGACCACCATGTCCTGCGCGGGAACCAGATGGTGATAATAGAAGGCTTGCATCATGTCTTCCGCGGGCACGGCCGGCCGAGTGATGTCCCGGCCCTGGATCAACGCGCGGCCTTCCATGTGGAGGCTGCTCGGGCTGTCCGGAGCGGCTGGCGGAATGGTCAGCGTCAGCCGCACACGGTCCTGATTGCCGGGTATCCGGGCGCCGCTCAGGGCGAAGCCCTTGGGTGCGTCCTTCAAAGTCAGCGCGATGTCACCAGAGAAGCCGTCTTTCCGCAGGGCATAGACCGTGATCGGAACGCACATGCCGGGGCGGGCATTGATGGTGGAAGGCACGACACGCAACTCGAAATCAGGCCGCGGCGCGCTGATGCGCAGGCGGTAGCCATAGGCCGGCCCACCCTGACGCTGGGCATCGCTCAGGTGCAGATAATAAGTGCCGTCGGCGGGCAAGTTGCACGTGAGCAGGGAATCGGCGTGGTGGGTGTGCAGCCCGGAACCTTGTCGGCATGATCGTCGTTGAAAGCCAGTTGCTTGCCGGCAGCGTCGGTCAGCCGGAGGACGGAGTCGAGCGGAGAGTCGAGCCGTCGCGCCATGACCTCCGCGACGATCTCCTGGCTGGCACGACCATCGAACCGGAACACATCGCAGTCGCCCGGTTTGTCAATGCGCCCGTTGACGATGATGGGCAGCGTCACCCGTTGGGCGGTCGCCGCATCGTTGTTCGGCTCCTGCTCCAGACATTCAGGTAGCGCATCCACGGCAAACGGCACTCGGTTAGAAATGGCAGACAGGAGGATGGAGGATGGAGGATGGAGGATGGATCGATCCTCCGTCGTCTCCTTGTCTCCTTGTCTCCCTGTCTCCTTGTCTCCTTGTCTCCTTGTCTCGCTTTCGCCGCGGACAGATAGGAAGAGCGTCCCCGGTTTCTTGTCCCTGGCATCGACCGTCAGCGTGGCCCGCGGCAGGTTCCAGCCTTCGAGCTTCACGCCGGTCTGCGCACCGGCCGGGCCACCCAGCGGAAAAATGCTCGTGATGAAGGGTAACTCACCCACGGTGATGCGATAGACGAAATCCTCGCGGCCGCGGTAAAGAGAGTCCTTGATCTCAAGGACGTACTCGCCGTCCGCAGGGATCTTGCAAGAGATGACCGGATCGGGATCAAAACGGTAGTGGTCATCGTAGGCCAGTTCATTGCCCCTGGCATCGTGGATCGCGACGGCGGCCTGGAACCAGCCGGGAACGGCATCGGCCAGGTACGGGATCAAGGCGCGGGCATGCACGCAGACGACGAGTTGCTGGCCCTTTCGTGCCTGGAATCGGTAGTGATCCACGTTGCTTGGCAAGATCTGGCCATTTACAGTGGCCGGCAGCGTGATCGTCATCTCCGGCGAGGGCGGAGCGGCGCCCGGCTGCAAATTCCTTCTCGGCTTGCCGGCCGCCGATTCCTGAATAGCGTTCGCATCCTTCTTGTTAAATTCCGCGAACTGGCCGACGTGGAACGTGACCGGGTTCGATATGCCGGCTGCTGCTTGCAGTCGAACTTCGCGCCTGCCAGGCTCCGCGTCCGGGGCTATGGTGATCTGGACGGTGACGATCTCAGCGATCATCGGGTTAGCGTTCCTCCTGAACGTAAGAAGCTTCTTCCTGATCTCGGCGATCTCTTTCAGGACCGTTTCGTCCTTTATTTCTTCCATCTGAAGGGCTTGCAGCTTCTCGCGCAGGTCCGTGAACTCTTTCTGAGTGATGGGTTTGCTATAGTCGAGTACCTTGGCCTGGACGCCAGCCCTGCCGGAGACAGCAGCAGGCTGCTCGCGCCATTCAGCGACCGCCCGCCGATCATGACCTGGAACGTGGTGCCCTGCTGCCCGCCGGCTGGATAGACATACCCGATCCGCGGCGAAGGCTGTTGCGCCTGCACCGCCGGCACAATCGCCAGGCAGACCGCCAGGGAGATGACAAATTGACAGGGTAAGCAGTTTAGCGACGCTTCGGAGAAGCGTGAAGTGACAGCGTGACAAGGTGAGCCGGAACCCACTGTTCCGCGATCGTTATTACTGCCAATGCGTGCCATGTTATGACCCTCTCCTCTTGTCACCGTGTCACCGTGTCACCTTGTCACCCTGTCACCCTGTCACCCTGTCACCCTGTCACCCTGTCACCCTGTCACCCTGTCACCTTGTCAGAATTGCCCGTCACCTTGACATGATTTCCTTCAGCGGCCCGCCATGTCCCACAGCTTAATTGTCTTGTCTGCGCTGCCCGACGCCAGCGTCTTGCCGTCCGAACTGTACGCCAGGGAAAGGATGCGAGCGTTCTCAATCCGTCTTTCGATCTTCTTGACCAGGTCCTCGGCCCGCTGGCGAACCTCGATGTCCTCGCTCTTGTACGCCTGGCGCAGGGCCTCCAGTGCTGGAGTTCCGATGGCGTCGAGGCCCTTGCTGGCTTGTTCCCTTTCCTTAAAAGAATCGCTGCCCAGATCATTGACCAGCTTTGTGATTCGCTCGGCATCGGTGTGTCCTTTGAGCATGGCAAGTTCCTTGCCCGTCGCCACGTCCCACAGCTTGATGGTGTTGTCCTCGCTCCCAGTGGCCAGCGTCTTGCCTTCCGGGCTGAAGACCAAGGGCTTCCGGCTTCCTTGGAGAGTGGCCAGTTCCTTGCCGGTAGCTACTTCCCACAGCTTGACGCCCCCCGTGGCCAGCGTTTTGCCGTCCGGGCTGAAGACCAAGGGCGCCCAGCTTCCTTTGAGGGTGGCCAGTTCCTTGCCGGTAGCTACTTCCCATAGCTTGACGCCGTTGTCCCCCGTGACCAATATCTTGCTGTCCGGACTGAAGGCCGCCGCAGAGATGACTCGATCAGCAATTCTTAGAGTGGTCGTATTCTTGACGGTGGCTACATCCCATAGCTTGATCGCGCTGTCAGGACCACCAAGCACTGAGGCCAGAATTTTGCCATCCGGCGTAAAAGCCATGGCCCGGGCACCCCATGTGCCATACCCATCGAGGGTGGCAGTGTTCTTGCCCGTGGCCACATCCCACAATCTGATTGGCGCTTGCAGATGCCCCCCGAAGCGAGCGTCTTGCCATCCGAGCTGAAAACGAGCAGGAGCAACGACTCCGATACGCCATCGACGAGGGTCGTGTCTTTGCGAGTGGCGAAATCCCACAGTTTGATCGTGCCGCCGTCAGTTCCCCAGGCCAGCATTTTGCCGTCGGGGCTTTTCGCTACGCAGTCAACCCAGGATCTAGCCATTTTCAGGGTGGCCTGTTCCCTGCCCGTAGCCACATCCCAAAACCGGATCGTGTTGTCGGAACTTACGGAGGCCAGGCTTTTGCCGTCCGCGCTGAAGGCCACGTACCAAACCGTGCCGGTATGCCCCTCGAAAGTCGCCCGCGGTTTTGGCTCCTGGGCTGACAGAGGTGCGGGCAGAACCAGACACGCACCGACGATGGCCAGGGTCACAACGGCTCTCAGGATAAGCCCTGCGTTCAGATGACATGTCATGTTACATCTCCAAAAAGTTGAGGAATCGTGCTGCGACGCCATCGAACCCCCGTGGAAGTCTCGCTATTTGCCCATCGCCACGTCCCACAGCTTGATTGTCTTGTCTTTGCTGCCCGACGCCAGCGTCTTGCCGTCCGAACTGTACGCCAGGGAAAGGATCTCATCGGTGTGTCCTTTGAGCATGGCAAGTTCCTTGCCCGTCGCCACGTCCCACAGCTTGATGGTGTTGTCCTCGCTCCCAGTGGCCAGCGTCTTGCCTTCCGGGCTGAAGACCAATGGCTGTCGGCTTCCTTTGAGGGTGGCCAGTTCCTTGCCGGTAGCTACTTCCCACAGCTTGACGTTGTTGTCCGAGTAGTTCGCCGTGGCAACTATCTTGAGGTCTGGGCTGAAGGCCGCAGAGGGATCCAAATCGGCAATTTTCAGGGTGGTCGTATTCTTGCCGGTGGCCGCATCCCACAGCTTGATCGCGCCGTCATGACCCACTGAGGCCAGGGCCTTGCCGTCCGGCGTAAAAGCCATGGCCTTGACACCGAATTCGTCGTGCCCTTGGAGTGTGGCGGTCTCCTTGCCGCCGGCCATGTCAAACAGTCTGATTTCCTTGATGCACCTGCCCCCTGAGGCGAGGGTCTTGCCATCCGGGCTGAACACCACCAAGGGGCTTGCGTACTCATGGTCGAGGTTGAGCAGGGTCGTGCTCTTGAGGGTGCCGATGTCCCAAAGCCGGATCTTGTTACCCCCACTTCCCGAAGCCAGCGTTTTACCGTCGGGACTGAACGCCACCGAGTCAACCCAATAGACGGCCGCATCCAGTGTGGCCGTGTTTTTGCCCGTGGCCACGTCCCACAACTTGACGGTGTTGTCGGCACCACCGGAGGCCAGGGTTTTGCCGCCCGGGCTGATGGCCACGCACCGAACCGTGCCGGTATGCCCCTCGAAAGTCGCCCGCGGTTTGGGCTCCTGGGCGGACAGAGGTGCGGACAAAACCAGGCATGAACTGACGATACCCAGGGTCACAACGGCTCTCAGGATGAGCCTTGCATTCAGATGACATTTCATGTTACATCTCCAAAAATACAGGGGCTCGCAGCTCCGTTTACATAATCTCCTTCAGCCGTCCGCCAGTCTCCACGCCCTCGGCGGCAGCGGGGGTGACGCTGCACGTCGTCGCCGCGAGGATGAGGCAGCTTGCCGTCAGGGTCGATGCCGAGCAATTGGTACATGCTGCCGAGAAGGTCGGCCGGATATACCGGGCGCTCCTTCACCTGTTCCCCCTTCGCATCCGATGAGCCGACGACGTGGCCTCCCTTGAAACCGCCGCCCGCGACCACGGCGGAGAAGACCGCACCGTAATGGCCACGTCCGCCATTCCAGGGAGGCTCCCATTGAATCCTCGGCGTCCTGCCGAACTCGCCACACGCCCAGATAATCGTACTATCCAGGAGGCCGCGCTCCGATAGGTCTTGTAGCAGAGTCGCCAGTCCCTTGTCGAACTCCGGCAGCTTGCGGCGCATGATCTGGAAATGCTGCTTGTGCGTGTCCCAGCCCTTGGAGTTGATGGTGATGTAGGGGACGCCCTTCTCCACGAGCCGGCGGGCCATCAGACAAGACTGGCCAAAGGTGTTGCGGCCATAGCTGTCCCTCAATTCAGTCTTTTCTGTCGACAGGTCGAAGAGTTTGCCGGCGTCGCCCAGAATCAGGTCGTAGGCCTGGTCTTCCAACTCGGTCAACGCCTTCATGGCTGGGTCGCTTTTCAGCGCGTGCTCCAACGTGTTGAGTTTGTCGAGCAATTCGCGCCGGTCCTTTTGTTGCTGGTCGGTGATCCCCTGAGCAGCGACGCCCTCCACCATGAACCGGGCTTGCGCCGGGTCGCCACCCGTGGCGAAAGGTTTACAGCGCGTGCCGAGGAACCCAGCCTCCGAGAACCGTCCCTGCAGTTCGGTGAGCACGATGTAAGGCGGCACCAACCCCTTGTAGCCGGCGCCGGTGCCCTTGAACAGCGACACCACGGCCCCGACGCAGGGATAGACATCGCGCTCGCCGGGCTGGCGGCCGGTTTGCACCAGGTAGGAGGCTGTTTCATGAGCATTCACGCCATGCGTCATGCTCCGGATGATCGAGAACTTGTCGGCTTGCTTGGCCAGCAAAGGGAGCAGTTCGCCGATGATGATACCGTTGACGTTGGTCGCAATCGGCTTGTCCAGCGGGCCGCAATAGTCGTAGCCAGCGCCCGGTTTTGGGTCGAAAGTATCAAGGTGAGCAGGCCCGCCCGCCATCCAGATCTGGATGACCGACTTGGCCGTCGCCTTCCGCGCCGGCGCCGGCGGCGGCGCAGCACGCCCCGCGCCATTGGCCAACACCAGCGCCGCAGCACCCACCAATCCATGTCGCAGCGCCTCTCGTCTGGAGATTCCGTCGATGCCCATTGTATTAGCCTCCCGCAGTCATTAGTCATTAGTCATTAGTCATTAGGCCGTGTTCCGTGGGATCCCAATGACTAATGACTAATGACTAATGACTAATGACGATAAAGAAACTCCGCCGAATTAATCAAGGTCCAGGCCGTATCGAGCCCTGGGCGTTTGGCGCCGTCCGCGGATTTGCCATACTCGCCGATGATTTTCAGCTCCTCGGGCGTGGGGTAGCGCGACAGAATCGTCAGGTACAGCGCGTGTACTGCCTCTCCCGGTTTGCCCTTGATTTGTCCCAAAGCTCGCAGCTTGGGGCTTTGCTCCAGCTTGCGTCGAATGTGACTCGAATTCAGCATGTGCAGCCGCTGCTCGGCGCTGGTGCGATTGTTGCGCTCCGATTCCAGGCCGGTGTCGCGCGCCGGACGGCCGAACATCTCGAGGAACGGGCTGGAAATACTGGCATCCGGCAAGGCAATCGAGCGCAAGTCTTCTGGAACGAAAGTGAATGGCTCCGGAATGGGGCTGGAATAGTCCTCCGTCGTGCCGGTGATCTTGCAGAGGGCGTCAATGAGCACTTCCGCTTCGAGCCGGCGCACCGAATAGTGGGCGAAGTTGGCGGCCGCCAACTTCTCGTTTCCAGGTCAAACCTTTGACAGATTGTTCTCAACCTCCGCCTGGGGACGGGCGTCAGGGATGGATGATAGCTGATACGTCTTCGAGTTGAGGATCAAGCGGAAGAGCGCTTTCATATCGTAGCGAGAGGCGGCAAACTCGCGCTCCAGGAAGGCCAGCAACTCGGGATTGCTCGGTGGGTTGTCCGGTCTTATGTCGTCCGGCTCGTGAATGATACCCCGGCCAAGCAGCCAGGACCACACGCGGTTCACAATGTTGCGCGTGAACCAGGGATTCTTCGGATCGATGAGCCAGTCGGCAAAGACCTCACGGGGGTCCTTGTCGGGGACGAGCCGGGCCGGCGTGCCATCGGGAAAAACGGCCTTCGCCCCCTCACCACCCCTCTCCCCCGCTGCGGGGGAGAGGGGTTGGGGTCAGGGGACCTGACCGGGGATGAAACAAACGATCTCTTCCTTCCACTCCTCGGTGGATTTGTAAGTGATCTGCGTGAAAAAGCCCGCCATGCCGGACCAGCGTTCTTTCGGCCAACTCTCGGGCCGCACACCCATGAAGGTCAGCGCCACCGCTTGAGCGATGGCCGGGGGTTCCCTGCTCTGCACGGCTCGATAAAAGTTGACCTGAGGCACCCGAAAATTACTGCCGCTGGCCGTCAGCATCTCGCGGACGAACTGATCATACGGCACGTTGTCACGGATGCTGGTCCGAATCCAGCGATGATACGCTTGTACGGCGTTGGGCCACAGGTTGATGGGGAACTCTGACTTGACGCGCAGCAGATCACACCACTTCATCGCCCAGTAATCCGCGAATTCCTTCCGCTCCAGGAGACGATCTATCAGGACGCTGCGTTTCTTCGGGTCCTTGTCCTCCAGGAAGGCTTTCGCCTCTTCCGCCGTGGGCAGGGTGCCGATGACATCCAGATAGACGCGGCGGATGAAGACGGCATCCGAGCAAAGAGGAGCCGGCTGCATACCTAGTTCCTTGAGCTTCTTGAAAACCAGTTCGTCGATTTTACACTGCGGGGTGAGATCGGCCGGCTCCTCAAAGGGACGAACCGGCTCCCTGGCCAAACCCGCGACAACAAGGACAGTCATTAAGATGACCGTGACAAGCAGCAATCGCTTCATGGTTGCAATCCAGCCGGTCTGGTGGTATCCAGACGATGGCGATTCGGTACATCTGCTGTGCCAACAATGGACGGTCATTGGTATTCTAGCAGACTCTTTCTCAAAGGCGAGCCAGAATCCCATTCGTGAAGTGGACAATCAGGTGGCCAGGGCTGAGTGTTGAGAGTCTGTCCGGAAAGCCCCTCGCCCCCGCTTCGGGGGAGAGGGGTTGGGGGTGAGGGGGCATAGATTCCAAAGAAAACCCCCTCACCCCCAACCCCTCTCCCCGGAGTACCGGGGCGAGGGGAGCCTTCCCGGACAGACTCTGAGTGCTGAGCAAAGAGCCTTGAGTAATTGGCTCAGCACTCGGCACTCAGCACTTTCTCTTGGCTCTGGTACTTGACGCCAGACCCTTTTCCTTGCAAATTAACTGTTAATCGCTTTGCTTCGCTGTCTTTCTCGCCGGGAGCTAACTATTGATGACTGCAACTACTGCTGTACCCTTGGATGATCTTGCCCAACGTATCGCCCAACAACAATCGGAATTGGAAGCACTGCGCCGAGAGTACGAGGCGCGGCAAACTCAGCTTGCTAACCTTCAGCGCCGCAAAGAAGAGCTGGAGTCCCTGCTTGGGCAAGTGGAAACTCAAATGCGTGCCCTAGCACAGGGGAACTTACCCAAGTCGACGCCTTCCGCGGCCAAGCAAGGCGCCTCTTCGCCGACGCTGCCCCAGGTGCTCGTGGAAATCGTCGGCGCTGCCGGCCGGCCAATGACCGTGAAAGAGATAGCGACCGAAGTAGTTCGGCGCAGGTTTCCCACGACCAGCCGTGACATTCCGAATTTGGTTTGTACTCGTGTCAAGGAGTTGGTCAAGAAGGGATCGCTGTGTCAGGCCAATGGGCAGCCGGGGGTCGTTCTCGGTACGTCTGGAAACGGCCAAAAAACAGCTTCTCCGGCTGCAAAACGCCTCGCTCAGGTCGGTGGCAAGAATGGGGCCGTTGCACACAAGCAAGCCCAACGAACCAAACCCGCGCACCGGCAAGGCCAGCCTTCTCTGCGCGGTCCTGAGCAACCTTCTGCAAAAGAGCAAACGACCGCTGACAGGGTCGGAACTGGCCCAGCAGGCCCTGGCAACAGGCTACCAGACCAGGAGCAAGAATTTCGTCGACGTTGTTTGGGTCGTTATGGGCACCATGAAGAATGTCGAGCATATGTCTGGCAAGGGATACCGGCTTAAAAAGGGAAAAAGCTGAGGAGCACCTCGTGCGGCTATACTCGCCGTGGCGAGTTCTGACACAAGCCTGACGCGCAAGCGAAGGACGGTCCTTCGCTTGCGCGTCAGGCTTGTGTCAAACCTGGCCACGCGGAGTATAGTAGTTCGACTCACTTGATTTGACAGGCGAGCCGAGCAGCGTAAGCTGCCGGGTGTGGTGAGTGGTGACCGGGCGGTCTTTGGGCGACTGGCAGCAGTCTTGCGCGTCGGGCTAACGGTAGGACGTTAGCCCGACGCGCAAGCGAGGGGGCAGTTACACCTGCCGGTCGCCTCACCACTCACCACTCACTACTCCTGCTCAGTCAATCGTGTAGAGTATGAGCGAGTCGCGGTCCTTCACCAGCACTCGGTTGCCGGCAACTACGGGGTGGGCGTAGGTGTCGCCGCTCGCGACCTTGTATTTCGCAATGACCTTGAACTCCTTGTCGCTAGGCTCGAACTTGTCGCCGACCAGTGCGGGCGAGGCAACGCCTTCGCCCACCGTGACCTTCCATTTCTGTGTCAGCTCCTTGGGCCAGGCCTTCGGCGCCTTGAACCCGGTCGCCTTGGCATCGCGGTTCGGCCCGCGCTACTGCGGCCAATCCTGCGCCCCAGCGCAGGTTGCACCCAGCAGCATGACACACACTGCAATCATTCCTGTCATCCGATTCGCATTTCTCATGGTTGCTCCTGTTAAACTCTTTGCCTTCTCCGCCGGGTGCCATGCCCACGTCTGCGTGGGCATGGTTGAACAGCATGCCCACGCAGACGTGGGCATGGCACCCGGCGAACAAACTTACAAACCCCAGAAACGTGAAGAGGTAGTGAGGTGGTGAGGTGGTGGGTCTGGAACACTGGCCCGAAGCGTAAGCAGGGACGAAGCCTCCCTCGCTTACGCTTCGGGCCAGTGTTCGAGGCATTGTGCTGGTTGTTAGTGGCCACCACCCCACCACCCCACCACCTCACTGTAATCGACTTTGCTCCACGACTTATTTGCGTTCCGCTTCCGCCTCCACGACAATGCGGAACCTGTAGTCCCCGGCCTCGCTGCTGATGTACTCGATTTCGCTGATCGCATAAGTCCACTGGCCCTTGCCCACGTGCGTGTGTTTCTTGCTTCGGCTGCCCTCGGCCTTGTCCTCGGGGGGCAAGTGCTGCGGGTCCACCGTGTCCTGATGGTCGAGCACGGGAGCGTCGCTGACACGCTCCCACCAGCCGCTGTGCATGTCATAAAACCCCCAGGCATTCGGCTGTTTGGATTTCACGGGCAACGGCGGACTTCCATACTCCGGCTTGGCGTTGCTATTCTGGGCCGCGTACTTCTCCGGAAACGTCGGATTGGACGTGCCCACGCGCGCCGCGTATTCCCATTCGGCAGCCGTGGGCACCCGGACCTTGCGGCCGGTCTTCTCCGAGAGCTTCGCGCAGAACTTGTACATATCGACGCAGGAAACGTTGTGGACCGGGAGTTTGGGGCCTTTCAGCCGGCTGGGATTGTTGCCCAGGACCGCTTCATAGATCTCCTGCGCGATCGGCATCTCCGACATGTAGTAAGGCGTGGTCAACGTCACCATGTGCGGAGGGTCTTCCTGCCAGTGCGGACACTGGTAGTAAGGCTCGCCCATGAGGAACTTGCCGGCCGGCACGTGGATGCACTTCAGCGCTAGGTCGTTGCTGATTTTGAGGACCAGCGGTTCCTTGTCGGGCATCACGAAGGGCTTGTCGGGCGCCAGCATCTTGGCTGGGAAGGCGAATTTGGTCCCTTCCCACTTGCTGGCGGTGATCCACTTTCTGCCGTCCTTTACAGACACCACGCCTGTCACAGCCTTCGCCTCGCGCACGGTCCACTGCGCTTCCTTGTACATCTTGTCCACGAGTGGCCCGTCGATGTGGTACTGCAACCGCGCCATGAACTGGTCCTGTAGCTTCCGAGCCGCGTCGGCGTCCAGTCCCTTGTCCGGATAGTGTTCCGCCATGATCTTCTCGAACTCCGCCTTGATCTCAGGCGTGCCGTCATACGCCAGCAGGAATAGGCTTTTGTCCTTTTCCCCCGTATGGACGTTGCTCAGCACGTTGCCTTGGATCGTGACCTCGCCCCCGGCTGCCTGGGCTGGAGGCACCGGCTTCGGCTGTGCTTCCTGGGCAAGCCCATGTCCAGCCAGGGCAAAGAACACCAGCAATCCCGCGATGACCTCCGTAACAACACCAGAGGACTGCCCTTGCTCGATCAACCGGACGGCCCGAACACGTCGTCTTTCCAGTTCTTCAGAGGTTCCCTTTGGTCTCATGCCTTTATAACTATGCGCATCTGTGCCAAGTGTCTTTAGGCGACCGGCAAGTGAAAAGTTGCCTTCGCTTGCGCGTCAGGCTTTTATCCCACACAAGCCTGACGCGCAAGCGAAGGTATACTAACTTCTGCCGCTCGCCTTAGCAGGACTGACCCAGACAATTGGACCAGGTTGATCGGCATGGCAAACCTTCCTATTTCATCCCGATGGGTTTCATTCTATAATCACAGCTGTAGATATTTCGTGTTCTAGCCGGGAGTCCAAACCATGTCGTTGGAAGTCGAAGCCACCTACGAAAACGGCGTACTCAAACTGGACAAACCGCTTCCTCTAAACGAAAAGCAGCGAGTGACGGTTACTGTCAAACCGCAAACGACTCGTATCTGGCGGCGAGCCGGGTCGCTCAAGTGGACAGGCGACCCCGAGGTTCTTCGCCAAATTGCCGAGGACACGAGAATTCGGAGTGCTTGGGAATCTCCATGAACTTCACATCGATTCCCGCTGGCATTTCGCTGTTTCCTGGACGCTAATATTTTTGTTTTATTTCTGTGCCCAAGACCCGGTTTACGGAGCCTGCATGCACGGAGCATTGCTGAAACGCATCGAGCTCGGGAATCTCCAGGGCTCACATCTCCGTCGACGTGTTCTCAGCGAGATCGCCCATCGTTTGATGACGCTCGAAGCGTGCAAAACGTTCGGCTGGTCCTATGCCGGCATCGCCCGACAACTCCGCCGTCACCCCGCCGGAGATTCAGAAACTCCAAGAGTTCCGCACAGCTTTCGACGAAATCGTTCCCATCGGCATTCACATCTTGCCAGTGAATTCCCAGGACATCCTCTTCGCCGGCGATCTCAGTCGTCCAGCACGGTCTTGCTCAGCGGCGACGCCTTGATACTCGCCATGATGCAAAGCCACGGCCTAACCCAATTGGCGAGCAACGACGCCGACTTCGACCGAATCCCTGGCATCACTCGCTTCGGTCCCGTTTGATCCCTCAGAGGCATAGAAAGCTTTTGTTTCTTTTCATGCGGCGCATAGAATACATCCCATGCCCGAATCCCATCCAAGGAGTCACCCCATGCAACGCAGATGCTTGAACTGGAAATGGGCGGCGCCAGCGCTGGCCGCGCTTCTCATGCTGGCGACAGTCGCCGGCACGGGTATCGCGCTGCCAAAACGGACCCGCCCCAACCCCTGCCGGAGAACATCGTCACAGCCTGGAAGGAGGCCGGGGCCGAAGTCGGCTGGATGCGGGTACACCTGGATGGCTTCCTTGAGTTTGTTCGGGAGAAAGAAGGCAAGCCCGGCGACCTGCCGGCGTTTCGCTTGCTGATTGGCAAGAGGTACGCCTGGCGAAGCTGCCCGCCCCGGCACCGGCATTCGGGCTGTACCTTCCTGCACCCAGATGACGGACGCGGGGCTGAAGGAACTGGCCGGGCTGAAGAGCTTGCAAACGCTGGACCTTCGCAACACCCAGGTGACGGACGCGGGGCTGAAGGAACTGGCCGGGCTAAAGAACTTGCAAGGGCTGGACCTTGCGGCACCCAGGTGACGGACGCGGGGCTGAAGGAACTGGCCGGGCTGAAGAGCTTGCAATCCCTGAACCTTTACTGCACCCAGGTGACGGACGCGGGGCTGAAGGAACTGGCCGGGTTGAAGAGCTTGCAATCGCTGAACCTTGCCAATACCCAGGTGACGGACGCGGGGCTGAAGGAACTGGCCGGGCTGAAGAGCTTGCAAACGCTGGACCTTCCGGACACCCAGGTGACGGACGCGGGGCTGAAGGAGCTGGCCGGGCTAAAGAGCTTGCAAAGCGCTGAACCTTGGCAACACCGAGGTGACGGACGCGGGGCTGAAGGAGCTGGCCGGGCTGAAGAGCTTGCAAACGCTGTACCTTGCCGACACCAAGGTGACGGACGCGGGGCTGAAGGAACTGGCTGGGCTGAAGAGCTTGCAAACGCTGGACCTTGCCGACACCAAGGTGACGGACGCGGGGCTGAAGGAACTGGCCGGGCTGAAGAGCTTGCACACGCTGAACCTACATGGCACTAAGGTGACGGACGCGGGGCTGAAAGAACTGGCATGCGCTGAAGAGCTTGCAATCGCTGGGCCTTGATAGCACGCAGGTGACGGACGCGGGGCTGAAGGAACTGGCCGGGCTGAAGAGTTTGCAAACGCTGGACCTTCGCTGGACAAGGTGACGGACGCGGGGCTGAAGGAGCTGGCCGGGCTGAAGAGCTTGCAAGAGCTGGACCTTTGGGGCACCGAGGTGACGGACGCGGGGCTGAAGGAGCTGGCCGGGCTGAAGAACTTGCAATGGCTGGACCTTTTCATGACCGGGGTAACGGACGCGGGGCTGAAGGAGCTGGCCGGACTGAAGAGCTTGCAAAAGCTGGACCTTGGATGCACCCAGGTGACGGACGCGGGGCTGAAGGAGCTGGCCGGGCTGAAGAGCTTGCAAATGCTGTCCCTTTACGACACCCAGGTGACGGACGCGGGGCTGAAGGAGCTGCGAAAGGCGATGCCGGGGTGCAAGATCAATGGGAAATAATGGTGTCGGTCGTCATGCCGCGCGGCGCGGCACCCAGGAACCATGAAAAGGATGAAAGGATGAAGTCCGAGCCCGAAGCGTAAGCAAGGTTAGTCACCACCCTTGCTTACGCTGCGGGCTCGGACAGGATTCATCCTTCATCCTTCATCCTTTGTTTGGAAACGGGCGGGCGGAAGTGATCGCGAAGTGGCATGGCAAACCTTCCTATTTCTTCCCGGCAGTTTACATTCTATAATCACCATTGTAGATATTTCCTGTTCTAGCCGGGAGTCCAAACCATGTCGTTGGAAGTCGAAGCCACCTACGAAAACGGCGTACTCAAACTGGACAAACCGTTGCCGCTCAAGAGAACATGCGCGAGTCAAGGTCACGGTCGAACAAGAAGGAACAGTCGCCGAGCTTACCTACGGGCTGATCGGCTGGACAGGCGATCCCGAAGTTGTCCGGCGGATAGCACTAGACCCCGAATTCGGAATCAAGGAGTCGCCATGACTTTCGTGGATTTCTTGCCGGCCGGCGGTTTTTGTGGATGCTAACATGTTCGTTTATGCGTTGGCGCCGGAGCCGACCTTCGGCCCGCCAGCTTGCAATTTCTTGAGCGATCGACGGAAGGAAGTCGAAGGCTTCATGTCCTCCCCCGTTCTCAGCGAAGTGGCTCATCGCCTGATGACTCTTGAGGCTGTGCAACGTTCGCGCTGGCCCTATGCCGGCATCGCCAACCGTCTGAAACGGCATCCAAGAGAATTCAGCGACTCTTCAGAGTTTCGTCAAAGCCTTTCTGAGATCGTTGCCATCGGCATTCACATCTTGCCAGTGAACGCCCAGGACATCCTCTTTGCAGGCGATCTCAGTCGTCAGCACGGCTTGCTCAGCGGCGACGCCCTTCTTCTTGCCATGATGCAAAGCCACGGTCTAACCCAATTGGCGAGCAACGACGCCGACTTCGACCGAATCCCTGGCATCACTCGCTTCGGTCCCGTTTGATCCCTCAGAGGCATAGAAAGCTTTTGTTTCTTTTCATGCGGCGCATAGAATACATCCCATGCCCGAATCCCATCCAAGGAGTCACCCCATGCAACGCAGATGCTTGAACTGGAAAGGGGCGGTGTCGGGTGCCATGCCCATGTCCGCATGGGCATGGTTGAACAGCATGCCCACGAAGACGTGGGCATGGCACTCAGTGCTGGCCGCGCTTCTCATGCTGGCGACAGTCGCCGGCACGGGTTGCGCCGATGCGCCGCTCGCCAAAACGGACCCGCCCCAACCCCTGCCGGAGAACATCGTCACAGCCTGGAAGGAAGCCGGAGCCGAAGTCGGCTGGCTGCGGGTAGGCTCAGATGCTGGCTTCCTTGAGTTTGTTGAGAAGAATAAAGGCAAGTCCGGCGACCTGCCGGCGTTTCGCTTGGCTGCTTGGCAAGAGGGATGCCTGGCGAAGCTGCCCGCCCCGGTGCCGGCGTTTGGGTTGTATCTTTCCGGTACCAAGGTGACGGACGCGGGGCTGAAGGAACTGGCCGGGCTGAAGAGCTTGCAATGGCTGGCCCTTGGCAACACCAGGGTGACGGACGCGGGGCTGAAGGAACTGGCCGGGCTGAAAAAGTTGCAAGGGCTGTACCTTTCCGAAACCCCGGTGACGGACGCAGGGTTGAAAGAGTTGGCCGGGCTAAAGAGTTTGCAATGGCTTGACCTTGACGGCACTAAGGTGACAGACGCAGGGCTGAAAGAGTTGGCCGGGCTGAGGAGCTTGCAATGGCTCTACCTTAGCGCCACCAACGTGACGGACGCGGGGCTAAAAGAGCTGGCCGAGCTGAAGAACTTGCAATCGCTGAACCTTGACCTCACGATGATCACGGGCGTGGGGCTGAAGGAGCTGGCTGGGCTGAAGAACTTGCAAGCGCTCGAGGTTGGCGGCACCAGGGTAACGGACGCGGGGCTGAAGGAACTAGGCGGGCTGAAGAGCTTGCAATCCCTGGACCTTCGCTCCACCAAGGTCACGGACGTGGGGCTGAAGGGGTTGGCCGAACTGACGAGCTTGCAATCGCTCTACCTTAGCAACACCAAGGTGACGGACGCGGGGCTGAAGGAACTGGCCGGGCTGACGAGCTTGCAATGGCTGGCCCTTGGCAACACCAGGGTGACGGACGCGGGGCTGAAGGAACTGGCCGGGCTGAAAAAGTTGCAAGGACTGTACCTTTCCGAAACCCCGGTGACGGACGAGGGGCTGAAGGAACTGGCCGGGCTGAAGAGCTTGCAAACACTGTACCTTGACAGCACCCGGGTGACGGACGAGGGGCTGAAGGAACTGGCCTGGCTGAAGAGCTTGCAAACACTGTACCTTGACAGCACCCGGGTGACGGACGAGGGGCTGAAGGAACTGCGAAAGGCACTGCCGGGGTGCAGGATCAATGGGGAATAATGGTGTCCGTTCATTTTCTCCTCGATCCCACGGCAGACCGTGGGAACGAGAAACCCGGTTTCTTTGAGAAACCGGCTTTCTGCATTCGCCAACCCGGACACTACCCGACAGGGAACCAGAGTCCATACCGGCCGAGTCTCGGAGTGGTTCTCGTTTCATTTGTTTCGTTTATTGTGTTTATTGCGTTTATTTCGTTTATCAAAACCTGCCCCTTTTCGTTTACCGTGTATGACAGCACAATAAACGAAACATAAACGCAATTCGTCTGATTCATCCTTCATCCTTTCCTGTTAGGAGTCAGGGACGGAGTTGGTGCCGGCCCCCTTGCGCCGAGCAAGATGAGGGATCGCTCTTGAATCCCAGAGCGAGTATTGAGGGTATTGAGTTATATACCCGCAGCCGGCGCATGGGTTGTGCCGGTTGGTATGTTTTTCGAGTGCTTACTTTTCCTAGCAAAGGAGTTGATTCATGTTGAAACGGTTGTTCCCCTGTTTGGCTTTGCTCTGCCTGGTCGCTGTGCCGATCCAGGCCAGGGCAGCAGACCCTGTTACCACGCCCGACCTGGTGATCCAGGTGCAGTCCATCGACAGCTCGTTCGCCCACATGAAGTACCTGGCTAACCTCACGGACCGAGGCGACCAGGCCAAGCTGATCGAGGCATTGGTGAGATCCTCGAAGGTGATCGACGGCATCGACACCAAGGAGCCGTTCGGCTTGTACGCCACGTTCGCCACGAGCGATCCTCGCGAGAACATGGTGGCCCTGGTTCCTATCCGCGATGAAAAGGCTTTCCTGGGGGTCTTGACAACCCTGCAATTGAAGGCCGAGAAGGGCGCGGACGACGTTTACAAGGTGACGGTACCGGTCAAGGATTCCTCGGTTCCCGTCTACTTCCGTATTGTCAAGAAATATGTCTACGTGACGTGCCAGAAGCCGGACGCGCTTGCCAAGGGTAAGCTGCTCGACCCGGCGAAGCTGCTCGCGGCCGACCCGAACGTGGTCGCCTCCCTCACGCTGCACATCGACCAGATTCCCGACAAGGTCAAGAAAGAAGGCATTGCCCGGATGGAGCAGCGTTTGAGCAAGCTGAAAGAGAAGAAGATGCCGCGCGAGACCGAGCTGGAAAGGAAGCTCCGGGCTGCCGTCATCGACGTCAAGGCGAAGGAAATCGCCGCCGTCATCAATGAAGGCGGCGAGCTTAATGTCCGCCTCACCATTGATCAGAAGACCAACGACCTGGTTGCCGAGGCGAGCTTGACCGCCAAGCCCGGAACCAAGCTGGCCGCCTTCATTGCCGATCAGGGCAAATTGACAAGCCGCTTTGCCGGGCTGATTGGCAGCGATTCGGCTGTCAGCATCCTGGGACGGACTGTCTATCCCGAGGACTTGACCAAGGCCCTTGTTCCTCTCATGCAAGAGAACGCCCGCAACCATGTGGAAAAGGTGAAAGACCCGGCCAAGCGCGAACAGCTCACCAAGGTCATGAAGGCCCTGGAGCCGCAGTTCAAGACCTTGGGGGATGCGGACCTGGCGATCGATGTGCGCGGCCCTTCGAAAGACAAGCTTTACACCGTGGTCGCCGCCCGCAACCTGGAGGATGGCAAGCGCTGGAGAAGGCGCTTCCCGTCCTGGTGAAGGGCCTGCCTGCGGACGTGCAGGAACTCGTCAAGCTCGACGCGGACAAAGCCGGCGACGTTGCCATTCATCGCATCGATGTCCAGAAGAAGGCCGACGCCAACTTCCGCCGCGTCCTGGGTGACAATCCCGTCTACTTCGCTATCCGCCCGGATGCCGTTCTGGTCGCCCTGGGCGACAAGGGCCTCGACGCTCTCAAGGAAGCTCTGGCCGCCAAGCCGAAGGCAGCCATGCCGCTGCGCGTGGACGTGTCCGTGGCTCGTCTGCTCGCCATGTGCCCAGACGCCGCGGTCGCCAAGGCCGCCGAGGCCTTCGCCAAGGAAAAAGGCAGCGACAAGATCAGCATCACGGTCGAAGGCGGCAAGGCACTGAAGCTGCGCTGCGACACGAAGCTGACTCTCGTGAAGCTGGCCAGCGACGTACACAAGGCCAAGATAAGCGAGAAGAAGGAGAAGAAGGAACCCGAGAAGCCCAAGGCCAAGGATGAATGACCCGGCCATTGGACTTCCAGACCCGACAGACTTCCGAAGTCTTGGAGACTTGTCCTCGTGCCCACGGTCCTCCGTGGGCACGAGAGGGCAAACACAAATTCAGTAGTTCCAAAATCCAGCCACGGATGAAACACGGACGAAACACGGATAAGAATAAGGAGTGGTTTTCTTTGGATTCTTGTGATCTTTCTTCCTCTTATCCGTGTTTCATCCGTGTTTCATCCGTGGCTAATGGGTTTTTTGGAAGTACAGAAATTCACTTCTTGGGCGGCTGGCAGTAACTCAGAGTCAGCATGCAAATCCCGTGGCCAAATTCGGATCGTTCTCGCCAAACTCCTTGTTCGCCTCGTTGCTCCAGCTACCGTCGTTGCGCTGCCGCGATTTCAACGTGTCGAACAACTCGCGGCGCCAGTCGTGCTTGATGCTGTCCTTGTCCTCGAAGGTGTTCTCCCCCAGCGCATCCATCGCCTTGGCGAACGTGTGATAGTAATAGAAGACTCCGGATTGACCGCGGCCGGGGTTCTCCTTCAACGTGTAGTGCCGGCGAATCCAGTCGATGGCCGCCTTGACGCGGGGATCGTCCTTGCCCACGCCGGCATAGAGGAAACTCTTGAGTCCGGCATAGGTCATGGAGCCGGCCGAGCGTAACCCGCCATCCGCGGTCTTGTGCGGACTATCATCGGGGTCGAGGGGCGTGTAGGTGAAGCCGCCCTTGTCGTCGGCGCTGGTCTTCTTGGCGAAGGGCTGATCGTTGTGTTCGCCGGGCAGGTTCTGGCAGCGGCCCAGGAAAGTCAGGGCTCGCTGTACAGCCGGATCGTTCTTCGGCACACCGGATGCCAGCAGCGCATCGACAAAGTAGACCGTGTTGGACATGTCGGGCCGTTTCTGTCCGTCGTAGCCGACGCCGCCGAACTGGGGCTCCTTGGCCTCCGCCTTGCTGTCGTCTACTTGCAGCCCCTTGAGGAACTGCGCGGCATTCTTGATGACCGCATCGTACTTCCCGCCCTTGTTCGCCTCCTGGAAGGCCATCAGCGCCACACACGTCGTGTAGTTGGCCAATCCCTTGTCGTAGATGCCGCCGTCTTTTTGCACCCGCTTTTCCATGTAGGCCATCGCCTTGCTAACCATCGGATCGTCCGCGCTGAACCCGTTGCGCAGCATCCCGGCGACGACGAGTGCCGTCACGCCTGGCCCGGCGAGCTTGGCGGAGAAGCTGCCGTCGTCGCTCTGATGTTTCCGGAGATACTCCACGGCCTTGTCACGGGTTGCCTGGAAATCCTTCAGGTCAGGACCAGGGTCGGCTGCCCGAACCGAACCAACCAAACAGACCGCCAAAACGCCGGCGGCAACCGTGTTCTTCATCCACGCCATCCGCAGCAATGTCTTCACTGATAATCCTCCTTTGGTCATTAGTCCTTGGTCATTAGTCCTTAGTCATTTCTACATGCTGACCCATGCTTGGACAGGTTATCTTTACGGCTGAAGGCAAGATTCCTAATGACTAATGACCAAGGACTAATGACCACATATGTCAACTTATCACCGTCGGCCGTGGAACAACCAGTCAAGGCGGTGCAGCCGGCCACGCTCAATCTCCATCTTACCCAGAAGCGGATGCCGGATCGTCACGTGTTTGTCGTCGAGAGCCAACAAAACTCCTTCCAACTCATCGGTTGCGGCACCCACCCCCGGCCGCAGCCAGATGCGCACGTGCTCCCCTTCGGTCGGGTGTGGGGCCGGTTTCAAACCAGCCGCCACAGGAGGAACTTCATTTCGCAGGAAGATGCCGCGCACTTCTCCCCAGGCAAATGTTCGGGTATCGGACCGGCTACGGAACCGGATCGTCCGGCGGTCGGCCCGGAGCACCTGGCCGAACAATTGATCTCCGGAAGCGAGCCATAGTTCGTCCTGGGTTGCATCTTCGACTCGATGAGGAAGCACATCGAGGCTGCGTGCCAGACTGAAATCGTCGAAGAAGACCTCGCCGCGCGCTGTCGTCACGCCGGCCTGTGCAACACAGCTTATGCGCAGCTTGCGTAATGATCCCTCCGGGCCATGCTTCCAACTCGCAAGCACGGCATTGTCCACGCCGGACAACATGTATTCGCCGCTGAAACGTATCTCGAGCCGGTGCCAGCCTGAAGCCCGTGGCACGTCCCGGAGCATGTCGGGCGCTCGGAATGCTTCGGCTATGTATTTGTCGGACTCTCCAGCGACCGTGACCTTGACGGCATGTACAACGTCACCTTTGACGAATTCGGCCTCGACGACCCAGCGAGCGCCCGCCGTGTTCCCCGGATCGTGAAAGTTGATGCCGGCGCGGCCAAACTCAAGGGGCGTGGGCAGGGTGTATTCCGCGGCCTGCCCCGGCCTGTCAATAAGAAGGCTGCGCTCGCCGGAAGTGTGTTGCCGGTCGCTCAGCGCCGGCTGCCCGGTCAGTGTCCACGCCTTCAAGTCAGTCTCAAAATCGTCGTCGTGGAAAGTCAGCCAGCCGGGCAACTGCTCGATAGCGAGCAGCGCGTGCCGAGGAATTGAGAGCTGTTCCGACCAGGCCGTCCGCAACCGGAGTTCCTTCTCATCCAGTCCGACAAGCTCCCCGGTCAGGTGCTGGTTGCCGGCCAACTGCACACGATGCACGGTGCCGCACCGGAAGGGTGGCAGAGCCGCCGCCGGGAAAATCACACGGCCAGCCTCTTCCGCGGATCAGCGCGGCCGGCCGGTTCGTCGCGGCAAAACGCCAGCGGCCTTCCTCGGTAAGCTCAAGCCGGCCCTGGAGGCGCGTGCCGTCGCGCAACGTGGCTTCGTCCGCATTGGATACCGGAACCAGGAACGATCCAGCAACAATGATCGCCAGAATCAGCAGAGCACTCGTATGGTGATGTCCCATCGGCATGCACTTCTCCAGGCGCAGACCGAGGCGATGGTTTAATTCTATTACGGCTTGAACGCGGCAGGAATGGGAGTGCGTCATATCGCTCGCATTCCCTTTGACAATGCCTTTTTCTGTTCAGGGTCTTGACAGAGACACTTTCCTCGTTTGTAATACTTGCTGAATGGCGGTCGCTCCAGTGCGTTGGCTGGCGGCTGCGAAGCATTTCTCAAGACATGGGAGAACGATGATGTGCATCCTGAGTAAACTGGCGTGTGTTGCTGCGTTGGGACTGTTGATCTCGACAACGGCGGTGCGAGCCGGTGAGATCCCTATCAGCAAGCTGCCTGACGACATCAACCAGACCTTGGCCACGACGTTCCCGAACGTCGTTCCGGTCAAGGCTTCTCATGAAGCTGGCCGTCATATCGTAGTGACCGTCAGGAATAAGCAGGACAACAGCACGTTCGACCTGGTCTTCAAAATCGTGACCGTGCATGTCCTCGTCACCCTGGAAACTCCCGTGAACCTCCTGCCGGATGCCGTGATCACGGCCGTTAAAACTAAGTATCCAGGAGCCACGATCTTGAAGGCGGAACAGATGACGAATACTGTGAGCGCGCCAACAGGCTATGCGCTGCAGATCATCACCACGGACAACAAGAAAAAGGACGTTCACATCGCGCCGGATGGCAAGTTATTTCACGCGCCATAGAAGGGGGGAGTTACATTTTTCAACAGACCCACCAGCAGGTTTGCACACCCGAGAACGCACTACCATCGCCGCCAAGCTCGTCGGCATGTCGACCCTGTTCTGACCGGCTGGAAGGGCAGCTTGTCCTCACGCATCCGCAATCCAGTTCTCCGTTTTGATCTCAAGATACAACCGAGCCGGCCCCAGCCGATCCCGCTCGGCAAGTGGTGTACTTGGCAAGGGCGCATCCCGGCAATATACTAAAAAGGCTTGCCGATGTTCCTGCCTCAGGGTTCCCTACCTTTGTGCGTCAAGAGGGATGACGATGAAAACCCGTTGGCTGTTTCCTCTTGCCGCCTGCCTTGTGGGTTTGGCGCTGGCGCCGACTGGCCACAGTTCCGTGGCACTAACCGCGACGGCATTTCCTCGGAAACCGGCCTTCTCAAGACCTGGCCAATGAGCGGGCCAGCGCTCGTGTGGACCTACAAGAATGCCGGCGTAGGCTTCTCCGGGCCCGCCATCGTCGGCGACCGGCTGTATATGGCAGGAGGCCGTGACGGCGATGAATACGTCTACGCTCTCGATCTCAAAGCCAATCCGCCTACGGAGAAATGGTCAGTCAAGATCGGACCGATTTTCACCTGGAAAAATAATATCTGGAATGAAGGCCCGATTGCCACGCCGACTGTTGACGGTGACCTGTTGTACGCTCTGGGCGGGCAAGGTATCCTGATCTGCGTCAAGACGGCCGACGGCAAGGAAGTGTGGCGCAAAGATCTACCCAAGGAACTGGGCGCCGAGGTGGATCCGGTCGGTGGCGGGCCGGGTTCAAAACCGGGCGAGCCGGTAGTCGGCTGGGGATTTGCCTGGGCGCCGCTCGTTGCTGGTGAGAAACTCATCTGTGTGCCGGGCGGCAAGCAGGGGACCGTAGCAGCGCTCGACAAGAAGACCGGCAACGTGCTCTGGCGGAGCAAGGAGCTGACCGATCGGGCAACGTATGCCGCTCCCATCGCGGTCGAGGTTGGAGGCGTGCGGCACTATGTAGTGCTGACCAACCGCGGCGCGTTCGGCGTGGCGGCCACGAATGGCGATCTCCTTTGGTCGCACCTCCGGCCGGCGCCGCTCACCGACATTGTGGCATCGACGCCTCTCTTCCATGATGGATTGCTCTACGTGACTGCCGGAGCGGGCGGAGGCTGTGACCTTCTCAAGCTGACGGCTAATGGTCCGAAGGTCGCTGCCACCCCCGTTTACAACAACACGGACATGTCCAACCTGCACGGCGGCGTGGTCCTGGCCGGTGATTTTGTGTATGGTCACTCAGATGACTGTGGCTGGTTGTGCCAGGAGTTCAAGACCGGCTTGAAAAAATGGTCCGAAAAGCGAAAGCTCAATGAACGTGGTTCGATTGTCTATGCCGGCGGCCAACTCTATCTGTACGGTGAGAAAGCCGGCAAGGTGATGCTGATCGAGGCAAGTCCGGACGGCTGGAAGGCCAATGGGCAGTTTCAGATTCCGGAGCTATCCAAGCTGCGCAGGCCACGCGGCGGCACCTGGACGCATCCGGTTATCGCCAACGGCAAGCTGTATCTCCGCGACCAGGAGTTGCTTTTCTGTTTCGACATTAGTGAGAAGAAGTGAGTGGTGAGTGGTGAGTGGTGAGTGGTGAGTGGTGAGTGGTGAGTGGTGAGTGGTGAGTGGTAAGTGGTAAGTGCTAACCCGAAGGAGTACCGATGAATCGTTGTGGTTTGGGGTTGTTGGTTGTGGTGTTGGGGGCTGGCTGCTTTTGCTCGGTCGGCGCGGAAAAGGCGGCCAAAGACGGGGATGCTGCCGCCGTGTCCATGTTCGGCGGCACGCCGCAGCGCAACATGGTCAATACGGTGGAGAAGAACGTTCCGAGCGATTGGAGCATCGAAAAAGGCAAAGAGAAGAACATCAAGTGGGTCGCCGCGTTGGGCAATACCTCCTACGGCGGTCCAGTGGTTGCCGGCGGCAAGGTGTACGTCGGGACAAACAACGAGAGACCGCGTGATCCCAGCTATGTGAAAAAAGACAAAGAAGGAAAGCCTGTACTAGACAGTGAGGGGAAGCTCATTCCCATCGACAAGGGCGTGGTCATGTGCTTCGACGCCGCGACGGGGAAATTCCTCTGGCAGGCAGCACACGATAAGCTTGGCAACAACGACCTGGATTGGGAACATCAGGGCATCGCATCCAGCCCTGCCGTCGAAGGCGACCGTCTCTTCTACGTGAGCAACCGTTGCGAATTGGTCTGTGCCGGAACCGCCGACGGCAAGAGTATCTGGCGGCTGGACATGATGAAGGAGTTGGGAGTGTCGCCGCGCTTTCTCGCCATGTGCTCTCCACTCGTTGTCGGCGATCTGGTATTCGCGATCACGGGCAACGGCCTGGGAGGCGCAGGGAATCCGCCCAAGGTGGTCGCGCCCAAGGCGCCGAGCTTCATCGCCGTCAACAAGAACACCGGCAAGCTCGCCTGGCAGGACAACTCGCCCGGCGACAAGATCATGGAAGGGCAGTGGTCGAACCCTGCATATGGCGAGATCAAGGGCAAGCCGCAAGTCATCTTCCCCGGCGGCGACGGCTGGCTCTATGCTTTCGAGCCGGCGAAGGGCACGCTCATCTGGAAGTTCGACTGCAACCCCAAGAAATCGGAGTTCAAGCTAAGCAGCGGCAACCGCAACTACATCATGGCCACGCCAGTGGTTTATGATGACAAGATCTATGTTGGTGTTGGCCGGAACCCGGATGAAGGCGCCGGCGAAGGCCATTTCTGGTGCATCGACGCGACGAAAGTGGGCGACATCTCTTCCGAAGTAGTAAACGACGGCAAGGTTGAATCCAACAAGAACTCCGGCGTCGTCTGGCGTTACGACGGCCCGGCCCCGCAGGGTGGATTCCGCGATTTTGTCTTTGGCCGAACGCTCAGCACTTGTGCCATTCATGACGGTCTACTCTATGTCGCCGAACTCGACGGCTTCTTGCACTGCCTCGATGCCAAGACCGGCAAGAAATATTGGGAGCACGATTTGAAAACGCCCACCTGGGCCTCGCCGTACTGGGTAGACGGCAAGATTTACCTGGGTGACGACAACGGCCAGATGAATATCTTCGCCCACGGCAAGGAAAAGAAGCTGCCGGGGGCTTTGCCCAAGAATTACACTGCCCCACAATTGGTAGTGTCTACGGGCCCTCCGCTTACCAAGCTCTTGTGGTGTGCGGACTATTCTTGGGCAAAGCTGCTGCTGGTCGGCATCAAGATGGACAAGGCGATGAAAGGCCCTACGGTGGCGGTGAATGGTGTGCTTTACTTCATGACGAGCTCGGAACTTTACGCGATTGAAAATAAGTGATGGCTGTACGGACTATCGACTTGTGGAGTTTGGTGCAAGGACGGCCGGAGGTGGATCCCTCCGAGCTGGCCGAAGCCATTCTCTATCAGGTCGAACAGCAGCCGCTGGACTACCGCACTCGTTTGCTGATTCGCGACAGTCTTGAGGCGCTTCGCCAACACTGGGGAGAGGAGCGGCTGGCAGCATGGCTTTCCACGTGCCCTGCCCGGCACGAACTTGAAGCCATCGGTCGCGAGAGTTTTGAGCGGCCCGGTTTCCCCTCACTCATGGAGCGTATTGTGGAAAAGACGGACCCCGAGGAAGTTGCTCAGTTCTTGCGCGAACTTGGTTCCCTCCTGACGCGCACCGTGCGCTTGAACGTCGGTGGTTCGGTCGCACTGATTCTGCCCGGTCTCATCTCGCGGAAGACCGAAGACATCGACGTGGTAGACGAAGTGCCGGCCGAGGTGCGGACGCTGCATGGTCAACTGGCCGGGCTGAGGAATCGCTATGGTTTGCAATTGGCCCACTTTCAATCTCATTACTTGCCGGCGGGCTGGGAGCAGCGGCTGCATTCGCTGGCGCCGTTTGGACGCCTGCAAGTTTACCTCGTCGATGCTTACGATGTCTTCCTCAGCAAGCTATTCAGCAGCCGTGAAAAGGACCGTGATGACCTGCGTGTGCTGGCGCCGCGGCTCGACAAGGAGACACTGATTCGCCGGCTGCGCGAAACCACGGCCGCCTTGCAGTCGGAAGAGAAGCTCCGGAAAGCCGCCGAGAACAACTGGTACATCCTGTACGGAGAATCCTTGCCCTCATGAGGGCGAGCGGGGTGCGGCCGTATCGCGGCTTTGCGGCGACGACGATTGGGGTATACTGATGACGGTAGACGTCTTGATGGAGTAGAGCGAGTGGACGTTTTGCAAACCATTAAGCGGCTGGTATTGAGAGGAAAGCTTCTGTTCACGAAGAAGGCCGAAGACGAAATGGCCCAGGATGACTTGGACGGAGACCTGGTAGCCGAAGCCATCCTGAATGCACCAGCGATCATCAAGCGCCTTCGCTCCGCCAATCCCGAAACGGGGGAGCGAGAGTATTTATATGTCCTCGTTGGCGTGACATACGACGGAACGGTGATCTATACGAAGGGGAAGATCGTGAAGAAAGGTGGTCAGGAGGTGTTCTATGTCCTCATCTCTTCCAAGAAAAGCACGAGCTAACCGTGCTGCTACGCTTTCTGCCAAGCTCTTACCTTGTCCGGAGTGTGGAACAGATTCGCTGGGCAAGGTTCAAGGAGACTGTACACTGTTGGACGGCACAGTAATACATGACCTGTCTCGCTACCATTGCTCCCATTGTGGGACCGACCTGTTCGATCGCTCCGCCATGCGCGAGATTCGCAGGCAAAGGATTGAGAAAAAAAGGACCAAAGAGGAATGAAATGTTTTGTGATTCTTGCCAAGGCCAGACCAAACCCCGCCGCGTCAAGAAGCACCACTCTTACAAAGGGCGTCTTTACGTGATTGAGAACGTGCTTGCCGAGGTTTGTCAGGAATGTGGAGAGCGCTACTTCCACGCTACAACGCTGGATGCCATTGATCACCTCCTGGATAGCGATCATCCGGTAAAAGAGACCTTGCAAGTCGAGGTCGTCGCTCTGTAGAGATCCCGCCACAGGAGCCCACTGATGAAGATATGAGTGGTAGAAGAAGAGCTTCGTGGAAAGGCAGTGTCATGACACCTCTACGCGGAAGAAACCTGGCCTGGCTGTTCCTGTTGATTGTCGCGATAGCCGTCTTGATTGTCGTGATAGCCGTCCCACTTGCCTTCTGGAGATTTTGGAAAACACCTGCTCTCGAAGCCACCGACGTTCAACGTGATGGCCAACCTTGCCACCGCGACTTCCGACTGGCGACTCTTCCGCGGCAATGGCTCCCAAACAGGCGTGGCCGACACAATGTCGCCGATAGCGCAAACGCACCTGATCGTGCAAGGCATTGGGGCACAGGGAGCTGCGCCGGCGGGGGCGCCGCTTGGCTCATTAACACAAACAATTGTTGCTGATGGGGTTGCAGATTCTGATGTGTTTGCCCTGCAATTGCCGGCACAGCTCAAAGTGCGCTGGAAATTCCAGGCCAAGGACAGTATCGAGAGCACGGCTGCCATCATTGGCGACACTGTGTATGTCGGCTGCACGGACGAACACCTCTATGCTATCGACCTGAAAACCGGCCAACAAAAGTGGAAATACAAAGCCGGCCCAATCAAGGCCCCGGTTAGCGTGCGCTGCGATTGTGTTTACGTCGGAGATTCGCACGGCATGTTTCATTGCGTGGATGCAGCCACCGGCAAGAAATGCTGGACATTCAAGACCAGAGCCGAGATCGCGTCGGGAGCGAACTTCGCCGGCGATAATATCCTGTTCGGCTCCTGGGATGAGAACCTCTATTGCCTGTCAAAGGAGGGCAAGGAGGTGTGGAAGTTCAAGACCAATGGGCCTGTCAACGGTTCCCCTGCCGTCGCCGGTGATCTCACGTTCGTGGCAGGCTGTGACAGATCACTGCACGTTGTCGACACCGCCAACGGCAAGGAACTATCCGTGGCTTTGCCCAAGAATTACATTGCCACACAATTGGTAGTGTCTACTGACCATCCGCTAACCAGGCTCTTGTGGTGTGCGGACTATTCTTGGGCAAAGCTATCCACAGTCGATCTGGACGGTCAGGCCGGGGCCAGTGCAGCGGTCATGGGCGACCAGCTCTATGTCGGCACGATGGCGGATCAGGTCATGGCCATCGACTGGAAGAAGAGCAAGGTCCTGTGGAAGTTTGAGTTTGAGGCGGAAAAGATGAAGCAGGGTTTTTATGCTTCGGCGGCCGTGACCGAGAAACTGGTGATCGTCGGCAGCCGGGACAATAATGTCTACGCCTTGGACCGCACGACCGGCAAAGAAGTTTGGAGTTTTGCCACGGAGGGCCAGGTGGACAGCTCCGCGGTGATTGCCGGCAAGTACGTCTACGTCGGCTCCAGTGACGGAAAGCTCTACGTGCTCGAGCTGGGCAAGGGGATGCTCGTGCAGAAGATCAGACCTGGGCGGGCCGATCTCGGCTTCGCCGGCGGTGGGGAAGGGATGTTTGGTAATTGGTACAGGCAAGGGAAACGTTTGTTGTCTCGAATAAAAGAGATTCACAAACGGAGACGTCCCTGATAAAGTAACAAGAAGGGATCTTGATAGCCGTCAGCAATGAGGTTGTTTGATGAGCACGGATAGTCAAGCTGTTGTCGATGCGGCATTGCGTTTGCCGGATGCGGAGCGGATGATGGTTGTCGAACGCCTGCTCGACAGCCTGTCTCCCGAGGAAACGCAAGTGTTTGATGACGAATGGGAGAAGGAACTTGAGGAGCGGATTCGAGATTTTGAAAAGTCTCCTTGTGACGTGGTTCCCTGGTCGGAGCTTTCCGCAACGAGATAGACCTTGCCCTCCAAAATATTGCGGCCGACCCACAGCGATGGCCTACGTTCGGCAAGATGTGCCGCTGGGTTCGAGTGCGCCGCTTTCCCTACGTGGTGTTTTTTCACCAACCTGATGCTGCTCACGTCCTGATAGTTGCTGTTGCTCACGGACGGCGGCGTCCGGGTTATTGGCGGCGACGCTTGAAGCCGTGAAGAGCGAGAGGCTAGTTCCTCTTCTCTGAGTGCAACCCAGTTGAGTGGTCTGATCAGCCGGCTCGCAACATGAGAATCGCTTATATCACCGCCGGCGCCGCCGGCATGTACTGTGGCAGTTGCCTCCACGACAACACCCTCGTGTCGGCCCTCATTGCTCAGGGACACGATGCCGTGCTGGTCCCTACCTACACTCCCATCCGCACCGATGAACCCGACGTCAGCCAGAAACGCGTCTTCTTCGGCGGGATCAACGTCTACCTGCAACAGAAGCTCGCTCTGTTCCGGCACACGCCCTGGACTCTGGACCGGCTGCTCGACGCGCACAGCTTGCTTGGCTTCGTGTCGCGCTGGGCCGCCAAGACCGACGCGGAAGAGTTAGGCGAATTGACCGTGTCGATGCTGAAGGGCGCACACGGCCATCAGCGCAAGGAGATCGGGAAGCTTGTTTCCTGGCTGGCAAACGACTTGAAGCCCGAGATCGTCAATCTGACCAACGTCTTGCTGTCCGGCCTGGTCGGCGAAATTAAGCGCACGGATCGGCGTTCCGATCCTGTGCGCCTTGCAAGGAGACGACGTTTTTCTGGAAGCCTTGCCTGAGCCGTTCCGAGGCCAGGCGTTGCAAATGATCCGGGTGTACAGCCGACAAGTTGACGGCTTCATTACGACGAGTGCAGACTATGCCCAATTCATGGCGGAGTATCTGGACATTCCACGGGAACGGATCGAGGTTGTTTACCCCGGCTTGAACCTGGCGGGCCATGGTACATCACCGGGTGGCTTACGACCTCCGCACGCCGAAGACAGACAGCCCTTTACGATTGGCTACTTCGCACGCATCTGCCCCGAGAAGGGGCTGCACGTTCTAACCGAGGCTTTTCGTATCTTGCGGCAAACTCCGGGAGCGCCGCCGTGCCGGCTGCGCGTCTCCGGCTGGCTGGGAGAAAAGCACAGGCCCTATCTTGAGGACATTCGGAAGCGCATACACGAGAGCGGTCTGGCCGGTGATTTCGAGCATATCGAATCGCCGGACCACGCCAGTAAGGTGCCGCTTTCTTCAAAGTCTCGACGTGCTATCCGTGCCGGCGACTTGTCGGGAGCCGAAGGGGTTGTATGTTCTTGAAGCGCTGGCCAACGGCGTTCCCGTGGTGCAGCCGCGGCATGGTTCGTTCCCGGAATTGATCGAGGCAACTGGCGGCGGACTGCTTGTCAACCCTGATGACCCCGCAGATTTGGCACGAGGGCTGCGTCAACTGCTGGAGAACCCTGCCCAGCGGGCCGAGCTGGGCCGCAAGGGAAAAGAGGCCGTGCAACAGCGCTTCCATGCGGATAGGATGGCGCGTGAGACGGTGGATGTGTATTCCAAATACGTGAAAGCGAGGGCCGCAGGCTTCAGCCTGCGGAATCCCGCGCAGGCTTCAGCCTCGGCTCATCGTAACAGCGAAGCCGCAAGCGTGTGTCATGTCTTCTTCATCCGGATGATGGGCGATCATCAGTTCGAGTCGATGGAGATACCGGCGACGGTGAGGGAACGATTGGAGAAGCGTGCGCTTGAGATTTCCGCTGATCACGAAACATGCACGAGTGCCTTCTTCGCCGCCAACGGCCATCGAGCGGGCACGAAATGGCCACGGGGTAAGGTAGTCTTCTGCCACGCGTCGAACACTCGCACCAGGCAATTGCAGCTGCTGCCGTCCGGCACGTCGAGACCCGCTTCTTTCAGAATCTCGTCGGTAGATGGTCAATGGCATGGCCCGAACCTCAGATTGATTACCACTTCTATTCTAGCCCGTTGATTCACTTTGTGCATGCCGTGCAACGCGAAGCTGAGCACGGGATCGTTCCTGAGCCTTGAACTGAGCCTGTTGTGCCTCCGGCGTCGTTGCCAGTGTATGAGACGACTCCAGGGCCTGGTTGGCGGCGGCCGTATTGATCTTGTCGGCCGGGACGGCTTGCGGGGTCAACACGGTCACGACGTTGCCGCGAATCTGTGCGAAACCGCCATCGACATAATAACGGCGCGTCCGAATTGCGGCGGATGCGCAGCTCGCCGCAACCCAACCGGCCGATCAGCGGCGCCCGGCCGGGCAAAACGCCCAACTCGCCATCGCACATCGGCAGGGCCACAAAATCGACAGGCTCGTCCAGCACCGCCCGCTCGGGGGTGACCAGAACACATTGGACTGATTTGCCGCTCGCATCCATCATTATTTCCTTCGCAGCAGCCCTCGCTGGCGTGATTCCGTTGTTATTTCCCTTCGCCCGCCATGCGCTTGGCCTGCTCGGCGGCCTCTTCGATGCCGCCGACGTACATGAAAGCACTCTCAGGCAGATGGTCCCACTTGCCGTCGCACAATTCCTTGAAGCTGCGAATCGTGTCGGCCAGCGGCGTCACCTTGCCGGGACGGTTCGTGAACGCCTCGGCGACGATGAACGGCTGCGACAGGAAACGCTCGATGCGGCGGGCACGATGCACCACCTGCTTGTCTTCTTCGTTCAGCTCCTCCACGCCGAGAATGGCGATGATGTCCTGCAGTTCACGATAGCGCTGGAGGATTTGCTGCACCCGGCGAGCGACCGCGTAATGCTCGGCGCCGACGTACTGCGGGTCGAGAATTCGGCTGTTGGAGGCCAGCGGATCGATGGCCGGGTAGATGCCCTTCTCCGAAATGCCCCGTTCCAGGTAGATGAAGGCGTCCAGGTGCTGGAAGGCGTTGGCCGGGGCCGGGTCGGTCGGATCGTCGGCCGGCACATACACCGCCTGCACGCTGGTGATGGCGCCGCGTGCTGTGCTGGTGATCCGCTCTTGCAATTCGCCCATTTCCGTGGCCAGGGTCGGCTGGTAACCGACGGCGCTCGGCATGCGGCCGAGGAGGGCCGACACTTCCGAGCCGGCCTGCGAGAAACGGAAGATGTTGTCAACGAACAGCAGCGTGTCGGCCCCGGTCGAGTCGCGGAACCATTCGCACATGGTCAGCGCGGACAGGGCCACGCGGAGACGGGCGCCGGGCGGCTCGTTCATCTGGCCGAAGACCATCGCGGTCTGCGAGAGCACCTGCCGATCGGTCTTGCCGATCTTGGTCTCCTGCATTTCCAGCCACAGGTCGTTGCCTTCGCGGGTACGTTCGCCGACGCCGGCAAAGACCGAATAGCCGCCGTGCTGACTGGCGATGCGGGCGATCAACTCGGTGAGAATGACCGTCTTGCCCAGCCCGGCGCCGCCGAACAGGCCGGCCTTGCCGCCGCGGACCAGCGGGGTCAACAGGTCGATGACCTTGATGCCGGTCTCGAACATTTCGGTCTTGGAAGACAGCTCAGCGAAAGCCGGCGGCTCACGATGGATGGGCCGACGTCTCTGTGGCATTGACCGGGCCGCGGCCGTCAATAGGCTCGCCGAGCAGGTTGAAAACCCGGCCCAGGGTCTCCTTGCCGACCGGCACGCTGACCGCAGCGCCGGTGTCGGTCACCTGCATGCCGCGGACAAGGCCGTCGGTCGAGCCCAGGGCCACGCAACGCACCCGATTGCCGCCCAGATGCTGCTGGACCTCGCCGACGAGATGGATCGGCACGCCCTTGTAGTCGGCATCGACCTTGAGAGCGTTGTAAATCTCCGGCAGGTGACCTTCTTCGAATTCGGCATCGAAGGTCGAGCCGATCACCTGTACGATGCGGCCGGTCTTCTGGCCGTTAGCTGTCGCTGTAACCATTATCACTCCGTAATCTCAGAATCATTACAACTGAATCGTGCGTCCGGCGTCGATGTCTTCCACAATTTGGAGGATCTCGTCGCCGCCCGCCGGGATACACCTTGTCGCCCAGACGCTTTAGTTTCTCAGATCGATGTCAGCTTCGGTTATGATTGAAGACATCGATGAAATCACTCGCATCCATCATTTTCTTGGCCGCCGTGCGATTGGGTGACACCATCGCTGCGAACTTCGAAGCAAGAGCCATCTCCAGGTCCGGAATGCGGTGCGTCTTGCCAACCGGTATGGTGTACCGAAACACCACCTGATACACCTGCTGGGTCGGCTTCATCACATCGATGACCGGTTTGTCGGTAGCTGGGTCGATGAACCGAGTTACCACCGGAGTATCCTGTACCAGCAACTTGGGGTAGGCTGCACGCAGCGCTCGCACTGCCTTGCGAATATCTTTCTTCTTCACCAACACGTCTACATCCTGCGTCGCCCGTGGCTCGCTACGGTAGCCACCCAAACCATGAGTCCCCATCAGCACGCAGCAAACACCAGCTTGATGCAAGGTCGCAATTACCTTTTCCGGCTTCACCATGGCGGCCTCACGCCGATACATCTGGCGGAAAAGTGACCGTCAGTTGACTGCTCGTGTGCAGGGCCTCCAGATGTTGCTTCACCGGATTCGCCTGCCTTGTGTGCCAGTTGAATCATGGTCTGGTTCCGCTGTGGGCCACGCCAAGTTGTGCCGAATCGTCTGGTGTTATTTCAGTGCCTCCGCTCCGCCAATGACCTCCGCGATCTCCTTCGTAATCTGGGCCTGCCGTGCCCGGTTGTACTGCCGGGTCAAGCGCTTGATCATGTCCTCGGCGTTCTCCGTGGCCGCCTTCATGGCAACCCGCCGGGCAATCTGCTCGCTCACCGCCGCGTCAAGGAAGCACTTGAACAGCCGGACTTTGAACGACACCGGCAGAATCTCTTCCAGGATGTCGCAGCGCTGGGCAGGAACTCGTATTCTATCGGATGCTGCCTGGCTAGCTCTGTACTCCGACTCGTGGATGGCGCACTCAAAGGCAGCAAAGTCTCAACCACCGGCGTCTGCCGGGCGGCGTTGAGGAACTTCATGTAAGCTACTTCGACCCGGTCGATCTTGTGAGCCGTGTAGGCGGCGATGTAGCGGTTGGCCAGCTCTTCCACCTCTTCGAACTTAGGCTTGTCCTCCAAGTGGGTGAAGGTCTGCTCCGCATGTACGCCCTGAAAGCGGAAGTAAGTGATGGCCCGCTTGCCGGACAGTTCCAGATGCAGGGGCACGGACTCTGCTTGAATCCCCTTCAAATGATGGTTCGCTTCACGCAAGATGCTGGCGTTGTAGCCGCCGCACAGGCCGCGGTTGGAGCAGATCACCAGGAGCAGGGTGTTGCTGACCTCCTCGTGCTTTTCCAGCAGCGGGTGGGTGATGTTGGTAGCGCTCGCGCTCAGGTCGGCAGCCAGCTCGGCGATCTTCTGAGTGTAGGCCGTCGCCTCGACGGCGCGGTCGAGCGCTTTCTTGAAGCGTGCCGTGGCGATCAACTCCATGGTCCGCGTGATCTTGCGGATGTTGCGGATCGCCTTGCGGCGTTTGACGATAGCTCGGGTTTTGGCCATTGAAATGCAACTCTAGTCCTGATATTTGTGGTAGTCTTCTGGGAAACAAATGAAACCATAACCCAGGTAGACGTTCAGATTGTGAAAGCGGTCTTGTTCGATCCGCTGCTTGAGTTCAGCCGGCAAATCCATCATCACGCGGAACAACATCCGACGAGTGCTTCTCCATTAGCGTAGTGGCATCGCAATATTCGAAATACCTTGTTTTTCCAACGGAATGGCTGACTCTTGACTAGCCTGTGATGGTCATCTCGCCCGTTTCTGCGTCCCTGGCCAGAATACGTCTTTGCTCAAGGATTTGAGTGGCCCCCTCCTCCGTCAATAGCGGCATCGGTCTCAAAGCCACGCCAGTCGCCGGTGGCGGCAGCATCATCCGCCAATCTTTGCCCTGCGGAACGCGGGTCGGTCAAGTGCGCGGTTTTCATGTTCATTCCTCAATAGGCAGTGATTACGAAGACAAGTTCTTCTTCACTTTCCTGATTATATCGCCAGATCATCTTGATCGTTCGCCCCGAAGGACACTCACCCAAACTTTCCCAGTACGTCCCATGATCCGGATGCTTCCGTTTCTTTAGATCGAGACGATGATGCCACGCATACTCGACTTCCTCGGGTGACAAAGCATGAGCATCAATCTTCTGGAGATTAAATTCTATCCACAGAAAATCGGCCACCGTCAACCTCCAGGCTTCAGTCTATGGCGCCTTGAACTGCGGCACAAACGCCTCAATCGCCGCGTTCAACCGATCATCGTTCGGCTGATTTCGCGCATCCACCTTCAGCTTGCGTTCCTTCATCAACGCCGACCGCACGTTGGCCTTCTGTTCGCGCATGAACCGAAGGAACTGCTCTTCCCAGGCTGCCACCTGCTTGACTGGCACCTTATCCAGGTAGCCCTTGGCTCCGGCGTAGATGACCATGACCTGGTCTATCACGTGCATCGGCTTGAACTGCGGCTGTTTCAGGATTTCGACCATGCGATAGCCGCGGTCGAGTTGAGACTGCGTGGCCTTGTCCAGCTCGGTGCCAAGCTGGGCGAACGCTTCCAGCTCGCGGAAAGCGGCAAGGTCGAGACGGAGGCTGCCGGCGATCTGCTTCATGGCCGGTATCTGTGCCTTGCCGCCGACGCGCGAAACGCTGATGCCGACGTCGATGGCCGGTCGCACACCGGCGAAGAACAGGTCGGGCTGCAAGTAAATCTGGCCATCGGTGATCGAGATCACGTTCGTCGGAATGTACGCCGACACCTCGCCTTCGAGCGTCTCGATGATCGGTAGAGCTGTCAGCGAGCCGCCTGTCCCATAGACCTTGGCCAGCTTGTGGCCGGGATGCTTCGGCAGGTCGTGCTTCTGAGCGTGTTCCTTTTCCAGAGGACCGATGTAGACGACGCCAGAGCCGTCAGGCTTGCGGTTGACGCCCCAGTCGTCCCGAATTTCGCTCTCGTCGGTGTCATTCGGCACGATCACCCAGTGCTCGGCCACCTTGGCGGAACGTTCCAGCAAGCGCGAGTGAGCGTAGAAGATGTCGCCGGGGAACGCTTCACGGCCGGGCGGGCGGCGCATCAGCAGCGACAACTGGCGATAGGCGGCGGCTTGCTTGGTGAGGTCGTCGTAGATGCAAAGCGTGTCGCGGCCCTGCTCGTACATGTAGTACTCGGCCATGGCACAGCCTGCGTAGGGAGCGATGTATTGGAGCGGCGCCGGGTCCGCCGACGAGGCGACGACCACGATCGATGTAATCCATGGCACCATACTTGTGCAGGACTTCGACGACGCTGGGCCACCGTCGATTCCTTCTGGCCGATGGCCACGTACACGCAAATGACGTTCTCTTCCTTCTGATTGATGATCGTGTCGATGGCGATGGCGGTCTTGCCGGTGCGGCGGTCGCCGATGATGAGTTCGCGCTGGCCCGCGGCCGATGGGCGTCATCGAGTCGATGGCTTTCAAGCCCGGTTTGCAAGCGGCTGATTCACCGGCTGCCGGCCGGCCACGCCGGGAGCGATCGATTCGACAGGCCGGCTCAGGGTCGTGACGATCGGCCCCTTGTCGTCGAGCGGGTTGCCGAGCGGATCGACGACGCGGCCAACGACGGCATCGCCGACCGGGACGCGCAGCAACTCGCCCGTGGTGCGGACTTCATCTCCCTCGGCGATTTCGAGGTATTCGCCAAGAATGATGACGCCCACGGAGTTTTCTTCGAGGTTGAACGCCAGGCCGCGGACGCCGGTGCGCGTGAACTCGACCATCTCGCCGGACATGACGCCCGATAGGCCGTAGATGCGGGCGATGCCGTCGCCCACCTCGAGCACCCGGCCCACTTCGCGAGCTTCGAGCTTGGCCCGGTACTGGTCAATTTCCGTTCGCAGAACAGAAACGATCTCGTCGGCTTTGAATCTCATGACTACTTCTTTCGATGATCTCGTGTCGGAGTGTTGCCAGCTTGCTGCGGACCGAACCGTCGTACAGCCAATCGCCCACCTGGACGATCAGGCCGCCAAGCAATTCCGGGTCCACTTGTGTTTCCAGAACAGGCTCACGCTGAAATGTCTCGCGGAGTTCGTTGCGCAGGTGCTTCTTGTTGATCGTCGGGCAGCGGAATCGCCGAAGTGACCTGCACGCGCATGCGGCCAGTGCGTTCATTGTGCAGATTCTCGTACGCTGCCAGGATGGGACGAAGCAAGTCGAGCCGGTCGTGCTCGTTAACGACCTGGAGAAAATTGAAGAGCGTCTCACTAGCCCGATCCGCGAATATCGAGCGGAGCACTTCCGCCTTATGATCGCGGCCCATGGCGCCGCTCGACAGGAACACCTCGAACTGCGGATCGGCACGGAAAACGTCGTTGACCAACGATGCCAATTCTTGCAGGATGTCCGGTGCCTGACCACCTTGCTCAGCGGTGTTGAGCAAGGCCTCGGCATAGACCCTGGCGATGCGCTGGGCGCTGACATCAGCCGCCGGTCGAGATTTCTGGTCGCCGTTCTGTTTCATGAGTCGCACGTCTTGTTACTAGGCGCGGCGGCGCCGCTCTTGACCAGCCTGGTGGAACTCCACAAGAGCTTCATCCACCAGATTGCGATGGTCCTCGATGGAGAGATGCCGGCGAATCGCCTTGCTGGATACCAATGATGCCACCTCAGCCGTCTGGTTCCACAACTCTTGCAGCGCCTGGTCCTTGGCTGTCTCGATTTCCCGGCGCACGCGCTCGCGCTCACCCTGAATCTCCGACCGGGCCTTGGCCACCATTTCGTCCGTGGTGCGCTGGGCATCCTTGCGTGCCTCATCGAGAATGTCGCGGGCCTTCTCGTGCGACCGATTGATCTCGGCTTGGAACTGATCGCGCAGGCGTTTCGCTTCCTCCTGAGCACGCTGGGCTTCGGCCAGGGCGTTGCGGATGGTTTCCTCACGCTTTTGCAGGCCGGAGAGCATGGGCTTCCAGGCGAACTTGCGCAGGACGAGGAGGAGCAGAACGAAGACCGCGATCGTCCAGAGCATCAGGTCGAAACGCGGGGGGTCGAATGGGTTCTGCTGTGCTTTGGGTTTGTGAGCAGCATCCTTGTTCTCCCCTGTGGGGGGAGATTCCTTGGCTTGGGCTAAGATGGGCGCAGAGGCGCTGAGAAACAAAGCAAGGATCAAGATAAACGCGAACATCCTACGAACCATGACGCTTTCACCCTTGTCGCACCGAAGATTTCAGGAAGGCACGCAACTCTTTCATCAATTTACCATGCAGCCTTGTAACCTACCAGGAAGCAGAAGAGTACGCTGGCCAGCGTTGCACCTTCAAGCATGGCGGCGATGATGATCATGGCCGTCTGAATGCGTGGTGCGACCTCGGGCTGGCGAGACATGCCGTCCATTGCCGCAGACCCGATACGACCAAAGCCGTACCCTGCACCGATGATAGTGAGGGCCATGCCCAGACCACCGCCAAGACCAGCACCGGAGAACACCGAAGTGGACGGACCAACATTCTCCGCAAACACAGGACTAACCATGAGAAAGAACACCGCGAACACGACTAGCAGCAACTTTACAACTTTCATTGGGATAGGTACTCCAAAAAGGTGAATCCCTCGATGGGCACGACCCACCGATTTTGTCCAAAACCTATGGTGAATGACCCGACTCTCCCTAGTGTTGTAGGATGCATGGCCATTCCCATGAACAATGCAGTCAAGAAAACGAAAATATATGCTTGCAAAAAGGCGACAAAAATCTCCAGTAGGCTCAAGGCGATCATGCCCAATACGCTTGTCAGGGATATTGTACCCCAGAGGAAAACAGGCTGATGTCTGGCTGCATAAATAAAAATCAAGATTGTAGCCAACACCATGTGCCCGGCAAACATGTTAGCGAACAGACGCACTGCCAAGACCATATTCCTGATCAGAACTCCCACTACTTCGAGAATGAAGATCATTGGCTTAAGGCAAATGCTCAGAATCAGAGGCACCTCCATATGCGGCCACAGAGATTTCAAATAGTGACCAAGTCCCATTTTGGCAACCGCCGATCCGTGGATGGCGAAGAATACACATACCGCCAACCCACCAGTAACAAAGATGCTCGCCGTGGCCGAACCGCCGGCTGGAAACATGCCCAGCAGGTTGTTGAAGAGAATGAACAGGAATAACGTCCACAGGAACGGCACGAACCTGTCTGCATCGTGCTCACCGATGCTCGGCCTGGCCACTTCATTGCGGATAAAAGTCAGCAGCACTTCAAAAGCATTTTCGCGCCAACCGCTCGGCGGCTCTCCGGTGCTCAGCCGTCGAGACAAGGGAATGTAGATCACGCAAATCAAGCCGGCGGCGATCAATTCCAGAATCATGAACTTGGTGATCTGGAAGCCAAAAATCTTGGGTAGGGGAATAAGCATCGGCTTAAAGCTCATGAACAGGTGCCAGTCCTTTGCATCCATGACGTGTGCCATCGCGTTCTGCTTCTCTTCATCGTCAACGGATGCGGAACCGTCTTCCACACTGGCTTGATGTTGTCCGGCCGCTGGTTTCTCTGCCTCCGTCGCCCAGAGCGGAGACATGACGAGAACAAACGCGGCGAGCAACAGCAGGAAGAGCAGCGCGGAGGCGACGTAGTTGCGTGGCGGAGCCGATCGCCTCGGTGTTTGCTCTTCGAGGTTGCACGAAACAATATTCATTGCGTTATACTGCATCGACCAGTTCCCTGACTCTGTCTACTGGTTGGCTGACTGTTTCGGTGCCGCGGGACGAACCAGGAGAATGACCATCTCCAGGGTTAACGTGAAAAGGTAGAAAACGATCACCCAGATCCAAAAAGCCGCATGGTTGAAGTCCGGGTGCAGACAGAATAGAGCCATGCCCGCCCCGAACGACAAATACCATGCGCAGCCCTGTTCCACCCATGACCGCCAGCAATTGCTGCTCGGGCAGCCCTTGCAAACCCCGCTGGCTCCACGCCAGTGTCGCCGCACTCGGCGCCAGGCAGAGCAGGCAGGCCGCCGCGCTAAACAGCACTGCCGAGTCGCCCCAGAGCAACCGAGCCGGATAAAACACAACGACCCAGAAGGCCACGGTGCCGCCGACAAGATACCCCAGACTTTTCACGCCGAATCTCCCTTGGGCTTGGAGGAACCGGAATTATTCCGGTTGGCTAGCACGATCAGGTGAACGAGGCCACCTGTGAAACCAAAGACAGCCCCCACAACCGTGGCCCAGGGCGCCCAATCAAGCCAGTAATCAAGCACGGCCCCCATGCCCAAAGGCGTAACCATCTCCAGCCCCACCTGGGCCAATGAGAAATAGTAGCCCAATTCCTTGAAATCGGGTGGGCTTTCAGGCATCGCAGTCTCCTTTCCCCGAATGCGTTCAGTGAAAGGCAGGAGACACAAAGCCAGCTTCGCGATCGTGCGCAAGAGTTCAGACGAGCGGAACGCCCGTCCCACGACGATACAAAGCCGTGCCCGGCTTATTGTCAGACCCTAACCGCGAAAGTCAACCGTTCAACGTGATAGTTTGCGCAAAGATTGTCAATGTAACGAAAAGACGGAAGAATGTGAAAAGACACGATTTTACGGTTGACAACTCCCCCAATGTCGGTTACCATCTTGAGGGCGGCGGGGCGTGTAGGGTTTTATCCCCATCCCGCTGTCTCTCTAACCTTTACGTCGAGGCGCGACTATGCCAGAAAGTTTGGAGCCGCCCTTGTACCGGGTTATGGAATAGCCGGGCAACTCTTCCCCTGCGGGAAGGGGTTGCCTTTTTTTGTCGCCGTTCTCCACTCGAACCCAGTGGCGGGACTACCCAGCCGTTCGCAGATCTCACGGATGAGCGCACACCTGCGTTCTGTTCGTGACATCTTCTGTTGCTCTCCGGACCGGATGCCAGAGAGCGTAATATACTTGCACGGAAGCAGTTACACAAACACATGTTACGCCTGAATGTCCGGCAGGATACGTCGGACTCGGGTAAGTGTTGGAGTGTTATTATGATGCATAAGCAGCTACAAGCCATTAGTAAGAAAGAACTGGCCGACATGGCTCGCAAGAGAGGTATCTCCGGTTGGCACGGCATGCTGAAAGACCAACTGGTGGATGCCCTCCTGAATGAATCCACACACGCAAAACAGAAGCCGAGCCCCAGGCCCCAGATGGCCGCCGCGCGGAATACGTCCGCCAGCCCCTCCGCGGAAGAGCAGGTCGAACGCAGCAAGTTCGATGTCGGCGTCCCAACCAGAGACCTGTCGGCCAAGGTGCCCAAGGACTTGCCGTCGGGCTATGGCAAGGATCGAATCGTCGTCATGGTTCGCGATCCCTACTGGCTGCACTGCTACTGGGAATTGACGCACCGAGGCGTTCAGCGGGCGGAAGCGGCCCTCGGCGAGGAATGGCACGGCGCCAAGCCGATCCTGCGCATTGCTCGATGTGAGTAGCCGGGACGTGAGCAGCACTACCGAGGCCGTCATTCGCGACATCGATATCCACGGCGGCTGCAATAACTGGTACCTGGACGTGACCGACCCACCCCGCTCTTTCCGAGTGGACATCGGTTACCTGGCCAACAGCGGCCGATTCTATGTCCTGGCCCGTTCCAACGTGGTTCTCACTCCGCGGGCCGGCGTCAGCGATGTGATCGACGAAAACTGGGCGGACATCGATGTCAAGAAGGCCGACCGCATCTACGCCATGTCGGGCGGCTTTGATCCGACTGCCAGCAGCCTGGAGTTGAGGCAACTTTTCGAGGAACGCTTGCGCAGGCCGCTGGGTTCTCCATCTGTAACGAGCTTTGGCTCTGGTGCTTTCGTCGGCGGGAAGATGCGGCAATTCTGGTTCCAACTGGATGCCGAGTTGATCGTCTACGGCGCCACCGACCCCAAGGCTCGTGTCGTGCTCCAGGGCGAACCAGTGAAGTTGCGCTCCGATGGCACGTTCACGATGCGCTTTGCCCTGCCCGACAGCCGGCAGATCATCCCCGCCGTGGCCTCCTCGCCCGACGGCGTCGAGGAACGCACCATCGTCCTGGCCGTCGAACGCAACACGAAGCATCTGGATCCGTTGATCCATGAAGAAAACGAATAATCGTTTAGCCGCGAGCCGGTAGGCGAGCGCGGGAGTCCTGCGCTCGCCTACCGGCTCGCGGCTAAACTATGTCATCATGAACCGCCGCGATTTCCTCCATCCCCGCCGACTTGCTCGCAGTGCCAGTCAAGTTCTCGGCGCTCTCAGTGAGTTGCCAGGATCCGATCTGTTGCTCCAGGAAACCGAGAATCCGAGGGCGGATGAGTATGAGCTTCTCCGCGTCGGACGGCCGGCCATGGCTACCAGGTTCGAGGTCGTGCTCCCCTATGGCAGTACACAGCGCTGTGGCTGCCGCCGAAGCGGCTCTGGACGAGATTGATCGTCTTGAAGCTCAACTGACCGTTTACCGCGACAGCAGCGAGGTCAGCCGGCTCAATCACCTGGCCGCACTGCAATCTGTTCCGGTGGAAGAGAAGCTGTTCAGCCTGCTGGAACTGGCTGCGCGGATCAGCAGGAGACCGAAGGGGCTTTCGACATCACTGCTGGAGCACTGATAAGGGCGTGGGGGTTCTATCCGTGGCCCGCGCCGAGTCCCGGCGGCAGAGGACGAGTTGAAGCCCTGTCCCGCGTTGGCATGCGGCACGTCATTCTCGACTCGGAGGCTCGAACCGTCCGTTATCCAGCCGATCCGTGGAGATCAACCTGGGCAGCATCGGTAAGGGCCATGCCCTCGACCGTGTGGCCGAGTTGCTGCAACGCGAGTGGAATTTGTCGTCCGCGTTGTTGCACGGTGGTCATAGCAGCGTGTATGCTATGGGAAGCGAGCCGGGGAATAATCGCGGTTGGGCCGTGGGGATCAGTCATCCCTGGAATCCTAAGAGGCGGCTGGCCGTGCTTCGCTTGCGGGATCGAGCTTTGGGAACGTCGGCGGCAACGTTCCAGCATCTGGAGCACGACGGCCGCAAGCTCGGCCATATTCTTGATCCCAGGACAGGATGGCCGGCGGAGGGGATGGCCAGCGTGTCGGTTACGGCGCCGACCGCGGCGGCAGCAGATGCCCTGGCGACGGCATTTTTCATACTGGGGGTTGACAAGGCACGCGCTTACTGCGAAAAACACTCTGAGATCGGTGCATTGCTCTTGCCCGAAGGGGAGACTTCTGCTCCGATAGTAGTTGGCCTCGCCGAAACCGAAATCGACCAAATGACCGCGTGCGAATCTACAACACTGGCCCGAAGCGTTAGCGAGGGATAATGTCTTCCTCGCTAACGCTTCGGGCCAGTGTGCTGCCGAAGCCAGCGGAACATCACACCCATGAAAGTTAGCACTCTCACCATCGTTTTTCTGGTTGTCCTGCGTCTGGCCATCGGCTGGCATTTCTTTTACGAAGGCGTCTGGAAATGGCAGCACAAGGATTCGTGGAGCAGCAAAGGATACCTGACCGCTGCCAAGGGACCGGGGGCCTTGCCGAGCCGCTGGATCGCGGGTGATCCCACGGTGACTCGTAACGGCTGGCAGCTTGGTGAGCCTGATTACGCCAAAGAATTGCCCAAACGCTTTGCCGCGCAACCCATTTCAGCGAAGGAGCAGGCTTCACTCGTCGGATTCGTAATCGGTCCTCCTTCTCCTGGTTTTGCCGTACCACCAGCGCCGATCTTCGTCTGGTATAGGCTGCCTGAAGCCGTCAACGAAGAGTGGGACGACTACTTCGACCGTTTTGTGAAACATTACAAGCTCAACGAGCAAGAAAACCGTGCCACGCTGGAGCGGGTCCGAGTAGCCCTGCAAACGTGCAAGGACGAAACCGCATATTGGCTGGCTCACGGCGAAGAAAAGGCAGATGAGCCATATTACGTTCGTGGATCACTGGAGCGGACCCTCAAGACTCCAGAACGCGTAGAAAAGTACCTGGCCCAGGTGAGAAAGATCAATGAAATCGAGGGCAGCGAACAGGAAATGATGAAGGCGGCCACCAGGACAAGGCTCGCCAAGGCCAACGCGGAGGAAAAGTCGCTGCGCACCGCTCTTTATGCCGATCTGGATGCCCTGACGACCAGGATGAAAAAAGAGCTGCACGACGCACTCACCGAACAAGACCGGATGGCCGCGGTCCTTAAAGAGAAGGAGCCTGACTGGAAGTGGCTACCTCTTATCGACGGTGTGGTTCGCTGGGGACTGCTGGTGTCCGGCCTTTGCCTGCTCCTCGGATTCCTCACGCGGCCGGCGTGTGTCGCGGCCCTGTCTTTCTTGCTCATGTTCTATCTGGCTGCTCCTTGCCAGCCCCTCGGCCCATTGGAACCGCAAGCCAAAGAGCATTTCTACCTTGTCAACTGGAACATCATCGAGTGTGTTCGCGCTGCTCATGCTCGCCACGACCCCCAGCGGCCGTTGGCTCGGATTGGACGGCTTGTGCCAGTTCGTCTTCCCATGGAATTGGCGCCGGTGCGCCGGGGGCAAGCAAGAGTGTACCCTGACTACGCGCACGTGAAGCGTCCTTTGCGTAACTCAAGTGAACAGGATCGGTCTCATAGCGGCGAACACCAGGGGCCGACGCCATCCGGCTCGCCTTGATCGGAAAGGATCACTCTCATGGCCATTGACATGACTCCTGAGCAGAAGGAAATCGGCAAGAGCCAATTTCCATCGCACCGTCGGCGAATTGGCCGAGCAGAGCAAACAAGGCATGTTGCGCCGCCAGTTCATGAAGGGGATGCTGGCAGCTACGGGCACCCTGCCTTTGACCGCGGCCGCCTACTACGGCTACAAGGAAGCCGGAGACGTGGTCAAGAAGAACCCTGTCAAGACCGCGCTGATCGGCGCCGGCGACGAGGGCGGCGTCCTCGTTGGCGAGCACAATCCTGAATACCTTGAGTTCGTCGCGGTCTGCGATATCCGGCCTTACAATCAGGAGCGCATCTTCAAGGGTGAAGACACCGGGCCGCGCAAAGGCTTCCAGCGCATCTATGGCAAGGACGCTCGCAAGAACATCAAGCTTTATACCGACGAAGAGCAGATGAAGGAGATGCTCAAACGCAAGGACATAGAGGCCGTGGTCATCGCCTTGCCTCTTCACCTGCACGAATCGGTGGCCATCGAATGCATGAAGGCCGGCAAGCATGTCCTTTGCGAAAAACTAATGGCCTGGAACGTCAGTCAGTGCAAGGAGATGATCCGCACGGCCGAGGAAACCAAGCGTATTTGCAACATCGGCCACCAACGGCATTACAGCATGCTCTACGCCCACGCCGTCGAGGTGCTCCAGTCCGAGGTGCTGGGAGACATCCGGCACATCCGGGCACAATGGCATCGCAACAATAGCTGGCCCCGGCTCGATCCCAAAACGGGTATGCCACTGAAGGACGGGAAGACGGGCCTGAGTCTTCTCCGTGACGGCTGGAATCCGGCAATTCCGAAGGACGATCAAGAAGAGTTAGCCGGCCAGATCAAAACAACTCGGCTACAAGAGCGTCGAAGAGCTTGTCCGCTGGCGACTCTACAACCGCACCGGCGGCGGCCTGATGGCGGAGCTGGGCAGTCACCAGCTCGACGCGTGCAGCATCTTCCTGGGCAAGGTCCACCCGCTGGCCGTCTCCGGCGTGGGGTGCAAGTCCTTCTACAAGGACGACCGTGACGTGGACGATCATATTTTCGTCACCTTCGAGTTCCCCGGATCGACCTACTGGAAAAAAGACAAGGATGGCAAGGCGACCGACAAGATCGATAACAAGGATGACATCGTCATCGTGACCTACTCGTCGATCAACACCAATCAGTTCGAGCCTTACGGCGAGTGCGTCATGGGCACGCGCGGCACGATGATTGTCGAGTTGGAGCAAAACATCATGCTCTGGGCCGAGCGCGATCCGAACAACGTCAAGGGCGGGCCGCCGCGTTCCACATCGGTGAGAGTGTCCAGGACCGGCGCTGGACAGGCCGTCCTCGACACCTCGGCCAGCACGGGCGGGGCGGTTGCGGAAGACCTGGGGCATAAGTCGCTGGGCGCCGGTCCTGTCAGCCGTGGTTACCGCGAGGAGATGGAGCACTTCGCCTATTGCGTCCGCATGCACCAGCAGGCCGAGAAGGACAATAACAAGGAAGAAATGGATCGCTGGCAGTGGCAGGAGCCACGCTGCCACGGCAAGGTGGCAATGGCCGATGCCATTATCGCGCTGACGGCGAATCAGGCGATGAAAAAGCCCCAGCAGCGCATCGAATTCCAGCCGGAATGGTACGATCCCAAATCAACAGCAGTGCCCGACGCGGACATGCTGCCGGTGATCATCAAAGGGGAATAGCCCAATCGTTTAGCCGCGACCCGCACGCGGACATGCGGCCGCTGATTATCAAAGGGGAATAGCCCAATCGTTTAGCCGCGACCCGCAGGGGAGCGCGGGCAGTACGCCCACACACTCCCCTGCGGGTCGCGGCTAAACATGCGGATGCCACATCATCCATTCCTCAACTCCCGCAAATTCTCTTCCATGATCCGAATCTGATTCTGCAACTCCGTCACCAGTTCGCGTTGCTGCTGCACCACCTCTGCCGGCGCCTTGTCGCGGAAATTTGGGTTCTCCAGTTTGGCTTGCGTGCTCTGGAGGTGCTTTTTCTTCTCCGCCAACTGCTTCTCCAGACGCTTGCTCTCCGCGGCCACGTCGATCAGGCCGCGCAGCGAGACGTAAGCCTCAAAATCGGGCTGCACGTGCGTCGCCGATTGTGGCAGCTTAACGATATCAGGGCCGCATGAAAGTTTGCCGACGCCGCCCAGCGTTGTAATGAACGGCGTGAGCAGTTGAAAGTCGCTGGCCAGAGCCTTGTTGCAGCGGATTGACACATCGAGGTTGGTTTTGGCATCCACGGTGTAGCGGTTGCGCACCTCGCGCACGGCACGGACTAGTTCCTGCATACGGGCAATACGCTGTTCCATCATCGGGTCTTGCCAATTCGCCGGCAGTGCCGGCCACGGGGCGATGACCACGCTCTCCGCTGCCGGATCGGGAGATGGCAACCCGCGTTCAAAGGCCGCTTCGCCCAATTCCTGCCAGATTGATTCCGCCACGAACGGCATGATCGGCTGCACAAGTCGCAGGATGGCATCGAGCACACCGGCGAGCACACGCTGGACAGTTGCTCGGCCGGCCGGATCGCGCAGCCGGCCTTTGCTCATTTCCAGGTACCAGTCGCAGAACTCCGACCAGGTGAAATCGTAGATGCTCCTGGCTGCTTCGCTAAAGCGGTACCCTTCAAACTGTTCGGTGACTGCCTTGATCGTCGTCGCCAGCCGGCTCAGAATCCAGCGGTCTTCCAACGGCAAGTCTCCCAGTTGCACGGCGCCTGGCGTGTAGCCTTCCAGATTCAAAAGCAGAAACCGAGCCGCGTTCCAGAGCTTGTTGGCGAAGTTGCGGCCAAGCTCGAAACGCTCGGACGCCTGGTGTGCTGTCTGGAACTCCGGGTCGGGAGTTGGCCAGGGACCACCGGGACGGAACGGCTTCTTGCAACTCGGACAGGTCACCTTGCGCGTGCGCAGGGACATGTGTTCCTGCTTGACCGGCACCAGGGTGTCGCAGTGCGGGCACACATTGGCCACAGGCATCCGGCTATCCTGCGTCTCCGTGGCAAGATTGACCATGCCGAAGCGCAGAGCATCGGTGCCGTAACGGTCGATGATGTCGAGCGGATCGATACCGTTGCCTTTCGTCTTGCTCATCGTCTCGCCGAAGCCGTCGAGAATCTTCGGATGCACGTAGACATGCCGGAACGGCACATCGCTGACGTTGTAAAGCCCCGTGATGACCATGCGGGCCACCCAGAGCGTTATGATGTCGCGGCTCGTGACCAGGACGCTCGTGGGATAGTAATAGCCCAGCTCCGGCGTCTGCTCCGGCCAGCCGAGCGTGGAGTGCGGCCAGAGGGCCGAGCTGAACCAGGTGTCGAGCACGTCAGAATCTTGCGTAAAACCGTGGGCTTCAATTATCTGAATGACCTCGGAATCGTTCTCGTCGCGGACGCACACATAGAAAACATTGGAATCCGTGGTCGATCACTTGAGAAGGCAGTTTAAAGTGCAGCGCATCGGCGTATGACTGCCGCATCACGATGCGATCTTCGCCGCCCCATTTGGTCAACTGTCGGCCAAATGCCTTCATTTCGGCACTTGCATTCTTGTGGTCCCAGTCTTCACGACTCCATACGGGTATGCGATGCCCCCACCACAGTTGCCGGCTGATGCACCAGTCGCGCTTCTCGCCAAGCCAGTCAAGGTAGGTCCGGGCATAGCGTTCCGGATGGAACTGCACGCGGCCATCTTCAACAGCACTCATCGCTTTCTGCGCCAGGTCGGCCATCTTCACGAACCATTGATCGGAAAGATACGGCTCCACCGGCGTCTTGCTGCGGTCGCTGTGGGCGATGTCGATGTCGCGATCCTCCCGGCCCTCGAACAGGCCGAGTTTCTCCATATCCTCGGTGACCTTGTCACGAGCCTTGTAACGGTCCATGCCGGCGTAGAGGCCGCCGTTGCTGTTGATCGTGCCGTCGGGATTGAGAATGTTAATCATCGGCAGACCATGCCGCAGGCCGCAAGCGTAGTCATTCGCATCGTGGGCCGGCGTCACCTTCACGGCCCCGGTGCCCAGCGTCGGATCGACCAGGATCGGATCGGCGATGATCGGAATGTCACGCTGCACGAGCGGAATCGTCACCATCCTACCGATCAGATGCTTGTAGCGCGGATCGTCCGGATGCACGGCCACGGCGGTGTCGCCAAGCATCGTTTCCGGCCGCGTCGTCGAGAAGCGAATGAACTCGTCGCTGTCTTTCACGGGATAACGGAACGTCCAGAAGCCGCCTTTCACTGCTTCGTGGGTGATCTCATCGTCGGCGACTGCCGTTTGCAGATGCGTATCCCAGTTGACGAGCCGTTTACCGCGATAGATCAGACCGTCGCGGAACAGGTTGAAGAAGGTCTGCCGCACGGCACGGGCACAGATCGGATCGAGCGTGAAGCGCGTCCGCTGCCAGTCACAGCTACAGCCCAACTCGCGCAACTGGCGAAGAATGCGGGTTTCGTACTGATCCTTCCACTGCCAGATGCGCTTGACCAGTTCCTCGCGGCCCAGGTCGTGGCGGTTCTTCTTCTCTTCCTGCGCGATGCGTTTCTCCACGACGGCCTGCGTGGCGATGCCGGCGTGGTCGGTGCCGGGGACCCAGAGAGCGTTATAGCCTTGCATGCGCCGCCAGCGGATCAGCACATCTTGCAGCGTGTTGTTGAGCGCGTGGCCGAGGTGGAGAGCGCCCGTGACATTCGGCGGTGGAATGACGATGGTGAACGGCTCACGATGCTTATCGGGGCGGCTGCGGAAGTAGCCGTGCTCGTCCCAGAATTTCAGCCAGCGCTGCTGGGCTTCGCGGGGATCGTATTGTTTGGGGAGTTCGGTCGGCATGATCTTTCCTCATGCCGTTTAGCCGCGACCCGAAGGGGATCGCGATGACACTACTAAACGGTTTCTTCATCCTTGAACAACTTGTACTCAAAACTATCGACCAACGCCAGCCAGCTTGCCTCAATGACGTTCTCGCTCACGCCCACGGTGCCCCAGACGGCATCCTGGTCGCGCGATTCGATGATGACGCGCACCCGTGCCGCCGTCCCAGCCCTGGCGTTAACGACACGTACCTTGTAATCCACAAGCTGCATCTCGCCAAGAGAAGGATAGAACTGCTGCAACGCCTTTCGCAACGCGGCATCGAGAGCGTTCACCGGACCGTCGCCTTCGCTGACTGTGTGCGTGACCTGATCGCCGACCCGGAGCTTGACGGTCGCTTCCGTGATCGGCTGCCCGAGCGTGCCAGTCTCGACGTTGACGCGGTAGCTCAAACGCTCAAACTTCGACCGGTACTGCCCCACGATCTTCTTGACCAGCAGATCGAACGACGCCTCGGCTGCTTCGAATTCATAGCCGGCATGCTCCAGGTCCTGAACCTGGTTGAGAATCTTCGCCATGACGGCCCGGTCATGCGTGACGGCATACTTCGTCGTTTTGGCGAGAATGGTCGATGCCCCGGACAATTCGCTCACGAGGATACGGCGTTCGTTGCCGACCGCCGATGGATCGATGTGCTCGTAACTGACCGGGTTGCGGGCGATGCCGTGCGTGTGCATGCCACCTTTGTGGGCGAAGGCACTGTCGCCGACGAACGGCTGGTTTGTGCGCAGGTTCATGTTAGCGGTCTCGTAAACATAGCGCGAGATTTCGGTCAGGCGCGGCAGGCTGTCGGGCTGTAGAACCTCGTGACCACACTTGAGGGCGAGATTGGCAATCACGCTGACCAGATCCACGTTGCCGCAGCGTTCGCCGATGCCGTTGATCGTCCCCTGTACCTGAGTAGCACCGTGAGCCACGGCGGCCAGGGTATTGGCCACGGCGACATCGCAATCGTTGTGGCAGTGGATGCCGATGTCCGCTCTTCAACGCCCGTTGCGCTTTGTCGACACCGGCTGCGATGTTGTCCGGCAAAGTGCCGCCATTTGTGTCGCACAGGATGACGACCGAGGCGCCGGCATCCTGAGCTGCGATCAGAGTTTGCAGGGCATACTCAGTATTGTGACACAGACCGTCGAAGAAGTGTTCGGCGTCGTAGAACACTTCTCGGCCTGCCGCTTTGCAGAAGGCCACGGAGTCGGCGATCATCTTCAGGTTCTCTTCGAGAGTGGTGTTCAGCACATCGCGCACGTGCAAGTCCCATGTCTTGCCGACGATAGTGATGACCGGGGCCTGCGAATCGACCAATGCCTTCATGCCGGTGTCATCCGCCGCGGCGATGCCCTTGCGTCGGGTCATGCCGAACGCCGCGATGCGAGCATGGCGCAACGGGGTCTTCTGGACTTCCTTGAAATACTCGAAGTCCTTGGGGTTGGAGAGCGGATAGCCGCCCTCGATGAAGTCGATGCCCACGTCGTCGAGCCGGCGGGTGATGAGCAGCTTGTCTTGCAGCGAGAAGTTGACGCCCTCCCCCTGGCTGCCATCGCGAAGCGTCGTGTCATAAATACGGATGCGGGCCATGATGTACCTGCAAAAAAAAAGCCCTGAAGCCTCACGCTCCAGGGCCGGGACAGTTTCAAGAATAATAAACGGTCAAGCCCCGGCTTTAGTCTCCTTCAACTATATCAACGATTCGGACCTCGCGCACTCGCTGCGCCGCGGTAATGGTGATAAGAGCAGATGCCGGGGAGAGGGTAAACATATTGATGGTCCTCAGATTAGCAACCGGATTCAGTGTAGAATGAGAATTGGGCCGTGTCAATTGGATTCGAGTCGAGCAAACCGGCGGGCCTACTCTTTCGAGCAACTTTACTTTGGAGCTTTGTTGAGGTAGAATCCTAATTCCTTCGCCAAGGAATCAACTCGAACCGAGGAACGAATCATGAGCATAGATACGGCATCGGCCCCTGTCCAGCAATCGACTGCCACAACTCCGCGTATCAACATCGGGCCAGGTGGTTTGGAGGTGACAGAGTCAGGTTTGGAATCGCTAAAACTGTTCGAGCGTGAGATCGCAGCATACCGTCGCCAACTGCCCCGGTGGTTGGAAGAAGGTCAGGCATGGAAACATGTTCTCATCAAGGGCGATGAAGTCCTGGGCATCTGGGATGCGCAGGGAGATGCCATTGATGCCGGCCGGGAGCGGTTTGGGTTGGAGCCGATCTACATCAAGAAGATTGATCCACGTGATCCGGAACGATTTGCTTTGCTCGACGCATGGAAGGAGAGTCAATGCCAACCTTGACGGATGCATTACTTCCAGAAGGCGCGCTGGTTCAAGGGCCTGTAATAAATCTTGTGTCAGGAACGCGGTTTGGGTATATCCCTTAACCTTCCTTCCTTACGGAGATTTACGCATGGATGCAACCCTCAAGCTCAAGGCCGAGCATCTCGCTCGCGAGATCGCTACCGAGGCCAAGACACTCGATGATGTCAATGGTCTGTTCCGAACCCTGATGAAGTCCACCCTCGAACGCATGCTCGACACCGAGATGGATTTCCACCTCGGTCGCAAACAAATCGCCGCTTTCCCGGCCAACGAGGTCCCAGTCGGCAGCTCGGCCGCTTCCGGCAACCGACGCAACGGTCATTCCCAGAAGACTGTCAGCGGCGAGATGGGTGAAATCACCCTCGACACTCCGCGCGACCGCAAGGGCACCTTCGAGCCGCAGTTGATCCCCAAGTACCAGCGACGGCTGGCAGGCTTCGACGAGAAGATCCTGGCTCTGTACGCCAAGGGCATGACCACACGCGACATCCAGGAGGTGGTCAAGGATCTTTACGGAGTTGAGGTGTTGCCGACGCTGGTATCCGAGATTACCACCGACCTCGATGCCGAGGTGACGGCCTGGCGTCAGCGACGGCTGGAGGCGGTCTGGCCCATTGTCTACCTCGATGGCATTGTCGTGCATGTGCGCGGCGAAAACAGCCGGGTGTCGCAGCACACGATGTACGTGGCGATTGGCGTGAATCTGCTGGGAAAAAAGGAGCTGCTGGGACTGTGGCTCAGTGAGACGGAAGGCGCCAAGTTCTGGCTCAGTTGCCTGACGGACCTGAAGAATCGAGGACTGAACGACATTTTCGTTGTCTGTGTTGATGGCCTGACTGGCTTTGCCGACGCTATTTGCGCAGCGTATCCACAAACGATGGTGCAGTTGTGCATCGTGCATCTGGTGCGTGCGGCACTCAAGTACGTGACGGCCGAAGACAGCCGGGCAGTGGCGGCAGACCTGAAAGAGATCTATCAGTCGGCGACGGTGGCGGAAGCCGAAGAGGCGTTGGAAAAGTTTGCTCAAGTGTGGAGCGAGAAGTATCCGACGATTGTGAAGCAGTGGCGGCTGAAGTGGAACGACATCATCACGCTGTTCGAATTTCCGCCGGCGATCCGCAAGGCGATCTACACGACCAACGCGATCGAGTCGGTGAACAGCGTGATCCGGAAGTTCACCCGCAACCGCAAACAATACCCCAACGCCGAGTCGGCGTTGAAACTGGTGTACCTGGCGATTCACGAAGCGTCCAAACGGTGGACGATGCCAATTCGGGGCTGGAAGGCGGCCCTGAATCACTTCGCGATCATGTTCGAAGATCGCCTGCCGGGACGAGGCAAAAAAGAAGTGGCATAACCTGTCCCAGGCTGCGTGACACAAAAACGTTTACAAGCCCTGGTTCAAATCCTCGTCGGGCTCGACATGGCATCTATCCAAAAACTGCGGACTGCACTACGTCCTCTACCTCCCCCTATAGGCGTGCGTGCCCTCATCGACACCGGTGCGGAATCGACTTGTGTGGATCCATCTCTTGTCCAGATGCTACGGCTTCCCGTAGCCGGCAGCACCTTTGCAAACCTACCCGCTCATGGAGGTTTGAAAGTTAACATGCAGTACGATGCCAGCGTGACCATCGTTCACCCATCTGGGAATCCACGAGACAGCCTCGTTGTCAAACGTCTTTCCGTGCTGGATGTGCCTCTGGCTTATCTCGGATATCAAGCCCTTCTTGGTCGCGATCTCCTGGCATGGTGTCGGTTCGTTTACGATGGCCCAGCGAACAAGTTTGAGCTGGCATATTGATCTCGCTCAGTGCGTTCATTTGCTCCCAAGTTCCGCCGGCATGACACCTTTCTTGAAACCGTCATTCCCGAATGGCCGTGGCTTGTACTCGCCGGCGATGTCCACCTTCGTCTTCTCCGGGATCTTGTCCTCCATGCCTACTGCCCAGTAACAAGCGTTGACCAGCAGCCGGCGCAGCCCCTCGCTTTGCAAATCCTGCGATGCTCCCATTGTCGTCGTGAATGTGCGGATACCTGCCTGAGCATCCTTGCCCTTGTAGAACCTGCTCCACGCGACCGGCATCAGCGGATCGTTCTTCGCACCGGTGACTGGTTTGCCGTCGGGCTTCATGCCTTCGAGCACCTGGCCCATGACCAGCGGCTCGCAGAGAGCGGGCAGCGGCAGCTTAACAGTGTAGACGTTGGTAGGCCCCCAGATGTCGCCGTCCTTGATGCCGCGGAGGATAGGATTGCCTTCTTCTCCTTTGGCGATGATGCCGCGCGTGCTCTCCTTGCCGTGGGCGCCGTGATGATTGACCCACGTTTCGCCCAGCACCTGCCGGCCGAAACCGCCCTCCCAGTCTTTATCCTTGCTGTTCCATGAGTAGTGCGCGTAGGTTTTGCTCGTCTTCAGATCGAAAGCGTGCGTCGCTGTACGCAAACCGATGATGGGCCGGTCGGACTTGACGTAATCGACAATGTGCTTCATCTGCTCGTCGGGCAGGTTGCGCAAGCGGGTGAAGATAATCATCAGATCAGCCGACTTGAGGGCTTCCAGGCCGGGAATGTTGTCGGTCTGATTGGGATTGATCGTGCCGTCCTTCTTGTCGATGGCGAACAGGACGGTACACTTGAAGCCGTGATGTATGGCGAGAATCTTGCCGAGTTGCGGCAGCGCTTCCTCGGAACGGTATTCCTCGTCGCCGCTGATCAGCACGATGTGCTTGCCCCTGCCGGGACCGTCAAATTTGCCGTCGTAGACGACCCACGGATCGGCGGCCTGGGCGTGCGAACCGAACAGCCATGCAAATGCGGCCACAACAATGATAAGCACATGCCGGGTAGACTTCCGAAGTTTCGGAAAACTTCGGAAGTCTGACAGATGCCGCGTACACATCTCATCCACGTCGCAACCTTCCTTTCGGGTCAGGGATCGAAGTTGTTTCGATCGGCATGTTACCACCGGCAGGTTCACATGGGAAGCGGCCGATGGTAGAAGGTTGCCCGAAAGGATGACTCATTGAGAGAACGCGTTCCCCGGCGGCGGTGGCGGAGGCATCATCATCATCTTGAGTTGCTGTTGTTGCTGTTGTCGCAGTTGCTCCTCCGGTGTGGGCTTGTGCAAGAGGTTGCAGCCAAGCACAGCGCATGAGAGAAGCAAGCCAAGCAGGCAGATTGACAGTCGGCGCATGGCATCCTTACCTTTCGTGAATGGCAATCAAAAGGCGGCGGGTTCCAGATTGCCGGGCATCTCCATTCCGCCAGTCGGCTCTACGCCCGGCATAATGCCGGGCGGCTCGCTGGTTACTGCACCGTCCGAACTGCAACAGCAACCGGAATCGTAGTACGCACTGGTGTGACGGCACCCAACCAGGGCCGTCAGAAATATGATCCCAAGAACAGAAACAAGTAGTCGTCGCATAGCATCCTTGCCTTTCCTGAATGGCACTCCGTTGGGCCACGGTCTCCTGACCGTGGCCACTCGTGCCACGGTCAAGAGACCGTGGCACAACGGGGGAATAATTTTCCAACGCACCTATTTTCGACCAGTCCCGCAAGTTTGCTTCATCGAATCGGCTGCCTGACGAAGCTGGGTCAACCAGAGGAAGCAGTAAAGCAAGCAAGGTTGCAGCCTGCAAGTCAACAGACGCGGCATATGCCCTACATAAGGCAAGACTCCACCCCAGCCAGAGGTCAGAGGTCAGAGATCAAACCCGAACGCGAATTGCTGACTCCTGACTTCCGACTTCTGACCCCTGACTTCCGACTTCTGACCACTGACCACTGACCACTGACCACTGCCTGGCGCATTCCCCTTGAGGGTTTTGCAGAATCGTGCTAAAGACAATCGCAATGCAGGGAAGCGTCAAGAACAGGAGGTTCACGAAACATCATGTCGATTCAAGGAATGAACATCTCGGTGGGAGTGCCGATACAGACTGCACCCCCGAAACTACGAGGGCAGACGAAACCGCCAACGCCAGTCGTCCGCTGGGACACAAGTATCTTGACCAAACAAGACCTCTACCTCTTCAACGAAGGTACTCACTGCCGGCTCTACAACCGGCTCGGCGCCCATCCCCGGACCATGGACGGCGTGGCCGGAACGTTCTTCGCCGTCTGGGCGCCGGGCGCCGAACAGGTGGCGGTGATGGGCGACTTCAACGGCTGGAGCAACAGCAGCCATCAACTGCGGCCATGCGAGCAATCCGGCATCTGGGATGCCTTTATCCCCGGCATCGGCCACGGCGCCTGCTACAAGTACCATGTTGTCTCGCGCTACAACAGCTACCGCACCGACAGGACCGATCCCTTTACCTTCTTTCAGGAGGTGCCGCCGCGAACTGCCTCGATTGTCTGGGACCTGCACAACGCCTGGGGCGATCAGGACTGGCTGAGCAAGCGCCGGTCCTGAAACGCTCTTGATGCGCCGATGTCGATCTACGAAGTACACTTGGGCTCGTGGATGCGGGTCCCGGAACAGGACAACCGCTCATTGACCTACCGGGAATTGGCTCCTCGGCTGGCTGCCTATGTCCAACAGATGGGCTTCACTCATGTCGAACTGTTGCCCGTGACGGAACATCCGTTCTACGGGTCGTGGGGCTATCAAACAACCGGTTACTTTGCCCCGACCAGCCGTTATGGCACGCCGCAGGATTTGATGTATCTCATCGACTGCCTGCACCAGCACGATATCGGCGTGATCCTCGATTGGGTACCGGCCCACTTCCCCAGCGACGGCTTTGCTCTTGCTTACTTCGACGGCACGCACCTCTATGAACACGCCGACCCGCGCCAGGGCCATCACCCCGACTGGAACAGCGCCATCTTCAATTGCGGCCGCCACGAAGTCCGCAGTTTCTTGCTCAGCAGCGCCATGTTCTGGCTGGACCAGTACCACGTTGACGGTTTACGCGTCGATGCCGTCGCCTCGATGCTCTACCTCGACTATTCTCGCAAGGAAGGCGAATGGATCCCGAACCAGTACGGCGGCCGGGAGAACCTCGACGCCATTTCTTTCCTGCGCCGTTTCAACGAGGAAGTCTACAAGAACTATCCCGACGTGCAAACCTTTGCCGAGGAATCGACGGCCTGGCCGATGGTGTCGCGGCCCACCTATGTGGGCGGGCTGGGCTTCGGGCAAAAGTGGGACATGGGTTGGATGCACGATACGCTCCAATACTTCGCCCGCGATCCGATCTACCGCAAACACCATCACAATGAGCTGCTGTTCCGCATGTTGTACGCTTTCACGGAGAACTTTGTCTTGCCTTTGTCGCATGACGAGGTAGTCCACGGCAAAGGCTCGCTCCTCACCAAGATGCCCGGTGATGATTGGCAGAAATTCGCCAATCTCCGGCTGCTCCTGGGCTACATGTACGCGCAGCCTGGCAAGAAACTATTGTTCATGGGGAGTGAGTTCGGCCAGTGGCGGGAATGGAACCATGATACGAGCCTCGACTGGCACCTGCTGGAGCATGCTCCGCACGCCGGTGTCCAGCGCTGGGTAGCCGACCTCAATCAACTCCATCGCAACGAACCCGCCCTGCACGAGTTCGACTGCAACCCGGCGGGTTTCGAATGGATCGACTGTCACGACGCCGATTCCAGCACCTTCAGTTTCCTCGCAAGGGCCTGCGCAGAAAGACAGCATCCTGGTCGTCTGCAACGGCACGCCGGTGCCACGGCCGGACTATCAAGTCGGCGTTCCTCATGGGGGCAGATGGAAGGAGTTGCTCAACAGCGACGTGCAGGATTACGGCGGCAGCGGCCAGGGAAACCTGGGTGGCGTGGCGGCTGTCGAAGCGCCGGCCCATGGCCGGCCCTGGTCGCTGCACCTCAATCTGCCGCCGCTGGGCGTCGTGTTCTTCAAAGCCGAGTAGGATGCGTCAAGTCTACCCTATCCACAACCCCTGCCCAAGAGCGAACTTGGTGAGGCCGGCAATGGAATAGACGCCCAGCTTGGCCATGATCTGCTGCCGATGGCCGGACACCGTGCCCGTGTCGAGCGCGAGAAGCTGCCCGATCTCGGTCGTCGAATATCCCGAAGCAATCATCCGCAGAATTTCACGCTCCTGGATGGAGAGGTTCTCGATGCTTCCGGGTTTCTGCTCGCCATTCGCACCATTGTCTGCTCTCTTCGAGAGCGCGCTTGGCTCTGAAGCAGCAGGGTGGGATTCTCCGGAACCGATTGCCGGGATGGCGGGTGGGACTTTCATGATTGCTATCTCCGCCTGGAGTTTGTTCCGCGTAGATAAGAACGGACCACCATCACTCCATCTCGCAAATCTAATACCATTCGTTTGCTCGAGATTGAGACTGGACCCAAATCCATGCGAGACAACACAATTTCTCGGCGAGCATTACATCAAATGGCCACGTGAATTTGAATCTCAGGACGATGCGCCCGTACTCATTAGGGGGAAATGTTGTCCAAAATTTCCATCCTTAAGCGCCAGGGATGCTAACATGAAATGGTTGGCCAGCCGCCAAAACGAACCGGTGGATTGCTGTCATTGAAGAAACCCGGTTTCTCAGAGAAACCGGGTTTCTGGCACGGATTTTGATGAGAATTGACGACCGATTGAGGAGAACACATCCATGAATCGCAAAATCCTGTTCCAGGTGTCGGCGCCAGCCGTGCTGATCGGATTACTGCTTTCCGGAGCGTGCCTGTTCGGCGTTTGGTACCTGGAAAAAGTGCAAACGGACATGGCTCGCATCTACTCGAAAGACGTCGCGAGCCGGGAGGCCACCATAGAGCTAGCGACCTATGTCAAGGATCTCCGCCATCATTCCTTACGTTACCTCATCGACCCCACACCGAGGTCGGGGCGGACACATCTGCCCGCAGAGGGTATGGCAGCGCTGGCAATCGCCCCGGCGGGTGTGCCGCTAGGCTCATTGACTCAAACCGCCGTCGCCGTTAGGTCGGCCATGAAGCTTGAATGGCTGGAACTCATCGACCGGGACCAGCAACGTTTTGAAACGGCGCTGGTGAAAGTGAAACACTCGGCGCCTTCCGATCCGGAGACCGAAAAGTTGATCGGCGTCATCGAGACGGAATATCGAAATTATCAAGAGGAACTCGCGCAGTCCCGGAGCAAATACACCTCGGCTAGCCAGGGCCCCGATCTGAGCAGCCTGGCGGAATATCACCCCGTCCATCGCGTGATCGAGCCGTGCCAGCAACTCGCCGGCAAGAATGAGGAGATCATGGAGAAGACCAGGCAGGCGAACGAGCGCTCGAGCAGGTGGGTCCGTGTGGCCATGATTCTGCTCGGCATAACCGGTCCGGTCGGCGGCCTCATCATGGGTTTTGGCATCGCTCGCGGTCTGAGCCGGTCCATCCAGCAGTTGAGCGTACAGCACCAGCGCGAACTCTTGCGCCGAACAACTGGCCACCGTTGGACAGCTTGCCGCCAGCGTGGCTCACGAGATTCGCAACCCGCTCGCTGGCATAAAGATGCTCGTGGAAGCAGCCATGAGAACTCAAAACACGAAACCGCTTTCCCGCGAGGACCTTCGGGTCATCCACGGCGAGATCGGCAGACTGGAACAGACTGTCCAAAGCTTTCTCTATTTCGCCAGATTACCGACACCTCAACGCAGCGAATGCGACTTGCGAAAGATCATCACCCAGGCAGTCGAACTGGTAGCCGCACGGGCTCGCCAGCAAAGCGTGGAGGTGACCATCCTCGCGCCGGATACGCCCGTGCTTGCCAGTGTGGACGGCAACCAGCTTTGCACCGTTCTGGTCAATCTGTTCCTCAACGCCTTCGACGCCATGCCCCACGGCGGCCGGCTGCAAGTCGAGTTGACCCTGCCGGACGACGACGGCGTGCGCCTCACCGTGACGGACAGTGGCAGTGGCATCAGTCCCGAAGTGGCGGAGCGGTTGTTCACTCCCTTTGTCAGCAGCAAACCGAACGGCACAGGTTTGGGCCTGAGCATTTCACGACGAATTGTCGAGCAGCACGGCGGCCGGCTCTCTGCGAAGAACGGCTCGGATAGGGGGGCTGCTTTCATGATATCCTTGCCGCCCGCCGGGAATGGCAAGCCGAAGACCAACGGACAAGCAAAGCGGCTGCCCGTCGCCGGTTCCACTTGAAGTGAGGAGTTGAGTAGTGAGTGGTGAGTGGTAACCGACCCTCGCTCACGCTTCGGGCGTGAGTATCCGACATTAGCCCGAAGCGTGAGCGAGGCAGGTTTGGACCACTCACCACTCACCACTCACCACTCACTGGAGAAACAATGTCTACTCTCCTCGTGATCGACGATGAAGAAAGCGTGCGCTACTCCTTCCGGCGCGTTTTCGAGGGAGAGAATACCCACGTCTTGACGGCCCGTACCGCAGCGGAAGGGCTGGACCAACTCCGCGAACATGCCCCCGACATCATCGTACTCGATCTGCAACTCCCCGACCGGCCCGGCATGGAGGTCTTCGCGGATATTCAGGCGGTCGATCCCAAGAAGCCGGTCATCTTCATCACCGCGCATGGCACGACGAGCACCGCCATCGAAGCCATGAAGGGCGGCGCCTTCGATTATCTCGTCAAACCTGTGGACCTCGACCGCCTCAGCCAGGTGCTGGAACGCGCCTTCGAGGCGGCCCGGCTCATGCACGTGCCGGCGGTCTTGCCATCCGAAGAAACCGGCGACCCCATCGTTGGCCGCAGCCTGGTCATGCAGGAGATGTGCAAAGCCATCGGCCGCATCGCGCCCAGGATATCAACGTCCTCATCCAGGGAGAAAGCGGCACTGGCAAGGAACTGGTGGCCCGCGCCCTCTACCATCACAGCCGGCGCTCGGGCAAACCCTTTCTGGCTATCAACTGCGCTGCCATTCCGGAAACGCTGCTGGAGAGCGAGCTGTTCGGCCACGAACAGGGTGCATTCACAGGCGCATATCGCCGGCGCATCGGCAAGTTTGAACAGTGCAACGGTGGCACGCTCTTCCTCGATGAAATCGGCGACATGCCGCCGCTCTTGCAGGCCAAAATCCTGCGCGTGCTCCAGGAACAGAGCTTTGAGCGCCTCGGCAGCAATGAAACGCTCACAACGAGAGTGCGGGTGCTGGCCGCCACCAATCAGGATCTGGAGAAACTTGTCGAGGATGGCCGTTTCCGCAAGGACCTCTACTTCCGCCTCAAGGTTGTGACCATCCAGGTGCCGCCGCTGCGTGCCCGGCTCGACGATGTGCCCGAGTTGGCCCACCATTTCCTCTTCCGCTTCGACCGCGAACTCGGTTTGGACCTGCGCGGCTTTGCCCCCGAAACGCTCGGACTGCTGCAAGGCTACACCTGGCCGGGCAACGTCCGCGAATTGCAGAGCGCGATCAAGCAGGCCATGATTAACGCCTCGGGTCACATCTTGCTGCCCGAGTTCCTGCCGGAGAACGTTCGCGGCGTAGGACGGATTGCCAATCCGTCCTCCAGCGAAGGCCCCGATCAAGACGCCGCGTCGCTCGATCTCAACGCTCTTATTGAATCACTCTTGCAGTGTGGCCAGACCGACCTCCATGCCAAGGTCGTCGAAGCCGTGGAGCGCATTCTCCTGGCCCGAGTCTTGCGGCAAACGCGCGGCCATCAAGCCCAGGCCAGCGAACTGCTCGGCCTCAACCGGACAACGCTACGGCACAAGCTCCGCTCGCTAGGGCTGGCCGTGGACAAGGTCGTCACGGAAGACCGTCCGAACGGCACGCCTGGCGTCGAATAATCTCCATCAAGGCGAGAAACCTCACTATAATGGACAGGTATGATTCATCGATGCCGTTTGGCGGAGGGGTTATGATTCAGATGTCTTCCTCTGTTGTTGACAGAAGTTCTGCTGCAGCAATCGCTAACGGAGACACTCTCTACGAAGTCGTAAACGGCGAATATGTGGAGTTACCACCCATGGGAGTGTACGAGGTTTGGGTCGCATCGGTCTTGGGTTACGCCCTGAACTCCTTTGTTCAACCACGCCGATTAGGGTACGTGGTAGGAGAAATGCTATTCTCCCTCGACCCGGCGAAGAGATTGGAGCGCCGCCCCGACGTGGCCTTCGTGTCGTACCAGCGCTGGCCGCGGCATCGGCCGGTGCCGGAAGCAAATGCTTGGGCAGTGGTGCCGGACTTGGCTGTTGAAGTTGTCAGCCCCACCAATACCGCCGTTGAGATACAAACCAAGATGCACGAGTATTTCCGGGCCGGTGTAGTGCTGGTGTGGGTGATTTATCCAAAGCAGAAAGAAATATACGTTTACGAATCACCTGCACGAGTGCATATCGTGACCGGAGCAGACGAACTTGAGGACGAGAGTGTGCTGCCTGGCTTCCGCCTGAAGATAGGCGATCTTTTCGAGGAAGCATCGGAAGATACCTCGGCACCATCCGCATGACAATGTGGTGACGGTGACAGCACGGCGGTTTGAGTTGGAACACGCGAGAGAATGATGATCCGTCGGCCTCGCCTTGATCTGTGCAGACAGGCGAAGTACAGTGACAATGAATGAAGCGTTTCACCCATGTCTCGGGTATGATCTACCGGATTATGGAGGGAGTCCGGCGAGCCAAGGCTGCCCACATGCTCGGACACACACGGATTCGAGTTGAAGTGGTGGACCCGGCAGGACAGAGCTTCGGTGAGGCTGATATTCCGATTGACACTCTCCGCTCCCCCAAGGCCTTGATTCGCCGCATCACCACGACCGATGAAACACGATGGATACGAGTCGTTGCCGGCGCCCAGCAGTCCATCCTGCCGTATCCGCCGATAGTCGTCCAGCCTGGCCGGGAGCAGGGCACGAAGATCGAAGACGTCGGTTTTGATTTTGGAGGTAACCCATGATTGACGCAGAACAATTACCACAGGCCCTCAAGGCTCTGCAGCGCCTAATCATCCACTCCAAGGCTCGGGCCTACGATTCCGGCGATCTCCAGCTTGCCGAATTGCTGAATGACATCGAGTTGCTGCCTGAGTATCTGGCCAACGCGAACGATCGCACCGATGAATTCATCGAGATGCTCCAGGGAATCGTCCGTATCCACCCGAGTTGTCGCTATATCATTGAGGAATTCGAGCGAGTGACGGCGCCGGCGTCCTGAGCTGACAGGGGCTTTATACAGTCAGCGTATGACTCTCCCAACCATCTCACCCTGGACCCTCACCGCCCGCTGGCTATTCCCCGTCTCTCAACCGCCGCTGCAACACGGCACCGTCACCATCAGCGGCGACCGCATTGTCGCCGTCGAGCCACACGGCTCCCGAACCGCCGACATCGACCTCGGCAACACAGCCATCCTGCCGGGGTTGGTCAATGCACATACACACCTCGACCTGAGCGGGTTGCGCGGCAAGTGTCCCCCAACGCCTGACTTCACCGGCTGGCTACGGGCAGTGATCCAGTATCGGGGAAGTCAGAATCAGACTCTAACGCCTGAACAACTCGAGACGGACATTCACACAGGTGTTTCAGAGAGCCTGCGCTTTGGGACAACCTTGCTTGGAGATATCGATGCGCAGGGGAGCTGGCGAGTCTTGCGTGAGGCGACTTTGCGTTCGGTCGTGTTTCGAGAATTGCTCGGCCTTCCCCGGTGGAAGGCATGGATAGCTACTGATAGGGCAAAACGATCACTGAAGGCAACTCGACATCACCCGGTGAAAATTACATGCCGAGATGGCCTAAGTCCTCATGCGCCGTACAGCGTTCGCGATTCCCTCTATGAAGAGGCTGCTTGTCTTGCCAACGAGTTTCATGTGCCCATCGCGACCCACTTGGCAGAAACGACCGAAGAGCTAGAACTTCTGGCGCACCAGCGAGGTCCGTTCGTGGCTCTTCTCTCCGAGTTAGGATTATGGGACCCCGCTGGCTTGGTATCGTCGCCACAACGGGTTCTGCAAGTGTGTGGTCAGGTGGAAGCCCCTGTGTTCGTTCACTGCAACTACTTACCCCCTGCCGCTGGGTTGCCGCTTGGCAGCACCATCATCTACTGCCCCCGCACCCACGCCGCCTTCGGCCATCCGCCGCATCCCTTCCGCGACTTTCTGGCCCGTGGCATACGCGTCGCCCTCGGCACCGACAGCCTCGCCTCCAACCCCGACCTTGATGTCCTCGCCGAAGCTCGCTTCATTCACCAGAAATATCCCGACGTGCCCGGCGCCACCGTCCTGCGCATGGCCACTCTCTCCGGCGCCGAAGCCCTCGGCTGGCAAACCGAAACCGGCAGCCTCGAACCCGGCAAGTCCGCCGATCTCATCGTACTTCCCTTGCCCAACGAAGAGAACGACGATCCACATCGCCTCGTGCTCGAATCAGCGCTCCCCGTCCAAAAAGTCCTGTGGCGTGGCAACTGGCGCTAACCGTTGTGATCTTGTTTAGCGACGCTTCGGAGAAGCGTGCGGGCAGCACGCTTCTCCGAAGCGTCGCTAAACAAGGTCGCTGCTAAACGAACTATCGCCTTTCGCGCCATAATCCCTATCTTCTCTTTAATTGTCTTTGCGTCTTTTACGTCTTTATGCGTCTTCACTTTGCGTCTTTGCGTCTTTGCGTGAGGTTCATTGTTCATGCCGCTCGGTTACCTATGTCTGGTCTTGCACGCCCATCTGCCTTTCGTCCGCCACCCTGAATACGACGACTTTCTCGAAGAAGATTGGCTCTACGAGGCCATCACCGAAACGTACATTCCGCTCCTCGAAGTCTTCGACGGCCTGGAACGCGACGGCGTCGATTGGCGCATGACCATGTCGATTACGCCGACGCTGGCGGCCATGCTCAGCGATCCGTTGTTGCAATTCCGCTACGTCCGCCACATCGACAACCTCATTGCCCTGGCCGGCAAGGAGATTGAACGCACCCGCTGGCAGCCGGAGTTCAATCACCTCGCCCTCATGTACCACCATCGCTTCCAGCGCGCCCGCGACATGTTCGTCAAGCAGTACGGCAACAACCTCGTCAACGGCTTCCGGCGCTTCTTCGAGACCGGCAAGCTCGAAATCATCACTTGCGCAGCGACCCACGGCTTCTTGCCCCTCATGTATGTCAACCGCAATGCCGTGCGCGCTCAGGTCGAAATCGGCGCCCGCGAGTTCGAGCGCCATTTCGGCAAACGGCCGCAGGGCATCTGGCTGCCGGAGTGCGGCTATTACAAAGGCATCGAAGAACTGCTGCGCGACTCCGGCCTCCGCTACTTCTTCACCGATACACACGGCCTCCTGTTCGCCGAGCCGCGGCCCAAGTACGGTGTTTATGCGCCGATCATGTGCCCGAAGACCAACGTCGCCGCCCTGGCCCGCGACACCGAGTCGTCCAAGCAGGTCTGGAGCGCCATCGAAGGCTATCCCGGCGACTACAACTACCGCGACTTCTACCGCGATGTCGGCTTCGATCTCGATTATGAATACCTCCGCCCGCACCTGCACCACAGCGGCATCCGCAGCCATCTCGGCATGAAATACTACAAGATCACCGGCCGGACCGATCGCAAGCAGCCCTATGAACCCAAGGCGGCCCTGGAGAAGGCAGCCGAGCACGCCGGCAACTTCATGTTCAACCGCGAAAAGCAGGTCGAATGGCTCAGCGGCTCGATGGACGGCCGGCCTTCGCTGATCGTCGCTCCCTATGACGCCGAGCTGTTCGGCCACTGGTGGTTCGAGGGACCGGATTGGATCAACTTCCTGCTCCGCAAAATGTGCTACGATCAGCAGACGGTCAAGACGATCAACGTTCCGGAGTATCTCGACCGCTATCCGAAAATCCAGGTGAGCCAGCCGAGCCTGTCGAGCTGGGGCTACAAGGGCTACTGCGAAGTGTGGCTGGAAGGCTCCAACGACTGGATTTATCGCCATCTTCACGAGATCGCCGGCCGCATGGTCGAATTGGCCCAGCAGAATCCCGATCCGACGCCGCTGCGGCGTCAGGCCCTCAACCAGGCGGCCCGCGAGCTGTTGCTCGCTCAATCGAGCGACTGGGCCTTCATCATGAAGACCGGCACCATGGTGGATTACGCCAACCAGCGAACCAACGTCCACGTGCTCAATTTCAATCATCTCTACGAACAGATCAAAAACGACACCATCGACGAACCGTGGCTGACCGAGATCGAACGCCGGCACAACATCTTTCCGAGCATCGACTATCGCGTCTACGCTTGAACAATGGTGAGTGGTGAGTGGTGAGTGGTCCCAAGACATCACTCACCACTCACCACTCACTACTCACCACTCTTTTTCCCCCATTCTTCACTGGTAATTCCAACTTGATCCAGATAACCTAATTCGTGTCCTTTCTCGGTTCAGTCATGGAGGAACGACAAAACGGAAGCACAGCTTCTGTATATATCCCCAACATCTCTTGCAAGGAGAGTGCCGATGAGAACCCAGCTACGGATTGTTGCTGCTGTCGCCGGTCTGCTCATAGTGATCTGCCCAGCCTGGGGACAGGTCAAAGACACAGCCGAACTCTTCCCGGCCCACACTTTGGCTTACCTGGAAGTACGCCACCCCGATCAGTTATCCAGGGAACTCGCAGAGCTGCTGAAAGGGTCTTATCTTGACGACTTGCCGGCCGCGCTGGCCAAGTTCCGCGACTTACCTGGCCACGACGCTAGATTTTTCAAGTTGGATGATGAACTGGCCCTTTTCGCCTTCCCCGAGGTGCTGGCTGAATTCCGCCGCTTCCAGGGCGGAGCGGTCGCTCTCACCGGTTTCACCAAGGAGAACGAGCCGGAGATCGTCGGCGTCCTCCTCCCCGGCGACAGCAACATTCCGACACTCGTCCTGCGGGTGTATCTCGCTTTCGAAGAGGACATTCGCATCGTTGAAGAAGTCGAGGGTGTGAAAATCTATCGCGAAAAACATGAGGGCGCGGATGGAGGGCTTTTTGGCCAATTCACAGGCCCCGCTTTTGCCGTGGCCCAGGGAGCCGTCATCATCGGCTCCACATCGGACAGCGTCAAGGACGTGATTCAGCGCATCAAAGGCAAGACCTCCGAGCCGGCGCTGACAAGCAAGACCGCTTTCAAGGAAGCCGCCAAGGTGCGCGAGAGACCGGGACTGTTCGGCTATGCGGACGTGGCCGGCCTGGCCTCTCGACTCGATGAAGTTCTCAAGGACAAGGATGCGGACTATGCGCCCCAATGGTCCATGATCAAGACGATCCTGAATCCCAAGGCCTGCCGCTATGCCACCGCCAGCCTGTCGCTGCACAACGGCAACGTCGATTGTCAGGCTCAGTTGATCCTGGAACCGGGCCAGACGAGTCCGTTGCTGGAACTACTGCCGGACAAAAAAGCCAATCCCGAACTGCTGCACGCGCTGCCGAAGGATACCTTGCTCGCGCTCAGCGCCTCCGTGACCGGCGGCGAGAAACGCTGGGCCACTTTCCTCAAGCTGGCCGACGAACTGGCCAAGGCTGAAGATGATGCCGTCGAAATACTGCCGAGCAAGGCCGTGGCCGACGCCGAGGCCAAGCTGAAATGCAATATCGGCAAGGACGTGATGGCCACAATTACCGGAGCAGCCCTGGTGTTTCACGCCCCGAGCAAGCCTGAGAAAGGCCAGGAGCCTTTGCCCATGCTGGTGATCTCCACCGACAATATTCTTACGGCCAAGTTGCTGGAAAGGACGTTACCAAAGTTCTTTAGCCTGCCCAACAATGGCGAAGTCCCGGTACCGGAGAAAAAGCACATCCAGGGCCATACCATTTCGAACTCTCCCCGGCCCCGGTTTGCTGGGGCTGTCCAACCTGAGCTATGGCTCCCAGGGTAGAATCATCGTTATAGGCATGGATCCGGATGCCGTGGCCGAAGCATTGACCAACAGCGCGAAGAACGTGGGACAGGATTCCAATCCTGTCAGCAAGGTAACCGCGGCGGTCAAGGACCTCGATGACCCGATTGTCCTGGGCGTCGGCTCCCTGGAAAAGACATTGTTGCTGGCATACAAGATGACCATCGCTTCGGACGACATGGACGATCTCTTCCCTCTCCCCTGGGGAGGCACGGTCATCGAGATCAAGCGACCGCGCGGGAGGACCCATTCGCCAAGGAGCTAGCCAAGGTGACGGAACATCTGCCGCCCGCTGTCATCACCTTGACGCGCAAGCCGGACCGATTGCTGTTGGAGGCTCGTCAGCCCAATCTCAAGAGCGTGACGGCCAAAACGATCAACATTTTTTTCGATGCGGCAGCCGAGAATGGAGCGAAACGTAGGAACGCGCAGGGTCCATTAGCTGGCGCCGCATTGGGCCAGCCGGGGCCGCCCGTGTTTGCCCCTGGAGTGTTTCCGGTGGTGCCTGCCGCACTGCCGCTGCCGGTGCCTGCCCCTGGAGTGTTTCCGGTGGTGCCTGCCCTACTGCCGCTACCGTTGCCTGTCACCCCTCTGCCCTTGCCAGAATCCGCTCCGCTGCCAGCGCCTCCGGAGCCGCTACCGGTTGCTCCCCCTGGGACAAAAGGCCCGACTCCGCTGCCACCGACTCCGCTGCCTGCCCCTCCTCCTGTGCCAGGAGGCCAGGAACCGCTGCCACCGCCTCGGGAAGTGCCATTTGAGTGAATAATCTGAAGCTCCGGCAACCGGCGCGTAGAGAGAATGGCGTGCGTAGGTTTACCCTTGCTTGCGCGTCGGGCTAACAGGACAACGTTAACCACAGTACGTTAGCCCGACGCGCAAGCGAGGATAAACTAACTGCTGCCGCTCGCCATCTTTATTGAGCGTATCGAAGGAATTGGGATCAAGGAGCGCGCAACAACCCGCTGCTATAGATCACATCGAAAGTGCCGTCTGAAAGGAAATGGACCTCGACCGTTTCGCTGCCGTAGTTGTAGATCACCCGATTGCTGCGATATTCCATGTTCGGACTGCTGTCCGTCGGCAGGGCCAGCGGCACGTTCACCGGATGGTGTGTGGCAGGATGCTGGAAGGTCACGATGCCTGTCGGCTTGGGAGGGCATGGGTACGGTTGTTTGACCAGGCCGAACCAGGTCAACTTTTCCCCCACCTGGGCGCAGGGTTTTTCTAGTCGAAAAGTGCAACCGTCCGACCCCTCGCAGGGAACGTAATGATAGCGCACCCGCGCCGCCTGTGCCTGGGTCGTGGCAGCCGGCAAGAGCAGTGCCAGCGCGGCCAACTTTACCAGGCAAGTTCGGCAGGGCATGACGCTACCTCCGAATCAAGGCAGGGCGAACCATCTCCGGTCGCCTGTCGCCAAAACGGCAGGCATCCGGCGAGCGGCGGGCTTTACGCCCGCCGTAGCCCCGGACAACCCCAGCGGCTCGCACATCATCAAGGAGCGATACCCATGCCGCAGCAACCGTTGTCGCAGCACGACGCGCCACAGGACGGCTGGCAGCACGGCGTGCCACAGGACTGCTGGCAGCACGGCCGCCAGCACGGCCGCCAGCACCGCGTGCAGCAGCAGCCCGAGGCAAACAGGATGACGGTCAAGGTTAGGACGGAACAAATACGGCGTAAATTCATGGCAGGTTCTCCTCTCTTCCTGGAGGTAATCAAGCATTCCTTGCGAACTATGCGCGCTCATTGCCCACTTGCAAGTGAATATTGGCGTCAACGACTGATTTGACCGGTGCGCGGCGGTAGACTTTGCCGTACAGGCCGGAACTGAGGTGTGCGAAAACCCGGCAAACCTTGACAGTGGTGTTGGTCGTATCAACCGCCGGTACGTGGCGCAGTTGTGCTGAAGCCCTGCATCCCACCCCGGCGGCGGCGGCGGCGTCACCACGGCGGGCGTCGTCAGCGATCCGGGCGGGATGAACGAGTCGGGCGGCGACGCTGGACAGGTTCGTCCCGCTGAGTTACATTGCCCCGTGGGCCGGCAGCAGTGGCCGTTGCAGCCCAGGAGTGTTAGGACCGTCAACAAGGCCGTTCCCACAAGAACGTGGCGCAAAGACATGAGGGTCTCCTCTTCATTCAAAATCCGCGTAGTCACGCCTGGACACAGGTGACTCCTTCAACCGTATGGCAGAAAACGCCGGACTGCAACGCGTTTTTCATCAAAGCGAACAGTTGCAGATGAGATAATAGTCTACGGTACCGTCTTGACGGACTGTAGCTTCTGAAACCACAGCATCAGTTTTGCCGGATAGTCCTCCCCGCTTGCGGTTTCGCGCCCCGCCCCTTCCCGCTTGCGGTTTCGCGCCCCAGCACAATTTGCATTTTTCAATTTCCAATTTTCAATTTACAATGATTGATGTTTCCACTCAGTTAACCGAATCGAAAATCGAAAATGACACACCCCACCACCCCGCCACCTCACCCTCCCTCCCACACTCGCTCTATCCGCCTGGTGCGTTCACCCGCCGTCGATGGGGTCGGCATTTTCTCCATCCGCGTGGCTGAGAAGACGGATTTCTACACGTTCCATGAAATCCCCTGCGAGATCGGCGGTCGCGGTTTCGCCGTCCATCGCCTGGGGCTTGGCCCGCTCTATCACGTCCGCATCAGTGAGGCGGAAGATTCTTCGTGTGAATGCCTGGGCTTTCTTGCTCACGGCCATTGCAAACACGTCCTGGGCTTGCGCGCTCTCATCCACCGCGGCCGAGTGTGAGGTGATGACGGAGTGCCGAGCACCGAGCCTGAAGCGTCAGCGAAGCAGCGAACTGTCAGGTCGTGACAGAGTGCCGAGTGCCGAGCCTGAAGCGTCAGCGAAGCAGCGAACTGTCAGGTCGTGACAGAGTGCTGAGCACCGAGCCTGAAGCGTCAGCGAAGGAACGAAGTGTGAGGTGGTGACAGAGTGCTGAGCACCGAGCCTGAAGCGTCAGCGAAGGAACGTTGTTTGGCATTTGACACTTTGAACTCAGCACTGCCCCGTCCCCTCTTGCGGAAAGTCTCAGCCCGACGATAATGACAGAGCCACGCGCTGTACTGCAAAGTCCAACCCGATCATGGTCAACATCAAGAACTATCTCCGCACCCCTCCCCGTTGGCTGGTTGTGGTTCTCGCACTTGCCACCCTCCCACTTCTCGGCTTACTGGATGCGCTGTCTCCCGTGGAGTTTTCCTTCACAATCTTCTATCTGATCCCTACTTGCTTTGTTGCCTGGTTTGCCGGCAGAACTTGGGGCTTCCTTTTCGCCTTTGCCGCGATCGCGGTTCGTCTGCTGGCCGATTTGTTATCAGCCTACCACTTCCAACATAAAGAGCCTATCCTCTGGCACGTGAGCATTGCAGTGACCATCTTCCCTGTCGTTGTCTACCTGGTAGCCGCGTTGAAAGCGGCGCGGCAACTGTTAGAGAAACGGGTGCTGGAGCGCACGGCCGCACTCCGGGCCGAAGTCGCCGAGCGCCAGCACGCTGAAGAGATCCTGCGCACGCTGGCCGTCCAGCTCTCCGCCGCCGAGGACGCCGAGCGCCGCAGCCTGGCCATCGACATGCACGATTCGGTCGGCCAATCCCTGTCCGTGCTGAAGATGAACCTGGAAACCGTGGCCAGGCACAGTGACGGCAACTTGCAGGCGAGCGGGGCCCCGCCCACCTCACCGTTGACGTCCCCCGGTTACAACAGGATGGCCCAATCGCTGCGCTTGCTCGACGACATCATCAAGCAGACACGCTCGTTGACTTTCAATCTCTACCCGGCCATGCTCGATGACCTGGGTCTCGTCCCAACGCTGTCGTGGTACGGGGAACAGTTGGAGGCGCAAACCGGCGTTCAGACCACGGTATCCGAGCTTGGCGAGCCGCAGACATTGCCCTCTTCCCTGGCCAATTATCTTTTTCGCTCTTGCAAGGAATTGCTCAACAATGCCGCCAAGCATGGGCACGCCCAGGAAATTGTTCTGGCTGTACATTGGCAACCCGAAGTGCTAAGAATAGTAATAGACGACGATGGTGGCGGCTTCGAGCCGGACAAGGTGCTGGCGGCTCCAGTCCGGCATGGACTGGGGTTGGCCGGCATTCGCGAAAGGCTCACCTCGCTCGGCGGCCACATGTGCATCGAATCGGAACAGGGACAGGGAACACGCGCCATTTTGGAGGTAAGCCTCACCCCCACGCGTTGGGGTAATGTTCTCTCCTCATAGGATTGCAGCCCTCCTGCACGTTGGGCGAGCCGAGCAGCGTAACTGCCGGGTGCAGGTGGCGAGCCGAGCAGCGTAACTGCCGGGTGCAGGTGGCGAGCCGAGCAGCGTAAGCTGAAGTGACACCCTTTGGCGAGCCGAGCAGCGTAAGCTGCCGGGTGCAGGCAAGCAGTCACTTCCACAACAGCCAAAACAAACAGGTAATTGTGTGGGGGCAGGTTGCCCACCAACCCCACGAATGCATAACCCTCACCTTTCACCCACGAGCATGGAATGACAGAGATCGCCAGGTCCAGACATGATGACAAACCCAGGACCAAGATTCTTCTGGTGGAAGATCTGACCCTGAGCCGCACCGGCTTTCGTGCCCTGCTGGAGAGTTCCGATGAAGTGGAGGTGATCGGTGAAGCCGCCGACGGCCGCGAGGCGGTCAAACTGGCCAAGAAACTCAATCCCGACGTCGTCCTCATGGATGTGGCCATGCCGGAGTTGAACGGCATCGAAGCCACTCGCCAGATTCACGCCGCCCAGCCGGACGTTCGCATCGTCATGTTGTCGATGCACACTGACCGGCAATACATCTTTGAATCATTGCGCGCGGGAGCATCCGGCTACGTGCCCAAGGACGTGGCCTTCGCGGAACTCCTCCTCGCCATCCGGACGGTAATGGCAGGCACCACCTATCTCAGTCCGCCGCTTACGGAAGTCGTCATGGACGACTACGTTCGCCGGGCCAAAGGCAAGCAGGAAGCCAGCGATCTGGAGAAACTCTCCAGCCGGGAGCGCGAAGGTCTTGCAACTGATTGCCGAGGGCAAGTCGAGCGCGGAGGTCGCCCAGGTGCTCCACATCAGCATTCGCACCGTGGACACCCATCGGCACAACATCATGGAAAAGTTGGACATCCACTCCATCGCCGGCCTGACCAAGTTCGCCATCCGCCACGGCCTGTGTACTCTCTGACCCAGATAGTTCACCCTCTCGCTTGCCATCGGGCTAACGTCCTCCCGTTAGCCCGACGCGCAAGCGAGGGTGAACTTCTGTTTGCCATTCGCCTCAGCAAATCTCTGATGCTACACAATTCTACCTACCCTCTATCGCGATTGCTACGGCCTGACATTCCGGATTCTCCACCACTTGCATCGAACGCCCCCCAAGGTAACATCAATTCATGGCCACCATCGCCGAAGCTTTCGAAGTTGCTGTCAAGTACCACCTATCCGGCAACCTCCAGCAAGCACAGCAGATCTACGAACAAATCTTGCGTGCCGATCCTCGTCACGCCGATGCTCTGAATCTTCTTGGCGTGATCGGCTACCAAACCGGCAATCACGGATTTGCCATTGAAACCATCCGCCGTGCCCTGGCAATCAACCCTAACAACGTCGGCTTCCTCAACAACCTCGGCGTGGCCTACGCGGCCAACCGTCAACTGGATGAGGCGGTGTCGTGCTACCGCAAGGCCTTGCAGTTGGCTCCGAGCTATCCCGACGCCCATAACAATCTCGGCAACGCCCTCAAGGACCAGGGCAAGCTGGACGAGGCTGTCGCCTGTTACCGCCAGGCCCTGAGATCCAAGCCCGACCATTCCGATTCGCACAATAATCTGGGCAATGCCCTCCGCGACCAGGGCAAGCTGGACGAAGCGATTGCCTCCTACCAGCAAGCCGTCCGCTTCAAGCCGGACTTCGCCCAGCGCATAGCAATCTCGGCGGCGCTTACCGGGAACAGGGGAAGTTGGGGGACGCGCTGGCCTCGTATCGCACTGCCATCCGCTACCAGCCCAACTTTGCCGAAATGCACGCCAACCTGGGCTGCGTCTTCCGCGATTTGGGCAATCCCACGGAAGCAATAGCCTGTCATCAAAAGTCGATCCAGCTCAAGCCCGATTACGCCGAGGGACACAACAACCTGGGCAACGTCTTCTACGATCAAGGCAAGGTCGAAGAATCTCTCAGCTACTTCCGCGCGGCGATCCGGCTCAAACCCGAATTCCCCGAGGCTCATTACAACCTGGGCACGGCCTGTCGTGATCTGGAACGTCTCGAGGAAGCGGCCGCCGCCTTTCAGCAAGCCTTGCGGCTCAAGCCCAACCTGGGCCATGCTTTCTACAACCTCGGTCAATTGGCCTCGCGCGGCCTTTATCGCTTCAACGATGATGAAATCACCACGATCAAGACCCTGCTCACCGACAGCAAGCTCCCGGTCATCGACCAGAGCCTTCTGCATTTCACCCTCGCCGACATCCTGGACAGGCGCAGCGCTTTGACGAGGCCTTCGCCCACTATCGCCAGGGTAACGACCTGCGTCAGGAATACCTGCAGCGCAGGGGCCAGGCCTTCAACGCGAAAAGACACCTGGACGCCGTGCATGGCGTCATCGCCGCCTTCGATCGCGCCTATTTCGACCGCACCCGCTCGTTCGGCGTGGATTCCGAGTTGCCGGTGTTCATCGTCGGCATGCCGCGTTCCGGCACGACCCTCGTCGAGCAGATTCTCTCCAGCCATCCCCAGATCCACGGCTCCGGTGAGCTGTTAGAGATTCGGCGCATCGCCGACGACCTGCCGGCCTTGTTGAACACGACGGCAAAGTACCCCGCCTGCATGTCCCGCATCGATCAGCGGACTGCCCAGATCGCCGCCGAGCGCTATCTCCGATTCATCGCTCAACCCGACCCCAACATCCTTCGCGTCACCGACAAGATGCCGCGCAATCGCCGCCACCTGGGCTTCATCTACACAATGTTCCCCAAAGCCCACATCATCTATTGCAATCGCGATCCTCTCGACACCTGTGTATCCTGTTACTTTCAGCACTTCGAAAACTTGAACCTCTCCAACTCGCTCGAGGACATCGCTCTCATCTATCGGTTGTGTGAAAAGCTCTTGGCCCACTGGCGCGCCGTGCTGCCAACGCGAATCTTCGAGGTCCAGTACGAGGAACTGGTGGAGCATCAAGAGGCGGTCAGCCGAAATCTGCTGGCTTTCTGCGGCCTCGACTGGGACGACCGCTGCCTGGCCTTCCACAAGACAGAGGCGCAGTGCAAACCGCGAGCAGCATCCAGGTCCGCCAGCCGATCTACCGCACCTCCATCGGCCGCTGGAAACGGTACGAAGCCCACCTTCAACCCCTCATCAAGGCACTCGCACTGAAGGATTAGTTTCAAGTTTTCAACACAACGGCGTTGAGTAGAATACGATCAAAGCACGAGAACGATAAACGACATGGTGACATAGATATGAGCACGCTAACCGCCAGCCCCGAACACTTTCACGCCGCGGTGGAGCGCTGCCGTCTCCAGCAAGTCGCATGGGCCTGCTTGCCCTTGAGCCAGCGGTTGCGGCCCGTGCTGGCTCTGCGCCGGTTGCTCGTCGCTGAATGCGACTTCTTGTGCACGGCAGTCTCACATGATCTTGCCAAGACCAAGGAAGAGACACTGGCAGGAGACATCCTGCCGCTCGCGGATGCGTGCAAGTTTCTCGAAAGAGAAGCAGCCAGGCTGCTGCGTCCCCGGCGAGTTCCTTTGCGTCAGCGGCCGTTGTGGCTCTGGGGGCAAAGCGACACGGTATTCCGCCGGCCGCGCGGCATCATAGGTCTCATCGGCACCTGGAACTATCCGCTCTTCATCAACGGCGTGCCACTTCTCCAGGCGCTGTCGGCCGGCAACGGTGTTCTCTGGAAGCCTTCCGAGGTGGCGCCTGCCAGCGCTGCCGCTCTGTACGATCTTCTGCTGCGTGCCGGTTATCCTGCCGATCTGGTGCAACTGCTGCCGGCCACGCGCGAGGCAGGCAAGGAGCTGGCGGAGGCTGCCGTCGATCATGTCGTCTTTGTCGGCTCCTCGACGACGGGCCGATTGCTCGCGAACACGTTGAGCCGGCGTCTGGTAGGCTCAACCCTGGAACTGTCCGGGTGCGATGCCATGTTCATTCTGGACGATGCCGACATCCAACTTGCGGCGCGGGCTGCCTGGTTTGGAGCGACCATCAACCGCGGTCAAACCTGCATCGCGGTTCGCCGGGTCTTTGTGCCGCGCCTTTTGTATGAATCCTTCACGGAAGCGTTGCGGCCCCTGGCGGCCGCGGCCCGTCCACTTCGGCTGCTGCTGCCCGGACAGGTCGAACAGGCCGAGCGACTTGTACATGAAGCTGTAGCGAAAGGGGCGCGTTTGTTGCCTTGCCGGGAAACGACCGGGCAGGTTGGCAACCCGCTCGACGATTCGTTGTTCACTCCCGTGATAATCCTGGACGCCCGTCCGGAAATGGCTCTGTGCCGCGAAGCGTTGTTTGCTCCCTTGCTCGCGGTTCTGCCTTACGACACGCTGGAAGAGGCCCTGCGCATGGACGCATCCTGTCCGTATGGCCTGGCTGCTTCGATATTCACCCGCGATCAGGCGCGGGGGAGCATGGTGGCAACAAGGCTACGGACGGGCATGGTGGCAATCAACGATGTGGTGGTGCCGACAGCCCATCCGGCGACACCGTTCGGCGGCCGCGGCGAGAGCGGCTGGGGAGTGACGCAAGGTGAGGAAGGTTTGCTGGAAATGACGATAGCGCAGGTCGTCAGTGTGCGTAAAGGCAACTTCCGGCCGCACTACGATCTCGGCACCGGAGTGGATCAGGGGAATTTCGCACGGGCGCTGCTGGAAAGCCAGCACGCAGGCGCCTGGCGGCAACGATGGCGCGGCTGGATTCGCCTGGCGGCTGCATTATGGCAAATGCGTGGCAAGCGGAACCAGTAGTGCTTCAAAAAAAATGAGTCCGGAGCGCGTGGCCGAACAGCCGATTAGGTCTGCCGCGCTCTGGACTCTATGATCAAACATCCGAAGTCAATGAAGACTTCGGATGTTTCAGGAATGACACTTAGGCGGGTGGTTGTGGTTTGGTATGCTTCTTGCCGCCTTTGCCGCCCCTTGCCCCCTTTTTGCCGCCCCTTGCCCCCATCTTGCTGCCCTTCTTGCCGCCCTTCTTGAAGCCTTTCTTCGCGCCGCTCTTGCCACCCTTGGCGTGCGCGGCGGGCTTGCCGGAATCGGGCTTGGCACCATCTGGATCTGCCAGGGCGGGCACTGCTGCGGTCCCCACCAGGAACGCGAATGCCGCCACCATGCTTAACATCGTCTTCATCATAATCAGGTACCTCGGACTAAAACAAAGAAGTCTATTACCGGTCTCACATTGAGGCCGCGGTAACGATTTAACACCGGCCTACCAATCTGGTTTCTGTCGATCAGGAATTTTCTTCAGGATTCAGGGACGAATTCGAACGCCTCGACGACATCTGGTTGGAGAAGCGTCTTGAAGGTCCAGATCCCCGTAATGACTCCCCACGCGAGACCAAAAACCGCCAGCCCAGTGAGGATCGTCAGGTACGCGTCAAACGACAACTCGATCTTGTCAGACTGGTCGAGAGCCGGCATATCGCCGGTAATGCTTGCGACAAAAACGAAAACACAGCGAAAGAAAGCGATTATGGCCGACATGTGAAACGGGATCATCACCATGAAGCTGGAGATAATCCCCCAGACGCGCGACTCCATTTTCTGAATCTTCACGGCCCCACACACGATGACAGCCTCATACAGGACGATGAAGAGCAGCGGCAATGTGAATAACAGGCGCACGAGTGTTGGATGTGTTGAATCTTCTTTAGGTTTAGGAATATACAGCGCCCGCAGGATGAGGTCGTAAAGGGGAGGTTTTTTCTTCGCAGCCGCGTCTTTGGGCTGCTCCACAACGCGAACCACCTGTCCGGGGCGGCCTTTGGGGACTTTGATGGGGACCGGGGCCTCCTCCGGTTTCTCGTCGTCGGGCGGGGGAGGCATGCAGATCATTATGGTGGCAATGGCCCAATGCAATGCCCCGAATAAGGCGCCGAAAGCTGCGATCCGTAACAGATGGTTGGACGGCCTCACCAGCGCTGCTTGAGCGGGGCCTCGCGGATCGTACTCCTCATCCTCTTTTTCTTCCTCGCGGTGATGCTCGTCTTCCTTTTCCTTCTGTTTGCGTTTTTCTTCTTCCTCTGTATCGTTGATAACACCGTAAATCCATCCCGCGTCTTCCGCTTCCTGTGACGGACTGGGTTTCGTTGCTGGTTTCGCGGCGCCGGCAGGCGACCGGGCGGTAACAGCCGCCGGGGGAGTGCCCGGCACGGTGATGTTGGCTCCGCACTTCGGACACATGAGCTTCCTGCCTTCCGGCAACGGCTTGGAAGGTTTCAGGACCGACCGGCATTCAGGACATGAAAATCGCTCTACAGGCATGGAGTCTTGCCTCACTCGTACATGATAATAAATCAGAGGCCTTTCCGCCAGACACTCAGGACTGCCGGCTGCCCCAGGACCCGGACGCGCAACTGCTTGACCTGCTTCCAGCCGACGCGCAATGCTGCTGCCCTGAGAGCAGGATAATCACTTGCCAGCAACACCGACCGCCCTCCGGGACGGAGCACGCGATCGTATTCGGGCAGAACGCGGCGATAGAGTGGGCCGATCTCTTCGGGCCGGCTCAATTGCTTGCCGAAGGGCGGATTGGAAACAATGCGATCCACACTAGCGCCGGGAAGCGGCAGCCGGGCCGCGTCCCAACGAGCCAGCCACCACCCTTCCATGTCCCGCCCCCACCCTTCCCCCGTGTCGAGGGAGGGCCGGAGTGGGGAAGGGGAGGAGTGCGGGAGCCGGCGCAGATTGGCCCCGGCTGCTCGCAATGCCGCGGCATCCAGATCGCCTCCCCATATCCGGAGCGGACCGATCTTCGCTTGGCGTGCTCTCTCCAACTGTTCAGCAAGAATGGTACCGGCCCCGCACATTGGGTCGAGAACCACCTGTCCAGGCCCTGCGCCGGCAAGCCGGACCATGGCCGCGGCCACAGTTGGCCGCAGCGACGCCGGCAGGTGCTCGCTTTTGTAGGTCCGGTGGCGCATGGTCCGGTCCGATAGCCGTAGCCCGCACACTGCGCCGGCCCCATTAATCGTCAGCCAGATTTCGACCGCCGCATTCTCTTCCGCGTGCCGCCAGCTTGCCGGCAGCTTGCCGGCCAACCCCCGGGCCAGCGCCTCGCGAGCATCCTGACGCCGGTAGCCGTGCTCTCCGGTCATCTGCGTGACCAGACGGAAACTCGGCTTGCCCTTCGGCTTGGGTCGCACCTGATGGTGGATACGCAGCAACTGGTCCCAGTCTGCCTCTCTGGCCGTCCAGCGGCGGATACGTTCCAGGTCCTCGGCACGGTAGCTCAGTTCGTCGCTTCCCCAGGCCAGCAGGAAAACATCCTCCGCTGTCCGCAGGCGCAGAACATCTCGATCCACCTTGCGCAGGCGAAAAACTACCATGCCAAGCCCAGTCCGCTTGACCTCTCCCCCCAGATCGCGCACAATCTCATCCGACGCCACTGGTTCCAGGCCGGGTACCACCATGGCATAGCAAGGAAGCGATTCTGAGGCGGAACGGTGTTTCGGCATGCACGGCTACTCTTGCACGGACGAACAGTGTCGCTATACTAACAAACTCTTATGTTGTTCACCGGTTGTTCACCGGTTGTAGCCACAGGCTGAAGCCTGCGGCTACATAGCAGAGAATTATAGGGAAAACGCGATCACCACATCCGAATTCTGGAGGCGTTGGCATGGCTGAGGCGATGTTGATTGACCTGAAAGCATTACTGGTTGAACGGGAGGACTGCGACGCCGGCACCGTGCAGCAACTGCGCAACGCTCTGGCCCAGGGCGGCACTCAGTACCGCACGCTGCGCGATGTCGCCGACGTCCTGCAGAAGAAGCTGGAGACCCTGACAGGCGCTCCCGCCAAACGCTGGCACCTGAAACTGGGTATCGCGTTCTTCTTCCAGGGCCGGACCCGCGATGCTGCCGACCATCTTCGCCAGGCGGAAGGAGCGCTGGCCAGTTTCTACCTGGGCCGGGCACTCGCCTCATTGCAGGAATACGACGAATCGCTCAATGCCTATGACAATGCCGCGAAGCTGGGGTACACGGCCAGCCAGGTGCAGCTCCAGCGCGCCGGCATCCAGCGGCTGAAAGGAGATTTGTCACAGGCTCGTGCCACGCTGGCCAAATTGGAAGAATTGTCGAGCCATAACTCCGAGTACCATTTCCAGCTTGCCAGCTGCCTCCTTACCGAAGGTGAGCGCACCACTGCCATCCGGCACCTGGAGCGCAGCGTGGAACTCGATCCCGGTCATACCGGGGCGCTCTTCCAGCTCGGCTATGCCAACGACCTGGCCGGCAACGACGACGAGGCCGTCTCCTGCTACGAGCGCTGTCTCAAGCATCCGCCGGTGCATGTCGGCGTTCTCATGAACCTGGGCGTTCTCTACGAGGATTGCGAGAAATTCGACCGGTCCGTCGAATGTTACCGCCGCATCCTCAACGCCAGTCCCAACGATGAGCGTGCCCGGCTGTTCTTCAAGGACGCCCACGCTTCCCTGAACATGTACTATAGCCCGGAGGATGAACAGAGCACAGGCCCCCTTGGCCAGGTGCTCGAGATGTCCGTCACTGATTTCGAGCTTTCGGTCCGCGCCCGTAATTGCCTCAAGAAGATGAACATCAAGACCCTCGGCGACCTGACGCGCATCACCGAGTCCCACCTGCTTTCGAGCAAGAACTTCGGCGATACCTCGCTGGAGGAGATCAAGGAACTTTTGACCGCCAAGGGGCTGCATCTTGGGCAATCTTTGGAGGAGGGCACCCAGCATGACGTACGGTTCCGCCCCCAGCAGCAACTCACCGAGCAGGAACAGGCCGTTCTCAACAAACCCGTCAGCGATCTGAATCTGTCGGTCCGCGCCCGCAAATGCATGAATCGGCTGGGGATCAACACTTTCTCCGAGTTGATCCAGCGCAGCGCGGATGAGCTGCTCGAGTCGAAAAACTTCGGTATGACGTCCCTCAGTGAAGTGCGCGAAAAGCTTAGCCAGTACGGGCTGGCACTGCGCGGCGATTAAATTTCGTTTAGCCGCGACCCGAAGGGGAGCGCGGGGAGGAGCCTGCCGCGCTCCCCTTCGGGTCGCGGCTAAACATGCTCTTATCATGTCCATCCGCTTCCAAGTTTTGCAGACCGCCGGCACCGCCCGTCTCGGCCGGCTCGATACCACGCACGGCTCGGTCGAAACACCCATTTTCATGCCCGTCGGCACGCAGGCAACCGTCAAGGGGCTAACGCCCGAGCAACTCCAGCAAGCCGGGGCCGAAATGATCCTGGCTAACACCTATCACCTTGCCCTGCGCCCTGGCGACGATCTGATCGCGGAAATGGGCGGCCTGCACCGGTTCATGGCCTGGCCGGGACCGATCCTCACCGATAGCGGCGGCTTTCAGGTCTACAGTCTGGCCCTGAGCCGCAAGATCGACGACCGTGCCGCTGTTTTTCGCTCCCACATCGACGGGGCTTTGCTCGAACTCAGCCCCGAGCGCGCGGTGGCCATTCAGGAGAACCTCGGTTCCGATATCGCCATGTGTCTCGACGAATGTCCGCCGTTCGGCACATCCGCCGAATATCTGCGTGAGGCAGTCCGCCGCACGATTCATTGGGCCGAGCGCTGCCTTCTGGCGCACAAGCGTCCCAATCAGGCGCTCTTCGCCATTGTTCAGGGTGGTACCGATCTGGAATTGCGCGGGCACTGTGCCACGGCGCTTGCCGCCCTCGATTTCCCCGGCTATGCGTTGGGTGGGTTCAGCGTCGGCGAAACACCTGAACAGATGGCCGCCGTCTTGCCGCCGACCGCCGCTTTGCTGCCAGCCGGCAAGCCGCGCTATCTCATGGGCGTGGGCCGGCCGCAAGACATTCTGACAGCGGTGGCCGCCGGACTAGATATGTTCGATTGTGTGCTTCCGACCCGCAACGGCCGCAACGCCTCGGCATTCACGGCAAACGGCTCCCTCCGGCTGCGCAACGCCCGGCACACCCGCGATCCGGCGCCCCTGGAACCCGACTGTCCCTGTTACACCTGCCGGAACTTTAGCCGCGCCTACTTGCACCACCTTTTCCAGGCTGGCGAGATGCTGGGGCCGACGCTCCTGTCGCTGCACAATGTCGCTTACTACTGCCGGCTCATGGCCCAGGTCCGGCAAGCAATCCGCGAAGGCCATTTCGACGAGTTTCGGCGGGTCAGTCTTGCCCGTTGGGACACTTCACTTTAAGATAAACTCTTTCCTTTTGGGGTAATGCGGCGAAGGAGTCGTTCTCGCAAGCCGCGTTGGCTCTCTTTGTCGGGCGAAAAACCTTATGAATTCCTTTCTGACGCTGCTTGCCCAGGCTACCAACTCCGGTTCCGAAAAGAAGGAAGATGGAACTGGGGGCAGTCTTTTTGGCAATCCGCTCCTCATGCTCCTGCCGATTGGCATCCTCTTTTACTTTATCATGCTCCGGCCGATGCGCAGGCAGCAGCAAGAGCAAAAGGCCATGACCTCCAACCTCAAGAAGAACGACAAGGTGCTGACCAGCGCCGGCATTTACGGCACCGTGGTGGCTGTCAGCGAAACCGACGATGAGGTGACGGTCAAGGTGGACAACAATGTCCGCCTGAAAGTGACGAAAGGGAGCGTCGCCCGCAACATCACCCGCGAAGAAGAAGCAAAACAGCAGAAAGAAAAGCCCAAGGAAGAGAAAGCAGGCGGAGCGTAACAAAATGACCGTGCGTGAATCTGCTACACTGGCCCGAAGCGTTAGCAAGGGTGGGCTTCGTCCCTCGCTTACGCTTCGGGCTAGTGTGCGGTCATAACTATTACAAGGACGACGATTCATACCATGAGATCTTTCTTTTGGCCGATTGTGATCTGTTTGGTGCCCACCTTTCTGGCTCTGGCCGTGGACGGCGTGGCAACAAAAAATTTCCTGGATGGCGCGGGCGGCCCCAAGCTGGGGCCGGACCTGGTCGGTGGCACTGACCTCGAGTATCAAATCGACGCGACCAAGTTCAAGGATCAGGTTATACCTCCGGGGACCGCTCAGGCCCTGGCCAAGAAAATCAAGGAACGGCTTGATCCGGCCGACATCCACAACATTACGGTCCGGTCCGTCGGCAGCGAGGATCGCGTGGAAATCATCCTACCCACGGGCGGCTCGCGCAGCTCAGGGCCGAAGAGAAAGCCTGGCAGGATTTTCTCAGGGAGGTGGAAAAACATTGGCCCGTTGACCGCTACGTCGTCAAGGCCGACGAGCCTTTCCGTGATGTCAAGCTGCTGGCCGATATCGCTGCCCAGGTGAGTGCGCGGCCGAAGACGGAAAATCAGAAGGCGGAAGATCAGAAGGCGAAAGGTCAGGAAGGGAAGAAACTGCTCGATGACATTCGGACATTTATCAAGGAGACATCGCCCGCGGGTTGGGATAGCGATCCGGCGGGACAAGCGCACCTTGTCGCACAAGTCCTTGGAACACAGGCGGTTGCGCCGAACGGGGTGCCGATCGGTGCGTTGGTGCGAAACGTTGTCGAAGCAAAGGTTGCTGAAGAAGACGCGCTTGCGGTGAATGTTCTGGCAAAGGCTGCCAGGGACCTAAGATGGAAGCCCGCTCGCTATGTCGTGGGCCGCGGCCGTTATGTCGAGCTGGCCAACCAGATCATCGACCAGCATCCGGAGGCCGATCGGACCGAGATCCAGGAGTTCATCGACAAGCACCGCAATGAGGCTAAGCAGCAAAGCCTGACGACGGAAGGCGTGCAGGAGGCCAAGGAGAACATCTCCCGCATCGGCAGCCTGGATTTCGATATCGTGGCCAATCAGGGGGCCGATGAGGCGGCCTTCCTGGAGGCAATCAATTTCTTCAAACGCGTCATTGAAAAGGAGGCCAATGGGGCCTTCAAGAATCTGCAGCTCAGGGAGGATCTCGACAAGCGGGCTTTGAGCGGCCTGCCGCCTCCACAGGTGCCGCCTGACAGCAAGCTATTAGAGGCCAAGGGTGTAAGGGGCCGTTACAGCTATAGCTGGATCGAAGCCGATATGGATTTCCGCGCCACTCACGGACTGAGCAACCCGCGCGACATGAAGGGCCAACCCATCACCATCCTCGACGACAAGACGGTCGCGAAGTGGGCGAAGGGCGAGCTCCCCAAGGATGATCTGGCACGCAGGCTTCTCGGACAGCCGCCTGGTCCCGCCTCCCTGGGTGCCTGGGTGGCCAGTAGTGACGCATGGTACAAGATCACGGACAAGACGTTGGATTCGCTGAAGGATGCCAAAGTGCCGGACGGAGTGGTTTTCAAACTCCGCAGCAGCCTGAAGGACAAGGAATTTGAGACGAAGGAAGAGTTCACGAAGCAACTGGAGAGCACCCTCACGGAAGATGAGCGGAAGCAGCAATGGTATGGCCTTGTGCTAAGCTATGCCGCGGCGTTGGATAGTCGCTGGATCACAGCAGCAAGGGCGCGCGTGGCAGGCGAGCCTTTTTCTCTCAGCAGCTTCTTATTTTACAGCCGGGAGTTCAGGAGCATCAAGCCAGCGGAAAGAGATCGGGACAAGAGATACGAGTATTTCGTCCTCATGCGCGGCCCGGAAGACAACGACAAGGAAAACGAGGTCACCGGCGACGAGCTTCAGGACGCCTGGGCCGAGGCGGGTGAAGTGCATTTCAGCTTCAAGCCGCATGGGGCCGACATGTTCCACAAGTTCACTTCCAACAACATCGGCCAGCCGTTGGGTATTGTTCTGGACGGCAAGCTGAGATCGGTGGCGACCATCCAATCGGCGATCAGCAGCCAGGGCCGGATCACCGGCAAGGGCGATCCCGACGACGTGAACCACACTGTTGCCATCCTCAAATCAGGCGCGCTGCCGGCATCCTTGAAGCCCAACGCCGCCAGCGAGAACAGCATCGGCGCCACCCTGGCGCGGACACGATTGCCAAGGGAACATGGGCGGTCGGGCTGGCGTTCGCCGCCATTCTGATCTTCATGCTCATTTACTATCGCTTCGCCGGCATGGTGGCCTGCATCGCCTTGCTGGCCAACCTGGTGCTGACCGTGGCGTTCATGATCTTTGTCCATGCCACCTTCACCTTGCCGGGGTTGGCCGGCCTGGTGTTGATGATCGGCATGGCGGTCGATGCCAACGTGCTCATCTACGAACGATTGCGCGAGGAACGCGACCGCGGCGCCAGCCTGGCCCTCGCCATCCGCAACGGCTACGACCGGGCCTTCCCGACCATCATCGACACCCACCTGAGCAGCATCTTCACCGCCATCGTCCTCTACGTCGTCGGTAACGATCAGCTCAAGGGGTTCGGCATCAGTCTGACCGTCGGCCTGATTATCAGCCTGTTCACATCGCTCTACATGACGCGGACGCTGTTCGACTTCTGGCTGGCCAGGAACTGGCTGCACAAGCTCGGCATGTTCCGGCTCTTCTCCCGGCCCAACATCGACTTCATGGCCATCCGCTACTACTGGTTCACGGCCACCATCGTGCTGACCATTGTGGGCGGTGGTTTGTTCATCTACCGGCTCGACAAGGGCGAACTGAACATCGACTTCATGGGCGGCACCGCCTACGGCGGCCAGCTCGACAAGGCGATCACCATGACCGAGCTGCGCAACATGCTCAGCGAAAAGCGACAAAAGGATCTCTTGCAAGTCACAGCCGTGACACCGCTCGGTCCGCTCGATCCGAGTGGGAAGTGTCTGTCATTCAACGTTACCTATGCACCTGGCTCGCAAGGGTTCTACACCACGCCTGTAACTTACAAGGTCATCCTGACCGAACCGTCCACCGGCGCGGAGATCGAAAGACGCGCCAGGATCTTGCCCGAACGTCTCACCAGAACAGATCTTTGTCAGCTCTTCCGAGTATACGGACAAGAACAGGACCGACTTCTTCACCGTCCGCACCACTGAAAAGGCAGCCGATCTCGTTCAAATTCAGGTCAACCGCCTCCTGGTCGAGAAGACCGAGGAGGGAACAAGAGAATTGTTGAAAAAGATCGAGCTGAAGTCATACAGCATCGACAAGGAGAACAAGCTTGCCATGCTGGAGTTTGCCCGCAAAGACGGCACTCCTGAATTCGCTTCGCGTGCCCAGGTCAGCATGCTCATCACCCGGCAATTCCACGATTTGGCGAACCAGCGTAAGCAGGATCAGGAAAAAGCCAAGGCCAAGAGCGACGATGAGCTGGCCGAGAAATATGGAGCAGAAGCGAAGAGGCTGGAAGCTCTGGCTCAGGATCTCGTCCTGGAAGGCCGGGGCGAAGAGAAGAACGGTGGTTTCGAGTTCATGACGCTCAAATTGCTGGAACCCGTGGACCGCGATCCGGCGACCGCCAACAAGATGCTGGATGGAATACTCAAGGGCACGCAGGACGATTTTCGAGCCAGGCCGCAGCCGCAACGCCTGTTGAACTTCGACAAGGTGCTGGCCTTGATAACGCAGAAGAGGGCTCTCTACGCCATCCTCGCCAGTTGGGGGGCCATCCTGCTCTACCTATGGTTCCGTTTCGGTAACTGGACCTTCGGCCTGGCCGCGGTGCTTTGCCTCATTCACGACCTGTTCTTCACCCTCGGCATCATCGCCTTCTGCCACTTCCTTCACGAATGGGCGCCGAATGTGGCCGGCTTTCTGCTCATCGAGGATTTCAAGATCGATTTGCCGACCGTGGCAGCACTGCTGACGCTGGTGGGCTACTCGGTGAACGACACGATCGTCGTCTTCGACCGTATCCGCGAGGTGCGCGGCAAGAACCCGGAGCTGACGCCCAAGACGATCAACGACAGCGTCAACCAGACCCTGAGCCGAACGCTGCTGACCTCGTTCGCCACCTGGTTGGTGGTCATCGTCCTCTACATCGCCGGCGGCGAGGGGGTTCACCTGTTCGCGTTCGTCATGGTGGTGGGCGTGATCGTCGGCACCTACAGTTCGATCTACATTGCCAGCCCGCTGCTCCTGATCTTCGGCAAGGGCAGGCAGCCCAGCAGAGCACGGCAACGCCTGCCGGAACCAGCGGGAACGCCGTGATGGCAGGCGAGCCGGACAGCGTGAGCTGCCGGGTCATGGAATCACCCGGCAGCTCACGCTGTCCGGCTCGCCCAGCCTGTCAATAAGTCGGAAACTCCGACGGAAAGGATGCCGTCCATGCCAGCTTGCCAGTTAGCTTGTCACCCTGTCACCTTGTCAGGTATAGAAGGGTGCGCGGCTTCATAGCTGGCGATGGCGTTCTCGTGACGAAGCGTGAGGCCGATCTCGTCCAGACCTTCCACGAGCATGGCGTGCGCTCCATCTGGAATCGGGAAGTTCTCGGTCACGTCGCCATCGGGCAGATGAGCGGTGATCCATCTCTCGACAAGATCGATGGTGACTTCGCCGGTGCCTGCCGTGAACAGCCGATCGGCAAATTGCGGACTGACTTCGACCGGCAATAGACCGTTCTTGTAACTGTTGTTGCGGAAGATGTCGGCAAAGCCCGGTGTAGCGCCGACACGCGGCGCCACCACGGCGCGAAAGCCGGCCTGAGCGATTGCCCAGACCGCATGTTCTCGGCTCGATCCACAGCCGAAGTTCTGCCGGGTCACCAGCACGCTCGCACCCTGAGCTTCAGGACGATTGAGGAAAAATCGCGGGTCGCTTTGGCCATTCTTCTGCTTCAGATCCATGAACAGCAACTCGCCGAAACCGATGCGCTCGATCTTCTTCAGGTAGCGCGCCGGAATAATGGCGTCGGTATCGACATTGGCGCGATCAAAAGTGACGAACTTGCCGGTGTGAACGACGAATGACTGCATGGTTGTTTGTCCTCCTGGAGCCAACACGCTCAGGCTTGGGAGCACACTGGCCCGAAGCGTTAGCGAGGGACAAAGCCTCCCTCGCTAACGCTTCGGGCCAGTGTTATACAGGTTGGCACCGCCGCTATTGGAATTCACGTATGTCTACAAAATGCCCGGCAATGGCAGCGGCGGCGGCCATCTCCGGGCTGACGAGGTGAGTGCGACCACCCACGCCTTGCCGGCCTTCGAAATTGCGGTTGCTGGTGCTGGCGCTGCGCTCTTGCGGCTTCAACTGATCGGGATTCATGCCCAGGCACATGCTGCAACCGGCCTGGCGCCATTCCGCTCCGGCAGCGATGAAGGTACGATCCAGCCCCTCCGCCTCCGCCTGTCTACGCACCTGCTGCGAGCCAGGCACCACAAGAACACGAACATTCGCTGCGACCTTGCGGCCCTTCAAGATGCCGGCGGCGATCCGGAGGTCCTCGATGCGGCCGTTGGTACAGGAGCCGATGAAAACCACGTCGATGGGAATATCCTGGATCGCCTGCCCCGGCTTGAGGCCCATGTAGTGCAGGGCGCGTTCCACATCCACCGGGTTGACGAACGGGACCTCATTGTATTCGGGAACACGACCGGTCACGTCGGTGGTCATGGCTGGGCTGGTGCCCCAGGTGACCTGCGGGGCCAACTTATCCGCATCCAGTTTGTAGTGAGAGTCGAAGACCGCATCGCTGTCGGTCGCCAAGGCGCGCCAACATTCAATGGCCTTCTCCAGCGCCTTGCCTCGGGGAGCGAACGGACGGTTGCCCTCTCGGACATAAGCGAAAGTAATGTCATCGGGAGCGATCAACCCGGCCCGGGCGCCGGCCTCGATCGACATGTTGCAAACGGTCATGCGGCCGGCCATGTTGAGCTTGCGAATCACTTCGCCGCGATATTCAACGACGTGGCCCGTCGCCCCGCCGGCCCCGATGTCGCGGATCACCCGCAGGATCACGTCCTTCGCCGTCACTCCGTGCGGCAACCGGCCGTTGACTTCAATGGCATAAGTCTTCGACCGCGCGGAACGAAGTGTCTGCGTCGCCAGCACATGTTCTACTTCACTGGTACCAATGCCGAAAGCCAGGCTGCCGAAGGCGCCGTGAGTGGATGTATGACTGTCGCCGCAGACAATGGTTTGTCCCGGCAGCGTGATACCCAGCTCTGGACCAATAATGTGGACGATCCCCTGCCGGTCGCTGTCGAGACCATAGTAAGTAATGCTGAACTCGGCGCAGTTTCGCTTCAGGGCCTCGATCTGCGTGCGGGAAAGCTGGTCCTTGACGTTGAGCCGGTCCTGGTCAGTAGGGACGTTATGGTCGGCGGTTGCAAAAGTAAGGTTGGGGCGGCGGACCTTGCGGCCAGTCAGGCGCAAGCCGTCAAAAGCCTGCGCGCTGGTCACTTCATGGACAAGATGGCGGTCGATGAAAAGGAGAGCCTCACCGCCCGGCAACGTGGCAACCGTGTGGGCGTCCCAGATTTTCTCGTAGAGTGTTCTTGCCATGCTCTCCATTATAGTTTGAGTGCTTCATTTACTCACGGTTTGTCGCATTTCCAGACATGCAGCAACTGGCCGGTGCCTTTCTTGGCGCTGAATTCCTTAGGCCGGTCTTTGCCAGGTGAAGCGAAGCAGACCTTTTCACGACGGTACACCTTATCTCTATCCTTACTAGTGATTCGCGGCCTCGGCAATGGAGGATGCTGGTTTCCGGCACCCACGCGTTACTCTCCTTTGTTCTTCTTGGGCGATGACTCATTCGGAACAAAGCCGGCGGAATCAAGGCTGGTGGCAAAGGTTGTTATGGTACGCAGTTCCTTCCCGTTGTGAAGCTGGAGTCGGCCACGGAGTGGGTGGCTGTAGAGCGCGTACAGGATTTCGTTGCGAAAGCTCCAACGGAACACATTGGGGTCCTCTTTTGGCTCACCAAGGTCGATGGCCAACACGAGGTAGTCGCCGGTTTCCGTCGGCGCCACCAGGCGCAGGACCCAATCGTCGGCGGACAGGTCTCGCGCAACATTCTTGGGCAGTTCGCCCAACGCCGAACCGGAACGCAGGGTTGGCCCGCTGTAGGAGGTACTGATGATTTTCAAGGTCTTCTTGCCCCAGCCCTCGATCTGGTCGGCGGATTCTTTTCCCTGAGCGAGCTTCAACACCAGGTTGGGATGTTCCCTGGTCGGTTCACAAGCGAGCTGAAAGGTGTAAAAGCACGGCCCCTTGCTATCATCGGCCAGGTACTCTTCCAGCGTTTTCTGCGTCAGAATTTCCGGCGCGGTGACCGCATAACGCACAACCATTTCGCCGGTTTTCAAGTCAAGCTCGTCCACTTTGCCCATGAACTTCAGGGGACGGTTGTTATGCGGCGAATATTCCAGATCAATGTTGCTGCCGTCCCAACTTTGAACAAACACTGCGGGTTGGGCTGGGAAGCCTCGCATGGGGGGAAGCCCCTTCACGTCGGCCGATCCCTTTACGGCATCGTAGGTGCCGGTGATATTGATGGTCCCTGCCTTCCATTCCTTTTTTCCCGGCTGCGGAAAGAATACGTCGCCGCGAAACTTGTAGACTAGAGTGCCGTCCTTGATGTATCTCTTGAGCTGTTCCACGGTCACTAGCCCCGGTGTCACCCAGTGGGCGTTCGAATCATAGAAACCGGAAACAGCAAGAACGTCCTGGTCCACCTTGTTCTTGGTGAGCGGGATGGCAGAGAAGCACCAGACCCGTTCCTTGTCAAGGAAGGCTACGAACTCGCCAGGACCGCCATGGGGAACATTCGTGAATTTCACCTCATGTTTGCCGGGTTCAAGCTTCCCTTTCAGAACCTGCAATATTTCAAGCGAAACCTTGTGGTCCTTGAAGGCGGGCACTTTCTCCGTTCGGGCGATCACAATTGTCTCACTTTGGGCCATGACGTTCCTTGAAAGATGTGTGCATGGGCTTGGCCAACGAAGGTTCGGCGGGCCAAACTGCGAACCCTAGTAGCAAAGCCGCTTGAAAATAACGTACCTGCATGAGAACCTCCTTAACTATGAAGTAACGGTCCCGTTTGGGAGGGCGCCCATCTGCTCCTACTCGCTCGCCGGCTTGGCAATGCAGTACAGATGCGTCTTGCCACGAATGAAAAGGCGATTGTCGGCGACGGCCGGCGTGGCGATCACCGGCTCGCCGATGGAGTTCCTGGCGAGCAGCTTGAAGCTCGGTGCAGCGGGAAATACAAACACGTCGCCCTTCTCATTGACCGCGTAAACTTTGCCGTCGATCAGTATGGGTGAAGCAGACAGATTGCCGCCGGCCAGCCGCTCGCTCCAGACGACCTCGCCGGTCTTGGCATTGCAACAACAGGCAAGCCCGCTGTCGTTGACGAAGTAGAGATGATCTCCGAACGTGAGCATGCTGGGGACATAGGGTGCGAAGGTCTGTCTCGTCTCCCATATAAGGTTAGTCTTCGTGACGTCGCCCTTGTCGCCCACCTTGACGGCCACGGTGTGCCGATCACCCGCACCGTCGCCGCTGTTGGCGAAGATCATGCCCTGGCCGAACACGGGAGAAGCCACCGTGCGCAGTGGCATCCTGCCATGCGTCCAGGTCCACGACCAGATTTCCTTGCCGGTTTGCGGATCGTAACCTGTGATGCCAGCCGTGCTGCTGGCGATCAATTCCTTCGCGCCGCCGGGCTTGTCGAGCAAGAAGGGCGTGGAGTAGCAGGTGCGAAATGCCTTGCGTGGCGTCTCCCACACGGTCTTGCCCGTCCTGGCGTCGAGCGCAACGAGAGTCGCCGAACCGTCCTGGTCGTTATTCAGGAAGACTTTGCCGTCATGCACGATGGGCGAAGCGCCGGCCCCATGCTGGCTCGTGAACTTGCCCAGGTTACGGTCCCAAACCTTGTTCCCCTTGAAGTCATAGGCTGCGAGGCTGATCTCCCCGCCGTCCCAGAAGAGGACGTAAACACGCTCGCCGTCGGTGGCCGGCGTGGACGAGGCCAGGTTGTTCCTCACGTTGGTTTTGGCAAAAGAACCGGCCACCGCTTGCGACCAGAGCAACTTGCCGTCCAACGCGCTGAAGCAGAGCAAAAGACGCTCCTTGCCGTCCGGAGCGGCCGACTGCAAGAAAACATGGTTCCCCCAGACGATAGGCGAGGAATGGCCAATGCCGGGCACTTCCGTCTTCCAGAGGATGCCCTCCCGGTCGGTCCACTTGACGGGCACATTCTTATCGGAAGCGCTGCCTGAACCGTTGGGTCCTCGAAAGCGCGGCCAGTCCGAGGCGGAGGAGGGCACGATTACGAAACTGATGAGAACCAGTAGCGCAAAGAATCTGGGTGTGTCGGTGTGCATGTTGATCTTTCTCTTGAACATGATGGGACAGGTTCCAAACCTATCCTACACGACGGGATTATCGTAGCACGTTGGCCGGAATTCTCAACACAAAGGTCACAAAGAAGAAATATCAAGGATGGGGAAAAGAGAGCTATGATTCACAATGGAACACTAGCCCGAAGCGTTATCGAGGAACGAAGCCCACCCTCGCTAACGCTTCGGGCCAGTGTGGAAGATTCACGCACGGTCAATTAGCCCGGAACACGATTGATACTGAGCATTTCATGGACACCATTGCCGAAGCGCTGGCATTCGCCGTCAAATCGCACCAGACCGGCAATTTGCAACAGGCCGAGCAGATTTATCGGCAGATTCTCCAGACCGATCCTGCCCAGGTCGATGCACTGCACCTGCTCGGTCTGATCGCTCATCAGGTGGGCCAGCACCAGCCGGCCCTGGAATACATCCGCCAGGCCGCCGCACTCAACCCGTCCGCCCCGGTCATCCAGGCTAATCTCGGTCTGGTCTATCAAGCGCTCGGCAACCTGGATGAGGCCACGAACAGCTACCGCCGGGCGATCCAACTCGAAGCCACCTATCCCGAGGCGCACAACAATCTGGGCACAGTCCTGGCAGCCCAGGGGAGGTTCGACGAAGCGGGTGCCAGCTTTGCGGAAGCCATTCGGCTCAAACCAGACTACGCCGAAGCCTACAACAATCTAGGTCTGGCTCTCGCCGAGCAGGGCAAGCAGACCGAGGCCGTCGCCCAGTTTCAGCGTGCCATCCTGCTCAAGCCGGAGTATGCCAAGGCCTGTAACAATCTCGCCGCGGCACTGGCCGCCCTGGGCAGGTTGGAAGAAGCGGAGGTCAGTTGCCGGCGGGCCTTGCAGCTTCAGCCGAACTATCCCGAGGCCCACTATGAGCTGGGCATTCTTTTGCAAAGCAAGGGGCAATTCGACGCCGCTGCTACTTGCTACCAGCAAGCTCTGCACCTGAAGCCACACTTCGCGGAAGCACACAACAACCTGGGCGTCGCTCTCACAGCGCAGGGGAAACTGGACGAGGCCGGCGCGGCTTTCCAGCAAGCAGTGGTACACAAGCCGGAGTATCCCGAAGCACACTACAACATGGGAAATCTACTGCGCCAGAAGCAAGAGCTGGCCGCGGCTACGGATCAGTACGAGCAGGTTCTCCGCCTCCGGCCCGATTTCGCGTGGGCGCATAACAACCTGGCCATTGTACACGCGGAGCAGCAGCACTTGCCGGAGGCAATAGCTCGCTATCAGAGAGCCATCGAAATTAGCCCTGACTTTGTCGAGGCCCAGTTCAACCTGGGAATCGCCCTGGAGGCCGAGGGCAACACTCCGCAGGCATTCCAGCACTACCAGCACGCCGTCGCCCAGGCCCCGCACTTCGCAGAGGCACACAACAATCTCGGCGTGCTCCTGGCGAAAGAAGGGAAGCTACCGGACGCACAATCGCGCTTCGAGGAGGCGCTTCGGCACAAGCCTCGCCATGTCGCAGCTCTCAATAATCTCGGTTGTTGTCTTCAAGAGCAAGGAAAACCAAGCGAGGCGATCACGCACTTTGAGCAAGCGTTGCAGGCCGAGGCCAACTGCGCGGAGGTGCTTTACAATCTGGGCAATATCCACCAGGCGCAAGGCGAGCTCGAGGAGGCGGTGGCCGCTTATCAACAAGCGATCGAGTTCAGGCAAGACTTTGCCGAGGCCCACAACAATCTCGGAGCAGTTCATGCTGCTCTCGGTGAAGCAAATGACGCGATCATGTGCTATCAGCGTGCCGTGCATCACAAACCGGACTTCGCGGAAGCACACTACAATCTCGGCCAGGTGTTGCAGGACCGCAAACAGCACCAGGACGCCGCCGTAAGCTATCAGCATGCCATCCGGCTCAGACCGGACTGGGCCGAGGCTTACTATCATCTGGCCAGGACACTCACGGCACTGCGAAAGCTGCCCACGGCGGAACTGAGCTACAAGCACGCTCTGCGGCTAATGCCCACATGGGCCGATGCCTACTATCACCTGGCCAACGTGCTCAGGGAGCAAGGCAAGCTGGATGAGGCGGTCACATGCTATCGGCAGGTGATCCATCTCAAGCCTGGCCACACCCTGGCCCATTACAATCTCGGTGCTGTGCTGGCCATGCAGAAGAAACTGCCGGAAGCGGCAGCAAGCTACCAGCAAGCAGTTCGCCTGCAACCGGACTTTGCCAGGACCTACAACAACCTGGGCATGACACTGACTGCCCTGAAGAAGTGGGATGAAGCGATTGCCAGCTATGAACAGGCCGTCCGCCTTCAGCCGCAATTTGCGGAAGCGCACTTCAATCTTGGCATAGCGCTCGCACGCGCGTGGTCAGCTCGATCGTGCTGCGGACAGTTACCGCCATTGTGTGGAGTGGAAGCCGGACCATGCCAGGGCGCATTACCATCTGGGGACCGTCCTGGCAGCCCGTGGCAAACTGGACGAAGCCATCGCGAGTTTCCAGCAAGCTGTTCAGCACCAGCCGAATCATGCCGAGTCGCACTATCAACTGGGGTTGGCGTTGCGGAACAAGGGGCAGTTCGAGCAGGCCGCTGCATCTCTCAAGGAAGCGATTCGACTGAAGCCGGATCATGCGGAGACGCACTACTACCTGGGTGCTGCGTTGGAGGCTCAGGGGAAGTTGGATGAAGCAGCGGCCAGTTATGGGGAAGCGGTGCGGTTACGGCCAGAACACGCGAAGGCGCATTACCACCTCGGCACTGTCTTGAAGAAGCAGGGGAAGCAGGATGAGGCGCTGGTTCATTTCCGGGAGGCGCAGCGGTTGAGTGCGGAGGCCCAACGTTCCGGCGGGTAGGGGGAATAGTGAGCAGAGCAGATTCATTCGGGGGCGAGCGTGTTACAAGTTGCGTTTATGTTTCGTTTATTGTGCTGTCACACACTCTAAACGTAATTCGGGCACGGACGGTAAATGCAATAAATGCAATAAATGCAATAAACGCAATAAACGATATTGAACGAAACAGATGGAATGAAAGTGAAAGGCAAGTTACTGCCGTTTCGAGGTGCCTAGTGTCTCGTCAATCTTCGATTGACGGGCATAATCCTTGCCGTACCCCACCCCGCTTGCCGGGGTGGTGCAGCGGTTCGTAACCAGGACGAAACGAGCGCATCAGCAACACCCCCACCCCGCTTGTCGGGGTGGAGTGCGGGTTGCGCCCTAACCATCGCTCCACCCCGGCAAGCGGGGTGGGGGCCAAACCCGCACAATTCTCGTTGCTGGTTACGAACCCCAGCTCCACCCCGGCAAGCGGGGTGGGGGCCACAACTTTACCCGTCAATCGAAGATTGACGAGACACTAGCGCCATTTTGTTGCTCCCGGTCTCGGTTCCTCTTGACGCTGGACTCCGGCTCGAAATGGTTTCTGGCATCCGGCTCCAAGACTATCGCAGCTGTTAACCTCCGGCTGGCAGCTTCGCCTCAAGCATTTCAAGACTCTTCAGCCTTTCTTCTCTGTGAGGCCAGTCAACGGCTTCAATCGCCTGTTGGCGCTGTCGGTCGATGGCCGCTCGGGCAAGTGCGGCCACTGCAGGCCGGCAATCTGCTCGCAACTTGAACTCGGCAAACGCCAATGCAACGGCCGCTTCGTCCATCACCGTACGGTCGAGGTCGCTCGAAGGTTCTTCAGGAAACCCCCACTGGCGGATCAGTCGTTCGTAAAACATGATCGGATCGCCCGAGGGATTCCGTTGGAGCCACTTGTGATAGTCAGCCAGAAAGTCAGCACCGGTATCGTTCCCATTCGGGGCGAAGTCGTTGGAACACTCCCAGTAGAACGGGTTGTCCAGAATCTTGCGCACATCCGGGTGAAAGTCGCGCCAGTCAATGCCAAGTCTTTCCCATGGTAACATGGCCGCGTAACGTGAAGCCTGTCTCCTCTTGCACTCTTCTGCGAATGTTGCAAGTTTCTCCGCGGTGGATGGCAATCTGGTTTGAGCTTCGCCACAATGAGCCAGAAATGCCGCCAGATTGAAGTCGTCCTTTGCTGTCAGGCGTTTTCTTAGGAGGCCAAGAGCCGCGATCGTCTCAGCAACCGCCGCCTTGAACAACGGCAGCGAAAGACCATGATCGCGATCCCAATCCTTTCCATCAATGAGTTCACTGGCGACATTGATCCCTGCTTGGCCTCTTTTCCGTCTGAACACCACCTTCGGAAGCGAAGTACGATTGGCGTGAAAGTCCGCGTACATCTTCTCCAATATTTTGCGGGGCGGACCACTGTTAGGAAAGTGGAATGTGACTGTCAGTTCGGAGATGGCAGACCCAAAACCATCCGCATCACCAAGTAGGAAATGGGATACAAGGGAGAGAGTTGAATGCCCGCCATACGTGTTGTAGGTTCGGGCCATCACGTAAAACTGCATGGGGCCTCCAATCACGATTGCGGCAAAAGCTGCCGGACATCGGCCAAGGTATCGGACTTGAGGATGGCCTCGAACAAAGCCCAGAGTTCGTCAAGATCGGTGATTTTGGGCATCTTGCTTGCAACTCTCTTGCCTGGCGCCCCAAACCTGACTTTCAGGTACTTGGCTATGCCCTCCTGGATTGCCTCCACTTGCCCTTCCTCGCGAGCCAACCGCTCAATGCTCGTCACGTATGGCATGCGTCGTTCCTCCTCCCATTGGGCAAGTTCTTCACGAAAGTCCTGCTGCAACTCCGGCGGCAGGTCCTTAGCGCAAAGGATAGGAACATGACTGGCGGCTTGCAAGATGTGGCTGCCGCCACTGGCTTTCAAACGGCAGGACATCTTCACATTTGACTTCCCCACAAAAGCGGCCTAGGCTTGCAAATGATAGTTCCCGTCCGATCCATTCGAGGTTGACATGTTTTTGCAACAGGCGGTTACGCACCCGCAACTGGAACGACGGGCAACCGAGAGGTTTGCGCCGGATGAAGAGGGCGGTTCTCACTTGACGGCCGCGGTGAGCGACGACTTACGGCCGGCGAAAGTAGGCGACATTTCCGCCAACGGCATCCGGCTCATCATCGATCATCCCTTCCTGCCGGGCACAATTGTTAGCGTGATCCTGTCCAACCCGGCGCAGGTCTTTTCGCGCACACTGCAAATGCGTGTTGTCTACGTCCTGGAACAAGATGACGGCAGGTACATCGTCGGTGGCGAGTTCGGGAGCGGACTCGGTCACGACGAGATGCAAACATTGCTGGCATGAAATTCTGCAAGTATTTTGGCCGTTTTGCGCGGCCACATTTTTCCACAAAAGCGGCCATTTGCCGCACATCATGTTTGCCGCAAGACCTTATCGAGCAACGTGTTATGGAAATGGCATTGTGGCCAAACGGCTTAAACCCTGACACGATCTTTAATGTCGCTTATTAACGTAGCTGGCATTGAGATAGGACAGTGTGATAGGTTAGTATGGCCTCTATTCTGCAAGCAGATAGAACTGGAGAATGGCCTCTTTTCTACACACTGCTGATCTGCACCTGGGAATGCGGATTACCCGCTTCGATCCGAACATCGTAGGCAAGGTCCGCGAGGCGCGACTTACCGCCCTGGACAATGTTCGCGGCAAGGCGCGGCAGCTCAAAGTTGATTTCGTGCTCATTGCCGGCGATCTGTTCGACGACTCGACCGTGGACCGTCTGACCGCTCAGCGTGCTTTCGAGATGCTCGATGACCTGCTCATGCCGGTCTATGTCTTGCCGGGTAACCATGACCCGCTGCTGGCCGGCGGTATCTGGGACCGGCCGCCGTGGAACCAGCAGGCGGTGCGATCCGTGCGGCTGCTCAGACAAGCGGAACCCATCGAGATCGGCTCGGGAGTATTCCTGTTCCCTTGCCCTGTCCTCCGCAAGACATCCATGAACGATCCGACGGCCTGGATTGGTGGGGCTTCCAGGCAATCCGGGACGGTGCGGATCGGCGTTGCGCACGGCAGCCTGCGCATTAGAGACGACCTGCCGCCCGACGATCATCTCATTTCCCGGCATGCTGCCAACGAGTTGGGACTGGACTACCTCGCCCTTGGGCACTGGCACAGCCGCAGTCTGTATGCCGACCAGGAAGGCATCCAGCGGACTGCTTATTCGGGTGTGCATGAGCCGATGAACTTTCAAGGCTCACCAGATGGTCAGACCGGCTGGGCCCCCTACGGTGGCGTTGGCCGTCATGAGTTTGCCGACGAGGGGCGCGGCGAGGTTTTGCACGTCACCATCCCAGCGCCCGGTGAGCCGCCTCGGATTGAACCCGTTGAGGTGGGACATTACATCTGGAATGATGAGAAGCATGAGTTGCGCTCGGGGGACCATCTGGAACGCTTGATTCAGGACGTGGCGACCCGGCCGAATCTGGAACGCCGTTTGCTGCGGCTGTCGGTAAGTGGCGTGCTCGACGCACAGAGCATGCTCCGGCTGGATGAACTGAAGGAAATCCTCTCCCATCGCTATCTCCTGGGAGAGTTGGACCAAACCGGCCTGCACGTTGAACCGACGGAAGAGGAGATGCGTGAAGTCGCCGGCCAGGGAGTGCTGCAGCGCATTCTGGAGAAGCTGCAAGGCGAGGCAGCGGCGGGCGAGCCGGCCAGCCAGGAAGTCGCCGAACGGGCTATCCTTCTGCTGTATCAGATTGCCAAGGAAGTGAAGTAACACGGGCGAGCGCACGCAGGCAGGATTCCTGTTCTACACAGCGCGGCTAAGGCGCAACCAATACTCTAAGGAAGGCAGGAAGACAGGAAAAGAAGAGAACAGAATAAGTGAAGGTTTCAACGAGATTCGTCAATCGGAGGCTCGCACTGGCCCTTATTTCCTGTCTTCCTGCCTTCCTTAGAGGTCTTGAAATCTTGGCGGCACGCGAAGATTTGGCTCGTTAGTAACGAACCACGCTCACGCCGCGACACCACGGGAAGGAACGGGGAAACGCCGTGGGGGTGGTCCCAATGGAGGTGGCGCTCCCGCGTGCGGGATTGAGTTCGCGCTGACGCGCGATTGCCCTGACGCCCCGAGGCGATGACCTCGATCTCGGTTTTTGGGCTCGGGGATCCTACCCCCCGACGGCAACCGCAGTTTACCATAATCTTGGTCGCGGGTCGAGGTGGCCGACTGTTCAATGGTGCTTCGTGCCCGTTTAGTAGCTTGGTCCCGGGGGTTTGCGACGACCTCGTTGGCGGCGCCCTCCTCCCGTGCGCGGGAAGGAGACCCAGGTGTCCCCGTTTGAGAGATTGCTCTTAGTCACGCGCCCCGCGCTCGCGGCTTTTTCCTCCCAGCGCTTCATCATGAGAAAGGAAATTGCCATGACGCCACAGAAGGGTAAGAAGTTTCGCACGTCCGAAACGGCGGAACGAATCCAGCGGTTGGAAGTGACGCACCCGCACGCGGCCGGCATTGACGTGCATGCGGCGGTACACTTCGTTGCGGTCAATCCGGCGGACGTGCCCGAAGGGTTCGTGCCGGACGATCCGCAACTGCCCAAAGGAGTGCGCGAATTCGGCGCATGCACCTGTGATCTGGAGGCGCTCGCGGCGTGGCTGAAGGCTTGCCACGTCAAGACGATCGCGATGGAATCGACGGGGGTGTACTGGATTGCCTTGTACGAATTGTTGGAGCGGCAGGGGTTCACGGTCATCCTGGTCGATCCGCGGCAAACCAAGCATGCTCCGGGCAGACCGAAGTCGGACGTGCTGGATTGCCAATGGATTCAACGGTTGCACAGCTACGGATTGCTCACGGCGTCGTTTCGGCCCAGCGATGAAGTCGTGGTGTGGCGCGGCTATCAGCGTCAACGCGAGATGCTGATTCGTTACGCAGCCCAGCACGTCCAGCACATGCAGAAAGCGCTGGAGGAGATGAATGTCAAGCTGACCGAAGTGGTGAGCGACATCGTCGGCCTGACGGGCATGAAGATCATCAAGGACATTGTGCGTGGGGTGCTTGATCCGGTGAAGCTGGCGAAGCATCGCCACGAGCGCTGCCACGCGAGCGAAGTCGAGATCGCGCAGTCGCTGTGTGGCAACTGGCGCAGAGCATTTGTTCGCGTTAAAACAAGCGGTGCAGATGTATGAGTTTTACCATCGGCAATTGCGGGACTGCGACGCGAAGATCGAAGCGTGCCTGCGTGCGTTCGCGGACAAGAGTGGCGGCGAGGTGTTGACGCCGAAGCCGCGTCAACGCCAAAGGGCCAACGCGGTGGCCTTCGACGCGCGGGCGCTGTTGTTCCGTATGGCTGGAGTCGATCTGACGGTGATTGAAGGGATCTCGGAGTTGACAGCTCTGACGATCCTGAGCGAGATCGGCACGGACCTGAGCCGCTTCCCGAGCGAGAAAAACTTCGTGAGTTGGCTGGGGCTGTGTCCGAATCATCGTGGCAGCGCGGGCAAGATTTTCAACCGGCGCGTGCGCAAAGGGGCGAACCGGGCCGCGCGGGCGCTGCGGTTGGCCGGGCAAGCCTGTCATCGTGCGAAGAATGCGTTGGGTGCTTTCTATCGGCGCATTCAAGCGCGGTGCGGTAGTCCGAAAGCCGTGGTGGCGACGGCCCGCAAGATCGCCGAGCGGGTGTATCGCTTACTGAAGTATGGCGAAGTGTATGTGCGTCAGGGTGAGAAAGCGTACGAGGAAGCCTATCGCGTGCGCACCCTGAAAGGCATGGCACGGAAGGCGAAAAGTTTGGGCTACAAGCTGGTGCCGGTGACGACGGAATAAGGCGATGCAGTGCGAGCGAGCAGCCATCGCTATGCACCCGTACCGTATCAATATCGATCAAGGAAACCCCAGCGCGAGATGGGGAGAGGGGGTAGTGTTGCCTGCAAAGGACGAAGAGGCCATGTGTACTGTGCCAACTTCCCCTCGCCCGAAGGATCTGTTCCTTGAGAGTACAGAGGGCTGTGAAAGTATGATTCTACGAGGCTTCCATGTGGAGAACTGGCGGTGCATTCGCCAGCTCGATTTGACCGATCTGCCGGAAGGGATCGTCGTCTTGCACGGGCCGAACCGCACCGGCAAGTCGAGCCTGGTGCTGGCGCTGCGCTGTTGCCTGTTCGATGCCGACCACGATAGCACGAGCAAGGAGATCAAGAGCAGCATTCCCTTCAGCGGTAACGGTCCGCCCAAGGTCGTTGTCGAGTTCATCACTGGCGGGATGGAGTATCGTCTCACCAAAGTCTTTTCCAAGAAGAAGGATGGAATGGCACTTCTGGAAAAGAAGGCCGGCTCGGGCTGGCAGATCGATCAGGACGCGCCGAAGGAAGCCGCTCGCAAGGTCCGCGAACTGCTCGGCGCGGATAAATCGACCGGCGGTCTCAATCAGCTTCTGTGGCTGCAACAGGGTGAAGTGGGTCTACCCGATCAGAAGGGGCTGGATGTTTCGCTGCAACAGAAGCTGGTGAGCGTCCTTGGCGTCATGGTGACGGGGCGCGATCTCGCGTTCAAGCAGGAACTCGACAAGCGCTATGAAAGATGGTTCACCGCCAAGACGGGCAACTTCAAGAAAGATTCGTCGGTCAACCAATGGGAGCAGGAGCGGGAAAAACGCCTTGAAGTCCGAGACGCGGAGAAGGGCAAGTTTCAAGCGTGGGAAACTGCTATTCGCCAGCTCCAGAACTGCGAAGATAACCTGCCTGGAATGAAGCGTGCCGCCGAGCAGGCCAGGAGTGACGTTGCGAAGCTGGAACTGGAACGGGAACGGGGCAGGGAACGTCTTCGGAAGTATCGTGAAGCGGAGACGGCTCTCAAGTCCGCGAACCAAGGTCTCGCGCAGGCCGAACAGGTCCTGGAGAGTTATCGTCTAGCCCGCGAGCGTCAGTTGGAGCAGGAGCGAAACGTCGCCGCCGTGCGTGAGAGGGTACAGGTTGGCCAGGCCGCAAAGAATCAATGGGCTACCGAACATGCGCAAAGATTTCGTCTGCTGGAGGAAGCTCGTTTGGCGGAACAGGGCCATCAGCAGCGGCGCGACGAACTGGACGACCGGCGGAAGTTGTTGCTGCTGGGCGACCAGCAGACGCGGATCGACAAGGTCCTGGAGAGCATCAAGAGCAAGGAGCAGGAAATCACCAATCTGGAGGAGAACCTCCGGACCATTCCCGCCCCGGATGAAAAAACGCTCAGGGAGCTGCGGGCCAATCGCCGGCAGGCCGATAGCTTGCGCGCCCAGCTTGCGGCGTCGGCATTGACACTGGGCGTCACCCTGCGGCAACCGGCCAATGTCACGCTGGCACTGGATGGGCAACCCGCTCAGCAGATGGAACTGCCGCGTGCCGAAAAACGAACTTGGTCTTTGCGTCAGCGAGCCGAGATCAGCATCGGCGACATCGGCACCATCGAACTGGCGCGCAGCCAGCAGAACCTGGACCTGGAACGAGCCGCCGGGGAGTTGGCCAAACTGGATCGTGACTTCCAGGACGCGATCCGCTCCTTTCAGCATGATCCGGCCGACGAGACATGTCTGGATCGGCTCACCGAAAGCCAGGTGCAGCGAAATGCCTGGACGCAGCGTCTCAAAGACGCTCGGCAGGAACTGCAAAACCTCGCTCCGCAAGGACATGGCGCATTGAACGTCGAGCGCGGCAAGCTCGACCACCAACGGCGATCCATCCTTGAGCGGCGGCCCGATCTAACCCAATGGCAACCTGACACCACCGACCTGGAGCAGCGTGAGAAGGAGTTCAAGGATCGTGCTCTGGAGTTGGAAGCAGCCCGCAAGTCGTGCGAGGCCAGTGAGCAGAGCGTTCGCAAGAACATGCAACAAGCAGATGTTGAACTTCAGGCACTGAAAGAGGAATTGGCAGCGACCGCAGCGTCGGCGAAGGCTGGCGCCGAGGAACTGCTGCGACTAGGCGATGAAACTGTTCTCCGGGCGAACCTGGCTCAGGCTCAGGCTGTCCGCATGCAAGCCGAGCAAGCGCTCGCGGAGAACCAGCTCACCGAGGCTGAGAAGACCGTCGAGCAACGCTTCGAAGAAGCGCGCACGGCAATGGAGCAGCGCGGCCAACGACTCCGCGAATTACAGGACGAAATCACCAGGCTGCGAGGCGTCTTGCAAGGCAACGAGGGATTGCACATTCATCTGGCCGACGCCGAAGCCGCTTTGCTGGAGGCAGAGTCAGCCCTGTCGAGGGAAAAGCTGGAAGCCGAAGCACACAAACGGTTGCACACCCTCTTTGAGGAATGCCGCGACAGGCAAGTCCAACAAGTGATGGGGCCGATTGCCGGCCGTGTCCTCGATTGGTGCCGGAAGATCGGGCTGGACGATTGCCGGGAGGTGCGTTTCGGCGACCGGTTCCTGCCGGAGAGCATTTTCTTGCAGGCGAGCGCTCCTGATACTCCCGTGCTGCTCGATGATGAGTCTTACGGCACCGGCGAGCAGTTGAGCTTGCTCGTCCGGCTGGCGTTCGGTGGTTTGTTGGCGAAAGATGAACCGGTGACGGCCATTCTGGACGATCCGCTGGCTCATGCGGACGTGGGCAAGCATCGCCGCATTCTGGACATTTTGCGATTGGCGGCGGACGGCGGACCGGGCTGGAATCCTCCGGCGGGGCGATTGCAGATCATCATTCTCACGTGTCATCCGGATCGGTTTGATTACTTGACGGGGGCACGGCAGGTCGATTTGGGGCAGTTGATACGACGGTGATCTCAATTTCTCAACACAAAGACACAAAGAATACAAAGAAGAGAATTGAGGAGGAGTTGGACTGCGAGGCGATTTCCAAGACCAGCACATCTTCGGCTTGCTCCACGGGATCTTCCATTGTTGGCAACCCCAAGCGTCAGCGAGGACAAGCAAGCCCCTCGCTAGCACTTCCGGCAAGTTGTTCGACCCATTTGATTTGACAGGCGAGCCGAGCAGCGTAAGCTGCCGGGTGATGAACCCCGTCACCCGGCAGCTTACGCTGCTCGGCTCGCCCAAGTGGTTCCTTACAAGGATAGGTTCGGTCGGCAGGCAGTCAAATGATGGCAAAGCGGTCTTGCCACGGTCAGCGTCTTTCCGACAATATCCCCGTTGGACGCTCTCGTGGATAGGCAACGAAAGGAATCAACATGGCCGGCTCCGATCAGTCTCTTGACGATTTGCATGACGGTAACGAATTGAACGATTCTGCATATTCCGCCGAGGCGCTGGGAGTGTCCTACGTTGCCCTGCTGGAACAGCAGACGTGGGAGCTGAATGTGGAGGACGGCGCCATTCAGGCTGCGGCAACCCTGGAACCGCCTGCCACGGCTGCTCCCCCGTCGGTGGTGCGGATTGTGGAAGCTCTGCTCTTCGTCGGCGGACCGCCCTTGACGGCCTCCCGGGCGTGCGAGGTCATCCGCGGCTTGACGCCCGTTCAGTTTGCCGAGGCCCTCGCCCAGCTCAACCACGACTACCGGCAGCAGGGCCGGCCCTATCTGATCCTTCCGCAAGGGCAAGGTCACGTGCTGGCGCTGCGGCCGTCTTTTCGCCCGGTGCTGGAAAAGCTCTACGGAGCGATGCGCGAGGCACGCCTTTCCCCTGTCGTCATTGATGTACTGGCCCTGGTCGCCTATCGCCAGCCGGTAACCAAGCAGGAGATCGACAGCATTCGTGGGGCGGATTCAGGCCATTTACTTCGGCAGCTCCTGCGCCGCGGACTGGTCGCCATTGTACATCGTGCTGAGGCGGCACAGCGGGAGGTGTTGTATGGCACGACCTCCCGGTTCCTGGAACTATTCCAGCTCAGCAGCCTCGATGATTTGCCGCAGACACAGGATTTGCAGCGATTGTAAGTGGTGAGTGGTGAGTGGTGAGTGGTGAGTGGTGAGTGGTAAAGCGAGCGGCAGCAGTTAGTTTGCCTTCGCTCGCGCGTCAGGCTTGTATGGGATAAAAGCCTGACGCGCGAGCGAAGGTGGCTTTTCAGTTACCGGTCGCCTTACCGCGAGCCGATAGGCGAGCGCGTGGGCATGTCCCACGCGCTCCCCTTCGGGTCGCGGCTAAACTGCGGGGACGGTTATGACTCATTTCGCGGATCGTCTGACCGGCTTGCAGCGTGCCAAAGGGAATTCCCTCTGCGTCGGCCTCGATCCGCGCTGGGAGGCGTTACCGCTGGAGCTACGGTCGCGCCACAATGACGGCACACTGGCCGCGGTGGCCGGCGCTTTTGAAGAGTTCTGTACACGTGTCATCGACGTTGTCGCTCCGCTGGTCCCGGTGGTCAAGCCGCAAGCCGCGTTCTTTGAAGCGTGCGGTCCGGCCGGATTGACCGCCTTGCAACGTATCCTGCGCCAGGCTAGGCGCCAGGGCTTGTTGACCATCCTCGACGGTAAGCGGAACGACATCGCGACAACTGCGACAGCTTATGCCGATGCAGCCTTCGCCGGGACGCACGTTGCGGGTGTGCTTCATCCCGTCTGGGATGCGGATGCGAGTACGGTGAACGCCTATCTTGGCCGAGACGGGGTCGAGCCTTTTTTGCGCAGCGCCCGCGCCTCGGGCCGGGGCGTGTTCGTGTTGGTTCGAACGAGCAATCCGGGCGCCGGCCAGTTCCAGGACCTTGACTGCGGCGGCCGGCCGTTGTACATGCACGTCGCCGAGGCCGTCGGCGCGTGGGCCGGGGAGAATCTGGGAGAGCAGGGTCTGGGTGATGTGGGAGCAGTGATCGGAGCGACATATCCGGCGGAAATGGCGGCCCTTCGCCAGGCGCTGCCTCACGTTGTTTTTCTGGTTCCAGGCTTTGGAACGCAGGGAGGAGCCGCCGCCGACACCGCCGCTGCGTTCCGTCGCGACGGCACCGGCGCCGTCATCAATAGTTCGCGCGGCATCATTGCCTCTTTTGCGCCCGACACAACTGATTGGGAGGCCGCAATCGAGACGGCCACACGCGCCAGCATCGCCGGGCTTGCAGCTGCAACACCCATGGGACGGCTGAAAATGAGCGCCCTCACTTGAGCATATCCGGGGCTTGCACACGTCCCGCGTCGAGATGTCCACTTTTCCCACGACAAATGTGTTTTTTCACAACAGGCAGACTGAACAAAGTGTTGCAGTTTTGCAACGTTTGCGTTAACCAACAATAGTTCTGCCAGCCGGCAGATGCCCGCCTCCAGCCTCAGCACCAGTGACGTAACAGCCATATTTCCAAGTGGTTGTGTCGGCCAGGTTCAGGAGCAGCGTTTGCGGACCCATTTGGCACAGGAGATGCAATTACAAACCGGTGTTAACAGTTGACCAAGGAGGGTGGTAAAATTCAACCTGTAGAAAGCTCCAAAGAATTGGCAACGCCGTCGGGAGCGCACCATGGGCCGTCACCTGGATCATCGCAATCTAATTGATCGAGGCCGCAAGGCCGGTTTGACAACGTCCGAACTTTATCGGGCGATGGGGGTTCGGCCCGTGGAGGAGGCTGACCACGGGCCAGGACAGAATGACAGCAACGGCTTCGTGGTCAGCTACGACCAGCATGGCCATCCGGTGTATCATCCACGTGATGCAGGGCCTCCTTCGTAACGGAGTGAGTGGTGAGCCCGAGCCCGCAGCGTAAGCAAGGGTGGTCACCAGCCTTGCTTACGCTGCGGGCTCGGACAATTTTCAGGAGTTGGGGTCTGGAACAGATGCGGTCAGCGAAGGCTTCGGGGAACCGGAGCAATCGCTGACCGCACTTCATTTAGGTGAGCAGCAAGTGCAAGGCTACCTTCGCTTGCGCCGGCGCCTGTCGCCAGCATGAGAATCGCGGCCAGCATTGGGTGCCATGCCCACGTCTTCGTGGGCATGCTGTTCAACCATGCCCATGCGGACATGGGCATGGCACCCGGTGACGCCCCTTTCCAGTCTACGTGTCTGCGGGTGCTGAACTGATGGAACGTTACTTCGCCACCTGTGCTCGGGGTATCGAAACTGTCCTGGCCGGCGAATTGCGCGAGCTGGGCGCTGCCGAGGTCGAACCAGGCCGTGGCGGCGTGAGCTTCGCGGGTGACAAGGCCCTGCTCTACCGAGCCAATCTTTGGTTGCGGACGGCCATCCGAGTGCTGAAACCAGTTTTAGAATTCCCCGTCACGTCCACCGACGAGCTTTACGACGCCATTCACTCGATGGATTGGTCACAATACCTGACTCCGGATCATACCCTGGCCGTGGACTGCAATGTCCGCGACTCGCACATCACGCATTCCCACTACGCCGCCCTCCGAACCAAGGACGCCATCTGCGATCAATTCGTCGAACGTTGCGGCAGACGGCCGAGTGTGGACGTGGATGAGCCGATGGCCGGCTTGAATCTTCACATCTATCGCGATGAAGCCGTGTTGAGCCTGGACAGCTCCTGCGAATCGTTGCACAAACGAGGCTATCGGTCGATCCTGGTGAAAGCGCCGCTCAACGAGGCCCTGGCGGCGGCGCTCGTTCTTCTCACCGGTTGGCGCGGCGACACAGCGTTCGTGGACCCCTTGTGCGGCTCGGGCACGCTCCCCATCGAGGCAGCCTGGATTGCGCTCCACAGACCCCCCGGATTGACCCGGCGACGCTTCGGTTTCCAGGGTTGGATGGATTTTGATATCCAACTATGGACCGAATTGCGTGACGAGGCCCGGCGTGGCATTCTCAAGCAGCTCCAGGCTCCGATCGCCGGCTCGGACGTTCGCCGTGATGCGATTACCTTCTCGATTAACAACGCTCGCGCTGCCGGCATCGGTCACCTGGTCCATTTCGAGCGTAAGGATGTGCGTGACTTTCAGCCACCAGAGGGGCCGCCGGGAGTGATTGTGTGCAATCCGCCGTATGGGGAACGGGTCGGCGAGGAGAAGGAGCTGAGAGAACTGTACAAAATGCTGGGTGACGTGTTCCGGCAACGCTGTGCCGGCTGGACCGCATACGTCTTCACCGGCAACGCGGCCCTGGCTCGGCAGATCGGCATGGAGCCGGCGGAGCAGGTGGCGTTGTTCAATGGGAAGATTCCGTGCCGGTTGTTGAAGTTTGATTTGACTTGAGTGGTGTTGAATAGCAGAGTGGGTGCCAGGAAGTTTTTAAGGACTACTTGTGTAGCTAAAGTCTCCTAACACCCGCTCCACCCGCTTCGCTCTTCCGGCGTGTAGCGCGCTCGGTCAGCTTGCCCTTGCCCGGCATGGTGACACCGCCCTTGCCGGCGATGCCCCAGCGCGCGGTCACATCGAAATGTGCTGCATCAAAGCTTGCACAGCCAGCTGCACAAGGATGCCATTTGATCGTCTCTGGTGAGGTTGGCGGCATTGGCGAGATCGCCAGCCTTCAATTCTTCCCAGATTTCCTTCGCCATCTTTCTCTCGATTGCCGCGCCAATGTAACAAATAGGGCTTCATATTTTCCTCCACACGTAGACGCACTTGCGCAGTTGATCGCGCCCGTGAAGGCCCATTTGTTGGCTGCTGTTGCCCTTGCCGTTCGGCAGCACCAGGATGTTCTCGACGGCCAAACCGAGCCGCTCGGCCAATTCGGAAAGGATGAGATCAACGGAAACGCTGGCGCCTGCATAACGCACATTGTCGTTCACCATGATGAGGAATCCGCCACGTTTTAAGACGCGGACACATTCCTGGATGACGCACGCCATCTCGTAGAAATAGCCTCGGACCATGCCGGGATGCCAAGATTGTTCAATTCACCCGCCTCTTTCAGACCATCCAGGTATCTGAGGATCGATTGAAGAAGTTTTTGGCGATTGGCGACATCTATCGCCGGAGACCATGCCGGATTCATGGCTAGCAAATCCTTCGCCCGGTTTTCAACAGTGCAACTCAACATCTGTTGTCGCAATTCGACAAGCTTTTGTTCGTCCACGCCGAGCAAGGCCAGTTCCAGAGCATAGGTTCGCGTATAATCGTACCGATTGCAATAGGGAGGGGAGGTGATGATCGCCTGGTATTGGTCGTTCTTAAGCTCCGGAAGCCTGACCAGGCATGAACCCGGTATTAACCGAATTGGCCCCGGAGGACACGGTTGTGCAAAAAGGTCCTGCGGTGATCGCTGTTCGGTGTCGATTAGGATTTCTTCCAGTTTGGCAGTGATTGCTTCGTTGAAGAGCAAGATGCGGCCCTTGTCGAAAGGTTTGGCTCCTTGTCTCCGCCCAGATCGGCAATCCCAACGCAAGTATTGACCGTCTTTGCGTGTGTAACTGATGGATTCAAGTACGCAAAGCAAGGCCAAACGCAGCACCTGCTGGACGCGGTCATTTTCTCCTTGCCACGCTCCAACGTATTTTTCCATTGCTGCGAGAGTCTCGGCGGGATAGGCACTCTTCGTGATACGAAGAGAAGGCACGATGACGCTCAGTCGGCTACGCTCCCACGGTTTCTCCCTCTTCCACCGTCGCAGTGTGGCCAGGTCTTTCTCATGAATGGTCTGTTGAAGGAGCATACGCGTCTCGATGATTTCGCGACCGATGGGCAACAACTCGATCCCAACGGAATCAAGACCGGCACTACTCGCAGTAAACAGAGTTGTTCCCATCCCGGCGAACGGGTCGAGGATCGGTCCGTCCGTAACATCATATTTGTGGATGAGGTGTTCCACGAGCGATGCGGAAAAGGCTTCCTTGTACTTGTACCAACGATAGGCTGCCTGTTGCTTGTTCGCTTGAAAACTAACAAGTTGCCGGGTCAAGTTCGACTGAACCTTCACGCGCTCGCCATATTTGTTGGCGAGCCGCGCATCCAGCCTTTCAATCTCGGCAAGTTCTGCAACACCAGTCGAGAGGGAAACTCCTGATTTTCGGATTGCCTGAGACATGGAGTTCGATCCACACTTCCGTTGCTGTTGATGCGTATGCTGTCATGTGAGTCGATGGTTTCCACGGTTATCCGACCGGGGATTCATTGCTGCCGGCACACGAGCAAATCGCCGTCTTCCGCTTGCCGGCTCATTTTACTCCGGCCTTGGCGGCCGCTGCGGGGTCGATCTTCCTCAGCGCCATGACGACAGACTCCTGGAAAAGACGGTCGTTGCTCTTGAGAACTGCCAGGAGTGTCGGAACAGAAGCTTTGGCGTCGGGGCCAATGCGGTAAAGGGCCTGGGTAGCTCGCCGGCGAACTTGCTCATCCTTGAGCGCACGGACGAGCGCAGGTATGACCCTGTCCACCTTGTGTGAAATCCTCCACAAGGCCTCGGCCGCACAAACGCAGACCAACCCGTCCTTGTCTTTCAATGCCTCCATGAGAGCGGGGCCAACTTCCTGGCCCTCAGGGTCAATGCGGGCCAAGGCCCAGGCGGCTTCGGAACGGATTCCGTGCGAGCAATCCTGGCTCAGCACCTTGGCGAGTGCCTTCGCAGCACTGCCGGCCTCCGGACCGACCTTGCCCAAAGCCCGGACGACTTCCGTGCGGACGCCATTGTCCTGTTCCTTGGCCAGCCAGCGCAGCAGCTCTGGAACGACGACCTTGGATCGGCCGCCGATATTACCCAGGGCCTTGGCGGCCTCGGTCCGAAAGGAAGGGTTGCCTGCTTCCTGGCGCTCAATAACGTCGGGGTCGATGAGTGCCTCGACGGCAGCATCAATGATCTCCGGAGTGGTTTCCCATTCTTCCTTGCTGTATTTGGCCAGACAGCAGACAGCGTTCCAGCGCACTGCCTTGTCGTCGGCGCGCAATGCCTGTGTGCGCTCGTGGAATTGGCTCAGGTTGAATTTCATTCTGCTATTCATCTTGGAGTGTAAGAAAGCCCTATTTTTTCTTGGTTTCGCGAAAAAGAGGCGACTCCGCCAGGGTGAAGAGCACGATCTCTTCGCCCGTTGTGGTGCTGATGTCGTGGTGCAGGCTCAACACCTTGACGCCGGTGACCTCATGGATCATCGCTTCCATGACCGGCCGGGCCGTTTCGATCAAATGGGTCCGCACTTGTTTGAGCAGGTCCCTCCCCTTCTCGGCCGCAAGCGCCTTGACCAGTTGCTGTTCGGCCGCCGTCAAAACGCCCTGGAGGCGGACCACGAGAAGATCACCGATCAGGTGGGCGTGGATCGTCTTGGGTCCCCGGCCCATGTATTCCTGTTCGAAGCGACTGATCCCTTCGCAGATGGCCGCTTCGATTTCTCCTTGTGATTTCATGGTGACCTCGATCATGCCCCCCCATTCTCCGCCGGTCCGGCGGGCTATCCATCATATTATATTGAACGCGGAGCGATAATCGACTTGATTTGCCCCGGCACTCATCACTTTTCGTTGGCGGACCAACAATCCCCTTGCCTTCTCCGTTTCATGTCGTACAATGAGATCAGGTTTGGAGTCCTGAACGACCTTCAGTTTAACTCCGATAAAAATCGAATTGAAGTCGTCGGATGACTAGATGAAGGGTAACCCGGCCGTGCCGGGGGGCCTGTTGACGAGTAAGCCGGCGTGGTCGAACACCTCAAGGTGTTCGACCACGCCGGCTTTTTTTATTTTCGGGAGAAACCCAATGGACAAGTCCAATTCGACCATGGTGCAGCAGATCGCCCTAGCGGCCAGCGAATGCGAGCAGCAAAAGACGGGCCGCGTGCCCAAGTCGGTGACCGTGGTCCTGAGCGATGACACGTTGGTGATCACGCTGCACGGCTCCTTGACGCCGGCCGAGCAGGCCCTGGCCAAAAGCCCGGCAGGCGCTGCCCAGGTGCAAGAGTTTCACCGGCAGCTGTTCGCCAGCTCTGCCGACGCGTTCCGCCAGGAGATCAAAAGAATCACCGGTGTGGAGGTTCGCGAAGCGACCGCGGAAATCGAGACGGCCACGGGTACGGTGGTGAAGGTGTTCACGACCGGCACGGTAGTGCAAGTGTTCCTGCTCGCCCGCGGCATACCTGAAACAGCGTTACGCCCTTGAGACGGTAATCACGAGGGATCGGATTGCCGAAGCCATGATACAGCAAGGGCGAAGACTGAAGAAAGAAACATTCGCCGCGTGATGAGACTAGACAGGCGGCAGGGGCGACGTGATCAGCATTGGTGGAAGGTCATAGTCCTTCGTGGTAGGACGCGAAGAGGCTCTCTTATGTTAACGGGTCATCAGGCTTTGATTTTCTTGGTCTTGGTTTCCGCGTCACCTGCTTTGATGGCGACCTTCACAGCATCCTCCATCGGATCTTTGAACGGCACCTCGATTCGGAGCAGGCCGTGCTCGTAAGTCGCTTCGGCTTTGTCAGGTTTCACCGGCCAAGCTAAAGCCAGTGCTGAAACATACTCGACGTCCCTTGCTGGCGCTATGAGGTGGATGCTGTCTGCCAGGATCTTGACATCGATGGTATCCGTTGGCGCTCCTGGGATGGCGAACTCCACTACTAGCTTGTGGTTCTCCTCGTCAGCATACGCTACTGTGTTGGGCGCAAGCCTAATCCGATATTCTGGCATATTGGCAACCTCCTTGGTTGTCTCTAAGAGGAATGATTGCAGCCAACCCGGCGTAGTTCAGATTACCGGGAGGTTGCGTGGGAACAACTCAACTCATTAACTGTTTTAGCTCAATTGACTTTGCAGGTCAAGTATAAGCCAGTGGTAGTTCCATTCGGCGTTCTTCTGAGTGGGAGTATAGTTGCCGGGCTGGCACGAAGACTCACTTCTACAGTGGTGACGGCGAAGAAACACTGAGGGGTGTTGCCAACATAGGCGAAGGGCAAGTGAAAGTTTACCCTCGCTTCGCGTTGGGCTAACGTTCTGCTGTTAGCCCGACGTGCAAGCGAGGGTAAATTTACTGCTGCCCCTGCCATAGCGGAGTCTTTCAAGCAGAAATGGCCGGAGGTGAGTTAGACGGTGGCCTGGGATGACGGCTATCCATTAACTTCCCACCCGGCCCCTCTCCCTCCTGGGAGACCGGGGCAAATGTCATCTGACCCTGACCCGTTGCCGGTCCCTAGCAGTGAAGGCCGGGGGGTTAGCGCACGGGCAAAGCCGGCTGCACCTGGTTGCTCAGGTAAGCTGAGCGGAAGGAGCCAGTGCTTTCGCTTTGCCGTTCTTGCTTGGCGACCAGTTGAAGCAGGACATGGCCAGTTCCTCGCGGAGCACTATGACCTCCGGAGGAGCCTCGATCCCCAAGCGGATGCGGCCGTTTGCGGCTTGCACCACGATCACCCGAATGGACTCATTGATGAGGATGCTTTCACCGACTTTTCGAGAAAGGACTAGCATGATCGATCCCTCCATAGACGTTGTTGGCAGCCACCGGCCCCTCCATGACGCCTGGTAGGGTGACCTTGCCTGTTGCCGGTTGCCATTGGGCCTCTTTCCGTTCTCGGACTTGAGTGATTCTACAACGGGCGGGAAACTGGGAATATCGGGCAAGTTACTAGAAATTGGCCTTGACATGCGGGGAAAGCGAGCGGGGCTTGTCAGGGAAATCCCTTAAGCGAGGCAATTGGTCAGGAAAACCCCTGTCGGAACCCAGCGCCAAGCGAGGGCTCGCCTGGCAAGTACTCGCTTGGCGCTCGGTTCGACGGCACCGCGGCGCCGACGACTATCCGGGAGAGGATGGGACCGGGTTGAGGAGACCCATCTCCAAGGCGTAACGGGTGAGGTCGGCGCGGCTGCGGAGACCGAGTTTGTCCACGATGCGCGCGCGGTGGGTCTCAATGGTCTTGACGCTCAGGCACAAGCGCGTGCCGACTTCTTGGTTGGTATACCCCTGGGCCAGGAGTTTGAGCACCTCCTGCTCACGTGGACTCAGGAGTTGGACAGGCACTCGGGGGGCCGATCCGATGCGGGTGGCCCGGTCGCCGAGGACTTGATTAGTCTCACTTTCGCTGAGTTTTATAGCCACAAAGGTGCGACCCTGGGCGACGGAGCGGATCGCGGCGAGCAGGTCGCCATCGACCGCCGACTTGGCGACGTACCCCAGATGCGCCCGCGGCCAGCGCCGCGCGCAGATACGAAGGGTCCTCGTGCATGGTCAGGACCAGCACCCGCGTCTGCGGGCATGCCTGCCGGAGGCGTTCCAGGATCGTGAGGCCGCCACCTCCCGGCATGGTGAGGTCGAGCGTCAGCACATCCGGGTTGGCCGCGCGGGCCTGGCACAAGGCTTCATGCCCATCGGCGGCTTCGCCCACCACTTCAATGTCCGGCTGGGAGTTGATGAGCATCCGGAGTCCGGCCCGGACGATGGCATGGTCATCAACGATCAGGACGCGAATCTTCGCCATGGTTCTCCTCCCTGAGGGGAATGCACACGTGGACCGTGGTTCCGCTTCCGGGCCGCGACTCGAGCGTGACGGAGCCGTTCAGAAGGGCGGCCCGTTCGCGGATGTCGAGCAGGCCCAGACCAGTGCCTGTGCCAGGCGCCTGGAGCAGGGCATCGCTGTCGAACCCACGTCCGTCGTCTTCCACCGTCAAATGTATGCCCGACGACTCGCGCCGGACCACCAGGCTGACCGCCTTCGCCGCCGCGTGCTTGAGGACATTCGTGAGCGCCTCCTGGGCGATGCGGTACAAAGCCGTCTCCACTTCTGCCGGCAGACGGACCAAGGCCAGGTCCGGGGCGACCACATCGACCGCGATGCCGTTCGCCTGGGTATAATCGGCCGCGTAGTGCTCCAGGGCTGCCGCCAGACCCAGATCGTCCAGAACGCTCGGCGCAAGCCCCGGGCCAGCCTGCGGACCTCATCCAGGAGCGAAGCGGTGATGCTGCGGAGTTCCCCCAGCCGCGCTCGTGCTTCCTCAAACGTAGGCGCCTCTGCCGCCGCACGCAGCCCAAGGAGCAACGACGTGATGGATTGGCCGATGCCGTCGTGGAGGTCCCGCGCAATCCGGCGCTGCTCCTCTTCCCGTGCCGACATGACCTGTTTGAGGAGCCGGGCGCGGCCCTCGTTGGCTTCCGCCGTGCGTTCCTGCCCTCGTCTTTCTGCGGCCAGGATCGTGTGATAGCGCGTCTGGAGAAACGTCTGGCCCAGGGTCGCCAGCAGGTCGGCATACACTTCCAGGGTGGCCCGCTTGACAGGATGTTCCAGGCGAGCCAGCTGCCAGGCCGGTGCCGGTGAGAGACCGAACTGCCTGGCCACTTGCTCCAGCGGCAGTTGTTCAGGGTACTGGTCAAACACTTGGCCCGCGACCAGCGCCCCCAATGGATGTCCGCCCAGCACCAGCGGCACGGCGAAATGCACCAGCCCCGTTCGGTCGCGCGCCACGATAAAGCCGCCTCTGGCCAAGGCGTCGGCAACACAGGTGCAGGGCTTGAGCGGCGCCAGGGAGAAGGGACAGCCGCGGGGAGACAGGGAGACAGGGAGACAAGGAGACAAGGAGACGGGATGCTTCGCTGTCTCCTTGTCTCCTTGTCTCCCTGTCTCCCTGTCTTTTTCAGCGGTCTTGGCGTGCAAGAGACTCCACGTCGGTCGGGGGTTGATGTACTCCCCGATCAGGCGATCCTCCGCATCGACGAGGGCCACCGCGAGGTTCGTGGCGCGGGCGAAGGTTGCCAAACCTTCGTGCCAGTTCGCCGGGTCTAACAGATCGGCACGGATGGCCGGCGGCAGTTCGACGCCGATCGGCTGCGCAGAGGGCGCGCCATTGTCTTGGTTGCGGTTGTGCTCCAGCATGCGATGCTCCGGGAGGTTCACAGACCCCTCCTGCTATCATCGGTCATGTCCTTGTGTGATGTCTCAAAGAATCCATTCTTTGAGGTTGAAAGTTACTTAGGGCTGTCCTTCTTCGATGTTTGTGGCAACGGTCTTCAGTAGCGTTACCAGTTGATCTTGACTGCTGAGCGAGGCGTAGGTGTTGAATGTGTCGTGGACCGTATCACGTCGTTTGTGTTCTTTGTCAGAGGCCACGACAACTCCTACGAAAGTCGTTCGGTTCACAAGTTCCTTAATGAGTTCAGTCACCGTGGAGAACACCAGGGTGTCGATGCGTTTCCTTTTCATTGGGTGGTCCCCCCTCTCGACTGCTCGGCTCTCGCAGGCGTGAACTTGCTCGGTTGAAAGCAGAAGGACTGGAGTTCGGCTGTTCCCTCCTTTACGCCGAAGATCGCGCCCATGCCTTCATCGAAGAAGTCATTCTTACGATGTAACGAGTCGAACTTGTCGGGGTCTTCCAAGACGGCGGCGTGTTCGTCCGAGGCGACGAGTTGCCTGAACTGTGGGGTGAGGAAGTGGACTTTCTTTCGGTCCTGCTCGCAGCACCATGCAACAACCATCCATGCACTTGCCAAAGGTAGAGCCTCCTCAAGTGGATAGTCAGGCTGCTTAGGTGGCGACCTCAACAAAAGGAGGTCAAATAAGGAAGTGGCTATCCAATCCATGAAATTGCCCAACTTCATCCTATGCAGGCTGCAACGAACAGGCAAGGAGCTGACACAAATGGACGCCGGGGACTGGAGAGACACTGGCGTAGCGACGTTCTCTTGACGGACAGGCGGCCGCGAGGTTCGTGGCGCGGGCGAAGGTTGCCAAACCTTCGTGCCAGTTCGCCGGGTCTAACAGATCGGCACGGATGGCCGGCGGCAGTTCGACGCCGATCGGCTGCGCAGAGAGGCGCGCCATTGTCTTGGTTGCGGTTGTGCTCCAGCATGCGAGCCGCTCCCTAAAGGATGAAGGATGAAGGATGAAGGATGAAGGATGAATCAGAAAAGATAAGCCGTCACTGGCCCGAAGCGTCAGCGAGGTAGGGCTTACCCTCGCTAACGCTTCGGGCCAGTGTTGACTGTTCTCTTCATCCTTCATCCTTCATCCTTCATCCTTTCAAGCCGCCCTCTCCGGCGCGCGGCAAATCGGGGCTGAGCCGCGTCGGCGCGCGGCTCAGGAGGCCATAATAACTCTGGAACGGCAGTGCGGGCAGGGCTTTGCCCTCTTCCATCGGCAGAAGGCTGATACCGCCTGGCCCGATCGTGTACTCGCGGGTGACAAACTCATGTTCGCTGCCGCGTGCCTTGGCCACGGTGATGGCGCGGCGCAGCGTGGTGCCCAGCTCCACGAAGTTCATCAGGATGAGGTTATCCACGATGGAGCTGATGGCAAAATCCGGCATGTAGTTTGACACGCCGAACAGCTCCGGATTTTCATAGTTGAAGAAGGTCGTCATTAGCTTGTTTTTAGTATAGGCCACCAAGGAGTGGATGAAATCGCGGTACAGCCCCTGATCCCCGAGGGCGCTGCTGTAACTCGTCATGCCGTCAATGAGCAGCCGCTCTATCTTGTACTCCTCAATAGTCCGGATGATGCGATCAAAGTGAGCATCAATCTCCAACTCTTGAGGAGAATCGTAGAGGACCTGGATCATCCCCGTGTTGATCTGCTCTTTCAGATCCATGCCGAGGGTCGCGGCATTGCGCAGGATTTGTGCCGGGTGCTCATCCAGGGAGACCAGCATGCCGCGCTTACCCTGTTTCAATGCTCCTTCCAGCAGCAGTTGCACGCCGAGCACGGTCTTGCCGGCGCCCGAGATGCCCACGACCATGGTGGTGGATCCGTCGTAGATACCGCCGCCGATCAGGGCATCGAGCGGCGCGCAACCGATGGGCGAGCGTTTTTCGGAGGTAGGCTGAACCGGGACGCCACGCGCCCGGAGTTGCACGCGGCGGAATACCTCCAACCCCTTGCCGGCGGTGATACGCAACGTGTGCTTGCCGGCCTCGTAGTCCTGCCCCCGGCTTTTCATGACTTCCAGGTTGCGGTGGATGCACCGGTGGAGATGTTCGCGCTTCAGGATGATCACGGTGTCCGCGAGGAATTCCGCCACCTCCAATGCGGAGGACTGCTCCTGGTGAGCGAGGACCTCGTGGGAGAGCATCGCGGTCAGGTTCTCGCGTTGCAGCCCTTCGATGAACTGCTGTAACAGCTCGCGGTAGGAGGCGTCCCCGTTGCCGCTGGCGCCGTTGCCAGTCGCGAGCGTGCGTAACAGCGAAATGCCGTCAATGAAGATGCGCTGCGCCGATCCCTGCCGCGGTTTCCAGGAGCAGGCTGTCCGGCGAACGCAGCTCCTGGTCGAGCACCTTCGGACTCGTGAAGATGATTTTCAGCTTGTTTTGCTGCTGCAGCTCGTCCAGATTCCAGCCGAAGCCCATGGCATCTCGGATGAGCTTCCTCGGGGACGTCTCAAAGACCACGATGATGCCGGGCTCGTCGTGCTCGGTAATGCCCCGGTAGATGAACTCCACGCCCAGCAGGGTCTTGCCCACGCCGGCCGCGCCTTCGACCAGGATCAGGTTGCCCTTGAGAATCCCGCCCAAAAAGATTTGGTCCAGGCCGTAGATGCCCGTATGGATCAGATCGCTTTCAGTCATGTTTCAGTACCTTTCACGCCACGCAAAGGGAAATCGTTCTTGTCAGAAACCCGGTTTCTCCGAGAAACCGGGTTTCTGCTCGGCAGTCTTCCGGGCCAGGAGCAGACGCACAGTGTGGCTGTCAACGAGGGTCATGAGCCGCTCCAGGGCGTCGCGACGCGTAGGGTCTGCCGGTGCTGCGGTCAATTGGTACAAGCGCACTCCTTGGGAGACCCGTGACCGCTCCACGATCCCTGAGGATTCCACGCTGTCCAGCGCGGCGACGACCTCGGCGGTCGCATAACCCAGAAAGTGCGCGATGTCCTCGGCGCTGACCAGGCTGGACTGATGGCGGTACAGGAAGATCAGCACATCCCACTGGTATAGCGATTCAATGCCCAAAGTCTTGAGCCAGCCTTCGACCTGAAGGTCTGGCTGGTTGTCCTGAGCCATCGTAATTGACCCTAATGATAAGAGCCGGCGGCAGTAGACAAAAGGCCATTGCCCAGCCTGCACAGCCCATTCTATTAAAAAACAAGGGACATGGGAACAGTCCCCTGTTGTGTCCCCTCCAAGGGTGGAAAGGATGAAGGATGAAGGATGAAGGATGAAGGATGAATCAAGCCTGTTTCTTTTTTTTCATCCTTCATCCTTCATCCTTCATCCTTGAGCTTGCTTGCCTTCTCCGTTGTGCGTCGTACAATGAGATCAGCAGTGGAGTCGTCCTTGCAAAGGATGAAGGATGAAGGATGAATCAAGCCTGTTTCTTTTTTTTCATCCTTCATCCTTCATCCTTCATCCTTTCTGGAGAAGCAAGACACATGCGACAATCCCCTGACCGCTCGACCCCCACCACGTCCAACATCCAGTTGTTGTTGGCTTATGTGGCTGATCTGGAACTGGAGGTGGACCGCCTCCGGAAGCAGGCCCAGTTCGTGCAACACGAGGTGCGGGGGACATTGAAGCGCATCAAACTGCTCTGCGCGGACGCGGCCCAGTCGAAAGATATGCCGTCCCCGCTTGGCGAAATCGACCAGGCCGCCAGGCAGTTGGCGCTGGTCCTGCGCGACTTGCATGAACCGCCCGGCTACCATCCCGCCCACGATCAGGTGGTTGCCATCGCACTGCGGCCGCTGATCGAGCAGGTGTTCCGTTGGCAGCAGCGTCTGACCGGCGCGGCACAGGTCGTGCTTCGACTCGACCTGGCAAGCGAGCATGTGGAGTGGTTCCCTGCCCGCTTGCGGCACATCCTCGATAATCTCATTTCCAACTCCCTGAAGTACCGCGACTCTGCCAGGGCCGAATCGTGGGTGCAGCTAGCGCTCCGCGTGTCGCCGGAAGGCTACGAGTTCTGCGTGTCGGACAACGGCGTCGGCATGCCGGGGGATGACCAGTGCCAGGTGTTCGAGCTGTTCTTTCGGGCGGCCCCAGCGCGCGGCCGGCCTGGGCGTCGGCCTGGCCGTCGTCAAGCTGCTTGTGGAACAAAGCGGGGGGACATTGAGTGTGGACTCCAGCGAGGGACAGGGTACCACTTTTGTGGTGGTCCTGCCGCGCTATGACGTTGATGATTTTCTTGCCTGAGTTCGTGGTCCATCGTGACGGAGCGAGTGTGTTGTCTTCTTTGCCCTGGACTGCCGATATTCTGATTGGAAACGTATGTCAACAAAACAGCAAGATAAGCAGCAGACGGATCAGAAAAACCAAGAGGGCCAACGGCTCAGCGCGACGATAGGCAAACGCGTCCTGTGCGCCCTGGGCCAGCCGGGCGACCTGCACCAGGTGCAGGTCCGAAAGCTCTGGGATGACCACTTCCGGGTGAACGTCTTCGTCGGCGTCGATGCCACTTCCGCCAAGGTGGCGTACAGCTTCTTCCTCCGGGCCGACGGCGAGGGCAACATCCTCGTGTCCACTCCGGAGATCACGAGACACTACGAACCGGCGGCCCAGGAGCCGCACGTCGTTTCAGGACCTTCTTCATAGTACAGTCTGCTCGGAAGGTGCCGGCACTGCGACTGTAAGACAATAAAATCGCAGCATCGGAGCGACATGCTTCGCAGGGTGCCATGCCCACGGCTCTGCGTGGGCATGTTTTGACGGCTTTCCATGCCCACGCAGAGCCGTGGGCATGGCACCCTGCAAAACCAAACTGCGAAGTTATTTTTTTACAGTCGCCTTGCTTTCCCCGTTCTATCCCCTACAATAAGATCGGTACCGGGAGTGGCAGCAAGTTTGAACTTCGCTCCGATAATGATTGAATTCAAGTCGTCGGACGACTAGATGAAGAGCAACCCGGCTGTGCCCCGCCCTCGTTCCCAAACTCCAGTTTGGGAACGAGGGCGGGGCTGTGCCGGGGGGCTTGTTGACGAGTAAGCCGACGTGGTCGAATACCTCAAGGTGTTCGACCACGTCGGCTTTTTTTGTTCCCCTGGGAAAGTCATGAGGCAGCAGTATGCAAACCTTTCTCCACCAATACAGTGCAGACCTCCTGGTGATGGCCGACCTCCTGGGAAAAATTGACCGCGAGGGCCTGCTGAGGATGCGGGGGCAGATTGACCGGATGAAGAGCCAGAACATTCGGCAAGCGGCTCTCGCGATTTGGTACGCGAAGGCCAGGGTGTCTGGCGCGATTGGCGCGAATCCTTCGTCGTAATTCCGGCAGCCACAGGATGGAAAAGTACCCCGACTGGCAGGACCGGCGGGCGCGGGCAACTGGGACCTGGTCTTCGACTCGGAAGCACCCATGAAGGATCAGCGGTTCGATCTTTCCGAATTGGAAACGAGCCTGTCCAGCGACCGGTGAAGTTGACCGTTGGCATCTTGCTGGTAATCGTGCTCGTGTTCATGGTGAGGAGTGAGGCAAATGAGCGTCGGTAACTTTCTAAGCTGGATGCTGTGTGGCTTGATCGTGGGCCTGATTGCACGCCTCCTGGTCCCAGGGCGGCTTAATATCAGCCTGCTTCTCACGATGGTGCTGGGCATTGTCGGAGCTATCGTGGGTGGTTTCCTCTACTCGCTGGTCCAGGGCGCCCCGAGTGAACCCTTCTCTCTTTCCGGCAACGCCTGGCACGGCTGGATCGTGTCGATCCTCGGGAGCGTGCTCGTTCTCTGGGCCTATGGGACCTTTTACCCCAGGAGGTGGTGGCAGTAACTCCATCCCCCGACCAGTGAGCAGCGTCCCCGCGGACACCGTGAGCTAGAGTGGACCAGGAATAGACTTCAGGACGGCTTGGAATAACTGCCGTGGCGTTCACGGCGGCAACCTTTACCGTGTCTCAGACCATCGAAAGGGGTGATTTATGGTAGTGATTCTTGTCGTGATCTTGCTTCTCGTCCTGCTGGGCGGCGGCTACGGCTACCGCAGCGGCAATAACATCCTCGCCGGGGGCGGCGGCCTACTCGGGCTAATTCTGATCATCCTCATTATTCTGTTCCTGTTGGGCCATATACAACTGTGATTGGGATCAGATTCCGACTTTTCAAGCGACGTTCTTTTTTGCGGAACCGTGTTGAGTTCGCGCGGAGCGAGCACGAGCGGGTCCGGTTTTAAGAAAGGTGATTACCAATGAAGAGATCATTCGCTGGTTTGCTGGTGGTGGCGCTGGTTGCCTTTGCCGGCTGTAATTGGGGCACGACGGGCACTCCGGGGGGACCGGCAGCAACCAACACGTCTGCCAAGGCACCCCTTTACGGACAGGCCGACGACACGTTCAATCTTAGCGTGCCTATTCTGTCAACCAGCCTCAAACAGGGAGAGACAAAAGAAGTCTCGATGGGAATTAAGCGGGGCAAAAACTTCGACCAGGACGTCACTGTGAAGTTTGACGGCCTGCCCACGGGAGTGACCATCGATCCCGCTGGCCCCGTCATCAAGCACGGGGACACGGAAGCGAAAGTCACGCTCAAAGCCGCGGGCGACGCCTCCCTGGGCGACTTCACGGTCAAGGTGAAGGGACACCCGACGAAAGGTGGCGACGGATCGACTGAGTTCAAAATCACCGTCGTGAAGGACCCCGAGGTGGACGCCAAGGTGAAGCGGGACGAATACGCCCGCGAGATGCAGAAGCAACTGGACGAACTCGACAAGAAGTACAAGGCGTTGGAGGACAGGGCCGCCAAGGCTGAGGAGAAAGACAAGAAGGATCTGGAGAAGAAAGTCGCAGATGCGAAGGTGAAGCGTGACGCGGCGGCCAAGAAGCTCGACGAGCTGAAAGAGGCAGCCCCCGGCCACTGGGAGAAGATCAAGGACGGTGTAGGAGATGCCTTCAAGGACCTGAGAAAGATGCTAGACTAGCCCGGGAAGGAACGGAGTTCGCCTTCTGAAAAGGCGCGAGCCCGGTCCGGTTCCCAGGGAAACACCGGTCCCCGTGGTGCTTCCGCACCACGGGGACCGGCCGATCCTGGAGACGGAAGCGAACCTCACGCTCGAGGCTGCGGTGGGCGCCTTGCCGGGTGACTTCACGGTGGAGGTGGACACCCGACAAAAGGTGCCGACACCTCCACAGAGTCCAAACTGGATCGGCACGTCGCCGTTGACCGCGGATTGTTCGACACGAAAAGGAGACTGAAGATGCGACCGCTCGTAGTGATTGGGTTGATTCTGGCAGTCCTGGGCCTCGTCGCCTTGGCGGTTCCAAGTTTCACGTTCTTCACCACGGAGCGCGTGGCGGACGTCGGGTTCCTCAAAATCGACATCGCGAGGCCGCACACGATTGTGTTCAATCCGATCGTGGGTGGCGTCGCGTTGGCTGCGGGTATCGTCCTGGTCCTTGTGGGGCTTCGTTCAGGTTCCGCCTGACAGGGGCTCGCCTCACAGTATGACCTCTGGTACCGGAAGGAGTTCGCAAAATGGCGATACCCGATACGGTCGTCTGCTTTCCCCTTGCCGTCCCTGTTCCGAGCCATACAATAAAAATAATAGCGGAGCCTCGGTGAGCTTTTAACCGGCTCTGCTAAAGACTTCGGTTGAAGTCGTCGGATGACTAGCTGAAGGGCAACCCGGCCGTGCCGGGAGGCCTGTTAGACGAGTAAGCCGGCGGGGTCGAATACCTCAGGGTGTTCGACCACGCCGGCTTTTTTGTTTTTTTTGCGGGGCTGTTGCGACCGCCCGGAGTGAACCAATGGACCAGTCCCAGGGGACCATCGGCCAGAAGGATTGGGAATACCAAGCATGACAAAGCCGCCGATCGAAATGGTACAGAGCAAGCTCGTGAATTGTAAACCGCTCCCCTGTCCGCTTTGCCATCGCTATATCAGGCCCTTTGCCGGCGTTCCAGTGATCCTGAATAACAGGGAAAGAATCGTAGAATTCGCTCATCCCGGTTGTTGCGTTCATGAGTAATGGAATGAGGCGTCGCCCAGGTTGCCCAGTTGTGCTGGTATTCGAGAACTCTTATTCAAAGGAGATGTGTCATGAATTGGGATCAGATCGCAGGCAACTGGAAGCAGTTCCAGGGCAAAGTGAAAGAGAAGTGGGGCAAACTGACTGATAACGACATCACGACCATCGCCGGGAAGCGCGACCAGTTGGCCGGACTGCTGCAGCAAAAGTACGGCTACGAAAAACAGCAGGTCGAAAAAGAACTCGACGAATTCTCGCGTGCATTGAAGTCGTGACCGTGGGCGATTCGCCGACACACCAGCCGAGCCTGACGCGCGTGCAAGGGCCGGGCTCGTGTTGGGTTACGTGATCTGCGCATGGCTATTTAGGCTATTTGTTTTTTTGTTTTAGTCTCAGAGGAGGATCAATCCGATGAAACCGCGTATCTGGAACTTAATGATGTTGATGCTGGGCCTGGCGGCCCTGCTGGCGGACAACGGCGTGTGCTCAGAAAGACGAACCGGCAACGCGCGAAGGCGTGGAAGTGCTGGCCCGTGGTCCGGTCCATGAAGGATTCGCCGTCCCGTCCCAGACACGGCCTCTACCTTCCCATGTCGTTCCCAATAAGCCTCCCGAGCCGATCAGTGAGGTTCCCCCGGACGAGAAGCCGGCGGGCGATCACGTGCCGTGGATTCCCGGCTACTGGGGCTGGGACGACGAACAAAAAGATTACCTCTGGGTAAGCGGCTTCTGGCGCGTGCCGCCTCCGGATCGGCAGTGGCTGCCGGGCAACTGGCAACAGGTCGAGGACGGTTGGCAGTGGACTTCCGGTTTTTGGGCGACAGCGGACCAGCAAGAGGTGACTTATTTGCCCGCGCCGCCTCCGTCCATTGACGAGGGGCCCTCCACTCCTGCGCCCGATGAAAACAGCACCTATGTCCCTGGGTGCTGGATGCACCGTGAGTCACGTTACATGTGGCGGCCCCGGTTATCTGGCTCGGATACCAACCGAACTGGGTCTGGGCTCCTTCCCACTACGTGTGGACGCCGGGCGGCTACGTCTTCGTGGACGGCTTCTGGGACCGCCCGCTGGAGCGGCGCGGCCTGCTCTTCGCCCCAATCCGCGTGGCGGCCGCGTTGCTGGGCACGGAATGGACGTACGTCCCCCGCTACGTGGTACAGCCGGACTTCCTCCTTGGATCCCTGTTCGTCCGGGCGTCGTATTGCCACTACTACTTCGGTGATTACTTCGATGCCGGTTACGGGCAGAGCGGCTTTGTCCCCTGGTTCGATTACCGCTTCGGAAAGGGAATCTACGATCCGAATTTCGCTTACTACCGCCATCGCTACGGCGACCATGGTTGGGAGGCGCAACCTGCGCGACTACTACGCGGGCCGGACCAGCGGCGACATCCCCCGGCCGCCGCGCACACTCGTCCAGCAGAACACGGTCATCAACGACATCACGAAGAACAAGACCGAGAAGGTCAACGTCAACAAGAACATCAACATCACCCATATCCAGAATGTCAATGCCCTCACCACAGTGACGAAAATACACAATACCACGGTGACGAGCCTGGCGCCGTTGAATGCGCAAGAGCCTGGCGGGAAAGAGTTCGAAAGCCACATCCTCAAGGTGGAGACCATGCCCAAGGAGCAGCAGGCGGAGGCGCTCAAGGCCGTCGCGCAGTCGCGCGAGGCGGCTCAGCAGCGCCATCAGGCGGAGGCCAAGATCCTGGCCGACGGGGCCGCGCCGGTAAAGGAGACCGACGCGCCGAAGCCGGTAGCAATACAGCCGCCCAAGACGACTCCGCTCCCGCCCAGCGGCCCGAAGCCGGCACCGCCCCCGCCATCGCCGAAGCAGCCCACGCACGTGGAGAAACCGATTCCGCACCACGAGCCGCCCAAGCCCGCCAGGCCGCCGAAGAAGTGAGCGGCCGCACGCTTTGCCAGTGGTCAGTGGTCAGAGGAGATAACCAGGCCACACCACTGACCCGGCAGATGCCGTGGGCATAAACGAGACAGGAGCAATGTCGATGAGTGAAGTCATGCAGAAATTGCGACGAATTGAACAGCACATCCTGGCCACCGGCAAGGTCGATACCCCTGCGCTGGAAATGCTCCACCAGGAGCTGCACACCCACGGTAAGATCGAGCGCCCGGAGGCCGACTTCCTCGTCGAACTGCACAAGCGGGTGCAACACCTCACGCCGGCCTTTGAGCAGTTCTTCTACCAGGCCATCAAGGCCCACATTCTGGCGCACGGCCGGATCGACGCCGAGGAGGCTGCCTGGCTGCAACGAATGCTCTTCGCCGACGGCAAGTTTGACGACGAGGAGCGCAAGTTTCTGCACGAACTCAAGGGTGAAGCCAAGCAGGTCTGCCGGGAGTTCGAGGTGCTGTTCGGGGAGAGCATGAAGCAGCCGCAGGAGCAGCGCACTTGTGGATAGACAGGATGATTTGCCGTCAGGCCGGTTGTGGCTTGGGGGCGTTTTCTCTATCTATTCGGAGGTTTACCATGAGACTGTACGCGGCGATGGCCCTGGTAGGGATTTTCCTGGTCGTGACCCAACCCATGCTCCGGGCCCAGGACAGCAAGGCGGAAGCAAGAGCGTGCCATTGCCGAAATCAAGAAGCTCGGCGGCAAGGTCGAAGTGGACGCCAAACGTCCGGACATGCCGGTGATTGGAGTAAATCTCCGGCACACCAAGGGAGATTGATGCCAGTCTGGAACACCTCAAAGGATTGACCAGAACTCCAAATACTGTCTCCTCAAGGATACCGTAGTCACTGATGACGGCCTGGTGCTACGTCAAGGGGTTGACCGATCTTGAGGTGCTGGAACTCGAGCAGAACCAAGGTGACTGACAAGGGCCTGGAACACCTCAAAGGATTTACCAAGCTCCAAAGGCTTGATCTCGGGGGCACCCGAGGTCACGGACGCTGGCCTGGCCCGCCTCAAGGTGACTGACCGGCCTCGAAACACTCAATCTCGAAAACACTATCGGCGTTAGCGACGTCGGGCTGGTGCATCTGAAGGGCTTGACCAACCTCCGAAAGTTGAACCTCGACGGCACGAAGGTCACCGATGCAGGAGTGCAAGACCTGCAAAAAGCGTTGCCGGATGTGAAAATAATCCATTGACCCAGATGTTCCGCGGGACCTCGGGAACACGGCACTCAGGGCGAAACGATAATCCACTTGCATTATCCGTTTCATACCGTATAATAAAGTCGACCAACGGAGTCCTGGCGAACTTTTACTGGACTCCGAATAAAGATTAGATCGAAGTAGTCGGACGACTAGATGAAGGGCAACCCGGCCGTGCCGGGGGGCTTGTTAACGAGTAAGCCGACGTGGTTGAGCACCCCAGGGTGATCGACCACGTCGGCTTTTTTTTTGCTTGACAGTCGCAACCACCAGGGACGAACCCCATGAAAAAGTCCAATCCGACCATGGCGCAGCAGATCGCCCAGGCAGCCAGCATTTTCGAGCAGAAGAAGACGGGCCGCGTGCCCAAGTCGGTGACTGTGGTCCTGAGCGGGGACACGCTGGTAATCACACTGCACGGGGCCTTGTCGCCGGCCGAGAATGCCCTGGCCAAAAGCCCGGCAGGCGCCGCTCAGGTGCAGGAGTTTCACCGGCAACTGTTTGCCAACTCCGCCGGATCGTTCCGGAAGGAGATTAAAAGAATCACCGGGGTAGAGGTGCGCGAAGCTACCGCGGAAGTCGAGACGAGTACGGGCACGGTGGTGAAGGTGTTCACTTCCGGCACCGTCGTGCAGGTGTTCCTGCTTGCCCGCAGCGTAATTGCGGACGCCCGCGGCGAGAGTGAACTAGTCGACTCAATCATGAAAACGGAGGTTCTACCATGTTGGTCTTGTCGAGAAAAAATCAGGAATCGGTTGTAGTTGGAGGGTCCACCGGCTTCGAGCGCCTGCTCAAAGTGACGGTGCTCGAGATTAACAGCAGCACGGTAAGATTGGGCTTCGAGATCGATAAAACGGTCCCGGTCCATCGCTGGGAGGTGTGGGAACGAATCCGTGCCGCTGTGGCCGTCACTTAGAGCGATTAAAAGAGTGAGTACCCCGGCCTTGTGATGAAGGATGAAGGATGAAGGATGAAGGATGAATCATACAAGATGAGCTATGGGTCTTTTTCATCCTTCATCCTTCATCCTTGCCAACGCCGGGGATCGTTATGTTGGCATCTACTGTAGACGGCCAACGTGAAACTCCCCGGCACAAGGCCGGGGCATCTATCCTCGTCCAAGTAGGAGATGCAAAACATGGCCAGTGAACCGAAACCCTTCGCCGCGCAAACACCCGATGTGCCGGCCCAACCACCGCAGCCCACGGAATTCCCTCTGGACCGGAGCCAGCTGACCTCGGCCTACACCAACTACTGTCAGGTGATCGGACTGCCCGAGGAATTGCTGCTCGACTTCGGCTTGAATTCATCGGGAGACTCGACCTCGCCCCAGTCCATCCATATGAACCATCAAGTCGTGCTCAACTACTACACGGCCAAGCGGCTTCTGAACGCGCTGGCTTTCGCCGTGAACCGCCACGAAAACTTTTTCGGGGCACTCGAGGTGGACGTCCAGAGACGCATTCGCACGGGCGCCCTGGCTAGCCCTCCGGGCCGCTGATCGGTTCGCGGGCATTGCCTCTCACACTAACAAAGGCGTTAACAACACAACGGGTGTGGATAGGACCTATGACTACCGAAGCACAAAACGTTAAGTTCCACAGGCAGATGGCGAAGCTCGTGGCCAGCAAACGCACTCCTGACAAGGTCAAGATGCTTCCCCGCGAACGAATTCGCATCAAACGCCGCTGCAAGTTGTGTGGCCGAGCACGAGCGGTGTATCGCAAGTTCGGCATCTGCCGCATTTGCTTCCGCAACATGGCCAGCGACGGGCTGATCCCCGGTGTACAGAAGGCGAGCTGGTGAGCAGCTCACAGGAGTTGGCATCTTTCTTCATTAGCCCCAGAGGCGAACGACTTCCATGACCACAAAAGCAGCAACCATTGCTCCTCTCCTCGTGGGAAAGGCGAATGCCGGCCCCTGGTCGACACCTCCCTGGACCCAGGAGGAGCGTCTCCGGCGCATCGAGGCGCTCGGTCAACGCATTGACGGCTACGTCCTGTTCATGTCCCAGGTCGGCAGTCTGAACGGCACCTCCGCCGAGGCGAAGGAAAAAGCCGTGACGGCCTTCCATGAGCGGCTGATCGTCGTGGAAAGCCAGTTGGGCCGTATCCATGATGGTCTCCGGCTCGAATGACCTGTTGTGTGATTGTGGGCCAAGGGGGCAGGAAAGACTACCATGATGCTTCTTCTCTGACCCCTGACCCCCTGGCCCCTTGCTTCAAGAAAAGAGACGGCGGAGGACTACGATGACAACGACACAGAAACGCCAGCAACACGAGCAGCACAAGGACATGGAACGGCAAGGCCAGGAGACGCTCAAGGCCCTCATCGAAGAACAGGTAATCCACGCCCTTGGCAAGCCGGGCGACCTGCTCAAAGTACGAGTCCAACTCCTTTGGGAGAACTGCTACCGGGTGAACGTTTTCGTCGGCGAGGACCCCGCATGCGCCAGGATTGCCGATAGTTACTTCGTGGAAGTTCACAGCGACGGGAATATCAGCACATCCACTCCGAAGATCACCAAAAAGTATTAAGGCCAACTCTATGCCGAACAAGTATCGCGTAATCGCCAGACGATGCTATCTGGAGCTGGGCATGCCCCGGGTCGGAAGAGAGGTTGTTGGACTCTACCCGACACGTAAAGAGGCCGAAGATGCCTGTACCGGGTTCGTGCAGTCACATGGCGGCAATTTCAGGGCCGCGTACGATGACTGTATCGTTGAACTGGTTCTTGAAGAGCCTGGGAACGAGAAAGCTGATGCGAAAGGACCTTCTCATGCTGAGTAGTTACTCGGATCACCAATGACAGGGTGACCGTGCTGCAAGCCGTCGAGCTTTCGTAGGATCGCAAGTTAGGTGAGGAGAAAATACCATGGACACCGCCAGGCAAGCACCTTTCAAACGGATCGCCTTCATCGGCAATTATTTGCCGCGCCAGTGTGGGATTGCTACCTTCACGACCGACCTGTGTGAAGCCGTCGCCACCGAGTACCCCGAGACGACTTGCTTCGCCTTGCCGGTCAACGATACCGACGACGGCTACGCCTATCCGCCGCGCGTGCGCTTTGAGCTGGCAGAACGTGACATGGCCTCGTATCGGCGCGCCGCTGATTTCTTGAACGGCAACAACGTGGATCTGGTCTGCCTGCAACACGAATACGGTATCTTTGGCGGTACGGCAGGTAGTCACATCTTGACGTTGTTGCGCGAGCTGCGCATGCCGGTCGTGACCACTCTGCATACGGTCTTGCGCGAGCCGGATGCGAACCAGCGGCGGGTGATGGAAAAGCTGGCACAACGGTCGGACCGGCTGGTTGTGATGAGTCAGCGCGGCGTGGGATTCCTACGTGAAGTTTATGGCGTACACGAGGAGAAGATTGATCTGATTCCGCACGGCATTCCCGACGTGCCCTTCGTGGACCCCAACTTTCATAAGGATCGGTTTGGCGTTGAGGGCAAGCTGGTTATGCTCACGTTCGGACTGCTGGCCCCGAACAAGGGGATCGAATATGTCATCGAAGCCCTGCCGGCGATCCTGGCACGTTATCCCCAGGTGGTGTACATCCTGCTCGGGGTCACCCATCCGCATGTCAAGCGGCACGAGGGGGAGTTTTATCGACTTCGGCTCGAGCGCCTGGCACGCACCCTGGGGGTGGAAAGCAACATCCTCTTTTACGACCGCTTTGTCACCCTGGAAGAACTCAACCAGTTCATTGGGGCGGCCGACATCTACGTCACTCCTTATCTCAACCCGTCCCAGATCACGTCGGGCACGCTGGCCTACACGGTCGGCGCCGGCAAGGCCGTCATTTCGACCCCCTACTGGTATGCCGAAGAGTTGCTTGCGGACGGACGGGGGCTGCTCGTCCCCTTTGCCGATGCTCCGGCCATTGCCCGGCGCGTCGTCGAAATGTTGGACAACGAGTCCGAACGCCACGCGATGCGCAAGCGGGCCTATATGCTGGGACGGGACATGATTTGGTCGAAAGTCGCGTCCCGCTACATGGCCAGCTTTGCACAAGCCCACGAAGACCGCACGCATTATCCACGCCCCGTGTTCACGGGCGAAAGTAGGACAGGTTTCCAACCTGTCTCACCATTGTCCTTGCTCAACCAGACGCTGGAGAAGCGGCCGCCGGAACTGCCCTTGCTCAACCTGAACCATCTCCGTCTTCTAACCGATGACACGGGCCTCATCCAGCATGCCTGTTTCACGGTGCCCAACTACGACGAAGGCTATGCCACGGACGACAACGCTCGCGCCTTGATCGTGGCGGTGTCCCTGGAAGAGCAGGGTGAGGATGCGTCCGGGGAAACGTTCGGTCTGGCGTCCCGCTATCTCGCTTTCGTTCGCCATGCTTTTAATTCTAAAATGGGGCACTTCCGCAATTTCCTGTCTTACGATCGGCGCTGGCTGGAGGAAAAAGGCTCGGATGACTGCCAGGGGCGGTCTCTCTGGGCGCTGGGGACCGTGATTGGACGGTCCAACCATCCAGGGTTGCGCGGCGTGGCCGCCCAACTCATCGAGTCAGCCCTGCCGATGATCGCGGCCCTCACCAGTCCGCGTGCCTGGTCTTTCATCCTCCTTGCCATCCACGAATACCTGAAACGCTTTGCCGGGGACCGGACCGCCTCCAACCTCCGGGAAGTCCTCGCCGAACGACTCCTCGAGTCTTACCGCAGCAATAGTTCAACGGATTGGCCCTGGTTCGAGGATCGGCTTGCCTATTGCAATGCGATCCTGCCCCACGCCTTGTTGGTTTCCGGCCAGGCCATGGCGCGTGCTGATATGGTGGAAACGGCTCTCAAGGCCCTCGACTGGCTGGCCAACATCCAGACGGCCGGGTTGAACGGATTCAAATCCGTCTTACCTGGCGAGCATTTCGTTCCCATCGGATCCAACGGCTTCTATCCACGGGGCGGGACACGGGCTCGGTTCGACCAGCAGCCGGTCGAAGCTCAGGCCATGGTTTCAGCCTGCCTGGCCGCCCAGGCCGGCACGGGAGAGTCGCGCTGGCGCCGGCAAGCCCACCTGGCTTTCGACTGGTTCCTGGGACGCAACGATTTGCATCTGTCCCTCTACGATCCTGCGACCGGGGGCTGTCGTGACGGCTTACACTCCGACCGCCTTAATCAGAATGAAGGCGCCGAATCCACCCTTGCGTTCCTGATGGCGCTGTTGGAAATCCGCGTGGCGGAAAACCTCACGCCGTCGGTGGAACCCCTGGATCGAACTGAAAAGCAGTCCGCGAGCCTGGCCAAACTTCCGAAGTCTCAGTCGCAGAAGACTTTGGAAGTTTCCGTCCGCTAGCCTGGCATTGGCCTAGACCAGGACAAAGGTTGTGGGTTAAGCTCCGTTCGCGTCATGGAAGAAGTTTGGCTGTGTGGCAAGCCCTGAGTTCTCGAAGGGCGTGCTACTTAGGCGAATGGCAATCGTAAGTTTACCCTCGCTTGCACGTCGGGCTAACGATAGGAAGCGTCGGGCTAACGATAAGAAGTTAGCCCGACGCGCAAGCGAGGGTAAACCAACTGCTGCCGCTCGCCTTACTTAACAGAGGATCAAGGGAATGACCCACAAAAAGTCTTCGGCCTGTGAAGTAACGGTGCCAGAAACGGCCCCAGCGAATACGGATCACGAGCGTGGTCTCTTCTCCGCCGGCCCAAAACTCTTCAGGTCGTCGCCTTTGCGCGGAGAGGCCCCAGCCCCTTTGTCGGAACCCCCAAGCAAGGCCCCGATCTCGGGGCCAGGATCTCATGGTAAAAGAATGTCCACCCCACAACATCAGAGCGAAACTCTCTTTCACCGCCATCCCAAGAATCCGATCCTGACCGCGGCCGATTGGCCCTATGGCATCAACACTGTATTCAATGCCGGGGCCACGCTGCTGCCCGACGGCACGACCCTCTTGCTGTGCCGGGTCGAAGATCGGCGCGGCCACTCGCACCTATGTGCCGCGCGCTCGAAAAACGGTGTGGATGAGTGGGACATCGATCCCGCGCCGACCCTGATGCCCGATCCCAAGAATTATCCGGAAGAACTATGGGGGATCGAAGACCCGCGCATCACCTACGTGCCGGAACTGGGGAAGTACGTCGTCGTTTACACCTCCTTCTCGGCCAGCGGTCCCGGTGTCTCACTGGCGCTGACCGAGGATTTCCGGACCTTTGAACGCTACGGCGACATCCTGCCCCCCGAAGACAAGGACGCGGCTCTGTTGCCGCGGCGGATCGGCAATCACTGGGCCTTGCTTCACCGTCCCGTGAGCGGCACTCTCGGCGCCAACATCTGGTTGTCCTACTCGCCTGATTTGCGCCACTGGGGCAGCCACCGGGTCATCCTGGAAGCCCGCCGGGGCGCCTGGTGGGACGCCAACAAGATCGGCCTGTCCCCCCCGCCCATTGAGACCCCGCAGGGTTGGCTCTTCCTTTATCACGGCGTGCGCAAGACAGCGGGCGGCGCTCTCTACAGGCTCGGCCTCGCCCTTTTTGATCTCGACACCCCCGAACACTGCCTGCGCCGCGGCGACTCCTGGATCTTCAGCCCCGAGGCTCCCTATGAACGCTACGGTGATGTCGATAATGTCATATTCCCCTGTGGCTACACCATCGCGCCGGACGGCGACACGCTCAATCTTTACTACGGCGGTGCGGATAGTTGCATCGCCCTGGCCACCGGAAGTGTGCGCGGGCTATTGGACTGGCTGGAAAGAGACGGCAAACCCGACAACGCGAGCAATGAATAACTATTTTGTGAGTGGTGAGTGGTGAGTGGTCCGACACTCTTTACCACTGACCACTGCTAGTCGCGATACAAAGCGTCCAACTGCGCCTGATACCTGGCCAGCGCAACGCCCCTACGCAGTTTCAAGCTGACCGTCAGTTCTTCCGCTGCCATGCTGAACGGGAGGCGAACCATGCGAGCAATGGCATTTGCACAGCCAGGCGGTCCGGAGGTCCTGCAACTGATGGACTTGCCGGTTCCCCAGATCGAAGACGACGAGGTGCTGGTCCAGACGCAGCAACACACGGTTATCGGCGCCTACATGGGCTGCCGGCATGATCTATTGCAGTGCCTGCGGCTTGTCGAGAAGCGCGTGTTCCGGCCCGTGGTTGATTCGGTCTTTCCGCTGGAGAAACTGCGCGAGGCCCAGGAACGCATGGAGCGGCGGGAGATGTTTGGCAAGATTGTGGTGACACCGTGATTGTCTGGACGTGTGAATGGCCGGAGTTGACGGAGTAATCGCTATATCAAGTGGTGCCACACGGGATGGGCGTGTTGGTTTCGGAGGATTCTGGTTAGGAGGTGACTCACCTGACTGTTCCTGGTTACGGCTGACGCTCCAGGGTGAATGTGTGCTCAAATAGCTCGAGGACAAACCACTGGCCTGCCGTGAACTTTGCTGCGACCACGACTTTAATCAATGGGCACATCGGCACCGGCGGGGATGTTGCACAAACCCCAAAACCCTCAGCGATGAGTGCAGCCGTTTCCAGCTTGTCCGCCTCATCATCGAATTGAATTAGGGTTCTGGGAGTTTCTGCATAGCTTTTGTGGGGAGAATCGTAGAGCTGCCAGATCTCGAACTTGTACGGCTTGTAACCTTCGGCCACTATTTCACAATCATATTTTGGCACCCTCGCCCCCATTGGAATTATCCAGAACAGATCCCATTGACGGCCGCCAAACTCAAGGCCCCAGTGCGTATGAACAGCCGTAATAAGCCCACTATCATCACTGACGAGATCTTTGTCGGATCGATAATTCTCCAACGGGTAACTGTAAGCCGGCGTATGAGTTCCGGCTCCGTAGACTCGTAGTACAGCGCCATGGACCGGCTTTCCGTCTCGATCAAGGATGGTGAGACGAAATGCTCCGGGGGGAAAACCACCATCGGCAAATCTCATGGTTGTAACCAAGGAGGCAACAGCAGTTATTCCAACAAGGAGCAGAGCGACTTTTGCGAATTGATATGGTCTCTTCATTGATGCATCATTGTCTTGCGGATTGCTTCGTACTCGACCCCATTCGGATTCACATAAACTTCGTCACCCCCGGCATCGCCACCGGCGCCACCGGCAGCGGCCCAAACTCGTACTTAGGCGGTGTCAAATCTTCCTTGGAATTGAGCGCCATTTCCCACGTGATGAGCTTGCCCGTGTACGTCGCCATCCGGCCCATGATGGCCATGAGGGTGCTCTTGCACATGAAGTCGCCGTCGTTGATCGGCTTGCCGGCGCGGATGCCGGCGAACAGTTCGTCATGCTCGTTCTGATACTTGTCGTCCTTGTCGCCCTTGTCCGGCTGATGCCGCCAGGGGTTCTGGCCCGTGATGATGTGCTTCATCACGTCGCAGGCGCCTTTGGCGCCCATGACGTAATCGGTGACACTGTTGGCACAGCCTTCCTGCTGCCGGCAATAGGCGAAGCACTTGACGCCGCCCGCGAATTCGTACACGACTGCATGATGATCGAAGATGTGGCCGTACTTGGGGTCGGTCCGCACCTGCCGGCCGCCCATGCCGGTGGCTTTCACGGGATACTCGTCCTTCATCGCCCAGGCCATCTTGTCGAGGCTGTGAATGTGCTGCTCGACGTTGTGATCGCCCGATAGCCAGGTGAAATAGAGCCAGTTACGCAGTTGCCATTCCATGTCGCTCCAGCCTGACTGGCGCTCCTTGGACCAGAGACCGCCCGTGTTGTAGGAACAGTGCAGAGCGACGATGTCGCCGACTGCCCCGTCGTGGATGTGCTTGAACGTCTCGCGCATGCCGTGGTGATAACGCCAGCACAGGCCGGAAACAACGGCCAGGTTCTTCTTCTTCGCTTCCGTACACGCGGCCAGGACGGCCCGGACGCCGGGGGCATCGACCGCCACGGGCTTCTCGGCGAAGATGTGCTTGCCGGCCTCGACTGCGGCTTTGATGTGAGCCGGCCGGAAGTGCGGCGGCGTGGCCAGGAGGACAACATCCACAAGAGGGATGACCTGCTTGTAGGCGTCGAAGCCGGTGAAACAGCGATCGTCCTTGACCTTGATCTTGTCCGCGATTCCCTTCTCTTGTTGGAGAGTTGCCAGACAGTCGCGGACGCGCTCGGGGAACATGTCGCCCAGGGCGACGAGCTTGACATTCTTGTCGGCGTTCAGAGCCTGGGACGCCGCTCCCGTGCCGCGGCCGCCGCAGCCGATGAGGCCGATACGGAGGGTTTCATCACCGGCGGCGTGGACATTGGGTGCGGAGTTGAGTTGGGTTGCCAATGCCCCAGCGACCACGGACGCCGTGGAAGCTTTGAGGAAGTCGCGGCGGGAGGGCGTGCCGAAATCATCTGAAGGTGGATGCTTTGTCACAGTCGTCTCCTCTTGTGAGTTGGTGGGCAGGAAGGATACCACAATCGCCTCATGGACCTAGTATGACCGCGAATATTAGTAATAGAGGGATTGCAACCACAACTCCAATCAGGATCGTTGCCACAGCCACAGCCGGATGCGTCTTTCTCCCAGGTTTTTCGAATCCGACCAATGCTAGGATACCCATGATAACGAGCATGATAACGAGCCCGAGGGTAATGACCACCAAACCAACACATAGGATGAACACGAGCACTACTCCATCAACTGCAAGTGTGACCATGCAGCGTCTTCCTCCGGACGGATCCAATCCTCCGCGACTGCCGCCTCACTTAGTAGCGCCGTCTCGTGCCTGTGCTCCAGTGGTTCCTCCTCCAGGATTGTCACCAGCGCGCGCCGGGGGGCCGGTAAGTCAACGGAATGGAGTAGGCGCACGGTTCCTCGTTCGTCAATGACAGCTTCGATGGTCTGAATCATAATCACCTACCTACCTCCATTCTACCGACTTTCCACTCGCGCGTGGATAGCATACTGCCGGCAATGGCTGATCCGGAGAAGGAAGCAGCCTTGTCACCGCGTAATTTTTTTCCAAAGGACCGGGGCAATGCCAACTGCCAAACCAACGACAAGACCAACCACGTGCGCCGTATTGCCAACGGGACCAATCCAGTTATTCATCCAGGGGGTCATGCACAGGAAGAGCCAGGCGATCATGATGATGACGTTGTTAAAGCCGACCCGCATGCCAGAACCGGGATCAAACCGTTCCTTCATCCAGACATAACCGAACAGTCCGTAAACGACGCCGGAGAACCCGCCAAAAATTCCTCCCGACGGGATGGACTGACCTATGTTTGAGCACATGGCCGTGACGAGAACAAAAACCGCAAGCCATAAGGTCCCCCGTCGAGATTCGACTTGCGATCCAAGGAAATGAAGGCAGAGCATATTGAAGAAAATATGGATGGGGCCGAGGTGAATGAAGATTGGCGTAACCAGTCTCCAAACTTCACCTCTCTGCAAGGCATCCAGGCGGCCGTCGGGTATGACAACACCTTCCGCCTCCTTGTAGGAAGAGAAGGTGAGCCAATGCATTAGCCCCGTGAAGTCTCCTCCGAAACTGGTTGCCAGCCCGATCACCACGCAAGCCACTATCAAGATGATCGTCAAGGGCCGACGCCTGAGGGAAAGAATGGTCCATTGCCCGCGGACCTCGACGTAATTCTTCCGGTACTGTTTCTCCTTGGCCTCCTCCTGTTTGCGCAATTCCCGAGCCGTGACCGATGATCCCAGATAGCGCGGATCATCCGGATGCTGCTGGAACTGTTGCAATTCCTGCTTCGCGGCCGGCACCTGATCCTCGTCGCGGACCCAGACAACCCAGCCGTCGGGTTGCTCTTCCAGATGCGTGGTGATCTTGCGAGTCAACAGGTAGTCCACGAAGGTTAAGGCATGATCCTCGTCGGCAATGGTTCCTATTTCACGCATGAATAATCCTGAATAGGTTACGGTTAGAAACCCGGTTTTTCAGAGAAACCGGGTTTCTTCAATGCGGCTCCAGTCCCTCTTGCACCGCCAGGGCGCGGATGCGTTCGATCGTCCTGCGAATCTTGCGGTCGTAGATGTTCAACTTCTTGGCGATCTCGTCGTTGCTGTAGCCCTGCATCCGCATTTCCAGAATCTGGCGTTCCTCGGGCCGCAACTGAGCCAGGAAATGCTCGAGCTGGTCCAGAAAGGCAACCGCGTCTTCGTGGCCGGGTTCGTCGTCGAGTACTCTCTGGATCCCCTCGGCGGAATAGCCGTCCTGACCGGCCTCCAGGCTGGGATCGCGCTTGGCCGCCTTGTGGAAGGCAACCTGGCGCAGCGTCTTGTGGACCGTGATGCGCACCAGGAGCTTGCACAGGTCATCCTGATCGGCGATGCGGAATTGACCCTTCTTGACACGGCCGAAGAACGTGCGGAACACCGACTGAACGATGTCCTCGGGATCGACGCGGCTGGCCATGCGCTGGCTGATCCGCTTGCGTGCCAGGGCCAGCAGGCGATCCACATAGCGTTCATAAAGTTCGCGGGCCGCCTGTTCGTTGCCGGCCCGGAACATGCTCAGAATCATGCGGTCGTCGGGTACATCAGGCATGGTCTGCTCTCCGCTGGGCGTAGGGACAGGTTTCAAACCTGTCCTACGAGATGTGATGCTATGCTATCGCATGCCACGGCAAAATTCCAATAATTTCCGGGCGTTATACTGGCCCACTTCCTATCCTGACCGCTAGAATATCAAAACATCCCGGCATACCCTTATCCTGGTGAATGCGTTCATGGAAACAACCAATCTGCGTGAGTTGCTCGAACAGGTCCGTCTGGGCGGCATGAGTGTCGATCACGCCCTTCAGCAACTGGATGGAACGGCGGTCGCCGACCTGGGTTTTGCTCACGTCGATCTTCAACGCCGGCAGCGCTGCGGCTTTCCCGAGGTCGTCTTCTGCGAAGGCAAGACGTCCGCCTGGGTCGAGAACATCGTGCGCAAGCTCGCGGAAGCGGGACAGGACTGCCTGGCGACTCGAGTCAACAGTGAGCTGGCGCAGCATCTCGCGCAGATGTTTCCGCAAGCGGAACAGGATCGGGTGGCGAGGACCTTTTGGCTGCCGTCGGCAAACAGTCCGAAACCGCAAGCGGTGGGGCACGTTGTCGTACTCACGGCGGGGACGAGCGATCTGCCCGTGGCTCAGGAAGCGCTTGTTACAGCCCGTGCCCTGGGGTGCGAGGCTACGCTGCTGGCCGACGTTGGGGTTGCCGGCATTCACCGCCTGTTACGGCACCGCGAACGCTACGCCGCGGCCGACGTGATCGTCGTCGTCGCCGGCATGGACGGGGCATTGCCGAGCGTGGTGGGCGGCCTGGTCGATTGCCCGGTGATCGCGGTGCCGACGAGTATCGGCTACGGTGCCGCGTTTGCCGGCGTGGCGCCGCTCCTGACGATGCTCAATAGCTGCTCCGCCAACGTCGTGGTCGTCAACATCGACAGCGGTTTCAAAGGAGGGTACGTGGCCGGGTTGATCGCGCGGCGGGCGCATCATCGAAACCAGCCATCATGCCCGGCTGAAGAGAAAAACTAAAATGATGAACGGGAGCATACACGGAGATCCCTGGCATGCATGAGTTGAGCGATTTCTGGCCATTTTTCACTGCTTTCGTCGCACTAGCGGTCGCGGGATTTGGCATCCCCATCCCTGAAGAGTTGCCTACCATCGGCGCGGGCATCTGGGCTGGCAAGAACCCGGACTTCGGCCCGGGGCGCTGGTTGATCTTGCCTGTGTGTTTGCTGGGGGTGTTGTGCAGCGATTTGATGTTGTACGGCATCGGCCGCTGGTCGGGCACAAAACTGCTGGAGCGTGCCTGGGTGAAACGGTTGCTGCCGCAGGAACGGTTGGAGCGAATCGAGGGAAACTTTGACCGCTACGGTGTCAAAGTGCTGCTTCTGATCCGCTGGGTGCCGGCCATTCGCAGCCCCATGTTTATTAGCGCTGGTATCATGCGGCTACCCATAGTGCGCTTTATCGTCGCAGACGCCATTGCTGCGGCTTTCGGGCACAGTATTCTGTTCTTCCTGGCCTACTGGTTCGGCGACCAGTTCCGGGAGACGGTGATGCAGGCCGAACATCAGGTGGATCGTATCAAGCCACTGCTGGTCTTGCTCATGCTGGCGGTCGTGGCTGGGTTCCTGCTTTACCACCTTATGCGCCAGCCGGTGTCAACGGCGGATCCTCATGAGCTACCGTTGATTGGCGACCAGGTGGCAGCGAAGATCGACTACTCCACCGAGATAATTCCAGCAATTCATGGAGGTGGCCAGCAATCGCTGATAAGTAATGACGGAGAACCCACGGACGAGAACAGGACGACGGAATCGAACCCCGAAAAAGCTCGGCCCCCGACCCCAAATTCGTGAGAGGCACGGTAATGGCTGCCAGCGACCTGGTACTTGCGATGACCGGAGCCAGTGGCACGCCCTATGGCGTCCGCCTGCTGGAAGTGCTGCTGCGCGCCGGTCGGAAGGTGCATCTAACGATCAGCCCATCCGCTGCACAAGTATTCGAGCAGGAGATCGGCAGACACCTGTCGCTCGACTGTTTCAACTTGCGCGATTTGCTTGGCGCAGCGGCAACCGCGCCGCCTCACCCCACCTTGTTCCCCGGCGCCGAGGGGGCGGGGCGGGGGCTTGGTTCCGATCAGCTACACTACCACCACTATCAAGATTTCCGGGCCGGCATTGCCAGTGGCTCATTCCTGACCGCCGGCATGGTTATTTGCCCGTGCAGCATGGGCACGGTAGGAGCCATCGCTCATGGTCTAGCGCAGAACCTGATCCATCGAGCCGCCGACGTGCATCTCAAGGAACGCCGGCCGTTGATCCTGGTGCCGCGGGAGACGCCGCTCAACGTGATCCAGCTTCGTAATCTGGCCGCATGTGCTGAGGCCGGGGCGATCGTGCTGCCCGCCATGCCGGCTTTCTACGTCAAACCGCAGACGTTGCAGGATGCGGTTGATTTCATCGTGGGACGGATTTGCGATCAACTCGGAGTGGAACACGGATTGCTGCGGCGATGGGGAACTTCGGAGGATTGATTGGCGGAAGAGTGGCCCAACCTAACTTGACTTGCTTTCGGAACCATGCCGTTGCTGTCTAAGCATCTCCATTCGCTTGCGAATCTCCGCTTCATATCCTCGATCCACCGGTTCGTAATAGCGCCGTTCTTCCGGCAGATACGCCTGATCGACCCAGCCTCCAGTGAACTCGTGACTGTATTGGTAATCGACGCCGTGGCCCAGTTCCTTCGCTCCTCGGTAGTGGCTGTCGCGCAGGTGTTCAGGCACCGGCAGCGTTCTGCCGGAGCGAACATCCTCGCGGGCCTTGCCGATGGCCAGGGTGGAGGCATTGGATTTGGGAGCGGTGGCGATGTAGGTGACGGCCTGGGCCAGTGCCAACTGGCATTCCGGCAGGCCGACGAACTCGACTGCTTGCAACGCCGCGGCGGCCACGACCAGGGCCTGCGGATCGGCGTTGCCAACGTCCTCGGAAGCGCAGATGACGACGCGGCGAGCGATGAAACGAGGATCCTCGCCCGCCTCCAGCATGCGGGCCAGCCAGTAGATGGCCGCGTCGGGATCGCTGCCGCGCATGCTCTTGATGAAAGCGCTGGCCACGTCGTAATGAGCGTCGCCGGTCGCGTCGTAGTCGAGGGCCTTGCGCTGGATCGAATCCTGGGCCACTTCCAGCGTGAATTCCACCGGCTGTCGTGTGGCCGAGAGCACGCCGACCTCCAGGGCCGCGAGCGCCCGGCGAGCGTCGCCGTCGCTCATCTCGGCGAGGAAGTCCAGTGCTGCGTCGCTCATGCTGAACCGGGATCGAGCCCAAGCCACGCTCCTTGTCGGCCAGGGCACGCCGGAGCAGGGTCTTGATGTCCTCCCGGCTGAGCGGCTCAAACGTGAAGATCTGACTGCGGCTCAGGAGCGGCGAATTGATGGCGAAGAACGGGTTCTGCGTGGTGGCGCCGATGAGGATGATTCTGCCTTCTTCCACATCGGGCAACAGCACGTCTTGCTGGGCGCGATTGAAGCGGTGCAGTTCATCGACGAACAGAATGGTCCGCTGGCCGGTGGTCTCCAGCTCGGCACGTGCTTCCTGAAGAAGCTTCGCGCACTTCCTTGATGCCGGCCGCCACGGCATTGAGCTGCCGGAAGTGGCAGTGCGTGTGCTGGGCGATGACGTGCGCCAGCGCCGTCTTGCCGCTGCCGGGGGGACCGTAAAAGATCAGCGAGCTAAGCCGGTCCGCTTGCAGCATGCGCCGCAACAGCTTGCCGGGGCCGAAGAAATGTTCCTGGCCGGCGAACTCCTCGACGGTGCGCGGCCGCATGCGCGCGGCCAGCGGCTGGGCCTTGCGCAAGTTGGCTTCGTGGATGTCGTGGAACAGGTCGATGGTGAGGACTCCTCGTAGGTGCGAATGGGCAAGACCCCATCAGCCTATAGGGACCAATCAGCAATCACAAGACCGTTAATCTGGCCGAAGCGACAAGTCGGTTCCGACTAATGAACGGCGAAAAAGCATTGGCCTTTCACGCTTCTGGGGCTAAGATCAAAACACTCCAATGAATCGTTGAGACGAATGCCATGACAGATGATCCCTGGTACAAAGACGGTTTGCGTTTTTCGTGTACGCGCAGCGGCAACTGCTGTACCGGGCCGCCGGGGTTCGTCTGGGTACACAACGAGGAACTGGCGGCAATCGCTGAACACCGCCGTGAGACTGTAAAAGAGACGGCGGCTTTGTACACTTACGTCGTGGCTGAGGGCCGCACGCTGCGCGAGAAGGCCAACAATGACTGTGTCTTTTATGAGCGGACGGCAGGCTGCACGATCTACCCTGTTCGGCCACGCCAGTGCCGTACATGGCCGTTCTGGCAGAGCAATGTCGTCACGCCCGAAGCCTGGCGGCAGACATGCGAGGTTTGTCCGGGATCAGGGCAAGGCGACTTGATTCCGGCAGAAGAGATTACTCGGCTAAGGAATGTGATCCGTTTGTGATGAACACGTTGGGACGATCCCTCGGGGAAGCCGGATGACGGCTGAACTCCATCGCAAAATGCTCGAACTCTACCAGGAAGTCGATGCGGACGTCCACCAGGCCGGCCCCGTTTGCATCGCCAGCGGCCGCTGCTGCCGCTTCAAGGAATACGGTCATGTGTTATTCCTCAGCAACCTGGAGGCGGATATTCTCCTCGCTGATGCCCCGCCCTACGAACAGCCGGTGTCGCCGGACTTCTGTCCGTTCCAGAAAGACAACTTGTGTACGGCGCGTGAGCCACGTCCGCTCGGCTGCCGGGTTTATTTCTGTGATCCGAATTATCAGGAGACCGGTAACGCCATCACGGAGAAGTATCTGCACAGGCTGAAGGAGCTTGCCCAGTGAACATGGCGTCGAATGGTGTTATGCACCGCTTCATCATTTCCTCTCGTTGCAGGTTGGAGAGTGAGTAATGCAACCAAAACGCGGTCATCCGGGTTCTGGTGGTGCCGGCCAGCGCTATCCCGGCACGTTTCTCCTGGCCCTCCGCGAGGCCACGGCGAAGATGAATTGGGAAGTGCGCTGCTGGCTGGGCGATGCCATCGAATGCGTCGATGCCGGCGGGGAGACGCACACCGTCGGTCTGGAAAATCTTTTCCGGCGGGCGCGGCGGGAAGAACGGGAACGCTGGCCCGAGTTGATCGCCGATTTCCTGAACAAGCTCAGGGAAGCGGAGAAGAGCGCCGTGGCCGCTGCCAAGCTCGATGAGGTGGCCGACAAGGTGCTCGTCCGCCTGGGCAGAGGCTTCTCTGCGCTCTCGGACAAGGTGAAAATCTGGTCCCAACCGCTCGCAGGCACCGATTTCGGCATCAGCCTCGTGGTCGATCAGGCCGAGACGATGACCTACGTGACCGAGCCGATGATTGCCGAGTCGGGCCGGCAGGGCGGCGACTGGCTGGAACAAGCACTGGCCAACTTGCGAACGCGAACTCCCGAGAACTGCTTTCACGTCGTCCACGAAGAATCGGGCCTGCTCCTCTGCAACGTCGGCGACGCTTACGATTCGTCGCGGGCGCTGCTGCTGGATTCGCTTCTGCCCGATGCGAATTCGCTGGGTTTTCTTGTGGCCATCCCCAGCCGGGACGAGTTGGTCGTGCTGCCGGTCTGCTGGAAGGCCCTGGCACACATCCACTTGCCGTGGGTCCTGGCCCAAAAAAACTACCAGAACGCTCCCTATTCGATCAGCCGGGACATTTACTGGGTGCATCGGGGCGACTGGCGACTGTTCCAGATCGAGGCGCGCGACCAGCAAATCCAGGTGCGGCCGCCGGATGAATTCGTGCAGCTACTGAAGGCGAAACGCGCCGGAACATGAGGATGAGGGGAAAAAGGATGAAGGATGAAGGATGAAGGATGAAGGATGAAGGATGAACAATGAGGTGAGTGGTGAGTGGTGAGTGGTCCGGAACTGCTTTACCACTCACCACTCACCACTCACCACTCACCACTCACCATTTTCATCCTTCATCCTTCATCCTTTTCTTCATGTTGCATTCGCCATCACTTCAAGCTGCGTCAGACTGCGCGTCTGCTCTTTTTCCAGATACTCGCGGCCTTTCTTGACGTTGACGTGGTCCCACGGCAGCACCTCGGTCATGGGCCGGCTGCGCTGCGAATACCAGGCGGTGTCGATGCCGAGGTCGGCGAATGTCTGCCACCATAGGTCGGGCTTGAAGCACTCGCTCCAGCCGTCGAGCCGGCAGCCACGCCGCCAGGCTTCTTCCAGGGCCGGGGCAATGCGGCGGTCGCCGCGCGTCAGCACGCCTTCGAGCAGACTGCATTCGACGCTGTGCTGCTTGACGCGCACGGAGCGAATCCGGCAGCGTTTCTTCAGGTACTGTCCGGCCCACTGAAGATATTCGCGCGTCTGCATGCCGTTCCATTGATAGGGCGTGTGCGGCTTGGGCACGAAGTTGGAAACGGCGGCCGTCACCTCGGCGTACCTGCCGCGGACTTCCTTGCCGATCCGGGCGATAAGCTCGGCCATGTCCACGATGCCGTCGAGATCGACAACCCGCTCGCCTGGCAACCCGCACATGAAATAAAGCTTGACGCGCTGCCAGCCGTTCTTGAACGCCTGCCGGCAACCTTCGTACAGGTCGTCGTTCTTGATCGTCTTGCGGATTTGCTCGCGCATGTCGTCGCGGGCCACCTCGGGCGCCAGCGTCAGGCCGCTCTTGCGCGCGCCTTGCATCAGGAGCGGTAGCGTGCGCAACTGATGATTGATGCGCAGGCTCGGCAGCGAGATATTCACACCCAGCGGCGTGAAAACCTCGTACATCCGCTTCACCAGTTGCTCGAAATCGGGGTAATCGCTGGTGCTGAGGCTGAGCAGGCTGATCTCGTTGTAACCGGTGTTGCGGTAGCTCTCCAGAGCTGATTGCACAATCGTCTCGACCGAGCGCGTTCGCAGCGGTCGTTTGATGACCGTGGACTGGCAGAACCGGCACTGCCAGGGACAGCCGCGCATGATTTCGATGGCGATGCGATCATGGGTCGTTTCGACGAACGGCACCACGGGCCGCACCGGCAGCGGGATGTCGTCGAAGTCCTGGTTGATGGTGCAGGCCATGATGTCGCGCGGCACATCGCTGCGGGTTCGGTGCATGGCGGCGATGGTGCCGTCGGCGTGGTATTCCGGCTCGTAGAACATGGGGGCATAGGCCCACGTCGTGCTGCCGGCAAGTTCGGCGATCATTTCTTGGCGAGCTATCATGGGGCTTACGCCCCCCGCTCGCCGTTTCTCTTTCAATGTCATCCACTTTTCCATGACCCACGGCAGGCTCTCTTCGCCGTCACCGATGACGAAGAGATCGACGAATGGAGCCAGCACTTCTGGGTTTTGTGCGCCGGGGCCGCCGGCGATTATGAGTGGATCGTCCAGCGTGCGGTCCTTGCTGTGGAGCGGAATACCGCCGAGGTCGAGCATGGTCAGCAGGTTCGTGTAACAGACTTCATACTGCAAGCTGAAACCGACGAGGTCAAATTCGCGTAGGGGTGTGAAGGTCTCCAGACTGTACAATGGCAGACCGTTCCGGCGCAGTTCAGCTTCGAAGTCGAGCCAGGGCGTAAACGCCCGCTCGCAGGCCCACTGCGGATCGTCGTTCATGATGCTGTAGAGAACCTGCAAACCGTGATGGCTCATGCCCAGCGGATAGGTGTCGGGGAAGGCCAGACACAACTTGCCGCGCACCTGGCGATGGTCCTTGACGATGGCATTGAGTTCGCCGCCGATGTACTGGGCCGGCATCTGGACGCGGTGGAGAATGCGGGTGACGGCTTGTTTGAGAGAAGTATTCACCATATACGTGGTTATTGTAACAGGCCGGAAAACGGGAGAACATGGCGAATTGCGCAGCTCAAGTTGACAGCTTGGGCTACCTCCACGCATTGATGATCGGCGGGTAAGAAAACGAAAAGTGAATCGGTTGAAAGTACGCTTGTCTGATGCCGACCAGATAGCTCAATCCGGCCAGCAGTAGCCATGTCATGACAGTGGCCGGAATGTTCCCGGAGAACAGCTTGAAAGCGCTTCCCGCCGACTTGTTCAGGCGGATCCGCAAACCCTGTGCATCTACACTGTAAAGTTCGTCCAGCACAAGGTGTGAGAGAAAGCCGATCAGCACTCCGCCGGCCAGAATGAACTGGCCGTATGGCTGTTCGCCGTCATGAGCAAGGAAGACGATTTCGGCGGCGATCAAAGCGGCTGGCAGACTGTGGAACATGCCGCGATGGACGGTTAGGTGCCTGAACAGCCAGGATGCTCCGAAGCGAATCAGCAGATAGAGGCCGGCCAGCACCAGGATGATGCCCTCGGCGGTCAGCTCCGCCTTGCGCAGACGGTGCATCAACAACAACGGCACCACGGCAGCGACCAGACCGAACAATTCATGCGCCGGCCGACCGCTGGCACTGTCGAGGTCAGGCAGCATGCCCGAAACCGCGCACAATCCGGCAGCCAGCCCGGCGTGCGTCCATTCGGTTCCCGCCTTGATCAATGCCGCGGCATAACCGGCGCCAAGCAGAGAGGAAACCGCGACGTGTGTTCTGAAGCCTGCCATGGCGACTCCTTTCGCTCTGATGAATGGGATTTAACCGGCCCAGAGTAACGTTTTCGGCTGTTTTCGACAAGCTCAGCGGGGTGAAAGGCGTGGCTCACGTGCTGGCTTGATCTCCCAATCACAAAACCCTCATTCTTTCTTATAATGGTTGCATGAAGATTATTCACTATCCGCACCCGGCCTTGCGGCACCGGGTACGGCCTTTGACATCAATAGACAAGGAAGTCCGCATCCAGGCCGGCAAGATGCTGGAGCTGATGTATGAAGCACATGGGGTCGGTCTGGCCGCCAATCAGGTGGTATTGCCCTATCAGCTCCTGGTCATGAACGTGAAGGCTGATCCGGAACAGCGCGAACATGAGCTGGTCTGCATCAATCCGGTGATCCTGGAGCGCAAAGGCTCGGTCGAAGGTGAGGAAGGCTGTTTGAGTTTCCCCGACCTTTTTCAGAAAGTGCGCCGGGCCAAGACGATCAAAGCGCAGGCCTACAACCTCGACGGACAACTGGTCAACATCAACGCCAGTGACATGGCCGCGCGGGTTTTGCTGCATGAAGTCGATCACTTGCACGGCATACTGTTTATCGACAAGATGGGCCCCATCGCCAAGCTGGCCAGCCGCGCGGCCCTCAAAGAATTTGAGCGCATCTACCGCCGGCGCAGGAGCGCGGCGAAATCCCACCCAACGTGGAAATCGAAAAGATGCTGGCAACGCTGGAGGCGTAGAGACAATTCACCATGCGCATCGTCATGATGGGGACCGGCATCTTTGCCGAGCCAACTTTTGAAGCTCTGTTGGGCAGTCCGCATCAGGTCGTCGGCCTGGTGACGCAGCCCGACCGTCCTCGACCCTACCTGCCTTCCCCCCAGGGGGAGGGGCAGGGTGAGGGGCAAGGACGCGGCTCGACCCGGCAGACTGGCCGCGGTATGAAAGCGATCGCGCTGGAACATCACGTGCCGGTCTTGCAGCCCGACAGCATCAACACACCGGAAGGAGTCGCCGGCTTGCTGGCCATGCAACCCGATCTGCTTGTCCTGGCCGCCTACGGACAGATTCTGTCGAAAGATGTGCTCGCCGTCGCTCCCCAGGGCGGTATCAACGTTCACGCATCTCTATTGCCCAAGTATCGCGGCGCCGCCCCGATTGCCTGGGCGATTTATCATGGCGAAACGCAGACCGGCGTGACCATTATCAGGATGTCGGTCCATCTTGACGCTGGTGACATGCTGGCTCAGGAGGCAATTGCCATCGGTCCCGAGGAGACGGCCGGTGAATTGGAGGCTCGGCTGGCTCCGCTGGGCGTCCGGTTGGCGATGCAAGTCATCGAGCAAATTGCTGCCGGTACAACGCAAGGCATCAAGCAGGACAAATCCTTAGCGACCAAGGCACCGAAGCTGAAGAAGGAGCATGGGCTGATCGACTGGAGCCGAAGTCCTGAACAGGTTCGGAATCAGGTTCGGGCTATGCAGCCGTGGCCGACCGCGTATACATTCCTGCATCGACACGGGCAAACGGCATTGCGGCTAATCGTGCATCGGATCGGTGGCATGATCGACTTCTCTTCTGAGGCAAACATTGATGCACCGGGCACCCTTGTGGCCTTCGACAATGAAAATTGTCTCTGGGTTGCGAACGGTGCCGACGGGGCCGTCGAGATCGTTGAGCTACAACCCGTCGGCAAGCGCCGCATGACCGCTGCCGAGTTTTTGCGCGGCCATCGGCTGCAACCGGGTGATCGGTTCGGGCCGGCGACTTCGTGAGTCAGCTTGCACTTCCTCACTAGAGACGCTTGGAGTAGAATATCGCTTGGAGGTTTCCATCCATGTCAAGCCAGATCAGTACATTGCCGAACCAGGCCTGGGGACCGGTGATGGTGGGCCTTGATGACATGCCCGTCATGTATGAAGACGATGGGGAGCCAGACATGGGTGAGTCCAATCCACACAGCACCACTGAGCATATTTTTCGTTACGGTGTGGCCGCTCATCTGGCGAGCCTGGTGCAGTATCAAGTGTTCTCCAACCTGAACCTCTACTACCACGCCAAGGCCCGCTCCATTTATGTGTCTCCCGATGACATGATAGTTACTCCTTTTTCACCGCTGCCCTACGATCTCAAATCCTATCGCATCGGCATGCATGGTCCTGCTCCCATCGTGGTTGTTGAAGTGCTCTCCGAAAGGTCGGCGCAGGAACACGATCTTGATGATAAGGTGTCTATCTACGGCGATCTCCGCGTGCCTGAGTATATCCTGATAGATGTGACTGGCGCATTTCTCCCCCAAAAGCTGCTCATTAAGAAGCTTCAACGAGATGGAAGCTGGCAGGACGAACAAGATCCGGACGGCGGCATCACCAGTCGCCTCGGTTTTCGCTTAATCATTGACTCGGACGCACGCCTGCGCGTGACCGATCGCCAAATCGGGGCACCGATATGCGCGCCCCGATGAAGCCGAATTGGAGGCCATTGCTCACCTCCGAGAGGCCGAAGAACGCCGCCAGGCCGAAGAACGCATCAAAGCCCTGGAAGCCGAACTGGCCCGCCTGCGAGGCAAGACCTGAAATTCTTTGCGTCTTTGCGTGAGATTACCTCCGGGCAACACCCATGTCCAAAAAACTCTACATCGAAACCGTCGGCTGCCAGATGAACGTGCTCGATAGCGAGCTGGTCGTCGGCAGTCTGCGCCGGCAAGGTTATGAGCTGACCCACGAGCTGGCCGACGCCGATGTCATCCTCTTCAACACGTGCAGCGTCCGCCAGCACGCCGAGGACAAGATTTACAGTGCTCTGGGCCGCTTGCGCCCCCACAAGAATCGCTACCCCGAAAAGGTCGTCGGCGTCCTCGGCTGCATGGCTCAGAAGGATCAGGAGCTGATCCGCCGCCGGGCGCCTTACGTTGACATCGTCTGCGGCACCGGCCAGCTTGCTCGTTTGCCCGAGTTGATCGAGGAGGTCCAGCGCACCGGCCAGCCGCAAACCGCCCTGAGCCTGGCCCGCAACGAGTCGTCACGGCACGAGGTCGAGTACAGTTTCGAGAGTTATGATCCCATCCGCGATCCGAGCATGAGGCCGTCGCCGTTCCAGGCTTATGTTCGCATCATGATTGGTTGTGACAAGTTTTGTACCTACTGCATCGTCCCCAGCGTGCGTGGTCCGGAGCAGAGCCGGCATCCCGAACACATCGCCGCCGAGGTCCGCCAGCTCGCCGCCGAGGGGTGCAAGGAAGTGACCCTGCTCGGCCAAACCGTCAACAGTTACAAGTACCGCGTGGGTGGTGGGGTAGTGGATTTCAGACAAGGAGACAAGGAGACAAGGAGACAAGGAGCAGGTGTCTGTCTCCCTGTCTCCCTGTCTCCCTGTCTCCCTGTCTCCCTGTCTCACAACCTCCGACTCTCCGACCTGCTGGCCCGCATCCACGACACGGCCGGCATCGAGCGCATCAAGTTTGTCACCAACTTCCCCAGGGACATGAGCGACGACCTGCTCGATGCCGTCCGCGAGCTGCCGAAGGTCTGTCCCTACCTGCACGTGCCGGCCCAATCGGGCTGCAACGAAGTGCTGAAGCGGATGAAGCGTCTTTACACGGTGGAGTATTACCGCGACATGCTCGCCCGTTGCCGCGAGCGCGTGCCGGGCGTGGCGATCAGCAGCGATTTCATCGTCGGCTTCTGCGGCGAGACCGAAGAGTCATTTGCACGCACCTGCGACCTGGTCCGCGAAGCCGGCTTCAAGAACAGTTTCATCTTCAAGTACAGCCCGCGGCCCGGAACTAAGGGGCACGAGTTGTACGCCGACGATGTGCCGGAAGAGGTCAAGAAGCGGCGCAACAACGATCTGCTCGCCATTCAGAACGAGGTGAGTTTGGCCGACCATCTGAGCAAGATCGGTGAAACGGTCGAGGTGCTGGTGGAAGGGCCGAGCAAAACGGCGCTCAAGCGCGAACATGGCGAGCGGGGTGGTGTTAGCCCCCTGATTCAGTTGACCGGGCGGACGCGGACGGATCACATTGTTGTTTTCGAAGGGAACGAACGGCTCGCGGGGCGAACGGTGGCTGTGAGGGTGGAGGAAGCGACGTCGTTCACGCTGTTCGGGACGGTGGTGACGGGGGAGCAGGTGGGTGTGGAGGGTGAGCCAGAACGAGTCGTGTCCAACCCCTGGCGGCGTATCGAGTTGCCGGTCGTGTAACCAACCACAATAGCGATTTCTGGTTGTCGGGCCTACATTGCTGCGACAACATGGATATTGCCTCGACGACCGGCCCTCTGGGTTGGCCGAATGGTAATCTCAACTTCTTGGCCCAGGTCGTTCAAGAATCGGAAAAGTCTATCTGCCGAGAACCCATTGAGCTTGCCACGCACCAGGGCCGAAATCTTGGGTTGGTCCAGGCCGAGAATCTCGGCAGCCTCCATTTGCGTTAACCCTCGTTCGGCAATTACCTCGCAAATGCGATGAGCCAGTTTTGCCTTGGCGAGCCTGTCCTGCGGGTTAGGGAGGCCCAGGTCTGCGAACACGTTGCCGCTACTTTCTTTGCCATGGTCCTTGCTGCTCTCTTCATTTTTTGCCCTCTTTCTTCTGTTGAGACAAGCGCCATTTCTTGTGGTGCTCCGCTGCTGCCTTTAGCCGCTTGTTGATACGGTCGATGTCTCTGGGTGGTGTTCTGGCACCCTTCTTTGACTTTTTCTGGAAGGCGTCAAGAACGTACACGACATCAGCGAATTTCACCGTATACACTGCTCGGAAAGTGTTTCCGTTGTCATCCTCAACGATTTCAAGAACACCAGCTCCGCCGAAGCCCTTGAGCACCTTGGCATCGATGTGCTTCCCACCCTTCTGCGCTTGGAAGAGCGCAAAACCCATCACGTCCTTCACCTCCTCCGGGAATTTCCGGAGATCGTCTTTACTGCTGGCAATCCAGACGAGCGGCTTCACCGGCTGTTCGCCCTCTTCCTCATTCCTTGCTTCAGCTCTCATTATGCCATTCTTAGCATAAGCCGCTGCCTTGGTCAAGTTCGTAAGCAGGTCCATCTGAAAGAAGCGACGTCGTTTACGTTGTTCGGAACAGTTGTGACGCAGGAGCAGGTGGGAGTGGCGGGTGGAGCGGAGCGAACCGACCCGTCAGCCCGGCGACGGATTGGCTTGCCGGTTGTATGATCTTACTCAGGGTGTCATTTCAGCGGGCCATCAGATAGAATTTGCGAGAGAGGAACACCATCATGCCGCTCCGCGATCATTTTCGCCCACCTGTTTCAGCCCGATCCTCCTGGGAGGGCTTCCACGGCGGTTGGCCGATGACAATGGTTCAACGACTGTCGCCTCTTTTGCCGGACGCTTTCACGGCCGAACCGCGCGTCCATCTTGGGTCATATTTCGAGATTGCCGATATTGCGGAACAGTATGAGTACGAGGTTCTGGTCTACGATCAAACTCGCGGCCGGCAGTTGGTTGCAGCCGTGGAGATTGTTAGCCCGGCCAACAAGGATCGGCGGGAGAACAGACGGGCCTTTGTCACGAAGTGCGCAGCCCTGCTCCAGCAGGGAGTTTGCGTGTCGATTGTCGATCTGGTCACAACCCGGAATTTCAATCTCTACACTGATCTGTTCGCCCTCCTCGAACGGTCGGACCCGGCGTTTACTCCTGATCCGCCGGCAACGTGTCGTTACCGAAGAATCGAAGGATGCCCCAAACTCCAAAGCTGGGCCTACCCGTTGGCCGTCGGCAGGCCGCTCCCTACTCTGCCGATCTGGTTGACGGAGGACTTGAACGTTTCCCTCGAACTCGACGCCAGCTATGAGGAAACTTGCCGCGTACTGCGGATACCGTGACTGTGGGGCGGCGAGGCGAGTCTTCAGAACGCAACGCGACTCTATTGCCCGCCGCTCACGTCCCAGATTCTGATCAGCGTATCATCACAGCCGCTAGCTAGGCGTTTGCCGTCGGGGCTGAAAGCCACGCTGGCGACTCCGCGGGAATGCCCCTTGAGAGTGAGCATCTCCTCTCCACTGGCTGTGTCCCAGAACTTCACTGTTCCGTCGTCGCTGGCGCTGGCTAGGCGTTTGCCGTCGGGGCTGAAGGCCACACAGTTGACTCTGAGGGGGTGCCCCTGGATGGTCAGGATTTCCCGACCGGTGGCTGCGTCCCATAATTTCACTCTCTTATCATCGCTACCGCTGACCACCTGTTTGCCGTCGGGGCTGAAGGCCACGCTGGCGACATTCCCAGTGTGTCGCTTGAGGACAAGGGTTTCCATGCCGCTGGCCGCATCCCAGATCTTCACCTCCCCGAGCGTTGTGCCGGCGGCCAGGCGTTTGCCATCGGAGCTGAACGCCACGCTGAGGAACCGACCCGCGTCCGCTTTGAGGGTGTGGATTTCCTGACCGATGTCTGCATCCCAAACTTTTACCGTCCAGTCAGAACTGCCGCTGGCCAGGCGTTTGCCATCGGGACTGAATGCCACACTGCTGACAGAGTCGGTGTGCCCCTTCAAGGTGAGGAATTGCTGGCCTGTTGCCGCGTCCAAAACCTCCACTGTCTTGTAGCTACTACTCGCCAGGCGTTTGCCATCCGAGCTGAAAGCCAGGCTGTTAACGCTGCCAGCATATCCTTTGACGATGAGGATTTCCTTACCGCTGGCCGCATTCCAGACCCTCACGGAATTGTCAAACCCGGCGCTGGCTAAGCGTTTGCCGTCGGAGCTGAAAGCCACGCTGTTGACCCTGCCGGTGTGGCCATTAAAGGCGGGAATTTCCTTGCCACTGGTCGCATCCCAGACCTTCACGTTACCGTCAGCACTGCCGCTGGCGATTCGCTTGCCGTTGGGGCTAAAGGCTACGCTGTTGACCGTGTTTGTGTGGCCCTTGAAGGTCAGGATTTCCTTACCGCTGGCGGCATCCCAGACCTTTACCGTAGTGTCGGCGCTGGCGCTGGCGAGCCGTTTGCCATCGGGGCTGTAGGCCACGCTGGTGACTGCGCCAGTGTGCCCCTTTAAGGTGACGGCCTCCTTGCCACTAGCCACATCCCATACCTTCACCGTCTTGTCGAAGCTGGCGCTGGCCAGGCGTTTGCTGTCGGGACTAAACGCTACACTCGCGACCCATCGATCATGCTCCTCCAACGTGAGAGTTTCCTTACCGCTGGCGGCATCCCAAACCTTAACCGTGGCGCAATCGTCCGATGTCGCCAGCCACTTGCTATCAGGGCTGAAGGCTACACTCTCGACAAGGAAGGTGTGCCCTTTTAAGGTCAAGAGTTCTTGGCCACCTGCTGCATCCCAGAGCTTGACCTTCCCATCCGAGCCGGTGCTGGCCAGGCGTTTGCTATCGGGGCTAAAAGCCACGCAATGGACCAATTCGGTATGCCCCCTGAGGGTGCAGGTTACCTTACCAGTGGCGGCATCCCAAACCTTTGCCGTTTTGTCCCAGCTACCAGTGGCCAGTCGTTTGCCGTCCGGGCTGAACGCCACACTGGTGACTTGATCGGTATGGTCCTTGAGGGTAAAGACCTCCTGGCCGCTTTCGGCATCCCAGACCTTCACCGTCTTGTCCTCGCTGGCGCTGGCCAGTCGTTTGCCATCGGGGCTGAAGGCGACCGAATAGATCGATGCCAGGTGTTTGAAACGGAGGTCACCCAGGACGAGCAACGGCTTGGTCACCTCCTTCTTGGAATCCTTGCCGGCAGCCGGTTCGTCTGCATTTGCCGCCGCGCGGCCAATGCCGGGGCAGAAGAAGTCTCCGAGCGAGAGCATGACGACAAGAACAGCGGCGGCCATGATTGCCATTGCCCGAAAGCAGCGGGACATCGAAAGCCTGAGCATGGGAACACTCCGCGGCGAAAGGGTTCATTCGCCCGCCCGGCACTCCATGCGTGCCGGGGTCGTGGTGGTGATTATCGCACGGCAGTCGGGGAAGGCAAGAGAGAAGCTGAACCTCATCGCGAAGAAGGTTGCGAAGGAGTGCATCGCCAGTGCCAAGATCAGCGCCGGGATCGCTTCAGGTCGAGCGCTTGTCTACCCCGGCCATCAACCCCGCCACGGACAAGTCCTCATCCAGTTCGGGCCAGTGCAAGCCTATGCCGCCGCCGCCGATCTCGCATCGTGTACGTTGTTCCGGGGTGGCCTTCAAAAGCACCGGGAACCACGCCAACGGCACGCCGATCACGCGCCCGTCAATCAGCCTGACGTGCATCATCGCGTCATCAAATTCGACTGCCTTGGCCAAGGCCGTGGCCGGAACGTAAGCCCGCCTGGAGTTGCGCTTTTTGGCCTTGTCTTCGCCTCGTGGCCTACGCCGTGAAGTGCTCATTCCATGCCTCCGAAAGTTGGTCTTGATGGTCTTCTACCAATCTGTGGATTTCATTCAACTCGCGCTCATTGAATCCGAAGTTGGCCGCAACTTCTACCGGGAACAACCAGAGCTTGGCTTCATCCGCACCCGCCCTGACATGAACATGAGGCGGTTCCTCCCCCTCGTTGCTGAAGAAGAAAAACCGGAAACGTCCTACGCGGAGAGCGGTCGGCATCGGCGAATGCGTCCTCTGGTTGCCTGTCTTTGTATCCTATGCGGTATTGTAGCCAGGCGGACGCAGTTCGGCTGGCAAAATCCTTGTTGGTGACCCCGCCCGCCGAGGGGGCGTTGCGTTTAACCCGCAAATTTCGTCAAGGGTTGGCTACAAATGGTTCATGCCAGCGCCGGCTCGGAACCTACGACTCTATTTGCCGGCACTCACGTCCCAGATCCTGATCAGCGTATCTGAACAGCCGCTGGCCAGACGTTTGCCGTTGGGGCTGAAGGCAACCGAGTGGACCGTCCTGGAGTGTTTGAGGCGAAGATCACCAAGGACGAGCAACGGTTTTGTCTCTTCTTTCTTGGGATCTTTGTCAACAGCCGGCTGGTACGGGTTCGTCTGAGCGCGGCAGCTTGAGGGACCGCGGAAGTCTCCGAGCAAGAACATGCCGGCAAGAACAGTGGCGGCTACCATTGCCATTGCCTGGGAGCAGCGGGCCCTGGAAAGGCTGAGCATGGGAACACTCCGTTCTACTAACCTTTAGAATCTGCGCACGGCACGCAAATTTTTAAGTCCTTACCAAAAAGGCACTTGCCAACGCGCGCCGAAGTTTCGGCGCTGATAAGTCCTACCATCCTGAGCCCCAACGGGGCGACCGTCAATAGCCGGGGGCGTGAGCCCCTGGTAGTAGCGGGAAGCCCACTCCATAAGCCCCAACGGGGCGGCAGAGAACGTTCTCCATTGGCTGCCGCTGTCGCCCCGTTGGGGCTAACAATTTCATCACGGTCACCTGCCCAGGGGCTCACGCCCCTGGCTATTGGCTACCGCCCCGTTGGGCTAGTGCTCGTCAATCTTCGATTGACGGGTAAAGTTGTGGCCCCCACCCCGCTTGCCGGGGTGGAGCTGGGGTTCGTAACCAGCAACGAGAATTGTGCGGGTTTGGCCCCCACCCCGCTTGCCGGGGTGGAGCGAGGGTTAGGGCGCAACCCGCACTCCACCCCGACAAGCGGGGTGGGGGTGTTGCTGATGCGCTCGCTTCGTCCTGGTTACGAACCGCTGCACCACCCCGGCAAGCGGGGTGGGGTACGGCAAGGGTTATGCCCGTCAATCGAAGATTGACGAGACACTAGAATGCTTCGTTTCCATATTGGTTGCGGCTTTGCCGCGCTGGGGGTAAAGGGTTCATTCGCTCGCCCGGCACTCCATGCGTGCCGGGGTTGTGGTGGTGATTATCGCTCGGCAGGCGGGGAAGGCAAGAGAGAAGACGCGGGAGTGGCCTGAGCATTCGGCGTTAAGCAGGGGCGATCTTATTCGGAGGGCGGAAACAAGCCTTCCTGTATGAGGGCCGCTCTGTGTGCAATGCGATGGGGAAGGTTGATCCGCAGGACAGCGATGGTTGCTCGGCCGATGGCCGTGCGTCCCACCAGGACCGGGCCGTCCCATTGAAAATGCCGCTTCCACCTATGGCGGCGGGGATTGAAGAGCCGTACAATCTGACCTGTCCTTGGGTCGATGCCCGCAAGGTTGGTGCCTTTGTAGCTGTTGTCGAGAAAGCAAGCCAGGGCAAGGTTGCCGGCCTCGGTGGGGCCGCCATGGCAGGCGGCTAGGACATGGTCCAGTTCAAAGGAGATAGAGTCGTGTTCCTGGAGCATCCGGCAGTATTCACAGCGGGATTGCGCCCGTTCCCAGACCAGTTCTTCGAGAGCACGGTCCATGCGATCAGCGGCCGGTGCCGTTTGAGGTCAAGGCTTTTCTCAGAGATACCCGTGCCTTCGATTTCATGATGGACAACACGCTGCCAATGCGACCGTAGGTGTCAATCTGTTCCCGTTCTTCGGGTGCAAGGGGGCCTTCCCTTGCTTTTGCTGCCAGCATGCGTAGGCGGGCTTTGTCTTGTTGTGGGAAGTCCAGTGCAAGGATAGCGCGGGCGACCTGAGGCGAAAAGGCCGGTTTCTTCCCTTCAAGAAGTCGGTTCCAGATGGCATGTTCCGTCGTCTTCATTTCCATAGTTGACATGGTCATATCCCCCTTTGATAACATCATAGCGGCCTGAGACATTCTCAAGCAAGATCACGAATACGGTTGGTTCTGTTAGCCGACATTGGGTCTCAACATAAGGCTGGCGACAACGCCGATCAGAGTGCCGGCCGCGATCCCATACAGTGTGCCGTCGGGGCCTTTCCAGAGCGTTGCCAGCACGGCCCCCACCATTGCGCCGCCGCAGATTATCCCCAGTGACCAGACGCCCATGTGTACCAGGCCGTAGGCAGCCAGCCCGAAGAGAACGGCCGCCAGCGCCAGCAACGCGATGCCGGCGCAGATGTAGACAACGGCCTCCGGCTGCAGGCCACCATAGTAACCAGTCAGCCCGCCGGCAATCGCTCCGACCACGGCCAGGAACACGGCCCCGTCACTCGCTCCGACCAGAGCGCCGGTCAAGGTGTCCGATAACTCGTGCTCGCTGACCCTGGCCACCGCGCCGGCGACGGCGTTGCCGATCAGTCCACCCGCTTGACGGCCGTGTTTCCGAGCCACCACCCCGGCAATGGCGCCGAAAACTGCGCCGATCAGTGAGAGAAAACCAGCGCCGGCGAGCGACCAGAGGAAGAGGCGGAGTTTGTCGTCAGCCATTGGCGATCTTGTTCTCCAGGGATTTAACTCGCATGCCTCCTGCTCCGTCGAATGAGGCGCTGCACACACCACGCACCCAGCATGACGACGAGCCAGATGCCGGTCGTCCAGACGAGGATTCGGCCCAGCGGTTTGCGCGGCGGCACTTCCCAAAGTTGGACGGTCCTGTCCTCGCTTAACGTGGTCAGAGCCTTGCCGTCTGGAGAAAACACTACTTCCCTGCAATCCACGAATTCAGCCAACTCCTTGCCGGTCTCCACGTCCCATAGCCTGGTGACTGAGAACGGGAAGGTCCCGGGAATGGATTGATGCGTTTTGGCAGCCACGTACACATGGGAAAGCCCTGTCGAAGAAAGTACAGCCTGGAAACAACCACCCGGTTGGAGTCGGGAGAGAATGTCGGCCAAGGAGAAACCGTCCCCAATGCAGGGCCCGGAGGAGCCTAAAGAATCGTTCGGCTTCGTCAAATTGCTGTGTTCCTTCATCGTGGCCATTTCGAGGAGACGTACCCCCGTGTCTCGGGGCACGGCTAACCACTGTCCGTCCGGAGAGACAGCCGGCTTTTCGGGAAAGCCCCCCAGCTTTTTCGGGTTCGATGTCAATTCCCACAGCGTCGTCTTGGTTGTGAAGGACAATGAACCACCCCTCAAGTCATTCGCGAGAAAAATTCTGCCGTTCGGGGCGAAAGACAGTTCCTGACTATAAAACCCCTCTTCCGGGTGTGTCAAAGAGCAACGTTTCATTCCGGTGTCTAATTCCACCAGCGCCGTCTCTCCAGGCTTCTTCGGGTCAAGGGAAGAGGTGAACTGGACGAAGGTGGTGAGATCGGGGGAAAACACGATGTCACTGGCCGAAACCTGGTACTCCTTCAGCAGACTGGGAGGCGGTGAATCGAGGTTCCAGAGCAGGACACGATCAATTTTGCTGTTGCTGCTTTGAGCGCATGTCGCCACGCTCCTGGAATCTGGCGAAAATCTCATATTCCAAAATCGCCCTTCGATACGCCCCTGTTCTTTCTTAGCGCTGATATTCCAGAACTTGATGAACTGTCTATCCGGCCAGCCGGTGGAAGAATCATCGATTGCAAGAAACTCACCGTCGGGGGAAAAGCAGAAGTCGGGGAAACCGCTGCGTCCGGTCTTTCGTTTCTGAATGGTTGCCAGCTCCTTGCCGCTTAATGTGTCCCACAGGTTCAGGTCGCCATCTATCTGGTGGGCAGCCAGGATCATGCTGTCCGGTGAGAACTGGACGGCACACCTGTTCATGCCAGTCCAGCCGTTGGCAACGGCAAATCGCTCCGTGCCGCACTCCACGTCCCAAACTCGAAGCGGACCCCTCTCCCGGCCGGTTACGAGAGTCTTGCCATCGGGGGAAAACATCATCAACTCGCTGCAATAGGCGGAGGCCAATGTCGCATATGGACGCACGGGCGAAAGCCAATGGATGCCGAGGAACAAGGAAGCGAAGAACAGGATCGGCAGGAGCTTGACGAGAAAGCGTGCTTTGGACCTTCCGCGCCAGAGAGCAGCCGCAAACGCATCACCATGTTTCCATTTGCTATCATGATATGGGAATCATACCGGAAGATGGAAAGAGAAAGGAACGGCACTTACTGAAAGCTGCCTGACCAACGTTACACAATCAGCGAGCCGCCGGGTTTATCCCGGCGGGTCACACGGCGGGGATGAACCCCGCCGCTCGCTGGGTGTTGCATTACCCGCGCGAGCATCAGTAAATGGAGATTTGAAAGCCTTTCTCACTTCCGCTCAATCGTCAACACCGTGTGCAGCGAATTATCCCGGAAGCGCAGCTCGGCACGGATCGGTCCAAGCTGATTGAGGAACCGGCCCAGATCAGATTATTCTTCGACGCCGGCGTGGAACTGCGGCTGGCGATAAGTCCCGTGCCGGCGATTGGCCACCTCGCCAGCTTTGGATCGAGAGTGTATTCGGCGCCTGAATCGCTCACGGGCAGGTAGCCGAGAAATCTTCGCATGGTGGCTTCCCGGTCCCTGGCCGATGCGTCGGGCGCCAGGATGCCGGTTTGATAGAAGCAGTTCCAGACCCGGTTGTTAAGCAGTCCACCCCGACAATCGCGCCGAATGCTGCGCCGATCAGTGAGAGACCGGCGCCGGCGAGCGACCAGAGGAAGAGACGGAGCTTGTCGTCAGCCATTGGCGATCTTGTTCTCCTGGGATTTAACTCGCCTGTCTCCTGCTCCGTCGAACGAGACGCCGCACGCACCACGCACCCAGCATGACGACCAGCCAGATGCCGGTCGTCCAGGCGAGGATTCGGACTAGCGGTTTGCGCGGCGGCACTTCCCATAGTTTGACCGTCGTGTCCTTGCTTAACGTGGCCAGAGTTCTGCCGTCGGGAGAGAACACCACTTCTTTGCAATCCTCGAATTCAGCCAACTCCTGGCCGGTCTCCACGTCCCATAGCCTGGTAACGGAGATAAGGGAAGGTCCCGGGAATGGATTGATGCGTTTTGGCAGCCATGTGCTCATGGGAAAGACCAGCCGGTGAGTGTACAGCCCGGAAACAACCAGTCGCTTGGAGTCGGGAGAGAATGTGGACGAAGGAAGGTGCCAAACAACGGTGGGATCGATGGAAAAGAAAGATCGTTTGGCTTCATCATCTGACTGTGTTCCTTCATCGTGGCCATTTCGACGAGACTTATCCCTGTGTCTCGGGGCACGGCTAACCATTGTCCATCCGGAGAGATAGCCGGCTTTTCGGAAAAGCTCCCCAGTTCTTTCGGGTCCGATGTAAAATCCCATAGCGTCGTCTTGGTTGTAATGGACAATGAACTATCATCCCTCAAGATATGAGCGATGAAAATTCTGCCGTTCGGGGCGAAGGACAGTTCCTGAGTATACATTCCCTCTTCCGGGCATGTGAAAGAGCAACGTTTCGTTCCGGTGTTCAAGTCCACCAGCGCCGTCTCTCCAGGGTTCTTCGGGTCAAAGGAAGAGGTGACCTGGACGAAGGCGGTGAGATCGGGGGAAAACGCAACGTCACTGGCCGAAACTTTATGCTCCTTCACCAGCCTGGGATGAGGCCAATCGAGGCTCCAGAGCAGGACACGATCAATTTTGCTGTCGCTGCTTCGAGTGCATGTCGCCACGCTCCTGGAGTCGGGCGCAAAGCTCATGTTCCGGAACTGCCCCTCGATACGCCCTTGTTCTTTCCTGGCGCTGATGTTCCAGAACTTGATGAACTGCCTGTCCGGCCAACCGCTGGAAGAATCCCTGATCGCGAGAAACTCACTGTCTGGGGAAAAACAGAAGTTGGTCCAACCGATGTTTCCGGGTACCCACTTATGAAGGGTCGCCAGCTCCTTGCCGCTCAATGTGTCCCACAGTTTCAGGTCGCCGTCTTCCTGTTCGGCAGCCAGGATCATGCTGTCGGGTGAGAACTTGACTGCCCACCTGCGCATGCCGGTCCAGTTAATAGCAACAGCAAATCGCTCCGTGCCGCTTTCCAAGTCCCAAACTCGAAGCGGACCTTTTTCCCGGCCAGTTATGATGGTCTTGCCGTTGGGGGAAAACATCGCCAAGTCAATGCTATCGGCGGTGGCCAATGTCGCGTAGGGACGTATGGGCAAAAGCCAATAGATGCCGAGGAACAAGCAAGCGAAGAACAGGATCGGCAGAAGCTTGACGAGAAAGCGTGCTTTGGACCTTCCGCGCCAGAGAGCAGCCGCAAAGCGCATCACCATGTTCACATTCGCTGTCATGTGCTTTACTCCGAAGGAGTTGATTCGAACCCCTTCAGGGTATCCAGAGCGGATTCCGCCGTCCAGACCGGGCTTCGGCCGCTAACACCTACCCATCCTCCGCCACGACAAACAGCTTGTCCGCCGCCCGCTTGTACTTCGCCTGCGAACCGATCAACTCCGGCATGCACACCGCGTACAACGAACATGCCTTGCACTTGGGCAGCAACACCGGTGGCGGCACCACCTCACTGGCGATCAATTCATGAAGCCGCGCGACGGCTTCTTCGGTGGTCCGGCGCAACTTCGCATCAAAGACAACCTCCCGCCGCCGTTTGGACCGCACATGAAAAACCGCGCCACGCTCCACGGCCTGGCCGAGCATTTCTTCGAGACAAAGGGACTGGGCACAGAGTTGGACATCGTCGTTATCCCACCGCCGCCGCCGGCCGCGCTTGTACTCGATCGGATACGGTTCCGGCCGAAACTCCACGAGGTCGGCGACCCCGACGAGCCGAAGCCGATTGCTGCACAGCCACAAGCCGCGGACAATGCTTGACGATGAGTTGTTGCCTACACAGGCTCCAAAAAGTTTGTGTACAATGCTTGCACGAACTCAGCGGGCAGAATGACCATAGCGAACATGAACTGGATCACAACCCTTTCTCTACTTGTTCGCGGGTTCCTTGTTGGCCGGCTGGCTTTGGCAGCCGAGAACCTCGCGCTCCGTCAACAACTCGCCATCCTTCATCGATCCGTTCCACGGCCCAAGCTCCGTGATCGGGATCGGTGCTTCTGGGTTTGGCTGTCCATGCTCTGGAGTAGATGGCGATCCGTCCTGATAATCGTCTCCCCTGCTACCGTCGTTCGCTGGCATCGTCAAGGTTTCCGCTACTATTGGCGTTGGAAGTCTCGCGGCACCGCAGGCCGGCCAGCGGTCGATGCGGAAGTGCGCGGCCTTATTCGCCGGATGAGCAAGGAGAATCCGCTCTGGGCGTGCGCCGAGATCCATGACCGTGAAGGCGTGTACGCCGAGGCTTTCCATCGTTGCGTACAGAATCTGGGCATCAAGGAAGTCACCACTGCACCGCGATCACCCTGGCAGAACCCGTTTGTCGAGATTGATCGGCTCCATCCGCCGGGATTGCCTGGACCATGTTATTGTGCTGAACGATGCACATCTCAAGCGCATTCTGACCGGCTACTTCAGCTATTATCACAACGCGCGTTGCCACATGGCCTTAAACGGCAATTCCCCATGTCCGCGCGAAGTCGAGCCACCGAAACTTGGTGAGGTCGTCGCCATTCCACAAGTAGGTGGCTTGCACCACAGGTATACGCGGGTTGCTTGATCTTTGGTTGATCGCATCTTCACTTAGCTCCCTGCCTATCCGCTGAACCCTTGCGCCAAAGTGCAAACCGGTTGATTTCTGGTCTCTTTTGCAGTATCTAACACCCAGGTGTCCTCCTCTGCCGATTCATCCTTCTGCCCTTGAGAGGCGAATGCTGTAGTCATTTGATCAGTGGATGGATTTTCGGTATCCACAGGGCTTCCTCAGTGCTTCGTGCCGAAGTACAATCTATTCAACAGCATATTCACGTGTGGGGTAACAGTGAGCCAATTGAGCGCGCAACGTAGCAATAATCTCCCGCATCAAGAAGGTAGCTTCCATGACCGCAATCTTCGAAGGCTTTTACAAGCAGGGCAACATCGAACTCCTGGAAACGCCGTCAGGTTTGCAAGCTGGCCCCGTCCGGGTTATCGTTATTGCGAAAGATCAACCAAAGCCGCCGTCATCCTACCTGACGTTCGGCAAGTACCAAACCGGCCGCATGTCTACCCTTGAAGATTTCCAGGACGCCGAGTGGCACGGCGAAAAGGAGTTCGACGATCCACATGGGCAATGAATACTGTCCTCGATGCCCACGCCCTGGTCTGGTTCCTGGAAGGCAACCCGCGTCTGGGCGTGAACGCCCGGACCGTGATGCAAGATCGCGCCAGTGTTTTATACCTACCCGTCGTAGCTTTGGCGGAAGCTTGCTGGACAGTAAACCGCGGCAGAACTTCCATTCCGTTGGTTGCCTCCTTGCTGGCCGATGTGGACGCCGACCCGCGGATCGTGCTGGTTCCACTGGACCGCGCCGTGCTGGACATCTCCCTCACCCTCACCCCACTTAACGAGATGCACGACCGGCAGATCACTGCAACTGCTTTACACCTTGCCAGGGCAGGCGCCAGCGTGCCCCTTGTTACGTGCGATGGCAACATCACCGCCTCCGGCCTCGTTCCGATTGTCTGGTAATTTGCCACAAAACTTGACGCACTAATCAGCCAGAGAGCCATTCCACCTGGATCTATTGATATGTGAACATATGTCAAGGGCGTTTGTGGCGGGGAGTCGGTGAGCTGTCAAGTACAGGCTGAAAAATTTCATCTTCACCATACCTTGCACCACGTGTCCCACAAGACCAGAAGGGGACCCGCGGAGAAAAGTACGGGGGAGGCGTAGTGGTATTCGGGAGCTTCGTGCCAGCCACCACTATTTCATCTGCTCCATGGCCTGTTCCATGACCTGCACCGGCGGCTCGACGCCCGTGTAGAGCTTGAATTTGTGAACGGCCTGCCAGAGCAACATCCGGTCGCCGTACACGACCTGGCAGCCGTGCCTCTCCGCGTCCTCTAGCAGATGGGTCTTCCGGGGATTGGTGACGATGTCCATCACGGTCATGTCCGGGCGCAGCAGGTCCGCGGGGACGAGGGACTTGCCCGCCAGGGGCGTGTTGGCCATGCCGACCGGCGTGGTTTGGATGACGATGTCGGCCTCGTTGACGCTAGGCTCCAGCCGGGAAAAATCTCCCCACGGACAACCGAGATCGTTGCCCAGGGATTCGGCCAAGGCGATCTCTTCCGCCCGATTGAGTACCGTCAGTTGGCCCCCCGCCCGGTGGACGGAGAAAGCAATGGCACGGGCGGCGCCGCCGGCGCCGATCAGCACAACCTTCTTGCCCGCCACGTCCGTCTTCTCCTGCAAGGCCTTCAGCCCGCCCTGGCCGTCGGTGGTGCTGCCGATGAGTTTGCCGCTGCGGTTCACCACCACGGCGACGGCCCCGACCATTTTCGATTCGGCATCCAGCTCATCGAGAAACGGAATGATGGAAATCTTGTACGGGATCGTGACGCCCGCGGCGGCGATGCCCAGGTGCCGCATGCCCTCGACTGCCTTCTGAAGGTCATCGACCACAAAGGGCACGTACAGGTAGTTCAGTCCCAGGGCTTCCAGCGCCGCATTGTAGATGGCGTACATCTTGCTGGTGCGGTAAGTCGAGCCGAAAAAGCCGATCAGTTTGGTGTCGCCGTTAATCTTCATGGGGATTGGTGATTGGTCATTGGTGGCAGTGGGATCAGGCAGGCTGACTGGTCTGCAGGCTCATGAATCTTCTTCGGGTCAATAAGCCGATCAAAGTGCTGCTTCTGAAGTTCCATATAGTAGGCCACAAGCCGTTCGGGATCGTGGTCGAAGCGTGCCGAGATGCGGTGACGGATTTCCCGGATCTCATCAATCGGTGGATCACTCATGTTCTGATTCATCGCTAACTCCCAGTAGTTCCAAGGGTGTCACAATCGCGGGTATGAAGAGTCCGAGCATAGTATTCACCCGCCGGATGTGACCGAATTTTTTGGCGTTTGCCAAATGCCGGCAATTCCATTCTCGCCGCGCCACAATGCCGGGCGCTGTGCGAGCGTCGTGGTAGAAGCTTGGGATTGTGATTTCAATGTAAACGCGATGCTCGCCCATACAGCTAACATAGCAGGGCAGGAGGAGGTTGAATAGGACCGGTCAGACGAATCGATCACGAATGTATCTCTCTTGTCTTTCCCGCAATTGCGGTTACAAGTGAACATATGGCTCGAGGCACTCGCGCAGGTCGTCATCGCTTTTCGAGGAGGTTTGCAGAATGTCACAGCAAAGTGATTTCATCAGCAGCATTGTTCAGGCGCCAGACGACAATGCGCCGACGGCTCGTTTTTTCTGACTGGTTGCAGGAGAACGGCCAGCCGGAACGGGCCGAGTTTATTCGTTTGCAGTGCGAGATTGCAGCGCTGGACCGCTACGCGCCGGGACGCCGCCCCCTCTTGCTGCGTGAGAAAGAATTGTTGCGAAAATTCGGCAAGCGGTGGTTGAAACAGGACGGCCTTACCCGCTGGATTGACAGCAGCATGCTCGACGCCCACATACCAAGCGCCCGGTATCGTCGCGGTTTTGTCGAGTGCGCTCGTTTCAAGTCGCCCGATGCCTACCTGAAGGTGGCGGAACCCATCAGTCGCTGCACTCCGTTGCGTGAGATTCATCTTCGTTCGCCCTTTACCTTCACGAGTGATGAGCAATCGGATCAGGTGCGTCACGCGGCCTGGGCGATCTTTGAGGAGGCTCACGGCTGGGGGAACTCAAGAAACGTCGAGCCGCGCTTGCCCGAGCCGACGGAGTTTCAGCGTTTGGTGAACTCCCCCTGGTTCGGCCAGCTACGTGGCTTCAGCGTGGAGGATTACTTCGACCAGCAGCACCTGGAAGTGCTCCTTTCGGCGCCCGCGAGCAAGGGCCTGCGCGACCTCGATTTATCTACTTGGACAAGCGTGCTCATCGGCAAGGCCTGGACGCCGCTTGCAGAGGCGAAGTCGCTGGCAAAACTGGAATCGCTCACACTCGATGGTTGTGAACTTCAAGCCGAGGGGTTACGATCTCTTGCCCAGGCTCCGCTTCGCAACCTGCGACGCCTGAGCATCATTGCGGGCGAGGGCTGGGAAATGGGGCCGGAGGGCTTCCGAATCCTGACATCCCGCAAGAATTTGCCGAAGTTGCAGACGCTGTTCTTGCGTAATCAGAGTGGCGGCGGAGAAGGGTTGAAGATCCTGACGGCTTGGCCGGGTCTCAAACGGCTGGCGCGACTCAATTCTCTTGCAACTTCACCGACAACGACGACTCCACGAATACGCGAAGGCTTTGCACGCCTTTGTCCATTCGCGTCACTGGGGCAAGCTGCGTGAGCTGAATCTCGATGGCAATTCAGTGCCCGACCTTGAGTCGCTCGAGGCGCTGCTGAGCAGTCCCAAGCTTTCGAGCCTGCAAGTACTAACCATCGACGTCTCGTTCCATGATCGTGATGACAATTCGCTCCAGAACGAGGCCGCGGCAATGTTGGCGAGTTGTCCGCATTTTGCCAAAGACCTGGAGTTCCGCTTTTGCAAGGGGGCTCGTTGTGGGAGAGCGCCATCGCCTTCCAACCAGCTTTCGCAGGCATCAAAAAAGATGTTGATTGACCGTTTCGGCGATGGATTGGTCCTCTATCCGGACGATGGCATGTCACATTTTTATGAGTGAGTGTTGCGTCTTGCTGCCAGTTGGTGAATAATCCTATCCG
>CAWDRY010000011.1:0-21769 GCA_963804745.1 uncultured Gemmataceae bacterium
TCGGATTTCTCCCACAAACGAAGGATTTTACTGGACAGCCACTTGGAGCTAAACCGGCATTTTGAAAGCATTCAAGTATGGAACGAATCGGCCATTCGGCAAAGGGCAGAAAGACTGGCCAAATTGGCGTCGAAAGTGTGGCCCTATTTCGGAGCGCTGCAGGATCCGTCAGGCGAATCACTGGGGAACGTTACCGGGCGAACTCCGACTGCCGTCCTCGTGCTTGGCAGGCGGCTGCCTGTCAATTCTTGGCGCGACGTGGCACAGCACACTTTTGACACACTTGCTGACATCAATAGCGAGCAGTTTGGGGAAATTGTCGCGAGATTTCCAAGGTTTTTTTCTAACGACTCGACAAAGTTTCGAGCAAGCCGCCAGCTGTCAAACGGAGTGTTCATGATGACACACTTGTCCGCAGGCTGAGATACATCGGATGTGCGTTCAGGTTACGCAGGCCATCGGTTTGTCTGCTGACGATTGGTCCGTGGAATTTGTGGACCAAAGTCTGGTGTAGCAGTAACCTCAAGCGCGAGCTGCCGCGCATCCCGTTCGCGCCGAACTTCCGAGCCTTCGCGACTGCCGGCCAGGAATTGGCCCGGCTGCACCTGGAGTATGAGCAGCTCGAACCGTATCCGCTGAAGTTTGCCGAGACAGACGGCGTGCCGCTGTCGCTCAAGGTCGAGGACAAGATGCGGCTGACCAAGGACAAGACGGCCCTGCACATCAATCCGTCGCTGACTCTGACCGGCATCCCGCCGGAAGTGTACCAGTACCGCCTCGGCAACCGCAGCGCCCTGGAGTGGGTCATCGACCAGTATCAAGTCAATGAGGACAAACGCAGCGGCATCCGCTCCGACCCGAACCGGACGGAGGATGAGGAGTACATCGTCCGGCTGGTGGGGCAGGTGGTGAGGGTGAGTTTTGGAGACGGTGACACTTGTGGCGGGGTTGCCGGAGGGGTATGCGCGGTGACTTTACAACAATGAGCCGACCGCGCTCACTACACAGCCACGAGAACGGGCCAAATGGAATTGCGCGGGCGGAAAAAGAAGATCGGGTCGGGATTCACCCTATGTCGGAACCTCGAAAGCGAGGCACGTGAGGATGAATTGCTTTGCCTTGTCATCTTCCCTGTAGCAGCGATGGCGACAAGCCGTGGGCACAGGATAGGGCATTTCAGCGAGCTTATTCCCCAAGCCAGTCGCAACCTCCTTCATCTTCTGTACGACCACGGTGAAATCCTTTTTCCGATTGAAGACAATAGCCGCTAGCTTTGAGTCCCGCCAGGTGGAATAGCGGAAGAGTTGGTCTGTCAGCTTTTTTCGGAACTTCTCCGGGCCATCCCAGAAAAGGCACTCGGCGATGAAGATGTTATTGTCGCTTACACGGATCAAAATGTCGTTCTTTCCCTCACCGTTGAAAGTCTCCCCCGTAGCCTGGCCCTTGAATAGGCCGTTGAGCCCGACAAGAAGAATCGTCCGTAGGTGCTCTTCCTCCATCGTCCTAAATACGGACGGGCTTCGCTCGTAAACCTTCGCCATCGCTTGGATAACATTAAGAATCTCGTCGTAGTCCGTCAGCGGTAACTCTGGCTCCGGGTTAGAAGGACTTAATTTCGCTTGGGCCGCGATTACCATGGGCTTCACCGGGACAAGAACTTTCTCAGCCCCGTCATTGCGACGGCGCAGAGTGAACCCAGATTTTTGCAGTTCGCCCAGAGCGCGAGCATGGCTGGCGAGGTCTGTCTGACGTTCCTGAATGCGTTGCTGCGCCCAGTGTTTCAACTGGGGATTGAAGAAGTTTAGCTTCTCAGCGATTGGCCTCAGCCCATCATCACGAATGCGATTGAGAATCGCGGCAACTGACTGCTGCAATTCACCGATCCTTCTGCGCTCTACCCGCATCGGAATGACTAGCTGGTTGGGTTGCACCTGGATTTCTTGGGTAATTATAGGAGCATAGCCGCCGCTGCATTGAAATAACTGGGGCTCGCCCGTGAAAGGGACGTAAACTGGGACGATTACGTGTTCGTTTCGTGGTGAAAATGGCGGTTCTTCGTAAGAGATATCTTCGACAAGGACTGGACAGGCAACCCTATATTATTCCATCAACTCGGTGGAGAGCTGTTCGACATCTGCCCTCACGATCTCTTCTGCAGGAATACGGTTGATCTCCCCGTACATCTTCTCGCGAAGCTTATCAAAGAAGGCATCGAGTGTGTGCGGCTGGAAAAGACTGCTCCGGAACATGGTCACCTCAGAGACTCCAGCGGTGTGAGAATGAAAGATAAATGATCCACAAGATCACGCCCCTACCAATTCCGCCCGAAGTTGTTGCTCAACTTTATGGCTCCTCCATTCAGGATTCATCCAGGCCGGCCGGTAATCATGAATCTGACCTTGCGGGGTATCTATTGGCGTATCACGTATCAACCGATCCATGTCGAACCTTAGCACACCATCAGGCATGACGATCAGTAGCCACCGCTCGCCGGCTAGATTCGCATCCACAGCCTCCAGTGGAACCTCCAGGATCGGTGTTAGCTGGTTGTTGGCGGTTCCGTCCAGGAAACGATCAATGAGGCCGGTAATCACGTACATCGCTTTGCTGGTTAGCAGGAAAAGATGCCCGCGACAACTGAGCAGGCGGTAGGACGTGCCCTTTATTGCGCCAGGGTATCGTAGCGTGGCCGGCTGGCGGTCGTGCAATACGTCTCGGAAAAGTATCAAGGTGCCATCCCTGGCCACCGCCGCCGCGGCCGTGCCGTTTTCGCCAGCATTCAGCGGGCAGAGGTCAACAACGTCGAGACCGTCGAAGGTTAGCACGCTTAGAGTTTGCTTTTGGTCCTCTGCCTCGAACTTCATGGCAGCAACTCCACCAGTCCGGGCCGCACAGGCGACTATATGCTGTCCATTGCTCGCCCGCAGGGCAATCAGACGATAGACATAGAGAGCTTCGGCTGGGGTGCTTATCTTTACGCTCTGTTCGGGGCCGTCCGCTGGCTGAACGAACATTAAGCCCGCACGTCCGAGCGAAGCGAGAAAAAAACCGCTGGCGCTCGCGATGACTCCGTGCGCACCGAATGGTATCTGGGTGACAAGTGTCTCTTGCCCTTCTTGACGACGACCCTTGAACAAGTTAATCTCTTTGCGCGTGCTGATCGCCATCCAGTTCCGGATGAAAGCTACCCCGTTGATGGCCTCGCCCGAGAGTGCAACTTTGTCAGGCTCTCGGTGAAGCGGCAACCCTGCCGAATCGGTGAACAGCAAACCCCCATCTTCTGAGCCAAAGCAGAAGCCTTCCGTGCGAGGGCGAGGTCCAGCCCACGACACGTTGAAGTTGTCGAATTGAATTGACGACATCAGCAGGTTATCTGAGCCGTTCTGTGCTGGAGGGAACAGTATCATGATGCGTGGTCCCCTTTGTAGAGGCGTTTGCGCTGTCGGGCGGTGATCAGCCCAGCCCTTTCCATCTTCCGGAACACTTCTTTCGCGGGACGGAACTTCTCCCCGGCCCGGTTAGGAGGGGCCAGTTCATTCACCGACCAAATGGGATAACCATGCCAGGCAACGCCTTCATTCGCACGCGGGAACTCGGCAACCTGCTGATGCCAGGTTCCGAGGTCGCGCAAATCACCGTCTGATTTGCGAAGGACACCGTAAAGCCGTCCGTCCTCATCGAAGATATCGCAGTAGTCGGCCTCGTCGAAAACGGAGAACTCCTCGGCACGACTCACATCCTTCGACCAGCAAGCATCGTCAGCCGTGCCACCGCCGTGGTGCTTGGCTGTGAACTGATAACTATACCGATGCTTTCGCGTTTGCTCTGAATGGATCGGGTCTACCATCCGGGCTTCTCTCACGAGTACTGGTGCTGTTTGCACGAGACAAACTCTTCAACCGCTCCTTGATCTCGTAAGTTATATTACCAAACCACGCCCATCGCTGCCATCCAGAGATGCCGACCGTTGTCATTAACTCGGAACAGTCGTTGCCTTCATTCGCTCTGTCTTCCAAGCATGTCCAGCCCCCCGACGCCTCCATCACCCGCCCTCACTCGCCCGCTCCTTCTTCCTACTCTCCCACATCTCCATGCACCTATCCATCACTTTCTCCGTCTCCTCCTCCGTCAGCCCGCGCATAAAATTGCACGTGGCTGCTATGTCCGCGTCGAACTGCGCTGGTGCGTCCTGAAGCATTTTGTCCTCGCGCATCCTCTGTGCCTCGCGCACTTGTTGAGAATGTCGGATGCCCTCACGACGATCTTCTCATCCTTGGAGCGCGTCATCCTGCGCAGCGCGTTCCGTGCTTCCAGGCCCGCTTCGGCGACCATTTGGTCTTCCGCTTCACGATAGAGCCGAATCCAGACCTCCATGTAAATCCGCGGCCAATGCCGGTTGGACGGAAGCGGCTCAGATGTTCCCCGAAGGCGTGAATCGCTGATGGCCATGCCGATAGTCGCAGGGACATGTCGCCAATCAGCGCGTGACCCGTCGCTTTGAGGAAGCCGTTCAACTGGCTGAACAGGCATTCATCGGCGAGTTCAGCAAGTTGATTTCGCATCTCACCGAACGGCTCAGTGGCGGCGAGGATGGTGAGCGCAAGATCTTCCTTACGGGGCATTAGTTATTCTGGCCAAGGCCTCGCGCTTGGCATCCAGGCCGAGGTGTGTGTACCGGCGAGTCATGTCGAGCGCGGTGAAAATCTTCGCACCCTGATTCTGTTCGGTGGGGTCCTTCAGCTTGTCAATGGGAAAGAGTGTGAAAGGGTTCTGTGAAAAAGGTGGCAACATCCGGTGTCGGCCGGCCCAGTTGAATGCCGTGCGGCATGTGGACAGAATAAACTTGATGCCGCCCACTTTGTATCCGCCCATCTTGCCCGTGACCGAACCGTTGCGATTGCGCTTTTGCCCGTGCAGCCATTTCACAAATTCATCGACAGTGACCTCCTGAACGCTGTCGATCGTCGCGATACGAGAGGCACTGCAGAAGCCCAGGAATCGATCCAGAGCTGCTCGGTAGCGGTCTTGAGTCCGTAGCGCCAGCTTTCGGACGTTGGTGATCGAGTCGATGAACCCCTCAACCATTTTCTCGGGGCTTGTACGTGAATAGGCTATCGGCGAAGGCCGTCCCTCTGCCAACGCATCGGCGACCTTATGGGCAGTGGCCCATGCGACGGCCAGGTTGCCATCAACACGGCGCCGCTGGGAAACGCCGCTTTGGCGATAGTAGAGAAAGTACGTCAGGCCGCGTTTGTAGATAGTGACTGGTCCAATCCGCTCGACCTTCACATCGCGAGTGTTGCCGGCGCTGGTGTGGCCGGAATGGCCCTCACATGCCGTTTTCTTGCGGGTCATGTTGAAACCTCTGGTCAGGTGTTCCGGCACGGGAACCCGGTTTTCACAAATAGTTTCACAACCCACTAACCGCAAGTTAGCAGATAACGATATACTATGCAATGGCAAGGAGTTATGGAAACTGCAACCTAGACCAGCGGGACACTTTCTCAAAACTCCCCGCGAAGCGGGGACAGGTAGTGGACAAATGAAGGGTGAACAGCTGCAATAACGCGTGTGATCAACCAAACGCGTTAGCAGGAGTTCACACATGGGCATGGTAGCCCCCCAGCAACGGATTGCCAGTGCATTTACCGTCTTTTTTGGCCAGTACGGCGATGTCAGTCGCTATGCTCAGGAACGCGGCGTTTGTCGGCAATGGGTGTACCGCGAGGCAGATTGGGTTGCGCTCACCCTGGAAGGCACAGCACAGCGTGAGGAGAATGCCCGTCTCCGTGCCCGCGTGTGCGAATTGGAGCAGCAGAACGCCGTTTTGGAACAACGGTTGGCCCAAGCTGTCGTGCTGGATGATGACAAGCAAGCGGAGTTTGCCAGTGTGGGCCAAGGCATAGGCGTCAGTTTGCCGGCGTGCCGGGTGCTTCTCGAAGTTCTCAAGCCTGGCAACTCGTTGAGTGTGTCGACGCTGGGACGGCGCACCAAGGCCGCAGGCGAAAAGGCGGGACCGTTGTTAGCGGTTTTCGATGAGGTAGCTCGGCAGCAGGTTCGGCAGGCGGCGGGGGATGAGATTTATGTCAGTGACCCCATTTTGATGGTGGTGGAGCAGGAAAGTCTGTGCTGGGTGAGCGGGCAATTGACGGCGTTGGTTAGTGGCGAAGCGTGGGCCAAGGAGTTTGGTCAACTACCGAACTTGGAGCAAGTGACGCGCGATGGCGGCACCGGACTGGAAAAAGGCGTGGCCCTGGTCAACGAGCAACGGCAGCATCAGGACCGGCCGCCGGTGGTCGATCAAGGAGATCATTTTCACGCATTGCGTGGCGCTGGGCCGGGATTGCGGAAGGTAGAGATACGGGCACGCAAGACTTTCGCGGAAGCGGAAGCAGCGCAGCAGGAGTTGGAGGCCTGTCAGCGGCAAGGACAAGATGCCAGAGGCGCCAGTGCCCGCAGCCGGACTGCCTGGCAGAGAGCGGAACAGGCCATGGACATCTGGAGCGAACGAGAATGTGTTTGGCAAAAGACCAAGGAAGCATTACCGCTCTTCACGCCGACAGGCGAATTGAACATGCGCCAGCGTGCGGAAGCAGTATTGGCCCAGACGCTGCCGCAGTTGCCCGACAGCGATTTCGCCAAGACGAAACGGCAATTGCAGAAGCCGGAGATGCTCAACTACCTAGACCATGTACAGCGTCAGATAGAGGCGTTGCCGTTTCCGGATGAGGTGAAGAAGGCGGCAGTGCGTCAGGAGGCACTGCGGCGGCGGCCAGAGTTATTGCAAGGCGAGGGTTGCCAAGCAGCGGTCATGCGTGCGCTGATGTTGACCTGTGCAGTGGCGTTGAGCAAGGTAGACGATCAGGGCCAAGCGGCAGTGGCGGCGGTTCGGGACATTCTCCGGAAAGCCTACCGTGCCAGCAGCTTGGTGGAGTGCATCAACAGCGTACTGCGGATGCAGCAGGCCCGGCACCGCAAGATGACTCAAGGTCTATTGGACCTCAAGCGCTTGTATTGGAACTGCCACACCTTCGGCACCGGCCGCCGTCGCGGGACCACCCCCTACCAAAGGCTGGGTGTGCCCTGGCCGGAAGGCATGCGTTGGTGGGATGTGCTCAAATTAACACCTGAACAACTACGGGACAAACTGTCCACTGCGAAAAAGACGGAATGAGAAAGTGTCGACCAGCGGAGAGGGAGGGATTCGAACCCTCGGTGATATTGCTACCACACCGGTTTTCGAGACCGGACCTCGATTCCCCTAAAGACCAACCCACCCAAGAGATACGAGGCCGCGCGCAGAGCGAGGTGCCCACAGTGGTGCCGTCCCGGCCCAACGCCCTTTCTCCGTCCCATCTCGCACCCGAACTTAACAAAATCGTGGACGCCTGGTCAAGCCTCCCGCCAATCGTCAAGGCGGGGATCCTCGCGATGATCGAGGCGGCCAAAGGTGGTCAAAAAGCAACGCGCCGTGCGACTGAGCCTGGAGAGACCGGCAACTCCGTCATTTGCGTCACGCCGTCATCCATGAGTGCAACGTAATGCAAAGCAATGCGACTTGAAACATCGGATATGACGCAAACCCTTGCCCTATGACGCAAACCCAATTGCTTGTGACGCAACAGCCCAGCGATATTGTCACGGCGATGACGCAATGACGCAAGTGACGCAAATGCCCGAACGACGGGAGGAAGCCAGATGAAGCACGGCAACGCATGCGAAACACTGGAACGAGGTCTAGCCTGCCGGAAATGCGGTTGCCGGCATCGCGTGTTGTTTACACTCGCCCCCGGTTTAGCATCATCGTCAGATGTCGGCAGTGTGCCAACTGTGGCAAACGCATGATTACGTGGGAGCGTCTCACAGCCGCTGGCTGATATTATGCATGCCTTACCGTGCCCCAGTGTCGGCCGATGTTGCCGGAGGTTACATATGTGTAACGATCTTCAGAAGTGCGGCTTAGAGCGCTGAAGTAGCACTTTAGACTTCTGCACTGGGGGTTAAAATAAGAGACACCGGCGGCCGATCACCGCCATCAAGAATAGGGCCATGCGGGGCCGCATCCTCGCGTGGCCCTTTTCGTTTCGTGAACGCGACATTGGGGTCGTCTGATGATTCGTCTCACCAGTCAAGAACCGCCTCCCACCTTCTCGGTCGTCGAGGCCGGCGTTCACTGCCACGCCCGGAACGCCCACGTTGGCGCACGCCGCGATGGAAGACGACAAATCGACCGCGACGCCAACCAAGGCTACAGCAAGTCGCCTGAGGGCCTCGTGGGCGAACGTTGGCCAAACGTCGGGCTATCGGACGGCGAGGAATTCCCTGCAACCCCATTCCGAACACCAGTCTCAGGAGCAACTCCCCATGAAGGTTGAAATGCGACCGATCAGCAGCATTCGTCCCTACGACAACAACCCGCGCGTCAACGACCCCGCCGTCGATGCCGTGGCCGCCAGCATTCGCGAGTTCGGCTGGCGGCAGCCAATCGTGACCGACGAAGAAGATGTAATTATCGTCGGCGACACCAGATACAAAGCTGCCCTCAAGCTGGGCCACACCGAAGTCCCTGTCCACGTAGCGGTTGGCCTTTCCCCAGAACAGGCCAAGGCGTACAGAATCGCCGACAACCAGACCAATCGACTCTCGACATGGGATGAGGAGCGATTGGTTCAGGAACTGATGGATCTGCAAAAGACCGACCTCGATCTCAATCTCACTGGCTTCTCGGCTGAGGAATTGACGGAGTTGCTAGCACCCGAACCTACCGAGGGATTGACCGATCCCGACGAGATTCCTTTGCCGCCAGACGAGGCATTTACCAAGCCTGGAGATTTGTGGATCCTTGGCGATCACCGCCTGTTATGTGGAGACAGCGGCAAGCCGGAGGACGTTGATCGGCTGCTCAACGGAGCCAAGATTCAATTGATTAATAGCGATCCACCATATGGAGTTTTCGCGGAGCCGCGGAGCAACAACGCCATCGCTGCTGGCCTCAGCTCGTTCCCTGAAGGTGCTCATCCACATCACCAATCCTTCGATGTAGCGAGAGATTCCCAGAAGGGCATACCAACACACAAGAAACTGCGAGCAAAAGACCGACCCTTGGCGAATGATTTTCTTTCAGGCGAGGAGTTCGACAAACTGCTTGATGCTTGGTTTGGGAACATGGCTCGCGTCCTCTTACCGGGTCACGGCTTCTACATTTGGGGTGGCTATGCGAACCTGGGCAACTATCCGCCATTCCTGAAGAAGCACGGGTTGTATTTCAGTCAGGGGATCGTGTGGGACAAGGAATGGCCTGTCCTCACGCGCAAGGACTTCATGGGCGCCTTTGAAATCTGCTTCTACGGGTGGCGCAGAGGCGCTGCCCATCGCTACTTCGGGCCAAACAACGCGACGGACCTATGGTGGGCGGCTACCCGTTTTTTGGTCCACCCGAAATGGGGGTAATATCTACATTACTGATCCGTTATAACACTAACTCCTGGGATGGTTGGCCATGCCGACCTTGGTCACACTCGGCGCTGAACTCCTGGGGCGTCTTGTAGTCGAGCGAACTGTGCGGACGAATCGTGTTGTACTCCCGTCGCCACCACCGCGCTCGGCAGCGCGCGTCCAACGCCGATTCGAACTCCTGGCACTCCAGGAACTCGTCCCGCAACCGACTGTGGAACGACTCGATGAATCCATTCTCCCACGGGCTGGCCGGGGCCACCGGGATCGGCCTCGTCCCGACCTGCGGCAGCCAGTCAGCCAACGCCGCGCAGATAAACTCGGAGCCGTTGTCGCTGCGAATCCGCGTTGGTGCCCCACGCCGTCCGATGACCCGCGCCAGCACCCGCCGCACGTCCGCTCCGGTCACCGAAGTGCCAACGTACAAGGCCAGGCACTCCCGAGTGTATTCGTCCACCAACGACAGCCACTTGAGCGGTTTTCCATCAATCGTGCGGTCCGCGATAAAATCATACGTCCACACATCGTTTTTGAACCGCGCCGGTTGATTCACGCAGCTATTGGCGCTCGATCCCGGCTTGGGGCCGAGTTTCTGGGGCTTTTTGCGGCGCAACGGTCGCCGCAAGCCCAACTCGTTCCACAGCCGCCGGACCCGCTTGAGGTTCACGCGCCAACCTTGGCGGACCAGCCGTGCGTGAATCCGCTTGTAGCCGTAACGCACATGCCGCTTGGCCAGACGCCGGATCGCTCGAACCAGGGGTGCTTCGCCCGAGCGGGGCCGGCGGCGATAGCGAAGCGTCGAGCGGGCTCGACCCAACGTGCCGCTCGCCCGCCGCTGCGAGATCCCATAGGTCGCGCACAGGTAGTCAGCGGCGGCGCGTTGCTGGTTGGCCGTCACCACTTTTTTTTTGCGATGTCCTGGAGCATCTGCTTGTCAAGCATCAGTTCAGCGACGAGCCGCTTGAGCCGCTCAACCTCGACTTGCAGCTCGCGGACACGCCGCGCGTCATCGACCAGGGCGGGGTCGTAGCGCTGCCGCCAGTGGTGGTAGGTGTTGTCATTGATGCCGAGCTTGCGGCACACGTGAGTCACCGTCAGGCCCTTGGCCAGGTCCCGGTTTGCTTCGCGCAAAGGCGCTGGATTTGGTCTGGTGTCCGTCGCTTGCTCATGAGTTCCTCCTTGAATTGTTTCAGCAGGACTACCATAACAGCTGGACCAAATTTTGGGGAGCCGACCAATGATGAGATGATCTTACAGACCCTTGCCTGTGGGGCCACTCAGGAAGCCGCCGCGCTTAAAGCCGGTGTCAATCGGCGAACAGTAATCCGCAGGCTGAAGGATCCGGAGTTCCGTCGTCGGCTCACCGAGCTAAAGGCCGACATGGCCAACCGCACATCCGCTATGCTGACCGCTTCCGGTGGCGAATTCGCCAAGACGCTGTTGGCGCTGGTAAAGGAAAACGTGCGTGACACCGTTAGACTGGGGGCAGCCCGTGCCGGGTTAGAACTCGGCATGAAAAGCCGCGAAAAGGTTGAGCTGGAGGCACGTATCGCAGCGCTGGAATAACAGTCTACCGCCGGACCTGGAGGACATGGATGAGCATTCGCACCAGACTGGCAAAGCTGGAACAAGCCATGGGCGGCCGACAACCGTGTGAGTGCCTTCTGTTTCAAACCATTGAGGAGCGACCGGACGGAAGTCTAATGGAGGTGTTGCCGTGGCCACGGGGCGGGGAGAAGATTCCCTACGTTGAAAGGCCAGCCATTTGCCCCAAGTGCGGCCGTGGTCCGGAAGATTACGGGAACACGGTTCCCTCCATCATTGTCCGGTGTTCCCCTGTTCAAGGCGATGCTTGTGCCGAGCGAGGCCAAAGCGTCGCCGTGTCCCGTAGCAAGGAGAACTTCTCATGATTCAATACCGACTCCAACGCCTGGAGGCCATCAATCACCGGGCTTCCGTCCTGGCCGGTCAAACGACTCCCGCTCCACGGCCGTTGCAGACCGTTCGGGACGTGCTCGACCTGTTACAAGAGCAGGTCACGGCCGTCCGGGCCGAGGGATGGGCCGGGACGGTGGAGCGGGCCCGAGCCATCGGTTACCTGGCCGGCATCGCCTTGAAGGCCATCGAGACCAGCACCCTTGCGGCCCGGGTTGAAATGCTGGAAGCAGTGCTGAAACAGCGGAATGGGGACAACAAGCGATGAACACGAAGACCCTGGCAAAGCACTATGACAAGCTGAGGCCACGGGAACGGCTGCCGCTGATTGTGGCCGCCACGGCCCGCGATGATGAACAGGAAGGAAACCGGTTGGCGAATTCGGCCCCAAGGAATGGCTACCGGTTGCCAGACTATCATGGCCTGGCCGATGCTCTGCAGGATCTGGCGCTAGTACACATGCTTTCCCTTTTGGACCTTGCTGCTCAGTATTGGCACGTGTCCGGGATTCTGGAAAGTCACCAGATGCTTAACGAGATGCTCCCCAAAGCCCAACAGGACAATGCCACGGCAGATCGGATGTGCGGCATCACGCGGATGCTGGCCTACGTGTTCGTGGTCAACCTGGACGCCTGGAGGCAATTGATGGCTGAGCTGCAAATCGTCAGTGACGTTCTCTTGAAGTGCATGCCGGGATACAGCACCGTGGAACGGTTAGAACCGCTCGCAAGAGAATCGGCCTTCACTGCGGAAGAGGCCGCCGCCTACTTGAACAAGACCTGCCAGAGAAAAAGCCGCGAGACAGAAGGGAGAATCGTTGTGGAAGTGGTGCCGGTTACTGTCGAGAGCGAAGTTGCCAACATGCGGAAGTTTCTCAGTGAGCGGGAAGAATGGTGGGGATGATGGAGCGGCATCGGGTATCTGCCATTCTCATTACTCGTGAAGATTGGCAGCACGCATGGAAGCCCTGGAAGCGGTCCTGAAGCAACGAAATGGAGACGGGAAACGATGAACATGACCGGCCTGGCGAAAATGTATGATCGCCTGACCAGATGGGAGCGCGTGGCTCTTATGTTGGCCGCCGAGTCCCGCGGCGATGAACTGGAGCAGAACCGCCTGCGCCAAGCCGCCCCGGTCTTCGTGTACCGGCTGCCCGACTACATGCTCGGGGAGCAATTCTTGAACGTCTTGGCACTGATCTACATCACGGAGCAGATGGAACACGTTGCAGGTTACTGGCATGCTGCCTGGTGGTTGCACAATCCCGATCAAGAGGATCCCGATCCGGAAACCTGGCGTTACATGGTGGACGTTCACGCCTACATGTTCACCATCAATGCCGAGGCGTGGCGGCGGTTCTGTTCTGAATTGCACATCGACGCGGCCGCTCTCACGGCAGGCAATTGCCATCAGTGGATGTGGATACTGAGGCATGCCGAAGAGCACATGCCGGCCCTGGCGCCGACCCGCGAAGAGATGCTCGCTCGGATGCGGAGTCATGGAGTGGACGATCCCAAGCTGGTGACAGCAGACTCCCTGCTAGCGGACTGGAAGAGGGTGTTCAATCTCATGGCTGGCCGGGATGTGAACGTAGGTGGAACGGGAGGGCACGCACCATGAACAGCAAGAGCCTGGCCATACACTACGAAAGGCTGACGGCCGAAGAGCGTTTCCGTCTCATCGTGGCTGCCGGCGCCCGGGGCGACGAAGTCGAGCAAAGCCGGCTGAAAAGCGCTGGCCGGCGCATCACGCTGTCGATGCAAGACCATGCCCCTCACGCACACGCATTCGAGGAACTGGCCATGCTAATGTTTATCGAGTTGCTGGAAGAGGCCGGGTGTTATGACGATGCGTTCCACCGCGCCTATGACGTAGCGGACAGTTTTGACGACGAAGAGGGCGAGGACCTCGAAGACGGCGAGGAAGAGGAGGATGAGCCAGAAGACGGCGATGAAGAGGACGACGATCCAGAAAACGGCGATGAAGGCGAAGTAACGGCCCAAGAAGAACCCGATCCGGAAGAGGACCGCGGAGAGCAATCCATGCGGGCGCGATGCCATGACCTGATCCTGGGTCGGGGGTTCGTGCTCAAGACAAAAGCCGCTGGCTGGCAACTGTTTTGCGAGCGCCTGAATATCCCGCCCTTTGCCCATTGGGAACAGTTGCCGGGTTTCGACCGCCTGCAGCGCGCCCTGGAGCTAGCCGAGACAGCCGCGTTCTATCCCGAAGGCATGGTCCGGTGTTTGAATCGCATCCGGGCATCCGGCAGACCGGAGGCCACGGAAACGAACATCCTGACGGCTCAAGGCGCTGCGGATGGCCTTGAAAAGATGTTCCGCGAACGGGCCAAATGGTGGGGTGGTAAAGGGAGTCCTTCTGTTTGACAAGTTTGCTCACGATGACCTTCTTTCGCTCTGGCGACTGTGCATGACAATGCCATTGAGCATCGAGTATGCCTGCCACTTCAGCCACGCTCAGGAGCCGGCGTTTCCCGGCGTCACTGTCGAGAAGGCCCATGACAGTTAATAATGGCACGGCACCGAACGGATGGCATGAATTACCTCTTCGTCGGTGACCTCGTCGGCAGTTCCTGCAAAGCTGGTGTCGCGATGGTCCATCAAAATGGCCCGGTCGCTTTCGGCATTGCCTCGCAACGCGCCGATCAGTTGCAGTCGTTCCGTGTCGTTGAGTGGACGGAAATCCATACGACGTTCTCCTTCCTGAAAAAAGATGATCAAAGCTCCCAGCGACGAGCGGGAGCACTTTCACTTTCCTTGTAGCCGCCTTTAGCCTGCGGAGATAACACCGCTAAAGCCTGCGGCTACAGTTCTGAAGGCCAGCTTTCATTATCTTTTATCCTGCGCGGCCAGTTCTGCCAAGAGGAACCACGGTCAACCTGGAGCTGAGCAAAGCGGGTGTCGTCTTCGCAGACATCAAGGCATACTGACGGACGAACACTTCGTTATGCTGATGATCGAGTCCTTCAAGTACCTGCCGCTAATTCGTAATCTACAGAAAAAGAAGGCAGCACCTCCTGGCGAGGGGAAAAGTTCTAGTGGTCAACCAACCTAACCAGTCCATATTGCCTCCCCCATCAAGTGTCCGGACAACAATTGTCCCCAGAAGGCCGGCAGCTCGTCTTCCATGCAAATAGGCCGGATGGGAGGCTCGCAGGCACGGCTGCGTTCTGATTTCCTGAAACAAGAAGTGCCGAGCAGTCGAAAACAAGAATCTATCGTCGCCTGGGTTCCCGATTGCACAAGAAGGCGACTCCTAACCCGTTCGCGGCACGGATAACACGATCCACCAGGGGGAACAACTCTTGACCGTCCATGTCACCCAGCCGGAAGACCACATGATAAAGCAGCGGGCGACGGTCAATCTCCAAGGGCGGTAGCGGTAGTCGCCATTCGGGGCAGGCTATTCGCCATTGAAACTCCAGGCAGTAGCGCTGCTCCAGTTCACTTGATCGGCCACTCAGCACCAGCATGCCTAGACCTACCTCCCCCGTCTCCAGGTTGAAAATGCCTGCTACGCGACCAGCACGCTTCAAGACGCGACATTTCAGATGCAGACCACCGATGTCGATTCCGACGTTACACCGGCTCGCCGGCAGCGACCCATAGGCTTCCGAGCAGGGTGTGATGAGGGTGTCTTTATCGGAGTCCCAGTTCCCCCGACAAACTCCATCGTTTCGGCAGAGGGTGATGCAAGTGTGGAATCGCATGGTCAATCAATAGCAATGAAGCGGCAAAGGGTTCAGCTCTGGGGCTTCGCATGGCAGCGGCTCCTTGTCCCGCCTTGCCAGTTCCACCCCTTCTGCATCGCCCAGAGCATTATATGCGGCCAGGCTCAAGCTGAAAACGGCCTCGTCCTTCCTACCTCCCCTACTGCCGAGCAGCTCTCCTTTCTTGTCGCCCGCTCTCGGTTGAATAGCATATCCAGACGATGGGATTCGGCGGCGTGCCGAAACCAGACCTTCTTCCTGTATCCACGGAGACGACGACCACAGCGCGGGCCAAACCAGGCCCGTTGACAATCCGAACTGATGCGTGAGCATCAGGATACTGCGTCCACGAAACCGGCCAAACGTGTGCTGAAAGGTTCACGGAAATCAGACGGAAGCAGTGCCTGTGCCACGCCCCGAAAGGGGCGGCGGCCAGGTGCTGTTCTGTCTGCCCCTTGGCCGGGGTTCGTGGAGCGGCTCTGGTTTGCCGCTCCTGTTTTTTTCGGGGAACCGCCAATGAGCACGTTCAAAAGCCGGCCCTCTTCCATCCACATCTTCCTGGCCGACGGACAGCCCGACGGCCTTCGCGTGGTCGAAAAGCCAGGTTGGACTGGCCTGGCCATCGTCTGCCCCCGCTCCCGCTTCCCCGAAGCCAAGACCAGCGATGAGTTTGCCCGCACCGGCGTCTACGTCCTCCGTGGCCCCTCCGAGGATGGCGACCTTCCCACAATCTACATCGGCGAGGGCGACCCGACACGCCCCCGGCTGGAGCAGCACTACCTAAAGAAAGACTTCTGGACCTCACTGATCGTGTTCACCAGCAAGGACAAGAATCTCAACAAGGCCCACGTCCAGTACCTGGAGTCGCGGCTGGTCTCGCTGGCCCGCGCCGTCAAGCGGTGCGTACTGGACAACAGCAACGATCCACAACTGCCGACACTGGCCATTCCGGACACGGCCGCGATGGAGGCGTTCCTGGAGGAGATGCTGGTCATCTACCCCGTGCTGGGCCTGACCGTGTTCGAAATGCCATCGCACACGACAAAGGTGACGCCGGACACGACGACGCTCCACTTGAATGCCAGGGGGATCAAAGCCAGTGGGTACGACAAGGGCGAGGGATTTGTGGTGCTGGCAGGCAGCGAAGCTGTGAAAGATATTACGCAGACTTTTGCCGATAGACCCGGTCTGGTGAACTTGCGGAAGAGTTTGGTCGAGCGAGGCGTTCTCGTGGCCGAGGGGGATCACTTCAAGTTCACCCAGGACTACACGTTCAACTCGCCCTCTCAGGCCGCCAGCATACCGATCGGACACTGCGTAGCCGGCCCGGACTTTTGGAAGGACGCCCAGGGCCGCACTCTCAAGGCTATCCAGCGAGCCGCAATTGGGGGCGCTGCCGAGGAGGTCCAGACCGAGGCGGCAACGAGCGTTAAGCCTGGCACGATGCTTACCAAAGAGTTCAAAGGCCAAACCTACCAAGTTAAGAGGCTGGCTGAAGGCTTCGAGTACGAGGGCGAGTTGTATAAAACCCTCACTGCCTTAGCCAGAAAAATTACCGGTTACAAAGACATTAGCGGCCCCGCGTTCTTCGGGTTAGGCAAGGAAGAAGACTTGCGGCCACGGTTGGAGCACCACGTTCCGGCAGAAAACCTGTGGCGCCGCCATCGCCCAGCAGTAGAATCACTCTGGAGTAATTGCTATGCACTCTGCCGCTTGTCCATCTTGCGGAACTCGTGTCGAATTTGATTTCCTGTCCGTCGCTGGCGTGGTATGGTGCCCCACGTGCCAGCAACCATTCTCTCCGGAAGGTCTTGCGATAGCAAGCAAGAACGGCTCGCCTGACTTTAGGGTAGGCTCCCAAGTAACCTACAAAGGCGAGCAGTATGAGGTAAGCGGTGGTGGGCAAATGGTTAATGAAGGGCCGAACAAGGGCAGAATCGTGGTGACGCTACGGCACAAGCAGACGGATGCATTGAAAGTTGTGTATGCTGACGAGATCAATGTACCGAAGTTTAAGAAGTAGTGGTTTCGGCATCGAGGTGCTCGGCAAAGGCGCTGCGTGACGTCAGCCGGGTCCGCTCGGAATGGTCTGCCCCGAAAGTCGATCGTCTGGACGCATCTCTGCACCTCTCCTATCCTCCAGAGAAATAGTCCCAGATCTCCTGCACCATCTCCGGACCCCTCAGCCACAGGATTATCGCCACACCCATGAGCGACTCGCCCGCGATGAGGCCCGACGAGGCAGCAATCGTATACTTGGCGTCGGTCTTCGCACTGGCCCTGGCCAGCAGCCATGCTCCCAGCGCTCCCAAAAACATGGATATGGAGTTGAAAGCCGGGATGACCCCGGCGATGCCCAGTCCCGTTGCAGACGGTATCCACTTGCGGTACGGCTTTGGCGCGAACTCTTCGGCCAAGGTGAGCACGATGCCGAGCAAGCCACCGACTAACATCGCCTCCCGTGCCCCTGGAGGCAAACCCTTCAATCCCTTGGCCATCATCTCCGCCACTCCGGCCCACACCTTGGCAGCAGGCGCTGGCAGTTCTGCCGACCCGAGCTTTTCCGGTTGCGCGATGATCGCATAGACAGGCACACACAACAGCGTGCCGGCCAGGACGCCGAAGAGCTGAGCGATCGTCTGTTTGCGTGGGTTGCCGCCGAGTAAGTAACCCGATTTAAGATCGGTGAGCAGGTCTGCGGAATGCGAGGCCGCTCCTGCCGTGATCGAGGCGGTCATCAGATTGGTCGTCATGTTCGTTGGAGCAATGAGGCCGTAGAAAAGCTGCGTGATTTTGCCCATGGCGCCGATGGGGGTGACATCGGTCTCTCCGGTGGCTCGGGCGGCAACGATGGATAGCAGGAAAGTCAGCATCACAGCCAGGAGGGCCATCCACCAGGTCACACCGAACAGGTAATGACCCAGCAAGATGCAGGCCAGGCCAGAGACGACGGTCCCCACCACGAACCACGAACCTGGGACTTCGATGTCAGCTAGCGGATCTTGTTTGCCACCAGTCCGACCAAAGAGCGCCGCCAAACCGGCGAACGCCCGTAGCACCGTCCGCCAGCGCAGCGCAAAGGCCAGTAGTCCGGAGGTCACCATCATGGCCGTCGCGGGCCAGAGCGTCCAGGAGACGATGCCCTTGTAACCGTGCTGGACTATCCCTTTCTCGATCAACAGCGTGCCAATAATGCCGTAATAGACAATAGCTCCGATGAGAAGAGAGACGCCGACGCGAATGCCCATGATGGCGCCGGCTGCAATCATAATGACCGATCCCTCGAAGCCCAGCGTCAGTTTCGTGAGCAACCATTTGCCGCCCGGATACAGCGGCAATGACTCGGGGAAGGCCAACGCGGCCAGGGATTCGCCAAGATTTTCACGTTTGAGTATGCTTCCCAACCAGCCGGCGAAGGGAGGCAGGCCGTCGCGCCACAAGGCAAGGACTGCACCACCCACGGCGGACCAGAGCAGCGCCTTGGCTTTCTGCATCGCCTCAATACCCGAGGAATGCATCGACTTCAGGGTTTCGGCAGTGGCAATGCCTGATGGAAAAGGTAACTGGTCGATGTTGATGAGCTGGCGCTTCAGTGGCACGGCCATGAAGACGCCCAGGACGGAAACAGCGCCTAGCCAGAGCATCATTTCCCACCACAACAGGTTGCGTCCGGTGGTGAGATAAAGAGCCGGAATGGCCGAGACGAGACCGGCCGAGGCCATATAACCGGCAGCGCTGGCCGCGCTCGACATCGTGTTATTTTCCAGGATCGTAAAAGGGTTCCTGCGGTAGGGAGGTATTACAGCTGCCAGGGCACGAAAGACAGCATAAGCGATGATGCAGGCGGTGATGGTCACGCCCAGGCCCCAGCCGGTCTTGAGGCCGACGTAGAGGTTCGAGATCGACATGACTGCGCCGATCAGCATGCCGGTGATGATTGATCGAACGGATAGTTGCCTGACGTGGTCGCCCTGGTAGACCTTCTGCCGCCATTCACGTGCTGTGCGGTCTTCGGGTGAAGCGTCGGAATAGTCCCCGGTCGGTTCTTGATTCGCTACGGATTTATCAGGCGGCGGTGCTGTGTCGCTACTGTTTGGGTCTTCATTCATTGGTATTCTCAGCGGTGTGATTAGCAGTTTTTGTCTACGAATAAGGGCAAGGAACGAAGTGAGGCTGTAAGGCACAGGACTTTCAACATGGAGTATCTTTTCATATCCTATGAGTCGGTAATGGATTACATCCCAATTTCCTTTTTGCTGCGAGGCAAGGATGCGTCTCCCTCCCACTCCCAAAAAGCCCGATCCTCTGGAACGGTTGTTGGCCCAACCCGCTTTCGACACCCTGCCCGTTTCCATTGTGCAACACTGTCAGGCCGTGCCCTTGGGGGTTCTGATCCGAGGTACACTCGAATGGTTGCTCGACGAACCCACGTTGCAGCAGCTTTTCGCAGAACATGCGCCTGAGCAATACACCCGCGAACTGACCATCACCGCCCTGGTCGGCCTGCTTATTCAAGTGTCTGCCGGACTGCGGCGTTCGGTGTTTGCGGCCTACAAGGCCGATCAGTCCGCCAACGCGCCTACGATCACAACCAGTTACCAGGCGGTTTATACCAAGCTCGGGCGCATCAATCTCGCGGCCACCGAGGCCCTGGTGCGCTGCAGTGCCGAACGCCTGGGTGGACTGCTGGAAGACGTGCCACCTGCCACGTATCCAGCCATTCCGGGCTATCGGTTGCGTGTCCTCGACGGCAATGTCCTGGCCGGCACCGATCACCGTCTCAAGCCGTTGCGGGAGTGGCTGAATGCCTGCTTGCCGGGCAAATCGCTGGTCGTGTACGAACCGGCTCAAGGACTGGTTACCGACTTGGTGCTGTGCGAAGACGCCTATACTCAGGAACGAGCCTTGGTGACGCAGGTCTTGCCCCGCCTCCAGGCCAACGACTTGGTGGTGGCCGACCGCAACTTTTGCACGACGCGCTTCGTCTGGGGCGTGGCGGCCAGGCGCGCCTTCTTTATCGTGCGTCAACACAGCACAAACCTGCCCTGGCGAGCGCTCGGTAAACTGCAAAAAAGCGGCCAGACCAAAACAGGAACGGTGTACGAACAGCTGATCGCCGTCACCAATCCGGACACGGGGGCCGTAATGCACCTGCGTCGCATCGAACTGCGGTTGTTCCAGAAGACCCGCGACGGCGAGCGTACCATCGTGGTGCTGACCAACCTGCCCAACAAGGTCCCGGCCGCACAGATTACCGAAGTCTATCACGGGCGTTGGACCATCGAGAAGCAATTCCGGCTCTTCGCGTTTTTTAGTGGGCGATTTTCACAGTTTCGGCAACATGCAAGTGAGAATTTTTAGGCGGCGGTACTCCTCATCCCGGAATCCGTAAGACCGTCTTTGGATGGCACGGATTTTGTTGTTGATGCCCTCTACGAATCCCAGGGGCACCTTGTTCTCCTCGTGGCAATACGCCTCGATCCCGTCCCAGTGAGCCTCGACCATCTGGGCAAACTTTTGGAAAGGCTCCAGCCGTTGCCAACGGAGAGCGTTGCGCCATTGGTCGAAGAAACGCCGTGCCCACGCTGGGCTCTTGTAGTCCCAGAGTTGGTCAAACGATTCCCTGAGGAGGTAAGCCTTGTTCAACCGGCTGTTGCTCTTGAATAGCAGCTTCAGTGCCGTCCTCCCGTTGGCCGTGAGGTTCCCCCAGTGAGACAGTAGTGTATACCTCTGGCCTTTGATAAAGCGTCGATCCGCGTCCGACAAGCGTGCGTATTCGCGTTTGCGAACTTTGTCCATCGCTTCGCCCAGGTGCATGAGGACATGGAACTTGTCGTACAGAATCGTAGCCTGGGGAGCATTGCCCTTCTTGAGGGTGGAAGTGCGGAAAGCCTTCCACATGTCCATGACCGCCAAGCGGATTGTGCCGCATTTGTCCGGGCCGAGCCAGGTGAAGAATTCATCCATACTCTCCTCGGAGCGGTCCTTGCCCCCGAACCAAATGGGACGGCCACGCTCCAGATCGCTGACCACGATGCGGTAGTTGTGCCCCTTGGTAATGGCAATCTCATCGATGCCGATTACTTTGGGAGCAGGCGTCCCTGCCCGGCGCAGTTGTTCGCGCATGTATTGCTTGTCCAGCTCCTTGACGGCGTGCCAATCGAGGAACAGATCCTCGGCTACCTCCTTGATGGTGGTCTGGCGACAGCGCCGACCCACCAAGAAGGCGAACCGCTTGGTGTACAGAGGGTTGTCGGCGAGCCAGTCGAGCCGTTCGTTTTTCACGCCGCCACACTGGGAACACTGGACCCTGCGGAGTTGGAAAGCGAGGTAAACCCGTTTGTCGCCACAGGACAGGTCGCGTACGCGTCGTGGCCGCTTGTCGTAGTAACTGTGATAGGCCTGACCACAGATACCGCAAACCGTTTTTTTCGGCGGCGCTGCAAGGTGATAACCACCGCCTGGGGATCGCCAAACAGGCCGTGGATGCGCAAAAAGGTACAAAGCCGGGGAACCGGTAAATGTCTTGGAGATGCTTGAATTTTGCCATAGCATGAGCATGACAAGAATTCCCCCGGAAGGGAAGGAGAGTCTTTTCAGGAAATTACGAGGGTTCAACACCTTTCCGGGGCAAAAGTTACCCACTAAAAAACG
>CAWDRY010000012.1:0-336610 GCA_963804745.1 uncultured Gemmataceae bacterium
ATACCTCGGCCTCCCTTGCATTCAAGTACTGGATGAACACCGAGGCGAATTACGACACATTCCAAGTGAATGTTCGAAATCAGTCGGGCACCTGGGCAAACTTGATGACGATCAGCGGAGATCAGAGTGCCTACATATGGCAGACGAAGACACTGAGCATGAATCAGTACGCGGGCCAAACTAACCTCATTATCAGTTTTGACTTCGTAAGCGATAGCAGCGTAGTCCCAGGCGGCGCGGCTGGCGTTTGGGTAGACGAAGTCGCGTTGACTGCCGAAAGCCTCCCTCCTGGCGCTCCGGGAACGCCGGACCTCGCTACGGCGGATGATACTGGCAGCAGTCACACCGACAATGTTACTGGCCAGATGACAGCACTGACTTTCTCGTGGACCGCGGCCTCCGGCACAGTGGACCGCTACTACTACGGATGGGACACCTCCACGCCTAATTCCGCTTACACGACGAGCTTATCGACCGACACCAACGCGACCGGAAGCGGAAATCATACTTTTTACGTCCGCGCATGGAATTCCCTCGCGGGTTACGGCCCCAGTGCGTCATTGCCGGTTAACTTTGTGCCAAACCTCTTGCCCGCCGCACCCACTGACTGGGATGGTCCGATGGTGATTAAGAATCACACCGGTGACCACCGTAACGACAGCCCTCTCTATTTTGGTCAGAAGCTGTTCATTGACGGGTCAGTCCTTAATTCCAGTGAGGTGAGTGTAACCGGAACCTTTTACAATAGGCCGCAGTTTGATGGAGTCGACATCTTCTATAACCAATGGACTTGCAGTAACCTTTTAGCAGGAGGATACATTACTTACAATGATTATTGGTTCGGAACCTATGGGTTAGGCAATTCGCCGGTTCCAGTGGGGGCTCACATGATCTCTTTATGGGCCGACTCCACTCTGACCGTCAGCGAGGACAACGAGACCGACAACGAGTTCTACTGGAGTGGCTGGACTGTTGAGAAGGCTGCCACGCAGATCGCGCTAACCTCGTCGCCCAATCCGTCGAACGCGGGCGTGCCCGTCACCTTCACAGCCACAATTGCCAACACCTCTCCCTCGACGGTCCCGGCGTCTGCAAATTACGCTACTGGGACGGTGACTTTTTCAGACGGCAGTACTTCCATCGGCACCGCTACGGTGATCGCTGGCACGGGTACCGCGACGTACACGACCAGCTTTTCGTCAGCGGGCACACACACGATCAAGGCCGTCTTTTCTGGTGACACTAACTTCAGCGCCAGCCCCACCTCAGGTGCCTGGTCGGAGACTGTGACAGGTGGGGTAACCAGCACGACAACGACGGTTTCGTCGTCGACCAATCCGTCGTCGTACGGTCAGAGCGTGACGTTTACGGCGACGGTGTCGGCTAGTGGCTTCGACGATGGCGGCACGGTGACGTTCAGCGACGGCAGCACGTCGCTGGGCACGACGAGCCTGAGCGGCGGCAAGGCGACCTTGACCGCGCCGTCGTCGATGATCAACACAGTGACCACGCACACGATCACGGCCAACTACAGCGGCGACACGAACTTTACGACAAGCAGCGGCAGCGTGCTGCAGACGGTGAACAAGGCCAGCACGACGACGACGGTGGCTTCTTCGACGAATCCATCGGTGTTCGGTCAGAGCGTGACGTTCACGGCGACGGTGACGGCAGGTTCGGGCACGTTCGACAACGGTGGCACGGTGACGTTCAGCGACGGCAGCACGTCGCTGGGGACGACGAGCCTGAGCAGCGGCCAGGCGACCTTGACCGCGCCATCGTCGGTGATCAACACGGTGACCACGCACACGATCACGGCCAGCTACAGCGGCGACATCAACTTCAACCCCAGCATGTCCGCGAACTTCCTGCAGACGGTCAACAAGGCAAACACGAGCACGGTAGTAACATCGTCTGTCAATCCGTCGGTGCTTAGCCATCCGGTGACTTTCACGGCCACGGTCAGCGTCGTCAGTCCGGGCGCGGGCACGGCGTTGGCGACAGGCACGGTAACGTTCCTCGATGGCGGCAGTTTCCTCGGTCAGGCTCAACTCAGCAGTGGAATGGCAACGTTGACGCGATCGTTTTTCTCGGCGGGCACGCACACGATCACGGCCAGCTACAGCGGCGACACGAACTTTACGCCCAGCAGCGGCAGCGTGCTGCAGACGGTCAGTAAGGCGGGCACAACCACCGCAGTGACCTCTTCGCCCAATACGTCGGTGTTCGGCCAGAGCGTGACGCTTACGGCAACGGTGGACCCTCTGCTGGGGCCGGATGTCATCTGGGGCGGCGGCCCGACAGGGACGGTAACGTTTCTGGACAACGGCAGCCCATTGGCTGCCGTGCCTTGTGAGTACCTCCCTTTCGGCCCTGGCTCGGCATTCTACACAACCAGCAGCTTGACAGTGGGTAGCCACCTGATTACTGCGATATACAGCGGCGACACGAACCTCTACGGCAGCACGTCGGCGAACTTCCCGCAGGCGGTTAATCAGGCCAGTACGACAACGATGGTGACCTCATCGGTGAATCCGTCGGTGTTTGGCCAGCCGGTGACGTTCACGGCCACGGTCAGCGTCGTTAGTCCGGGCGCGGGCACGCCTACGGGTACGGTGACGTTCGAGGACGGCAGCACGTCAATAGGGACGGGGACACTGAACGCCGGCAGCCCCGACATGGCTACCCTCCTTGCTCCGTCGTCCGTCATCAACGTGGTCGGCACGCACACCATTACGGCAGTCTACAGCGGCGATACCAACTTCAATGCCAGCACTTCGAATCCCCTGAACCAGATAGTCACCCCGAGCGCGCTGGCCGTGAGCTCGTTCGCGCCGACCGCCACCGGCTTCACGATTACGTTCAACCAGCCCCTGAAGGTCAGCACGCTCAATCTCTACGACATCAACATTCAAACGGGCGGGTACTTTGGACCCGCTGACGTGACCTTCGTCGACACTACCACCAGCACCAACATTCGCGGCTCCCTGATAGTCGATCCCACCGGCACGCAGATTACCTTCGTCCAGACCGGGCAGACCGGGAGTTCGGGCAAGGGCGTGCTGACCCCCGGCGACACCTACTCGCTGACGTTGCGCACGCGCCAGCAACGGCTTCCAGGACACCAGCGGCGGTTTGCTCGACGGCAACGCTCCTGGCGGCAATTATGTCACCAGTTTCACCGTGGCGCCCGGCCCCTCCGTCGCGGTGGTCGTCAGCCTGCCCGACTTTGCCCGCGGTCCGGGCCAGACGGTGAACCTGCCGGCTAGCAGCAGCAACGGCATTCCGGTGAGCCTGGACAATAATTCGAGCAGCCCGGTCACCGTCACCAGCGTGTCGTTCAACCTGGCCTATAACTCCAGCATGCTCACCATCACGGGCGCCACCGGCATTGGCGGGACGGTCGCCACCTTCGACACCAGCACGGCCGGCCTGGCGAAGGTGACCTTCAACTCAAGCGCCCCATCACACTGGCGGCGAATACCGGAAAGGCGTTCGTCAACCTGGCGGCAAACGTGCCGGCCAGCGCTCCATACACGTCCAAGGAGGTCCTCGACCTGCAAAGCCTGTCTGTCAACAGCGGCGCCGTTCCGGCCTACGACGGCGAGGCCGTCCAGGTGGTCGGCTTCCTCGGTGACGTCGTCCCCGATATGTCGTACGGTGCGAACGACTCGCTGGATATCGCCCGCTTCCCGGCGAACCTGGATAGCGGCTTCAAGGGCTACCCCCTGGCCGATCCGCTCATCATCGGGGACATCACCGGCGACGGGAAACTCAACTCGTCCGACTCCCAGCGCGTGGCCCAGGCAGCGGTGTCGGCTACGCCGCCGCCGCAGATTCCGTCGTTACCGTCCGTCGGCGTCCGCGGTGGAATCACCATTGGCACGGACCCGACCATCACCATCCCGACCGATTTCACGGCGAAACCGCAAGCGACTCTGGTGGTGCCGGTCAACCTGGACTACTCCGACGGCCTGGACGCGGTCGATCTGGCGTTGTCGTACGACGCCAGCCGGCTGGACGTGACCGCGCTGGCGGACATTCAGCCCGGCAGCCTGCTGAGCGAGCCTGGGCAGGACGCGGCCGGCAACGCCTGGACGTTCGGCAACTTCCTCGTCAGCCTGGACCGTGCGTCCGGGACGATCCTGATCAGCGCCTACCGGGAGGGCGGCGGGTTGTCGGGCTTCGGCAGCGGCAGCCTGCTGACGATCGGCTTCCACGTCAAGGACAACGCCCCGGCGGGAGCGGCGGCCGTCACGCTGCAGCAGGCGATCGGCGACAAGTCCTCCTTGCTGGGTGGTACCGACAACCAGGGCAACGATTTCCTGTTCGACGTGGAACCGCGTCCCGGGTTCGGAGTGACGGGCACTATCACGGTACAGTCGCCTACGCTGGCGCCGGCAGCGCCCGGCGCCGCTGGAGCGGCGCAGCAACCGCTCGGCGACGGCGACTTTCTGTTCGACCTGGAGCCGCAGCCTAACAATGCTGCGGGCGATCTGCTGGATGGCCGCATAAACGTGACACCAGTGAAACTGAGCGATCCTTCTCCCGCTGTACCGGCGGACCGGATGGTAGTCAGTCCGATCATTCCGGGAACGCTGGCCCAGTCAGCCGAACCCGTCGGCGATGCGCCACAACATTTGATCGTCAGCGCGAGTGTTGGCGGTGCTTATCCTCCTGCTGCCGACACCGCGAACCTGGCGGCTCTGCTGCACTTGCTGGTGAGCAGTGCGATGGCATCGTATTACACAACGGCAGGACCGGATGTGAGCGCAAATGCCGTGCCACGGACAGGAGATGGCGTCTTAACGATTCTGGCGGCCGACAACGACCGCACGACGGCACCGGCAGCGCTCGCTGCCGACATCTTCTTCAGCCAGTATCCGGGCATTGGTGAGCACGGCATCGTCGGCAGCGATCAGGGAAGGTTCAGGGTCTTCGCTTTCTCACGTGTATCCACCCGGCCTTACTCCGGCTTTGCGGTCGGTAACTCCGCGTAGACGATCTCCGAACCATACAGACTCTTTGCCGCCGACACTACTTTGCCTTCGCTCGAAATAATCACACTGAACCCGTATCCCCGCCAATCCTGCCTCCGATCAACGCTCCAGTTCGCCCCGATCAAATGGTGCTTGAACGGTTTCACCCTTTCGGGCAGTTTGTGGAAGAACCACTCCGCCGGGTGTTCATCGTCTACCCAGGCGATCGGATACAAAAGTGCCCACAAGTCCTTTCCCTGGTACTTCTCCAGAATGGTGTGAATATCGTAGCAGATACCAAGGCCGACGCGACCGTACTCGGTGTCGCAGGTCTGCACGCCGCGGTCCCCAGCAGTCGCCCAGGACTGCTCCGGGTGCGGCCACGGTGTCAACTTGCGATAATGGGCGACCAACTCGCCTTTTGGGTTTGCCAGGCAGACGGTGTTGAAGTAACGAGGCTTGTCCCGGCCCTCTTGGAAATCGACCTCCAGGAACGGAATCGTCAGATAGATACCGAGATCCTTGGCGAGTTGACAGAAGTGCTTGGTAGAAAGCCCCGGCACTGGCTCTGCGAATTTGGCCGGGTCCATGCCGGTGAACTCTGTTTCGATCGGCCTGCCCTTGACGTGCCAGTTCGTCTTCAGGTCTTGTGACAAATAGCCAGTGATGGCGGTTTCCGGCAGAACCACGATCTTGGCACCGTTCGCGCCGGCTTCCTTGACCAGTTCGGTCAACTTCTTGGTATTTGCGGCTACGTTGCCTAACTCAGAAGAGCATTGCACCGCCGCAACTCTCACCGTTTTGGGTGCTGCCGCCGGAACCGGCTCCGCTGCCGCGGGCGCGGCTACCACAACCATGAACGTCATAAGCGCCGAGAGTCTTTTGCCAAGCATCTTTCACCTCGCCACTGCGGCCACGCGGAAGCCCAGGTAGCGGCGCCGGTTGTCGGGATTGCCCCTGCTGCGGGACGAAGACCGGCAGAGTCTGCCGTGGTCGTCCCAGCCCCCACCACGAACGACCCGGGACGAAGCATGCGCAGGTCCCCCCGGAGGATCTTCCCTGGGACTGCTCTTGTAGTAGTTCTCAGCATGCCCGTCCTGGCACCACTCCCACACATTACCATGCATCTCGTACAGGCCGAAAGCATTTGGAGCATACGAGCCAACCTTCGCCGTTCTCTCAAGATAAGGCCCCTTGCCGGCTCCTCCATGCGGGTAGTTGCCGTCAAAGTTGGCCTGCTTGGACGACAGCGAATCGCCGTGGTGGAAGACCGTCTTGGTTCCGGCCCGGCAGGCGTACTCCCACTCGGCCTCGGTCGGCAGACGATAAACCCGCCCCGCCTTCTTCTCCTCCGGCAACTCCGACAGCTTCTTGCAGAAAGCCACGGCATCGTCCCAGGAGACCATTTCCACCGGAAACCGGCCAGTATCCATGTCCTTGACGCTGCCCTTGCCGTAGCCATTGGCGGAGAAGTAACTGGGGTTGTTCCCCATGACTTTCTCGTACTCGGCCTGGGTCACCTCGTAGACGCCCAGGTAAAACGGCTTGGTGATCGACACTTCGTGCTGCTCTTCGTCCGGCAGGCGTTCCTGCTCGTTCTTCGGCGAGCCCATCAGGAACGTACCGGCCGGGATCAGGGCCAGCTTCATGCCGATGGCGTTGGTGATTTCCTTGGGAGGCGCGGCCGGCTCGGTGCCAAAATGACTGCGGTTCGACACGGCATATCCTCCAGGCAAGAGATAGAGTTTGGCAGCCCCACCATGAACGGGTGAGTGGTGAGTGGTTAGTGGTGAGTGGTGAAGAAGGCCATTACCACTCACCACTCACCACTCACCACTCACCACCCCGGCTCAGCGCCCCGACTGAACTGCGGCCACGCGGAAGCCAAGGTCGCGGCCCCGGTAGCCGGGCTCACAGCCGCTACGGTACGCCGACCGGCAGCTCCAGCCGTGGAAGCTCCAGCTCCCGCCGCGAACGACCCGGAGCCAGGCCTGCGTGGGCCCCGGGGGATCTTCCCTGGGACTGCTCTTGTAGTAGTTCGCAGCATGCCGGTCCTGGCACCACTCCCACACGTTACCATGCATGTCGTACAGGCCGAAAGCATTGGGAGCATACGAGCCAACCTTCGCCGTTCTCCCAAGATTCGGCCCCTTGTCGGCTCCTCCATACGGGAAGTTGCCGTCAAAGTTGGCCTGCCTGGACGACAGCGAATCGCCGTAGTGGAAAGGCGTCTTGGTGCCGGCCCGGCAGGCATACTCCCACTCGGCCTCGGTCGGCAGACGATAAACCCGCCCAGCATTCTTCTCTTCCGGAAACTCCGACAGCTTCTCGCAGAAAGCCACGGCATCGTCCCAGGAGACATTTTCCACCGGAAACTGCCCAGTGTCCATGTCCTTGACGCTGTCCTTGCCGTAGCCCCGGGGGGAGAAGTAACTGGGGTTGTTCCCCATGACCTTCTCGTACTCGGTCTGAGTCACCTCATAGACGTCCAGGTAAAACGGTTTGGTGATCGACACTTCGTGCTGCTCTTCGTGCAGCAAGCGCTCCCGCTCGTCCTTCGGCGATCCCATTAAGAACTTACCGGCCGGGATCAGGGCCAGCTTCACGCCGATGGCGTTGGTGATTTCCTTGGGCGGTTCGGTCGGCTCGGCAGCAAAATGACCGCGGTTCGACATGGCATACCTCCAGGCAAGAGATAGAGAAATTGGCAGACCCACAGTCTTCCGAGGTGGGCGCAACCAATCAGACAGCGTTGCTGAGCTGCAACCATGAGGAAGCGGTGACAGCGGCCGTTCCCTCTCGGTCGCGGCATGGGCGCTTGTCTTGGTAACATTATGCCTGCCGCAGCCGGGTGTCAACGAGATTGTGTGGCAACTGACGCAGCGAGCCGGAGGCGATCCTCTTCCTGCCGCGGACAGCCGGGTGGACGCAAGGGAAGCCCACTGGACAGTTTCCGGTGGAAATTGTCTCTTGGGCTCGCCAAATTCACTTTTCCTGGAACCATTTGCAGGCAGAAAACGTCAAAAACTAGGGGATAGGCTCTGTGCTGAGGCAGAAGACATTCTGTCATCAGCATACCCACTTGAAACCGAGCTTTACAATCAGGAGAAGAACAATGCGTATCCTCAGCAAACTGGCCTGTCTTACCGTGCTGGGATTGTTGATCTCGAAGACAACGGTGCCAGCCGCAGAGATTCCGATCAACAACCTTCCGGATGACATCAAGCAGATGTTGGCCACCATAAACGCCACGCCGGTCAGTGCTCACGAAAGGGACCGTCGCTACGAAGTGACCGTAAAGAATCCAGACGGCAGCATGATGGAACTGGTTTTCAAGACCGCCCACGTGCTTGTCACGGTGGAAACCCCGGTGAATTCTGTGCCTCCTGCTGTCGCCAATGCCGTGGTCCAGAGGTATCCGGGTTCGACAATTCTCTACGCAGAACAGATGATGAGCGGTGCCAATGCGCCATCCGGTTTCAAACTGCAAATTCTCCAGAACAACAACCAGACAAAATGGGTTCACATTTTACCGACCGGCCAGTATTTCCACACGCCGAATGATCGCAATCAGGCTCAGACCACGCAGCAGGTTCAACAGCTTGTCAACGACGCCAATGCGGCGATCAGAGCCAAACAATTCGATGTGGCGAACAACAAACTGCAGCAAGCAAACCAGCTAGCGCCGCTGGATCGTGATGTGCAGAGAGCGATGAATGATCTCAATCAGGCGATAGGCACGCAGTCCCCGCAGCAGGTCCGACAGCTTGTCAACGACGCCCATGCAGCGATCAGAGCCAAGCAATTCGATGTGGCGAACAACAAACTGCAGCTAGCAAACCAGCTAGCGCCGCAGGATCGCGACGTGCAGAGAGCGATGAATGATCTCAATCAGGCGATAGGCACGCAGTCCCCGCAGCAGGTCCGACAGCTTGTCAACGACGCCCATGCGGCGATCAGAGCCAAGCAATTCGATGTGGCGAGCAACAAACTGCAGCTAGCAAACCAGCTAGCGCCGCAGGATCGCGATGTGCAGAGAGCGATGAATGATCTCAATCAAGCGATGGCCACGGCGACCAGTATATTTCTGAAAGCCAATATACAGGGCTCGAACCGGGTACACCCTGGAGACAATGTGCAGGTGCAAGTCACGGTTGATCGCGGCAGGACGGATAGTTTTCAAGGCCCAATATCTCTTGCATTGAATAACTTGCCGTCCGGGATCGTCTCGCAGAACACAGACTCGATGATTATCCTGCAAGGACAAAACACGGCACTTATCAACCTTACGGTTCAGTCTACTGCTCCGTCAGGTGATAATGAACAGATCAAGATCACCGGCCAGGCGGTAGGTGTGCCAAACGCCACAACTCACTCCGCCACATGCACAATCAGCGTGCATAAGCCGAAGTAGTCCTTGACACCAGGGGTAAACGCATGACAGATCAGTGGTATTACACAAAAGACGGCAAAAACAAGGTTGGTCCGTTTCCTTTTGTCGTTCTGCAACAACTCGCTGGATCAGGCGTGGTCCAGCCTACCGACATGGTGCGGCAAGAGGGAGGGCCACCTCAATGGGTTCAGGCACAATCTGTACCAGGGCTCTTCTCCCCAACGCCGGTTCAACCGCCGCCGCCGCAACCACAGATCCAGCTTCCGCCTCTGCCGCCGTCGGCCCCGGCCCAGTCGACCGAGTTCCCCGTGGACCGCAGCCAGCTTTCCAGCATCTATGCCAACTACTGCCAGGTCATCGGCCTGCCGGAAGAGCTGCTGTTCGGCTTCGGCCTGAATTCTGCCGGCGATTCGGTCCCGACCGGACCGGTCCGCCTGACCAGTCAGGTGGTGATCAACTACTACACGGCCAAGCGGCTCCTCAACGCGCTGGCCTTTGCCGTCAATCGTCACGAGAACTTCTTCGGCGTTCTCGAAGTGGACGTCCAGAAGCGCATTCGCACCGGCGGTCTGGGCGGACCTTTGGGTCGCTGAGCAAGCATCGTGCGACCGTGACAGAGTGACAGGGTGACAAAGCAGAGCATTGCTCGTTCACCTTGTCACCCTGTCACTTGGTCACTTCTTGGCCTGAGTCGCATAGAGCACCACCTTGAACACAAAGAAGAAGGCCAAGAGAGGTGGAGGATAGAAGAATAAGGATGGAAAATCGGCGGCCCGGCTCTTCGGTGTTCACCATCTTCGATTCTCTATCCTCTATTCTCCATCCACGATCTGCCTTCCTTCTTTGTGTTCTTTGTGCCTTTGTGTTGAAAATTATGGATGAACTCTGATTGGGCCCGGCGCGAAAAAAACACCGGGAACGGTTGGACCGTCCCCGGTGCAGCAGCCATCAGCGGGCATAGACAGCGTAGGGGATTCCGTAGAGGGGGCCGCGGAGTTGGCCGAGGTCCTTGAACTTAATCGTGGCCAGCTGGCCGACCTTCATGGTCCAGGTGCCGTCTGCTTCCTGGCGGGCCGCCGAGGCCATGTGGTCCGCTTCGCCGTCGGCCTTGATGGTTACATAGAGGACTATCTTCTTCACACCCGGCTTGAGAGAGACATCGAAGTCCGGCAGGCGATGATAACCACGGCTGCCGAAGAGCCGATCCATGCCGGCCAGCGGATTGTCGGGGGTGCCGGCCTCGGGGTTGACCCAGGTCTGTTCGCCGAGGACATGTCCAAAGGCGTTCTTCTTTTCGGTCGGGGCTTCGATCACGTCGAAGTCGGTGCCGAGATGCGGGAACCCTTTCTGGACGTCGGGGCTGCTGAGGAAGGTTTGCTTCGCCTGGGCCATGACGTCGCCGCCGCCGAAAGGCTGGGGCTGGCTGATGGGCGGACGAGGCAGGTAGGGGTTGGGTTGCTGGGCAAGCGCCGTCTGGCCGCTCATGATCGTCACCAAACCGGCCACCAAAGCCCACACCAAACGAGTCTTGCTACTGAAGGTATTCATCTTATGCTCCTTGTTCTAGCGCCCGGGTGGCAGCTCACCAGGCCAACGCGGCCCGGTCGCATTTGCTGTCACCCTTGGCTGCTCACAAGAAGCATCGCAAACGAAAGGCGGAGCGGACACAATTTCGCGTTTAACGACGCTTCGTAGAAGCGTATGCCGCCAACGCTTCTGCGAAGCGTCGCTAAACTCGCGGCGGAGGAGTAGTGGCGGGGGCTGGGAATGGGTTCCTGATGCGGCTAGCGAGGCACTCCCAGAAGAAATGAGGATCCACGGCTAGGCCCAACTTGCGGGGCGCTGCGCCAACCCTATACCCTGCCTTGGATGTTCATCGTGGAAGAGACCAGGCCCACTTAGCTTTTTGGCCGGTTCTTCCAGACGAGTTGCTGCTCATAGTTGTCGGACAGTTTGTAGGTCTTCACGTGGCGAGCGATTGGGTCGCCGTGTACTTCGATCTTGTTCAGATCGGCTTCGCCCATGCCGGCCAACGCACAGTAGTTCAAGTAGCCGACATTCTTGAAGTCGATGCCCATTAGTTCAACAGCGACGCGGTCGGCCGCAAGCCAATCTGGACTTACGACACACACGCGATGCGCCACTGGCTTGCCGGCCACCGGTCCGTTGCCCTCCATGCCCTCGTAGCCGTCGATGACGGCCAGGTGAGGGTGCAGACGATCGGCCAAGGCAAAGAGGTTGTAGTTGATGCCGCGGAAGCCGCCGCCGTGAACGATGGGCTTGTCGCTCTTCCTGCCGGGCTTGTCGCTGCCACCGGCGACTTTCGCATCTTTGAGAGCCGCCCCCAAGATGATGTTCTTCAACGATAGCGTCGCCACCACCCTGTCATGGGTCTTGAACATGGCTGCCGAAATGATGAAGGTGCCGGGATCGAGCAGCAACTTGGACATGCGCACCGCGCGAGGGTGGAAGTCTGACTCGTCGATGACATGGACCATCTGCTGGCCCTGCTCGTCCAGGTCCAGGAGCTTCACGCCATATTTCTTGGCAAGCAGCGTGTAGCCAAAGTTGTCGAAGCCGGCTTGCGTCTCGCGGCCGGCCGCTGACTCGGCAATGACCGTGTTCTCCAGTTTGCCGATCGCTCTTGAGGAACTCGAAAATTCCTTCCAGACAACCGGCATGCGTGGCCGCGAGCTGAATGTCCGTGGAGACGTTGTTGGGCTTGACGATCACCCGGCGGTTGCCGATGACGCGGGCAATTTCCTTCTCGAACATCCGCAAAGCGCGGAGGACGTTGTCTGGACGGTTATCCCCAGCCGTGAGTGCCACCCGGCTGGCTGGTTTGCTCTCGGTTCCCGGCGGCGCCGCGCCGGGATCAGCCATGGGCGATTCGGCCCAGGCATGGCCACTAGTCCCCAGGTGGGAAAAGACAGCTGCTGCTGCTGTAACCGCGGCCGATTTCCGCAAGAATTGGCGACGAGTGAATGTGAAACGGGACATGACTGGTCTCCTTCATTGGATAGGGATTATCACATTTGTACCTTGGCGCAACATTGCCCATTTTCCAGCCGTGTCACGGTGGGTAGCGTCAGTTCTGCGCGTGGATCGGGACGCAATTACTTACCAGAAAGCAAGTTGACCCCGACGGGATTCGAACCCGTGTCGCGGCCTTGAAAGGGCCGTGTCCTAGACCTCTAGACGACGGGGCCGCACCGCCTTGCGACGCTAGAGGAGAATCTTAGAGCACCATCACCGTTGCGTCAAGTTCGCCCGTTCCTATAATGTCCCCGTGGATCGGCCGCCCGTGATAACGTGTCCGGTCCTGGTTGAAGTCTCGCAAGAAAGGCGGAGAATCATGGCAAACGCAAACGTCAAGGAATTCACTACCGCGAACTGGCAAGAAGAAGTTGTCAACAGCGACAAGCCCGTGCTTGTCGATTTTTGGGCTCCCTGGTGCGGCCCATGCCGGCAGCTGGGTCCGACCATCGACCGCATTGCCACGCAGTTCGACGGTAAAGTCAAGGTTGGCAAGGTCAACGTGGATGATAACCAGGATCTGGCCATCAAGTACCGTGTCAGCACGATTCCGCGCGTACTCATCTTCAAGGGCGATGAGAAGCCGTTTCTTGAGATTGCCCATTTCCCTTCAGAGAACGAATTGACGAAGGAGCTTAACCGTGCTCTGGGAACGTAGGTAGCCGGCGCAAATTGCAAAGACCTCCAACGGATTTGCCGGATATTCATACCCCCCATCCAGGGCAATAGCCGATATTATTGTGTGTCTCATCGCGGACATCACGAGGATTCCCTGGATGGAGCCGATTCACGATTCCCCGCCTGACACGGAAAGCCATTGTGCCGGCGCGGCACTGATCGTTCAGACCGGCCGGCGCAGCGGGACACGGCGAGCGCCTGAATCCGACGCTCACTCTGATCGGCCGATCGGCGCATTGTGACATTCGGCTCAGTGCCGACGGAGTCAGCGCCACGCACTGCGCGTTGGTGTGCGGTCCCGACGGTCTGCTCCTGCGCGATCTGGAGAGCGAGACCGGCACTTTTCTCAACGGGGAGCGGGTTTCTTCATTGCGTTTGACTGACGGCGATCAACTGACCGTCGGCCCTTTCCAATTTCAAGTCTGCCTGCCCAGAGCCAATGCTGACGCTGAACCGCCTGTCCCGGCAAAAACTCAGGGCGAGGACGTACCCAGGGATGAGAAGGAAGCCCTCCGCATACAGGCTGCCGCAGTGGTGGCCCAGCAGGCGGCCTTGACCGAGGAGGAGCTTCGCCTCCAGCAACAGCATGTGACCCTCAAGCGGCAGGAAGAACAACTGGCAGCGCATCTGGAAGAAAAGCGCCGCCGCCTGCTGGAGCTGCAGAAACAGGTTCAGGATGCCCGTCTGGCTCTTCGCCAGGAACGAGAGGCCCATGAACGAAACGGCGGCGAGGCGCGCCGCCAGGTGATCCGTACCCGTGAAGAAGCCGCACTTGCCTTGCGCAAAACGCAGGCCGAGCACCGCCGGCTGATCGAGTTGCGCAAGCGGTTGCGGAAGCGCTCGAAGAAACAGTTGGAAGCAGTCCAGGCCGAAATGCAACGCCGTGAAGAGGCCGTCACCGCCCGGCAGCAGGCGCTGGAGAAAGAGAACGAACGGCTCCAGCAAGAAAGAGCGGCCATGCTCCAGGACCAGCAGCGCCGCAACGGAGAGATCGAAATCGGCAAACGGCAGTTGGGCACCGCCTGGGACCGGCTGCACAAGGAACAAAAACGCTGGAAGGAAGACCGGTCGCGGGAAGCCAAGGAGCTGAAGCAACTCCGCCGAACGCTGGAGCACCGCGACTGGACACTGACCACTGCCGAACGCGAGCTGGACGAGCAGAAACAACGCTGGGAGAATACCCGCCTGGCAATGGAGAAGGAAGTCGAGGGCCTGGAAAATCGCGTCCGCAACTACCGGCGCATGATTCAGGACCACGCACAACAGATGCGTCAGACCGGGGCAGCCGCCCCCACCCTCACCCTCCCCCACGAGGAGGGGGGAGGGTGAGGGTGGGGGTGGCTGCCCCTCCGGATAGCTCAGCAGCACCGGCCCATACCGAGGTTCCTGCTGCCGAACAGAACACGAACCTCGAAGCCACACCGCCAGCAGCAGTCTCATCTCCTCCTGAGCCGGGTGACGATCTCCATCCACGCCGTCTGGCCGCGCTGGAGAGGCTTGCCAGCGAGTTGGCGGATCAACGCGCACACCTGGCGGAACAGTGCGAACGTTTGGCACATGCGCAGCAAGAATGGCAGCAAGACCGGGATGCGGCGGCCGCCGAGCTGGAAACAGTCGCCCTCCGCCTTATTGAACAGGAACAAGAGCTGGCTGCCCGGAAGCAGTCACTGGAGACAGAGGACGGTGAGCTACAGCAACGCCGTGCCGAACTGGCTCAAACGAGGCTTAACCTGGAAGGCTGGCAATCTCGGCTGGCGGCACAGGGAACAGCCTGGGAAACGGAACGCAGCACGCTGCTCGCGCAGATTCAGGCCCGCGAAGGCCTGGCAGAACGGCACATGGAAATCGTGAAGGATTTGCGCCAGCGCTGGTCACAGAAACGCCGTCAGGAGGTGGAACGACTGCGGGCGGAATATGACCGCTGCCAGGAGGTGCGCAAACAACTGAAAGCCGTCCGAGAAGCCCAGACCCAGCAAGAAACGTCCCTGCAACAGGAGCAGCGCCAGCTCGCCGAGAAGGCACTGGCTCTCGAGCAATATCGGCAGAAGTGCATTGGCCGGTCGAAACGCTCGGCCAGCATCGAGCAACGTCTGGAGCGCCTCCGCTGCCGCTGGGCCGCACTGTCTGCCACGGAAGAACGAAAACTGGAGCAGAAGCGCAAGGAACTGCAAGCGGAATCCGCGATTCTCGATGACCGGCAGCGCCAGCTACGGGAGAGGGCAGCCGAGATCAACAAGCAAGCAGCAGATCTCTCGGATGAGAGAACCGCGTGGGAACATGAAGTGGCCCTTGTGAAGGCACAAGAGGCCCGCTCCCGGCAGGAAATCGAGATATTCGACGCCCAGCGCAAAGAACACGAACAGCAGATCGAGAACCTGCGCGAGGAAGTGGAACGACTGGGCCGAGCCCTGATTGACGGCGGTACTGCGAACTCCCAACCCACTGCTCAGGCGGCATAGTCGCAGCCCAATCGCGAACCGATGCATCCTATTTGCTTAGACGAGCGGCAAGTAACGCCATCCCTTCGCTCACGCTTCGGGCCAATGGCACACTGGCCCGAAGCGTGAGCGAGGGATGGTAAATTATTATCCGCCGCCCGCCTTAATTCCTGGCCGGGCTGCCGGGTAGCTGTAGTGAACCAACCACCTCCCGCACACTCCCCGCTCCTAGTTGCGCTAGGGCGTCAGGCAATTCTGCCACGATGCGCCGTGACGCCGTCGGATCGTAGAAGTTGACCGTCCCCAGTTGTACCGCACTGGCGCCGGCAATCAGAAACTCCATGACATCATCCACCGTGGCAATGCCGCCGATGCCGGCTACCGGCACTTTCACGTGCCGGGCCACCTGCCAGACCATGCGCAGCGCCATCGGCTTGATCGCCGGACCGCTCACGCCGCCGGTGGTGTTGCCCAGTATCGGCCGTCGCCGTCGCCAATCGATTGCCATGCCGACGAAGGTGTTTATCAGTGAGACGGCATCGGCTCCCCCATCGACAGCGGCCTGTGCGATGGCGACGATGTTGGTCACGTTCGGCGTCAATTTGGCAAGCAACGGCAGCGGGCAGACTTCACGGACTTTCTGTACGACCCGGCATGTCACATGGGGATCGGTGGCGAAGTCGATGCCGCCGGACACATTGGGGCAGGACAGGTTCAGCTCCAATCCTGCCAGCCCGGATTCGCGTCCCAGCATCTCGGCCATGTCCACGAATTCTTGTTCGTTCTTGCCGGCGATGTTGGCGATGATCGCGGTCGGCAGCGTTCGCAAGTAAGGCAGATGATGTTGAATGAAGTGTTCAATGCCGTCGTTATCGAGGCCGATGGCGTTAAGCATCCCGGAGGGCGTTTCAACAGTTCGCGGCGGCGGATTGCCGGCACGCGGCTGCCGGGTCACGGTTTTGGGGATGATACCGCCAAGCTGGGAGAAGTCCACAATGCCGGCCATCTCACGAGCGTAGCCGAAGGTACCCGAAGCGACGAGGATCGGGTTCTTGCAGGTGAAGGCGGCCAAGGGTGACGGAGAGATCGGTCATATCGTTAGGCAGGGTTGCTCGTGGTCAGAAGGGTCTCTTGATACTGCGACGGAACATCGTCCCAGGCTGCCATATAGGCCGTTTCCAGCGGAACATGTATGTAGTTCTCGCTGGTAAGGAACAACGGCATCTGGGGAATCGGTTCTCCGACGGCAAAATGTGCGACCAGAGCTTCCACGACAGCCCCTGCAACATAGGCCGCTACAGTCAATGGGCACATTCTGTCCAGAACGTATTCATCCGTTCCGATCTCGCTCAAGATGGCTCCGTGGATGCCATTGGGATCACGAGGGCCTGGAGGGTGGACATCCACAAGCAAAAGATGAATTCCGCCATCAGAGCTGCCACCGCCTTGTCGAGGAATGCCCGGATGCTGTGCCGGTTCGACTTGTTACCGCGTGACAGAACCTCGATCATGGCCACGATGCGGTCGTTGCTTGTGTGCCGGATCACGAGGTTCGTTGCAGGCGGGCATAAGCATCCCGCGGGATTCTCGTTCGAGCATGAACAAGCGGAGGTGATTCAGTCAATGTTGCAGTTCCGGCAAGAGGGCCTTCAGGTTCCGGTTCCTTCGTACCTGTCTGAAGTGTCAGCACATCCGGTGCGCCGAGGTCGCCGCCGAATTGCTCGGCCATGACGTAGTAGCCCTTCGGGAGGAGTCCCCGCATCAGGGCGCGTTTGATCTCCAGCACCCACGAGTAATGAAAATCGTGGAAGGTTCCATCGGTGACGCGAGTCCAGTCGTGGACAGGCATGATTCACGCCTCCAAGATCGGCAAGCTAACGCTAAAGCGAGGGCGAACCGCCTCAAGTTGCGCTGCCCGCTCAACCACCAAACTCTCAACGACGCGGCCAACGGCCGACTCCATCCCTTCCCCTCCGTGACCCACGGCAACTCAGACCGAAAACGGTTCTTGACTCTCTGCGGCTCTCCCTTTCTAAACGCCTCGGCCGTTTCATCCTGCCCTGGCTGGCCGCAGCTTTCGTTTGGGGCCAATTGCCTCCAGTTTGAGTTTCAGAATCTTCGTGAGCCGATCGATGATATCGGAAGTGAGTGGCCGCTCCCCCATCAGGAATGCATCCAGAGTGTCCATATCGGTCTCGGCGCGATCGGCCGAGTCCGGCAAGAGGAGCTACTCAATGCATAGCTCGTCGCAATGCTCCGCTGGCGGTAGGCTCCTGCATGGCATCATAAAGGCGCTGATCTTTTTCGATCAACTCCGGCAGTTCCTTGGCAATGAGCGCTTGCGATCGACGAACTTTCTTCAACAGTGCGTCATTCAGTTTGTTCACGATCCGACGGTGTTTTTTCTTTAGCATGTTTCACCTGCGGGGCTCGGATACCTCGTACGCGGTCACAGGCACGACCGTCGCGAAGTCGATTTTCTGATATACGGCCATGATATATCGGCCATCATGGGTGTAACCCCAGGCGACCGGGTTCCCAGAGGATCTGCTCTTGCCGGTGCGCTCCGGATTCATCACTGCCCGTTCAAAGTCATCCGGCGAAATGTCGTGTTCCACAAGATGAGCTACGATTTCCTCAGTCCAAACGAAGTCAAAGTATGGCATCGACTATTCGTCCATAACCCAATACTCCGCGAGGTTCTACACGCGGCAGCAGCAATTCTATTGTGGCGTCGACCCGCACGCCAGGCTTCCGTTGCATTCTCGGCCATAATGACGCTATCAGGCATCCCTGGGTTCGGACTCCTGGAATCGTCGCTGGCAGCCACGCCGCAACTCCTATTCGGCGTGCAGACGCTCGCACTCAGACATTACTACTATCTCGACCGCGCAGAGCGGACATGCCAGCTTGCCGTACAGCAAGCAGATCTTGCGGAGAACCTCCGGCTGCTCCGCTGCTTTGCACAGTTCCACCAACCAATCGAACGGTTTGGCCGGCGAATCGCCGTCATACAACCCACGCTCAAACTGCCTGGGCGAAACCCATGCCTTTTCCGATAATGGTTGCCATCGGCTGTTGCGTGACTGAAAAACCAGTCCGCTCTCCTCTGAAATCCCCACTCAAATATGCCCCACACTTCGGGCAGTCTAGTTCGGGCCCTGAAGCAACCAAGTCGAAGAAGAGCCGCGTTCCCAACCCTCGACGACCTGACAACGCGGCAGCGGCGTGCAACACACAGACGTACTCGTCAGGCTTATAGCCTGGCGTCATCGCAGCACGCACAACAATCGGTGACATCTGCGCAATGCCGCCTCAAAATCGTTGTTCAGGTCTGCTGGTGGAGGACCGAGGTCTGCTATGGAATCAACGGTACGACCCAGCCCGAGGAGGAACTCCGGAGTAGTCGCTATCTTCTGTTGAATGGCTAGCCGAACAAGGTGCGGAACCGCCGCTGAAGGCGGTGGTGGATCCGGACCACTGGTGCGATACTTGCTCCCATACCTCGGCCCAATCAATTTCCGTCGGGTCATCCGTCAGTGACTGAATGAGTCTTGGAACCAACAAAGGATTTCCGCCACCGGCTGGTCGTAACTCAGACCACCGTGCCGAATTGAGAGGCAGCATTCTTCAACGCTCGCTTCCTCATAGACTAAAGCATCAGCTTCTCACCGGCTCGGGACCTGCCTCACTTTCTCCACCACTTCCCTGCCACCACCCGGATAGACATGATCGCCGAGTTCCGCCAGTCGCTCAAGGTCTATTTCTGCGTTCGCCTGGACCATGCGCCGGAAATCAACCGCGTCCTGCCCTTTGTCCGTGTCCATCCGCGTCAGACTGATCATCGCAGCGAATTTCATTGCCAGGGCCATTTCCAGCGAAGGAATTCGATATTCCTGATCTTCGGTACGGATCCGAACCGTGTGTTTGAACACTTCTCGGTACAACTGCTGATTGGGTTTCATCACATCGACAGCAACGTCCCCCGTCTCAGGATCGCGAAGTCGAGTAACCACCGGTAGGTCGTCCGGCTCGAGATGGGGGAAGGCTGCCAGCAGAAGCTTGAGAGCCTTTTTATGCTGTCGGAGAGCAACGACAACATCAACATCTTGTGACGCCCTCGGTTTGTTCATCCAGCCGCCGAGTCCATAAGCGCCAACCAGCACGAAACTTATGTGGCCACGGTTGAGCACCCGGATAACGTCCAGAGGCAAGATGACATTCATCACCTGAAATCCTGAAATAGCTGATGCCGTGGCCAGGCTTCGAGCGTGGATATTCTTCAGCCAGCATCGTCAGCCTCCGTCCAGCAGGGCGTTCTCATGGCTCTTCCAAACAAGTATACCCTTCCAACCCCGACTCATAAAACCACAATAATTGCCGCGATTCCTTCAGCGCATCAGGATCGGTGTCGCTTCATTGCTTGCAATAGCTCATATCTGCCAGTTTTCCAACACCAAGCCCGGAACCCGGCTGAACTCGTTGGTGTTTGCGGTCACCAGGATCATGGAAAGCGCTAATGCCTGACCGGCCAAAAGAAAGTCGTAGGGCCCAATTGGTTGGCCCTGCGCTTCCAAGAGGGCACGAATTCGTGCCGCCTCTTTGGCGGCTTCGGAGTCGAACGACAACTCATCAACCGTCTTCAGTAGCAATTCCACCTTGGCACGCTCCTTCGCCTGGTTCGCACATTTCTCAACGCCCGTGAAGAGTTCATAACTGGTGACAGTCGAAACCGTGCAGTCCGCAGGTGGCACGGCCGTCAGCCGTTTGGTGACAGTTGCATGGTTCCGCAGCACAGCGATGCATGTGTTCGTGTCAAGCAGGTATCGTGCCACAGTTTGGTAGCTTTAAGCGAATGACGGTGCCGGCGGAGTTGAGCCTTGATCCGGCCGCTTGAAGGCAGGGTCGTCAATTCGGATGTCGTCGAAAAAGTGTTCCGGCCAGTGAACCGGCTTTACAGGCTCCAGAATAACGGCATCGCCCTGTCGACGGATTGAAACCGTGGACGTTGCGAAGCGAAATTCATCGGGTAGCGGAACGACCTGACCCTGGCCTGCTTCCACGATTTCAACTGTTTTCATGACCTACCTCCGAATAAGGCTCTTCCAAATAAGTATACCATCCTTAAATAAGTATACGGTTTCCGCTCCGATTCGGAGAGCCGTAATACCTTCCGCGCTTTCTCCTGCGGAATCCGATCCAGGCCCGAAATTCTTCCGAAATTCAACTAGACACCGGGGAGATTCAGCGTATACTGGTAACAAGTGGGAGTCATGGGCAAGTTTCGATGGCACCCCGGGAGGATTTATGTACCGAGATGGCTGACTTACCTACATCCTTCGCTGGACCTTTTTCGGTTCCCCACCTGCGTGAATCCATTGACATCTATCGCCCGGTGTCGAAGAGAAGTTGCGGTGGGGCCTGTGGCAATTCCTTGCGCCCGCGTGAAGCCAATCAAAAGCCTTCTGTTTCGCCTTCTCCTCGAAAGTATTTGCTGATCCGATGGCCAATTAGCATTGGCCTCTCGTCTTGTCGCAATCACAAGCGTCGCGAACCTTATCACTCCGGCCCATTCGCGCAATCGAAGACTCGACGAATTCTCAAGATGTTCATGATCCTCAAGATTTGATCCGCCCCCCCGCCCTGAATTCCCGGAACCACACCGAAGTTCTCCGGGAGTTCGAAACCATTTCACTATTGCGACCAAGGGTCAGGGTTGCACCCGTTGTATTGAGTCGTTGTTGCAAGAAGAGTCAATGCTTCAGACAGTCCAGTCGTAGGCGGCATGCTCAAAGCGTTTGGGCGGTCATACGGCTGGCTGGCAACGGACCTATTACAAGTTAATTGGACCAACTCCGTGTGCTACCAAGCCGATTTTAGGGGAGAACAAGAAGGAGACAGTAAATGCCGACATTGTTTGAAATGACTTCTGTGCAGACTTTCCGGGCAGCGCGGTCCGTCATTTCTTTCGAGCGTGCCAGGCGACTGGCAGCGCGATATGGTACGCCCCTGCTGGTCGTTTCCCGCTCCGCGTTGATTCGCGGCTTCAAGTCACTGCGGGAAAGCCTGCCTGGCGTCGAGTTTTTCTACGCTGCCAAGGCCAACCCGAACCAGGTCATCTTGAGGACCTTGCGGAAGGCCGGTTGTTCCGTGGACGTGTGTTCGTATGGTGAAGCGCGCAGGGCGCTACAGGCCGGGTTTGCGCCCGATGCGATGCTCCACACGCACCCGTGCAAGACCGTCAATAATCTGGTCGATTGTTACCGCCTGGGAATTCGCTGGTTCACTTTCGACAGCGTTTTCGAGATACCCAAGCTGGTCCGCCACGCCCCCGACGCCAATCTGCTGCTGCGCCTGGCGGTGTCGTCGTCCTCGAGCGTGATCGATCTTTCTGCGAAGTTCGGCGCCGCCGCCGAGGAGGCCCCTGACTTGCTGAACCGTGCGAGCGATTGCGGTTTGCGGGTGAAAGGGCTGTCGTTCCATGTCGGCTCGCAGTGCCTCTCGCCCGACGATTTTGCCGACGCCCTGCGGACAGTGCGCCAGGTATGGGATCAAGCCAGCGAGGCGGGTATTTCGCTTGAAGTGCTGGACATCGGCGGCGGATTCCCCGCTCCCTATCGGCAGGTGATTCTGTCGCAAGGGAGCTATTGCCAGGCTCTTGCCCAGGCCCTCGATGCGACCTTCGGGGACCTGCCGATCCGGATCATCGCCGAGCCGGGCCGTTACCTGTGCGCCGAGGCGGTCACGCTGGTGACATCGGTGATTGGCAAGTCGGTGCGCCGGGGACGCACCTGGTATATCATCGACGACGGGTTGTATGGTTCGTTCTCCGGCAAGGTTTACGATCATGCCGACTTCCCCCTGATCGCCGAGGGGGAGACCGAGAGGCCGTTGGAACCGTGTATCGTCGCCGGCCCGACGTGCGATTCCACCGACGTGGTGGCGCGCGATCAGCTGATGCCCGATCTGGCCATCGGCGAACTGCTGCTGGTGCCTTCCATGGGCGCCTACACGTCGGCCAGCGCGTCGGATTTCAACGGTCTGGGCCTGGCCCGGACGGTGGCCATCGCCTAAGAGAAAGTTAGCGTCCGAGCCCGCAGCGTAAGCAAGGTTAGTCACCACCCTTGCTTACGCTGCGGGCTCGGACAGGTTTCATCCTTCATCCTTTTGTTTGAAAGACTATTTCCGAGCCCGCAGCGTAAGCAAGGTTAGTCACCACTCACTATGAAAAAGATTAAATTCAACGGGCGCATGTTGGTTTTGGGTTGCGGGGCGGTTTCGCAGTGCGCGCTGCCGCTCATTCTCAAGCACATCGACATGGCCCCGGAAAAGATCACGGTGCTTGACAAGCTAGATCAGCGCGAGCTTATCGCCGATGCGCTGGCGCGCGGGGTCCGCTATGTCCAGGAGGAAATCACGCGGGAAGCGTATGCGGAGCAGCTTGGCCAATATGCCGGCCCAGGCGATCTCATCGTGGACCTGGCCTGGAACCTGGGCTGCACGGACTTGCTGGATTGGTGCCATAAACACGAGGTGTTGTATGTGAACACCTCGGTCGAGCTGTGGGACCCTTATGCGGACCGGCCACTGACGACCGATCGCACGCTTTACGTGCGCCACTTGGATATCCGCCGGCTGATCGCCGGTTGGCGGGACAGACGTGGGGCGACGGCTGTCGTCGATCACGGGGCCAATCCGGGGTTGGTGTCTCACTTCACGAAAATGGGCCTGATCGATATCGGCCGGAAAATCGTCGCCGAGAAGCCGTGTGACCAGCGCCTCCCTGCGATCCGAGATGCTATTGACTCGGGGCGCTTCAACCGGCTGGCCCAGCTTGTCGGCCTGAAGGTAATCCACATCAGCGAGCGCGACACGCAAATCACCCAGCGGGCCAAGGAAGTCAACGAGTTTGTCAATACCTGGAGCGTCGAGGGCTTCTTTGAAGAAGGGACTGCGCCGGCGGAAATGGGCTGGGGCACGCACGAACGTGTACTGCCGGCTGGAGCACGCCTGCACAACTCCGGGCCGCGCAACCAGATATGCCTCACGAGCTTCGGCATCAATACCTGGGTTCGCTCCTGGGTGCCGTGCGGCGAGATCGTCGGCATGGTGGTTCGGCACGGCGAAGCTTTCTCGATTTCCGAGGCCTTGACCGTTCATGGGGACGATGGTTCGCCCATCTACCGGCCCACGGTCCATTACGCTTATTGTCCGTGCGATGCGGCAATTGCCTCGCTGCACGAATTGAGGATGCGCAACTACAAGTTGCACGACCGATATCGCGTCATGGCCGACGACATCGTCAGCGGTCGTGACGAGGTGGGTTGCTTGCTGATGGGGCACGATTTCAAATCGTGGTGGGTCGGCAGCTTGCTGGACATCGAGGAGACCCGCCGCCTGGTGCCGGGACAAAACGCGACCACGTTGCAGGTGGCGGCGTCCGTGCTTGGTGCTCTCTTCTGGATGATCCGCAATCCCCGCGCTGGTGTCTGCTTACCCGATCATTTACCCCATGACGAGGTGATGGAGATAGCCATGCCCTACTTGGGCCCGGTCGTATCGCAGCCGGTCGACTGGATGCCTGTCGGGTTCCGCGACGTGGCGAATCCTTTGAGCGAACGAGGTCTCACCTTCCGATCCTGATGCCTGGCAGTTCGAGCGGTTTCATGTCGATTGGACGCCCTCCGACAGAATCTCTCGATAGGTGCAAGCGAAAAGGGGACGGGACCCTTTCCATTTAGGTGTGCGGCAAGTGATACCATCCCTTCGCTCACGCTTCGGGCCAATGTCACACTGGCCCGAAGCGTGAGCGAGGGGTAAGTTATCTTCTGCCGCTCGCCTTATCGAACTTCTTCGTAAAAGGGCAAAAAGTCGGACAGCTGTGCATTTCTTCATCTGTCCACTGGCATTCGCCGCTCATAGTTGAACAGAATGCAGTTCGCGAATCGACCTGGCCCAGTGCCCAACTGTTTTCTCGCACTATTTCCGAGCCCGCAGCGTAAGCAAGGTTAGTCACCATCCTTGCTTACGCTGCGGGCTCGGACTTAACACGAATTCAGGAGATTGAGCTATGCCGAGTCCCTTTCCTGGCATGGACCCTTACCTTGAAGACGAAAAGCTTTGGCCGGTGTTTCATCACCAGGTCGTCATGTGTATATACCAGCTTCTGCTGCCGGGGCTGGTGGATCGGTATCGGGCACGCACCTCTCAGCGCCAGTATGTTACGGAGCAAGCCCTTTTTACCTCGATCATCCGTGACGAACACCAGGAGGAATACATCGAAATTCGTCAGCGCGGCGACGGCCGGCTGATTACCCTGCTCGATGTCGTCAGCCCGGCCAACAAGACCCTCGCCGCCGGTCGCCAGGCCTACCTTGACAAACGGCAAAACGGCAAAACGGCCGGCGCCAGCCTGGTGGAGATCGATTTGATTCTTCAGGGGCAACCAACCCTGGACTATTCGCGCGAGGGGTTGCCGGACTGGGACTACGCCGTCACGGTAATGCGCTCCACGCAGCCGGAACGCTACGAGATCTACACCGCCACCTTGCAAAAGCGGCTGCCGCGGTTTCGCCTACCACTGGCGACCGATGATCGCGATACCGTGCTCGATCTGCATGCCGCCTTCACGCGCTGCTACGAACAAGGCGGCTTTGCAGCCAAGATCGACTACGGCGCAATCCCAGCGTGCCCTTGAACGACGAGGACCTCCGCTGGCTCCAAGAATTGCTCAAGGAGCAAAAACTTCGTTAGAGGTGGTGAGTGGTGAGTATTTTCGATTGCCGATTTTCGATTTTCGATTGCTCTGTGCATTTCGGCCAATCAAAAATCGGCAATCAAAAATCGAAAATTCACCACCCCACCACTCACCACTCACCACTTACCACCTGAACATGGCCGAGCCACACATTCCTGATCTGGTCCTTCTCGTCGTAGCCTCATTCAGCCGGCATGAACAGGTGCTCGCCTGGGCGCGAGAAAAATTGGAAGCGGAATTCGGCCCGATAGCGCTCACCAGCCCCACGTACAACTTTAACCAGACCGCATATTACGAAAAATCGATGGGACCGGACCTGCACAAACAGTTCTTCGTCTTCCGCGATCTGATCCCAGCCGATCTTCTGGCCGAGACCAAACTGCGTACCAACGCGCTGGAAGAGAGGGTGAGAAGTTCCGCCACCTATCCGGAGTCGCGCCCCCTCAATCTCGATCCGGGCATTCTATCGCTGGGCAAGTTCATGCTGGCAACCATGAAAGACCAGGCACATCGAATCTACTTGCGTGATGGGGTCTACGCCGAGGTGACGTTGCGTTTCGAAGCAGGCACATTCCAGCCCTGGCCGTGGACTTATGCAGATTACCGGCAGCAGGTGGTTCTTGATTTTCTGAACAAAGCGCGCGAGTTTTACCGCCAGATCAGGCATTGAGATCAAGCCAGCGCTGCAGTGACGCAACCTCCGGCCGGAGCGACAGGGCCAACTCCTGACTACCAGGATAGGTCGAGTTATCTCCGGCAAAGCAGTCGGACGGAAATCTCTCGCTGGAAACGAAGAAATCCTCCGGAAACGAAACTGACTGGTCGAATTGGACAGGTGAAGCCGGCATGGGACCTCCGAATGGCCGGGACAGATTGTAAGCTGGTTCGTCCGTGATGAACTGGAGTCGTGCAACTCCAGCAAAGAGTTGTCCGGCTCTTTCCTGCGAGCCGGCAATCCACTCTACACTGTATTTGCCCCGGATGCCGAACACGTAGGGGCGAACTGGCGGTTCTGCTGTTGAAGATCGGGAAACCTTGACGTGCGTACCGCTTGAATGAAGGATGAAGGCATGCAACGACACGGAGTTCTCATCCTGGGGATCGCAGCCTGTCTGGCCGCCGTCATACTTCACAGCCGCGCCATTTCCAGACAGCAGATGGTCACGGACGACTTCCAGATCGTGATCGGGTCATGGACCTGGGATGCCGCATACGCCAATCTGTGGATACCGCACAATGAACACACCATGCCCCTTGGCCGGATTTCCACATGGGCCATGGTAAAGTTTGCTGCCGCAGGCCGCCCGTCGCTTGTGCCGATACCGGCAGCCCTGCAAGGTCCACTGGCGCTGGTTGGGGGGATGTGGCTGTTATTCCTCTTCGTCCGGCGGGAAACAACGAGTCCTGTTCTTGCCCTCGTGGCCATGATTGTCTTTGGAGTCACAAGCGTCCACCAGCAGGCAATAACCTGGTTCAGTGCGAGCTTCAGTATTCTCAGTCTCGACACTCTGCTCCTGAGTTTACTGGCTGCTCAACGCTGGCGACAAAGAGGCCGGGCAATGCAGCTCACTCTCAGCACCGTTGCAGCAGCGTTGGCTCCGGGCTGGTTCGCAATAGGTGTCCTGGCAGGGCCGCTCATCAGCTTCTACCTGCTGTTACATGAGGTCAAGCGCCGCAATAGCTGGCGCCGGGGTCTTCTGGCCCTCGTCCCGCTACTAGGAACATTTGCCTTTCTGGCAGTAGCAGTGCCGCTTGCGTGCGAACATATCCAACACCTGGAACATTGGGGGGACAAGACTGCTGTGGAATCGTTCCACCCGAACGTGGGGCTTGTGTACACGCTTCGCTCCGTCGTGGATAACTTGATCCTGGGATCGTTCGGCATCAGCCATTTTGCTTGCCCTGAGCTTGCGGTGTACGCAATCTGGCTCTTGCTCATCGTTGCGCTGGTGTGGTGGTGGCGCGGAACAGAGGAGAAGCAACTGATACTTCTCGGACTCGGTTTCATTGCGTTCAGTTATCTGCTCGTCTACAGCGCCCGCGCCGAATGGGCATACTCCATTTGGGATGTCAATAAATGGAGAGACGATGGGATTGTCTCCTGGAGCCGGTACAATCTTTTCCCACAGGTTGGACTATCTCTCTTCCTCTGCGGCGGGTTGACACGGTGGCGGGATCGATTCTTTCGTCATGAGTCCGGAATTCCGTTGTCACGCAGACAACTGAAGATCCTGGCCGTGTTCCTGGTTCTGATGTTTTTGATCAGTCTGCCGCGCGGCTGGATCAACGTGCTCTTGCCCGAGCCTTATCAGAAGATGGTGTTACGCTACCTTGACGATGTTGACGCGCGCTGCCGCAAACATCGGATCGCAGCGGACACGGCCCGCAGAGCGCTTGACCCGCTAGAGCTTAGGCAAACCCATCGAATGGTTCAGGGTTTTGGAGCGTCAGGCAGTTGCACCGGCAGGTGTGCCGCTGGGCACGCTCCTACAGACCCTGGTCGCTGCCGAAGTTGCAGAATCTGATGAATATGCTCCACCACTGCCGCTTTCAAACAGCAGCAGGGAGAACGGCTGGAAACTTCTTCGCGGCAGCGATGATCCCAGAGAGATGAGCGTCGAGGAGGCAAGAGAATTGCTCTCTTCGCCCTGAAGCAGTAGAATAGGTCTTTCGATGTCCTTATCGAGGAAGACAATGCACCCGACTGCACCATTAAGCCCTCAAGCTGCCGGCCATGCCCAGCGAAAGCAGGTTTCACCACTCGGCACCGGCCCCCTGGCCATCGTCGGCGGCTGTGGTCATGTCGGGCTGCCGTTGGGCCTGGCATTTGCCGGCAAGGGCCACCAGGTTGATCTGCTGGACACGAGCGCCGAGCGCGTGGCTCAGGTGAACGCCGGCAAGATGCCATTTCACGAGGATGATGCCGATGCCCTCCTCGGCCGATTACTACCGGCCGGCCTCATCAAGGCCACGACAGACCCGGCCGTGCTGGAAGATGCGTCGGCAATCATCGTGACCATCGGCACCCCGGTGGACGAGTATCTCGACCCATCCGTCGGCGAATTCGACCGATCCGTGGGCAAGTTGTTGAAGCTGGCTCGGCCTGGACAGCTTCTGGTGCTGCGCAGCACCGTTTTCCCCGGCATGACAGACCGTCTCGCCCGGCAACTGGAGAACATGGGCCGGGACGATGTTGATCTTGCTTACTGTCCCGAACGCATAGTGCAAGGCAAATCGCTGATCGAACTGGCACAGTTGCCGCAACTGGTCGGCGGCGTCACCCAGCGGGCGGCGGAGCGGGCGGCGGCCCTGTTCGATATCATCTGTCCCAAGATCATTTTCCTCAAGCCGATCGAGGCCGAGCTGGCCAAGCTGTTCTGCAACGCCTGGCGCTACATCAACTTCGCCATCTCGAACCAGTTCTATTTGACGGCCCAACACTTCGAGGCGGACTTCCAGCACATCTACCAGGCGCTGCGTGAGGACTATCCGCGCATGCAGTCCTTTGCTCGTCCCGGGTTCGCCGCCGGTCCTTGCCTCCTCAAAGACACCATGCAGCTTGGTGCGTTCAACCACGGCTCCTTTGTCCTCGGCCAGGCGGCGATGATGATTAACGAGGGTTTGCCCTATCTTGTCGTGCAGGACATCAAGCGCGGCTACCCGCTGGCCGACATGACGGTCGGCATCCTCGGCATGGCCTTCAAGCCGAACAGCGACGACCCGCGCTCGTCGCTGTCTTACAAGCTGCGCAAGATACTGCTGCTGGAATGCCGAAGCGTGCTCTGCACCGATCCCTTTGTCCCCGACCCCGATCTGACACCACTGGCCGACGTTCTTGATCGGTCGGATCTCATCATCATCGGTGTGCCGCACGACTGTTACCGGAATCTGACGTTCCGCCAACCTGTCGTTGACATTACGGCTACCATTCACAAGGAGACAGGGAGACAGGGAGACAAGGAGACGGGGAGACAAGGAGACACGAAGCCAGGCAGATAGTAAGAAGCCTTCTTTCTCCTTGTCTCCTTGTCTACCTTTGTGGCCTACAGGGTGGGAACATGAAAATTCTCGTTACCGGTGCTGCGGGTTTCATCGGCGGCTATCTCGTCGAGGAATTGCTTCAGGCAGGGCACGAAGTCGTCGGTCTCGACAACTTTTCCAAGTACGGCCCGCTGCGGCAGGCATCCCAGGAACATCCGGCTTACCGATTCGTTCAGGGAGACGCCAAGGATGTCGGCTTGCTGCGTGATCTGTTGCCCGGCGTCGATCAGATCGTGGCCGGGGCGGCGCGCATCGGCGGCATTAGCTACTTTCATGAATTCGCTTATGATCTGCTCGCCGAGAATGAACGGATCACGGCGGCCGTTTTCGATGCCGCTATCGAGGCGCATAAGAAAGGTGCGCTGAAAAAGATCAACGTCATCAGCTCATCCATGGTATTCGAGAACGCCGCCGCCTGGCCGACGCCGGAAGGAGAGCAGCGGCGCTGCCCGCCGCCCGGCTCCACATACGGCTTCCAGAAGCTGGCCACGGAATACTACGTCCAGGGCGCCTGGGAGCAGTATCGCTTGCCTTACACGATCATTCGCCCCTTCAACTGCGTGGGCATCGGCGAACGCCGGGCGGCATGCGAGAAGGAAGTCCTCAGCGGCAACGTTCGGTTGGCCATGAGTCATGTGGTACCGGATTTGATTCAGAAAGTCCTTAAAGGCCAGGACCCGTTGCACATTCTCGGCGACGGCCGGCAAGTACGGCATTACACCTACGGCGGCGACCTGGCTCGCGGCATCCGCCTGTGCATCGAGAAGCCCGAGGCCGTCAACCAGGACTTCAATCTCAGCACTGACGTGTCCACCACAGTGCTCGATCTGGCCCAGATGATCTGGGACAAACTTCGGCCTGGTAAGCCCTTCCGGCATGTCTGCGATCAACCCTATCCCTACGACGTACAGAAGCGCGTCCCCAACGTGGAGAAGGCCGCCCGGCTGCTTGGCTTCCGCGCGACAACGTCCTTGAGTGACATTCTGGATGCCGTCATTCCCTGGGTCCGAAAGCAGATTGAACTTGGGAACATATGAGGAACCGCTGTGCGAAAAGGGTTTACGACGTCCATTCGGATGTGGACGTTGGCCTGTTGAAAGTGTGGCTATACGGTCGGCCAGGCTGGTATAATGTCAATGAGCGTGAAGATTGCAGGGACATCGCCAACAAGATGAACAGGCAGGCATCATGAAAATTGCCAAGGCTGTTATTGAGGACTTCCGGCACATCAAGCGGCTTGAACTAGATTTTACGGATACTCTTGGGCGCGTACGTGATGTGTCGTTACTGGTCGGACCAAACACCTGCGGAAAGACAACTATCCTGGATGCTCTAGCCGCCGCGATTGGTCCGACTACTGAGATCTACTCTCCCCGGCCGGGGTTTCTGCTAAGTCCCAGGGGCATCGTGCGAAAGGGGGCCTTGCACGCTAGAGTGACCTGCGATGTTTGGTTCACCGAAGAGGAGATCCATGCCACACGCGAAATTCTACGCCTCGCCGAAAAGAAGTGGTCCGTTCCAGATACACGCGAGATAAAGGTCACCTGGCAGTACCCCGATCCCAGGAATGTAATTTCGAAATACCCGACCGGCTACACACAATTTGATCCCAAGTTCGCCTGGACACTGTTCAAAGGAAGAATTGAGGCCGCGAGATTACTGTCAACAGCTCGAGTGAGCGGGGAATGGTTTAAGCGCGTTGGCGCGGTGTTCACATTTGACCAGCAGCGTACCGGCATGGGTAAGACGATCCCTCGGGATGTTTGGAATATCATCCACGGTGTTCCCAACGGTGAAGAACCGGATGGTAACGAGAGGCGTACATCAGACCCACGGACCATCTTGTTGTTTTTGGCCGTGCAATCGCTGCTTCCTCCTGCGGGCATGGGTCGGGCAGACGATTTCAAACTTATCCAAGAAAAATATGCGGAGATCTGTAGCCCCCACCAGATCACCGGAGCTGCTCGAGATGACCTTGGCAACCTGGACATCCTCTTTAGCGATGGCCGTTACGAGTATGGCTATGACGGCCTGAGCAGCGGTGAGCAAATGATCCTGTTGTTCCTGATCCGCATGGTAACCGAGCACATCCACCAGTCCATTGTGTTGATCGATGAAGTGGAGTTGCACGAGCATGCGGTCTGGCAGCGGAAGCTCCTCCACCTGTTACCTAGAATGGGTGAAGGCAACCAGGTAATTGCGACCACGCACTCCGCTTATCTACGCGAGGTGGCCCTCCGTGGCGCCGTCAGAGACCTTGGTGATGTGAGCGAGGTTGCCGCCCCGGAAGGAGCCCAGTAGTGGCCGCCGTATACCTGTTTTGCGAAGGGGGCCCTGACGGTTTGGACCTTCGCGCCCTCGACATCCTCGTTGCACAGCCTCCTCCAGTTTTCGTACAGATCGTGTCCGTGGGGGGCGAGAGGAACCTCAGGAGTGTTGCGTCCTGGCATGAGGAATGCTTGGGAGATGTGGCCCTAACCATAGAGGATCGGAACTATCGTACCCGCGTCGAGGCGGAGGCCACCTGGAAGACCACAGACAACAGGCGGTTGATGTGGCTCAGGCATGAGGTTGAGAATTATCTGTTAGAACCGCGCATCGTCTGCTCGGCGTTCGAAATCCTTCCGGCGAACCGTTACGGCCTCATGGGTACAACGGTTGCCTCGATCTCCCCAGGATGTCTTGGCATTACTGCAAGATCAGGCCCGACCCATGCTGGAGGATCACGCTGCTCGTGTCCTCCAGTGGGAGTTGCGCGAAATCAAGCGAGCGGCTGCCCAGACGGATCTTCGCCTACCAAAGCCGGATGCTCCCCAAGGCTCCTCCTACCCGCTCAGAAAACAATGGCTGGGCGCTCACCGAGGAAGTTGAGCGTCTGAAGCGGGATTGTCAAAAAGTCATCGACCTCCAGGCTCTTCATCCTGTTGCCGTTTTGGAACGTTACGATGCCATCCTGGCACAGGTTCTCGATCCTGATTTCATCGCTTCGGGTGCGTTCTTGCGCAACATGGGCGGCCATCAACTTCTGACCGCCCTTCTTGTGCATCTCAGAAACCTGGGCCCCAGCCAGCTCGCGCTCGAGGAGATCGAAAATGAATTGCTTGGCGCGCTCCAACGGGAATATCAACCCGATCTGCTCTTTGATCCCGACGAGTTCCACATGCTGCGAGAGAGGGTGATGCGGTTTCATGGACGGCTGGGGCCGTAGTGAACGGCTACAAGTGATTGAGGCGAACGTGAGGCAATTGAACGTCGTAACAACGCAATTGATCTCTATCATCGGGCCGGTCTATCAGGAAGCCGATAACATTAAGCCGTTTTTGCGCGAGGTGCAAACCCACGTTAGGGAACCACACGAGATTCTTATCGTTTACGACTTCCCCGAGGACAACACCCTGCCGGCTATTGCGGCCATGCAACCGCCTTGTCCGAACGTCCACCTCGTTCACAACACGTTAGGGAGGGGTGTGCTCAACGCCGTCAAGGCGGGGTTCCAGGCCAGCACGGGCGACGTTGTGATCGTAATGATGGCCGACCGTTCCGACGACCCGCGCGACGTGCCGGCTCTGGCCCGCCTGATTCGGGAGGGAGCAGACGTGGCCGCAGGTTCACGCTATGCCCGCGGCGGTTCCCAGGTAGGCGGGCCGTTCATCAAGCGCACGCTGTCACGTCTGGCCGGCGTTTCGTTGCACTACCTGGCCGGGCTGCCGATCCGTGATGCCACGAACAATTTTCGGGCCTACAGCCGGCGTGTCATCGAGCAGATACCCATTGAGAGCGAGGCCGGTTTTGCCCTGGCGCTGGAGTTGACCCTGAAAGCACACTGGCGAGGCTGGCGAGTTGCCGAAACGCCGACGACCTGGCGGGACCGCACGGCGGGACAATCGCGTTTTCGGCTGTTCGCCTGGTTGCCACATTATATGCACTGGTACTGGCTGGCCTTGAAACGGGCGTGGCTGGGAGGCAGTCCGCTTCAGAACCCGAGCGCCTAGCGAGGCTTCTTTCCAGCAGGAAGCCGCCAACTCGGTACTGCGGGTTCGGCATTCACGACCTTGTAAATGGGGACACTTTGCTGGCCGAGGGTGGCGGCACGTTTGAAACGTGCCCTACAATCGGATAAAGCCTCAAGCCAGGAAGCAAAGTGTCCCATTGTCCCAATTTTTTAACTCACTTCACGCTTGACAAATAGAAAACCGTCGATTACGCTCACAATGTTAGTTTTTTCCTGTCCGAAACAGAATTTTCCAGCATCGGGGAGGGTAACATGCGTAAACTGTTGAAGTCTCGTGGCAAGCGCTCTGGGCGATTCTCCTTACCGGCACGGTTGCGGGCTTTTCTCCGCGTGGAGGAGCTGGAATCACGGACGCTTCCTTCAACTACGCAAATCTTTCCCATGGTGGCTGACCATGTTACTCCACTAGCCCGCACTGTCAACTTGGGGCCTTATAAGCCCGCGCAGATCACGAGTGCCTATGGCTTCAACCAGCAAACCAACACCGGTGCCGGTCAGACCATCGCCATCGTCGATGCCTTCGACGATCCCACCATTGCTTCCGACCTGCAGACCTTCAACAATTACTTCACCCCGCCCCTGCCCACCTCGACATTCATCAAGGTGAATCAGAACGGCAACACCAGTTCCTTACCGCCGCCAGCGCCGGCCAATGACGACTGGACGCTTGAAGTTTCCCTCGACGTGGAATGGGCGCACGTTGTTGCTCCCGGTGCGAACATCGTGCTGGTGGAAGCCACCTCGGACAGCTGGAGCGATATGATGACGGCCGTTAACACCGCCGCCAATCCTGCCACTTACGCCACTCTTGGGCCGCAGAATAGTAGTATACCGGCTGCTTCGGTCGTGTCGATGAGCTGGGGCGGCAGTGAGTTTACCACCACAACCACCAGAACGAGAACTGGCACGATCACGTATCCGGGCGAGACTACCTACGATAGTATCTTTGCGGCCTATCCCAATGTCACCTTCGTGGCCTCCTCCGGCGATGACGGCGCGCCGCCCATATGGCCCGCTGTCTCGCCCTACGTCGTTGGCGTTGGCGGCACTAGGCTCACAGTGACGAACAATACCTACGGTGGTGAAACAGGCTGGAGCGACAGCGGCGGCGGCGTCAGCAAGTACGAACCCATGCCGTCGTATCAGAGCGTGGTTGCGCCACAGTTTCAGACCGGCACCAAAACGGCCAACCTGAAGCGAACCAGCCCCGACGTGGCCTACAATGCCGACCCGAACTCAGGCGTATACGTTCTCGACAACTATGACGGCGGCTGGTGGGAGGTCGGCGGAACCAGCGCCGGCGCACCGCAGTGGGCCGGCTTGTTCGCTGATGTTAACCAACTGCGTGCATCGCCCATCGGCAGCGCCGCTCTCCCTGCTCTCTACAGCCTGACAGGCGTCACCAAAACAACCACCAACACCACCGATTTCCACGACATCACGTCCGGCAACAATGGCTACGCGGCTAAGACGGGCTACGATCTTGTCACCGGCTTGGGCAGCCCGATTGCCAACGGCCCGACTGTAAACGGGATTGCCACCCCCGGGATTATCTCGGCCCTGGCGGCTTCCAACGCCTCACATCTCGCACTCGCCACAAGCACCCAGGCGCCGGCAACCACCACCACGTCGTCACGGGACGGTGACCGGTGGTCGCACTCTGTGGACATCCGCACGCTCGTAAATGATCCCAGCTTGATGAACGCCCTTCTTTCCGGCACGAACAGCACAGGCCCGTGGCACATCGTTCCGGTCTACTTCGTGGCCCAGCCGGCCCCTGTTACCAACCTCAGCAACGGCCCGGCTGTCACCACTATTCAAAGTCCTCTCCCAACCAGCAGAACAGCCGTCCCGGTTCCTCTCAGCCTGTTGTCCAGCAGTATTGAGAGCAAAACGGACCTTCCCGACGACGCGGATGCCATCGACCCGATGCAAGATCAGAGCATGTTGCTCGTGCCGGACGCTGTGGCTCCTGCGCCGCTGCCAGCGAGCCTCCGGGTTGAACCCGGAGGAGGCTCGCCGGCCCCTGTTTTGTCGCAAGACCAGGCCGTGGATGCGTGTTTCGCACATTCACTCTGGTCGGACGGACAGATTCCTTCCAGCCTGTCTCGGTCCACGGACGCAGCACCGGCATCGACCGTTGAGCAAACCAGCACCCCGGCCAGTCGCTCAGCGGCTTCGGCGGCGTTGTTCGTCATGCTCGGTGCCGTGTGGACTTCGTCGGCCAGGGATAACAAATCTCGCGTCCGCCGCTGGAACTGGCGGTGATGGTGAGCGGCCGCGCGCGCTGAATCTTAAGGCGAGTGGCAAGTGATACCTCCCTCGCTGACGCTTCGGGCCAATGTCACACTGGCCCGAAGCGTCAGCGAGGAATGGTAAATTGTTATCCGCCGCTCGTCTAATGTTAACTTCTCGCCCTTCTTCCCTCTCCATCTTTCCCGCTCTTTCCCCATCCTCCCGAAGTGTCCAGGCGAACCAAAACTGATACCTCTCTCAAACACCCTGATTTCTTTGCCGAAAGAACTTCCACTTTTCTTGCATCTGTGTTATGGCGTGCGGCAAGTGATACCATCCCTCGCTCACGCTTCGGGCTAGTCTCACACTGGCCCGAAGCGTGAGCGAGGGATGGTAAATCATCTTCTACCGCTCGCCTATCCGTGTAATCTGTGGTCAAAGGTCCAGGTTAAAGTTTTGTTTTCTCATGAAATCTCACGATCACCCGCCGAGTGTTGTCTTGCGGTCCAGGCTATGCGTATTGTTGCTCGCCATCGCCCTCGTCGGGCTGACGGGTTGTCAGACGCTGCCTTCCGTTCGCCTTTGGAACCCCGTGGAAGTGCCTGCCGTTCGCGCTTGCGAGGTGCAACAGTTGCGCGACATCGTCTATTGCGACGGAGCGAAGGCAGATTCCTCTCGCCACCGTCTCGATCTGTATCTGCCCAGGGGAAGCAGGATTTCCCGGTCGTCGTGCTCGTTCACGGCGGCGCCTGGGTGATGGGCGACAATCGCTGTTGCGGGCTTTACACCAGCGTCGGGGAATATCTGGCCGGCCGGGGCATTGGCGTTGTCGTGCCCAACTACCGGTTGTCGCCGGGAGTGAAGCATCCCGAACATGTCAAGGACGTGGCCCGCGCGCTGGCCTGGACCCGGACTTTCATCGGCACCTTCGGCGGCTCGCCGGACAAGATCTTCCTCGCCGGCCATTCCGCCGGCGGGCATCTCGTCTCCCTGCTGGCGACGGATGATACCTACCTGAAGGCCGTGGGGCTGCGGACCCGCGACATCAAAGGCGTGATCTCAATCTGCGGCGTCTACCGCATTCCGGCGGGGAAGATGGAAGTCACCCTGGGCGGCGACAGCGAACGGGCCTTCCGGCTGAGCGAGATTTGTCCCATTCGCGGCACAGGCGATGCAGGCGGACCCAGGCCGGCCGTCTTGCCGGGCATTCCCGTGAGCCTCAACGTATTCGGCCCGGTTTTTGGCGAGGACCCGAAGGCGCGAGAGGCTGCCTCGCCCTTGAATTACGTTCGGCCCGGCCTGCCGCCGTTCCTTATTGTTTCGGCGGAGAATGACCTGCCCACTGTTGCAGGGATGGCGGAGGAGTTCCAGAAGGCCCTCGCGAAACAAGGGTGCGGGGCTTCAGCTCATCCGGATCGCGAATCGGAACCACAACAGCGTGATGTTCCGGGCGATTCAGGATGATGATCCGCTGGCCAGGGCGATGGTGGAGTTTGTCAGGCGGCGGAGCGGGGAAGAGCCGGGCGGAAGGAAACCGGGAGATGCGCGGGGCGGGCAGTGACGTCGCCACAGGACGATACAGTAAGGCGAGCGGCAGAAGATAATTTAGCATCCCTCGCTCACGCTTCTGGCCAGTGTGACACTGGCCCGAAGCGTGAGCGAGGGATGGTATCACTTGCCGCTCGCCTAATGCCGCCTCATCTGTCCAGCCAAACATCATCGCTCGGCTGCCAGGCGCCGGCGCCAACCCTGAACAACTCCGATGAAACTTCAAGCCCGCTTGTGAGGATAGACAGGGAGCCGGCATCGGCATCATCACCCATCTGCAACCACACCGAATCGCCCCGTTGATCCGCGCTCGGCGACTGCTCATCGCCGGGAACAGGCACCCCAACTCCCGCCGCTGGCCCGAAGAAGATCGAGGATAGAGGATGGAGAATGGAAGATAGAGGACGGCAAAGCGCTGGTTCCATCCTCAATCCTCCATTCTCCATCCTCTCGCGCTGTGCAGGCTTGGCTGTCTCATCTCCCACGACCGCCACCGCAAGACCTGCGTTTGCCTGCACACCGGCTGCGACGGGAGACAGCACGTTAATGCACCCATCCAGCGCATCCCCCGCCGCATTGCTCGGCCGCGGTTCCAGATCGAACAGGAAATCATTCCCCTGCGCATCCGTCCCCCCCAACGCCGTCCATGCGCTCCCGGCATTCTGCATCAAGTTGATGATCGCCGCCCCCGCCGGCGCATCCGGCTTGACATGGAACGTAATCAGCGCCAGGCTGCCACCGGACAACTCACCACTCACCACTCCACCACTCACCACTCCACCACTCACCACTCCACCACTCACCAGTCCGCGATACCCACTGATGTAAATAATCCCCGCCGCCCGGTCGACGTTGACCGTGAAGTTATCGAATGTCTGCGTCAGACTCCCCCGCACCACATCCCCCACCGAAACCACATCCACCCGGCTCGTGTCATAAGCAATGACCAGATTCACCGAATCCAACCCAGCGAGCGGCGGGGTTGATCCCCGCCGTCCAGCCCCCGGGTCAAGATTCACCGGCACCACTACCTCCGCTTGCGGTTTCGCGCTGACCTCTGACCTCTGACCTCTGACCTCTGACCTCTGACCTCTGACCTCTGCCTGTCCGATACTCACCACCGGGTCCGGCCCCGTAACCCCCGGCGTCACCGCCGGCAGCACGGGAACGTTCGCCTGCGTAATCCCCACCGCTTCCCGTGCAATCTGCAAAGCATCCAACCCCGTCAGCACATTATCCCCGCTCACATCCCCGACGATGAGCGGATCAGCCAGCACCCACTGCCGAAACCCCGGATCAAGCCCGACCACCACACGCGAAATGCGCTGAGCATCAAGGCCGGTGTAAATTCCATCGCCGGTAACGTCGCCGAGGAAGCCCGAAACGTGAACGGCGGCGTCGTCCAGGGCGGTGATGCTGCCGCCGTTGATCTGAATGTTTTGCAAATCGAGGATTTCCTTCGCCCCATAACCCGCCGTGCTCGGCACCAACGCCGTCAATGTGGCAAAGATTGCCGATTCATTGTGACCAAGCACGATACCCGTTGGCGAGGAGTAAGTCACCACCGCCAGTCCCGGCGTAGCTACTCCACTCACTGTCAGCAGATTGGGATCATAAGCCAGGTTCAACGTTACCGAAGTAACGGTCACCGTCGCACTGCCCTCGTTCAATAACCTTACCGGAATTCCATCCGTCCCCTCCGTCCCATTCACCGCCTGCCCCGGCCCGCGCAAAGTCCGGCAAACTAACAACCACCGCGTTGGGCGGGTTAATAACCACGAACGTGGTGACAAAATTATCCCCCGGCGTGCCGTCGCCGTTGCCGTCGAGCAAGTTGCCGTCAACATCCTGGAACCCGTTGCTGGCACTGCGGAGTGTGACGGTATAGGTGCCGTCGGGCAGCACGCCAAACAGAGTTCCGGCAGCAGCACTACCGAGGACACCGCTCTGTCCGGTCTGGATGAAGGTGATGCGCTGCTGCCCTGCAACTGTATCGACGACCAGCGAGCCGCGAATTGGGCCGGCGCCGGTGCCGATGAGAGTGACGTCTTCTGACCCCAGAGTGCCGGTCGAGTTGTCGTACAGGTTGAGCGAACTGGTGTCGAGTAGCCGGTCGAACACGGCCTCGAAGCCGGTGGCCGTGGGCGCAAAGGCAGTCACCCGTAACGTGGCTGCTTGGATTGACTGGATTAGCGGCGCGGACGTACTGCCCGGGAAGCCCGTGTCCCCGCCGTAGACCGCCGTGATCGAATGCCCGCCCACCGCCAGCCCGTTCGTGGTCCACGAAGCGTTGCCGCTACTGTCGAGCAGCCCTGTCCCCAGGCTCGTACTTCCGTCCATGAACGTGACCGTGCCCGTAGGTGTACCGTCGCTGCTGCTGACCGTAGCCGTGAAGCCCACCGTTTGGCCCACCATCGCCGGATTGAGTGAAGACACCACGGTGGTCAAGGTTGATGGCAGGACCGTTATAAGCCCGTCGAGAGCATCACCGGCTGCATCGCTGGGCGCCGGTTGCAAGGTAAAATTGCCCAGGGCGGCGCCTGTCGCATCGCTGCCGTGCAGCACCGTCGTGGTCGTCTGCACGTGTTGCTGCAAGTTGATAATGGCTGCTCCCGGCAGCGCAGCCGCCTTGATGTGGAAATGAATGATTGCCACACTGCCGCTGCCGAAACCGAAAATCGCGCCGGCCGACCGATAGGTACTCAGCCGAACCGTGCCCGCCGTATTGTCGTAATTGGCCACAAAGCCGTCAAACGTGCTGGTCAAGGTGCCCGGCTGAATGTCCCCCGCCGACAGGATTTCAAGCCGGCTGGTGTCGTAGGAGATGGCCAGATCGGCCTGCTCCAGGCTATCGGATCGATCCAGGTTTACCGGCACTGCGATGCTGCTACCGATTCCGCCGCTGAAGGTCGTGGGGATACTGATGGTAGCCACGGGCAATACGGTTTGCGTCAGGGCAACCGAGGTGCTGCCGGCGAAGTTCGTGTCGCCGCCGTAGACCGCGCTGATCGTATGCCGGCCGGGGGTCAGTGTCGTCGTGCTGAACGTAGCCATGCTTCCCCTCTCCCCCTGGGAGAGGGGTAGGGGTGAGGGCGGCCGTGCCCAGCGGAATGCCGCCATCCTGGAACGTCAGCACCCCGCTCGGCCACTGACCACTGACCACCGACCACTGACTACCGACCACGGCAGTGAAAGTGATTGCCTGGCCCGCCGCCGCTGGATTGAGCGACGAAGTCGCGACAGTGCTCGTGCTCGCCTGATCGACGGTCTCGTACACGGCAGCCGAAGTGCTCCCCAAGGAATTGACATCGCCGCCATAAACACTCCTCAACACGTGCTGGCCGACACTAAGACTGCTGACCGCAAAGATGGCTGTCCCGCTAGTGTCCAGCGTCCCATAACACAATACCGTGCTGCCATCCAGGAACGTCACGCTGCCTGTTGGAATGATGCCTACACTCCCGTTCACGGTCGTTGTGAAACTCGCGCTTTGGCCGAAGATAGAAGTGTTGACAGATGGGAAGGCCGTGGTGATGGTCGTTTGCTGGATCGCTTGAATCAAGGCCGCCGAGGTGTTGCCGAGGAAGTTGCCGTCCCCGCCGTACACCACCGTGATGCTGTAACTATCAACAGCCAGGACAGTACTCAGATGGAAGGTGGCGATGCCAGCGTTCAGCGTCACCGTGCTCCTGCCTGGCAGCGGGTCCCCATCCCCCAGGAAGGTGACCGTGCCTGTCGGCGTGCCAGCACCCGGAGAGGCGGCACTTATGGTGGCGGTAAACGTGATGGATCGACCAAAGCCGGATGGGTTGACCGGCGATGTCAGAGTCACGGTAGTGCTGGCTGGGTTGACTGTTTGAGGTAGTGGATTCGACGTGCTCCAGCCCAGGTTCGTATCGCCGCCGTAGATCGCCGTTAGGGTGTGGGCCCCTGCCGACAGTGTTGCGGTGCTGAAGCTGGCCGTGTCGCCGCCAACGGCAACGGTGCCGATGGAAGTGCTGCCGTCCATGAACGTCATTGTCCCCGTTGGCGTGCCCGCCCCGGGTGTACTGGCAGCAATCGTGGCCGTGAATGTCACGCTCTGACCGTAAAGGGATGGATTTACCGGCGAAGTCACGGCTGTGGTCGTGGTGGCCTTGGCTTGAATGACCGTTTGCACCGTGCTGCCGCTGCTGCTGTTGAAGTTTGCATCCCCGCCGTAAGTCGCTGTGATGCTGTGTACACCCACGGCCAATGAGGACGTCGCATAGGTCGCCATCCCACCACTCAGGGTAACTACACCGCCGGATAGCACAGCCCGTTCTCCATGAATGTCACTGTGCCGGTCGGCGTGCCGGTGCCCGGACTGACGGCGCTCACCGTTGCCGTAAAGGTCACGCTCTGGCCGAGGACCGACTGATTGGCCGGCGCACTGACCGTGGTGCTCGTGCCGGCCTGGTTGACCGTCTGCAAGAAGTCGCCCAACGTGCTGTCGTTGAAGTATCTGTCGCCGCCGTAGATAGCAGTGATGGTGTGCGTCGCCACCGTCAGGCTGCTGGATGTGAACGTCGCCGTGCCGCCTTGCCCCTCTCCCCCTGGGAGAGGGGTTGGGGTGAGGGTACCCGTACCGATGGAGCTGCCGCCCTCCTCGAACGTGACCGTACCTGTCGGTGCCCCCCCGCCGGGACTGACGGGACTGACCGTGGCCGTGAACGTCACCGGCTGGCCGAATACCGATGGGTTGACTGACGAGGTCACTGTCGTGGTTGTGGCTGTCTGTGCGGGCACTTGTGTCTGGTAGGCGCCGATGTCGGGGTTGCGGATTGGCCGGGGCTGGCCGCGCTGGTCGGTCGTGAGGCCGTTTTGCGCCGGCACCGATGGCGGGACTGCCCGGCAGCAAGGCCATCGTCGCTGTCGGCCCTCCATTGTTTGCCAGAGGACCAAGCAAGGGATCAATCGCGTTCGGGTCGGAGCCGGTCACCCCAACTTGATTGTGGTTGCCATCACCGTTCCTGATGCCAGTCAGGCCGGTGCCGTCGCCGATCAGGTTATAGGCGCGTAGCGCTGGTGACGCTGCCGGCAATGTCCGGATCACTGATGGTCACTGTGTTGCCGGCCACAATGGTGCTGAGCAGCGTTACCGTATCCGAATTGCCGATGCCGCCGCCATACGCAGCAGAGTTGCCGGCCAGGGTAGAGTTGCTCACCGTCACCGTGCCAGCGGCATTGAAAATGCCGCCGCCGTCCCATACGGCGGAGTTGTCGGCGAGGGTACAGTTGCTCACCGCCCCCGTGCCATTGTTGTAGATGCCGCCGCCGTAGCCGTGGGCGGCGTTACCGTAGAGGGTGCTGTTGCTCACCATCACCGTGCCACCGAGATCGTTGCAGATGCCGCCGCCGCTCCCTTGGGCGGAGTTGCCGGACAGAGTGCAGGTGCTCACCGTCACCGGGCCATTCCTGTTGTAAATGCCGCCGCCGCTCCCTTGGGCGGAGTTGCCGGACAGAGTGCAGGTGCTCACCGTCAGCGTGCTCCAATTCCAGTAGTTGCCTACATCGATGCCGCCGCCGCTACTTTGGGCGGAGTTGCCGGAGAGAATACAGTTGCTCACCGTCACCGGGCCACCGTAGCTGAAGATGCCGCCGCCGCCGCCGCCGCCGCCCCAATAATTAGGATAAGCGCTGTTGCCGGAGAGGGTGCAGTTGCTCACCGTCAGCGGGCCATAATTGCAGATGCCGCCGCCATTGCCGCCGTTGGATGCGGAGTTGCCGGAGAGGATGCAGTTGCTCACCGTCAGCGTGTTCCAGTTGGCCATGTCGATGCCGCCGCCATCGCCGTTGAATGCGGAGTTGCCGGACAGGGTGCAGGTGCTCACCGTCACCGGGCCACTGTTGTTGTAGATGCCGCCGCCGCTGTATGCGGAGTTGCCGGACAGGGTGCAGGTGCTCACCGTCAGCGGGCTATTGTTGTAGATGCCGCCGCCGTTGCCGTTGGAGGCGGAGTTGCCGGAGAACATGCAGTTGCTCACCGTCACCGGGCCACCGTTGTTGTAGATGCCGCCGCCGTTGTAGTATGCGGAGTTGCTGGACAGGGTGGTGTTGCTCACCGTCACCGTGCCATAATTGCAGATGCCGCCGCCGTAGGATGCAGAGTTGCCCGACAGGGTGGTGTTGCTCACCCACAGCATGCCACTATTGTAGATGCCGCCGCCGTAGGATGCGGAGTTGCCCGACAGGGTGGTGTTGCTCACCCACAGCATACCACTATTGTAGATGCCGCCGCCGTAGGATGCGGAGTTGTCGGACAGGCTGCAATTGCTCACCGTCAGCGTGCCATTGTTGAGGATGCCGCCGCCTGCACCGGGGGTGGATCCATTGCTGATGGTCAGGTTTTCCAGGGTGGCGGTGGTGTTCGCTGCCACCGTGAAGAGCAAGGAGTTCCACCCGCGGCCGCCGCCCTGGATGGTCAAAGCGGCTGTCGGGCCAGCAATGATGATCGACGCGCCGAGGGTGGCGTTGTCGAGGTTCAGTGCGCCTGCGGGCGCGATCGTCTGCGGCGTGGCGAAAACCACGGGGTCGAAGGAAATGGTGAAGAGGCCGCCGTTGCCGTCGTTGTCCGCCTGGGCCACCGCATAGGACAGGCTGCCTGGTCCCGAGCTATTGATGTTCGTAACGATGTAGTAACCGGGGACCGCCGGGGCGATAGTGAACGACTGATCGACGGGGGCGGCGGCGCTGTAGTCGATGCTGCCCGCCTGCACCGCCACGACGGTGACCACCGTCCCTGCCGGCGTGGCGCCGAGGATGGTGATTGTGTTGCCGGAGATGCTGGCATACTGCCCGCCCGCCACAATGCGGAAGCTGACCGCCAGGCCCGAGCTGGCGCTGGCGCTCACCGTAAACGGTGCGTTGCCATAGATCTGGTTGGCCAGCGGCCCGAAGCTGATCGTCTGCCTGACCGCGGTCTGATAGGCGCCGATGTCCGGGCTGCCGGCCGGCCGGGGCTGGCCGCGCTGGTCGGTGGTGATGCCGTTAACGATCTCGCCGGCGCCGATTGCAGGGCTGCCCGGCAGCAAGGCCATCGTAGCCGTCGGCCCGCTGTTATTTTGCAAAGGGCCAAGCAGGGGATCGATCGGGTTGGGGTCTGAGCCGGTCACCCCGACTTGATTGTGGTTGCCATCGCCGTTGCTGATGCCGGACAGGCCGGTGCCGTCGCCGATAAGGTTATAGGCACTGCTTCCCGTGATGATGCCGTAAATGTCCGGCTCACTGACGGTGTTGCCCGCCACGATGGTACTGAACAATGTCACCGTCCCGGCGGCAGTGCCGATGCCGCCGCCGTTACCTTGGGCGGTGTTGCCGGACAGCGTGGAGCTGCTTACCGTCACCGTGCCGTCTTGGTTCCAAATGCCGCCGCCGTTACCCTGGACGGAGTTGCCGGCGACGGTGCAGTTGCTCACCGCCAGCGTGCCGTCGTTCCAAAGGCCGCCGCCGTTACCCTGGGCCGAGTTGCCGGCGACGGTGCAATTGCTCACCGCCAGCGTGCCGTCGTTCCAGATGCCGCCGCCGCTGCTGCTCGTGTACCCATTACTGATGGTCAGGTTTTCCAGGGTCGCGGTTGTGTTCGCGGCCACCGTGAAGACCGAGAAGTTCGACCCGCTGCCGCCGCCCAGGATGGTCAGAGCAGACTGCCGGGCCGGCAATGAGCACCGAAACGCCGGGCGTGCTGTTGTCGAGGTTCAGCGTGCCTGCCAACGTTATCGTCTGCGCCGTGGCGAAAACCGTTGCATCGAAGTTGATGGTGAAGAGTTCCCCCCTGGTGTCGTTGTCCGCCTGTTCGACCGCGTAAGGCAGGCTGCCGAGCACCGTGCTGTCGTTGCTGGTATTGGTGACGGTGTAGGCCGGTGTCTGATAGGCGCCGATGTCGGGATGGCTGCTTGACCGAGCATGGCCGCACTGGTCGGTCGTGAGGCCGTTTTGCGCCGGCGCCGATGGCGGGACTGCCCGGCAGCAAGGCCATCGTCGCCGTCGGCCCACCATTGTTTGCCAGAGGACCAAGCAGGGGATCTATCGGGTTCGGGTCTGAGCCGGTCACCCCAACTTGATTGTGGTTGCCATCGCCGTTGCTGATGCCGGTCAGGCCGGTGCCGTCGCCGATCAGGTTATAGGCGCGAGCGCTGGTGACGCTGCCGGCAATGTCCGGATCACTGATGGTCACTGTGTTGCCGGCCACAATGGTGCTGAGCAGCGTTACCGTATCCGAATTGCCGATGCCGCCGCCATACGCAGCAGAGTTGCCGGCCAGGGTAGAGTTGCTCACCGTCACCGTGCCAGCGGCATTGAAAATGCCGCCGCCGTCCCATACGGCGGAGTTGTCGGCAAGGGTACAGTTGCTCACCGCCCCCGTGCCATTGTTGTAGATGCCGCCGCCGTAGCCGTGGGCGGCGTTACCGTAGAGGGTGCTGTTGCTCACCATCACCGTGCCACCGAGATCGTTGCAGATGCCGCCGCCGCTCCCTTGGGCGGAGTTGCCGGACAGAGTGCAGGTGCTCACCGTCACCGGGCCATTCCTGTTGTAAATGCCGCCGCCGCTCCCTTGGGCGGAGTTGCCGGACAGAGTGCAGGTGCTCACCGTCAGCGTGCTCCAATTCCAGTAGTTGCCTACATCAATGCCGCCGCCGCTACTTTGGGCGGAGTTGCCGGAGAGAATACAGTTGCTCACCGTCACCGGGCCACCGTAGCTGAAGATGCCGCCGCCGCCGCCGCCGCCGCCCCAATAATTAGGATAGGCGCTGTTGCCGGAGAGGGTGCAGTTGCTCACCGTCAGCGGGCCATAATTGCAGATGCCGCCGCCATTGCCGCCGTTGGATGCGGAGTTGCCGGAGAGGATGCAGTTGCTCACCGTCAGCGTGTTCCAGTTGGCCATGTCGATGCCGCCGCCATCGCCGTTGAATGCGGAGTTGCCGGACAGGGTGCAGGTGCTCACCGTCAGCGGGCCACTGTTGTTGTAGATGCCGCCGCCGCTGTATGCGGAGTTGCCGGACAGGGTGCAGGTGCTCACCGTCAGCGGGCTATTGTTGTAGATGCCGCCGCCGTTGCCGTTGGAGGCGGAGTTGCCGGAGAACATGCAGTTGCTCACCGTCACCGGGCCACCGTTGTTGTAGATGCCGCCGCCGTTGTAGTATGCGGAGTTGCTGGACAGGGTGGTGTTGCTCACCGTCACCGTGCCATAATTGCAGATGCCGCCGCCGTAGGATGCAGAGTTGCCCGACAGGGTGGTGTTGCTCACCCACAGCATGCCACTATTGTAGATGCCGCCGCCGTAGGATGCGGAGTTGCCCGACAGGGTGGTGTTGCTCACCCACAGCATACCACTATTGTAGATGCCGCCGCCGTAGGATGCGGAGTTGTCGGACAGGCTGCAATTGCTCACCGTCAGCGTGCCATTGTTGAGGATGCCGCCGCCTGCACCGGGGGTGGATCCATTGCTGATGGTCAGGTTTTCCAGGGTGGCGGTGGTGTTCGCTGCCACCATGAAGACCGAGGAGTTCCACCCGTGGCCGCCGCCCTGGATGGTCAAAGCGGCTGTCGGGCCAGCAATGATGATCGACGCGCCGAGGGTGGAGTTGTTGAGGTTCAGTACGCCTGCGGGCGCGATTGTCTGCGGCGTGGCGAAAATCACGGGGTCGAAGGAAATGGTGAAGAGGCCGCCGTTGCCGTCGTTGTCCGCCTGGGCCACCGCATAGGACAGGCTGCCTGGTCCCGAGCTATTGATGTTCGTAACGATGTAGTAACCGGGGACCGCCGGGGCGATAGTGAACGACTGATCGACGGGGGCGGCGGCGCTGTAGTCGATGCTGCCCGCCTGCACCGCCACGACGGTGACCACCGTCCCTGCCGGCGTGGCGCCGAGGATGGTGATTGTGTTGCCGGAGATGCTGGCATACTGCCCGCCCACCACAATGCTGAAGCTGACCGGCAGGCCCGAGCTGGCGCTGGCGCTCACCGTAAACGGTGCATTGCCGTAGGTCTGGTTGGCCAGCGGCCCGAAGCTGATCGTCTGGTTGGTCTCGCTCTGGTAGGCGCCGATGTCGGGGTTGCCGGCCGGCCGGGGCTGGCCGCGCTGGTCGGTGGTGTTGCCGGCAACGACCTTGCCGGCACCGATCGCAGGGCTGCCCGGCAGCAAGGCCATCGTAGCCGTCGGCCCGCTGTTATTTTGCAAAGGGCCAAGCAGGGGATCGATCGGGTTGGGGTCTGAGCCGGTCACCCCGACTTGATTGTGGTTGCCATCGCCGTTGCTGATGCCGGACAGGCCGGTGCCGTCGCCGATAAGGTTATAGGCACTGCTGCCCGTGATGATGCCGTAAATGTCCGGCTCACTGACGGTGTTGCCCGCCACGATGGTACTGAACAATGTCACCGTCCCGGCGGCAGTGCCGATGCCGCCGCCGTTACCTTGGGCGGTGTTGCCGGACAGCGTGGAGCTGCTTACCGTCACCGTGCCGTCTTGGTTCCAAATGCCGCCGCCGTTACCCTGGACGGAGTTGCCGGCGACGGTGCAGTTGCTCACCGCCAGCGTGCCGTCGTTCCAAAGGCCGCCGCCGTTACCCTGGGCCGAGTTGCCGGCGACGGTGCAATTGCTCACCGCCAGCGTGCCGTCGTTCCAGATGCCGCCGCCGTTGCTGCTCGTATGCCCGTTGCTGATGGTCAGGTTTTCCAGGGTGGCGGTTGTGTTCATGGCCACCGTGAAGACCGAGAAGTTCGACCCGCTACCGCCGCCCAGGATGGTCAGAGCAACTGCCGGGCCGGCAATGAGGACCGAAGCGCCGGGCGTGCTGTTGTCGAGGTTTAGCGTGCCTGCCAGCGCGATCGTCTGCGCTGTGGCGAAAACCGTTGCATCGAAGTTGATGGTGAAGAGTTCCCCCCTGGTGTCGTTGTCCGCCTGTTCGACCGCGTAAGGCAGGCTGCCGAGCACCGTGCTGTCGTTGCTGGTATTGGTGACGGTGTAGGCCGGTGTCTGATAGGCGCCGATGTCGGGATGGCTGCTTGACCGAGCATGGCCGCACTGGTCGGTCGTGAGGCCGTTTTGCGCCGGCGCCGATGGCGGGACTGCCCGGCAGCAAGGCCATCGTCGCCGTCGGCCCACCATTGTTTGCCAGAGGACCAAGCAGGGGATCGATCGGGTTCGGGTCTGAGCCGGTCACCCCAACTTGATTGTGGTTGCCATCGCCGTTGCTGATGCCGGCCAGGCCGGTGCTGTCGCCGATCAGGTTATAGGCGCTATTGCTGGTGACGCTGCCGGCAATGTCCGGATCACTGATGGTCACTGTGTTGCCGGCCACAATGGTGCTGAGCAGCGTTACCGTATCCGAATTGCCGATGCCGCCGCCATACGCAGCAGAGTTGCCGGCCAGGGTAGAGTTGCTCACCGTCACCGTGCCAGCGGCATTGAAAATGCCGCCGCCGTCCCATACGGCGGAGTTGTCGGCGAGGGTACAGTTGCTCACCGCCCCCGTGCCATTGTTGTAGATGCCGCCGCCGTAGCCGTGGGCGGCGTTACCGTAGAGGGTGCTGTTGCTCACCATCACCGTGCCACCGAGATCGTTGCAGATGCCGCCGCCGCTCCCTTGGGCGGAGTTGCCGGACAGAGTGCAGGTGCTCACCGTCACCGGGCCATTCCTGTTGTAAATGCCGCCGCCGCTCCCTTGGGCGGAGTTGCCGGACAGAGTGCAGGTGCTCACCGTCAGCGTGCTCCAATTCCAGTAGTTGCCTACATCGATGCCGCCGCCGCTACTTTGGGCGGAGTTGCCGGAGAGAATACAGTTGCTCACCGTCACCGGGCCACCGTAGCTGAAGATGCCGCCGCCGCCGCCGCCGCCCCAATAATTAGGATAAGCGCTGTTGCCGGAGAGGGTGCAGTTGCTCACCGTCAGCGGGCCATAATTGCAGATGCCGCCGCCATTGCCGCCGTTGGATGCGGAGTTGCCGGAGAGGATGCAGTTGCTCACCGTCAGCGTGTTCCAGTTGGCCATGTCGATGCCGCCGCCATCGCCGTTGAATGCGGAGTTGCCGGACAGGGTGCAGGTGCTCACCGTCACCGGGCCACTGTTGTTGTAGATGCCGCCGCCGCTGTATGCGGAGTTGCCGGACAGGGTGCAGGTGCTCACCGTCAGCGGGCTATTGTTGTAGATGCCGCCGCCGTTGCCGTTGGAGGCGGAGTTGCCGGAGAACATGCAGTTGCTCACCGTCACCGGGCCACCGTTGTTGTAGATGCCGCCGCCGTTGTAGTATGCGGAGTTGCTGGACAGGGTGGTGTTGCTCACCGTCACCGTGCCATAATTGCAGATGCCGCCGCCGTAGGATGCAGAGTTGCCCGACAGGGTGGTGTTGCTCACCCACAGCATGCCACTATTGTAGATGCCGCCGCCGTAGGATGCGGAGTTGCCCGACAGGGTGGTGTTGCTCACCCACAGCATACCACTATTGTAGATGCCGCCGCCGTAGGATGCGGAGTTGTCGGACAGGCTGCAATTGCTCACCGTCAGCGTGCCATTGTTGAGGATGCCGCCGCCTGCACCGGGGGTGGATCCATTGCTGATGGTCAGGTTTTCCAGGGTGGCGGTGGTGTTCGCTGCCACCATGAAGACCGAGGAGTTCCACCCGTGGCCGCCGCCCTGGATGGTCAAAGCGGCTGTCGGGCCAGCAATGATGATCGACGCGCCGAGGGTGGAGTTGTTGAGGTTCAGTACGCCTGCGGGCGCGATTGTCTGCGGCGTGGCGAAAATCACGGGGTCGAAGAAAATGGTGAACGGGCCGCTGCTGGTGTTGTTGTCTGCCTGGGCCAGCGCATAGGGCAGGCTGCCGATCACCGTGTTGTCGTTGCTGGTATTGGTGACAGTGTAGAACTGGGCCTGGCTGACCATTTGCACAAAGCTGCCGCTGCTGCTTACACAATTGCCGTCGCCGCCGTAGACTGCCGTTATCGTGTGGTAGCCGGCCGTCAAGCTGCTGGTCATGAATGTGGCCGTGCCGTTGCTGTCCAGAGTGACCATGCCGTTGCTCAGTGGGAAGCCCCCGTCCTCGAACATGACCGTGCCCGTCGGCGTGCCGGCGCCCGGCGAGGTGACACTGACCGTGGCGGTAAAGCTCACACTCTGCCCGAACACCGAGGGACTGGCAGATGAAGTCACCGTTGTCGTCGTGCTCGCCGGGTTCACGGTCTGGGTGAGAGTGTCTGAGGTGCTGGCCGTGAAGTTGCCGTCGCCGCCGTAAGTCGCCGTGATCGTATGAACGCCAACGGTAAACATAGACGTGGCGAAGGTGGCCGCTACCCCGCCGCTGACTGCTCCCGTGCCCACGGAGGTGCCGCCGTCCTGGAACGTCACTATCCCCGTCGGCCACTGGCCACTGACCACTGACCACTGACCACTGCATGTGGCCGTGAAAGTCACGCCCTGGCCGAACACCAACGGGTTGGTCGAAGAATTCACCGTGGTGGTGGTGCTCGCCTGGTTGACGGTCTGGACGGTGCTGCCGCTGCTGACGCAGTAGGTGCTGTCGCCGCCGTAGCTGGCCGTGACGGTGTGGGTGCCGGCACTCAGAGTCGAGATGGGGAAGGAAGCAGTGGCAATGGCGCCGCTGCCGCTCAATGTGCTTTGCCCAAGCGACGTGCTGCCGTCGCTGAAGGTCACCGTGCCGCTAGGCGTCTCGGACTGGTTCCCGGTGACGGTGGCGCTGAATGTGACAACATCGCCTAAGATTGACGTACTGGAAGACGATGTCACCGTGGTGGTAGCGGTGCCGCCCGTGACGGTCTGTAGGAAGGTGCCCGAGGCGGGGCTGGCGCTGAAGTTGGTGTCGCCGCCGTAGCTGGCCGTGATGGTATGCGTGCCAATCGACAGCGCCGTGGTCGAGAACGTCGCCGTGGTGCCGCTGATCGAACTCGTGCCGATGGAGCTGCCGCCGTCGCTGAAGGTCACCGTGCCGGTTGCGCCGGTGGGCGAACTGTGGACCGTGGCCATGAACGTCACCGTCGAGCCGTAGACTGGGGAACTGGGCGTCGCCGCCGTCACCGTGGTCGTGGTGCTCGCCTGGTTGACGGTCTGGAGGAAGGTGCCGGTGGTGCTGCTGGCGGCGTAGTTGGTCCCGCCGCCGTAGGTCGCGGTGAGCGAGTGGGTGCCGGCGGCCAGGCTGCTGGTCGTAAATGTGGCGATGCCGCGGCCGGTGCCGCTGCCGTCGTCGGTCACATTGGCGAATCCCAGGGTGGTGGCGCCGTCCATAAACATCACGCCGCCGTCGATCGTGTTGCTGGCGCCGCCTTGCACGGTTGCGGTGATGGTCACAGGCTCGCCGAAGGCCGTCGGTCCCGACGAAGTCACGGTGGTGGTCGATGCGATCGTTCCGGGAGTCAGCACGATCAGGGTGCCGTCCACCACGTCACCGGCGGTATCGTTGGGAGGGGGATCCAGCGTGTACACATCCCCTGAGCTAATGCCATATGCCTTCGTGGGAAGGCTTTGGTTGAGGGACAGCGGGACGCTCGCTCGCAAGTTGATGATACTGTGCCCTGCAGACTGCAGGTTGGTAAAGGCAATGTCCAGCAGATCGATGGTTTGATCCGAATTGTCCAAACCGGTGAAAGAAAATGCGTCGACGGCGATTGTGCCTACTAGACCCGGCAACAGAGTATTGTTGGGGACGATGTTCCCGGCGTAAGTGAACCCGGGGGACAGCGGTTCCTTGAAAGCTACTGCCTGTTCGTTCGAGACAGTTGTCGCCACAAACAGCTGCGTGGGATCGTAACTCATGGCGATGTCAAACTCGCCCAGGGTAGCCGCGCCGATGGCGGCCAAGCCCACGCTGACAGGCACTGTTTGGAACTGAAAAGCATGGAACGGTCGGACGGCGACAAACATTTCTCCCGTTGACGACGGCGTGAGGCGCTCCTCGAACGGCTCGACGGACAGCCAGCAGCGCCGGCGCTCGGTCTTGCGGCGGCCGCGATGCTTGCGCCAGCGCCTCCAGGACCAAGTGTTCAATTCGACCATTTGCACCAGGTTTTGCCACCAACGAAAAAATGTCATAATGCGGCTCCTCAATACTCAGGGGGAAAGTCGATAGTACGGAATAGGAAAGAAAGAACTGGCATCCTGCTCGTCCGCAGTCATTAGAAACCCGGTTTCTGTTAGTCCACTGCGGAGCCAACGCGCCAAAACCCGGCGTTCCGGCAACTGATCCTTCAATTCTCCGCTCGGGTAAACGAGAGAGGCGCGGCCCTCTGCGGAATCGGTTCGCCCCAAGCGTGTAACAGGAAAGAAACGGCCGGTTTTAGCAAGGGACTCCCCCGCCGCCGCACGCCGCCGAACCCGGTGACCGAACCAGCACTGGTAAAGCTGACGAAACCAGGTGGGAATCATCGCTGCCTGCCTTTGCGAAGCAGAATGCGCGAACCAGATACCCGTTGGCGGGGCTGGACAGTGTGCATCCAGAAGGGGGGAATCGCCGTTCCCCGGAATGGGTTATCGGCCGCCATCCCTGGCTGGCCGCCGACTTGGGGTTAATGGTAAGCGAAACAGAGGGAAAGTCAATGAGAGATGTGCTAGAATAGGCTCAGATCAAGAAACGTTCGCGGAGGTGCCGATGGCGGATTTCGACAGCCCTTGGAAGGAAGCTCTCGATGTTTATTTCCGGGCCTTTCTGGCCTTCTTCTTTCCCTTGATCCATGATGATATTGACTGGTCGCGGGGTTTCGAAATGCTCGACAAGGAACTCCAGCAGATCACGCCGAAAGGTTCGCAGGGCCGCCGTCACGTGGACAAGCTGGTGAAGGTCTGGCGCAAGAACGGCTGCGAAGTTTGGGTGTTGATCCACATCGAGGTGCAGACGCGGCGGGAACGCGGCTTTGCCCTGCGGATGTACGAGTACAATTACCGTATTTTCGACCGCTATCATCGAACAGTGGTTAGCCTGGCGGTGCTTGCGGATGACAATCCGGACTGGCGGCCGAACAGCTACGAGAATGAGCTATGGGGTTGGTCGATCCGTATGACTTTTCCGCCCGTGAAGTTGCTTGATTACGCCAACCGCGAGGCCGAGTTGGAAGCGGACAGCAACCCGTTCGCCAAGGTCGTGCTGGCGCACCTGAAAGCACTGATGACACGGCGTGATCCCGATGAACGGCGGGCATGGAAGTTCCGCCTCGTGCGCGGCCTCTACGAGCGCGGCTTCAAGGCCGACGATGTGCGGCAGCTGTTCCGCCTGATCGACTGGCTGATGGAGTTGCCGCCGCCGTTGGAAGATCGACTCTGGAAAGATATCATAAAGTACCAGGAGGAACGACGCATGCCATTCGTGACAACACCGGAGAGATATGGAATCAGGATGGGGATGCTGCAGATGATCGAGGATACCCTGCGCATCAAGTTCGGCGAAGAAGGGGTCGGGTTAATAGCTGAGATCGAGGCCCTCCACGACGCGGAGAAGATGCGAGCCATCCACCGCGTTCTCGTCACGGCAGATAACCTCGACGAGGTACGTGGTGCGTGTGCCGAGGCCGCCGCACCTGCCAAGCGCCGTTCTCGTTGGCGCTCAACGTAAACCAGTCGAACGCCAATGCCCAGACTACAGACTGTCTGCGTACCGGGGATGAGAATCTAACGCTGTCCAGAAGAGCACCAGCGGTACACTTTCGGTAGCTACTGAAGGTTGAGAATCCGTCCTGTGATCAACGGTCACGGTACGAGCCGCAACTTCCCTCCGCCCCGGCTATCTGCATGGTCCCTCCATCGCCTCAACCATTCCAACCAACTTGGGGAGAACATGGTGTGAACCCTCAACATTGCGTCACAGAAGCATCACAGGAACAGGAGCGAACCACTGGCGACGACAGCTTGCCGGCGCCGCGCGCAGCAAGGCGAGAAGCCGATTCCGGCCATTCTCACAGGCGCAGGAACATCAATTCGTAAACCAACCCGGCCAGGAAAGAAAGGGCGGTTGTGACAATGGACTCCCCCGCCGCCGCGCGCCGCCGAACCCGGTGACCGAACCAGCGCTGGTGAAGATGACGAAACCAGGTGGGAATCATCGCTGCCTGCCTTTGCGAAGCAGAATGCGCGAACCAGATACCCGTTGGCGGGGCTGGACAGTGTGCATCCAGAAGGGGGGATCGCCGTTCCCCGGAATGGCTTATCGGCCGCCATCCCTGGCCGGCCACAGACTTGGGGTTAATGGTAAGCGAAACAGAGGGATAGTCAAGGGTCCGGGGCCGTTCTCCCTTTTTCTCCCCCCAAACCACCCCAAAACCGGTCAGAATCCCCTCAAAAGCCCGAAGAAAAGCCGTCGAATTGGCAACAACCGGCAACGTTGTGGCAACGGGACCACTCATCACCGGCCTGTACAGATTACTCAGTAGCCTCTTTCCTCTCATCCTCCGTGATACGTTTCACCCTCCGTGAATACATCTCAGGGGGTATGTCACAAGAAGTGAGAACAAACGCCCGCATCCAGCCTCTTAACGATGTCCCCGGCCGTAAATAACCGTCCAACAGGGATCGATGGCAGGTGGAAATAGGGGTAGGGAGCCTGCCTCCGGCAGGCTCCCGAGTCGATCAGGATGGGGTCGTGGGGCACAACCCGGCGTCGACGGGTTTCGGGGCGACCGAACTGCGCAGGCGTTCGCGTTCCTGAGGTGTCATGTTCCAGGGCAGGTAGCATTGCGGCTCGGGCGGCGGCCGGCCCCCAGCTTTCGCACAGTCCGACAGGTAGGCCGTGAGCCATTTGGCAACGTCCATGTCCCAAAGCTGAACCGTTTGAAACAGCGAGAACAGCATGGCTGCCAAGCGTCCGCTCCACAACGATCCCGAGCCGTAGAAGTTCTTGCGGGCAATCACCGGGCCGCGCTGCCGGCGCTCGGCTTCGTTATTGTCCATCGGCACTTCGGGATGATCCACAAACACTGTCAGGCCGGTCCAGTGTTCTTTCAGGCTGTTGAGCGCTTTGCGTTGCGGGGGCCGCAACTTCGGTTGCGTCAATTCCTCGTCACAACGCTGCCGCATGTGTTCCACTTGTTGACGCACGAATTGGTCAGCCTCGGCATAGGCGGTGGCGTTGGCGGTGACGGCCAGGCGCTGGTCATTGAGCTGGTACAAAGTGCCGATGGCTTCAACCCATGACCAGGCCCAGTCGGTCAGCTCCGACCAACCGGTCAGCACCTCGAGGAAGTCGCGGCGCACATGGGCCCAGCAAAACGACAGGATGATTTTCCCCGCCTTGACCTGGGCCATGGCCTTGTAGGCGCTGTAGCGATCGACGTTCATGATGCCTTTGGCACCGTCGCCCAAGTGTCCTTCGGGAACCTCGTGGGAACGCGTTGGATCGAGCACGAACACGACCGACTCTGGGGCGGCGAAGACCCAGAGCTGCCACACGAAATTGGCTTTGTTCGGCTGCTTGACGAAGATGGGCCAGCGGGTTTCGTCGCCATGCCAATGGTTTTCGCCGCGATTGTGTTCGGCGAGGAGTACGTAGAGCGGCTCAAAGAGCGGCACGAGTTTATGCAGGCCGTCGGTGATGGTGCCGGCGGCCAAATCAAGCCCATAGCTGCGTAATTCGGCGAGGACACGGTACAGCGGCTGGAAGAATTCGAACTTGTGCTGCAGGATCAGCACCCAGATGGAAATGCCGATGGCGCTTTTGCGAATGAGTTTGTCGGGTGGCGGAGCCGTGACCACAAGCGGTTGCTTGGGGCAGTTGCAGCGCCGGCGATAACGGCGGCGCTGATAGCGGCGGCGATGGGCACGCACTTCAATTTCGAGGATGTTGCCGTCGGTGGTGCCGGCAATCTCCTCAAACGGTTGGCCGCAAGCGGGACAACATTTTTGCTCGTCGGGCAATGAGCAGTCTTCATGGCTGGTGGGCAGATGATCGTGCTGGCGTCGGCCGTGGCCTTGGCTGCCGCGCTGTTGGCCGCGTGGCCGCCGCTGCTGGTTGGTAGGCGCGGTCTTACCCTGCGCCGGCTTCGTCGCAGATGAGGTTTCGGATTTGCGGCCGAAGAGCCGACGTTTCAACTCGCGGATTTCGCCTTGCAGCAGTTGGTTCTGTTCCGCCAACGCCACTTCGCGCTGCCGGGCGCGTTGATGTTGGGCCTGCCAATAGTTGGCCTGCCAACGCAGATCGACGAGTTGCCGCCGCAAACGGTAGACGGTCACCAGAGCGAGCAAAAAGAGCCAAGCGAGCATACAAAAACGCTGCCACAACCAGGCCGCCGGGTCAGGTTGCGAATCTTCCTGGAAGTCGGCGTCGAGGACGATGGCCGGGGAGGCCGGAACCAGCACTCCTTGCTGAGCCGGAAGAGGAACCAGAGGATAGAAAGCGTTGGCATCCATGCTCCTCAATCGTAGGCAGCCAACCAGCCGCGGATTCAGCGAATGTCAAAAAAACCGCGGATCAAGGCAATAAACCAGGCAAACTTTACGCCCAGCGGACCCCGTTGGTCGAATGTTTACCCCCGGCCCGATGCAAGTACCCAACTTCGCTGACCTTACGGCCACTGCACATCATCCAGCCACGCCGGAACTTTCATCTCACCCTCAAAGCCTGGGGACATGCAATGAGAAATACATTGTGCCGCACTCTCCTGCCTAACATCCTCCTCACAACCAAGTTGGACAAATAGATTCTTCACCTTTATCCTTCAGGTTGGGCGAGCCGAGCAGCGTAAGCTGCCGGGTGATGAACCCCATCATCTACTCATGAAAGGCATTCCCATGGACCCCATCACCATCCGTTACACCTTCCGTCCACGCCAGCGCAGCCTGGCAACCGGCCGGGTTGCCGACCTGTTCGGCGTCGATTTCGACGAGCCGCCGCATCTTGTTGCCGACAACGTGCTACTCGACATCCGGCCCGGCGATCTCGTGCTGTTCACCGGCCCGTCCGGCAGCGGCAAATCATCGCTGCTCCGCGCCGCCGGCAAGCAACTCGGCGCCTTCGACGCCGCCTCTCTCTCCTTGCCGGACCTGCCGCTCGTCGATTGCCTGTCCGGCTCGCTGGAAGAACGGCTCGCCAAACTCTCGGCATGCGGTCTTTCCGAAGCCCGCCTGCTCCTGCGCAGCCCCGACGAACTCTCCGACGGCCAACGCTACCGTTTCCGCCTCGCCTACGCCCTGGACCAACTGCCCACTGCCCACTGCCAACTCCCCACTGACCACTCCCCACTCACCACTCCTCACTTCCTGATGGCCGACGAGTTTGCCGCCTTTCTGGACCGCACTCTGGCAAAGGTCCTGGCCTTCAATGTCCGCAAGTTGTGCTCGCGCAGCGGTGTCAGTTTCCTGCTGGCGACCACGCACGACGATCTGCTCGACGACCTCAATCCCGACGTGTGCGTGTACTGCCACGGCGACGGGCAGGTGGCATGTCAGCGGCGCGACGTAAAAAAAAAGACATCTCGTTTGTGCATGACCTTTGGCTGTCGGAAGGCGCCCGCGCCGATTGGCCGTACTTCGCTCGGTGGCATTACCGCAGCCATCAGCTCGCCTACGTCCGCCGGATCGTCCTGCTCTGGCACGGCGACGAGCCGATCGGCATCTGCGTCTTTAGCGCCGGCGGCGGCGCTGAAACTGCGGACTCGCTATTTTGGTCTTCACAATCCCCATTCGAGCCTGCACCTCTCGGCCCTCAATCGGCAACTCTGGCTGCTGTTGCGCGTCGTCCTGCATCCCACCTATCGCGGTGCGGGGATTGCGACGGCCTTTGTGCGGCGGGCGTGTGCGACGTGTCCGGTGGACTGGATCGAGACGCTGTCGGCGATGGGGCAGGTCAATCCTTTCTTCGAGCGCACGGCTTTACGCGCGTCGGCGTCATTCGCAGAGAGCGAAAGAATAACCGGGGCCGGTCGTATGGCGCGATCTACGGCGGGCACGATGTGCGTGTCAGCGCCGAGACGGTCCGGAAGAGCCGGTACAGCGAGCCGGTGTATTATGTGATGGATAATCGGCAGAAAGGATGAAGGATGAAGGATGAAGGATGAATCGGAAAGGATGAGCGGTCACTGGCCCGAAGCGTTACCGAGGCAGGATTTACCCTCGCTAACGCTTCGGGCCAGTGTTCAAACTCGTTCCCACGGTCCGCCGTGGGAACGAGAGGAAGTCTTCATCTCATCCTTCATCCTTCATCCTTTCTTAAGAAGCTCTAACACTGGAACAACGTTGACAGTACCGAACTGGCGGAAGTGATCGTCGAAAGCAAACGCACATTGGATGCCAAGGCGATCCATGACTACCCGGCTGACACAGTCGGTGAAACTCCACTTCTTATCGTGAAACCGGCGGAACACCTGCCAGGCAGCTCGGACGTCCGCCGTCGAGATCCATTCGAGACGAGAGATCGATTCGTCCAGAAGATTTTCGCCGATATGGAAAGCGCGGGAGAACTCACGCCGCATCTTGAGAAGCGTCAGCAACTCGTCCAGGACGTAATCGGTCGTCAATAGCTGTTCTGAATTTTGGGTCAACCAGGTGTGGGCTGCAAGATGATTGGGATCGTTGGGCACAAAGGCTGCAAACCACGCACTTGTATCAACAAAGATCACGACGCCTCTCCGTAGAGTAGTTCGTCAATATCGCTACTGGAGAATCCGTCTGCGGGGTTCTGAACCGGCAACGCTGCCAAGGTGCGTTGCAGGTCGCGGAGCGCACGTTGTTGCTCCGAAGTGGAAACAGGCTCGGGCCGGGATCGTAGCGATCTGGCCAAACTTTCGATCAATTCCAGTTTCTGCACATCGTTCAAGTGCTGAAGCGATCGTTCGAACATTTCCCTTTCGGATGCGCTCATGATCTCCCCCACGCAGAGTGATGAGTCTATTGCCAACAGATATTATAAGAGATTTACCTGGAGCGATCAAAGAGTCTTCAAGGGCTATTTCATTTCCGCCGCGAATTGTATATTATTGAAGTACAGCGGCGGTCAGGTTTCCGGAGTGTCGCCCGGAGGGGCCGCCGCGTAACGCCTCCTTACCTGGAGCCGCACCCTGATGGACTCCGCTTCTCCCGAACGTCCGCAACCGACTGTGCTGGTTGTGGAAGACGACGAATTGATTCGCGACGGACTGGCAGCAGTTCTCGTTCACGCCGGATACCTCGTATTGACAGCCGGTACGGGCCACGATGCTATCGGTCTGCTGCGCACGCCGCTATCTCCCGTCGACATCCTTTTGCTGGATGTTCAGTTGCCCGACGTCAACGGCGTCGATCTGTGTACACGGATGCGGGAGATTTTCCCCAAGCTCCCCGTCGTCGTTTGCAGCGGCGATACCAGTTCCGGGGAAAGGGCGGCGCTGCGGAAACTCGGTATTCAGGGGTTCCTTCAGAAGCCGGTGGACATGGAACAAGTAATCGCCGCGTTGGCGAAAGCTTTGTCACACTAACCCGACTTGAAAGTGGTGAGTGGTGAGTGGTGAGTGGTGAGTGGTGAGTGGTGAGTGGTCCAAATGGTTACCACTCACCACTCACCTACTCACCACTCACTCCTCTTCTCCACTCACCACTAACTCCGTACTGATTTGCTGAAAGAGCCTGACGATGAATCCCATTCGCATCCTGCTTGTCGAGGATCATCACCTGGTCAGGGCGGGGATTCGCTCCTTGCTCCTGGGGGTGGCCGGCGTCCAGGTTGTCGGCGAGACGGGGGACGGGAGGGAGGCGCTGCGCTTGATTGCCGAGGTGCGCCCCAATGTGGTGTTGATGGACATTGCCTTGCCCGGACTCAACGGTCTGGAAGCGACCGCGCGGGCCGTCAAGGATTTTCCGAATGTCCGCGTGATCATGCTGTCGATGAACCGCGCTGAAGAGTACGTCCTGCGGGCGCTGCGCTGCGGCGCTGCCGGCTACCTGCTCAAGGACAACACTCCCGTCGAGCTGGAGCAGGCCATCAGAGTGGTTGCGCGCGGCGAAACCTATCTCAGTCCCGATGTCTCGAAGCACGTGATCGCGGCGTATGTCCAACGCCGTGACAGCAAGCCGACTTCTCTGGAGCGGCTAACACCCCGCCAGCGCGAAGTTCTGCAGCTCATCGCGGAAGGACGTTCTACCAAGGAAATTGCCAAGACCCTCGCCATCAGCATCAAAACGGTGGAAATGCACCGCCAGCAATTGCGCGAGGCCCTCGACATCCACGACACCGCCAGCCTGGTGCGCGATGCGCTGCGCATGGGGGTGGTGTCCGCGGACAAGTGACGGGGTTTGGTGATTGAACCCACATGATTTGACAGGCGAACCAGGCAGCGTGAACTGCCGGGTGATGGAATTGGCGACTCCCCTTCTTGCGCCGGTCGTTGAATTCCCCGGCCTTGTGCCGGGGATGGTATTGTGCGGCTGACACGGGCATGGATCGAGGGTGTCGTGAGGCGCAGACCATTCGCCACGCCGGATGCCAGAATGGCGTGACTGATCGTCGTTGGCACGGTGCCGATCCTGATTGCCGGGGTCGCTCTCAAGGATTACGTCGAGGGACCGTTGCGCTCCCTCTATGTGATCGCGGCGGCCGCCATCGTGCTCGCGCTGGTTATCATGGTGGCGGAAGGATTGGTGCGCTGGCGGCAGCGAACACGGCGACTGCCACGCGACATGGACCATCTGATCCACGTCCGAGCCTGAAGCGTCAGCGAAGAGTGCTGAGCGCTATACATCCGAACACAAAGCCTCAAACCCCGTTCGTGGTCTGGCGCAAAGAAATCGCACCGACCCACGAATTACATTGCGCGGACTACCCGGTCGCAAACACGGTTCGTTCCATATAATTGACAAAGGCAACACGGGCTGTGCATCTTTCGTCGTTACCGTCACCGATTCTTTCGGAAATAGATTGACGACCGCCCTTTGCGAAAGGATCATGGGGAAACCGCATCCCTGGAAGGGCAATCGGTCATGGACACCATCTTCTGGATTTGTGCCGTTGTCGGCGGGACGCTGCTGGTTTGCCAGTTTCTCCTGAGTTTCCTGGGGATTGGCGAACACCAGGACGTCGACGGTCATGACGTCCATGCCGGCGTTGGGCATGATGTGTCTCATCACGATGCCGAGCACGAGCAAAGCGAATCCTGGTTCTTCAGCGTCTTGACCTTCCGTACCGTCGTGGCCGCCGTCACCGTTTTTGGACTGGCTGGCCTGGCCGCGTCTGCGGGGCAAGTCGAACAGCCGATCAGGCTCGTGATTGCACTGGCCGGCGGGGGTGGAGCCATGTTCATGGTGGCCGGCCTCATGCGGCTGATGATGAGACTCAAATCCGATGGAACGGTCCGCGTGGAACGCGCGGTTGGCAAGACCGGCACCGTCTACCTCACGATCCCCGGACAGAAGGCCGGCGCAGGCAAAGTTACCTTGAACTTGCAAAACCGTACCGTGGAATACCAGGCCGTCACTTCCGATCAGGAGCTGCCCACCGGAGCCAAAGTCGTCATTGTCGCGGTGGTCTGCTCGGATACCGTCGAAGTCGCCCCGGCACAAGTTTCAGTAATGAGTAATGAGTGATGAGTGGAGAAGAAGAGTGAGTGGTGAGTAGGTGAGTGGTGAGTGGGTACCATTTGGACCACTAACCACTAACCACTAACCACTCACCACTTTGGAAAGGGCTAACAATGTTTAACGCTTCTCTCCTGGCACAGGCGCCTAACGCGGGACCATTCCCCGACATCTATTTCTGGACGGCAGGCATCGTCGCGATCACCGCCATCGTCTTCCTCAGCTCGATTATGTTCCTGGTCAAACGCTACAGGCGTTGCCCCAGCAACCGCGTGCTTGTCATCTTCGGCAAGGTACGCGGCGGCGACGCGGCCAAATGTATTCACGGCGGCGCCGCCTTCGTTCTGCCGCTCATCCAGGACCATGCCTATCTCAACCTGGAGCCGATCCAGATCGAGATTCCGCTCAAGGGCGCCCTGTCCATCGAGAACATCCGCGTCAACGTGCCCAGCGTCTTCACCGTGGCCATAGGAACTGAAATGGAAGTCATGCAGAATGCTGCGATTCGCCTCCTGGGCCTGAACAGCGAGGAGATTCAGGAGCAGGTCGAGCACATCATCTTCGGCCAGCTCCGCCAGGTCATCGCCTCGATGCGCATCGAAGACATCAACCGGCACCGCGAGCAATTCCTGCACAAAATACAGGAATCGCTGGAGCCGGAGTTGCGCAAGATCGGCATGGTGCTCATCAACGTCAACATCACCGACGTGACCGACGAGTCCGGGTATATTGAAGCCATTGGCCGCAAGGCCGCTTCCCAAGCCGTGCAGCAGGCCAAGGTCGATGTGGCCCAGCAGGAAAAGATGGGGCAGATCGGCATTGCCGAGGCTGAACGCGAAAAGGCCATCCAGGTCGCCAACGCCGGCAAGCTCCGCGAGATCGGCACCCGCGAGGCCATGCGCGAGCAAGCCGTCCGCATCGCGCAACTGGAAAAGGAACAGAAGATCGGCGAGCAGACCGCTGGCTTCGAGCGTGAGGCTCAGGTCAAAGATGCTGAACGGCAGATGCGTATTGCCACCGCCGGTTTCAACGCCAAGGCCGTGGCCGGCGAAGCCGAATCTCAGGCCGAAATCGCTCTTGCCCAGGCCAATTTGCAAGTGAAACAGGCTGAAGCATTCCGGCTCGGTGAGACCCGCAAGCGCGAGGCCGAAGCCGCTGTGCAGGAAGCACAGAACCGGGCCATGGCCAAGGCCGCCCTGGCCCAGGCGGAACGTGTCGAGGCCGAGAAGCGGGCCGCCGTGGAAGCTCCTGCAAAGGCCGAAAAGGCCCGCGTCATCGTTGAGGCCGAGGCCGAGGCCGAGAAGCGCCGCATTGAGGCGGAAGGCCAGGCGAAAGCCATCTTCGCCAAGCTCGAAGCCGAGGCCAACGGCCAGTACGAGATTCTGGCCAAGAAGGGCGAAGGTCTCAAGAGAATCATCGACGCCTGCGGCGGCGCGCCGCAAGCGTTCCAACTGCTCATGTTGGAACACCTCGATACGCTGGCCCAGACGGCGTCGCAAGCCATCGCCAACATCAAGTTCGACAAGGTCGTCGTCTGGGAAGGCGGCAGCAACGCCAACGGCACCACCAACACGGCACACTTCCTGCAAAACATGGCCCGGTTCATGCCGCCCATGATGCAGGTCATGAAGGACATCGGCGGCGTCGAGATGCCGGAATACCTGGCCAGGCTGTCGCCGGAAAGCAAAACGGACGGCGCCCCTGCGCCGGTTTCTCCCGTGGCCTCCGTCCGGCCTGAACCCATGCAGGAGAAGCCCGCCCCGGCGAAGGCGCCGGCGCCAAAAGTATGATCCAATCACCGTGCCGAAAAGGTGTCAGCTAGCATGATGGCGCTCACGGTGGCGACTCATTTGGTTTTCCCAGGATTTGTCGGAGAAGCCTGCGAAATGAACGCTCGGATGAGCAGCGGGGCTGAGGCACCGACGTTAACGGCGAGAATTGGTTTAAGGGGAATATCTGATTCGAGGTAGACGATGACAAGTACCCCGCCCGCGCAGATCATGAGAATCGTGAGAAACCAATAAAACCATGACTTGAACCAATCTGGCAGATCATCGGGTGACTGCCGTCGGAGTTCAAAGAGGCCCACCAATTCCGCCAACAATCCGCCAAGAACACCAAAGAGGAACCCTGCGGGCAAGCTCATGTCCCCTCCTTTCAGAGATTACCGGAAGGACTTGGCCAGCACCGCACGCATGAAAGCAAGCGCTTCCTGAACTGTTGTCGGTCGATCCTTCAGAGTGAACAACTTACGGCCTTGCACATCTGGTACCAGGGCTTTGCGAACAAGATCAGAGTGTTTGTCCAGAACGTTCGCAACCTCGGATTCAGAGAGACGCGTATCTTCTGCAATTCCGGAAATGGTTCGGAAGTCCCATTCAGGATTAGCAAGCGCCGCGAACACCTCTCGTTCCTTCGGATCAGTGATCCGATCTTCCCATGTCATTGTTGCAGTTGCCATCGCTGTCCTCCCTGTGATGTCGTTGTTCTACTCCGTCCAGTCCTTCCGCTGCCTTGACGAAGGGATGTTCAGCATCTTGCGATATTTGGTCACGGTTCGCCGCGCCAACGGATAGCCCGTGTCGTGCAGCTTGTTGACCAGGTCCTCGTCGGAGAGCGGGGCGGCCTTGTCTTCTTTCTCGATGATTTCCAACAACTTCTGCTTGATCGTCTCCCAGGCGACTTCCTCTCCCGTCGCGGTATGCGTGCCGCCGCCGAAGAAACGCTTGAGGGGGAAGATGCCGCGCGGCGTCTGCACCCATTTGTCGTCCACCGCCCGGCTGACCGTGGTGACGTGGACGCCGACCTGGTCGGCAATCTGCTGCATCTTGAGCGGCTCGATGAACTCCGGCCCCTTGTCGAGAAAGCACCGCTGGTGCTGGATGATCGCCCGCGTAACCTTCTCCAGGGTGCCGCGCCGCTGCTCGATGGACTCCAGGAGCCACTGGGCCGCCTGAATCTTGCGTTTGAAGTATTCCTTGTCCTTGGGGCTGGTGTTCTTGTCGCGGTACAGCTCCAGATAGCGCCGGCTGATGTAGATGTTGGGCACCCAGTCGTCGACCAGACGGACCGTGTACTCACCGGTTTCGGCTCTGTCGACGATGATGTCCGGGACCACGTAGGGAATGTTTTCGGCGCTGAAGCGGGCGCCCGGCTTCGGGTTGAGATGCCGCAGCGCTTCAATGGCCGTCTTGATGACCGTCAGATCGAAGCCGGTCCGCCGCTGGATCACGGGCAGGCGGTTGTGCTGAATGTCTTCGAGATGGTTGAGAATGAGCACGCGCAGCACGTCGCGGTGCAGCGTTTCCGGGGTCAACTGCAAAAGCAGACACTCGCTCAAATCGCGGCGCCGACTCCTGGAGGATCGAGCTTTTGGACGATCCGCAGAGATTCCTCAATCTGCTCGCTGGTGACCGGCTGCTCGAAGCTCCTGGCCAGATCCTCGCTCCTGGCCAGTTCCTCCAGAGAAGTTCGCAGGTAGCCGTTATCGTCAATGGAAGCGATCAGGTAGCGTAACAGCTTGAGCTGATCCGGCTTGAAATCGAGAAATGTAAGCTGGTCGTTCAGGTAATCCTGTAACGACTGAGGCCGTGAAGCCATGTTCTGCATGGCGTCGTGCTTCTTGTCGCCCTCTTCGTCCATGCCGTTGCGCGACGGGCGGTGCTCTTCGTTGAAGTGATCTTCCCAATCCTTGCTCATGGCCTCCAGCCGGTCGAAGTCCAGCTCGTTGGCGCCGGTCTCCTCGATGATCAGCTCCGTGTTGTCGGGGTCGCTGGTTTCTTCGACCTCCGCGGCCGGGGCCTCCCCCTCTTCCTCCGACGTCTCGGAGCTTTCCTTCAATTCCAGCACAGGGTTCTCTTGCAGCTCCTGCTCAATGCGCTCTTGCAACGCCATGATGGGCAGTTGCAGGATTTCCATCGATTGAATCATCCGCGGAGCCAGAATCATCCTCTGGTCCATCCGCTGTGTCATCGTCGTGTCAAGTCGCATGGCCTACATACCCTGTGACTGAATTCCTTGATACTCAGAATGCCCGCCGCCCTTCGAGAGCGTCGGCCAACATTTGGCTGTTGGCAAATTCTAGCACCGAACCTGACGGCACACCACGCGCCAGCCGCGTGATCCGCACTCCCGTGGGCGCCAGCAGATTGGAAAGGTACAGCGCCGTGCCGTCGCCTTCCAACGTCGGATTGGTCGCCATGATCACTTCCTGCACGCCGCCCTGCCGGACACGCTGCAAGAGCGCCTCGATTGTCAACTGCTCCGGACCGACATTGTCCAGCGGAGCCAGACGCCCGTGCAGCACGTGGTACAGACCGCGGTAATTCCCGGCCCGCTCCAGTGCGGTCAGGTCGCGGGGCTGCTCGACCACACAGACCAGCGACGGATCGCGCCGGGCGTCCCCGCACAGATTGCACAGATCGTTTTCTGTAAGGTTGAAGCACTGCCGGCACTGCCGTACTTCGTCCTTGACCGCTCGCAAGGCCTCCGCCAGCGCCAGGACCACCTCACGATCCGCCGCCAGCAGGTAGTGCGTCAAGCGTTCCGCCGTCTTGGGTCCGATACCCGGCAGCTTGCTCAACTCCAGAACAAGACGGGCAATGGCTCCTGCCGGCTCTATGTCCACGTTCATCTGCTCCGTAGGTTAGGCTTTCCAGCCTGACCCAGCGTAACTGTACCCTCGCTTGCGCGTTCGGGCTAGTGTCCTATCGTTAGCCCGACTGCGCAAGCGAGGGTAAACTAACTGCTGCCGCTCGCCTTAGCGCTGTCGTCTTAGCTCACTCGCCGGGTTCTCCATCTCCCGGCGAACTTAGCCCCGGCATGAGATTGAACCCCGATGTGACCTTGCTCGTCTCCTCGGCCATCAACTGCCGGGCACGCTCCAGCGCCTGATTGACGGCGGAACGGATCAGGTCTTCGAGCATTTCCAGGTCGTTCATCCGGAAAGCTTCTTCACTGATTCGGCACGAGACAACCTCGAGCCGGCCGTTGACCCGGGCGCGGACCATGCCGCCGCCCGCGTCGCCTTCAGCGTAAATCTGACCCAAACGCTGCTGGAGACGCTCCATTTCCTCGCGGATTTTCGGCAACTGCCGCATCAGGCCGGCGATCTGTCCCAACTCTTTAAGCATAGGTCACGCTTCCTCGGCATTTACCGTCGCGGCTCGGTCCTCGGATTGTCCGGAAACGGCTGCAAAACCTTCATCCACCCGGTCGCGGATAAAGCGCGCTCCCAGCACTTCCATGGCCCTTTGAATCAACGGTTCCTTTTCCGCCTCGCTCAGGGGCTGTCGTTGCCTTGCCGGGGCCGCCGCCGGATGCTCAACGGCCGGGGCCGGCGAGTCTTGGCCCAGGATCCTATTCGCTTCAATCCGGAGCTGACACGCAGGGCCGGCCACTCGACGCAGAGTTTCCATCATTCGTGCTAGACGTTCCGGCTCCTCGCAGTACTTACGTTCCGAATTATACTGAGGTGGGAAACGCAATACTAGTGTGTTTGGCGCAGTAATTGCAGGGAGACCAGCTCTACCGAGATGGCTAGCAATGATTGTGCCGACTTGAGCGAGAACTTGCTGCCAAATCGCGGACAAAGTCTCCGGGGATAGGCTCACCGGCGCCGGGGGGGAACTGGGGCTAGCGGCCTCTCGTTCCTTTTTTTTTATGTGCTCGGCCAGAGTTGCCGGACGGGGTGATGGGGTGCCAGGAACAGAACGACTGTCCGCTGAAGCCGTTCCGCCGGCATTTCCTGCTTTACCCTTAGGATCGGCAGACCCGGCACTTCCTGACCTGTCAAGCCATTCGGCCAGTTGCGCCAGCGGAACCAGATCGTCGAGACGAGCCAGTCGAACGAGGGCCATTTCCACCAGGACGCGGCCATGCGCGCTGCCGCGCATCCGCGCCTTGGCGCTGGCCAGGATGTCGAGGCCAGCCAGGACCGTGTCCGGCTTCAGGGAAGCGGCCTGCTTGACGAGCGCATCTCGATACCGGGAGGTTACGCTCAATTCTTGGTTCTCTGCGCCGCACAATTCACCACCATCAAATCTCGCCAGTACTCGATCAGTTGATCGAGCAATTCACCAAGCTGCAACCCCTGGTGCGCCGCCTCTCCCAACAGTTCCAGCGCTTTCCGCGCATCGTGCTCCAGCACTGCGGTTGCCAGACTGGTGACGCGCTCGTCGTTGGCCGTGCCCAGCAACTGATGGACCTGATCGACCGTTAACTTCTCGTTGCCGAAAGCCAGCAACTGGTCGAGGAGCGACTGCGAGTCGCGCATCGATCCGCCGGCGCGCCTGGCCACCAGAGCAAGGGCCTCGTCGTCGGCCTCCATCCCCTCGTTCGCTACGATCTCGCGCAACCGTTCCACAATGGCCTGCGTGCCGATGCCGGCAAAATCGAAGCGCTGACAACGCGACAGGATCGTCACCGGGATCTTCTGTGCCTCGGTGGTGGCAAAGATGAACTTGACATGGGATGGCGGCTCCTCAAGCGTCTTGAGCAAGGCGTTGAAGGCCGGGGGCGTGAGCATGTGGACTTCGTCGATAATGTATATCTTGTAACGTCCGCGGCTGGGCCGGTACTGAACATTGCTGCGAATCTCACGAACCTCGTCGATGCCCCGATTGCTGGCGCCGTCGATCTCGAGCACGTCCACATCCTCGCCGGTGGCAATGCTGCGACAGGCGTCGCAGACGCCACAGGGAGTCGCCGTGGGTCCCTTGACGCAGTTGAGCGCCTTGGCCAGGATGCGTGCCGTTGAGGTCTTACCGACGCCGCGAGCACCGGTGAACAGGTAGGCATGGGCGACACGATTGCTCTTCAGAGCGTTGATCAGGGCACGGGCGACCGGTTCCTGGCCAACGAGATCGCTAAACTGCTGCGGCCGATAACGCCGCGCCAGCACGGTGTATTCTTCCGGCGGTTTGGGATTGTCACTCTTGGATTTTCGACTGGTTGCCATATCCCTGTTGTCCTTGCCTTGATGCGAATCAGCAATCGAAAATCGTCAGAAGCTCAGAGGTCAGAAATCACAGGTCGCCCTGCAGGTTGCCTTCTGCCTTCTGACCTCTGCCTTCTGATCTCTGCGAAAAAAACGCCCGCGGCAAGTCGCTGAGAGAGGCTGATCCACGCCACTCGGTCCGTTGTTTATGGCTGCACCTTCCGGCCTGACCAGGTTCACAACTTTCCTCTGGGTGGGTCCCCTCCCCGTTTCTCACCGCGGGCAATATTCATCTGGTGAGTGGTGAGTGGTGAGTGGTGAGTGGTCCACAAGTTCCTCACCTACTCACCACTCACCTACTCACCACTCACTTACTCACAATCGTCACCTTGCGAATAACAGCCGGTTTGAGCGGGCGGCCATCCTGGTCCGGATCGTTGTCGTCGCGGCGCACAGGCTGCCGAAATATCTTATGGGCAACGTCCATCCCCTGCGTGACCTTGCCGAACACCGTGTAGGCTCCGTTGAAGAACGACATCTTGCACAGAGTAATATAGAACCTACAGGCCGCGCTGTCATCCTCCCTCCAGCGGCAGGCGCCGATTACGCCCTCCTCGTGGTCCACACTCACATTGAATTCCGACTTCATCCAGTAGCCGATGGAGCCGTGTCCGGCCTCGCCCGTGCCGAGCGGGCAACCTCCTTCAAGCTTTTCAATGGCCAGCTTGTTGCCCTCCTCGTCTTCCAGCACGTCATGCACGGCGCGTTCAAAGACCAGACCGTCGTAGTAACCGGCCTTGGCCAGTGCCACGAAGTTGCGCACTTGATTCGGCGCCCAGTCCGGCGCAAGGCGATCTCAATGTTCCCCTGATCGGTTTCCAGCGTTGCCGTGTAGGTCAGCGGCTTGCCGTCATCGTTAACGAAACGGATCGTGTCCCACATCTGTTCCACATCAGTGTAGAGCTTGCCGACCGATTTGCCCGTCAGCGTGGTGTCCGGCGGACGCTGGAAGTCGGGAGAATCGGACGGAGGCTCCTGAATAGTAGCTTCCTTGAACGGCTGGTGCATGCGTGGATCGCCCAGCCTGGCAGAATCGCCAGGTTTTCCCTGGTTCGCAGGATTGGGCGTCTTGTCAGCCGCCTCAGGTTCCTGCTTGTGCCGGACGCAGCCAGCCGAAAAGGAGACAAGGAAAAGGAGCGACAAGGACACAAGGAGACAGAAAAGCGCAATTACTTTCCGTGTCTCCGTGTCTCCTTGTCTCCTTGTCTCCTTCTGAAACCTTGCCCAACCCCACGTTTTCCCGCAAGCTTCCATGCCTCTTATCCTCCCGAGCAATCGTTCCCACGGCCGACCGTGAAAACGAGAGAAATATAGGCCGCTGATCCTAGTCTAGCGCACCGGAAGCGTCAATTGAGATTCCCCGGAACCAGCAGTGCGACCAGTTCAGTTCCTTGAATCTCATTATTCCCCGCCCACCCCAACGTCACCAACGCCGTACAAACCGCCGGATCAACCGCCATAATCACCTGCTCATACGTTGGCGAGCGGCGGGGTTCACCCCCGCCGTGCGTTGCCGGCGAGCGGCGGGCTTCACCCCCGCCGTGCGTTGCCGGCGAGCGGCGGGCTTCACCCCCGCCGTGTTTCCCATCAGTCCCATCGCTCCCATCAGTCCCATCTCCCTCCACCCAATACCGCACCCACTCCCCCCGAATCGGCACATCCTCCTCCGGAATACACACCAGCCGATACGCCCGCGCAGTTGGTGTCCATTGTGGGCCAGCCAGAAAGGCGTGACAAGAAACGCGGCCCCAGCGTAACCCCGGACGCCGGGCCAGCTCGCGGAGAAACAGTTCCGCGGCCAGCGACCGTAACATATACAGGCGTATAGTCAAGGTCGGTAGAATAAGAGACAAAAGCACTCGTGTCAGGGTTTGAAGCTCCCGGCCACGGTCTGATTTGCATAACTGGTTGCTGAGATAAGCATTACGGAAAATGAGGGTGCTGTAAAATGGCCGTTTTGCTGGCCAAATGTGGCCGCGCCAAACGGCCATTCTTGGCCCCTGCTCTCGGTCTTCTTCTTTGTGCTCTTTGTGTCTTTGTGTTGAAAAATTCAGACTAAACCGCCGCCAGCGGATTGGCGATCCCCTTTTTCGGACTTACCTCCGCGAAGGAGCCGGAGCGCCGCGTAGAGCACCGCCGCCGATCCGAGAACGAGTACGAGGATCATGGCGGAAGAGTAGAGTGCTTGAGGTACGTCGAAAAACGTCGGCAATGCCCCCAACACGAACGCCAAGGAGGCGCAGCCAAAGGCAAAGGCCGGCTTGGTTGGCAGCAGGACGGCCAAGGCGGCTAGAGTGACCGCCATCGTCATTTGAAAAAAAAGCATCCCCACAACCACCGCTACTGTATATCCCCCGGCAAAGGCAAGAAACGGCGCCGACATCACGAGCGCAGTCACGCTCACGGCAATCCATCCGAAACGGTCCGCGAGCATACCTCCAAGTGCCTTGCCGGCAAAAGCAGCTCCGGCGATAGCAAAGGCGACCTCGGGTAGCTTGGAGCAGCCCTGAACGCCGGCAACCCCGACATAAGAGCGCACCCCAATGGAGAGCAGAAGCAGCAGCGCGATGATGAGAGAGATGTGCGGTTTCCTCGTTCCCAGGCTCCCGCCTGGGAACCAGGACTTGCCTTGCTCGCCATAAGGGGTCTGAGGCGGCTTCCAGACAAGGGACATCGCGAAAGCAGCGATCAGCGCGGCGATGAAGGGAAGACTCGACACCACCTGCCCGCCCTTGCCGAGATAAGTGCCAAGTGCTAGCCCCAGCGCTCCGGGCGCAACGAAAAGACCCGGCTGCGTCGCCCGGCCAGGAGCAGCGCAAAGAGACAAGCCGCCGGCGCCCACGTGAAAGAGCGCGTTTCCACAACCGGCCAGAATGAGTGTTGTGACCGGCTCATGGGGCAGGGCAATGACGCACAGTGCCGTGAGGGCGATGCCGGCAAGTAGCGCCAGCCGAGGCCGCCTCAGAATATCCACGATCCCACCGAACAGTATCTGCCCGCCGAACGCCAACACGCCGTAGGCGATGACATAGTAGAACGCTTCCAGGTCATTCAGCTCGTGAAGTCGAATTGCGCTGAAGGTCACCCACACGGTCGTAGCGTCGATGATCGCGTGGATGATGCCCTGGACAATTGGGAAATGGCGTGCATTCCCGATCATGGCGGGTTGCCCCTCCGAAATATCTTGTCAATCCTTGACGTGACGGTCATTGGTATGATACAAAAATCAGCGAATCTCAATCCTACGTGAGGGCAATTTCCATGAAGACCGCGATGATATGATGGTGACCCCCGTCCGTGTCCGAGCCTGAAGCGTAAGCGAAGAGGGCAATTTCCATAAAGACCGCGATGATATGATGGTGACCACTGAACTCTGGAGATTCTTGCTTGCCTACGCACTCACGGTGTTGATCGAAACGCCGATTCTGCTGATCGGTCTATCGGCCCGACACTCGCTCGCGCGGCGCTGTTCGCCGGCGTTTGGCTGAATGCCTGTTCTTATCCAATTGTCTGGCTGGTGCTGCCAACCCTGATAGACGCCAATGACTCGAGGGCCGTCTACCTGGCAGTTGCGGAAACCTTCGCGCCGGTGTCGGAATGCGCCCTGTTTTGGCTTGCCTTCGGTCAGCGCGATCAGTGGGGCCGCTGGTCGATGTGGCGCAACCTGTGTACAATCGTGCTGGCCAACCTGGCATCGTTCGGAGCAGGAGTAGTCCTGTACAGGTTTGAGTGGTTAAAATGAGCCTGGCGGCAATAGTGTTCGGCACAGTGCATGCTGGAATGCCACGGCCTTGAGCCGTGGAGGTTCACGTTGGTTTCTACATCGACAAGGCCCGTTTGCTGGGATGCCACGGCCTTGAGCCGTGGAGGTTCACGTTGGTTTCTATCTGTAGACGACCAACCTAACCATCCACGGGGCAAGCCCGTGGGATTCGATTCCTGGGGCGGGGAGGGTTGTAGAAACCAACCTAACCAACCACGGGGCAAGCCCGTGGGATTGAAGCATTCTTCGTGCCGAACGCTATTGCACAAACTCTCGGTTTTTCCGTTCACAATGCACAAAGGAGACATTCATGGCGTTCAAGCAGTGGACTCGGCGTGATTTCCTCAAGGCAGGCACGGCTGCCCTTGCCGCCCCGGCCATCGTGCCGGCGCGCGTGCTGGGGCTGGACGGGGCTGCTCCGCCGAGCGAGACGGTACGCATCGGCGTCATCGGCTGCGGCGGCCGGGCCAGCTTCATCAAAGAGGGACGCGATGTCAAAGCGTTCCGCGTCGTCGCGGCCTGTGACATTCAAATTGACAAGGCGGAGAAGTTCGCCAGGACCCATGCCGGCGGCGCGAAATGGGGCGTCTATGACGATTTCCGCCAGATGATCGAGAAGGAAAAACTCGACGGGGTCATGGTCGAGACCCCCACGCATCCCCGAGCCTGGATCAGCATCCTGGCGATGCAGGCCGGCGCCGACGTGTACATTGAGAAACCCATGTGCTTGACCGTTGCGGAAGGTCGCGCAATCGTCAAGGCGGCCCGGAAACTCAAGCGCGTGACCCAGATTGGTACCCAGCAACGTTCCATGCCGATCAACAACTGGGCCAGCGACCTGATCAAGAACGGCGCCCTCGGCAAGATCAAGACAGTGCTGGCCCCGAACTTCGTCGGGCCGTTCCGCTGGACCAGGACCTCGGCAAAGGATGTCCAGACGCCGGTGGACCGCTGGTGGGACATCTGGCTCAACCAGACCGAGTTGCGTCCTTACGATACGGCCCTGCACCGCGACTGGATGCGCTGGTGGGATTACGACGGCGGCGGGCTTACCTTCGGCGTGACCGGCTGGGGGGCCCATTCTTACGATCAGGTCAACCGGGCCTTGGGGACCGACAATACGGGTCCGGTGGCAGTGATCCTTGAAGAAAAAGTGGCGGAGCTCCCATCCGGCAAGTTCGATCGGATAATCAAGAAAGACGAACCGGTGATCGGCTTGACAGGAGACATCGATACCGGCATCAAGTACTTCGGCATGGCCAAACAGACGGGTCCGCGCGCCGCGTGACCATGAAGTTCGCCGGCGGGACGGAACTGAAGCTGCACCTGGACGCCGACAAGGGACCGGGCCTGGGCGCCGTCTTCATCGGCGCGAAGGGCACGATCGATATGAACCGCGACTTGCTTGCGAGCGATCCCAAGGATATTGTACGTGTCAAGGACAACCCTGGTCCCAACACTCGGCCGGAATCCGCCTATCACCTGGAGAATTGGGTCCAGTGCATCAAGAGCCGCAAGACCTGCGCTGCGGATGTCGAGATCGGCCAGCGCGCCAATACTCTTTGTTGCCTGGTGAACATCGCCCGCGACCTCGGCCGCGTTGGCGAGGCCCTCCATTGGGACCCGGTAGCCGAGCGCTTCACCAACTGTGACGAGGGCAACAAGATGCTCACCCGCGACCGTCGCAAGGGCTACGAACTGCCCGATGTCGGCTAAAAACTGTGGAAAGAGTGAGTGGTGAGTGGTGAGTGGTGTGAGGGAAGGAAGGTTTGTGTGGGGCAGCAGAAGCGATGAGTGATGAGTAACGGCACTGCTGGTTCTGGCGGCTGTGGCGGCGGTTGCCGCGATTGATAACATGGTAGCAATAGCCGCCAACGGCGGCTCTGGCGGTGCGTGGCATGAAGTATGCCTCAGGTCTGGGCTATTGGCATCGCCCGTGCAAACCTGAGCAGCTATACTGACTGAAGGCGAAGCACTCCACCCCCCAAGTATCGGTACACTCTAATTCTGCCAGGAGAGACACGCCATGGCACCATTGCTTGAATTGACGCCTGGCCACGTGGATGAGCCGCAAGCAGCCCAGGAGTTCGCTGCTGTCCTCAGCCGCGTCGCCGCGGATCGAAAGCCAATCATTGTCCGCCGCGCGGGTGCCGACTTGGCAGCCGTCGTCCCGCTTGAATATTTGGAGTGGGTGCAGGACATGCTAGCACGCCAAGAAGCCGAACGGCTTGCTTCCCAACTCGATTGGGACCGGCTAGTGAAAGCCTCACCTCCGCCGCAAAGTTGGTTTGACCGAGACGAGCCGAAACCGTTTTAGCGGCCAGGGAAGACGGACATGAAGCCGGTGCAATTCGGCCAGATAATCTGGGCGGAAGTTGCCGAACGCCAACGGCGTTCGCAAGTTGCGGCCAGCCGTTATTGTCACGGCCAATGATCGAATCACCGCATCGGGGCAATTGGAAGTAGTTGCCGTCACCAGCCAGGTTCCTCAGCCGCTGCCAGCGGACCATGTATTGCTCCCCTGGGATCCGCGCGGCCATCCACGTACCGGCCTCAACCGGAAGTGTGCGGCCGTATGCAGTTGGCTAGCTCGAATCGTTCCCAGTGACATCCAGAGCGTGGCAGGGTGGGTACCTGGAACGATCTTGCTGGACATTATGTCCAGAGTCGTTCCGGCGCCAGCTACGCCAAGCCCATCCTCTCCACCGGATTCCGGGGCCGGGTCATCGGGAAGTTAGAGATGCGCCAAGCCCCTCCAGCAACGAGCGGAAAATTGATGTGACACCGATTCATCCTTGCGCTGGCGGAGCAGTTCTGACGTGAAACTGAAGCGCTTCGACATCGGCGTTTACGTCCACGAGGCGAAGAAGGACAACACGGTGTGGTACGACGACGTGATGCTCTCGACCTGCTACATTGGCCCGGATAAGGCAAAGTGACAAGGAAACAGGCATGCAAATGGCACTGCTGGTTCTGGCGGCTGTGGCCGGCGGTTGCCGCGATTGATAGTATGGCAGCAATAGCCGCTGACGGCGGCTCTGGCGGTGTGTGGCATGGGTTCATTGTGAGCGACGGCGCGGGGGAAGGCAAGAAGAATCAAGTACATTCCTATTGAAGCGGTGAATGGCTGTGGGAATACAGTGGCAAGCCGTCCCGAGCATCGATGGGGGCAGTTTATGTGGCAATGGATAACAGTGGCGTGGGAAGGGGTCAAATCGCTTTTGGGAGGAAAGGGAACGCTGCAAGTTGGCTCGCGCAACAAGTCCATCTCCGGTGTTACTATCGGTGACCATGCCGGAAATGTCATCCTAGGCGACATTATGATTTCTACGCCGCCGGTCCTGCCGCCTCCCCAGCCACAGCTTTCAGATTACGCAAAACAGATTCTTCTTGGTGGGGCAGACGATGCCAGAGGCACAATCTATTTTAACCATACACAATTTGGATACGATCTCCATGCAGGAAAGACCCAGATTCGGGATTGCTCAGATAATCGCCTGGTGTCCTTCTCGTATTGCACGGTAAGGCAGTCGTTTTGTATAAACTGGGTCGCCTTGTAACCAACGCACATGCCACGGAGGGCAAAGCATGGACAACCTGTCACGGTTTTGTTGCCTGGATCCGGAGTGTCCAGACTATGGCAAACGTGGAGCCGGCAACCTGAGTGTCTGCAATCGCTACGGGGCCAACAAACAACATCGCATGCTTCGCTGTGCTACATGCAAGGCCCGATTTTGCGAGCGGAAAGGCACGCCGCTCTTCCGAGCATGCTTACCCCAAGAGAAGATTCTCTCGATCTTGGCCCATATTGACGAAGGCTGTGGCGTCCGCAAGACCGGTCGGTTGGTCGGAGTGAACAAGGATACCGTTGTCCGTTACAGCAAACTTGCCGGCGAGCACGCCAAAAACCTCCACGACGAACTCGTGGCTTTTTCCCCCTCAGACGCGGGAGGTGCAGTTCGACGAAAAATGGGCGTTCGTCGGCAAGAAAGAGAAGAACTGCGACCCTGCCGATCCCGCTGATGACCGGCAGGGGGATAACTGGGACCATGTGGCTTTCGACCCCGAACACCGCTTGGTCGTGAGTGTTGTGCCAGGAGAACGCATCTCGGAGAATACCCAGGAAGTGGTGCAAGACTTCAAGAAGCGTACCGAAGGCCGGATTCCGAATCTCATCACCACGGACGAATATGCTGCTTACAAGACGGCCATCCTGGAGGCGTATGGGGAAGAGGTCATCCCCGAGCGGACTGGAAAACCGGGACGGCCCAAGGCGCCGTACCAGGTGCCGCTGGCCGACTTGAAGTATGCCACCGTGCATAAGACCCGGAAAAAAGGCCGGGTTGTGAAGATCGACCATCGAGTGGTGTTCGGGACGTTCGTGGCCGTAATGGCCGCGCTGGCATTGTCGAAGGCAAGCCGAGCGATCAACACAGCGTTCGTGGAACGGCACAACGGGACTGACCGGAACCGCAATGCTCGAAAGGTGCGGAAGACCTACTGCTTCTCCAAGGATTGGGACGTGCATCAGGCGGTGACCTATTTCACGATGTACAGCTACAACTTCTGCTGGCCGGTGCGAACCCTGCGTCAGCGTGACAGCGAAGGAGGATGGCAGGAGCGGACGCCAGCAATGGCCGCGGGTCTGGCCGATCATGTCTGGACCCTCACCGAATGGCTGACATTCCCAGCTTTGCAACGCGAATAGGACACCAGGGATAATCGCAAAGTTGCTGAAATAAGGGCTGCCCTTCAAGAATTGCAGGACGTGGGGGCGATCGAAGTCTATGGAAACGTCGGTTACAAGATCACTGATTCCGGATATAGACTCGCCACTGCCCTAAAGTTGTCAAGCAATTCTCAGCTCTGATCCTCTCGCATCATCGACATTTTGCGGTATTTTCGGCGGCGGGGTCAGAACTATGAAGAAAGGCGAAAAAAACGCAGGCCGCTGCCCGCGGTGCGATGGCCGAATTAAGTCGCCACTGAGTTCAGCTAATCTGTCGCGAGAAGCGAACCACGCCCCGTATTTCGGCCTCCTTGGTACTGTCACGGAGCATGAACATGTTTAGACCACACATTCCCAACCCTCAAGTGGTCGGCAACGTCGGCCTGTATTATGTTTGCTTCAAACTGTCGCTCAATGGCTGGAACGTCATGCCAACGTCGCGAAATGCGCCGGGCATTGATATCCTAATCTACAGCCAAGACGCGTCTCGAAAGCAGACAATCCAAGTTAAGGCGCGGAGGAAGGAGACTGATATCGATTTGGGAGACAATCAGACTTTCTTGTTTGATTTTCTAGTTGTCTGTCCGAACGTGATGACCGAGGAAGCCCCAAGATGTTTTGTACTGACCGAGGAGGAAGTCCGGCGGCTGTGTCGGCGCAAAAAGGATGGCAAATTCTGGTTGCGAGCGCGTGACTATAGGACCGATGGGTTTCGCGAGAACTGGGAGTTGATTGGATCGGGCCTCACTCCTCTCGCACCCTCATCACGACCGCAGGCCGGGCCGATCACGTTGGGAAGGTGACAGGTCGGGCCTCACTCCTCTCGCACCCTTAGTGCCGCTATTTGCCGCCGCGAATTCGGCCAACTAACTGGCAACCGCAACCATTGCAGCCTCCGAAGGCGGTTCGCCATGGCTTGTCGTGAGTTCGACGAGCAGGTCACCCAGCCGTGTCGGACCCGTTCCGGCCAGTGCCAACGGTCGAACAGATAGGCTCCAGCGGCAATGGGGACGGACTTGATATTAAAATCTCTGAGAATATGAAGTTCGTTCCCGTCGCCTTCCATTGCCGCCAATGACCATACTGTAATAAGATGGACCAGAAGTAGGGAGGATCGTTCATGGTTCGCATTGTTCTTCATTCGCGCGTAGGCTCGTGGGGGGCCAAAGGGGACATTCCTCAATTCAAAAGTGGCCCAGCGTATCACGAACCGTAATGTATCAGCAACGTCATCTGCTCCGATCCCATTAGCGAAAAGCGAGGCACCACATGAAAGTTGCGACCTTCCAGGGAATCATCGAAAACGGTCAAATCCGCTTGGCAGCTGGCGTGCGCCTGCCAGAGAAGGCAACAGTATACGTGGTCATCCCTGATGCGGACATTCCCGAGATAGCTCACATGAGCAGCCCAAGGCTCGCGCATCCAGAGCAAGCTGCGGACTTCAAGAAAGAAGTTGTTGAGGAGAATGCTGATGTCAGCCTATGACGATGGCCGTTTCAACCCGCCTGCGCCACTGGCTAGAGTGACTCTTCGCCATCCAGAGAAGGGTAACACACTTCCTGACGTGCCGCTGTTGATCGACTCGGGCGCCGATGTTACCTTGATTCCGCTCGTTTCTGCTAACCTGCTTGGCGTGACCGTCAATATGGGACAAGGTTATGAGTTGATGGGGTTTGATGGCAGCAGGAGTGTCGCGCGCCGTGCAACTCGATCTCCTCTTCCTGCGGCGAGCTTTCAAAGGGCGTTTTCTGCTCATCGACCAGGAATGGGGCGTCATGGGTCGCGATATTCTCAATCATCTGGCAATGTTGCTGCATGGCCCGCAACTGACCTGGAGCGAGCACCTGGATACTGAGAATTAGTCAATCAAGGCCTGCAATCTGTCAAGGAGCTTTCCATGCCTTCTCCGTTTCCCGGGATGGATCCTTACATTGAGAGAGCTGAGATCTGGCCCGATTTCCATGATCGGCTCATCACGCACCTGTGCGGGGCACTCAACCCGCTCTTGCGACCGCGCTATGTGGCGTTGACCCAGGATCGTTTGTACGTGGTGGAATCGGAACGGCCCATTTGGCCCGATGTATCTCTCATTCGCACCTCGGTGCCGCAAGCCTCCACCGCCACTGCCTTACTCGAACCTGATGCGCCGGCAGTATTCGAGTTATGGCGCGAAGAAATCCGCCAGCCGCTGATCCACATCCTGGAACCAGCCGCGGGCAACCGCATCGTGACGGCCATTGAGGTGCTTAGCCCCGACAACAAGGCGCCGGGGCCGGGCCGGGTGGCCTACATGAAAAAGCGTGAGGAATTCTGGGGCAGCGGTACGAACCTGATGGAAATCGACTTGCTGCGCGACGGCGAACTAACCGTGCGCGTTTCCGCTGAGAAGCTGGCGGGGTTGCGTCCCTGGCACTATCTGGTTGCCGTGACACGCCGCTGGCCTTCTCGCCAAGAAGTTTATGCCGTTCTTCTTCGACGCCGCCTGCCGTGTGTTGCGGTCCCTCTCGCCGAGAATGACCGCGACGTGCCACTCGATCTTCAGGCCGTGTTCACGCGCTGCTGGGAAGAAGGTCCTTACCCGGAACTGCTCCGCTACGACGGTCCGCCACCCAGTCCCCTGGCTGCTGATGAAGTGAGCTGGTGCGAAGAGCTGTTACATGCCGCCGGCTTACGGCCGTCAGCATAGCGATGGTTGATACATCGGTTCATGCGGGACCCATGACGAGTGTGTATGTGTGCATTGCGATTGTCAAGAAAAAAATACCGAGGTTGCTTGACAGGGCTGGTGGGCAATGCTTGAATGATTGCGAACTGAGTGCCAACATCCGGTGATACGATGCCGGCACCGTGTCACGGTGCCGGCGCTGGGTGATATGGTCCTGGCAACTTACATATGGTGCCGGCGCCGGTTGGTATACTCACCAGTCAGGCCCTCGACAAGAGGAACAAGTCATGACCCTTCCTGCCCCTGAACAGTTGCTGGCAAGCGCCGCTCGCTACCTGCTTGACGGTAAGGAGTATGACGCGGCGAGTCTCTTGGTCGCTTGTTCCCTGACGGTCGAATCGGTCCTGCAGCACCAGAATGACTACCGCTCGGCTAAAGTGTCAATCCGTTGCCCCCGTACTCTTTGCGATATGGCGTTGGCCGTTGAGGCTTATTGGGACAACATGGCGTGCGGCTACGAAGAGGCTGAGAAGGCGGTGATTGATTCCACCACCAAGACTCTTCGGCGCATCGAGACGGCAATCAAAGTTGTGATGCCTTCGACGATCAACGAGGTGGCGGTCAGCTTTCGCGCACAGTTGGTGGAACTGGATGAAGACTGGCGAAGAGAGCTAGCGGAGATCGCCCGCGGCAAGAGTGTACATAATCAGGCTACCGAAGCAGAGCGAGTGCTTATCTGGGCTAATCACCGGTTTCGCTCGCAGGCTGAGATCCGAATTGCCCAAGCTCTCGAAAAAGAAAAAATTCTGTTCTTTCCCAATTGCAAGGCTCGTCTGGGTTTTTCGTTGCGCGAGAACCGCGAGCCCGATTTCCTTGTTTGTTTCAAAGGCAAATGGGGAATCCTCGAAGTAGATGGAGAGTTATTTCATCCGCCTTCCCGCACAGTAGAGGATCACGAGCGAGATCGGCTGTTTCAGGCTCATGGCATCAAGCTGGTTCAGCATTTTGATGCCGGTGAATGCTTCGAGAATGCTGGTGGTATTGTCAAGAAGTTCCTGTTTTTGCTGGAGCGGTCGTAGGTGCCTAACTAACAATGCCGTTGCTGTAGGCCCGTCCACGGGGGTGCTTTTTGTTCAAGAGGCTATTGACCACTCCGGAGGATGCGACATACGACCGGCTTCGCGAAACGTGCCGGCGCAACTCGTCGGAAGTTTTCGCCAAGGTTCGCCTGGCGGATGTGCTGCCAATCGAGAGCAGTGGTATAGCCAACGACTTATTTCGGTTTGCCTTGCAGTCGCACTTCGATTTTGTGATTGCGGATTTGTGTCACCTGCCACTCTTCGGGGTAGAATTCGATGGCCCTTCCCACGCTCAGGAGCCGCAAGTATTTCGAGACTCAAAGAAGAAACTGCTTTGCGAGCGGTTTCAGTTTCCTTTACTTCGAGTCAACGCAGCATACCTCAATCGGAGCTATCGCAATTTAGACTTGCTCACTTGGTTCGTGGAGACTTGGTTTTGCGCGAAGGGGTTCGAGGAAGCCCAACGAACAGGCCAGATTCCCTTGGACGAACCTTTCGATCCCTGCACGTTTCTATCTATTCCGGGCTTACAGGGTCATTTTCCACTGTGGCTATCATCCGAACCCATGATGAAACTTCGCCAACTCGCAGAAGCCGGCAAGTGCGAAGACGCCGTGCCTGACTTTGTCATCGGTATCGACAACGATGGTATCTATCGAGGCGTCGAACACCTCCGTGTCAACAAAGAAGCTGCCATCATCACCTACACAGCCATGCGTAGCCAATACTTCCCTGTTTCAGAGGTGGACGCTATTCATGAGATTCTGCCCTTTCAAACCCACCAACTTCTTTTGGATGTACTTAACGGGGACGAACGCCCTCGGCCGGTTGCTGAGGTTAAGGCAGCGGCACAAGGGTTTTCTAAGTATGTTCGCCCGATACTCTCCGGGTCCAGTGGGTAGGCCGGGCCTAACTTGCGTATCGAGTAACTCCTGACTCTCAAATCGGAGGAGACCAAAATGGCGACAACAGCGAAACAAAAGATAAGAAAGGGAATCATCGCCACGGCCCAACAAATACTGGACTTCGCCCAGAAACGCGCTCCCGAAGTGGCCGACTGGCTGGAGTTACATTTTGCTCTCTTCGGTGCAGGCGGCAAGGCTGATAAGCTGTTTCCGACAGAGGCCGAGCGAGCAGCGTTCTTGCGAACCACAGAATACAAGCAGCTTCTGGCGTTGATGGACCGCCTGCCTGCTTCGGGTCTGGTGTTGGGCAAGGTTGACAACCCCCATCCGATTCTGTCACAATCGCAATGTTCCTGAATCGCAAGTGAAAGCGCAACGAAGATGGAGAAATGCCCGTCCCAGGCGAGGAATCAGCCATGTCGAGTCCTTTTCCCGGAATGGACCCCTATCTGGAACTCCCCGCCTATTGGTCTGATTTCCACTCGACGTTTATTAATTACTGGCGCGAGGCGATCGCGGATGCGTTGCCTCCGGACTACGAAGCTGCGCTCGGCGAGCGCGTCTACCTGGTCGAATACGACCCCGACGCACGCAAGCTAGGTTTTCCCAACGTCGCGGTCACCGAGATCGACCGCTCCCAACAAACCTCAGCCCAATCAACGGGGATTGCCACTCTGGAGCCAATCACCATCCCGCTCACCATCCTGGAAGGCCCCCGTGAAACGTACATCGAGATACTGCACCAGCCCGAGCGTCGCCTGGTCACGGCTCTGGAATTGCTTTCGCCGGCCAACAAGGAGCAACCAGGGCGCGCCGAATACCTGGCGAAGCGGCGGGCGTTACTCCACCAGGACGTGCATCTCATTGAACTCGATTTGCTACTGGGTGGCCAGCGAGTGCCACTTGAGCGACCGCTGCCCACGGCCGACTATTACTACCTCGTCGCCCGCACTGATCTACGTCCCGATTGTCAGGTGTACCCCTGGTCGCTGTCTGCGCCATTGCCGACTCTACCGGTTCCCTTGCGCACACCGGATTCGGATATTTTCATCAATCTAGCATCAGTCTTCGCGACAGCCTACGAGCGCGGCAGGTTCCGCCGCCGTCTCCCTTACCGGGGACCGGTGCCCGGTTTTGTGCCCAAACAATCCCGCGCCTGGGTTGAATCGGTGTGCGCACAGATCATTCCTTGATTATGGTCGGTAACCGATTCTTTGCGGTCGCTCGCCCTTCCAGTGACATTGCCGCCAATGACCATACTGTAATAAGATGGACCAGAAGTTGGGAGGATCGATCATGGATCGCATTGTTCTTCATTCGCGCGTAGGCACGAATGGCATCTTGCAACTTGCCGTGCCCATCGGTCCGGCTGACGCGGACCGGGAGGTGGAAGTTACCATCGCACCTGCTGAACCGAAACACAGAACAGTCTCGGAGCAGGAAGAATGGCGGCGGTTCGTCCTGGAAACCGCCGGAGCCTGGCAAGGCGACCTGGTGCGCCCCGAGCAGGGTGACTACGAGCAGCGAGATGAATTGCCGTGATTTACTTCCTCGAGCACTGGGGACGGACTTGAAATCTCTGAGGATATCAAGTCCGTCCCATTGCCGTCACAATATCTTGGCTGATTGGCAAGTTCGTCGGTAAGACCCGTCTGCTTCACATCCCCAGCAGCGGCTTGAGTTTGGCACGCACCTCGGCGGGCACGATCGCGATGTGGTCACTGCCCCGTTCTTGCCAATCGGCGCTCTTGACATGATCGGCCAGCACCACGCCTTGCACCGGCAGGCCCTGTGGAAGGGCGACCTCGAAGGCGTACCCTTTCGCTTGTTGCGTCACTGGACACACCAGACAAAGCCCGACCTTCGCGTTATACGCGCGCGGCGACAACACCAACCCCGGACGCCGGCCCGCCTGTTCGCGGCCAGCATGCGGCGTGAAGGACAGCCAGATCAAATCGCCAGCGTCGGGAGAGTTCGCAGGGTCACCACGCCTCGCGCCCAACGGCCGAGCCCCAGTCCGTTTCGCCATGTATGTGCTCCGGTTTGATCTGCTTGAGCAACTCTTCCAGCGTGTACTCGGGCTTTCGCAGGCGGAGCAGCAAGCCGCCGTTCACGCGTGTCACTTCAAGTTCAGCCCCTTCTTCGAGTTCGAGTTCCCTGGCATAGGTTCCAGGAATACGGACCGCAAGGCTGTTGCCCCACTTGCCAACCTGTGTGTTCATTATGGTTCTCCGTGTTTCTACTAAGTATATCACAGCAGCGGAGTCTGGCAACAGCGCTACTTGCGTTAACCCTCACCCCTTCCCCGCCTTCCTTTTCTCCCTGCCCCGCTCCACCCCTTCCGCTTCTTTCTTCGCCCGCTTGAACAGTTCCCGCTCCGACAATCCCCGATAGTACTCTGGCAACTCCAACGGCTCCAGCGGCTCCAACGGTTCCAACTCCGGCAGTTCCTCCAGATAGCAGGGATCATCCCGCCATTTCTCCTCCTTCCCCGGCAACCAGTACCGAAACGGATCGCTCTTCCGCCCCGTCCCCGAGTGACACAGCAATCCCTGCTGCACCGCCCGCTCCAGCCAGCGCAGGAGACTTCTCTCCGAGGGACGATCCCACAGGCTCGGCCAGGCCTTGAGGATTTCGGTCCGCGACATCTTGTCCGTTGCATCGTCCAGCACCGTTCGCAGCCGATCCAGGTTCGTCATGTACTCCTCATCCTGAAAATCGCCATGTGCCAGGTAATCGTTGCCGTCGGCGTTCAGCTCGATCACCAGTTGCCGGGTCGTCTCCTAGTAACGCGACCAGGCTTGCAACCGGCGCCGCCGATCATCCGGCTCGGACGGATCGGCACAGGTCATCTCAATGATAATATCGACGTACCCGGCCAGAGCGCCGCTCCCTCGTGCCGCCTGGCCTGCTGAGCTTTCCCCCTTGCGAGGGTGGTGCATTACCAGCACGCTCATCCCGGCGTTGGCAAGGTGCTGCAACGGCCCCAGCGTTTCCAACATGCAGGCGGCATTGCTCTCGCCACGGCCGGGCAAGAACGATGCCAGCGGGTCGATCACTACCAGGTCGATGCCATGCTCGGCGTGCAGGTCGCTCAGGTGGTCCATGAATGCCAGCCATTGCTCCGCAGTCGGCTTGCCGCGGAACGGTCGGCAGAAGAAATGAACATGATTGCCGATGCCGAGCTTGCGGCCGCGCCGCGACCAGTGTGCCAGCCCCTCTTCGGAAACGACGACCGCCTTGCCGCGAGCGAGCGCCAGCCCCGCCAGTGTGCCGCCCTCCTTGAGCCGGGCCAGCAGGACCGATAGGAGCGTCGTCTTCCCCGTCTTCCATTGGCTTGTGAGCAGAGTGATGTTCCCCGGCGCCAGATAACCATGCCACAACCAGGCCATTTTCTCCTCGGCCGCTGAATGCACCTCTTCCATCCATAACCCGAAAGCAGCGGCAGCTGGTGATGCTCCCGGATTCGTGCCACTCGAAGTGGCAATCGGCCTCGAAATCACGTTCTGTTCAATGGGCAGACACGATGACGTTGCGGCCTCCGGAACTGTAACCGGAACGGATGTCATGACTTGCGGCTCACTCATCGCTGGCTCCTTTCTGGACAACATGGATGAAATGCGGGACAGGGGTATCCCGTGACCAGTGTCCCGAATTGTCCTATGGAAGCAGGATAATCACAGGAATGGCGGGAATGCAAACTCGGTTGCGGAAGATTATCCAGGCCAGCCGAGACTTTCCCCGGAGGCCGCGATTTGGCATAATCTCTGAGGCGGAGTACCGCGGACCCAGAGTGTCAGAAACCGTTTTGCTCTGCGAGCACCGAACTCCCGGAGTCTGTTGTCTTGCAGAGATGGAGTCAGACCATGAAGACTTTGCGGTGTGTTAGTTACTGCCTGTGCGGATTGGGATTGCTGCTTACCACTGTTGCTGCCGCGGCGGAGTTGCCCGCGTTACGCCTCGACTGGCACCACAAGGCCCCACCACTGCCGGCGCCTGCCGGCGAGGTGATCCACGTCAAGAACGTGGACGAATTGTTTGCCGCTGCCGCGAAAATCAAACCCGGCGGCACCATTACCGTTGCCGAAGGGCGCTACGTGTTGCCGAGGCATCTGGAACTGAAGACCGACCGTGTCACTCTTCGCGGCGAATCCGGCCGCCGGGATGCTGTCATTTTCGACGGCGGCCCGTCGTCCCTGGGCGAGTTGGTATGGGTCAGCAAATCCTCGGGAGTGACCGTCGCCGACCTGACGATCGAGAACGCCCGCTGGAACGGTTTTAAGATCAACTCCGACATGGGCGCTACCCAGGTGACGATCCACAATTGCGTGATCCACAACATTTGGCAACGAGGTGTCAAGGGGCCGGCCGTGCCGAAAGAGAAACGCGAGCATGATCGGCCAGAGCGTTGCCGGATACAATATTGCCTTTTCTTCAACGATCGGGCGAAACAATACAACGACGATTCGGCGGACCGGGCCGACAACTTCGGCGGCAATTACGTCGGCGGCATCGACGCGATGTATGCCAAGGGCTGGACAATCAGCGACAATGTGTTCTGCGGCATTCAGGGCCGAACCCGCGAAGGCCGAGGCGCGATTTTCCTCTGGCACGATACCCAGGACTGCGTGATCGAGCGCAACGTGATCGTCGATTGCGACTGCGGCATCTGCCTGGGCAATTCCCACCGTCCTGCCAACGTGTCGGTCCACTGCACTCGCTGCACGGTGCGCAACAATTTCGTCACGCGCTGCCCCGAGAACGGCATCCTGGCCGACTACACGCGCAACTGCAAAATCATCCACAACACGGTTCACGATCCAGGTTCGCGGCTCGGGCGCCTGATCCGCCTGGTACACGACAACGACGGCCTGTTGGTGGCCAACAATCTCCTGAGCGGCCCGGCGATCCGCATCGAGACCAAGAGTACGATAAAGATCGAGAACAATCTGACGAAGGAGTCCACAAGCCTGTTCCGTGACGCGGCACGGGGAGACTTGCACCTGAAGGCAGCACTGCCGGAAGGCGGTCTGGTGCATCGTCTTGACGACGCGCCAGAGGACTTTGATCGCCGGAAGCGGGGAACCCCGACACCGGTCGGCGCCGATGATCCCCCAGCAGGTAAAGCGAGCGGCGAGGCAGGTAAAGCGAGCGGCGAGACAGGTAAAGCGAGCGGCGAGGCAGGTAAAGCGAGCGGCGAGGCAGGTAAAGCAAGCGGCGAGGCAGGTAAAGCAAGCGGCGAGGCAGGTAAAGCGAGTGGCGAGGCAGGTAAAGCGAGCGGCGAGGCAGGTAAAGCGAGCGGCGAGGCAGGTAAAGCGAGCGGCGAGGCAGGTAAAGCGAGCGGCGAGGCAGGTAAAGCGAGCGGCGAGGCAGGTAAAGCGAGCGGCGAGGCAGGTAAAGCGAGCGGCGAGGCAGGTAAAGCGAGCGGCGGGCTTGATGCCCGCCGTAACGAGGCCGATGTCGAAGACTGGGTTAAGCCGATGCGAGCAGTCCATGCCCGTTTCCACGGCAAGGCGGGCACGTTGGCTCAATATGGTGACAGCATCACCACGACCATGGCCTTCCTCGGCCCCCACGCCTGGGGTGAGAAAATTGACCCCAAGAACTGCCCGGCCGACATGCGCGCCGACCTGGATCTCGTCCAGCGCTACGCCAACCGCAAGTTGTGGACCGAGTGGAAAGGACCGCAATGGGGCAACGAAGGCTCGACGAAATCCGACTGGCTGCTGGCACACGTGGACGAGTGGCAGAAGAAGATGCAGCCCGAGGCAGCCGTCATCCTCTTCGGCACGAACGACATCGGCCAAATCCCGCCCAAGCGCTATGCCGAGAACCTGGAAGCCGCGCTGCGCCGGATGATAGCCGACGGCACGGTCCCCATCCTGACAACGATCCCGCCGAAGTCGGGTGCGGAAGCGGCGGCACGCGAATATCGGGACACGGCACTCGCAGTGGCCCGCAAACTCCAGATACCGGTCATCGATTACCAGGCCGAGATTTTGCGGCGGCGGCCGAAGGACTGGGACGGCCGGCTGGAGAAGTTCGGTCCCGTGAAGGACGTGTACGAAGTACCCACTCTCATCTCCGGCGACGGCGTACACCCGTCGAATCCCAAGCAATACCAGAACGATTTCAGCCAGGAAGCCCTGGATGGCAGCGGCTACAATTTGCGCAACTATATGACGCTTCGCGTCTACGCGCAGGTGATCCGGAAGGTGTTGGCGAAGGGCGAGTAGGGGATGACTGCCCTTACTTTCTCGCGCAGTCCTGATGGAGAGTGCTTGGTATAATGGGTTGTCGTAAGAGGTTCCCATGATCTCGGAAAAGGGCTTGCGCCAGTAGACAGCAATCGAACGGAGAACGACCATGACGGTGATGCTTGACCTACGGGCGGAAATCGAACGACTCTTGAAAGAGAAGGCTGCGACCACAGGCCAAACGCTTGAAGGTTATCTTGAAGGGCTGGCGGAGCGGGAGGCACATGCCAGGAACGGCACTCGAAATGGTCCTGCGCAATTGACGGTCGAGCAGTGGTCCGCCGAATGGCGGGCCTGGGCAGATGCAAACAGAAAACTGCCAGCGGGCCTCATGATTGACGACAGCCGAGAGAGCATTTACGCCGGGCGAGGCGAATGAGTACCCTCCTCGATACAAGTATTTTGACTCGCAGCGTGTACAAGTCTGACCCGATGCATCAATTGGCGATCGATGCTACAGACAGTTTGCGCCACCAGAACGATCTACTCTGCCTTGTGCCGCAAAGTTTTTATGAGTTCTGGGTCGTGTGTACCCGCCCTCTTGCACAAAACGGGCTCGGGATGAGTCCAACCGAAGTGGAAACGGAAATCCGTCGATTGGAACGCCTTTTTACGGTGTTCGAAGACGGTCCAAGTCTTTTCCCCGAGTGGAAGCGGATTGTCTTGCAGTACCAGGTGATTGGCAAAAGTGCCCACGACGCCCGCCTCGTGGCCGCGATGCATATTCACGGCATCGGTCGAATTCTGACTTTCAACGTGCAAGACTTCCAGCGGTACCCGAACGTTGTTGTCGTTTCTCCTCAGCAGGTAATGGCCACTCTATGATCTTTGTCTCTCATCGCATCGTCATTCAAGACATGGCCGGCCTACGTCCGTAATCGGAATAATTCGTTTCAACTTTTTCATCTGGTCGATTGACAAACTCTCCCGCCATGAGATAATGCACGCCGAACAAACCGGATCGTCGTGGTCCAACAAACTCTGTTGGAGGACAGGCCATGTCACATAACATTCGCAGTCCCTTGTCCTTTTGTAGCTTTCTTGGCGTCGGTGTGCTGGTCATGTTGCTCGGCCTCACGCGGCTGTCGGCCATGCCGGCTCCGGATCGCGAAATCACCAACTCCATCGGCATGAAGCTGGCCCTGATCCCGGCTGGCAAGTTCCTGATGGGCTCGCCGAAGGACGAGAAGCAGCGCAACCTGGACGAAGAACAGCACGAAGTGTCGATCACCAAGCCGTTTTACCTGGGCGTATATGTGGTGACCCAGGCCGAGTACGAACAAAGTCATGGGGAACAATCCCAGTTACTTCTCCCCCAAGGGCGACGGCAAGGCCAGCGTCAAGGACATGGACACTGGGCAGTTTCCGGTGGAAATGGTCTCCTGGGATGATGCCGTGGCATTCTGCAAGAAGCTGTCGGAGTTGCCGGAAGAGAAGAAGGCGGGGTGGGTTTATCGTCTGCCGACAGAGGCCGAGTGGGAGTATGCCTGCCGCGCCGGCACCAAGACGGTCTTCCACTACGGCAACTCGCTGTCGTCCAAGCAGGCCAACTTTCCTGGCAACTTCGCATATGGAGGAGCCGACAAGGGGCCGAATCTAGGGGAGAACGGCGAAGGTCGGCTCGTATGCGCCCAATGCATTCGGCCTGTACGACATGCACGGCAACATCTTTGAGTGGTGCCAGGACTGGTATGATGAGGACTACTACAAGAACAATCCCAGAGAAGATCCACCGGGGCCTGCGAAGGTCTCGGACCGGGTTGTTCGCGGCGGGTGCTGGGGCAGCGACGGCAGGCGCTGCCGGTCCGCGAACCGCTTCTGGTTCGAGCCCGGCAACCGGCGCAACAACCTCGGCTTCCGCGTGGCCGCAGTTCAGTCCGGGAGTTGAGCCGGGTTGAGCAAGAGCGGAGCCTGTCGCGTGGGCCGGTAGCGGCGGAGGGCGGTAGCCCCGCCGCGAAGAGCCGGAGTGCAGGCGAAGCGGGTGGTGTTCGTCATGCCAGGGTTGACCAGTCAATCGAAACCGCCATAATATGCACGAGGATTTCACATCCAAGATGTGAGCCAGTTGTCATGATCGCTAGGAAGGAGAATTGTCCATGGCCGGTTTAGTCTGTGAACAGGTAGGTCCTGGTATGCGCGACGAGGAGCGTACCGTGGCTGTCAAAGATGTGCAAGGCCGCCGCGAATTTCTAAGAGTTCCTCATGGCTTCTTGACAGCGGTGGGCGAGCAGTACTATCTGCCGGTTGGAATCGTCCAGGAAGACAGAACCAGTCAACTTGTCCTGGTTGAGCTGCCACAAGAGGGAGAATGCGGAAGCTGGCGTCTGTGGGTGCGCTTAACCGATTTGATCCGGGCTAATGGAATGCACGTGCATGATCCTTTGCGACCGCGAAATCCGAGCCGCCTTGGCCCGCAGCGCGATCCGTATTACTCCCGACCCCTTGACCAATGGCTCTGTCTGGTCCTCCACGGCATTGGACCTTCAACTCGGGGCGCAGCTTGCCTGCTGGGATTTCTCCGTACAGCCGGCGATCCAGGAGTTCCGACCGGGTGATCCGGATTACGATCTCATTCGCTTGACCGCGCAATTCACCCGGCGCATTGCCATTCCGGCTATCGGATACCCGATCGAACCAAGCAAACTGTATCTGGGCTGGACTCAGGAGCAGATACAACTCCCGCACCGCTCGCGCATCGCGGCTCGTGTTGAAGGCAAGAGCAGTCTGGCGGCATCGGTCTGGGGGTTCACGTGACGGCACCGACCATTCACGCCGGGTTTGGTTTCAACGAACTGGATCCGGCGTGGGTCGGCAACCCGATCCAACTGGAGATCTGGAACGTGGGCCCGTTGCCCGTCGTCCTGAAGCCCGGCATGCGCATTTGCCAACTCATCTTCGAGTACGTGGACGGCACACCAGAGCAGGGCTACGCCGGCCAGTTCGCGGTCCAGGGCCCAGCCTGCTGATCCGATTTTTGCGCGAGCGTCAGGAACAGGTACACCTGTAGGCAGGAAGTTCCCCACGAAGCTCACGAATGGCCGGAACGCCGATGTTGAGGACTCCATGCCGCTTGCGGATTTCTTCCCCGAGGCGGTCCATGTCCTCTGCTGCCTGCCGCATAACTTCGGGGTCGTGGATGCCGGACATGGCCCGCCGGATCGCCTCGTCAAGTTGGGCATCAAGTTGTGTGGAGGTTAGGTTCTTCTCGGCTGTTTTCACGAATGCATTTTCACAAGGTTCTGGATCGACGTCAACGGCAAGACGCCTCAGTCGGTTTTCTCGGGCCGTCCACCCCACCGCCGCTCCGTTAATCGGACCCACTACTCTTACCCTGCCTTGGGAACGTATTCATAAGCTCCCAGGTCCGGTTTGTCGCGCACGGCCCGTTCCTTGTAGCCGGGCGGGGAGACGAATTCGTAGAGGTTGCCGTCGAGCGGTTTGAGCAAGTAGAAAGCGGCGGGACTTCTATCGCCATTTACTGGACACGGCGGTCCCCCTTGCGCCAGGTGGTAGTCGCCCTTAGCGGGATTGACGAACAGCGGTGGATCTCCAGGCTTGCCCACGATGGTCGCAGTCCACTCCAAGGCGGCGGCGTTGGCTCCGAATCCCGGCGCCACCAGGTTCTCCCTGCCCGTGGCCGCGTCCTTTCCGGCCTTGCCGGTGTCCACGAGCTTCTGGCCCTGTTGCCGGCTGCCGCCGTCCCAAATAATGTTGTTCAGAAAGTGTACACGCGCCTTCGGCGCATCGAGCGCGACTACCGGCGAGATATATGGCGTGACGATGGTGTTGTTCAGGAGCGTGAGCGTGCCGTCGTGCTCGTTGCCGCCGTCCTGCCCGAAGTGAATGACCCCCCGATTGCCCTCGCACTGGGCGGCCTTGATGATGATGTTGCCCGCCAGCAGTGCGTTGCTCTGGGGGACCGTGGTGTCGCCCTTGGCGTCCACCAGGTCGAATTCGCGATTGGCGGAATCGTGGACGTAACAGCCGGCAACCACGGTCAGGTGTGCCCGGCTCTTGACATTGTGGCCTGTCAAGCTGGAGTGGACTTCGCAGCCCTTGAGCGTGACGCTGGTTCCGCCCAGGTAGAGGTTGTGGTTGTAACCGGGGTTGGCCTTGTCGCCGTTCGAGTAAATGAGACACGATTCGATGAGCTGGCCGGTAGCGGTCTTCGGTGTGCCGTCGCCGTTCGACATGATGCCCATGTCGTTGCCGTGGATGCGGCAATTGCGGATGGTCACGTCGTTGGCCTGATTGATGCGGACGCCGGCGCCGTTGTGGCTGTCGTTGTGTGTACCGGACAGGTCAAAACCGTCGAGCACGCAGCCGTTGGCGCCAGGGCTGAACTGAAAGATCGCGCAGGGGGATGCTGCCGCGCCCGCTGTAGTCGAAGTCCTTGCCGCTCAAGGCCACGCGCTCGCCGGCCGCCTTGAAGGTGATGTGGCTCTTGGCGACGTAGACCGCCACTTTTTCATAGGCTGCGCCATCGGCACCTGGCAGAACCAGTATCGTGTCACCGTTCTGGGCCTTGGCCAGGGCATCTTCGATCCGCTGGAACGGTTTGCCCGGCCCCACCGTGAGTTCAGCGGCCGAGAGAATACCGGTCGCCGCAAGAACAAAAGTCGTTGACAAGACACAAGACCAAAATCGGCTCATAGCTGTACTCCAATAAAAGACCGAACACTACCCAGAATCTTACAACTTGGCCGCCGGCTGGCCAGAAAATTCCCGCCGGGTGCCATGCCTCCCTGTCCGTCGCGGCTGCGCACGGTAAGGCGACTGGCAGAAGATAATTTACCATCCCTCGCTCACGCTTCGGGCCAGTGTCACACTGGCCCGAAGCGTGAGCGAGGGATGGTATCACTTGCCGCTCGCCTAATGAGGGAGCTTCTTCCGAATGGACACACTTGCTGGCACAAGTTGCCTATCCTCGCAACTGTGACTACAACAGACCTGCCCACAGCCCTTGTTTACGAATGAGTCATAGCCTGTGAGCGCCGGTGATGTCATCATCCAAGATGAGCAACTGCCGCTGGATCATTTGTGGTCTGCTCTTTTATGCCACCACCATCAACTACATCGACCGTAGCGTCCTCAACGCATTGGCCTCGACTCTCCAGAAGCCTGAAGCCATCGGCTGGACGGACACGGAATACGGCTACATTGGCGCCGCCTTCACTGTCGCTTATGCCATCGGCTTCCTGTTAATGGGCCGTCTCATTGATGCAGTCGGTACGCGCTGGGGCTACGCCATCGCCTTGACACTCTGGACCGTTGCCGGGGCGTGTACTGCACTCACACGTAATGCGTTCCAGTTCGGCGTGGCGCGTTTCTTCTTGGGTCTGGGCGAAGCCGGCAACTTCCCCGCCGCCATCAAGACCACAGCTGAATGGTTCCCCCAACGGCAGCGGGCCACGGCCACTGGAATCTTCAACGCCGGGTCAAACGTCGGGGCAATTCTCGCCCCGTTGCTCGTACCAATCGTCGTGCTTACTTGGGGCTGGGGCTGGCAAGCCGGGTTTCTCATCACCCCCTTGCTCGCGGCCGTCTGGATTGTTCTTTGGCTTTGGCTTTTTCGCAACCCGGCCGTCCATCCCCTGGTCAATCAGGCCGAACGCGATTTTATCAACTCTGATGGCCCGCCCGTCGCTCCTGCTGCCCCGGTCCGCTGGCGGCAGATCATCCCTCATCGTCAGGCCTGGGCGATTATGGTGGGCAAGTTCCTCACGGACCCCATCTGGTGGTTCTATCTCTTCTGGTCCGGCAAGTTCCTATTCGACAAGTTCAAAGTTGATCTCAAGGAAGTCGGCCTCCCGCTGGTCGTCATTTATCTCCTGGCGGATGTCGGTTCCATTGCCGGCGGCTGGTTGTCCTCCACCTTGATCAGACGTGGCTGGAGCGCCAACGCCGCACGCAAGACCGCGATGTTTGGCTGTTCATTGGCAGTCCTACCTGTCTCCCTCGCGCCGGTGGTTCCGGTGACCGTCCTTGGTCTGTGGACCGCCGTCATCCTCATCGGCGTCGCTGCGGCCGCTCACCAGGGCTTTTCCGCCAACATCTTCACGCTTACGTCCGACATGTTTCCCAAACGCGCTGTCGGCTCCGTGGTCGGCCTTGCCGGACTTTGCGGTGCTGTGGGCGGCGCACTCATGCAATTCGGCTCCGGCCACATTAAGGAAAGCACTGGCAGTTACCTGATCATGTTCATCATCGCCAGTACCGTCTACCTCCTCGCCGTGACATTCGTCCACCTCTTGGCCCCGCGTCTCGCGCCGGTTGATCTCACGGAGCCGCCGAGTGACCCCATCAAGTGAGAAACCGTCTTGGAAATCAAGGTCTTGCCGTCAGCGGCGGCCTCCAGCTTGCCAGCCCGACTACGACATGGGTAGTTCCCGCCATTTTCTGCACGAGTTTGTCATCGGCGCTGATGTGGGGAATGCCGTGCCGTTGGGCCAGGGCCAGGTAACAAGCATCGTAGGCGGTGATCCCATGTGTCACGGCAATGGTCAAGGCGTCGGCGGCTAGATCATAGGTTGGAGTTCGCTGCAAGGGCAGAGCAGACAGGGCGGCGAGATGCGACGCGGCCTCGGCGGCTGTCGCGTTGCCTTTCTGGACCTGTTTCCACAAGATAGATCAGCGGCGTCATCGGCCCCGGTCCTCCCGGATTAGTTCAACGCTGTCAGGCGTTCCGGGGGCGGGGGTGATCCGGCTGTGCCGGATGTGGTCAAGTAGTTGCAGGACGTTCGCGCGACCCCCCGGCTGATTCAACTGCACCGCTCGGTGCAGCAACCGGATTGTCTCTTCCGCAAGCGGGACTTGATCCGCCGCCGCCAATCGCTCGATGCGGCTGAACAAATCCTCGGAAACGTTTTCCAGATGCAGTACAGGCATGGTTGGCAACCCCCGCTGTCGAGAGCGAAAAATGTCTTGTTGTTTTATTGTCGCCGGATGCACCGCCAAAAGCAATACAGCCATGCCGATTGCCGATGGCAGCAATTTTACTGTCAAACCAAAATAGAAATGTCCGGTCTTAACAAGGTAGAAATGTCCTCTTTGGCAAATCGTGTCAAGGAGGGCAGTTCTCATGAAAGGGTTCGAAGACCGGATTACTATGAGTCAGCGTGAGCGCGATGTTTTGAAAGTTTTGCAAACAGTCGTGGATGGCAAGCGCAGCCAAGCCGAGGCGGCGCGGCTGTTGGATCTGACAGCGCGGCATGTGCGCCGCTTGGCACTACGCTTGGAGGAGGAAGGCGACCAGGCCTTGGTGCATGGGCTGCGCGGCCGACTGTCCAACCGGCGACTGGACGAGGAGCTTCGCGGCAAGGTGCTGAAGACCTATCAAAAGTGTTACGCGGACTTCGGGCCGACGCTGGCGAGCGAAAAGTTGGCGGCGCAGGGGCTGCAGGTGTCGGTCGAGACCTTACGGCAATGGCTGCTGGCGGAGGGGCTATGGAGGCGCAAGCGGCGGCGTGACGTGCATCGGAGTCGGCGGCCGCGCCGGCGTTGTTTTGGCGAGTTGATTCAGATGGACACCTCGCTGCACGACTGGCTGGAAGGGCGTGGTGAAGAGATGGTTTTGGTGGCGCTGATCGACGATGCCACGAGTCGGATCGACGCAGGGTATTACGAAGGTGAAACGGTCGAAGCGTACATGGACATGACGGAACGCTGGCTGCGGCGCCAAGGCCGGCCGTGGGCGTTTTACACGGACAGAGACAGCGTTTTTCAGTGGCAAAGTAAGGGACAAGCCGCCGCAGGACTGACGCAGTTTGGCCGGGCCATGGCGGAGCTGGACATCGAATTGATCCTGGCCCACAGCCCGCAGGCCAAGGGACGGATCGAGCGCTTTTTTGAAGTAGCCCAGGATCGCTGGGTGAAGGAGATGCGTTTGGCCAAGGTGACGACCCGAGCAGCAGCGAACGAGTTCGTTCGCCACACGCTGGTTCCGGAATACAACCGGCGTTTTGCAGTACCAGCGGCTGATGGCTTGGATGCCCACCGCGCCTTGGGACGGCAGTATTTCTTGCCGGCCATTCTGAGCGTGCAGACGAAACGCGTGGTGACCAACGACTACACGATTCGTTTGCACAACCGCTGGTATCAACTGCACAAGCCGGCGCTGCCGGGCTTGCGGGGTGGCCGGGTGATTATTGAGGAGCGTCGTGACAGGACGATGGCGATTCGCTTTGGGGAACGTTACCTAGCTTACCACGAGATCGTGGCGAATGCAGAACCGCGAGACGAGCCTCGGCCAGGGAGCGGTGCGGCGGCCTCCGCTCCGGGCTCGCTGCGCTCGCCCTGCGCTCCGGCCGCCGCACCGCTCCCTGGCCCCTCGGGCTCGTATCGCCCTGGCCCTGACCATCCCTGGCGTCAAGGTCTGCCGAAGAAATGACTGGTAGCGACACCGGACATTTCTATCTGGGGCAAAAGGAGGACATTTCTACTTTGGTGTGACATGGCAGCAATTTTACTCGACAATGCGCCCACCATAGGTTATCATTCTTTGAACTTGCTTGTGCTTCTCTGAACCAACGCGAGGCTCCCCCCATGGCTAATGTGCAACTGCGTCTGCGAAACAAGAAACTTGTCGACGATCTCCCTCCCATTTGCATGTACTGCGCCCGCCGCGTGCGGACATTTACCATGCGGAACGTCACGGTAGGCACCGGCTTGGTCCAGGTGCCTCTGCCTGTTTGCCGGCAACACGCCAACAAGGGATTGGTCCGCCACGAAATGGGCACCGGCGGATTGGTGTTCGAAGCCATGGCCTGGAGAATGCCCATCGTGGCTATTATCTACTGGCCGATCAAGCTGATCCTCTATCTGGTTTCGCGAAGTTCATCCGAGGAAACCACTACGGTGATTACCGGTGTCTGCCAGGAGTTCGCGGATAGAGTGGCAGGGCGACGGGCAGGCGATGATATCGACGCTGGCGAGCGCCATGCGCCTGCGGATGATTACGATGTGCCGGAAGAAGAAGAGGAAGAGGAGGTCGAGCCGGTCGCCCGTCGGCAACCGGTGAAAACTTCGAGCAAGTCGTGGCTCATCCCTCTCATCATCGGCGGAGCGGTGCTCGGAATCTTGCTCGTCATCTGCGGCGGCTTGGTAAGGGTGGGGATCATCATGTCGAAAAATGCCAACAATCGCGGGCTGGGCGCTTCGAGAGGGCCTGGTGCATTCGGCAAGGGTCCCAATGCCGCCCCCGTTATGGTGCAAATGCCGCCGCTTCCCGACCCGCTTGCGTTTGAGCCTGCTTCCGTCAAACAAGAGACCACGTACCCCCTTCCCGACCGCGCCGATAACGTGGTGGTCGGCGGCGGCGGGCGGTTCCTCGTGTTTTCTTTCCCCAACGTCCGCAAGCTCGGCATCTTCGACGTCAATCAGGCGAAGCTCACGCAGTATATCGATCTCGGCGGCGACAAGGTGTATTTCGCCGCCGGCATGAGCAAGCTGATCCTGTACCGGTCCACTTCAGGGGTTATCCAGCGCTACAACTTCCTGACGGGCGCGGTCGAGGGCGAAAAGAAGCTCAAGATGGACAGCGTGTCGGCGTTCTGCATGGGATCGGCTTCAGAAGGCCCGCTCCTTATCAACGCTGCGGACGGCCTTCACCTGCTTGACATCAAGAACTTTGATTCGTTGTTGCCTGCCGGCGTGGGGAGTAAAACTCAAGGTTTTGAGCCGAACAACCATGAATACTGGGCGTCCGCCAACGGAAGAGTGTTTGCCCACCGGGACCGTGTCTCCCATCCGAGCGGCGCCGCTACTCTGGTAGTGGAAGATGACAACCGGGCCATGCACTACGACCAATGGTGGAGCGTGTGTTTTTTGACCCCCAGCCCGGACGGTAAGTTCGTCTACCCATGCGGATACGGAGTCATGACCAACCAGCTCAAAGTATCCCGGGAAGCTGTGTGGTCGAACACCGAGGAGGGCGGCATATGGGACCGGCAGTTTCTGCCGGCGCACCACGGGCCTTACTACATGCACTTTCATCTGAAGGCCAAGGACACCGGTCTGCCCGATCGGCCGCTCTACGCGGATGAACCTGAGCGCGGCATTACTTTTTACAAGCTTGGCGACGTCAGGCCGCTCGTTACGTTGAAAAGCACCAACGTCCCCACTTTTGGCGAGATGAACGAACAGAAGGGCAAAGGCGGTTTTGACTTCGACAAGCGCATGCATCTGATCCCGCGAGCACGCCTCCTCGTGATGATTCCCGCCAGTCAGGATAAACTACTCCTTGTGCCGGTTGATCTCGAAGAAGCGGACCGCAAGCGGGGTTAGGAGCTTACCCATGCATATCCCTCACAAAGTTATCCGGTTTCGCCGAACCAGCGCGGATGCCGACCAATCCCGGCAACCGTGGAAGGAATGGCCGCGCCGGTCACGAGAGAATAAAGCACGTCGGGGTCGAGATCAGCGCCAGTGGGCCAACAAATGGTACCCAACTCCGGGTTCACCTGCACGACGACGAATTCCTTCCGGTCGCGCAACGCGGCGAACACTCCGGTTAGCGGCACGAGCTGGGCCACATCGACCATGCCCTCGGCGCCGTCTTCGAACCGGAGCTTCAAGCGATAGCCGTCCAGCGCTTGCACTTCCACAATGTCTTTGAACATTACCGTACTGCGGGTGGTTGTTCACCCTTATCGGACGGCTGCCCGCGCCTTAAAACGGGCGATCTCTTCCTTGAATTGATTGATCCGCTTCTTGAGCGAGCGCAAGGTCAGCTCTTGAACATGTTCGTTGCTGGCCGATCCTTGTCGGATTTTTGCGTAGAGTTGCTCCAGTTCTTGCAGCTTCGTCCGTGTGTTTTCCAGTTGGCGCTTGTTGTCGATGCTCATGGGTTCACCTCCAGCATCCCTTTGACGACCAGATTGCGGTCGGTGGCAAAGGTCCTCTCCGTGAAGTGTTGAAAGGCTTCCTGATCCACCAGCTCCAGGTTGATAAACGGCAGTCCCGCGAGCAGTTCTGTTTCGGCCGCAGCATTGCGCGGGAAATCCGGTCCAATCAGCAGGACACAATCCACGTCATTCGGCTCCAATGTCGCAGTGACAAAGCTGCCGTTCAATACGATGCGTCGCACGCCAGCGCGTCGTGCCAGATCGACGAGCCAGCGCAAAGATTCCATTTGCACCTGCCGCAGCTCAGATTCTCTTCCGAAACTCGCCTCAATCTCCTCAAGGGTAGCGACATGTACACCGGGCGGCAAGTAGCCGTGTTCGTTGAAATCCGGGATCACTGCTATCCCCACACCTTGTTTGGACGGTTGCTCCCATAATGAGCCGGCTTGACGAACTCATGTCCGCACTCTCGCCGCCTACGATTGTCATTATATACTTGCCGGCTCTGCTCGCCATGCGAACACTATCCCCACGCCAGGAGAATCATCGGTCAGCAAGGGTGACAAGTCTGGCTGTGCATGCGCAAACAGTGATTTACGGCAATAAACACTGGTGGGAAATTACCAAAGGTGGCGCCACGAGGTTGCCCAGACGGCGCCCTGCCATTGTCCTGCAAACCTGCGGTCCCCGGAATAGCTTGCTGCCAGCGCGGTACATTCCTGGACTTTCACACCGGAGGCAGGGCGAGGAACATATTAAGAGTAAGGACGTCCGTTAAAGTTCCGACCCTCGCTGCCTTCTATAGCATTATGAAGTTGGGTGCCATGCCCATGTCCGCATGGGCATGGTTGGACAGCATGCCCACGAAGACGTGGGCATGGCACCCAGCGAAATGCCTCGGCCAGGGCATGTCAGTTGCTCAGTGACCAGAGGGTAAAGGTATCGGTGAAGCCATTCATCTGAACGCCGTCATGCCGTTCCCACTTCAGTTGGGCGTGTTGCTTGGGACCGCCCCGGTCCAGGTCTTCCTTGGCCCGGTCGCTCAACCAAATCTCGGCCCCTTTGATCGCGCCCACCACACGGGCGGCAAAGTTCACCGCACCGCCGAAGACATCGTCTTCCTCCACATGCATCGGCCCGATGTGAATCCCGGCGCGGATTTGCACCCTTTTGTGGCCGGGATCGGCTAGCAAATCCCTGGCGTAGTCCAGTGCCTTCTCCACGGAGCGGAATGCTGCCATGAAGCCATCCCCCATGGTCTTGATTTCACGCCCTTTGTATTGGTCAATCAGCTTTCGGTTCTGCGCGAAGTGTGCCCGCCGCACTTCGTTCATGCGCTCGTCCTTCAGTTCTTCACCCAGTGCGGTCGAGCCGACGACATCGGTAAAGACGATGGCAAGCGTGACGCGCTCGTCTCCCGCCCACTCCGTAAAGCTCGGAGTACTCGTCTCGCCCGCGCTGACTCGACAAACACCTCGACATCCCTCTGGCGGTCGAAGGATCGCTCTCGGTCCTTTGTGGTGGGACGCTCGCTGTGCGTGTTTGAAGTGTCGGGCGGTTCCATGCCTTCTTCCATGACCGCTTCGCGCAGGCTGTCCGCGGCTTTCTCCAGGTCGTTCCAATCTTGTCGAAAGATCGTTGCCAAAGGCCCACGGAAGTCTTGAAACCCGTGGCATTCCCCATTTACGTCTGGGATGCCCCAAAATTCGAGAGGGGGATCCACCAGAAACTGCACGAGCTTCTTGTGTATCCAGTCCTCATTTCCCGGACAGGAATCGTTCCAACCGATGCCGGCGGCATGAGAAAAACACAGTGCCAGCCAAGTAAGACGAATCCCTATGGCATCACTGTTGTCCCTCCACGTTGTGTAGTCATGCAACAATTGGTGCAGGCACAGATGTCTTCGTTCCAGAGCATGAAGTCGAAGCGGATAGGAAACCACGGGGCGCCTGGCGGGTCTTCCTTCTTGTCTCGGTAATGATATTGAAGTAGTAAGGGGATGAATTGGGGTTCCTGCCGTTGGTTTTTATCGAGATTCTTCAGCAAAGAACGGGCCTGCCCAACAATTTCGCGTGCGTCATTCACGATCTTGAGGAGTTTTCTTGCTCTGGCCGGCGCGAGGTTAATAATGGGATTTTCCCAGCAAGCTTCGCAACAGCCATCTTCAACCCAGGTAGGGAATCCGCATTTCGGACATGCGACTTCCTTGAATTCGGTTGCATCGCCCATGACATGCACTCCTATTGTCGGGCCGAACCCGGGCGCGGGACAAACAGGAGAGCCTGCTCTGCTGTCCCGGTGCGCTTGGTCTCGATCACTCGACAAAAGCTCAGCAAAATTGCCTATCTCCACTACGTTCTAACCCTACTTGAAAACCCAGGGTTTTCCCCTAAATAAACACAGGGCTTTCCCTATATGAAACTTTAGCAAAATCAATAGCTGCCGGCAAGGTCTCGCCGAAAAATCTTTGCTCTCAAGAGAATTGCAACCGCAGGATTCCGGGCAAGCCGGCCGGTAGCTACTCCGGCCTTCTCAATGCTTGCCATTCTACTGCCCGTCGCCGCTCACTACTGTTGCCTTCTCCAGTGGCTCCAGGCGGGGTAACGTGAAGCAAGGCCAAGGTCTCGAAACGGTCAAAGAGGGGCTGGGATGGGACTTTCGGTACGCCGACGATGATGGCGCGGTTTCCGGGCATGGCCAACTCGGGATGGCGGATCTCGTGGACTGTGCTATCGTCGAGGCAGATACGGAACGGTTCAAAAGGGCGTCTCTGAACGAACTGGAGCATGTATTCCGGCGGCATGGCGCATTCCTTTCCCTGCATACCTTGAAAGGAAAGGGCGGCAACCGTGGAAGGTTAGCGGAAACCGCGGCCGCCGCATGTTCTGCCGGCTGTCCTCGTGGCCACGGGGTACAGCCATCGCTCGCATTGTACTGCCCGGCCGGCCTGGCGTAAGGGCGCGGCGGGCCTGGCAGCTCGGTTCCCGGCCGGTGCCCTGCCATTATCCTGCAAAGCAGCGTTCCCCGGAATAGCTTGCTGCCGGCAGGGTACATTCCTGGACTTTCACACCTGAGCCAGGGTCAAGGAACTTATTAAGAGTAAGAATGTCCGTTAAGATTCCTGAACCCCGTAACAGAGGTCAGAGAACAGAGAATACAGAGGACAAGACTCGGCCAGAACTACCGCACGAGCACAACACGAAAACCGAAGCTGTCGATGCGGCCCGAAGGCCTGAACCAGTAGCGGTGCGCCGAGCGACAGCCGCTGGCATCGTAGAGGTTCGAGCCGCCACGAAGCACGCGTTCCGCGCCGGCGCCTGGCCCTTGCGGATCTTGCCCAGGACTCTTCTTATAGTAATCCTTCTCATACCAGTCCGCACACCATTGCCATACGTTTCCATGCATGTCATACAGTCCGAAAGCATTGGGGTTGAACTGATCTACCGGGGTTGGCATCCTCCCCCCTTCGCTCCCGGCGAAATTGGCCACACCGGCCAGGCTTTCGTCACTGTCACCGCTATAGAAGCGTGTCGTGGTACCGGCCCGGCAACTATACTCCCACTCGGCCTCCGTGGGCAAGCGGTATTTGCGCCCAGCCGCCATTTCCCCAGGTAGCTCGGACAGCTTGCGGCAGAACTCCACGGCATCCTCCCAGGAGACCGTCTCCACGGGAAACTGGCTGGTGTCCTTGCCCTGAATTTGGCCCTTGCCACCGCCTGTCGCTGAGAAGTAACTCGGGTTCTTGCCCATGACCTTTTTGTATTCTGCCTGCGTGACAGTATACATGCCCAGGTAGAAGGGCTTGGTGATCGCTACCTCGTGCTGTTCCTCGTTGGGTGCCCGATTCTTCTCTGAAGCGGGCGAGCCCATCATGAACTTGCCAGCCGGGATCAGGACCAACTTCATGCCGATGGAGTTGGTGATTTGCTTGGCGTCTTCAGCCGGTTTAGCGTTTGGCAACAGCCCTGGCTCCGGCTGGATAGCCGTTGCGCCCTTGTCAGCGGTGCGCCGAAACAGCATGATTCCCGCGACAGCCAGCACCAGGAACAGCACTCCCGCACCGATGGCAGCCAACAGTCCATAACGGCGCCTCGGCCCGGAAACCTGGTCATTCGGAGCAACCGGGGTTCCGGACTGCCCCACCAGTTTGGCCACCGGGATGGCCGCACTGGCCGGTTTGCGCTCGATGGCCTCAATCGCCTCTACTACCGCCTGCGCGGAGGCTGGCCGATCCTTCGGGTCTTTGGCCAGCAGCCGTATTATTAGATCGGAAAGCGCCGCCGGCATCGCCGGATTCAGATTGCGTGGCGGTTCCGGCTCATCGGTCGTCACCGACATGAGTACCGAAAGCGGATCGGTGCCCGTGAACGGCAGCGTGGCCGTCGTCATGCGGTAGAGCATACAGCCGAGACTGAACAGGTCGCAGCGAGCATCAACCCGCAGGCCGCGCGCTTGTTCCGGCGCCATGTACGATGGTGTGCCAAGAATTGCCCCTGTTTGTGTCAGGTGCGTCTTGCTATCGACCGTCCGCGCCATGCCGAAATCGAGTATCTTCACCCGGCCCCCGACCTCTGACTTCTGACCTCTGACCTCTGATTGCTGACCTCTGCTTTCCAGCCAGATGTTGGCCGGCTTGATGTCGCGATGAATCAGGCCGTGTTGATGGGCGGCGTCCAGTCCCTCGGCAATCTCCCGGCCGATGCGCAGCGCCTCCGGCACCGGCAACGAGCCATCGCGGTTCAGCCAGGCATCCAACGATTCGCCCTTGAGGAACGGCATTGCCAGGTAGGGTACGCCGCTCTCTTCCGCCACCTGATAGATGCTGATGATGTGATCGTGTTCGATGGCTGCCGCGGCGCGGGCCTCGCGCAGGAAGCGCTGCCGGGCCGCGGCGTTGCTGGCCAGCGCCGGCCGCATCGCTTTGAGGGCTACCAGACGCTGCAACTGCGGATCCTCGGCCAGAAAGACGATGCCCATGCCGCCGGAGCCGAGCACTTTCAGAACGCGATATGATCCCAGCCAGCCGAGTTCGCCCGGTCCTTTGGCTGGCGTCAGGAATGCATAGTCTTCGGGAGTTACATCGGCACCGGGTTCCGGTCCGTTCGTGTCCGAGTCGCTTGCCCCGGTTACATGGATGGACGGCGGCGGCGGGACTGCCAGAGCGTCCGGCGACGGCGGCCAGTCTGCCGCCTACGGACCGATCCAAAGAGGGAACCTGGATCGGCTTGCCGCACTTGGGACACTTACCCTTCCGGCCTGCCATTTCATCCTTGATGGACAACCGCTGGCCACAACTCGAACAGGATAAGGCAATCATGTTTGTGTTCCCGGAGGCGAGAAGGAAAAGGTCACGGGATATTCAGTCATTATGGCAGGCGAAAGGCAGTTGGACAGGGTGAACCGGCCTCCGCCCACCTACTTATACGGGCGAATCGGCAAGTGTTCCGTCGCTGGGCAGTTTTTTTACCTAATTTTCCGCACGGATGGAACCCATCGCGGCGAAGCCGCAACTAATGCTCTAAGGAAGGCAGGAAGACAGGAAAAGAATAGAACACAAAAGGGGAGGGTTTCAACGAGATTCGTCAACCGGAGGCTCGCACTGGCTCTTATTTCCTGTCTTCCTGCCTTCCTTAGAGGTTTTGAAATCTTGGCGGCACGCGAAGATATGGCTCGTTAGTAATACGGATAATACTCCAAGAATTCAAAGGCCAATCACGAAAGGACGAAACAGCGAAAACACGAAAGGCAAACCTTTGTTGCTATTTATCTGCTTTGATGTTCTTTTTCGTATTTTCATTGTTTCGAGTTTTCGTGATTCTCTTTCTCATTGCTGGCCGGCGTGCAAAGCCAAGCGGGAACACCACATAGGACAAGCCGCACTGCCTCTGCTCATCACCAGTAATATCATCGTTGCCGCATTGCCAGCGCTTGCCGCCAGCCAACAATCTGTAACTCATTGATAAATAAGCAGATGTGTCTAGCATAACCCCATGCCCAAATTAAGACATTACCCATCCTTTGCCGGCACTTTTGCAAACCGGCACCCGTTGCCGCGTTATAAGATGTGTGATGATTTGCACATACGTCAAAATGCCGGTGTCGCCGACCCCTTTTTTACCGGCAAAAACGGCAATGGTGAAACCGTTGCCAACACCATGACCAACGACTACACAGCGCTTGCTGCATCCTCTTCATCAACCATGTTCAGCACCTGTTTTGTCAACGGTTCCAGGCCGATGTGGACGCGGGCCTCTAGGCAGAGACGCATCAGGTGACAGCGTGTGGCATGCTGATCGGCGAGGAGCTCAGCCTCCATACGCACTGTAGCGCCGCAGCCCGAGCCGATAGAGATAGCGTGACAGCACGATGAAGATCACGGCCCACGCCGCCTCTTCAAGCAGGCCGTAGATCAGGTCCGTCCCGTGTACCTTTCCGAGGAACACGGCCGCCGGGAAATAGGCCAGGAACTGGAACGGCAATGATTTCAGCAGCCGGTCCCAGGGATTGGGCAGCAAGTCCAGCGGGAACATTTGACCCGACACGAAAAAATTCAGCATGTTGACAATATAGAGGAGCGACGTTACTTCCAGAAACCAAAAACCGATCATGCCGATGCACGATTCGAAGAAGAAGCCGAGCACGAAACCCAAGAGCAGCGAGACGACGTAAGCGAGGAAGGTCCAACCGTCTGGAAAATGGTCGAAAAAACCCAGTAGCCAACAGACGAAGAAGAGCAGGGCATAGGGCAGACAGGACGTGACGATGTACGCCGCCTTGTGAGAGACCCGGTACGCGAGAAGATACGCCAACATGTCGATGGGCTGGAGGAGGTACTTCTTGAGGGAACCGTCGCGGATGTCGCGGGCCATACCGCTGGCCAGACCGGGCATGCTCGAAAACATTCGGCTGATATGGACGAGGAGCAGGTAGGCAATCATGTCGTTGAGGTTGAACCCGGCGAGTTTTTTTCGGCTCGCCGCCAGTTCATCCGATCGTGCAACTCCAGCAGCGACGCCGGTTTGCACGAGCGGACCCATCGGCACTCCGGGCGGTGCGACCGCCTGGGCCGCTGCAGCTTCCACAATCACGTGTGCCTGGCCCGTGAAATCACCTGTTCCGGCATACACGGCCTCCCAGAGAAGGATCGTGGTAATCATCGGCAGAAAGCGCATGATTGTTCCGAGCAGGAAGTCGCCGCGATAGGTCATGCGCTCGATGAGCGAAACGCGCAGAATCTTGGTGTATTTGCGCACTGAAGGAAAGGATGAAGGATGAAGGATGAAGGATGAAAGGGGCGCCGGATCGGTTTTCCTATTCATCGTTCCTCCTTCATCCCTGGAACACGGAAAGCGCTAAAAGAAACGGCAAAGGGGGAGGCACGAAGGATAAAAGGGGCGATGGATGGGGTTTTCTTATTCATCCTTCATCCTTCATCCTTCATCCTTTCCTTTCGGCTTTCTTCAAATACACGGGCGATCATCTGATCGAGCGGCGGATCCTGGATGCTCATGTCGATCACCGTGTACCGATCAAGGATGGCATCGAGCACCTCCGTTATCCGGGTGCGTTCCACGCGCAAGTCGGCGACCGGTCCTTCCCGGCTGGCGACCTCGCCGAAATAGTCGAGGTCGGAAGGGGTACTGTCCCCGGCGAACTGGAGCTTGACCAGCTTCGTTTGGCCAAACTTTTCCGTGATGCCCGTCAAAGGGCCGTCATAGACTAGCTTGCCGTGGTTGATGACCAGTACCCGTGAACAGAGCGCCTCGACATCGCGCATGTAATGACTGGTCAGCAGCATCGTCACGCCGCGCTGGGCGTTGTATTCCCTGAGACATTTCTGGATGGTGAACTGGCCGACCACGTCGAGGCCGATGGTCGGCTCGTCGAGAAGCAATAGCTGCGGTTGATGGAGCAGCGCAGCAATCAGCTCCATCTTCATGCGCTCGCCCAAAGACAGCTCCCGAACCGGCTGGCGGGTCAACTGCTTGACGCCGAATAGCTCGGTCAACTCGCCGAGAGTACGCGTGAAGTCGGCGTTCGAGAGCGAATAAATCTCCCGGTGGAGCTGAAAGCTATCGGACGCCGGCAAGTCCCACCAGAGTTGGTTTTTCTGTCCCATTACCAAGGCGAACCGGCGGCGAAACGTGTCGGCACGTTCACAGGGGACAAAGCCGAGCACGCGGGCTGTGCCGCTCGTCGGGTAGATCAGCCCCGAGAGCATTTTCAGCGTCGTCGTCTTGCCGGCGCCGTTGGGGCCGAGAAACGCAACCATCTCGCCCGGCTCGATGGCGAAGCTGACGCCGTCAACGGCCCGGACTAGCTTGAACTCACGGCGGAACAACCCGCGGAGGGCGCCGAAGATGCCCTCCTTCTTCTGGTAGACGCGATAGGTCTTGCTCAGGCCTGCCGCTTCGATAATTGGCATGCGCAATTTCTTTCTAAGCATGAAGGATCAATACAGCATACGGGAGAAGGGCAGATGGGGAGAAGGGGAAATTCTGTCCGAGTTTAACAGACAATGCAACTGATCGCAAATTGATCCTCACGGAAATCGCTCAAAATCCGACACTTTCTCAAACCACCTGTACGCGGTAGTGTACAGAGCCGGACACTCTTGGGCATTACGCATGGCCATGATGGCATTTTAAGGCCAATACCATCAACAAGTTGCGTCAGCGCCGAAAGTTCGGCGCCGATCCGAACTGTCCACTGCTACCTGCCAGCTGTGAGAAAGTGTCCAAAATCCGCATAACTCTGTTGTGCCAACGGGCTTCAATCTATAGACTTACAGACATTCCTTGCTCTGGGCCGATGACCACTGTGGGTCCTGGCTGTAATCGAAAACTGTTCCGTATTCAGGGGGGTCGCTGACTCTCCAGGCACCCTCGGATTCAAGGTGATGGGTACGTCCCGTTCGGTTTTTTTCCTTGGCCTGGACCTGCCCAACGAGGCCGTTTGGTTCTGTTTCGCGCTGCTGCTGGCGTTGGCGATTGCGCTCTTCTTCAAGTTTTCGCGCTTGCTCAGCATGCGCAACCTTGACGTTGTCACCGTATTCTTGCTGGTACCGGGTTTCCTGCTGCTTAGTGAGAACCTGGCCAACTGGTGGGGCTACCTGTGGCTGTTGTGCGGGTCAGGCTATTTCTTGATGCGCTGTCTTTTCGATCTGGCCCTCGTCCGCCGGCCGGCACTTGGTCCGAACCTCAGTCTGGGAGGGTTGGCCTGGCTGGCGGGAACGTTGTTCGTCTGCCTCATTATTTTCACGTATCGGCAACCACCGAGCAAGATCGAGAGCGGCAATGATAATCCGCCCATGAAAAGCATCCAGGATGGCGCGCAGATAATCACGGACAGAGTCAACCTGAAGCACACGGGGCTTGATAAGGATTCATTTGTCTGGGCGACATTGGCCATCCTTTGTCACCTGGCCATAGTGATTGGACTAATCATCATCGGCTGGCTTCACTTCCAGGACATTCAGGCCGGCTTGGCGATGGCTGTTTTTTATCTGCTGCTCCCCTATTACGTGCTCCTGCCCCACATGGGTCTGCCGGTTTGGCCTCACCTTTGGCCGGCTGCGCTGATCACCTGGGCAGTGGCGGTATACCGTCGGCCAGCCATTGCTGGCCTGCTGATCGGCCTGGCGACCGGCACGGTGTACTTTCCGATCGTGGTGTTTCCAGTTTGGCTGAGCCTGTATTGGCGGCGTGGCCTCGGTCGTTTCTGCGGCACCTTTGTCCTGTCGGCCGGAGTTTGCCTCGCCATTAGTGTAACTGTCCTCTGGCTACACGACGAGCTGGCTACCACGTTTCGGTCGGCACTGGCGCTGGTCGACTGGCAGCCCTGGAGAATCCCCAGCGCTAACGGCTTGTGGCATGAAGTTCACTGGGCCTACCGCATACCGGTGTTCATCGCCTACCTGGCATTCGCCGTCGCTACCGCTTTCTGGCCGTTCCCCAAGAACCTGGCCCACGTTCTGGCCCTCACGGCGGCGGTATTGATCGGCATCCAGTTCTGGTATGCCGACCGGGGCGGCGTTCACGTTCTCTGGTACTTGCCGCTCTTGTTGCTGGTCGTCTTCCGGCCCAACCTGTCGGACCGCCAGCCGCTGCCGATCAACTCCGAGACGGACTGGCTGTCCCGCCTTGGCCGCTGGCTGGTAAACCGGGTAAACAGGCTGCTGCAACCTTTGCCTCCCCGCATGGCAGACGTTAAGTAGAGGAAAGAGACAGGAGCCAGAGGTCAGAGATCAGAGGTCAGAAGTCAGCGGTCAGCGGTCAACCGAACAATCCTGTGCTTTCCGATCCCTGACTTCTGACTTCTGACCTCTGACTTCTGGTGAGTGGTGAGTGAAAAGAGGCAAAAGAGGCAAGAGCGTAGGCTCCCAGGCCGACTCTGCCTTTCACCGAATGGTGTCAACAGTTAGAATCTTTCGTCAAGTAGAGCAGGCGTTGTTTAGCGACGCTTCGCAGAAGCGTTACTCAGACGCTTCTGCGAAGCGTTGCTAAACCACCACTAACCACTAACCAACATGGCATGGAGGCCGAAACAATGCCGCGTTCTGTTCAATACCTTTGCGGTACACTCATCCTCGCTCTGCTAATCGGCGGTCCCATCGCCTATGCCCGTCATCAATACCACGAGTGCCGCAATTTCCGCGTCGTGGACGAGGGGGTGCTCTATCGCAGCGGCCAGATGAGCCTGGACGGTCTCAAGCGTGTCATCCGCGATTACGGGATCAAGACCGTGGTCACGCTACGCGACACGCGCGTACCCGGCGAGCCGCCTCCCGACTTCGACGAAGAAGGTTACTGCGCATCCCAGGGGCTGCATTACTTCCGGATTCCACTGCGCAACCCGGATTCGTCCACGAAGCTATCCCCGATGGACGAAGGCGTCAAGAATTTTCGCGCGATCATGGCCAATAAGGAAAATCGTCCTGTCCTGGTTCACTGCCTGGCCGGCATCCATCGCACGGGCACCTTCTGTGCCATCTACCGCATGGAATTCGACCACTGGACGATTGGGGAGGCCGTCGCTGAGATGAAGACGTGTGGCTACGACAAGATCGAAGACAAGTTGGATGTGATGGGATATCTGGAGCAGTGCCAACTAACCTCGTTACATGAAAACAAACCAAAACAAGGCAAGGAAGAACCGTCTGACAAACCTGATCGCGAATTGAAAAGAAAAATCCCCGACTAGAAGCCGGGGACTATGCGCCAAATTGCTTGCGAACCCCGCAGCTCCCGATCTGGCAAAGAAGCTTTCAGCGAGCAACTGGTAGCAAGCATTCGTTCGCTCACTCACATGCGCAGAGAAATCAACTTTATTACTTGCTGGCACTTATGACGACGCTCAGAATGATCACGATAATATAGATAACGACAACAACGGCCCAGAGGATAGAGCCGATCATCCCCAGGATACGGCCAATGTTGGTTAAGCTTTGTCCCGACGGGTCCATCCTTCCTTCCTGCATCTCTTTCAGATCCTTGTTACCCATTATCCATGCTGGAATCCCTACGATGGGACCAAGGCAACATACAAAGCTAACGATACCCAGAATCAAAACTAGCGTGCCGCGATGGGGGGTCATTTCTCATCACTTCCTTTCTTGATTGAACTCAGGAGCATTCGGTGCCCCTCTTCCGCTGCCGCTCGCTTCAGCCGCCCTACCGATCAGACCGGCAGTATCCGATCCAGCTGTAACCTACCCGCCCGAATACGTTGTCTACTTGGGGAGTGATTCTATTGCAAAGCTGGCTCGTTCGCCACAATAATCTTCCATTTTTCTCAAAAAAGTTGGGAGGTATTCCTTTGCCTCACGGCGGCATTTGGCGACAACCTCGTGCATTAACAATTCGGGAGTGTATGGGAATCGAACCCACCTGGAGCTTTGTTCAAACCCCACACTGGTTTTGAAGACCAGGGCCGCCACCAGACGTGCAAACACTCCCATGACCGCTAACCATCGACAGCTAACATGTTACAGCATATCATTATGAGATAATCCACGCCGAACAAGCCGGATCGTTTAGCAAACTGGAAAGGAAAACAAGGCAGCAATCAAAAGGATTGAAGGTGATGAGCTTCCTTATGCAAAGGATGAAGGATGAAGGTGGTGAGTGGTGACCGGCCGGTCCTTACCACTCACTACTCACCACTCACAACTCACTCCGTACTGATTCATCCTTAATCCTTAATCCTTCATCCTTCCCTTGAGAGAATTTCGGATGAGACATGAAATCGCCACGTTTTGTGCAGAGAACTCTGGTATTTCTGCCCAGAACGGTTATGCTGAATAGTAGACATGTCTTCTTCTCCAGCCGGCGAGAGGCCAATTATGGGAAGTCCATTTCGAGTTGCTGTGGCCGCCTTCGGTAGTCTGCTGCTCCTGGCGCCAACGGTTCGTGCGCTGGATCAGGAAGCCGTCAATCGCGCCATCGACAAGGGCGTAATTCATCTCAAACAGTTGCAACGCGAGAATGGCACCTGGCCGCACCAGGAACTCGGCGCCACGTCTCTGGCCGGGCTTACGCTGCTGGAATGCGGTGTGCCGCCGAACGATCCGTCGGTGCGCTCCGCCACACAGGTCATCCGTCAGGCCAGCATTACCTGTACGCATACCTATTCCATTGCGCTCTCCATCTTGTTCCTGGACCGGCTGGGTGATCCCGCTGATGTGCCGCTCATCGAATCCCTGACCGTTCGGCTCCTGGCGGGACAGAATGCCAGCGGCGGCTGGACTTACCACTGCCCGGAGATCGCTGAATCGGAAATTCAGCGGCTGAAGAAGATCGTCAATGACAGGAAGGAACCGGCCCCCCTCACCCCACCCTCTCCCCCCCACACTGGGGGAGAGGGCGGGGTGAGGGGGGCCGGCGCCCGGCAGATAGGAAGCCGGCCCGGCGCGAGCTACCCAAGGAAATTCAAGATCAACTCGCTCTCATCAATCGCCAGGCCCAACAGGCGACTCAACGCGGCACCGGCGACAACTCAAATGCGCAATTCGCCGTTCTGGCCCTGTGGGTGGCGCACCGTCACGGGCTGCCCATCGAGCAGGCCATGTCCCGTGTCAATGATCGATTCCGCGTCAGCCAGAGCGCTACCGACGGCGGCTGGGGCTACGGCAATTTCCCGCATGCCGGTCTGCTTGGCCATGAACCTTCCAGTCCCGCCATGACCTGTGCGGGACTGCTCGGGTTGGGCGCGAGCCGTGGCGTCGCTCACGAATTGGTCCGCCAGAATAACCCCAATGCCGTGCAGCAATTGCCCGATTCATTGGAAGATCCGGCCATCAAGGCCGGCCTGACTGCATCGCCACCACGATCGACTATCCGGTCTCTCAGAAGGGGCCTGGCCACCAGGTGCCCATTTTTCAACGCGGCGGTAAGAACTATTATTTCCTCTGGTCCCTGGAGCGCGTGGGCGTGGCTTACGGTCTCAAGACCATCGGCGACAAAGACTGGTACGCTTTCGGCGCGGAAGTGCTTGTGGCGAATCAGCAGAACGATGGCAGCTGGCATGGCGATTTTGCGATTTGCGGGGCCGACACCTGCTTTGCCCTGCTGTTCCTCAAGCGTGCCAACCTGACCAGGGATCTCACTTCCAGCCTCAACAAGAATCCCGCCCCGGAACCTCCGCCTGCGGCCACAAGACCGGCGGTTCCTGCCATTCCAAGCATTCAGGCCAGTGCAGCCAATCCGCCGGCACCGCATCCCGAGAAACCAAGACTGATCGAGAAGCTACGCACGGCTGACATCGTTCCCGCGGGTCATGTCGAGCCGCCCAAGGAAAGAATGCCCTCCCTGGCCCTGGCAGCAACTGCGGAAGCCGACGCAGCGCGTCTAAGCACTGAACTGGTAAATGCACCCGCCGCCCGCCAAACAGAAGTGCTGGACAAGTTCTGCACCTGCAAGGAAGCCGCCTACTCACAGGCCCTCATGAGCGCCATTCCCAAATTGTCCGCCGGTGTTCAGCCGAAAGCGCAGCGCTGCACTGTCGGAGAGCATGACCTGCATGAGCGTCGATGACTTGCGCCGCGGACTGCATGACGACAACAAGGAAATGCGCAGCTGCCAGCGCCCGTGCCCTGGCCTTGAAAGGCGAAAAAACCTTGGTTCCAGATTTGATTCAGCTTCTGGAAGACCAGGAAATATTCGTGGCCCGAGCATCTCATGAGGCTCTCAGGACCATTTCCGGCCAGGACCTGGGACCGCTGGACGAGGCCAGCAAGGATCAGCGGGCCAGAGCCGTCACCGCGTGGAAAGCCTGGTGGAACAGGCAACATTAGCCCGGCATTTCCAAAAATCTGAAATCCGAATGTCGAAATCCGAAACAAATCCAAAATCCCAAGTCCTAAGGCGAGCGGCAGCATTTAGTTTACCTTCGCTTGCGCGTCAGGCTTGTGTGGGATACAAGCCTGACGCGCAAGCGAAGGTAGCCTTGCACTGCGCCGGTCGCCTAATGTTCAAACCAGCCAGGAGGTTATGCTTTGTATTCTGGTGTTTGGTGATTAGGATTTGTTTCGGATTTCGGATTTCGAGTTTCGGATTTGGAACTACGGAAATTACTCTTGCAGCTTTCCAAACCTTTTGCAAAATAGCCTACTGTTGAATCGAACGGCTCGACAGGATCAGACCAGGCGATGACGATAACCTCTCCCGGCAAAGACAGCAAGCACGCTAGCAGTTCCCGCCAGCGAGAATGGACGCCCCGCATGTGGGAAGGCTGCAACTTCCTTGCCTGGCTACGGCTGCTGGCCCGGAATCGCTTCGCGGTCCAGTTGCCCTACCTCTACATCGCCGTCATCGTCACGTTCGTCAGCCTGATTCACACATTGCTGCGCTGGCTGCAAGAACTTTGGTTCGGCGGCCGGGTCAAGTGCATGTCGATCCAAGAAGCCCCGCTCTTCATCATCGGCCACTGGCGCACTGGCACAACCCTTCTGCACGAATTACTGATCCTCGACGAACGGCACACGTGCCCCAGCACATTCCAATGTTTGATGCCGAATCACTTCTTGCTGACGGAACATTACCTGGCGCGCTGGTTATGGTTCCTCATGCCGGCGCACCGGCCGATGGACAACATGACCGCCGGCTGGGACAGGCCGCAAGAGGACGAGTTCGCCCTGTGCATGATCGGCCAGCCGTCACCCTACTTGAAGATCGCCTTTCCTAATCGTCCGTCGCCCTGTCCCGAAACGCTCGACCTGGAAGGTATGACTCCGCGGGCGCTGGCCTCCTGGAAACGGGCTTATGCCCACTACCTCCGGCAAATCACGTTCAAGGACCCAAGGCGTCTCATCCTCAAATCGCCGCCGCACTCATGCCGGATCAAGGTCCTTCTCGAACTCTTCCCGGATGCCCGCTTCGTTCACATTGTCCGCGACCCTTACGTCATCTTCCCATCGACCGTGAACCTGTGGAAAACACTCTACCAAACGCACGGCTTGCAACGGCCCACCTTCGACGGGCTGGAGGAAGATGTTTTCAACACTTTCACTCATCTGTACGAAAGGGTGGAAAAGGGTAAGGCGTTGATCGATCCTTCGCGCTTCTGCGAATTGCGTTACGAAGAGCTGATCCGCGATCCAGTCGGTGAGATGCGGAAACTGTACGAACATCTGCAACTGGGTGGTTTCGACAAAGTGCTACCGCGCCTGGAGCAGTATCTATCGAAGATCACAGGCTACAAGCGGAACCACTACGAGCTAACGCCGGAATTGCGAGCAGAGATTACGCGCCGCTGGGGGGATGTCATCCGAAAGTACGGATACTCTCCTGGAAAGGATGAAGGATGAAGGATGAAGGAAACGAAGGATAATGCAGGAGTATGAGCCAGAGGCAAGGGCCAGCTCGAGTGGCTAAGATAATGGGGGCAGGCACCTCGAAGACGCGGAGCTAGTCCCTATTGAATCAGGCGTTCTTATTCATCCTTCATCCTTCATCCTTCATCATCGCACAGCCGCGTCTTACCCGGCAAAGATTTCGTCAACCGGCATCCGCCACCCTGGCAAGGCCGGTTCTGCTTCTGCTGTGTCATCGCGATGGTAGATCGTTGGTTCCTCAGGAGCGGTAGATCGATACACAGTAACCGTCTCTGTCCGAGGATCGACATCCCAAACCACGGAGGTACCCGCCGCGAAGTAATCGGCTCGCTTGGCAGCCATGTCAGCTTCGGCTGCATCGCCGTAATCGTTTTCACTGCGGACCTCAACGGCTAAATTCGGCGCGCCTTCGATGAATCGCATCAGATTGGCTGGGAGCGGACCGTCGTAGTACGAGGTGTCCGGCGAGAATGACTCACGACCCGAAGGCAGTTCCTCAACGGCGTAACCAACGCCGTCAGGGTAGGCATTTCCCTTCCCTCGTGCCTTCGCATACAAGCGAAGACTGCTGAAAATTTCTCCCCCTACTAAACCTGGCAAATGTCCAGTTGGCATAAATCGGACAATCCTCCCCCCGATAAGTTCGGCCTTGTCTTCCTCCCGATAGAGGTCGTCCAGTGTGGCCCGAACTGCTGACATGGTCGTCATAAGAACACTCCGTGAATGACAGCGAACTACCTACTGCTACCATACCAGCTCCGCTTCTCCGCCGCCAGCTTTCGCAGAGATATCGCACAAATCTCTGTTGACAACCCCCGCAACCTTTCGTATAGCCACGCACCTCCTTTGCCCTGGTGGGGGAAGGGTGCGCTTTTTTTGGGGGAGATACCATGTCGATTGCCAGGCGTTCGTTGTTTGCAGTGGCGCTAGCACCGCTTTTGCTGTTCTCCATCGGCGGGTGCGGCGGCGGCGGCGCCCGTTACGTCATGCAGGATCAATACGGCGGCGTCGTCGCCATTCCGGCCAACAACAATAGCTGGCCGAATCACTACCGCGACGAAGCAGCAAAACTCATGAAACAGAAATGCCCGCAAGGCTATGACATCGTGCAGGAAGGAGAAGTCGGGTGGGCGTTGTCTCGACGGGAGCACCGGACGCAGACGGAGTACCAGATCACTTTCCGTTCGAAAACAGCTCCACCGGTTGGACCGCCTATAAACGTCGTGGTGCCGACCGCCGGGCGTGTGTTGGTGCCGCCGCCCGGAATGCCCCCAAGCGGCGCCGTACCAATCCCAACGCGCGTCGTCGTACCGTCGTCGCCTGCCGGCTTGCCGCGGGAACCAATACCCGTGGGATCGCCTTAACCGTACTGAGGTGACTTGTGAAGAAGCACTAGAAGCACTAACACTATGGCGAGCCGGGAGCGTGAGCGACCGGAGGCTCCGGCCTCTCACGCTCGCGGCTCGCCAATGAAAAGTTACTCCTTCATTAACAAGAACCGAACGACCGCGGCTCTCCCAAAGGGAATCCGCGGCCGTTCGCTTTGCTCCTGCCGAATCCAGCACACACCAATCAATTCATCCCCTTCGCCTGCACCCACTGGAACGGCGTCGCAATCTCCACCGGCTTGGTGCGGATCTTCTCGCCAAGGATATTCTCGAAGTGCTGTAATACGCCTTGAACTTGGCGCCGTCGTTCCTGCTCTCTGTGCAAGGGGCTTATGTTAATGGTGGTTTCTGGGTATACTGGCAAGGCGGAGGGGTCAACATCGGTGGACCAGCAACAAACAGTAGACCTGGACAGCATAGTCTCCTTGCAATCTCTGCTGGGCTACGTCAATTTCTCGCACGGCAAGCCCGATGCGCGCTTTCAGAAGCAATGGAGCGATGCCTACGAATTCTTCGCCCTGCGCGAAGTCGAAAAACCTTGGCAGATTCTCGACCTCCTGCTGCGCATCAAGCTCGAAGAGCTGCACGCCGGCGCTGCGGCTGCGTTCCGTGATGTGACACAGGCTCAGGCTGTCCTGGCACTCGTCTTCAACAAGGTTCTGCCCGCTTACCGCAAGCATCACGCCGACCTTCTCTTCCATCTAAGCGAAGCCGGCCTCTTCCAGCCCTTCTTCCTGGCCCGTGTGTTCGAGGCGGTCCTTGCCCAGGGATCGCCGTGGGAGGAAGAGGAACGCATCGTTCGTGGTGTATTGAAGCAGCTCAATGATTTCGTCGGCCATCGGCCCATCGCCATCCTGGAGACGAGGCCGAAAGGCGAGCCTTACGATCACGAGCGCGTCCGGCCCATTCCGCTCTACATCCGTGGCGCCGGCGTCGCCTGGGGCGCTATCGTGCGGTGATCACCTACGCCCTCGACATCCTGAAAACGACCGATCCGGCGATTCTGTCTGATGCCTACTTTGATCTGGAGCTGCTGGACGAGCTGGCCATTGATCCGCGCCTACGATCACGGCCATCCGGTCAATCGCCGCCCCAATTATGTCTTCGGAGAGTGGGACCCACACCTTCTCGACAACCAGGGCCGCTATCGCCGTTATGTCACCCGGCAAATCACCCTCGACGCTCTGCTGGAGCGCGTCGAGCGCGCCGATGAATCGGAGCATGACGAGTTGTTGCTGGAAGCGTCTGCGGTACTGGCCGGCACGATCCTCATGGCGACTGGAATCAGCGGCAGTGGTCCCACGGCCCACGATTCCTCGGCCTCGCTGGCCACGCTGATGCCGCGCATCGCCAAGTACCGTGACGCCTTCTACGCCAATCTGCTGGGCGAATCGCACTCCGGCTCGGCGCTGCTGACCGACACCCATCGCGCTCGCCTTCGCATCGAAGCGACCCGAACCCGGCAACCGTTTGGCGGCGCCCGCCAGCATCTCAACCAGTATCTCGCCCGCCAGCGTGCGGCCCAGCTCCAGCAGCGCTTTCTCGCCTTGCTCTTCGCCGAGATGGGCTATCCCGCCGCCAGCCGGAGAGAAGCGTCCAAGATCCCGGCGGCATCGGTGCGCATGCTCAGCGAAATTCACGGCCGGCTGACCACCGGGCAGATGCACGTCGATCGCAGCGAGCTGGCCGAGGCTGCCCGACTGCTGCCGGAAGTCGAGGACCTGCTCAAACGCGGCATCACCTGCGGTGCGCTGGCCGATCCGTGGAACATCCTGGGCTTCCAGGCTCTCTTCCCCCTCTCGGCCACTCGCGAGGACTCGGTCCGCGACATGCGCGTTGACGAACTGATCCAGACCGTCGAACGCCTTCTCAACTTCCACTCCCGGCTTCTCAGCGAGTCGGCCGCCGTGGGCGAGTCGGAGCTGGTCAAGGCCGCGCTGGGCGAGATGCGCCGGCTGGCAACCTGGTGGGACCGCTTCGCCAGCGTCGAGGTCAGCGACGTACGCCACGTCCACGGCGAAGAAGCGGTGAAATCCGCCGAGCATGTCGCCAAGGCCCTGGCACGCTGGCACGAACGCGGTGAAGCCAGTGCCGACCTGACATTCTGGCGGCAACATCTGGAAGGCTTCCGCTCACCCAAGGCCTTCGCCCTCGTCGTCGATTCTCTCCTGCGCAAGCAGGATTATCGAGCCGCGCTGGGCCTCCTGGTGAACTGGCTCAGTCAAGTCGAGCAGGTGCCTCTGGATGACGGCGACTACTCCTTCCATACACTCGCCCTCCGCTGGCTGCTGGGCTGGACCACCGAGCAACCCCGTTTAGCGACGCTTCGCAGAAGCGTGCCGGCGGAGCCTCAGCCCGCACGCTTCTCCGAAACGTCGCTAAACGAACGCTGGCCTCTCATGCGCAAGTTCTTCGACTACCTCGAAGCCAACGCCGACGAATACTGGCACGTGCCGGTGCTGGAACTGACCGGCACGCAGGCCGACGACAAGGACGAAGAGGATGAAGGGCCCGATGAAATCTACAGCGCCGCCTACGAAGACGTCACGTACCACGACAGTGCCGACGACAACCAGGAAGGCTCTGTTATGGACGGCAGCACCCCGGAGAAGGATTTCGATCTTGAGTCCGAGGAAGACCGCCTGGCCCGGCGCTTGCACTTCCTGTCCACCTTGGCCCGGCTCTGGCTGGTCGCTGCCCGGCGCGAGATCGGCATGCGCGACGATCCCGAACGCGCCGAAGCGCTGCGTTCCTGGCTGGCCACGGCCCGGCACAACCATCAGCGCCTGCTGGCACTGCTCGATTCTCTCCACGAGCACAGCGTCCCCGAGCCGCTGGGTTCGTATGACTCGCTGGTGGAATACGATCGCCGGCGCATGCTCAAGGAACAGTTGCTCTACACCGCGATCAGCACCTGCCTCGATACCTCCCTTGCCGTCGGTGCCCTCCGCGGAACACTGGCGGCCGAAGATCAGGACGGGAGCGAGGCGGTGTTCGGTCCCTGGGCGGCATTGGCTATCAGGCTGGAGCAGGCTCTGTTGCGCGGCGACACCACGGCAGCGCGGGCCATCCTGCCTGACTTCCTGGAGCTGTTCAAGGAGGAACCGCTGCTGTTCAAGGTCCTGGCCAACGGCGGCGAGCCACGCAAGATTCTTCGCGTCCGCATTGCCCAGACGATCTTGCGAGCGCTCGTCACCAATCTGCCGCGTCTCGGCCTGCTCCGCGAAACGTTCCAACTGCTGAAAGCCGCCCGCGCCATGGAGCAGGCCCATCCAACCAAAGGCCGCGGCATCAGCGAGTTCAACTTCCTCTTCCAGGCCGCCTATCAGGCCGTCGTCGAAAGTGTCGTGGACTCCGCCGCGACCTGGGACCAGCGCAAGTCGGGCGACCGGGAGCTGGCGGACCTGCTCGAAACGCTCACGGGGCCGTTTCTGTCGCTCTGGATCGAACACAGCCAGACGTTACAGCTATCCGCCGTCGAAACGCTTCGAAACGACAGCGATTGGCAAGGGTTGCGCAAATTCATCCAACGCTACGGCAGCGATCTGTTCCACGCCCGTTTCATGACGTTGGCTAATCTGCGTGGCGTCCTGCACCGCGGCGTCGGACCCTACCTCGATTATCTGCGCGAAAACCCCGATCCGCTGCAATCTGTCCGCCTCATCGACGAGCTCGACGAGCGTATCGACAGGGAAGAAGCCGAGCGCTGGTTACAATTCACGCTTCAGGCCGTTGTCGAAAACTACGAGGAGTACAAGGACTACAACACGACGACGACGCAATCGGATTACGGCGAAAACCTGCACGTACTGCTCGACTTCTTGCGTCTCAAAACTCACTATGAGCGCAACGCCTGGCAGTTCCGCCCGCTGGTTTTGGCCCACGAAGTGCTGGCCCGCAAGGGCCGCAACGCCGCCGCCGTGATGTGGCAGGAAGCCTTCAAGCACATCGCTCAGGAAATGGCCGAAAAAGTCTTGCAAGAGCTGGGCCGGCTGGAACAGGCCCACGGCGTCCGCCTGCCCACGGTATCGGACAGGCTTCAGGAGCGCTTCGTCAAGCCGCTGGCCCTTGACCGCCTGTGCGCGCTGATCGAGCCTGCGATGAGCGAGGCCGCCCAACCTGGACCGCATCCGTCACTGACCCGGCTGGAGGAAGAACTGCGTGAGTACACGGCCAATCCCACCGGCGTCGGTCTCGACGTGCCCGACTGGCTGCGCCGCCTGGAAGCGGAGGTCCACCGCGTGCGCGCTGCACATACCGAGATCGCCATGCTCGCGGAAAACCTGTTCCAGGTGCCGACAAGGTTACTGCCTCATGAAGAGGTGCGGGACCAGTTGCAGGAATGGGAGAGGCCGGTATAAGGGCACATCAGGAGCACGCGAAATCTGCTACGTGGCCTTCGGTCACGGAATGATGAGCTGCCCACTACTGCTCCCCGGCGTGCCGGCAGTGCAATCCAGGAAGACACGCGCTCGGTACTCCAGGAGAAACTGGGCACCAAGGTGGATGTAGGGTGGCGCATCTGGCAAGTCGCTGTTGGGCACCAAGGCGAGCAACGACAGATCGCGGAACAGTGTCGGACCTCCTTCTTCAGGCAGCCACACTCTTACGCGGCCGATACTGCACGGCATGCCGAACCATGTAGGCACCGATCCGGTCCAGCCGGAGACCGTGCTGACCTCCATGTCGAGATCATCCAGAGCTGCACGCGGAATCACAGATAGAGCTTGACCGGAAGCAAGGAGAGCGTCCGACCGAACCCGCCAGTTATGTCGACGCGTGCTGCGGCAAGTCCACCACGTCCTGCACATGAAACGTAGCGACGGCGTTGGATAAAAGAGCGGGTAGGCATAAAGACGAATGATCGACATGATGGTGTCCAGGCGTGTTTGCGGCCTTCATTCTGACTCGCCGGGGATGGGTATATATTCGGGAACCACCACGCCGGCCATATCATGTCGCGGCGGGCATTCCGGCTCACGGCATGCCATTTCCCAGGCGGCTCTATGATCCTTCCCTGCTCCCCAAATCTTGCGCTTGTAGACCATCACCACTTGGCCGCCATAGGCGCGATGTAAGTCCCGGCTGTTCAAGCACCATTCGTAATCGTCGTCCATCTGTTGCTCACGTTCATCCAGGTACGGACTGAATGTGACGCTCCGCTCCTCCACGGCAGATGGAATCGACAGACCAGAGGATTGTCCGGACGAATCCATAGGTGGTACCGGGACCTGGTGTTCCGCCTGGTTATCAAAGTTCGGCTGCATGGCTGCCTCCCCAAGTATCAGCGGGCTTTGTGTACATATGAGTATATCGCGCGGCTCTCCATCCCGGCAAGGATGAAGGATCAAAAAAACAAGCAAAGCAAACCGTCCGTTATTGGCATGAATTCATCCTTCATCCTTCATCCTTCATCCTTTCTCACTCCGTCCCCTCATCCACAAACCCGGCATAGAACACTACAACGAGTATGAGTGCGATGCCCGCTCCGACCGCGAAGGTCGGCGGGAACTTTTCGTCGAAGAAGTTATGTACCCAGCCCACCAGCAAATTGCCAAGCAACAAGCCCAGTCCACCCATGAGGCCGAGCAGCGCCTGGGCACTGGTGCGGATGTCGCCCTGCGCCCGGCGATTTGCAAATACCTGACCCGCCACCATGAAGCAGCAGATGCACAGGCCGATCAACGCCAGGGAGCCGATCACAAACCAGCGCGGCTGCCCGATCGCCAGGATCGTCAAGGCCGCTAGCCAGGTACACAGTCCCAGCAGCATCGTGCCGCGCACTCCCAGGCGGAGCAAGAGCATCGGCAAGATCGCCAGTGAGAGGATCTCCGTGCTTTGGGATATCGTCAGTACCGGTGTCAGCCAGCGTGGTTCGACCTCCAAATGATCGAGCAATAACGGCGTGAGCTGCGTGCTGAAGGCGAGCGTCAGACACACGCCCAGTCCGCACATCCAGTAGATTGCAAAGGCCCGGCTCCGCATCAGGTGCAGCGCCGACAGCGGCGCCAGCCAGGAACGGAAGCGGTGCTCGGGCGGCGTGTGTGGTAGCGTGAACGCATAGCCGGCCAGCACGAAGGCAAGCACCGATCCCAACCGAAAGGAATCGGTCCACTCTCTATACGACTCCCCCCGATACAGGAACCACAAACCCAGCAGCCAGCCGACCGACGCCCAACCGACCGTGCCCCACATGCGCGCCGGGCCGAAGTCGCGGTCCGGCGAGGGCAAGTGAGCGAAGCACAAACCGCTGCCCAGCGTCGTCGCCAGTACAATCACCAGCCAGAACGTCAGGCTGCAAACGAAGATCGCCACCGGTGTCGTCAGCCCGGCCATGATCCACAGCGTCACCCCGGCGATGCAAGCACAAACGGCCAGACAGCGCTCCGCCGGGAACCAGCGGTCGGCGATCTGCCCCGCCAGCATCGGCGCGCCGAGTGCTGCCAGAGACTGCGCTGTCCACATCCAGCCGATCTGTTCCGGCGTGAAGTGCAGTTCCTTGAGCCACAGGCTGAACACCGGCGCCAGCGTACCCGGCACCGCGAACTGCAAAAACATCAAGAGCGCTAAACGCCAACGCAAGAGTCGCATCCTTCTCTGTTTCACTTCGTTTAGCCGCGAGCCGCTAGGCGAGCGCGTGCTGTTTCACTTCATTTAGCCGCGAGCCGCTAGGCGAGCGCGTGCTGTTTCACTTCGTTTAGCCGCGAGCCGCTAGGCGAGCGCGTGCGCTCCGCCACCGCGCTCGCCTTTGGCTCGCGGCTGAACTTTCGGGGCGGTCCCACATAAGCTAATGCGTTCGGCGATTTACTCAACGGCAAAAACAACTACCCATGGAAAATCATCCGTTGGTGAATGCCACGGGACAAACCGTGGCACCGTGAAATCGTCGGCGTTTTTGCCGGTGATAAAGCTTTTGCCGAGATCAGCCGCCTCGGCCGCCTGATTCGCCAGGGAAAAATCAAAGGGGGAGCCTCGTGCCTGTGCTCCTCGATACTGTGGATGAACGTGCTTTCGTATACGACCGAGGCGCAGGCTCGCTTTGCCGAACTGAAGCCTCATTGTCCTCGCCTCAAGACCATGGATCTTCGCATTGCCAGCATTGCGTTGGTTACGGATTCCATTCTGCTGAGCCGGAATCTCCGCGATTTTCGCCAAGTGCCAGGCCTCTCCGTTCAAGACTGGACGATCAACTGATCACCGCCTTCAGAATTACCGACCAGACGGAGAGCCGGAGCCGGGGGAGCCGGGGTCAAGTGCTTTTACGAGATATAGCAGGTTCATAAAGATACCTGTCCCCGGCTGCATCGGTCCTCCGCTGGCATCGTTGGGGCTTTCGCTATTACTGGCGTTGGAAGTCGCGGAACCGATCTCCATCCCGGAAGTTGGCGGCTTGCGCCATCGGTATTGTCGGGTTGCCTGAACTCAGGGGACCGGTCTGTATCTCCTCGAGAAACGGCTGGTGCAAGTAGGGGGCTTGACAACAAGGGGCTGCTTGCTAAGCTGGCAGGTGTGTTTGCGGCTCCCAGCAGTCCGAGGGTCTCGCCTCCGCTGTCTTTATGGGTGAAGTCGTTATCATCGTTGTAGTGTTTGGTTTTCCCTTTTTTCTGCTGATGATCTCACGAGGAGAATATGGGGAACAACGACGCTGGTTGGCCCACTTTCCGGAAGGGAAAGAATGCAACGTGCGCCGCGCTATTCGTTGACATACGCGATTCGTCTAAGCTCGCATTGAAGTTCGAGGCTGGCACGCTAGCACGCCTCACAAAAATACTAATCAGACAATTCAAACGTCTATACGAACCTCTCGGGACATCTTTTCGGCTTCCCCCTCCCGCGGTCAAATCCGTTGGCGATGGCCTCTTCTGCGTATGGGAATTGTCTAGATCTTCGCGCCAGAAAACAAAAGAAAAACCTGCTCAAGGTGATCTTGAAGATAAATCAAGATCTCGGCAAGCGCGTCGAGGAACAATTCGGCCGTGCAGGGATTATCAAGATCGGCATGGGGTTAACTGCCGGGGATGCGTTTAAGGTAATGTACGGGAGCCAGCGAGATTACTTTGGCAACACAGTGAACCGGGCCGCAAAACTCCAATCGCGGGCGCACCCGTTCGGCCTAATCGTTTGCGGCGATTACTACGAGCGTCTGGAGGACTGGCCTGAACACTCAGCAGAACTATCCTACTTTGAACTTGACCTCCCCTTCATGAATAGAAAACACCCGTGTTATCTAACGGAGAAGATTCTGCACGAGGAGACAATTCAATCCCACGGCTGGACTTGTCTGGCATGGCCGGGCTTTGCCAAGACGTACATCCGCGAGGGAACGAAACCTCCGGCTTCTGAGCAACGACTCGGCCTCACTCAGGAGGGCGTTACGGTCATCACGCATGAGGGAATTTTCGGGAAGATCGGCACTCTGCGGATCTGGGAGCGCAATCGTGCCCTCGACAAAGGGGACGGATTCGAGATGATTATCGACGATTTCGACGGCCTAGGTGCGATGGTAACGCAAAAGTCCATAGGCCTTATTGATGCCAGCGCCGTTGGAAGAGAAACGCGTTTGGAGGTAATCGAGAAGATATCGAATCCGTTACTTGCTGCTACTAAAGGAAATCAAGGGACCAGCGCCGACTTCTACTTCCTTCCAATTCGGTGTGGTTTAAATGCCTACGCTTGGAACAGCAAAACATGCGAGCTTGACAATACGAAAACCTATAAAGACATCCTTTTGAATTCATCCGTAAAAGGGCCTGGTGTCCTATTCGCGTTGCAAAGCTGGGAATGTCAGCCATTCGGTGAGGGTCCAGACATGATCGGCCAGACCCGCGGCCATTGCTGGCGTCCGCTCCTGCCATCCTCCTTCGCTGTCACGCTGACGCAGGGTTCGCACCGGCCAGCAGAAGTTGTAGCTGTACATCGTGAAATAGGTCACCGCCTGATGCACGTCCCAATCCTTGGAGAAGCAGTAGGTCTTCCGCACCTTTCGAGCATTGCGGTTCCGGTCAGTCCCGTTGTGCCGTTCCACGAACGCTGTGTTGATCGCTCGGCTTGCCTTCGACAATGCCAGCGCGGCCATTACGGCCACGAACGTCCCGAACACCACTCGATGGTCGATCTTCACAACCCGGCCTTTTTTCCGGGTCTTATGCACGGTGGCATACTTCAAGTCGGCCAGCGGCACCTGGTACGGCGCCTTGGGCCGTCCCGGTTTTCCAGTCCGCTCGGGGATGACCTCTTCCCCATACGCCTCCAGGATGGCCGTCTTGTAAGCAGCATATTCGTCCGTGGTGATGAGATTCGGAATCCGGCCTTCGGTACGCTTCTTGAAGTCTTGCACCACTTCCTGGGTATTCTCCGAGATGCGTTCTCCTGGCACAACACTCACGACCAAGCGGTGTTCGGGGTCGAAAGCCACATGGTCCCAGTTATCCCCCTGCCGGTCATCAGCGGGATCGGCAGGGTTGCAGTTCTTCTCTTTCTTGCCGACGAACGCCCATTTTTCGTCGAACTGCACCTCCCGCGTCTGAGGGGGAAAAAGCCACGAGTTCGTCGTGGAGGTTTTTGGCGTGCTCGCCGGCAAGTTTGCTGTAACGGACAACGGTATCCTTGTTCACTCCGACCAACCGACCGGTCTTGCGGACGCCACAGCCTTCGTCAATATGGGCCAAGATCGAGAGAATCTTCTCTTGGGGTAAGCATGCTCGGAAGAGCGGCGTGCCTTTCCGCTCGCAAAATCGGGCCTTGCATGTAGCACAGCGAAGCATGCGATGTTGTTTGTTGGCCCCGTAGCGATTGCAGACACTCAGGTTGCCGGCTCCACGTTTGCCATAGTCTGGACACTCCGGATCCAGGCAACAAAACCGTGACAGGTTGTCCATGCTTTGCCCTCCGTGGCATGTGCGTTGGTTACAAGGCGACCCAGTTTATACAAAACGACTGCCTTACCGTGCAATACGAGAAGGACACCAGGTAAAAGGGCACGTGGCTCTTTATGATAATCCCGGTGCCTCAATGCCTGTTCTTCTGTCTTGTGTTCAGCGCATTTCTAAGTACGGGAAAGAGTTCTCTGCACTAAAAGGCGACGTATTCGAAGTAGACCAAGTACAGCTTGAGTGTCTTGAGGAATGGCTGGATGAATTGCAGCCGCCTGAGTCTAAGCTATTCTTTCTTTTTGACACCATTCAGGACCTTTCAGACAGCCTATCTGTCGGGCAGGTTTATGTTGTTCTCGGGGGCGGTGCGTGGCTCATTGAGGACACGAGGCAGAGCCAGCCAGTTCGAAGTCGTAGGCCGACCGATGATTTTGCGTTTCTCTGGATTGAGGGAGCATCAATACTGAAGGACGCTTTACGGGGTGATAGGGCTGACGAATATATACGATTTCTGCAAGCAAGCTTGTTGAGTGAGGAGTACCAGTCAATCCTGCCCAAAGCCGATCCTTACGGAGCCTCTCCGGTTCGCGCTAGCACCATCAAGGAGATCCTTCTCAAAGCCCCAATGAAGGAAACCGGCGCTAAGAAGGAACCCCGTCAACAACGGAACTCTACGTTTCAGGAGACCGCAGAAATATTCGCGCAATATGACAGATTGCACGACAGAATTAAGGTCCGTCGTACTCCGACCCATCTAGCGGAATGGATGAATTGCTGGGGCAGAATACGAAATGACTTTTGCCGCAGTAGGCACTGAATGCGGAAAGGGGAAGGAGTATTCCGAGGTAATCAGTCGATCGAGGTCAATTAGCTCTACACTTCAGGAGTAACATGAAATGAAGACGTCCCCGGTTAGTTCTGCGCAGGAAATGTTGGCCGAGGCCATTCCACCCAGGGTTCTGCCTCGACTCCTCACTCGATTTAACATGGTGACGCTGTATTTTGCGCTCATCTTCGGCTCCTACGGTGCGGCGCAGATGTCGACCAGCGGCTGGGCCGGCATATCGATGTTGCTCCTGGCCGCAGTGACATTTTTGTTGCCTTGCATTCTGGCTGCCTACGAATTGGGTACCCTTTTCCCGGGCGAAGGCGGCGTGTACATCTGGGCTCATAAGACAGCGGGACCAATCCACGGCTTCATCGGCGGGTGGCTTTCCTGGGTCCCAATTTTTTTCTTGCTCCCGCTCGGCGAAGTCACGATTGTCGCTCACGCTCAGGTCATCACCGCAACCGAGTGGTCTCTGTCGGTGCAAGTCGCCGCCCAGTGTTTCGTCGTAGTGATAGTAACACTTATATCTTTGCTGCGTCTGCGTATGTCTCACAGCTACATCAACGTGATGTTCTTCATTGCGGTTGGTACAGCGGTCGCAGCTCTGCTCGCGGGTCTGGCCAAGAGTCCCGCTGGAACACCGGTCGATCGCCAGATTTTCTCGCTTGATCTAGTCAAGTACGGAGCGTTGTATTCCAGCGCCGTCTTGTGGTTGCTCGGCGTCGAGGTGCCGTTCAACATGGGTGCCGAGTTCAAGGACCACAAGCGGGTTGCCGGTACCATGTTCCTCTGGGGATCGTTAGTGCTGTTGGCGGCCTATTTGGCCGGCATCGCAGGGGTCCTACTGGCGACGCCGACGAGCCAAGTTGATGCCACTACGGGCGTTGCCAGGGCTGTTCAAAGCGTCTGGCCGATAGCCGGGGTGATCGTTGCATTTGCAATCTGCCTTGCAGTATCGTCTCAGGACGTTGCGTATATGAACGCCTACTCTCGGCTGCTCTTCATCTCGGGCATTGAGAAACGGCTGCCTACTGTATTCGGACAAGTGACAAGCCGATCCCGTGTTCCGGTCCCGGCTTTGGTGTTGCAAGCCCTGGGCTCCATATTAATCATTCTGGTTTTCTCGTCCCAGCCGAACCTGGCAGTGGCCTTCAATATCTATATTGGTGCTCTTGTGACGGTTTGGTGCGCTGCTTTGTTCTATCTCTATTTTGGAATTGTTCGTGCCCGCGCACTGTATGCTGATGAATACAACAAACGCGGGACCGCCATCTGGCGCATTCCAGGAGGAAAGATAGGGGTATGGGTAGTTGCCGTATAGGGCGCGGCTTTCAATGCAGTGGCGATCTACTATGTGTTCGCGAATCCGATGACATCAGACATCTCAGCATCCGAGTGGCGTGGATGGCTGATTGTCATCACGCTCGTAATCGTCTTTAGCGGGGTCCTGATCTTCTTCACGGGACGCAGGCGTGCTGCCCAGGTCGACGTTGATGAGGAAGTTCGCCAGTACCTCGAATCGCTCTCGCATCCCAGGTCGTAAGGGCTAAGTCGCCTACGTCTGTTCTACTATTGCTTGAAAACGAACAAGATGTTTGGCATGTTCCGCTACTCGATTCTGATCGTCAAACACTCAAAGGCGCGAGTCTGCCTAACCATCGCCGGTCTATCGATAGCGTTCGCGGCAATAGTCTTTGCTTATTCAATCGCGTCCCGAGTCGATGGGATTTCAAGTCGTGCTTTGCTGTATGTGATTGACGACTCGAACGTATGGATCTCGACGGGCTCAGCTACAGGCATCAAGCCCGAGGTTGGAAATCTGGTATCCCTTGAGCCGTTGGAACGCGGGTTGGTTGAATCTGTCATGGCAAGGGCACAAGGACGATTGTACAGGATTGCCACCGATTTGGTGGATGTTAACGGAGTGCGAGTGACCCTGTACGCCGATGAGCGCGAAGAGGCGTTGGGTAACGCTGCCGTGATATCGCCTGATTTGGCTGCCGCCATCGGAAGGACTGCAACAGATGTTACTATCAGCCAGACACGGGTTCCGATCTGCGGTATTCGTGCCGGCCTTCCAGGTGTATGTATCGTCGTACCGTATTCACTGGGCAAAAATCTCCTTGCTAACCACGAGCGAGTCGATTGGCTCGTCGGCCGCGTGCCTAATCCGAAGGTCTGGCTTCAGGAGCTAAACTTGTCTCTGAACATTCCCGTAGCCGATTCGCCATCAGCGTTTTCGACGACCACAACTGCGCGTGGCGTTGCCTATTTGCTTGAAGGTTCGCGATCTCGCATCGATCCCTATTCATTTCGAACTAAGTTCAGTGCATATACCTATAATCGATCGCTCTCGACGGTGGTGGGGTGGACCGCGCGTGTAGTCCTTATGTTCGGGCTCATATTCGCGGCAACTTCGATGAGCGTGAGCGTTAAGGAGCGGCGATCTGAAGTTGCGGTCTTCTGTGTTTTGGGTTTGCAGAGCGAGTTCACGGTTCTCCTTCTCGTAGAAATGCTTTTGGTGCTATTAGCAGTAGTGCCAATTGGTGTGGCTGTGGCAGCAGGCGCAGTCGCCTTGTCGGTGCCCCGGGCGGACTTGGTAAACTGTGTCCTGCCGGGACTCGCAATCAGCTTTTTCTTCCTCCCAATTACCGGATTGCTGGCTGGCCTATGGGGAGGACAGTTGGTCGCCGGCCATTCGGAACTCGAATTAGTGCGAGGGGACGCTTGACCATGAACCTGGCTGGCGAAGGATACATCATGAGGCCCTCGAGATTCTTCAAATGGTTTGGATTGCTGCTCTACGTGCGCCTCACAATCAGAAGGCGGTTTCGGATAAACCTACCGCTATACGTTTACCTTGCAGGGACAACAGCACTACCGCTTGGAGTGTTCTTGCTTCACCGTCTGGCTGCAGCTCAGGCATCGTCACTTTGCCAAAGTGCGACAGAGGAGATGGTTGATGCGACACACCTGCTTGTCGCAATGGGTGTATTGGTCGGTTTACTTCAGTTGACAATCGTGGTTGGACGGATAATCAATAGCCGCGTCCGGGAGCTCCGAATCCTGTTAGCCATTGCTGCCATGCCTCGGGAATTGCTCTACTTGATAGTATGTGAATTCATCGCCCATGCTGCGATTGGATGGGCAGTCGGGACGTTTGGCATCCTGGTAGCATGGATCGTACTTCGTCTTACCTTGTCGGAACTGGTAGCAGTTTCTTTAACAAGCATAGCTTGTGCGGCAGGAGCTGTGTTCATTGGGGCGGCTGGTTCAGTGGTCCCGGTAAGCCTCCTGGCGGTTTTAAGGGTTCTACGGGGTCGGTTAGCACGGCCGGGCAATAATTAGGAACTTCATTGCAAAGCACCGATAAACCAGAAATGGCTGTAAGTTGCCGAGGAGTACCCGGGTTTTCTTCTCCGGGCGCCGCGTAGTTAGGGCGTTGGCAGATGTCTCCTTTGACATCTCGGTGGGGCAATTCATTTGCTTGCGCGGGGCCAGTGGAAGTGGAAAGTCGACCCTTCTTAACATCCTGGGGGCACTCAGATCACCCGACCGCTGGTTCCGTGTCGGTGCTCGGGCGCTGTTATACGGGCATGACTTCGCACGAGCAAGGTGCATTCCGAAGGAAATGCATAGGTTTCGTCTTCCAGGAACTCGCGCTCATCGCGCACCTAACCGCTGTGGAGAATGTAACGCTTCCGTTATTGTTTGAGGGCTTAGCGCTGAAACGAGTCGAAGGTCTGGGGATTCAATTGTTGCACGAAGTTGGACTCCAGGACCGGTCGGACCATCTGCCAGCCGAGCTTAGTTACGGAGAGCAACAGCGGGTCGCCATTGCGCGTGCCATCGTCCACTGTCCGAAGCTGCTGCTTGTCGATGAGCCTACGGCCAACTTAGATTCCAGCAGTGCGGCGGAAGTGAAACGCCTTTTTCGACGTTTCAAGGCCGATGGAACAACTATCGTTGCCGCAACGCACGATCCCAACCTTGAGGTCGAGGCAGACCGCACGTTTCGTCTTGATCAGGGTAGGTTGGTTGAGGAGCAGACAATGGAGGCCGGCGCATGAATGAAGCAATCTTGTGGTCCGAGTTGGATGACGAAGCTCTTGAGCGGCTATTGCTGGCAACAGTTGTGCCCCGCCCTACAGTCTGGGTAACGACGGTCGGAGCAAGTGACGGCGCACAGGCGAATATCGCCCCGTTCAGTTCCATTTTGCCCATTATGAATAGGCCCCCATGTCTGTTACTTGCTATTCAACGGCGTTCCAACGGTAGCCGTAAGAGGACGGCCGAGAATATCTTGCAGACTAGGCAATTCGTAGTGAACGTCCTCGATGAGCGGCAGATTCGTGGTGCCATAAGAGCCCTGGATCTCGGAGTGCCGCCGCATGAGCGGTTTCACGTTGCGGGGATCGGTCAAATTGAGAGCCGCTATGTCAAACCACCTCGCGTTGATGGGTGTTGTGCCGCCATTGAATGCAGTCTAACGCGAGACGAGTTGGTTGGCGACAGCGTTCTACGGCGCTGACCTCTTCTTCGGCACAGCTCTCTGTTTCTGGGCGGCTCGCTCAGTGGCCGACCAGATCCAGCAGGATGCCTGCTCCAAGCCATTCACTGGCGTCGGCGCGCTCGGATTTAGCTGGTATCTCTCATCAACAGGAACGTTTCGAGTGCCTCAGACGTTTTGTCATTAGGAATAGCGACAAAAGCAACACTTTGTAAAGGAATTGAAAGATGGATGACAAGGGTTCACCAACTCCCGACTTTTTGTGGAAGGTCCACTCGTTTCTATCCGAAATGTCCAAGTTTGGCGATGCAAAACTGACGGCGGTTATTGGTCTGGCCGGTGTCTTTGTTGGCTTTCTTCTTCGAAGCGTCACCATCCACCAATTGATTACTCCTCCGCTCTCACCTGCTCTTGTGATCGGCGCGATGTCGATAATTGTGTTCATGGTGGGAATTGGCTTCGGGCTCGCAGGTATCTTCCCACGGCTAATATGGCACCGCCATGGTCCATCAAGAGACAAAGGGATCATCTTCTGGCAGGCAATTCTCGCCCATTTGAGTTCAGATGCCTACAAGAAGTACTGCTGCTCACTCAGTCCAGACGCTATTACTGATCAGCTCGCAGCTGAGATTTTTATGCTCGCCGATGTTGTAAATCGCAAGTTTTGGTGCCTCGAATGGACCGCAGTGTTCGTTGTGATTGCAGGTATCTTTGGCATTTTCCACCTGGTCCTCGTTTGACGGAATGCAGCGGCAGCCGGGGCAGCCGGGGTCAGCAACCGGCAGCCGGGGTCACAGCCGGGATCAAACCCATTCAGGTCGCCAGTTCGAGCCATGACGCCCGCCTTCCACCCTCCAAACCACCCAAAATCGCTTCCAATCCCCTCAAAAAGAGGCGAAAAAGCCACCGAACCGGCAATGAACGGCAACGAACCGGAAACGGCAACAGCTCTGCATGCTTCTGGGGAGTGAGTGCATCACCCACCGGTTGCCTGGCCGGTCTCGTTCCATCAACCGCTCAAACTGTACGCCAGGCAGCTTTCCTTTCATGGGACGCCGCTGGACCACCCTCCGATACCAAAACCATAACGATCACAGCCGACAGCACTTCGGAGTCAACCTTGACCGCTACGTTTCTTTTCAACGCTGCTGAATACTTTTCAAGGGGGTGTCACAGAAAGTGAAAACAATGAACTACGGCCCGCCCGGCTGTGTAAACACCGCCAGATCACGCACAATCCGGCTGCTGTCAGCTTCTGACAGCACGAACACTTCGGAACGATCCTCTCCAGGGATGTGAGCATAGTACCGTTTCGACTCGCCTTCCGGATTGCCGATGTGCAACACTCGTTTCCCCGACGGCGTGCGAATTTCCAGCACAAGCTGCGGCGGCTCCAGGCCGTAAAGCTTCAGATCAGCCCCCTTATCGACGACGAAGCGCTCCACGCGCAACCCTGCCAGCGCCGCCAGTGTTTCGCTCACCGCTGTCGGCTTTAGTTGCACATTCGGCTTGCCGGCAACTTTCCAGGTATCGTTCTCCTTTTCCAGCGCGAACGGATTGCGCAAGTAACCGTAGCTGACCGCTTCAACCTGGGCAGCATCGAGCGGCACCGCCCAGATCGTCCGGCTGCGATACTCCTCTAGCAACCGGGATGTCAGTTTCGGATCGAGAAGGAATATCACGTCGCTGGTCGCCAGCTTTGCATAGCGGCGTGGGCCGTCCGCTTCCTTGCCTTGCGATTTGATCTTCTCAGCACTACCGACAAGCACGCTCAACACGTCCTTGTCGCCGGACTGGAATCGCCAGCGGGCAATCGGCCTGTCCAGGCCATAGGGCTTCAGATCTTCCGCCTTGTCGGCGACCAGTTCGTCGGCTCGAAATCGGGCCACGGCGTTGATAAGCTCGTCCAACTCGACTTGCTCGGCATCCGCTTTCGTCGGCTCGGTCAGTTTCCAGCTCCCTTCCACCTTTGCAAACGTGGCCTTGCGAAAACCGCGCTCCAGGAGAATGCGGTCGGCATCGGCGAAACGAGCCAACTCCCGATTACGGAAGGCAACCGAAGTGGCAAGCAACCGCCGAGCCAACGTTCCGGGTATCACGGCCACCGCCTGCGAGCCTTCGGCCTGGACAAACCGGTCCGCCGCCGTCTCATCGACTGCTTTGCCGATCCTGAGCATGTGCTGCGCCGGCTTGCCCTCGGCCCCGGCCAGTGAAACAGTCCACACGGCGGCCGGAGCGTCCAGGCCAAACGTCTTTGGGTCCTTGGCTGGGTAGGCTGCAATGCGACTGCCTTTCAAAGCCGACAACTGCTTGATCAACTTGCTCAACTCGTCGTCATCGGCGCGCAGGTTAAGGGGTGCCATCTGCCAGTCGCCGTCCTTTTTGGTGAATTCGAGGTTCTCGCCCCCTTGTTGCCGTTGCAACGACTTCACGGCGGCAGCATCGAATTGAAACACCGTGGGGTTCACGAAATCGAGATAGGTCCGCGTCAAGGTCTGGATAGCGGCCGGCGCCAGGACAGCCACAGCGGCGCCGTCGTCCAGCCGGGCATAGCGCTCGCCCGCGCCACCTTCCACCGGCTTGCCCAGAGTCAGGGTGTGCTTGATGGAAGGTTGCTCCTTCGCGGCATCCGCCCCCTCACCCCTGCCCCTCTCCCCCGCTGCGGGGGAGAGGGGTTGGGGTGAGGGGGGCTGGCTTCTTCATCGTCACCGTGATCGTCTGACTCGGATTGTCCAATCCGTATTTCGCCCACTCGGCCTTGGGACCATAAGCTACGATGCGCTGGGCGTTCACGTTGGACAGCGCGGTCAGCAACGACTTGATCGCTTCCCGGTCGGCTGAAAATGCTGGCGCCGGCGACTCCACGACCTGCCAATCGTTCTCACGCCGTTCCAGGGTCAACTGGACTGCCAGGCCTGCCATGCTCTGGATGCGCTCTATCGCGACTTGTTCCAGCGACAAGAGATGCGGATCAAGCAAATCGAGCGGCCCCTTATCCACCGCGGCGACCAGCGCCTGCGCTCACAACAAAGATGTCATCGCTGTCCTTGAGCTTCGCATATCGGCCGCCGCCTTTTTCTGCGTCAACGGAACCAGGTTTCTCTGAGATACCGGGTTTCTGACCTTTTTCCACGGGCTTGCCGATCTGCAAGACGTGATCTTTGCCTTTCGCTCCTTCCTTCTTGGCAGGAGTTACCGTCACAGTCAGATACGGCTTCTCAAGTTCATAAGCGATCAATTCCTTGGCGGCCTGGGTTTCGAAAGCGCTCACAGCGGAGGCCAGCCAACTGCATTTCGATAGGTTGAACGCGGCTCGCCGGAGCATCGGCCTCGAACGGCTCGCTGATGTGCCATCCTCTGTCTTTGCGTTCCAGACGATAGGGTTCCTGATCCAGCTTCTGAACGCGCACGGAGGCAAGGTCGGCCGGCTGCCAGCTCCATAGTTGCAACGCACGGTACGCCAGCGTCGGCCGTTTCACCAGCGCCGGCACACTCTTCTCGCCCCCGCTCTCATCCACGGCGTTGACCCGATCCCAGCCTTCCATGCGAACGTAGAGCTTCTTCTTTTCTGCATCGTGTTTGCCGAGTACGAACGTGAAGACTTTCGTCGTTTTCGTCTTGCTATCTCCCTCGCCCTTTACCTCTTCCTCGACCGTGACCTTGACCGTGCCGGCGGGCTGGTCGAAGCCATAGGTCTTCGCATCGGCCTTGTCGATAACGTCCTTGTTATGGGCCTGAAGGGAGGAGAGCCTGTCGATCAGCTCGTTGATCTTGTCGCCCTCCGCATCGGCCTCCTGCGGTTTTTGCAAGCGCCACTTGTCTTTGTCTTTGACGAGCACGATCATCGGGGGACTAACGTCCCCCGCTCGCCCCTGCGTGATTTCGACACGCCGGGCGTCTTCACTGCGGAACCGGGCCAGCCGGGGATCGCGCAGAGTATCGACGGCGACGAAAACATCCTTGTTCAGCTTGTCGGGCTTGATCTCGAAAATCTGGTCGTTGTCCTGGAGCTTGGCGTAGCGGTACACCTCATTGACGGTTTCTTGTTGCGGCGGCATCGGCAGACCGGGCGGCGCTGGCCGAGTGACGGTTCGCTTCTTGGTGCGCGACTCCTTGCCGATGAGCAGGGTGACCTGGCCGCCGTCGGGCCGCTTCAGGCTGATCGTTTGAGCGGTCTCCTTGAGACCGTACTCGTCCAGGTCCTTCTTGGGCTTCTCGACGAAGAACTCGGCCCAGATGTCGGGCACGACTTCCCGGATGGCTTTGATCCGGTCGGGATCGGCCCGGTCGCGAATATCCGTGGCACGCAGCTCCCACTCGTCGTTCCCCTCACCCCTGCCCCTCTCCCCCGCTGCGGGGGAGAGGGGTTGGAGTCCCTCACCCCTGCCCCTCTCCCCCGCTGCGGGGGAGAGGGGTTGGGGTGAGGGGGCCAGCGTGTACGAACCGGCGGCGCTTTTGACGGCGAGTTCCTTCACGTCCTTGACGGCGAGGCGTTTCACCTTGTCCTGGGGGCCACCTTCCTTGGCGCGCTCACCGGGCGGGAAGAGCCGGCGATACTGATAATAGTCCGGGCCGTGCATGAGGGCGCTCGCCAGGCCAGGGGCCAGACGAATCACCTCCGGCTTCTTGTCCAGGCGGAGGAAAACCGGGGTCGTGAAGGGATTGTCCGTCCCTGACGCCTCCCTGTCTGGGGCCTCCTTGCCCTTGCCGAACGCGAGGGTGTGACCGCTGTCGCCCGCACGCACCTTGACGACAACCAAAGGCTTGTCGAGGCCGAACTTTTCCAGGTCCGGCGGGTCGCCCAGAGCAATGGGGTCGAACCGTGAGTGCAACCCGGTGAGGAGCCGAACGAGTTCCTCCACTTCCGGCTTGCGCGTCGGCCAGTTGCCGGGCATGTTCCAGTCGCTGTTGGAAGCGTTGCGTTCCAGAATGACCTGGTGGTCGCCGTGCCGCAGCTCGATGCGCGTCAGGTTCTCAGCTTGCAAATCCTCTTCGAGGATTCCCAAAGTGCCGCTGTTCGACACATTCACCGGCCGGGGGCCGAGGTCAAGCCAGGTGCTGACCAGAAGGGCGATGCACTGGCCCGAGAATGAACAGGACCGCCCCCAGGAGGAGCAGAATCAACAGAAAAAGAGTGGTTTTCAGATGCATCGGCGACTCTCCTCAGCGTAGCCGGCGTACCAGGAGCACGACCAGCCCAAAGTAAATGAACAATCCGGGCAATCCCATGAGCGTACCCCCAGACCACAGGTCTTTTTCGCGCTTGTCCAGTGCCACCCGCGGATACTTCCATTCACGTCCGGGATCGGAACGCGGCAGCAGCTCGTCACGACCCAGCAGCCAGTTGCTCGTGTTCAAAAGAAGCTTCTCACGTGCCGGCGACAGTTCGGGACCGCTAAGAAACCCGCCCTGACCAATGGCCGCGACGCGAACCGTCGCGGGCCGGTCTTTCGCGCTGTCGTACCAATCAGAGGGCAGGCGGGTTTCCAGCGCCACGCCGATGGGAAACGGGCCGCGCCGCTTTTCGTCGAGCGTTCCCCGCGTCGGATCGTTCGGCTTGGGCCGCTCGTAATGAGGAACGCGCTCGGATGTGGGAAAGGGCTGGTCATCATTCCAGCTTGCCGGCCCGGTCATGAGGAAATACGGATCCAGCTTCGGCCCTTGCCGCACCGGCAGGAAATAACAGGCGGCATGTCCCAGTACGTGCGACTGAATCAAGAAGGCGCCCGTTATGCTCGGGTCGAACGGCTCGTAGTAAACAGGTCGCGGGTGGCGCAGGCGCAGGTCCAGGCTTTGACCCTGGCCCATGCTGCGTGCCGTCAAGCTCAGGCTTTCACGGATGGGATTGGGTTTGATTTCCGGATCGGTGAATGCCTGGCCCAACGGCAAGCCAGTACCAGGTTTCCAGTCAAAATCGAGCGCCGGAATCAGCACGTCGCTGCCAGCGAACAACAGTCCAGACCGCCCTTCCGCGAACGATTCATTCTCGACATCGAACAGGATCGTCTGCTTGCCGAACTTGATGCCGAGCTTGGCCAGCAGTTCCTCGGCATTGTCGGCTCCGGCGGCATCAGGCGAGTCCGGTTGGTTGTCCGGACTGTTCGACGGTCCGAAGCAGACCAGCACCGGCTTGCCGGCCTTGAGAAATTCCTGGATCGCCTGTACCTGCGCCGGGTCGAGACGATAGAGACGATAGGGGATGTTTTCAAAATCCACGTTGACGTTCCGCAACGTCATGCGCGGCAAGAGCAGCAGATCGCAATCGGCCAGGAGCCTGTCCATTTTGGACTTCAGGTCTGCCATGCGCCTCTGCTCGTCGAGTTCCTCCACGTTCAACTGCCCCTTCTCGGCATCGGCAGCGTCGCGCCTCTTGCGGCTGGAAGCCAAGGCCGTTTGGAGATCGGACAGTTCCTCGTCGATAGCTTCGAGCTGCGCCTGGCGCATCTTGTCGTCTACCTCCTTGACCCTCCGGGCCCGCAGTTGCGCGGCGTACTTCTTGGTCAACTCCTCAAGGGATGAGGTCTTCCACAATTCACGGACCTCTTGAATCTGCTGCTGGGCCTGTTCCATGTTCTTGATGGCCGTGTCCAGCACTTTTACGCGCTCCTCAAGCCGGTCCAGCTTGTTCTCGTCGTAGGTGTAGACCGCAGGTTCGGGAGGCGCGAACCGGCTCCACTTCTTGAGGATGATGTCGCGGACCTCGAACCCGTGGGATTCCAGCGCTTTCTTCAGGCCGGCGAGGCCCAATTCTTCCTGCGACTCGGTTGTCAGCACTTCGTGAATGACAGGAATGGCGATGCGCGGCCGCTTATGTTCCAGGTTAAGGACCTTGTGGGCGAACGGCTCAACGCCCTGGCCGTGCATGACCAGGTTGCCGCGCCCGCCGTTGTCCTCGCGCGAAGCCGTCTTGTCGAGCAAGTAGAACTCGTTGAAGCTGAGGCGCTGCACCTTGCCGTGCGCATGGAAGAAAATGCTATTCTCCGGAGCACTCTCCAGGGCGTCACGCAACTCCTTGGCCTCTTTCGTCAGCTCCGTCAACTTGTCGTTGTAGTCTTCTTCCTCGACATCAAGCGTGACAACCCGGAACTGCGGCCCCAGCTCACGGAACTGCTCGACCAGGTCCTTGATCTTCTCGACCACCTTGCGCTCGGCCGCGTAGTCGTAAGCATCGGGCCTGTCGTTGTGCTGTCCGGAGATTTTGTGCCGTTCGTCATCCAATGTCCCATGACAACGATAGATGACAATGGTTGTCGGTTCCTTCATTCGGCTCAACTGGTCGCGGATGTCGGGCGGTAGGGTGAAGAGCCGTTTCTGGGTCCAGTCGAGCCGAAGGTAGTGCCAACTGGAATAGAGGTTAACTCCCGCCAGAAGCACCATCGCCACGAGGATCTGAACAACAGCGTTGAGACCGAACGCGCTATGACGCCCGGCCATCCTGCCCAGAAAGACGACCCCCTCAACCACAAGGGCCGCCAGCACCGCCAGCCCGCCGCCAAGAATTAACCCCAGGGTCAGTGGGGAGAGGGTCTGCCTGTAATAGGCCAGCATCAAACCCGCGCCGCCGATCAGCGGACCGGTTAGGCCGGCCCAGCGTATCAGAAAGTGCAACAGCGACCAACCGCCGCCGCCGAATTTCCTGCTCGATGTCATCGTTTACTCTCCACGCCGAGCACCGTCAAGAACAGGCAGAACAGGGCGACGCTGCTGTAAAGCACCAGATGGCGCGTATCGATCAGCCCCCGTCCGAAGTCCTGGCTGAAGTGCAGCGGCACGCTGAAGAAATGCAGCAAGCCGGCCACCGCACTGTTCGAATCGACAAAAGAGCGCACCAGGCCCGCCACGACAAATGCAAGGCTTAGCAGCACCGAGACCAGCGCGGCCGTCATTTGACTGCGGGTCAGGCTGCTGACGAGCATCCCCAGGGCCAGGAACATTGCTCCGGCCAGAGCCAAACCCAGATAACAGGCCAGCACCGGCATGGGATCGATATGGTAAGGAATCTCCAGCACGTGTTGTGAATCGATGTGATAATGCTGCCAGCACCCCACAGCCGCCGCCGCGCCACCAACCAAGAGCAAGATGAGCGCAACAATCCGGCTCCAGGTGCCCAACCGCAGCAGAATGAGGAGCAAGGCCACCACCACAACCGCCAGACCGCCCACCAGCGCCACGCTCCAGGGCGTCACGACAACCTTGAAGACGGGCATGCCCAGGTCGAGCAACACCGGCAGATATGCGAGAGTCGGCAACCACAGGAGCACATAAAAAAGGAAACAGGCCAGAAACTTGCTCAGGACCACCTGCACGCTGCCAAGTGGCGCGGTCAGCAGTACTTCCAGGGTGCCGCTGCCGCGTTCCTCGGCGAACAAACGCATCGTCAGCAGCGGTGGGATGAGAAGATAGAACACCCAGAAGCCCACGGCGCTGAGCAGCTCCACTTCCCACGCGGTCGATCCCTCCACGCCGCGCGGCAGCAGACTGAACAGGAACTGCATGGGAAACTCGACGCCTCTTGGGCCGGCCTTGGTGAGCTGCTCCATCGTCAAGTAAAAGTGCGCGCCGTGAAGAAGAGAAAAGGCACAATCACGACATAAGCAATGGGCGACGTAAAGTAGGCAGTGAATTCACGCCGGATGAGGCTACGCGACTTGAACAGCCTGAACAGCAGAAGAACGCCCACAAGAATGCCGAGCAATAAAACGATGCCCAGCACTCCCAGGGCAACCCCCTGCTGCCAGCTCAACCCCGACAAGAAATCGACAGCTCTTCTATACATAACGTGCGACGTACCATGTAAGGGCGAGATGTTTGGGTCATACCGGCGCTACAATCCCCTCATCCTGTTCGACAATCCGCACAAACAACTCCTCCAGCGTCCGCCGTTGCGGCCGAATCTCGCGTAGCCGCCAGCCATTCTCCGCTGCCAGTGTACACAGACGCGCCGTAACGCCGGCCACGCTGTCCGTCACAATGCGGATGCGCGTCCCAGTGTCAACCGTCTCGCTTTCCAGCGATCCGATATTGGGCAGCGACCATACCAGCCCGGCATCAACGCTCCCCTCCACTTCAGCCACCAATGTCGTCTGTTCCCCCGCTTGCTGTACCAGCTCACTCAGCGATCCTGCCGCTGCCACCTGCCCGCGGTTGATGATAATGACATGATCGCACGTCATCTCCACCTCCGGCAGGATATGCGTCGAAAGCAGGATAGTATGCTCCGCCCCCAACTCGCGGATGAGCTTGCGGCTCTCGCGGATTTGCGTCGGATCGAGCCCCGCGGTCGGTTCGTCAAGGATAAGCACCGGTGGATCGGCCAGCAGCGCATCCGCCAACCCGAACGCGCTGGCGGTAACCCTTCGACAGAGTGCCGATTAGCTGCCGGCTCACCTCGGTCAGCCAGCAGCGATGCAAAACGTCGTTAACTCGTCGCCGGGCTTGCCAACCATGCAGTCCCTTGATGCCGGCGCGGAAACGGAGATACTCGGCAACGCGCATTTCCAGGTAGAGCGGGCAGTTTTCGGGCATGTAACCGATGCGTTGTCGGACCTCCACCGTTTGCCAGAACACATCGAAACCGGCGATCGTGGCCCGGCCAGAGGTGGCGGTGAGATAACCGGTCAAAATGCGCATGGTCGTCGTCTTGCCGGCCCCGTTGGGGCCGAGAAAACCGACGATCTGGCCGCGCGCCACGTCGAAGGTGACATTAGCAACGGCGGCATAATCACCGTAATACTTGGTCAGGTTGCTGACGTGGATCACAGACTGCACCCCCTTGCCGGCGAGCGAAAAGCCCGGTGGGGATTGAAGATAGTCAATATGAACGCAGGTGACAAGGGGGCATCCATGTTTTGCGATGCTTCGGAGAAACGTGCAGGTTCGCACGCTTCTCCGAAGCGTCGCTAAACAGTCGGCCCTTGACCGCCCAGCGGGGGAGCCTACATTGAACTATGTCAATCGCCACACTACGGAGTGAGTGGTGAGTGGTGAGTGGTAAAGACCGGCTGGTCACCACTCACCACTCACTTCTCACCAAAAATGAGGAACCAAACCATGCCGGCAACCAAAGAACAGATCGTCATCACTCTCCGTCAGGCCTACAACATGGAGATCGAGACCGTCATCAACTATCTGGCCAACAGCCTACACCTGGAGGGCGTTCGCGCCGACTTCATCAAGCAGGCCCTGGCCACCGACATTCAGGAAGAACTTGGCCATGCCCAGCAGCTCGGCAACCGCATCAAGCAACTCGGCGGCAGCATCCCCGGCAGCCTCCAGTTGAAAATGACCCAGCGCTCTCCTGGAACCGCCGGCCGACACAACCGACGTGGTTCACGTCATCCGCGGCGTCATCCAGGCGGAGGAAGAAGCGATCAACCATTACCGCTCCATCATCAAGCTGACCGATGGGGAAGATTACGTCACGCAAGACCTAGCCATCACCATCCTCGGCCAGGAGGAGGCGCACCGGCAGCAGTTTGAAGGTTACTTGAAGGAATACACGAAGAAGTAATGCCTTTCAACAGCCCGCAGTGCAAGCAAGGTCGGGAATGCCAGCACGATGAGTCTCGAATCTATCTGTGTCGTCGGCGCCGGCGGCATCGGTTGTGCCGTGGGCTATGCCCTGTGCGCGGCTGGAGTCCGGGTGACGTTCGTGGACGCCGACCCGGACAAGGTGCGCTGGGGCCAGGAGCACGGCGTTCGCATCGACAACCAACCAGCGCTGCCGGCTCGCTTCGAGAACTTCGCCGACTGGACCCCCGCTCCGGATTCGGCTGTCTTGCTTTGCACCAAGTGCTACGACAACGCCGCAGTGCTCGGCCGGCTGGCGGACAGGAACGGCGATGGTCCCGCAACCGTTATCCCCATTCAGAATGGCTTCGATCCGTCGCTCGACACTGCGCGGCGAAGAGCCTGAAGGAATCGCTTCGTTCGTTTCCGAATGTTACCCGCACCGGACACACACGCGCATCACCCGCCGCGGCCGGCTCCATCTCGGCTACCGGGGCGGTAAGGCGAGCCAGGAAGAAGGGGAGACAGGGAGACAAGGAGACAAGGAGACAAGGAGACAAGGAGAAGATTGGCGGCGGCGCATTCCGTCTCCCTGTCTCCTTGTCTCCTTGTCTCCCTGTCTCCCCCTTCGCCCGCTCTCCCTTTCAGGTTGTGTATGTGCCGGACATTCTTCCCTACAAATACACCAAGTTGATGTACAATGCAGCGATCAGTCCGCTGGCTGCGGCCGCCGGACTGGACAACGGGCAACTGCTGACGGTGCCCAAGGCGAGGAAGCTGTTCTTCGCGCTGCTTCAGGAGAATTACAAGATCCTCAGCGATGCACGAGTCCGCCTGGGGAAGATCGGGCCGTTTCATCCGGACACCGTTTCGCGCATCCTGAGCCGGCCCGCCGTCGCCAACGCCCTGGCCTGGGCCTTTTATCCGACACTGCGGCGAACCTATTGCTCGATGGCGGGAGATTTGCCGGCGGGACGGACGGAGATCGACTATTACAATCGCCATCTGATCGATCTGGCCGGCGACCGTCCTTGTCCTCTGAACCAACGGGTTTATGCCCTGGTCAAACGCATGGAAAAGGAACGTCTGCCCACCGGCATCAGCAGACTAAACGAACTGGAGAAAGGATGAAGGATGAAGGATGAATAAGACAAGATAAGCCGTCACTGGCCCGAAGCGTTAGCGAGGTAGGCGTTACCCTCGCTAACGCTTCGGGCCAGTGTTGATCGTTCTATTCATCCTTCATCCTTCATCCTTGTCGAACATGCCAACCATTGCCGAAGCACTCGCGCAGGGATTGCAACACCATCAAACCGGCAATCTCCAGCAAGCGGAACAGATTTACCGGCAGATCCTGCAGGTCGATCCCAACCACGCCGACTCTCTCCATTTGCTCGGCGAACTTGCCTACAGGGCCGGCCGGCATGACACGGCCATCGAGTACATTTGCCGAGCCATCCAGTTGAACCCGTTGGCGGCTGCCTTTCACTGCAATATCGGCGTCGTCTATCAGGAAGTGGGACGCCTGGACGAAGCGGTCGCTCACTTCCAGCGTGCTTTGCAGCTTCAGCCGCAGTTCCCGGAGGTGTACAACAACCTGGGCGTCGCTCTCAAGAACCAGGGACGGCTGGAGGACGCGGCTACCTGTTTCCATCGCGCCGTGACACTCCGGCCCGATTACGTCGATGCCTACAACAATCTGGGTATCGCCCTGGCCGAGCAGGGCAGATTCGATGAAGCCATGGCCTGCTATCAACGTTCCCTGCAAATCAGGCCCGGCCACGCCGGCGCTTACAACAGCATGGGCAATGCCTACCTGGGGCAGAGGAAATTCACCGAGGCCGTCAATTGCTTTCAGGAATCTTTGCGTTCCAACCCGAACGATCCCGCTACCTGTTCCAACATGGCGCGGCCCTCCGCGAACAAGGGAAGATTGATGAGGCGATTGCATGCTACCAGCAGGCCCTGCGCTTGCAGCCCAATTTCATCGTCGCCTACAACAACCTCGGCGCCGCGCTGCGTGAGCAGGGAAAGACCGATGAGGCCATCGCCAGCTACGAGCAGGCCTTGTGCATCAAGCCCGATTATCCGGAGGCCCTTCTCAACCTCGGCAGCGTCCTCAAAGAGCAAAGGAAGTTCGCGGAAGCTACAGCTCATATTGAGAAGGCAATCCGGTTGCAACCGAACAATGCCGAGGCACACACTTGCCTGGGCAATGTCTTCACGGATCAAGGAATGGTGGATGAGGCGAAGGCGTGTTACGAGCAGTCTTTGCGCCTCAAGCCGGCCAATCGCATGCGCATCGTCGTGGCCACCATGCTGCCGCTAATCTACGAGTCGATGGATCACTTGCGGAGCAGCCGCCAGACTTTCACCGAAAACATCCGCCGTCTGGAAGAGGAAGGCGTCCGGCTCGACTTGAATCACGAGACGGCGCAGCCGCCCTTCTTCCTGATCTACCAGGGAATGAACGACCGCGACTTGCAGCTCGCTCTCCGGCGTCTGTACATAGCGCCGGCGGAGGATAGAGCAGCGAGGATAGAGGATGGAGAATGGAGAATGGAGAATCGCGGGGTGCCGGCTCCATCCTCCATCCTCCATCCTCCATCCTCCATCCTCCATCCTCCATCCTCCATCCTCCATCCACCTCACCACCTCACCACCTCACCCGGCCGCAAGATCCGCGTTGGTTTCATCTCGGCCTACTTCAAGCAACACACCATCGGTAGGCTGATGCAGGGCCTCATGCAACACATGTCGCGCGCCGATTTCACCGTCATCGTGCTGGCCACGACCAATAACCGTGACGAGATCGCCGACAAGATCAGAGCAAGCGGCGACACGTTCATTCTTGTGCCTGCCAACTTGCCCGCCGCCCGGCAGATCATCGCTCAGCAGCAACTGGACGTTCTTCTCTTACACGGACATCGGCATGGACCCGTTCACTTACACGCTGGCCCTGTCGCGACTGGCCCCCGTTCAGTGCGTCACCTGGGGACATCCGTCGACCACGGGCCTGGAGACCATCGACTATTATCTCTCCAGCGAGCTTTTCGAGACGGAAGACGCCGACCAGTATTACACCGAAAAGCTAGTGCGTCTGAAGACCATCCCGGCTTACAGCTACCGGCCCACGCCTCCGTCGCCGCTCAAGAAGCGAGACCAGTTCGGTCTTGCGAGAGGATAGTCATGTCTATTCCTGTTTGCAGAGTCTCTTCAAGCTGCACCCGGAATACGACGCGATCCTTGCCGGCATTTTGCGTGCCGACCCGCGTGGCATCCTGGTCCTGAGCAAGGGTCATTATCCGCACTGGTACCATCTATTGCAAAAACGGTTCGCCGTTACCTTGCCGGATGTTCTGGAGCGCATCCACTTCGTGGCTTGGCAGTTCTATAACGATTTCCTGAATCTCAACGCGATTTCGGATGTGCTGCTCGACCCTGTCTACTTCGGCGGCGGCCGGACAACCTACGAAAGCCTGTCGATGGGTCTGCCCATCGTGACGATGCCGTCGAAGATGCTTTCCGGCCGCATGGCCCTGGCGATGTACAAGAAAATGGGCGTCATGGACTGCGTGGCCGACACGCCGCAGCAGTACATCGACCTTGCGGTCAAGCTCGCCGGCAACGCGGAATTTCGTGGAGTAGTTTGCCGCAAGATCAAGGAAGCCAGCAGTGTGCTCTTTGAAGACATGGAAGCCGTGCGCGAGCTGGAGCGTTTCTTCAAGGAGGCGCTTGCAGGGCGCATATAGATGACCGTATGCACATCGGTAACACTGGCCCGAAGCGTTAGCGAGGGGGGCTTCGTCCCTCGCTTACGCTTCGGGCCAGTATGCTGGGGTCCGTCTTGTTCATCCTTCATCCTTTTTTGCGCCTCCACCTCCACCCGCACCAAAGCCAAAGCACAATAATACAGAATGTGTCCCAGGGAACTGCCCAAGCGGGAGGCATGTTGAGTGTAAGTGGCGTAATCGCGAATTCGATAATGATAAGGACAACGATCATGCTCGGTGCCATTCGATTCCATACCCAGACGTTGCCCAGCCCCTCACCCCAACCCCTCTCCCCCGTTGCGGGGGAGAGGGGCAGGGGTGAGGGGACGAGTGGCATCGGCATCGGATATGCGCGTGCCGGCCGAAGTTGGTAATAATCTGCCAGCCGCTTTCCCAGGAACGGTTCCGTCAATGGCACAATGGCGACGAAAGCACGTTCCAGGTAACGCTGCGGTTCGGTGAGCAGCAGGAACATGGGCAATGCGGTGAGCAAGATGTCGTAGTACATGAAATGGAAACACGTCAACCAGCCGCCCATTAGCAAAAAAGCGGCAGGGTATCCCGTGGCCGCTCGGGCCTGGTCACGGCGCCGGATTGCCGGAAGCGCCGTGACGGCCATCACCGTGAGCAGCATGCCCCACCCGATCAATGTGGATAGCAGCCAGTGATGGTCCGGATTGCTTGCTGAGTTGAAATCGACGAGCCAGTGGCGTGGTATGCTGAGAATGTCCCTGCTGAGCTTGATCCAGTTTTCATTGACGTTGTAAAGCTCCGTCGCCATGCGGCCGACTCTCAACCAATCGAGCCAGCAATGCCAGCCGGCGACCGGCAGCGTGGCGGCCGCCAGAGCAGTCCCCGTGGCAAGCATGGCTAGCCACGCCCGCCACGCGCCCGGTCACCAGCGGCACCAGAAAGAAAGCCAGTGCCCACACCGGCTTGAACGCCAGCAAGCCCCATATAATCCCGCCCCAGCCGGGCCTGTCTTTGGCAATGAGGACCCAACCCCAAAGGAGGATGGTGAGCGTCAGAGCGGCATTCTGCCCCAGTACAATGGAGCCGCGAAAGCCGGGATAGATCAGGATCAGCGTCGTCGCCACCGGCCACCAGAATCGGCCCTCGGATAGCTGGCGCACTGCCAGACCGGCGAGGAGCGCGAGCACCAGATGGAACAGTTGACTGACGCGATAGCCCCAGCGCGGCTGCAAGAGTGCCAAAGGATAGTACACGAGGGCATTGATCGGCGGATACAACGGTCCGCCCACCGACGCAGTGGCGTCGTCCGTGCCGTCCGTACCCATGAACCAGGTCATCAGGTTGTCCGCGTCATCCTTGAAATCCTTAGCGCGATTACCGACTGGCTCTTCATCTTCCACGGGATAAGCACGTAGAAGCACTTCCCGCTGTATTTTGCGATTGTAAAGGTCGCGCCCGTGCCCCTCGACCAGCATGCGGCCCATCAGCCATTGCCCGCCGAAGTCGATGGAGGTGTGCCCCGCGTTGCCGTCATTGCGCGGGTGCTCCGGCGTATTATTGAAGCTGACCCAGGCGTTGAGCAGGACCAGACCCATCGTGACCACAGCCACGATCCATGCCAGCGCATAATGCGTGCGGGGATTCAAGCAGATCCGGCGGGTGATTGCCCAGATTGAGGGGGCCAGCCTCCTGCCCAGCCCGATTATCAGGCTTGGTAGGTGCTTGGTCTTCCCAAGACAGGATACTGCCAATCTGGAAAGCTTGTTCCAGCTACCGTTCATTGTCGTCCTTCATGCGGTGTCATTTGCTATACTCAAAGGCAAGCAGTATCAGTAGTTCCAAAACCGCCCAGGCTCTTAGCTGCTTTACTCCGAAGGAGTTGAATAACACAGCCCAGGGTCGCCGTCCGCGGCGCACCCTGGGAAAACGGGGTCGCATCATCATGTCCACCCTGAAAGGGTGGGATAACCTGGTTGCCTGGTCGTTTATCCCACCCTTTCAGGTTGGCTGAGTGCGGGGTCCGGTCTCACTGAGTATAGCAATTCCTTGCCGGAGTAGATTCTCGCGTTGTGGCATGGTCTCCAGACCGTGCCACAACGTGGCACGATTCCCGCCGGAGCAAATTCGTGAAGAGACTCCCGCCCCTGGTGTTGAAAGTCAGACGTTGCCTTGGCCGCCTGGGTATTGCGCCGCATGGTATGGTCGTGGCTGTATCCGGCGGTCCGGACAGCGTCGCCCTGTTACGAGCGCTGCTCGTTTTACGAACCTCGTCCGAAACGGGGCCGCTGATCGTCGCTCATTTGAACCATCAGCTGCGCGGCCCTGAGAGCGCTGCCGATGAAGCTTTCGTCCAACAAATGCACGCCCAACTTGTGCGCGGAGGCTGCTCAGGGTTGGAACTGCGTTCCGAGCGAGCCGACGTCCTGAGACAGGCTCGTGCCGAGGGTGACAATCTGGAAAGCGTGGCCCGCATGATGCGTTACGACTGGCTGGCCGGCGTGGCCAGGCGTGCGGGTGTCGGCTGGGTTGCCACCGGCCACACGGCGGACGATCAGGCGGAAACCGTCCTGCACAGAATCCTGCGCGGCGCCGGTTTGAAGGGCCTGCGCGGTATCGCGATAAGGCGTCCGCTGTCGCCGGGAATCGAACTTGTACGTCCTCTTCTGACAGCGAGGCGAGCGGACGTGCTGGCCTATCTGGAAGCCGAAGGGCAACCCTATTGCCAGGATAGCTCCAACCTCGATAAGCGCTTCACTCGCAACCGCATCCGTCACGAACTGCTGCCGCTTCTGGAGAAGGAGTACAATCCGGCCGTCGTCACAATCCTGAACAGGCTGGCGAAACAGGCGGACGAAGCCTACCACAGCGACGAAGCCCAAGCAAAAAAGTTGCTGGCGGCCGCGGAAAAGCCACGCGCCGGCCGGATGTTGGTGTTTGATCGTCAATGTCTATGTGCAGCGCCACGGAACCTGATTCGCGAGGTATTTCGGCTAGCCTGGGAACGAGAAGGCTGGCCGGTCGGCAGGATGAATTTCGACGCCTGGGATCGGTTGGCATCCGTGGCGTTGGGCGAGATCACCGCCATCGACTTGCCAGGTGACGTTTGTGCCCGATGCCGAGATCGAGTAATACAAGTAGAATGGGCTACGAAGGAGGATAGAGAATGACACTGACAATTCCTTGTGAACTGGAGCAAGCCCTCCAAACCAGGGCACAACAACGCCAGATCACCTTGGATCAGGCAGTTGGCGAAGCACTGAAGTGGTACTTAAGCCTGGATGCCGATCTCCTCGATGAACTGGATGCCTGGCAAGAAGTTCGCGACGAGGCACTTCAGCTAGTCGAGGAGCCACGCGCATGAAGCATGGAGAACTGTATTGGGCAAATCTCCCTGACCGCGGCGGCCGTGAACAACGGGGCAAACGTCCGGTACTTGTCTGGCAAGACATGGAGGCTTTCTCTGGTTTGCCCACGGTGGTAATAATTCCACTCACATCGAAGATGGATACGCTTCGATTCACGGGCACGCTGGCAGTCCAACCCTCGCACGAAAATGGCCTGGCCAGTCCATCGGTGGTGCTTGTATTCCAGGTTGGTGCCTGTGATCTCCGCCGATTGGAGGACAAACTTGGCCGTCTGGGTGACGACGATCTTGCCAGAGTTCGAGAACTAGCGATGAAGTTGCAAAAACTTACGTGAATGGAGACCATCGATCCTATGACTCTTCGAACCATCCGCCGCGCCCTCATCAGCGTCTACGACAAGACCGGCCTGCTCGATCTGGCCCGTGGTCTGAAAGAGCAAGGCGTCGAGTTGATTTCCACCGGCGGCACGCGCAAAGCGCTGGCGGAAGCCGGCTTGTCCGTCCGCGATATTTCCGAGGTCACCGGCTTTCCCGAGATTCTCGACGGCCGCGTGAAAACGCTGCACCCGCGCATTCACGCCGGCATCCTCGCCGTTCGTGACAATCCACAACATTTGCAAACCCTCCAGTCTCAGGACATCGCTCCCATCAACCTGGTCGTCTGCAATCTCTATCCGTTCGAGGCCACCGTCGCCCGGCCCGGCAGTACGCACGAGGACATCGTTGAGAACATCGACATCGGCGGGCCGTCAATGATTCGTGCCGCCGCAAAGAATTACCACGATGTGGCCGTGATTACCGATCCGGATCAGTATTCTGCCGTGCTCGCCGAATTGCGTTCGCAGAAGGGAGTCTTGTCGCTGGCCACACGTGAGCGGCTCTGTGCCGCGGCCTTTGCCCGTACTGCTGCCTATGACCGAGCCATCAGTGCCTACTTTGCCCAGCGCTCGGGTGAGACCGACTGGCCTGTCACTCTTGATTTGCGCTATGAGCGAAGGCTTCCGCTCCGTTACGGCGAGAACCCGCATCAAAAAGCTGCCTTCTATGTTGAGCCGGGCTGCCGCTACGCCTGCGTGGCGACGGCAAAGTCGTTGCACGGCAAGGAGCTGTCGTTCAACAACCTCTTCGACCTTGATAGTGCTTTGAATCTCGTGCGCGAGTTCGCGGAGCCGGCCGCCGTGGTCATCAAGCACAACAACCCTTGCGGTGCCGCAGTTGGGAACAGCCTCGAAGAAGCCTTTCGCAAGGCTTATGAAGGCGACCCGCTCAGCGCCTATGGCGGTGTCCTGGGCTTCAACCGCGAAGTGGATGAAGCAACAGCTTTCCAGATCACCGAGCCGAATCGCTTCGTCGAATGTGTCATCGCTCCCAGTTTCAGTGACGCCGCCTTTGCTCTTCTGACGACACGGCCAAGCTGGAAGAAAAGCGTGCGTCTCCTGGCGACTGGTCCCTTGACGACAGATAACGGCCGCGAAAAAGCGCTTGATCTGCGGCGGGTAGACGGCGGCCTGCTCGTTCAAGGCCGCGACCTGAGTGGTGACGATTTCGCCCAGGCGCGCACCGCTACGAAACGCTCACCCACGCCGGCCGAGATGGCCGATCTGCGCTTCGCCTGGCTGGTGTGCAAACACGTCAAGAGCAATGCCATCGTGCTGGCCAAGGGCAGCATGGTGGTCGGCGTGGGAGCAGGGCAGATGAGCCGGGTTGATTCGGTCCACATGGCGGTCCGCAAGGCCGGCGAGCGCAGCAGGGGGTCGGTGCTGGCTTCCGATGCCTTCTTCCCCTTCCGGGACAACATCGACGAGGCGGCCAGGGCAGGCGTGACGGCGCTTGTTCAACCAGGCGGTTCCATGCGCGACCAGGACTCCATTCAGGCTTGCGATGAGAACGGACTGGCAATGGTAATGACCGGTGTGCGGCATTTCCGCCACTAAATGACCTGAATCTGCAACACTGGCCCGAAGCGTGAGCGAGGAAGGCTTCGTCCCTCGCTCACGCTTCGGGCCAGTGTACCTGTGTCACCACCCCACCCCTCACCACCTCACCCCACCGCCTGCCCTATCCAACAACCGCCGAAACTGCTAAACTTCCGAAGAACATGACGCCGACTAGCCACATCCGGAACTTCTCCATCATTGCGCACATCGACCACGGCAAGAGCACGCTGGCGGACCAGTTCCTGCTCCAGACCGGGGCCATCACCGCCCGTGATTTCCGTGCCCAGGTCCTCGACGACATGGACCTGGAACGCGAACGCGGCATCACCATCCAGATGCACCCGGTCACGATCTACTTCACGAACTACGAAAGGCGAGCGAACGCTACGAGTTGAACCTGATCGACACGCCCGGCCACGTTGATTTCAACTACGAGGTTTCCCGCAGCCTGGCCGCCTGCGAGGGCGCCATCCTGCTGGTCGATGCTTTCCAGGGCGTGCAGGCCCAGACCGTGGCCAATGCCTTCCTGGCGATGGAGCACAACCTGACTATCGTGCCGGTGCTCAACAAGATCGACATGCCCATCGCCCGGCCCGATGAAGTGATTGCCGAGATGGAGCAGGCTCTCGGCATTGTTCCCGCGGACGTGCTCCGGGCCAGCGCCAAGGCGGGCACTGGGCGTCGATGAAATCTTGCAGGCCGATCATCGACCGCGTGCCCCCGCCCTCCGGCAGTCCCGACGCACCGCTCCAGGCCCTCGTCTACAACAGCCATTTCGACACCTACAAGGGCGTCGTCGTCTACGTCCGCATCAAGGACGGCGTGCTGCGCAAGGGCCAGCGCATCAAGCTGATGCGCGGCGGCACCGAGTACGAGGTCACCGAGCTGGGCCAGTTCCGCCCCGCCCCGACGGCCTGCGACGAACTGACCACCGGCCAGGTCGGCTACTTCATGGCCCAGATCAAGGACCTCGGCGACATCCACATCGGCGACACCGTCACCGACGCCTTGCGGCCGACCGAGACCGCCCTGCCGGGCTACAAGGAACCCAAGCCGATGGTCTATAGCGGCCTTTACCCGATCAACAACAACGACTTCGAGGCCCTGCGCGAAGCCCTGGCCAAGCTCCGGCTCAACGACGCCAGCTTCACCTATCAGCCCGAAGTCAGCGAAGGACTCGGTTTCGGCTTCCGCTGCGGCTTCCTCGGCCTGCTCCATCGCGAAATCATCCAGCAGCGCCTGGAACGCGACAGCCAGTCTGGAGTTGGTGCAGACGGCTCCGAACACGACCTACGAAATCCTGACGCGCAAGGGCGAAGTGCTCGTCATCGACAGCCCGCAGAAGGTGCCCGAAGCCGGTCAGATCGAGGAGTTCCGCGAGCCGTTCGTGCGTATCAGCTTCCTCCTGCCGGCGGAGAACATCGGCGATCTGATGCAGCTCTGTGCCGAGCGGCGCGGCGTCTACGTCCGCACCGAGTACCTGAGTCCGACGCGGGCCATTCTCGTCTGGGAGTTGCCGCTGGCAGAAGTGATCTACGATCTGTACGACAAGCTCAAGTCCGTGACCCACGGCTACGGCACGATGGACTATGAATTCATCGGCTACCGCCCCGCCGATCTGGTGCGTCTGGACATTCTCGTGGCCGGCAAGCGCGTCGATGCCCTGTCCATCATCGTTCACCGCTCGACCGCCGACCGCCGGGGCCGCAAGCTGGTCAAGAAGCTGCGTGGGGAGATCGACCGGCACCTGTTCGAGGTCATCCTGCAGGCGGCCATCGGCAGCCGGATCATCGCCCGCGAAAGCATCGCCCCGCTCAAGAAGAACGTGACCGCCAAGTGCTACGGCGGCGACATCACGCGCAAGCGCAAGCTCTGGGCCAAGCAGGCCGCCGGCAAGAAGCGTATGAAACAGGTGGGTCAGGTGGAAATCCCGCAAGAAGCGTTCCTTGCGGTGCTGGAGGCGGATCAGTGACGCAACCGAACGAAACCGTGGTCAACCCCGCGACATCATCATCCGTGGGACAGGATCCCCATCCTGTTGCGCCAAGCGATATTGTCGCCAATCCCGCAGGGCGCAGCGAAGATAGAGGATCGAGGATGGAGGATGGAACGAGCAGCGAAAGCGCGGAGGAGAAAACCGGCCATCCTCCATCCTCCATCCTCCATCCTCCATCCTCCATCCTCCATCCTCCATCCTCCTCCCAGCCAGATGAAAAGGCCTGCGCCGCCACGTCCCCCGAGCGACGGCATGCGCGAGCTGGTGGAGACCATTGCCGTGGTCTTCATCATCTGGTTGCTCTGGAAGGTCTTCATCGCCGAGCCGTTTGTCATCCCCACCGGCTCGATGGCGGAATCGCTCTATGGCTATCAAAAACTGGTGACCTGCCCGCAGTGCGAATATACGTTTCCGGTCGATTGCCACAAGGAGGTGGACGATTCCGGGCCTATAGAAGTTACCGTGGCTGCACCTGTCCTAATTGTCAATTTGGGATGGAATTCACCAGGGAACAAGAGTCCGAGCAGTTTACGATCAACAAGGCCGGGCAGCTTCAACTTGACAACGTTGATGGCTCTCGTTGGAGGAATTCTCTCCCCTGGCAGGGGAAAAAGAAGACCGAGATAATCGACATCGACGTAAGGCAAGAGCCGGCCGTGACACTCGATGGCGTCGAGTGCAAGCTTAAAGACATCCAGGGAGCCAAGAAGATAAGAGTTCTCTCCAAACTGCGTAACAACGGTGTCGGCATGGCCATTTCCGTCGAGGCAATCACTCAGGGCACATTCGCGAAACGTCAGGTCGCCTTCGACCCCTCCTGGCACTCCGGCGACCGAGTGCTGGTCGCCAAGTTTCTTTACGATCTGGGCGTCATGCATCCTCAGCCTTATGACGTGGTCGTTTTCAAGAAGCCCGAAGAACCGCACAAGCTGAACTTCATCAAGAGGCTTATCGGCCTGCCCGGAAAGACCATAGCCATTTACAACGGCAGTGTTTATTGCGCGAACGGCTTGTATCCGCAACCTGGCCCAAACAGCTTGCGTTCGAGTTTGGACGAGTTTGATTCTGAACCCCGGACCAAGATGTACAAACTCGAAATTCCGGCCCAGAAATCCCTCAAGGTCGATGAGGAGTTAAAAAAGAACTTCACGATCCTGCGCAAGTCTCCGGAAGCTATTCTGGCCATGCGCCGGCTGGTCTATGATAACGATCACCAGGCGAAGGATTTGCGCGGCTACGAAAAGCGCTGGTGGCCGGAAGGCAAGGATAATCCCTGGCAGGCCGATGATCGTGAACAGCCGCTGGTCTTTAATTTTCCAGGCGATCCCAACGATCCGCTTTTCTGGCTCCGCTATCGCCATATAGCTCGCGGCGAGAACGATCCCCGGTATGTCACGGATTTTATGGGCTATAACTCGGTCGAGAACCAGCAAAGCCTGGCGGTGCTTCGCCGGCTTCGGGTAACTGGGTGGGCGACCTGATCCTGGAATGCGATGTCATCATCGACGACTCCAATGGTGAGCTGGTTCTTGAGTTGTGCAAGGGAGCGGATCGTTTCCGCGCCAGCTGGGACCTGGCCACGGCAACATGTACCTTGTCCCGGCTCAAGGATGGCAAGATCAAGGATGATGTCATGACAGAGCAACTGGAAAGCGCCTCGTCGCGCCTCGGTAAAGGCAGTCATCGCCTCCGCTTCGCCAACGTGGACGAGAGGCTCACGGTCTGGGTGGACAATAGCCTGGTCTTTGGTGAAGGCCGGCCTTACGAACCGCCCGAACAGCGCGACCGGACCGAAAAAGACAAGCAGCCGGCCGCCATCGCCGCTCGCGGCGCCAGGGTCACGGTTCAGCACATCCAGCTTTGGCGGAACACCTATTATCTCACGCACCCCAATGCCACCGAAAGTGGCAAAGAAGCATTGTTCATGTATGTCCAGCCGGGCCACTACCTGTGTCTCGGCGACAACAGCGCTCATAGCGATGACGGCCGCTCCTGGGGTCTCGTCCCGGAACATCTGCTGTTTGGCCGTGCGGTCCTGATCTGGTGGCCGCCCGGCCGCATGGGGCTTGTTCACTAATTCAACGAGAGAACTTATGGCCGACAAAACCAATCCCAACACGCCGCCGTCCTCCCAGAAGTCGGGCAAGGACAAGCCTAAACCTGCGCCGGAACACAAAGACACGCTGCGCAAGGTTGTCGAAACAGTCGTGTTCGTGGTCGTACTGGTCATCATGATGCAGTCCTTCGTCGCCGAGGCTTTCGTCATCCCCACCGGCTCGATGGCGGTCACGTTGCTGGGTGATCACAAGTGGGTAAAGTGCGAAAAATGCGGTCATGAATTTACCGTGAACTCTCACAGCGAGGTGGAACCAGGTACAGAATCACCCGAAGATGCACATGTAATCGGCTGCACATGCCCAAATTGTCTTTTCAATCAAAATATCGGGACCATCGGCACCGACACCGGCGATCGGTTGCTAGTCGAGAAGTCGCCTTATTCACTTTATCCCGGTCATCCATCACGCTTTGATGTAGTGGTATTCAAATATCCCAGGGAGCCGGTGCAAAATGCAGCGCGCATTAACTATATCAAGCGTCTGGTCGGTCAGCCCGGCGAAACGATTGCCATCTACAAAGGCGATCTCTATGTTTCGATCCTCGATAGCCATCCGTCAGGGCCGGACAATCTGTTCGACGACTGGAGGTTTCCGCATACCAAGGAGATTGACAGGAAGGAACTCCAAAACTTTGAGATCGTTCGCAAGCCGCCAGAACAGATTTTGGCCATGCGCCGTATAGTCAACGACAATGATGCACAGGATCCGGATCAGTCTCTACCCAGACGCTGGCAGCCGGAAAATGGCTGGAAGGCGATGGACAATCCGCTGCTGCCCAAGACTTTCGAACGCATGGATGATGGCATGCCGGCGGACAACCAGAAAATCCAGTGGTTGCGTTATCGTCATATCTTGCGCGGCTCGCCCAAGCGGCAATTGATCACCGACTTTATCGGTTATAATACGGCGGCCACCAATCGAGGAAGCTCGAAAGCAGCACGGCATTGGGTCGGCGACTTGATCCTGGAATGTGACCTTACGGTCTCTACGAACAAGGGCTGCTTCGCCATGGAACTTTCCAGAGGCGTCGATCGCTTCCTGGCTCGGTGGGATCTTGCCGCAGGCACCTGTACTCTACTCCAGTTTACCGATGGCAAAGAAACACCGCTCACCGACCCTGTGGCTTCGCTTCTGAAGCCCGGCAGCACTTATCACCTCCGTTTCGCCAACGTAGATCAGCGGTTGACCGTCTGGGTGGATCGCCAGTGGCTGTTTGGCGAGGGAGTTTGCCACAACCGGGATGTTGACGGGCCGACAGAAAATGACTTGCAGCCCGCGAGTATCGGCACATCCGGAGCAAGCGTCCGTATCAGCAAATTGAAGCTCTTCCGCGACACTTACTATACTTTGCTCCCCGGCGATGGTGACTCGGCGCTTTGGGACGAAGTCCGGCCAAGAACCCGACGGGTTGATGAACTGAAAGAGTATCTTCGATCTCTCCGTTCAGACGCGGGTGCTTCAAAACCCCGATACAATGATCGCCAGCGCGAAACCTTGCTTCAGGATGCAGAGAAAGATGCAGGATTCACAATCTCCCACAGAAACTGGCAGACAAGTTTTGATAAGGCATTGCCGGAATCCACGTCTTCGAGGCTTGGGGATCTGGTGAGCAAGAACATGCAAACCCTGGCCCAGTTCACTGACGCACTCGCCAAGACGCTGACGAAGGAAGAAATGGATCGTTTTGAAGAAACGCTGTTATTCTATGCGGCGAAGGATGCCTTGGAGGATAAGAACCTAGGACTTTTCTCGAAGGCTCTGGCGGAGGAGAGAGACAAGTTTGCGGATTTCAGTCGAGATGAGACAACAGAAGACCTGAAAAAACCGTGGAAGCCTTTTCCGGACATGCGGTGCGCTACCATCTATGTTCAACCTCCAATGTACCTCTGCCTCGGTGACAACAGCCCCGGAAGTTCCGACGGCCGTGTCTGGGGCCTCGTCCCCGACCGCCTCCTCCTGGGCAGAGCGGTGGTCGTTTACTGGCCGTTATCGCGTTTCGGCCGCATCAAATGACGGGCGAGCCGCCGGGTTAATCCCGGCGGGCATTGACGGCAGGGATGAACCCTGCCGCTCGACGGAGATTGTGTACCATGCTCAGCGGTGAAATCACCATCCGTGTCCGCTACGCCGAAACCGACCGCATGGGCCTCTTGCACCATGCCAATCACCTGGTCTATTTCGAGATGGGCCGGACCGAATTGCTTCGTTCCTTGGGTTACTCCTACAAGGACCTGGAAGATCAAGGCTATTTGCTTGTGATTACCAAGGTGGAAGTGCGTTACCTGCGTCCAATCTGGTACGATGATGTGGTCACCCTGCGCACCACGGTGGTGCGGACCACCACCGCCCGGATCGAGCATCGCTACGAGATGTTTCGCAACGGCGAGCTGCTCACCGAGGGCCTGACATCGCTCGCCTGCGTCAACCGCGAAGGCCGGCCGCAGCCCTTACCGGATTTCTTGAGAGAGAGCTAACACAAACGTTTCAACACAAATCTTTGTGATCTTTGTGTCTTTGTGTTGAAGAATTCATTCTAATAGGGAGACTTCATCCGTGCGCCGTTTGTGTATTCAGGGCCTCTTACCGTTGATCTTCTGTCTTGTGCCGCCGCTGGCTGCCGTGCTTGTCGTGATGGCCACGCCACACCAGGCCCAGCAGTTCTACTTGAAGTACGTCTTTCTCGTGCGTCAGTCTCCCATGGACTGGTTTATCCTGGGCCTGGGTGCCGTGCTCTTTGTAGTCCAGATGTGGTTGAGCTGGCGCGCTCTGCTTTGGCGCGGCGTCAGCTTCGATGAACGTCCCGACCGCTGGCTCACCAATCTTGGGCAGGCGGCCGAGTGGTTCCCTATGCTCGGGTTGATCGGCACCGTCGCCGGCATCCTGCAAACGTTCGGCTCCATCTCCGGCACGGGCGCGGGGCCAGTTACCCCGCAGGATATAATTTCCAATTACGCTCCGGCCATCACCGCCACGGGCAGTGGTCTTCTCATGGCCCTAATCAATATCTTGCCGCTGTGGGTCGTGTTGCTCGGCCGGCAACTGATCCAGGCCCTGGCCGGCGGCGAACCGTCCGCTTCGGGAGAGTTATCCTCATGATTGAGTTCCCCAAGCGCAGCGTCACGCGCTTTTTCATCCCGCTGATCGACGTGCTGACCCTGCTTTTCTGCATTTTCCTGCTCATGCCGCTGGTCAAGGCCGGGGGAGAAGCCACGGAGGACGGCTCTCCAGAGCCGTCCCACGCCACCCTCTCGGACCAGGATCGGCAGGAACTGCTGCAACTGCGCCAGCAGAAGCGCGACTGGCATGATCTGGAGAAGCTCCAGCGCGAGAAGAACACCCTGCTCCAGGATGTGAAGGGCCTTCGCCATGAGAAGGCCGCCGTGTTGTCCGAAAGGCTTGCGGTTCGAGTGTTGCAGATCGAAAAAGACAAGCTGTTCTACAACGATGCCGCCCGGCCCCTCACCCCTACCCCTCTCCCTGGGGGAGAGTGGTTAGGGGTGAGGGGGGATGGGAGCGTAGAAGTCACAGAGGACAACGTGCGCCGTCTCATCGAGAACGAGAAACAGATGGCCCGTGGGAAAGAGGTGTTTTTCCTCTTCCGCCGTCAGCGGCTGGGTGAGCGCGTGCCGGGGTTCCCCACCCCGGATCGGCTCAAAGAGTACGATTCGTGGTTCCACGATGTCGCCCATGGCATCGAGTACCTTCCTGTCAGCCCCTGAAAGGATGAAGGATGAAGGATGAAGGATGAAGGATGAAGGATGAAGGATGAAGGATGAAAAAGACAAGATAAAGCATGTGCGGCACTGGCTTTCGGCTCTGATTCATCCTTCATCCTTCCTGTGAGCGCCTGAAAGGATGAACGCTGTGGTTTCCATGCTCATGTTCATTGGCATTGACGGCGGCAATCTCGGCGACAAGGTAATCAAGGGCCTCGCTGTCGTGGGTGCGGCCGTCATCGGCGGGCTCGGCAGCGGGCTTGTCCTTCGCTTGTTGTCCAGGGCCTTGGTCTACCGTGCCGCGCCGCGGTTCGCTCTGATAGTTGTGCGCTTGCTCGGTACCATTGCCGTTGGCCTGACAGCCGGCTTGTTCTTGTTTCAAGATGGCAGCGGCGGCCTCGGAGGCGGTGGCGGCGGCTGGTGGCCTTTCGGACAGGGAGGTGCCGGCGGCGGGGCCGCCCAGCCGAATTCCTCATCCAGCCAGATTTCGCATGAAGAACCGGAGGGCAAGCCGGCCGATTCCATCACCGTCCGGATGCTGGGTGGTGAAGAAGCCGAAAAGGATCAGCGTTTTTACAAGATCGAGGGCCAGACTCCCATGACGTTCAAGGAACTGCAAGACACCCTGGAACAGCGTCGCAGCCAGACTCCATCGCTGCAAGTAGTCGTCATCGTCATCTCCGGCAAGAGCGTCGATGCCGGTAGCCCGGCTGTCCTTCGCCTGAAAGACTGGCTCGAAAAACACCGCTTCGAGCCGAAAATGTCCGGGCCATGAGATCGGCCCGGAGCCAGAGGTCAGTGGTCAGAAGTCAGAGATCAGAAGTCAGCGGTCAGACGAACAATCCTGTGCTTTCTGATCCCTGACCTCTGACCTCTGACCTCTGACCTCTGATCTCGACGGAGACCTATATGCCCCAATCCGACATCAAGCCGAGCAAGCCACCTCAACTGGGCCGCGATGCCCTGCGCATCGTGTTGCTCGGTCCGGCGGGCGCAGGCAAATCAGCCCTGCTTGGTTCTTCGCTTACGCTTCAGGCTCTGACGCAACAGTTCTACGAGGAGCGTCTGCTCGATACCCACGGAACCATCGCCAGCCTGCCCTGGACAGTCCTCTACGCCGACGCCCTGATCCTGACAGCCGATGTCTCCGCCGGCTCGGCCGGTCTGGAAGCCGACATCTCACTAATCAGCCGATTTCTCCATCTGCTGGAACAGGGCCGCGGCAGGCACACCCAGATCGGCGGCTTGCCCGTATACCTCGTACTGACGAAGTGCGACCTCCTCGCCAAACCGGATGACACTTCGGCAACATGGACGGACCGGATCGAACAGCTCCGGCGCAGGGTCGAAAAACGGCTGGAGGGATTCCTGGCTCGCAAGCGCAGGAAGGAACCGATGGCGTTTGGGCAGATCGCCCTTCACGTCCGCGCGACCGCAATCAGGCATCCCGACTTCCTCGATTGCGTTACCGGCCCCTCACCCAACCCTCTCCCCCAGAGCGGGGGAGAGGGCAGGGTGAGGGGGGCCGAACCCTATGGCGTCGCTGAACTCTTTCGCCAGTGTTTGGAAAGTGCCTGGGTATTTCGCGAACGGCACATCGGTTCGGTCTGGCGACTGTTCTTAACGGTAGCCGGTAGCATAGCCCTGGTTGCGCTCATGGGCGTGTTGGCCTGGGTATTCTTCCTCATCCGCCTCAGCCGTCAACAGGAAATTGGCAGTTCGGCGGAAGTTCTGCGAAACAAGGTCAATATCTATCTGACCCACGTCGCGGAGCAGTCGCCGCTCGCCCGCTACAGAAATGCCCGATCCAGGATCGACGAGATCAAGTCGCTGGAGAAGGATCCCGGTTTTGCCGGCCTGCCCCGGCAAGAAAAGGATGCCCTCGCCTGCCGCCGTCAGGAACTGGAGGACTACCTGAACTATGAGATGCAAGTTGCCCTGCTCACCGATCCAGCTACCATCACCGATGAGAGCTTGTTGAAGGATGCTCAAACCAAGCTCGGCAAGGCGGCCAAGGTTTCCGAGAATCACATCGACTGGATGGACGCCGAGGCCGGCCGGCGCTATGCCGAAATCGAGAATGACACGGATAGCCTGACCACAGAGGTGGATCGCCTCAAACAGAAGTATCGGGAGTTGATCGACGACGGCAACCGCGTGCTGGAAACCAGTGAAAAAGAACATTTGCCCAAACGGGCGGCTGCGGTGCTCGAAAAAGCCCGCAATCTTCCAAACCAGAAGAATGACACGGTGAAAGTTATCCCGCGCTAGAAGAGTGACGTATGCAACGGTTTTAAGCTTCAAAAGTGTCGCCGATCTCCAGGCAAAATGGGAGAATAGCATCAAGAAGAAGCTGGAAACCCCCGCTGGGCTGAAGACCCCGTGAAAACGAAGCATGAAAACGAAACACAATGACAAACCTGGCCCCGGCCAGCCACACAAATGGGCACTCGCCGGAGGCACCGGACTGCTCGTGGCCTTCGCTGCTGCCGGTTTCTATTTGCTAACCTCCCGGTCCATTTCGCTTGAGGACCGGATCAAAGCCTTCCGCGCCGCCGAGAATGGTACGACCGCCTCTGCCTCAGCGGTCTATGCCGACCCGATCAAGACCATTGCGGAACTCGAAGCCTTCCAGGCAGACCCGCGTTTCGCCCGGCTGCCGGAGGAGCCGAAAGAATACGTGCAAACCCGGCTCAACACTTTCAAGGCATACCTCGACTACAAGGAGAAGCTGGACCGTGTCCCCGATCCGATGGACGCCCGGACCAGTGAGCAGTTGCTCGAGATCAAGGAGCAGTTGTCACAATTGACCGTTCCATCGGAACACGATGAGTGGCGTGCAAGCCCCGCGGGCAAACGTCAGGCCGAATGGTTGTCGGATGCAAGCAGTCTTGAAAATGCTGTCACCGTGACCAAGACCGGCTACGATCGTCTTACGGAAGCCGGCCGCAAGGTCATCCTCAAGGACCAGGATGCGCCCGGCCTGCCGCTGCGGGCCAAGAAAGTGCTCAACATGGCAGCCGAGGTACCCGATCCCAGGAAGCGCAAGGACGAGACAATACCCGGTTCAAACCGTATTACCTATGATGTTGTACTTCGCATGGAAAGTGTTGCCGGTGCCCTGGCACAATGGGAGGAAATCCGGCCAAAGCTTGCCAAACTGGCGGAACTTGATCACTGACCGCGAAACCGCAAGCGCCTCTCCGCTTGCGGTTTCGCGCGCTCTCTCACCCCACCTTCTCCGGAACCTCAAACCCCTTCCGGTAATTCCGCGTCAACAGCTTGTTCGCCTCCGGATCATTGACGATCTGTTCCGTCTTGGCGTCGATGACCAGCTTGCGGCCGAGTTGATAGGTAAGCCCCTCAAGCTTCAGTCCGTTGCGCTTGCCCAGGTGTTCCTCCATGCGGGCCAGGGTTTCGTAAGCATCCTTGTTGTCGCCGAAAGCTTTCGTTTGCGGATCGAACGGCACCTGCTCGCCCAGCCGGTAGGACATGTTTGCCAGGTGGCACAGTGCTGCCGAGAAGTGCCCTTCCAGAATGCCGGCATTGAGGTCCTCTTGCTTTCGACTGCGAACGGCTTCGATGAAGTTGCCGAAATGGCCGCCGCCGGGGCCAAGTTTGACATTGTCGCCAAGCGCCGGCAATCCTTCGGACCTGTCGCTCCCCTTGGGATAGAACTTGTTGGTGCCGGCGATAATGCCGCCCTCCAGATGGACGAGGTTACCAACCCACTGGCCGTGGAGACCCGCGGTTTCCAAACCGCGTACCTCGAAGATCAACTGGCTCTCCCCGTAGTCTAAGATGGCGATCTGCGTGTTCGGCGTCTCACCCTGATCCTTGTAGCCGAAGCGGCCTCCCAGGCTGATCACGCTCCTGGGCAGAGTCGCCCCCGGAATCATCCAGCGGGCCTTGTCGATTTCATGGACGCCTTGATTGCCGATGTCGCCGTTGCCGAAATCCCAGAACCAGTGCCAGTTGTAATGCACCAGGTTGGCATGGAATGGTCGTTCGGCGGCGGGGCCTAGCCACAGCCCGAAGTCGAGTTCAGCCGGGGGATTGCCCTCCGGCTTGGTGCCGATAGTGCCGCGCGGCTTGTAGCACAACCCACGTGACACCAGCAGTTTGCCGAGCTTCCCGGACTTGACAATGGCCGCCACCTTGGCCCAACCGCCGTCGCTTCGGTGCTGGGTGCCATGCTGCACGATACACTTGTGCTTGCGCGGTCTCAACCGCAATGCGGCCTTCGTGAATGTTGTGGCTGCAAGGCTTCTCGACATAGACATCCTTGCCGGCCTGGCAGGCCCAGATGGTCATCAGGGAATGCCAGTGGTTCGGTGTGGCTATCGAAATGGCGTCGAGGTTCTTGTCGTCCAGCGCCTTGCGAATGTCCTGTACCGTTTCTGGCTTGTTGCCGCCTTTCTTGTGGACTTCCTCGACGCGCTTGTCGAAGGTTCGCGTATCGGGGTCGATCAGGTAGGTGATCTGAACCCCCTTCATGCCGGCGAATTCTTTGATGTGCTCCGCACCTCGGCCGTGCAAGCCTGCAAGGCCGATCCGGATGGTGTCATTGGCGCCGAACACAATGCCGCTGGACTTTGTCCCCGCGATGGTGACCGTGGCGGCGCCGGCCAGCACCTTCTTCAGGAAGGAACGACGAGATTGTCGCAACATGAGAGGTCCTTTCAGAATTTCGCAGAGGAAGGGAATCAGATCACACTGCCGCTGGGTGCCATGCCCACGTCTTCGCGGGCATGTGTGCCAAGCGACTGCCTACATGCCCACGCAGACGTGGGCATGGCACCCGGTGAAGCTCCGTCATTGTGGGGCTTGCTTGTCATCCTGTCAATACTCGCCGCTCCCCCGCTTCGACCACCACGGCAGGTTGGCGCCACCGTCAATGGTCAATGTCGAGCCAGTAATATAATCACCGTCGGGATCGACCAGAAAAACAATACCGCGTGCGATCTCCTCCGGCCGTGCCAGCCGGCCCCAGGGGAGCACACTCCCCGCCCGCTGGAGCACTTCCTCCTTGAAAAACTTGCGCTCGCCCGGCGTGTCGGCCCAGCCGGGGTGGATAATGTTGACACGAATGCGATGCGGGAGCAGCTCGGTCGCGGCGGTCCGAGCCATTTGATCGACCGCGGCCTTGGCCATGTTATACGCCATGCAGGAAGGCAACGGCTTGTACGCCTGGGGCGAGCTGACCAGCACAGCGTTGCCGCCCTGCCCCTGCCGAATCATCTGGTTAGCGGATGCGCGCAGGCCGTAAAAGGCGCCCCACATGGTAACGTCGATCGTCCGCCGAAATCCCGCCATGTCGGCAGTGTGAAAAGGCTCGCGGTCACTGTAAACAGCACTGGCAACGTAAATATCCAGCCGGCCCAACTGCGCCGCAATACTGCCCACCATTGCCTCGACCGCAGATTGGTCCGCCACATCGACCGGAAAGAGCAGCACACGCCGGCCCAGCGCATGAACTTGCCCGGCAAGCTCTTCCGCCGCTTCCGGGTACGATAAATAGTTCAGGGCCACATCCGCTCCCTCCCGAGCCAACGCCAGGGCAGCGGCGCGGCCAATCCCCGCCGACGCTCCCGTTACCAACGCCACCTTGCCGTCAAGTTTCATGGTGTTCATCTCCTTTTTCTGTCAAAATGGATGGCCGGGGATAATCATATAAAAGTGGTGAGTGGTGAGTGGTGAGTGGTGAGTGAAGTAGCAACGAGGTCTTGATGGGCGAGAGTACCATGACGCAAACCGACAGCACCAATCCCTGCCCTCAAACAGTGCCGAGCGCCGAGTTGAAAATGCCCAGCGAGGTTCACCACTCACCACTCACCACTCACCACTCACCACCCTGGCTTCATCCCCGTGCCGCCTACATTCACGTCCCTTTCTGTGCTCATCACTGTAATTACTGCGACTTCGCCGTCGCCGCCGGGGAGGACGAGTGGATCGACCGCTACATTGACGCACTGGCAGCCGAGCTGTCCACCTTGGGGAAACCTCAGTCCGTGCAGACGTTTTTCCTCGGCGGCGGCACGCCCACCCACCCCAGCGCCGGCCAGTTGGAAAGGTTATTGCTGCAAATAATACGCTGGCTTCCCACCGAAGCCGGCCCCCTCACCCAACCCTCTCCCCCCGCCGCGGGGGGAGAGGGCAGGGTGAGGGGGCATGAATTCACGGTCGAAGCCAACCCTCGAACCCTTGATGCAGGCAAGGTGGCCGTACTGGCGGATCACGGCGTCACCAACGTCAGTCTCGGCGCTCAATCATTTCACCCGCATCTGCTCGATGTACTGGAGCGCGACCATGCCCCCGCCGACGTGGTCAGGACCGTGGCCACCGTCAAGAAGCGCATACCACAGGTCTCCCTGGACCTGATTTTCGCCGTCCCCGGTCAGACGCTCTCACAATGGCAGGCCGATCTCAAGCAAGCTCTTGCGTTGGAACCAGACCATATCTCGACCTATGGGCTAACCTACGAAAAAGGAACGCGGTTGTGGAAGCAACGCCGGGCCGGCGCCGTCCGAGCTTTGGATGAAGAAACCGAGTTGGCCATGTACGCCTGTGCGATAGACACTCTCGAGGCAGCCGGGTTCGAGCACTACGAAATCTCCAATTTCGCTCGACCGGGACACCGCAGCCGGCACAACCAGGTCTACTGGGCCAACGAAGCATATTTCGGTTTTGGCATGGGCGCCGCGCGATACGTCAACGGACGCCGCGAACTGAATACCCGCGACCTGCACAGCTACATTCGCAAAGCTCTTGCCGGTGAACCGGTCACTTTTCAGTCCGAGGTCCTTGCTCCGGAAGAGCGCGCTAAGGAAACGATGGCCGTCCAGTTACGCCGTTCGGAGGGAATTGACAGGCTCCGTTTCCATGAGCAGACCGGTTTTGATCTGGATGAAGTGGCTGAGCAGGCGTTGTCCAAGTTCGTTTCGATGGGCTTGCTCCAGGATAACGGCGGGCGTATCTGTTTGACAAGGCAAGGGAAGTATCTGGCAGATTCTGTAATTGAGGGGTTGATGTGATGACCTACCCAGAAAAAACGAGCATAATACTCGTAGCTGCGCGGCCAATGAAACTGTGGCGACCGGTTTCCAACCGGTCGGAACCGGCAAGTTGGAAACTTGCCGCCACATTACTCGCGCAGCCCTCGGTTGGCCGGTTGCTGATGAGGATGGTCTGTCCTCTGGTGGTGGTGGCCTTATTGCTGGCTGCCGGCTGTCAGCCTCCCGCGCCTACCATCCCCGTCAGGGCACAAGACCAGCCGGACTCAGTACAAACGGTAGCAAGCCCTACCGCGGCGCCGCACGTTGTCGTTCGGCAACCTATCTATGATGCCGGCGATGTCGATTTCGGTAAGTTGCGCGATTGTCCTTTCATTATTCTCAATTCCGGCGGTCAACCGCTCCATTTGACCGTTCTCCGCAAGAGTTGTCTGTGCGCCGACGTAGTGGTCCCCGCTGAGATTCCGCCAGGCAAGGAGGATAAGGTCTTGTTGCGCTGGACCCCCATCGCCGGCAAGACCGGACCTTACACGTTCACCATCGAGCTTCAGACCAATGATCCGCAAAGTCCTTCCGTGCAACTTCAGGCCACTGGCAATGTCAATCCGTCGATCCGTGTCTGGCCGGAAGATAGGAGTATCGTCGACTTTGAACAGATCAGGCCTGGAACCGCGACCCAACGCACGCTGAAAGTCTTCTCCACGAAGCTGGATAACTTCTCCCTGGAAGCAACGACAACCAGCCCCGAACTGAAGGTGACCCTGACACGGCTGCCGGCCAATACGCTCGTGGACGACATCATGACCAGCTGTACCTACGCCGTCGTGCTGAAACCGTCCGATAAGCTCCCACCAGGTTATCTCCGAGAGACTCTCACCCTGTCCGTCAAGGTCCCCGGAGAAGATGCCCGCTCCGTTGTGCTCCCGGTCTATGGAGAAATCGCCAATTCCGTTCTCCAGGTCACCCCTCAGATCGTGACCTTTCAGAAGGCAAAATTGGCCGATGGCGACGCCATGAAGGTTCGTGTACAGTTCTTCGTGCCCAACGATGGTCAGCAGTTGCGGATTGCGCACTGCGAACCGGATTTCCTGACCTGCGACCAACCGAAGAGGCTGCCACAGGCCGGCCTCTGGGAATTTATCGTGCGAATCCCCGCGAACAACCCAGCCGCAATGAAACTCCAGCCGGACGGCTCCTTTGAAGGGAGAATCGTTCTCGGAACCACGAATCCGGAAGCCCAGATGATTGTCCGGGTAAACTGGTCACCGCCCGAAAAATAAGGATGAAGGCTGAGAGCCTGTGGAAAAATTGCTTCCGGGTTTTCCGCTGGCAACTTCGAGTTTTTCGAATGATTTCCTTATTCTTGACGCCCCACCACCATTGGCGATGGCTGGGCAGCTTTTGCGGAGTGATTTTCCGTCCGCTGCTGAGCTTCCCGCTGCCGGCCCGCCTGCGCTGGCTTTTGTCCGCCCTTTTTCAGGCCTTGGCAGCTACCGCAGCGCGCAGCGCCACCCCATGCATCAGGTTGTGGGCGACTGCAAACCACAAGACGATGGCCTTGACCTTGCGCAGGCCTCGGACCAGAAACTGGCGCAAGCCATGATTGCGTGCCCAGGCATTAACACATTCGGCCGTCGCGGCACGTTCTTTGTAAATCGATTTCGCGGTGGCTGTCCCCATCCGCTGCCGCCATTCTGCCACTGCCGGCGTGTCCTTGGCATGCGGAGCATAGCGGTCCACTTTTTCATTGCGTGGCTTGGGCACTGGCGCATACACCGTGGTGCCGATGTCGGGTTGGCTCAGCTTCTCAATGTCCTCATGAACTACAAACCCGCCATCAGCCAGAACCTCTTCGGGAGTTTCCTCATGGCGAACCTGGATTTGCTCGACCATGGGCAGCAATTGGCCGGCATCACTGCCGCTGGTGATCACGTCTACGCCCACGATGATTTGCGACCCGGTGGTGGTGCTCAACTGGACGTTGTAGGCCGGCCGAAAACCACCATCGCCCATCTTCATGACCGTGGCTTCCGGGTCGGTCGTCGAAGCCCGCGCCTTTTCTTTGTCGTCGGCCTTCTTCTTGGCCTCCAGTTCGGGCATACGTGCCAGCGCCTGGCGAATACGTTCCTCGCGTTCGCGGGCAGCACGTTCTCGGACCTTGTGTTGTTGGCGATTGGCCTCTCCCGGATCGGTTTCTAACTCGGCGCGAAGGCGCTGCACTTGCTCCTGAGCTTGTTGCAAACACTGTTCCAACGTGGGACGGCGCCGAAACGAGGCCGCCCCCGCGCTGGCACGGACCCGCATGCCGTCATGAGCGACGCGGTTAAGATCGACCAAGTCCTGCTCCATCAACGTAGCTACACTATGCGTGAACAAGTCGTCGAGGAAGTCGAGGTGACCGACGCGGAAATCCGCCAAGGTGTGATAATTGACCGAGACACCGCCACAGATCCAGCGAAAGGCGTGGTGATGGCCGCACAGATAGTCCACAGACCGGGCACTGCCGATTCCCTCAATGGTGGCCAACAGCCACAAGGCGACTGGAATCTGGGGATCGATGGCAGGCGCCCTGGCCCACCTTCCACGGAACGAATGGTGTCCAGAAGAGGCGTCAGGTCAAGTCCTTGGACAAATTGCCAGACAACGCGGGCATGGTGTTCGGGAGTCAACAAGTTGTCCAGAGGCATGGGGGGCAGAAGGATCTGGCGATCGGCGCACCGCAGACGCGGCTGAGGTTTAGGGAATGCGGAAGTGGGCAAAGAGTTATCAAGGGGCGGCTGGGCTGGAGCTTGGTTGTCGGCCAGAGCCCCTGGCTGGTCAGAAGATGTGGGGTTCATAAGCCTTATTGTAGGCAAAAATACAGTCAGCTGCTTTACAGCTGATTATTTCACACGCTCTGAGGTCGGCGAAAGTCATGCTTCTTCCTCGAGATCGAGGTGCGGATGAAGAGCCAGCCGCCGCAATTCTTCTGGGTCGCCCTTCCACCCAAGGATGCCATAGGTCTCTCCAACCCAATCGGTTCTTGGATGGATCGTGACTTCGACCTGCTGATTCTCCTTGAGTGGTAGCGGTTCGAGTGGTCGGAGGATACCATTCTCGTAAGTGGCCTGCACACTAATAGCCATTGGCCGAGCCCTCGTGAAATCGGATTTGTTATCTGACGTTACTTTACGCCAAACCGGGACTTTGTCTAGCTTGAGATCGACGATTTTGATCACTGTTACGACGCCGGCCCCTATCGCCGCGAGGTGGACTATCGGGCGGACAGACATGGGACCATGGGGACACGTAACGGAAAAGGGAACGGCGGGGTGGCCGGGGCCAGAGGTGCGCTGCCCGCCTGAATTTCGACGCCGGGCATTTTCCCCACGAGCAAGCCCAATACAATCGATTCTGCGGACTGACAATACATCGGTGTGGCCGGGATCGTCCAGAAACATCCGGCAGGCCAGAAGCACATCCAGTCCGATTAGCGCGGCGCCATGCCCCAGCCCACCCTCCGCCCGGAGGATGAGGCATGGCGCGGCAGCATGTGCCGCAGGGAACTGACAGGCCATCGTGGTGACTTCTGCTTGGCGTCGAATGACGAGCCGCGTGCCATCTGGTCTCATTGGAGGGGTCTTGCCTAATCCCAGCGGTCCAGTGATAATAGAGCTGTTTTCGGAGGAGAATGATGATCACCGCAGCCGACATACGTGAACGTATTCTGGAACATCCCTTTCAACCTTTCCGCGTTTGCTTGACCGATGGCCGAAGTTTCGATATCCACGACCCAAGTTGTTCTGCTGTGTCTCTCACGACCGTTGATTAAACCGTCGTGGCGGCAAGCGCTTGCGCCGTCGCCAGTGATAAAGTCGGGCTTCTTCGTTGCGCTTCAAACGACGGTTCATAGTACGGCGAATCCGCGCCAGCCGATGACAGCCCAGCAGCCGGTTCAGCAAGCCAGCGATCATCATCCGCACTTGCGGAACCGTCAGCGCAGGGGTCCGGATTTTTTCCCCGCCTGGTTTCCTGCGTCAGGAACCAGGTGGCCAGGAGCGATAAGGTTTGATGATGGTGCCAACCCTCCCACGTTCGCACTTGGTAGTCGGCCAGCCCTGCTTCGCCCTTGGCACGCTGCAGGCATTCTTCGATGCGATGTTGCGCCTTGAACACGCGGGCGAATTCCGTCATGGGAGTGGCCAGTGCCGCGTTGGAGAGCAAGTAATCGTGTTTCCAGGTTCCGTCCGCTTGCCGCTCGCGGAACACCACCAGCAGTTCCGCCACGTCCGACACTCGGCCTTCCATGCGCGCCTGCACCAGCGTCCAAGCAACTTGCACCACCACCGGCCCTCTCTCGCCATCGCGGACCTCGACGGTCTGCCACGCCGTTGCCGGCAAGGCAGCGCACCAGCGGTCCACACGAGTGAAGGGCACTCTCCGCCGCCGACCGTGACCTTCGTACGGCGGCTCGGCTACGGTCAGGTCACGCACCAACGTGTTCGACGGCACGGCCAGCAAATAGCACTCGTTGCGTGCCCGCAATTCCTGGCGAAACCACGAACAACGGCCCAGTTCGTCGTCGCCGGAAACCCAGGCGTGCGGCAGTGCCGGGCCACGTTCGTCTAGCATCTCCAGAATCAGTTCGTGCCGCGTGCGGAAGCGGACCGCGGCTGGCACTCCGGCCTTCTGACGTCGCCGCTTGCGGTTGGCCCATTCCTTGGGCAGGTAGAGCCGGAAATCGACCAGCGCCTGTTCGCGGCGCGAAACGTAGCCGAGATAGATACCGACTTGGCAGTTGTCGATCTTGCCGAGCCGACCGCACCACTGCCGTTGCACGCCCACCGACTCCGTCCCCTTCTTGGAAAAGGCCGACGGGTCGAAAACCAGGACGCCATCGGCTTCGCCCAACTCCGTGCCCACTTGCCGCACCAATTCAGTCAGCAGCGGCTGGTGATCCCACTCCGCTTGGCCGATGAATTTTTGCAAACCTTGCCGTTCCCGGTCGTGCAGATAAGCAATCGATTCCACATCCTTGCCGTCCAGGTCCGACAGCAATCCCTGGACGTAGTGCCTGGCGTTGGTCTGTCGCTCAGGCGTTTGCAGGACCGCGACGAAGGGTTGCAAAAAGGATTCCAGCCGGGGCAACACGCCGCGCAGCAAGCTGGGGCGGACCTCAGCATCGTTGAGCAATTCGTCCAACCGAACTCGAAATCGTCGTTCCATCGTTATTCTCCTTTCAGCGGCTTCCATCCGCTGAAAGGAGCTTATACCCCAAGGACTTACGGTCGATCAAGGCGAGAGACACAGCAGAAGTTGGAACCTCGCTGCAGATGCCATCTTGCTCATCGGCGTACCTCCTGATGATGATCCCCAGTCGAGCCTCCCGGATCGGCACGAATGGGTTGACTATCGACTGATTGCCAAAGTGGAACCGCTAGCTGCCGCCGGCGTGACACTGTGAACACGAACGAAATGATTCAACGTGTCCTCCCCCAATTCTTTCCCAAGCATTGGCTGGCGGATGCAGTGGACGAGGCCCGGCGAAAGCTTGACTTCGCCTTGTAGGCGCTTCTGGCGTGCCGGCGGCGGTTTCGACCGCAATGCCACAGATCCGAAGGTGGTCCTGGCGATGATTGAGTACCTCCATGCCAATCCGGTGCGTCGCGGCCTGGTGAGCGGCCCGGAAGATTGGAAGTGGTCGAGCGCCGGGTGGTCGGAGGGCAAGAACTCGCTACGGCCTGACCCTGTGGACTTGGGTGGAGTGATTTTGTACCTGGATGGCAAGGGTTGAGTCAGTCGCCGGCCAAGCCGGGGCTTCGAAGACTCAGCCCCGGCCACCCCGCCGGGATAGAAGGCTGGCCGGTCTGGGGGTGGGTGGCTAGGATACGCGATGGGCAACCTCTACACTTCATTACTAAGGGTCAAGAAATGCCTACTTGCTTTATCATGCAACCGTTCGACGGCGACAAGTTCGACAAGCGCTATGAAGAGATATTCAAGCCTGCCATTACCGACGCAGGACTTGACCCGTATCGGGTCGATAAGGATCCCGGTGTCAGTATCCCAATTGCTGACATAGAGCAGGGAATCAAGGATTCCCAGCTTTGCTTCGCTGAGATAACCGAAGACAACCCGAATGTCTGGTTCGAGCTGGGCTACGCCATCGCCTGCAACAAGGAGGTTGTCCTTGTCTGCTCGAAGGAACGGAAGACCAAGTTTCCGTTCGATGTGCAGCACAGAACAATCATCCATTACGAGACGAGTACGCCAAGTGACTTTGAATCTCTCAAGAAGGAGATAACAGCCAAAATCAAAGCGTACCTGAAGAGGCAAGAAGATGTGAGAGCAACCGTATCTGAGATCAAGAAAGTGACCGCCCCCGAAGAGGGTCTTCAGGAACATGAGATCGTAGCTCTCGCCGTCATCACTGCCGCTCTTGAGTATCCTGAAGACTCCCATACTGTCTTCGGGATAAAGAAGGATATGGAGGCTAGTGGATACACGAAAATCGCGGCTACTATGCTGTCAAAAGCCTTCTTGATGGAGGATACATCTTATCAACCACGCGACAGGATGGTATAGACTCAGAACCCTATTTAGCCTATGCGCTGACCAGAATGGGTTGGCAATGGGTCTTGGCGAACCAAAAGAAGTTCAGACTGAAACGGCCAGAAGAATCTATTCCCTTCTGACCCACCCCCTGCTATAAGAAGGAACTAAAAATGAACATACCAGAGCCTACATATCGTTGCAGAGAAGAGCAAGATGCGTTCCGGCTTTTGAGGGCAAGCGACCAATGGAAACCTGCTGGGCACCTGCTATGAAGAAGAGAGTTGTCCGATGGAACCCTACTCTTTGTCCGGAAGGTTCGTGAGAAGTGGCAAGTGATTGTGGAATTCAAAGGCAGAGGAGAAAGGATCAAGTGTGATCCGCAGGGGGATTCAGGTTGTCCAGAGCAGGGGTATGACTGCCAAGATGAAGCCAGGAATGCTGCCGTAGTTTGTTGGCAGGTGCTTTCACTGCTTGAATTGCTCAAGGAAACAAGCAAGCTATAACATGCGTGAGCAGGCAGCGCATTGGCTGCCGAGGATTACGGTCCGACGAGGTAACCGCGAGGAGCGGCGCTTCTGGCAGGCCGGCGGCGGTTACGACCGCAATGCCACAGATCCGAAGGTGATCCTGGCGATGATCGAGTACCTCCATGCCCATCCGGTGCGTTGCGGCCTGGTGAGCGGCCCGGAAGATTGGAAGTGGTCGAGCGCCGGGTGGTCGGAGGGCAAGAACTCGCTACGGCCTGACCCTGTGGACCTGGGTGGAGTGATTTTGCACCTGGATGGCAAGGGTTGAGTCAGTCGCCGGACAAGCCGGGGCTTCGAAGACTCAGCCCCGGCCACCCCGCCGATCCGCTGGCAGAGTATCCTGGTTGACGCTACTGCGGCCTGTTGAGGCTGCTGCGGCATGCTTTCGCGGCCCTTGAGTTGGAGTATAGGCAGAGAGCCACGGAATGGGCCGCGAAAGCATGGCACCCGGCGATTGTCAACCTTGATGGCCATCCGCCTTCCCGTCCGCGTGTGCGACATGGTTTGGAGTGTAGACCTCACGCTCCGCGTGAGGAGGCATGCTTGCACAAATAGGTTACGCCTGCACACTTCACTCACGCGGAGCGTGAGGGCTACACTGTTGTGATAGGCCGGCATGCTTCGTATTGCCCTCCGCCAGCCACGGATTATAATATCAAAGGCTGGACAAGATAGCCCACCTTACTTCTCGAGACGGCGAAACAAACAAGAAAGGCTTCATCATGAAAACCGCATCTGTCTTCCTCTGGTTATTGATGTTCTCAGTCAGCGGCGCGTTTGCTGCCGAGACCATTGCCACCTGGAAGGTTAGGCCCTTCTTTGCCAGAAGGCTTGGCCAGGTAGTGCCTCCCCCTGCATTCATCGCGACAACCGCGCCGATGCCCGAAGGGGCAGAAGTGAAGATCAAAGTCATCGAGTGTCCGAAGAATGCCAGGCTCCGCATCCATGATTTCCTCGGCGGGCCGGTGTTTGCGACCGGGTTCAAGGAGTACACTGACTTGGCCGCCGGCAAAACGCTCATCTACAAGTTGAACAAGCAGAAGACCATCGCCATCACCGTCAGGATCGACGATCAGGACGGAACCTGCAAGGTGATCGAGCGCAAGGACGGATACGACATCCTGAGATACTCCCTGGGGGCCAACGGCGATTTTGCCATTGAGGTCCAGGTGGTCGGCAAACAAGCCGGGGACGGATAGGCCAAGCTTGCCGAGAAGAGAACGTCTGGACTGATTTGGCCCCTCCGGAGGACGACAGATTCACGGTCAGTCTCCTTTCAAAAATGGAGATGACTACCACCGGGCCACCGTCATTTCCTTTGTCTTGCGGGTGGTCGCCAATGCTGGTCCCCCATTTCCTCACACACTTTCAATACTCCCGCTTCACAGTAATGCCAGGCTGCGGCACGGCGTACTTGCCGTCTTTGCCGAGTTGCAACGGAGCAGGCGCAGCCATCGTCAGCTTGTCCACGGTCGGCGCCATCTCGTGGTCGTGGTTGAGCATTTCGTCCCGCGTGACGACCCGGCCGGTGTGCGCGGCCATGCGGCCCATCGCGGTCACCAGACTCGCCTCGGCGCCGCGCCTGGCTTCGTTGAACGGCTTGTCCTTGCGGATCGCTTCCATTAGATTGTCCCATTCGAGCTGATAAGGATCCTGTTCCTTGGGACCGAATTGCCAGGCCAGGTCTTCCTTGACGAACTTCTGGCTCTTGTAGATACGCGACCTGGCCGGAAAGTGGCTCGACGTGGAAATCACCGCTGACCCCTTGGTGCCGTGGGCGTAGCTGGCGAACTCCTGATGGCAGCCGTCGAGGTAACGGCCTTCCACATAGAATTTGCGCCGGGTGCCATGCTTTCGCGGCCCTTGTTGAACCCGACTCTCTGCAAAACCACGCGGGGCCGCGGCGGGGTGGCCGGGGCCAGAGGTGCGCTGCCAGCCTGAATTTCGACGCCGGGCATTTTACCCCCGAGCAAGCCCGTTGGGCGCGCGTGGTTTTCCCAGCTGCGGCAGCTAGGCGATCCAGCCCAGTTGACATACAGCCGGGTCGCTCCTGATGTTGAAGTTGGGCTTCAAGGACCGGGCAAAAAGAGGATAATGGAAGCAATTCAGCAGCCCAATCCAAGGGGAAAAGTCATAGACACTTCAGGTGAGTTACTGCGTCGCATCACCGTTGAGCCAGGCAAGTGCGGGGGCCGTCCTTGCATTCGCGGCACTCGGATGCGGGTCGTTGATGTCCTTGAATTGCTCAGTGCCGGCGCCGACATTGATGAGATTCTGCAAGATTACCAGAACCTGGAAAGGGACGACATCCTGGCTGCCCTGACCTATGCAGCCCGCCAAACAGATCACGTCGTGTTGCAATCAGCATGAAATTCCTCGTTGACAACCAACTTCCCCCTGCGTGGCCCGCCACCTGGAGCAGCATGGTCATGCCGCTACCCATGTGGCGGAAATTGGCCTGGATCAAGCCTCGGACCGTGACCTTCGTGATTACGCCGCAGCCAACGACTACGTTATCGTGAGCAAGGACGAGGACATGTTTCAGAAGCCGGGGTCGAAGCCGGAAGCCGGGGTCGGGGAAGCCGGGGTCGGACCCCTTCACCGGAGTCATACGCGGTGAAGCATGGCGATACTGCAATACCTGGGCTTGCTCCCCATCAAGCCGCTGGTCTGGTCTCACTTTCCCTTCATTTTCCCGTAAAAGCCTAATCACAACTATACCATGTGAACAGCCCAAAGTCAAAAACAACAGATAAAAGCTATCGTGTCAGTCTTTAATAACAGTGGTCGCGGACGGATCTCTGTAACTGCCGACAAGGCAAGAACATGCGGCACAAACTGGTGCCGTGCCCGCTCGTTTTTATATGCCAATTCCCGCCGCGCAATGCCTCTGATTTTCCTGCAACTTTTTCGGCTGACAGGACAGTAATACATCGGGCCGTCGCTGCCTTGATGGCCACGTGAACCTGATGTCACGAACAACTGGTCTGCCTCCGTCAACCTGCCACTGCATCGTCTTGCCGGCTCGCTGCGCCAGCCGCCACGCAATCTCGTTGACACCCGGCTGCGGCAGCGCTGAAGAGTCCATTGCGACGATTTTCTTCGCGAACAGCGCGTCTGATCCGCGAGACAACACAGAACGGCACCGGCTTGCATCCTGGCCGACCATTCACCGACATTCTTCCGTAGAATGTATCACGGTAGCGCATTCAACAGAAGCCTACTCGCAAAAAAAAAATTCGCAGAATCATGACAGTCCAGGAGGTCGAATGTCATCTGGAACCGAACGTACCATGAATCGCCTCATCTCCATTGACATCCTGCGCTGTCTAGCCATTCTGCTGATGGTTCAGGTTCACTTTGTGAGAAACCTTTCGTCGCGAGAAGCACCGTGGGCGTGGCTTTACAATGCGTCGGATATACTTGGGAGCTGGCCGGCACCTCTGTTTACGTTCCTGGCCGGATTGAGTTTGGTACTGTGGTTGGCCAAGGAGCGAGCCTTGGGCAAGAGCGAAGCGGACCTCACCAAAATAGTCGTCCGCCGCGGCTTGTTCATTTTCGGAGCTGGAATAACGTTCGCATTTTTCATTTGGTCGCCGAGCGACGTCTTCGAATGGGATATTCTGCCTCTCATTGGCGCCTCGTTCGTGATTCTGGCAGCGCTGCGTAGAATGCCTCCGCGGGTCCTTTGCATGCTTGCGATTCTCGTGGTTCTTGCCAGTCCCCTTTTTGCGCACCTGTTCTAACTATGCCGATCACTGGAACGATGCCGAGGACACGTATTTCGCCCGGCTGACGCTGACCGAATCCCTGCAGGGATTCGTCCTGAACGGCTATTTCCCCTTGTTGCCGTGGGTGTTCTTTCCTGTCATGGGATTCGCACTGGGAAAGTATTTCTTCGGCGATCCCACCGGTCAGCGCTTGAGGGGCTGGCAGATGCCGGTCTGTGCCGGCCTGCTGCTCGCCCTGAGCGCCCTGGGTGTGCTTCTAGATGACAACATGAACATGCCTGCGGCATTTCGCGAGCATTATGCGACCAAGATCACCTTTTATCCCGCATCCACGACGTTCCTGCTGGGAGTCCTCGGACTAAACATGTTCAGCCTGTGGGCCCTGCACCGCTGGGTGGACGGAAAGGCAAAAGGCGGTCAGGAATGTCTGCCCAACCTTCAAACCAGCTGCGGCGACGGCACGGTTCTGTCGTTTTGTCGGCGTTACAGCATCTTCGCTTTCACGGCCTACGTTGTGCATCATGCCGCGCATCTTTGGCCACTTTGGATTTGCGAGTACCTTGAAGAGCTTCGCTATCGAGAGGCTCTCTCATTTTTAGGTGCAAGCATTACAGGAGTGATGGCATCGCCAATGGCGGATAGGCCGTTTCTTGCAGCTTCTGCACTTATTGCCGGAAAACCACATCGAAACTTGCTCTGGCAGCACGCCATCAGCACGCCCATGGCGCTGGTCCTGGCCGTGGCGTTTGTCGTGCTCTTCTATGGTTTCTTGGTTTTCATGGAACGCCGGAAAAGATACAGCCTGGAGGGGTTGATGCGCTGGGTTTGTGAATGATTAGTCTGGAGCAAGTGTCCAAGCTCTGGCCTACACGAGTAATGTTACAACACAGTCCGTCGCCTTGCACATGGCTTTTGAGCTGAGCTGGACTTCCTGGAAGCTGTGGCTTTCACGACCGGCCACGGGCAGCAGCCGCGGTAGCGGACCATCCGGGCCAGTGACCTGGCAGCGCTCGAACAGGAGATCGCCAGGGCGAAGAAGCGTTTCAAGCTCGACCCCGACACCCCGGTGTTCAGTTGCTACGAAGCGGGGCGAGCGCCGGGTGGTCGGAGGGCAAGAACTCGCTACGGCCTGATCCTGTGGACCTGGGTGGAGTGATTTCGTACCTGGATGGCAAGGGTTGAGTCAGTCGCCGGACAAGCCGGAGCTTCGAAGACTCAGCCCCGGCTACCCCGCCGGAATTTCGGATCCCGGAATTCGGACGGACCAGCACGGAAGTTTCTAGCGCTGTAGCTGTCTCAGCCGAGCATGCATTAACCGCTCTTCTCGGTTTCCCTTGAATCCGATATGCTTGCTGCATGGCAGCCGATTTTCGAGACGTTGATCCTGCTGAGTTACGACTGCCATCACAGCGTGCGAGTGGTGCCGACCCCTACAAGCTCCAGCGGCAAATTGCCCAGCACGGCACATCCATCAGCCGCATGCCTCCGCTGTTGGCTTACGAGGGATCCGATGGTGTGCTGGAGTTGGTAGATGTCGTGACACGCGCGACGCGAGTCGCCAAACTATTGCCAGGAACCAAGGTGCGGGTCGAGGTCCTCGGCAGGCTACGGGCACCGAAGGCCAAGAACCGCCGGATTGGGGACGCGATATGAAGACAACCGATTTGATGGCTGGTGTGCTGGAGCAACTTGCCGAAGTGCGCGAGCGATGTCCGGAGATGCGGTTCGGCCAGCTTTTGGCAACAGTTGGCTTGTTGGCCGAAGACGAAACGGGACACTCGCTGTGGGATGTTGAGGACGCAGAGTTCGCGGATGCCCTGGAGCGATTCGCCGCAGATCTGGCAAGGAGCCGGTCAGACCAGGCCGAACGATAGCGTTGCAGTTGACAGGCCGGCCGGTTGTGGCGCTTTGCGAGCCCTCCTGCTGGCGTGAAGTCCAGGGCGCTTCCGCCGCCCGGCAACTGAACTTCATGGTTCGGGCTGGAACGGTGGCGTCAGCGTGACAGAAAGGCTCCCGAACCCTTTTCGGCCCCGTGAAGCAGTGCCTCAGCCAACCTGAGTGGCAAGGACGACCCACTTGTGAAAGTGGCCCCTTTGCTCCAGCTAATTCCCGACTGGCGGACCTTACTGGACAGCGGCATGAGTGAGAACGAAATCATAGTGCTGCGCCGGCATGAGCGGACGGGCCGTCCGCTGGGCGATGACACTTTCTTGCGCCGCGTGGAAGGTCTTGCGGGTCGCCTATTGCATCGCCTCAAGCCTGGACCAAAGCCACAGAAAGTTGTGAATTAAGTATGGTGTCCCCGGAATTCCCCGGAATTCGGAATTTAGGGTCCGGAAGATTGGAAGTGGCCGAGCGCCGGGTGGTCGGAGGGCAAGAACTCGCTACGGCCTGATCCTGTGGACCTGGGTGGAGTGATTTTGTACCTGGATGGCAAGGGTTGAGTCAGTCGCCGGACAAGCCGGGGCTTCGAAGACTCAGCCCAGGCCACCCCGCCGATGCCATTACTCTGACGAACTAGCTTATGAGTGATGTGGAGGCATGCTCGGACTGGGCCTCAATTCTAACGGACCATTGGAGATGCTGAAAACTTACTCGTCAGAAATTGCACCAGACGACTTCAATCATCCGTCGCTTCTTGCCTCCGCTGGCAGCATTGTTCGGCAACTCAAAGTCGTGGCAGTTCCATTTTCGAAGGGAGCTGTCATATAGAGGTGAATGATAACCGCTTAGAATCACTTTGCCTCGAACGTTGAGTAATGCTCTCAGAAGGTCTTCGTGCTCTTCCTCGGTCATTTCATGGTCATATGTGTCGCGATCGGTACGGGTTTCGTGGAGGTATGGCGGGTCGCAGTAAAAAAGCGTTTTGGCGTTGTCTTCCTGGATTAAGATATCGAGAGCTGGTTTGTTCAAGATGGCGACACGTTTCAATCGAGCATGTACCTGCGGAAGCCCTTCGACAGCGTTCAGCCAGGCCGATGCCTGTTCATTCATGTTACGTCGCGTGCGCGTTTTGGAGAGAGGCGCGAATGTGTCCATTCTTCCGGCAAGTGATTGGCGACAGGTCACGAAAAACCAAAAGGCACGATCAACTTTTGTACCCTCAGCCCGGGTTCGTAACAATTCGTAGGACTCTTTCCAGATTTGCTCCGAGAACGGAGTTGCCTGAGTCATGCGAAGGAAACTGTCGAAGAGAGCGGTGTCACGCAGAACATTCCAAAAATTGCAGAGGTCGCCATTGAGATCATTCACGACTTCGGAAAACCCTTCGGGATTCTTGGCAAGCAATACTGCCAGGCCGCCGGCGTAGGGCTCGACGTAATGATTGTGCGAAGGCATCAGTTCGACGATCTTACGAGCGAGGTAACTCTTTCCTCCGTGCCATTTCAGCGGAGGGACAATTCTGTCACCCACGCGAGTTGTTGAAGTGGGTTCCATCACGCTGCTCGCGGCACATTGAAGAGCGGGTGTTGATCATCGATGATTTTGCGTTCCACTGGCTTAAGCATTGCCTTCACCGGAATCGGCGCAAACGTAATCAGAAAGTCATCGAGTTTTGGTTCCCAGAACTTGTCCAAGATGGCATCCATGAAGTCGCCTTGGCGATGCAAGTCAACGGCATGGCGAAGTCGTTCGGTCGCACGAGCGTAGAGGGGGCGTTTCTTGCTGTTCTCGTAGAGAATATAAGCACCGCCGTCGCTTGGTAATTTGTCCAATGGGTCACTTACAAGCTTGAAGCTGCCATCAAACTTCGGCATCTTGTACGAGGGCTTCCAATCGACACTCCTGCCCGATTTCCGGATGCTGAGAATGGCCCACCGATACTCAAATGAGGTGTGACCAGGCGAGAGCTTGGTGGCGATCGTGTCGAATTGTTTGGCCACGACCGGGTCACAAACAATGTCGTCGATGCTGACGCCGATTTTGTATTTGAGTTCGGTTGCAGCGAATTCGCATGCGAATGCGAAATCCTCGTAATTGATTGAGGTCTTCACAGAATCGAGGCCTGTGAGAAGTTTGTTCTTTCTCGCGTTCAACAAAGTCTTATTCAAGACGTAGTCACTGACCTTCAGCCCCATGTGGCGGCACTTCGCAAGAAAGAGAGCATTACGCTCCGGATCGGCGATATAGAGGTCAGAAGATCCTCTATCGCCGCGAGCGTTTCTCAGATGGAGAAAGGCTTCCTTCACTTTATCTTTGTCTACACTTTCATCGCCGTGAATTTCGGCGGGAGATTGCACGATTCCGCGTCCATCCAGGAAGCGTTGACCATCTGCAAGTGAATCGATTTGTCCATGACCGAAGTTGAATCGACCAACGATCTCTGAATTCAGAATCGCACTGATGGCGAATTGGTTGACCTTACTCATTTCTTCGCCTCGCCGAGGTTGAACTTCTGAATGCGGTGAAACACCCCGTCGATGACAACGGCCACTTCGCCTTGGTTCGTTTCTCTGCCCATCCGATGAAGAAACTCGGCCAATGTCCTTATTCTCTTTTCGTCATTCGCTTTCGCTTCCGTGGCGTAGGAATGAATCAGAACGACGCTTTCACGAATTACCTTGTTGCTTTGGTCGTTGAACCATTTGCCCTTCGCCGGAGGCATTTCCGTTGCGCCGCCAAAAAGTTCCGTCAGCTTCTCGCCAGCTGCACTTGCCCACAACTCGACATCCCTCAAGTCCTTGTCATTCTTATCCTTGCTGGGAATGAACAGGACAAAGAGTACGTTGCCAAGCTCCATCTCGGAACCCAAGATGTTCGCTTGGGCTTTGGGATCGGGCACGATGAGACTCCGCGTGAATTATTCTGGCTGTCCTAAGTGCAAAACTCCCAATTGAATGCTTATCATGCAGCGTCAACAAACGCAAGACTTTGGAGCGAATTTCGTTACGTTTGGCCTGTTCAGGAGATTGTCCATAACGAACAAAAGCCGAACCTCCGAGCTTTATATTGTACGTTCGTTCATGAAAAATGCCAATAGTTGAACCACCTAGCGATGTCCACTGGGATCTCTGGCTTGGGCGGGTTCCTGAGCGTCCTTATGCCGCTAATTACTGTCATCCATTCAACTGGCGTGGCTGGTGGGATCTTCCAGGTCCAACACACCGACGCGCGTTTTTGTGTCTCGGAAAGCGTTCATAGTAATCAATACGCTTCTCCCCACGCAAAGTGCTCTCTTGAGCCATTCCAGGCCATAGTCGCGGCGGGGTGGCCGGGGCCAGAGGTGCGCTGCCCGCCTGAATTTCGACGCCTGGCATTTTCCCCCAGAGCAAGCCCAATACAATCGACTCTACAGACTGACAATACATAGGTGTGGCCGGGGCTGAGTCTTCGAAGCCCCGGAACCCCTGCCAGAGCAAGCTGAAGGGGAATACTGGGAAGTGCTTGAATACGGCAGACTTCACGACCCGTATGCCGACCTCCTGATCAACGCCACCGCGTCATCGCCGAAGGATCCTGGCCCCCGTTCCAATGAGATCATTAGGCCGATCCTCGCTGATGCCGAAAGTCGATGATGAACAGGTCATCCTGCCTGAACGCGGGACAGCACCTCGCGCAGATCCTCATGCTCGCCTCGTGCGTAGGCCGCCTGAGCCCTGGCGACCCGGTCGCGGTCCAAAGTTGGTGCGGGTTGATCGAGCATTTGCCAACGCGCCAGGCACTCCCTGGCCCAAAGGGAGAACTCTGCGGCTCGGGCCTCTAGCTCATGGAAGCCTGCCAGCGGACGCTCGAATCTGTCGGCGTCTTGTCGAGCCCAGCCGAGCACTTCGTCCAGACGTCGGCCGGCGTTTTCCAGCGCCCAACGCAGCATTTCCGTTTCCTTGGGCCGATCCGTGGTTAAGCCGGCAAGCGCTGCCTCCCACATTGCCTTCCAGATTCGGACGGCCTCATCCGTCAGTGCAAGCACGCCGGCAATGCTGGATTCCGTCTTGGCCCTCAATTCCTCGGCCGCGCTTCGTCTTTCTTCCAACTGCCGGTCGAGGCGCTTGTTCGTTTCCACAATTGTTAGTAGGTCGCCGGGCATCGCCTTGGCCCTCTCTTAAACAGCTTGCTGGCAACATCAGAGCAACGCGGCCCTAATCCAGGTTCCATGCGTTCAGTATGCGGCTCCCGTCATAAACAGTCAAGCAGAATACGTGACTCCTTCCACGTTCACGAGAAACGGGCACGGCGAAAACCGCGGCCCGTGCTGTGCTGCCAATTTCTCAAGGTCAGCCCGGACATTGCTCAGGCCAAGGTCGCGTGCGTATTTTAGTACACCTCCGCGGAAATCGGGAAACCCCGTTCCCAGGACCATCGCAACATCCAGGTCCGACTCGCGCTGGGCTATGCCCTCTTCCATTACGTAAAACGCCTCGTTGACCATCCGCAGGACACACCGCCGGGTGATTTCGTCCTTGCTCAGCGCGCGCGCGCGCAGCCGGCGGCCTGCTGCACCTGTGCCACGACTTCCGCGGTCTCGGCGTTCGGGAGGGGCGTGCGCTCGCCCTTCTCGTAGCGGTAGACGCCCGCCCCGCTTTTCTGGCCCAGATGCCCGTGTTTCACCAGACGCTCGACGACTTGCGACAGCGGCCCGTGCGCGGGAAACGCGCGACTAAGCACGCGATCCGTGTGTACGAGAATATCCAGCCCGGCCATGTCGATGAGCGCCAGCGGCCCCATCGGAAATCCGAACTCGACCATTGCGTCATCGATCGCCGGGGCATCCGCCCCCTCCTCCAGCAACCAGAAGGCTTCCTTCAGGTACGGAATGAACAAGCGATTCACCAGGAACCCCTCGCGGTTCCTGACCAGCACCGGCGTCTTGCGGAGGGCCTTGACGAACCGCATCGCCGCCGCCACGACGCCTTCCGCCGTCGCGTCCCGCCAGATGACCTCCACAAGCGGCATGTGGTGGGCGGGGTTAAAGAAATGCATGCCGACCAGCCGCTCGGGCCGCCGCATGCCCTCTGCAAGCACATCCAGCGAGATCGTCGACGTGTTCGAGGCGATGATCGCCCCATAGCCGCACGCCGCCTCAACCTGCGCCAGGACGCCGCGCTTCACCGCAGTATCCTCAAACACAGCCTCAATAACAAGCGGTGCGCCGGCAATCTCGCGCCAGTCCGCCGTCGTGGACAGGAGGCCAAGCATCGCCTCCGCCGCGTCCGGGGCAAGGCGGCCCTGCTCGACACGGCCACGGATGTTGCTTCGAATCCGCTCCGCCCCCTTCTCAAGGGCCGTAGCGTCCTGATCGTGTACTACCGCGCGTACGCCGCCGGCGATGAAGGCGTGCGCGATGCCCGTGCCCATCGAACCCATGCCGATCACGGCGGCGGTCTTTATGTCCGGGGCCGGGTGCCATGCCCATGTCCGCATGGGCATGGTTGAACAGCATGCCCACGAAGACGTGGGCATGGCACCCGCCGCCGACGGAATCTTACTCGCCGCGCGGGTCGCAAGGAAGAGGTAGATCTTGTTGCGCGTCGCCGAGGTACACATGCACTCGGCAAAGCCTTCCTGCTCTTTGCGAAGGCCCGCCTCGAAGGACTCCGTCACGCCGGCCCGGACCGCATCCAGAATGATCCGCGGCGCGATGATCTCCGGCCGCATGGCAGCAATCCGCTGCCGCGCCCGCTCGAAGGCCACATCGTTGGCAGCGGCGTCGCGCACCTTGTCGGCGCACGCGCTCGTCTTGCGCGGCCCCCCCTCACCCCAACCCCTCTCCCCCGCAGCGGGGGAGAGGGGCAGGGATGAGGGGGCATCCTCTACTCCCCTCTCCCCCGCTGCGGGGGAGAGGGGCAGGGGTGAGGGGAGAGCAGAGCGCAGCACGGCCCGTGCGGTTTCGAGCAAATCGTCGCCTATGGCATCGACAAGGCCGATCGCACGGCCATGCTCGGCACTAACAGCCTCGCCGGTCAGCAGCATCTTCAGGGCCTCTTCCACGCCGGCCAGGCGGGGCAGCCGTTGCGTGCCGCCAGCGCCGGGATTGATGCCGAGAGTGACCTCCGGCATGCTGAACCGCGTCGCCGGCGTGCAGACGCGATAGTGGCAGGCTGCGGCAAGTTCTAGCGCCGCCGCCCAGCACTCGCCCCGCGACAGCAGCCACAATGGGCTTGGCGGAATCCTCCACCGTCTGCATCGCTTCCTGAAAGACGCGGGACGTGCGAACCGCTTCTTCCGGCTGCTCGATGTCGCGGAAGAGGCCAACGTCTGCACCCGCACAGAAATGGTTCGGCCCGCCCGTAAGGATGATGCCGCGGACCTGGGCGTCGGCATTGGCCCGGCGCACTGCGGCCTGTAGTTCGCCCAGCAACACGAAGGTGATCGTATTGGCCGGAGGCACGTTCAGGCAGAGGACACACGTGCCATCGGATACGCTGTAGTCGATCATCCGCACCGCCGTCTCCCCCTCACCCCAACCCCTCTCCCCCGCGCGGGGGAGAGGGGCAGGGGTGAGGGGGCCGTAACATCACAAGGGTTAGTTTCAGCGTCTCCTCGGCGCACGTGGCGTACATCTCGAAGGCCTCGACGGCCTTCTCCCAGGGCATGTGCGGCGTAACCATCGCCCCGAGGTCGATTCGCCCGTCGATAGGATTTTCTGCTAAAACTTCTTTTCAGCCAGACGTAATCTCTCGCAGCTACTACTTTGTTTTCTTAGGCGGGTCCGACTTTCTAAACGTTTCGAGCTGCGGCCGCTCCGGCTTTGGGGGCGGAGAGGAAGAGAACGAAAAATACATTCCACCTAAGTCCCGGAAAGTTCTGGACGTAGTAAACGAGCCAGCCCCCGAGAATGGTAATGACAGCCGCGGGAAAATTCACTGAAGCATCGAGCTTGTGCATCCTCTCAATTTCGGTTTCGTAGTTTTCCCGGAAGAATTCGGCAGCTTCACAAACAAGGGTGGGTGAGGGGACTCGAACCCCCGACATCCAGAGCCACAGTCTGGCGCTCTAACCAACTGAGCTACACCCACCAACTTCACCTGAATAATAACCTCTCTGTGAAAAATGGCAAGAGGCATATCGAACGTTGATTCCGACATCAGGGGGCTAACGCCACCAGCTCGCCGGTTGTATTTCACTCGTAGCGCAGAGCGTCGATCGGCACCAGGCGCGACGCTTTCCAGGCGGGGTAGAAGCCGAAGAAGATGCCCACGGCCGCGGAAATGAAGAAGGCCAACAGCACCGTGAAGGGTGAGACGATCAACGGCCAGGATGCCAGCCAGGCCAGGGTCATGGCGCCGAACATGCCGAGCAGGATGCCGATAACGCCGCCCAGCAGCGATAGGGTCATGGCTTCCATCAGGAACTGAGTGCGGACGTCGTCAGGCGTGGCGCCGACGGCCATGCGGATGCCGATTTCGCGCGTCCGCTCCGCCACCGAGACGAGCATGATGTTCATGATGCCGATGCCGCCTACCACCAGCGAGATCGACGCGATGATAACAATCAGGAACTGCATTGTCTGCGTCAGCACCACGGCAATTTCGGCCATTTCCTGTACGCTGCTCACGTCGAAGTCCTCGGCGCCTTTCTTGACATGGTGTTGCGCCGCATCACGCGGGTGATTTCTTGCTTGGCCTGGTCGATCATTTCCTCCGATCGAGCGGTGGCCAGGATCATGTTGACATTTTCCTCGCCGGCCAGTTTCTGTTGCAGGGTCGTGAGCGGCATAAGGACCTGATCGTCCTGGTCGATGCCGGTTGGCGAACGGCCCTTGGCTTCGGGCACGCCGATGATCTTTACACGGAGGTTGTCGATGCGGAGCCACTCGCCGACTGGATTGGGGTTGTTCGGAAAGAGCTTGCGCCGAACCGTCTCGCCGATCAGACAGACCGGAGCCAGCTTCTTGAGGTCGTCATCGTCGTAAAAGCAACCGTGGGTCATTTTCCAGTCACGGTTGATCTGCAAGTCGGGCGTGGAGCCGACGACGGAGGTCGGCCAGGAAGCGGTCGGGCTGGAAACGACACGCTGTGTAATTTGCAAAGGAGCGACAGCCTCCAGATACGGCCTGGCTTCCTTGCGAATGGCGTCGGCGTCGTTGCGTGTCAGTGAGGTTGTGCTTGCGATGGGGCCTGCTTGCGAGCGCGTGCCGGCCCGGATCAGGATGAGGTTCTTGCCGACGCGCTGCAGCCGATCGTCCAGCTTGTAGCGTGCTCCCTCGCCGGCGGCCACCATGGGAATGACGGAGCTGATGCCGATGACGATGCCGAGGCTTGTCAATATCGTGCGGCCCATGTGGGCGGAAAGTGCGTCGAAAGCCACACGGATTGCGGATAGGAAGCTCATTGCGAAAACCTTCTTATCACATCACGGCTCTGGTTACCACCAGGCCGGAAATGGTCTCACTATTCGGCCCAACTCTGCCATCTCCTGTACGCTACTCACCTCGGAGTCCTCGGTGTCTGGTTTGATGCGGGGTTCTTCCCAACACTGTCGAGGCGGTCGTTCAGCTTGGAGCGCGCTCCCTCACCGGCTGATATCATAGCGATGACGGCGCCAACGCCGATCACGGCGATGAGAGCACTAATGCCGAGCACGATGCCAAGACCAACCATGACGGTCCGCCTCTTGGAGTCGAAGAGGTGCTGGATGGCGACACGAAGGGCTGATAGGAAACTCATTGGACGCCTTTCATTGCCATTTCTTTTACCTGGCAGATACAGTGTGCAACCGCTGTGCCAGCTCTGGTATCGCAGCGGCCAGCACGTCGTCGATGCTGGCGGCGAAGACAAATTCCATGCCCCGGCGCACGGTATCGGGCAACTCGCGCAGGTCTTTTTCGTTATCCTTGGGAAGGATAGCTCGGCGGATGCCCGCGCGGCAAGCGGCCAGGACTTTTTCCTTGATGCCGCCGACAGTGGCACGAACAGGTGGTCAGGAACTGAAAACGGCCACATCTACAGTTAATCATGGTGATTATCCGATCCGGTGACAAGCACCGCGGCCCCGCGAATCTGACCGTTGCGTAGCCGCGCCAGCGTTTCGTTGGCTTCCGTCAGTTGGAATTGTTCGACTTCCGTGCGGACAGGCACCTGCGGCGCCAGGGCCAGGAATTCTTCGCCGTCACTGCGAGTGAGGTTCGCGACCGAGCGCACGGTGCGTTCGCCCCAAAGCAAGCGATAGGGAAACGCAGGAATGTCGCTCATGTGGATGCCGGCGCAAACTACTGTGCCGCCTCGGGCGACCGCTTGCAGCGCCGCCGGCACCAGACTCCCAACCGGGGCGAAGATGATGGCCGCGTCCAACTCGACCGGCGCAGGGCCGGTCGAGTCGCCGGCCCAGACCGCTCCCAGATCATGGGCAAATTGCTGCCCTGCTGCGTCGCCGGGGCGCATGAAGGCAAAGACTTCGCGTCCCTGGTGGATGGCAACCTGAATGATGATGTGAGCCGCTGCGCCGAAGCCGTAGATGCCGAGCCGGTTGCCGTCGCCGGCCATGCGATAAGAACGGTAGCCGATCAAACCGGCACACAATAATGGTGCTGCCTCCGCGTCGGAATAACCCGCTGGCACCGCGAAGCAGTAGCGCTGATCGGCCAGCGTGAATTCGGCATAGCCGCCGTCCAGTTGATAACCGGTGAAGCGGGCGTTGCCGCACAGGTTTTCCCGACCTGCCCGGCAATAGCTGCACGTACCGCAGGTGTAACCCAGCCAGGGAACGCCAATGCGGTCGCCGATGGCGAAGCGTTCGACATGCTCGCCCTTGTCGATCACTGTGCCGATGATCTCGTGGCCGGGGATGAGCGGCAATCTTGGTTCGTTTAATTCGCCATCGACGACGTGCAGATCGGTGCGGCAAACGCCGCAGGTATGAACGCGGATCAGAAGTTGGCCAACGGCGGGTCGAGGGGTCGGCACGTCGGCCCAACGTAACGGTTTGCCGGGGGCATCGAGGAGCATGGCGTGCATGGGAAGTTCCGGTCGTATCACACTGGAGAACGCCCGCCGCCTGGTCGCCAATTACGTCGCGCATTACAAGACCGTCCGCCTGCACAGCGCCATCGGCTACATCACGCCCAAGTTCACGGTGAACCATTAGGCGAGCGGCAAGTGATGCCATCCCTCGCTGACGCTTCGGGCCAATGTCACACTGGCCCGAAGCGTCAGCGAGGGATGGTAAATTATTATCCGCCGCTCGCCTTACACTTTCGCTGCCTTCGGCTCCGTCCACCACGGACTGACGGCGTGCATCTTCTTCAAAATCGCCTCCCGCGTCCGCCCATCCTTCGCGGCGGCCAGCCGGGCCTTCAGCTTGGCCATCTTGTGCTTGCGGCGATAGCGGCGATTCAGTTCAATGCGGCGTTCAACCATATTGCGTGGTCCTTTGCGTTTGGTCAGTGGTCAGTGGTCAGTGGTCAGTGGTGCGAGCTGTTCTTACCACTCACTCCACGGCTTGTCATTATGTTAGCGGGGTTTGCGAATGATGCAATGGTAAACGGCATCACGACGCCGGCGCAATCCGTCCTTCCATCGGACTCGAGGCCTGGGCATACAGTTTACGCGGTATCCGGCCGGCCAGAAATGCCAGACGCCCGGATTCACAGGCATAGCGCATCGCCCAGGCCATGCGCAGGGGGTCTTTCGCATGAGCAATGCCGGTGTTGAGCAGCACTCCGTCGCAGCCAAGTTCCATTGCCACGGACACGTCGCTGGCGGTGCCAACGCCGGCATCGACGATCACGGGGTAGTCCGGATCGCCATCCTTGAGATACTCCAGGATGATGCGGATGTTGTTCGGATTGAGGATGCCCTGGCCGCTGCCGATGGGGCTGCCGGCGGGCATGACACTGGCGGCGCCGGCGGCCTTGAGACGGCGGGCGGTGATCGGATCGTCGGTCGTGTAGACCAGCACCTGAAAGCCTTCTTTTACAAGCTGCTCGGTAGCTCGCAGAGTGTCCAGCGGATCGGGCAAGAGCGTTTTCGGATCGCCGAGACATTCCAGCTTGACCCAGTCGGCGCCGGGATTGTTCAGGTTATGCAACAGCTCGCGGGCGAGCCGGGCGTGACGAACGGCATCCTCGGCGCTGAAACAGCCGGCGGTGTTGGGCAGGATCGTGTAGTGCTTGAGGTCGAGATAGTCGAGGATATTGCGGCCGGCCTTGTCCACGAGACGTTCGCGGCGGACGGCGACGGTGGTAACCTCGCAGCCGCTGGCGGCCAGGCAATCAAGCATCAGCTCGTAGTCGGCGTACTTGCCGGTGCCGGTGATGAGCCGGCTGTGGAAAGAGAACTTGCCGATGATTAGCGGCTTGTCTGGTAAGTGGTGAGTGGTGAGTGGTGAGTGGTGAGTGGTGAGTGGTGAGTGGCCCTCAGGTTCTTCACCAATGACCCTTGCCGGCGGCTCACCACCCTGAGAGCCGCCGCCGACGAGGGTGACGATCTCGACAGCGTCGCCGGCAGACAGGCGGTACGACGTCTGCTCGGGCCTGGGAATCAGGTTTCCGTTGATCTCCACGGCGATCCGGGTTGGATCGTAGCCGAACTGTTGCAACAGCTCGGTGACCGTGAGAGAATTAGAAAGCGTGCGTCGTTCGCCGTTTATGGTTAGGTCGAGCATGAGTGTTTGTTCAATTTGTTGCCGGGTAGCTGGCATGATAGCCGGTTACCGTCATTGTACCTAACTTATAACGTATGCTGATTCCGCTTTTGGTCGAGGGGCTTCCAAATAAGCCGATCAGATAAGAGATTCTTTCCTTTCCCCTTTTCCCTTTTGATGCGTACAAATCCGCGCTATTTTTGCCTCTTTTTTAAGGCACGCACTTGCCTTGCATCCGTATGATAGATAGAGACGGGCTTACTCCACCGAGGTCCCGGGAAACCTTGCAGGGGAGAAACACAATGAACGGCTTCACCGAGAATGCAGCATCCGGTGCGCCGGGCAAATCAGGCGGGCACGACGTGGTGCTCCTTTGGAGCACGGCACGGCGCATGTTACCGCTGGTGCGGCGCATTGTGAACGACATCCTCCATCACGAAAGACGTTTGGTCAGGCTCCAGGCCGAGAAGGGCCGTCTGGACAGGACGAAACGGTCGTTGCCATGGCCGGAGCGGTCGCGTCGCTATCACTTGCACCAGGAGATTGCCGACTGCGAACACGATATGCAGGACGCCGCTGCCGAGCTGGAAGTGCTCGGCGTGGTGTTGCTGGATGCCGGGGAAGGCCGGGTCGGCTTTCCCACACGGGTCAACGACGCATACGCGTTTTTCTCATGGCAGCCAGAAGACGAAGAAATCTCGTACTGGCACTTCGCCGGTGAAAGCATGCGCAGGCCAATACCGCCGGCGTGGGCGAAGATGGATACGGAACGGGCGGTCTGACGTTTGGCCGCGACTGTTTAGCGACGCTTCGGAGAAGCCTGCGGGCCCGCACGCTTCTCCGAAGCGTCGCTAAACAGGAGTGCGGCAAACTCGATATTTTCAAAAAAAACGTTACAACCGTTTGCTTCGCATCGGAGCGTGAACTACATTTTGGGAGTGTGGCACGGATGACTCGGCGATCCGTGCCACGAAACTCCAGGTGACGATCACCTTCGTCATCCTCGACAAAGGCAAACCCGTCGTGAGGCGGGGACGCAAAGCTATGGGCTCTTGACCGTCCGTGGGGGACGGATTAAGGCTGCCAGGCTACCGATGGGATGGACGGGACCCGTAAGTAGACTTGGTTCTCCGGGCCGCCGCAAGGCGGCTCGGATTTTTTTATGCGCGGTCAGCGGGCAGTTGCGGCGGCAAACTATAGGCATATTCGGCTATCCGCAGGAGCAAGCGCGTCATATCGCTCTGAAAACGGTCCTGGACAAACGCCCTTACAAGCCCACAGTGAAGACCACCCCTTGAGTTTCCCAGCAAAACGGGGATTTGAGCTTGATGGGCCTCGTTCCATGCAATATGCTCACGGCAAATGTTTCTTTCCTTCAGTAATGGAGACTTTATGCGCAAGATAACATCGATTCTTTCAGTCGCGTTCCTCATTCTGTGCGCTGCGGCGCCGGTGCAGGCCAAGTTTGACGCCGGCCTGGTCAACGTGAGCTTCGGCAATAAGGACAGCGTGCCCTCCGGCAAAGCGGTCGTCGGGGCGGACAATGACAAGTGGAACCCCATGGATGGCGCCAGCGGATCGAAAGTGGCCCTGACCGACGCTAAAGGCGAAAAGACCGATGTTACCGTCACCTACGAGGCAACCGGCACCTGGAACGCCGAGGATGGCGGGTTTGCGGGTACGCCGTACGCCGATCTCCTGACTCACTACCTGCACAGCGTGGAGGCGAGCAAAGTCACTCTCTCCGGGCTGACTCCGAAGGCGACTTATGATCTGGTGGTTTATAGCGCCTCGAACTCCGACGGTCGCAAGACCAAATTCACCGTGGACAAGGATTCCAAGACCACCGTTTACGCCATGGACAACAAGGAACTTACCGCGGAGGTCAACTACGCCCGCTTCACCGCCACGGCGGACGCCGACGGCAATCTTGAGTTCACCTTTGAAGGCGTGGACGGCGAAGGCAACCTCAACGCCCTTCAGTTGACTCCGAAAGCCGCTGCCGAGCCCAAGAAGTAAGGCTGGTTCAGACCTGAGCCACTACGCAGACTATAGAAGGCACACTCGGGTGCTCCTCATACAGTTCCCTGAAGATGGAGTGTGTGAGGAGCATTTTGTCTCTGACGCTATCGGAACGGGTGGCCTTGGTCGGGCAGTTCCGCGCCACAGACGATAGCGGCTCTTCGGCCACTTTCTCCAGGAGACGATTGATCACCGCGTCACCAACGACTATCAGCGCATGGCCCAGTGCGGCTGCGTGGCGGTGAGCGAGCCGGCGTTCTGGGACGGGGTGGAATGGAATGGGGAGAAGAAACGAGAGAATCTCACGCAAAGTCGCAAAGGCGCGAAGAAAGTAGGTGCTGCTTTGTGACTCTTTGCGGCTTGGCGTCTTTGCGTGCAATTTCTGTTGAACTCCATGTACTTCCTCGGCATCGAAACCTCCTGTGACGAAACTGCCGCCGCGATCTTCAACGACGAGCCGGCGATTCTCTCCAACGTCATCGCCTCGCAGACCGATCTGCACGCACGCTATGGTGGCGTCGTTCCCGAAGTGGCGGCGCGTGCCCATTTGCAACGGTTGCTGCCCGTGATTGATGAGGCGCTCAAGCAGGCGGGCATTCGGCTCGATCAGGCCGGTTGCATTGCGGTTCACAATACACCGGGCCTTGTCGGGGCACTCCTGGTCGGTGTCAGTGCGGCAAAGATGCTCGCGGTGGCGCTGCAAGTGCCGCTCATCGCGGTCAATCACATTGAGGCTCATATTTACGCTTGCCGGTTGGCGGCGGGGAGGGATATCTTTCCCTGTGTGGGGCTGGTTGTCAGCGGCGGGCACACTTCGTTGTTCCATTGCCGGAAGGCATTGAAGTTTGAGCTGCTGGGTGCCACGCTCGACGACGCGGCGGGAGAGGCGTTTGACAAGGTGGCCAGCTTGCTGGGGTTGGGGTTTCCGGGGGGGCCGGCGGTCGAGCGCGAAACCGCAAGTGGGAATCCGGCCGCTTTTCAGTTCCCGCGATCCTTTCTGCATGAGGATAGGCTTGATTTCAGCTTTAGCGGGCTTAAGACGGCGGTGATGTATGCGCTGGGCGGGCGGAATGTCTCCCGGTCGGCACCGCCTCCTCCAGGGCAATTGCGGGCCGATCTCGCAGCAAGTTTTCAACAGGCGGTGATTGACGTTCTCGTGGGTAAATCTCGGCAGGCGCTAAAGCAAACGGCTTTGCGGCGTCTCGCGGTGGGTGGGGGAGTGGCCGCCAATCGTTCGCTGCGGGCTGCTCTGGAAAAGATGGCGAACGAGGAGGGTGCGGAGCTATTCATCCCGCCGATGAAACTTTGCACAGATAACGCAGCGATGGCTGCCATTGCGGTGGAAAAGTGGCGTAATCAGAAATGGGCGGCGCTCGATCTCGACGCGGCACCGGCATACTCGTCATAAGTCGAGCGGCAGTCAGAGGTCAGAGGTCAGAGGTCAGAGGTCAGAAGAAGATAATTTACCATCCCTCGCTCACGCTTCGGGCCAGTGTGACACTGGCCCGAAGCGTGACGGGGATCAGAAGTCAGAGTTCAGAAGTCGGCATGCCCGTCTGACCTCTGACCTCTGACCTCTGGACGCAGGACTTTACTTTATTTTCCAGCGTTCAGCGTTTTTGGCGAAGTTTCGGTCGGTTTCTGTCCCCTTTGTCAATCCGTTTCGATCTGCCTCTCTTACGCTGCTCGCCTGGCAGAATGTGCGGAAAAATCGCATCAGTAAACCGGCGCGGCGGCACAGGCTGGGTTATAGTTCCAGTGGAAAAACGGGCGCACATCTGCCATCAGGAAGATGGTGGGGAATGTACGCCCCTTACCTCAATGAGCAAACCTCACGCCATGAAAAAGCTTCTCACCTTTGCGTTGCTGAGCCTCGGAGCCTTCTGCCTGAACCCCGGCAAGGCCTCTGCGTGGCTGGGCGATCCCTACGGTCACTGGTGGTGCCGGGAAGTCTGTACCTGGCCCTACGTGCCGATCAAGGTACCCAAGTATCGCGATCCCTCCGGCAGGGGCCAATGGTTTGGCGGGTCCAGGGGGCAATGCTGTGGCGGGTATCCGGCCCCTTACTTCATGAAGCCGTACAATGCCTTTAGCTTGCCTTCCTTCGGCAGTTTCGGCGATCCGGGCTGCGGCTACCCGCCGCCATGCGGTGGGCCATACGGTGGGAGTGGCGGCCAACCGATGATTATCCTGAACATGAGTTGCCCGCCGAATTACAGTCCGCCGAATGACGGGCCGTATGGTCGAATGGGCCGGCAACCGGGTTTCTGTCCGCCGAATTACTGCCCGCCGGTTTACGGCGATACGGCCAACTGTGGGCCGATGTCCAGCGGGCCGATTTGCTACGAAACCGTTTGCCCGCCTTCATGCATCCCCAGTTGCGATCCGAGTTCCCTATATTCGCCGATGGGCCAGGGACGAGTGATTGTTCTCAACCCCAATGGCGGAGGCCTGCCCACTCAGTTGCCTGCCGCTGGGACCATGCTGGCCATCCCGGCCTCGATGAGGTCCGGCGGGGCTTCGGTGCTGCAATTGCCCCCGGTCCAGCCGTCTGGTTCCACACCGTTGCGGTCAGCTCGACCTACGCGCCGTCGGGGACGCCGCACCTCAGTCCCGTGCCGAGCGATTCGCAGGCACGGACCAGCAACGTGCCGGGGATGTTGGAGGTGGTCGGCTATCAGCCGATGTACTATCCGACGACGACTTACTATCCGCCGAGCCGGCAGAACGGCGCCATGCCCGCCGCGAATCCGGTGGGTTACTACGGCGGCCGGTGACAGCGGCAGCCGAGCATCGATGTAAAGGTGGTGAGAAGCGAAAGCCCGTGGGGGGGACCCGCGGGCTTTCATGATTTGTATAGAAGCAGAAACCCGGTTTCTTGAAGAAACCGGGTTTCTTTTTTATATTTCTTCGGGCGCGGATGGCGTGGTTTCCCAGGCGGCAGGATGTACCTCCCAGAACATGCCGACGAGCAGACAGCCGACCAGGAGACCGAAAGGTGCGAGGCAACGAGGACAGCACAACGCCGAGGATAGAGTGGCGGCGACCAGTGACAGCAGTGTCAGGACAAAGAGCCAACGACCCCACGAGGCCCGGCGGCGGAATCGGGCGGATCGTGCCAGGAGAATACTCCAGACGCCCAAAATAAATCCAGCCGCCAGCAAGCAAGTGAACAAGTATTCGAGATCGGGCACGCGACAATTCCTCCTTGAAGAGTCTCTCCCAGCGCATCCATGCACCGGGCGCGGGAAGGTAGCGAGAGAGCGGTTTGAAGTCAAGAGGGGGTCGGCGGCATCGGTGGGTTTTCGTTGTACTTGTGCATGCTTCGGGCCACGATCCAATCGGGCAGGAGGGTGATGAGCTTCATCGTCCAGGCCATTTGCCAGGGGAAGTTGAATACTTTGGGGCGACGGGGCAAGGCGCGGACAATCCGGCGGGCAGCATCTTCGGGTTCGAGGAGCCAGGGCATGTGGAACTCGTTGGCGGCTACCATGGGGGTACGCACGAAGCCTGGGCAAATCGTGGTGACGGCGATACCCTTCTCGCGTAATTGAATGTGCAATCCTTCCATAAAGACATTCACAGCCGCCTTGCTGGCACAGTAGGCCGATTCGCCGGGCAACCCTTTGTAGGAAGCCAGGCTCGACACCGCCGCCAGATGGCCGTGACCTCGGCGGAGCATGTCGGGCAATACGGCTTCGATGGCATAGACCACGCCCAGCAGGTTGACACGAACCTGCTGTTCGACATCGGCGATGTTGATCGGATCGAGGAGTGTCGGTGCTCCGTAACCAGCATTCGCTATCAGCAGATCGACCGGGCCTAGTTGCGCCTTGAGAGACTGAAAGGCGTCCAGCAATGTTTCGCGCTGGCCCACGTCGGCTGGGGCTGCCACGGCGATGCCACCGGCTGAGGTGATTTCGTTCGTGAGAGTTTCGAGCGCTTCCCGCCGGCGGGCAATGAGGCCGACTTTGCAGCCCTGGGCGGCCAGCTCTTTGACCAAAGCCCAGCCGAGACCGCTCGACGCTCCGGTAACAACGGCAACCTGATTGGCAAAGTACCCGGCCATGCACAATCAAGGATGAAGGATGAAGGATGAAGGATGAAGCAATCTGCTTCATCCTTCATCCTTCATCCTTCATCCTTCTCCATCAGGCGGCTTCGACGTTCTGAAAGTAGCGCAGCTCGGCCAGAATCTCGCGTTTGAGCACGTGTTCCATCTCGGCCAACGCACGGGCAACCGTGGCGCCGTCCAGGACGCGATGATCGTAGATGATGCGCACGTCTACGTTGCCGTCGCCGTCGATGACGCCGTAATTCAGGGCCGATGTCACGGGCGAGAGGGGATGCAGCGACGCGGCGCCGAGGCCGGCATAGACGCTGACGCCGAACGTGCCCAGGTAGTGAGCTTTCTTGCGGCCCCAGGCGTTCAGGCCGATCCACCACGCCAGCCGGCGCAGCGGTCGCGGTAATCGGGTCACCAGGAGCATGCGACGAAAATCGGCAATGCTTTCGATGGGCTGTTCCTTGAAGCGGCGCAGCTCGGCGTCCAGCTCGCGCAGGCCGCGTGTCTCGGGCCGGCAGATGAGCGAAGAAGACCGCGTCTTCATCATTGACGCGCCGCTCGACGGCGACGGAGGCGACATTGATGGGATGCTCATAGAGATGCGGCCAGGGGAAGGACAGATAGGCGCGGCGCAGCTCGGGAAACGCCGCGCAAACGAAGCCGTAGGCCTTGGTAAAGACGGCACACCAGCTTGGCCGGGGCAGCGCAGCTTCCCGAGCGGCCACCAGGGGAGCAAGGTTCATGTGCCGTTGGACAGGCACGGTCGGCACGCGATGGGCGAAGTGGACCAGATCGCAGATAAAACGCCGGGGCAGAGATAACGGCACGTAGCGGCCGGTGGGTTGTGGCATCCTTGCACCTCTTAATCTTCCATTTCTCAACACAAAGACACAAAGTTCACAAAGAAGAAGAGTATGATGCGTTTTTTGCGGGGGAAAGGCAACGGCAATTCGCGGAAAGGATGAAGGATGAAGGATGAAGGATGAGGAACGGAGGATCAGGAATCCCTCGTTCCCAAGCTCAGCTTGGGAACGAGGGGGAACGAGCGAGCCAATGTTTCGTACCTGGGACCGATGCTCTCGATGAACGCTCGCCGGGCTGTTTCGCCTGCTACTTCGAGGTTGATCGAGAGGTGGGCGGCGGGAAGACATGATTTTACGCGGTCGGCCCATTCGATCAGACAGACGCCGTTGCCGCTGAAGTATTCATGAACACCCAGGTCGAAGAATTCTCGTTCGGTCCGCAGCCGATAGGCGTCGAAATGATAGATCGGCAAACGGGCGTTGTATTCCTGAATGAGAACGAAAGTCGGACTGCTGACGACGCGGCTATCGGCGATGCCGAGTCCTTCGGCTACTGCTCGGACGAGAAAAGTCTTGCCCGCGCCGAGCTGGCCGATGAGGGCAATGACGGCGCCGGGGAAGAGCAACTCGCCCAGCCTGTGACCGAACGCGGTGGTTGCGGCTGGGTTGGGCAGATCGATAAGGAAGACTTCTGACATGAGGTTCCATCACACACTGTGTCGCAGGCGGCGGCGTTCGTCTTCGTGGAGGGTTTTGCGGCGGCTGGGGGCGGTGTCGGCGTATATTGCGTGGTAGAACGTGATCTGAGCTTCGGTCAGGGTGCAGTTGCGGCGTTTCATGACCGTGGCGGCGGTGTTGAGAAGATGTTGCAGCTCCGATCCTTCCTCCAATTTGCCGCGGGAAAAGGCACAGAAGGACGGCACGACCCGCGGCGGAAAGGTTCCGGTCGCCAGGAGGTTGCAAAAGGCGCCCACCGTCGTGCCGGTATTCAGCAAGGTATTCAGGCCGGTCTTGGTGTGGTCGCCGATGAAGGCGCCGACCTTGGTGAGGCCGGTGTTGATCCGGTTGCCGTCCACCGTCATGACGACCGGGCCATAGTCGTTGCGGAGGTCGCTCGTCTGCGTGCCGGCGCCCAGGTTGATCCATTCGCCGAGGTAGGAATGGCCCAGGAAGCCCTCGTGCGCCTTGTTGCTGTAGCCCTGGACGACGCTGGCTTCGACCTCGCCTCCAATCCGGCAGACGGGGCCGAGTGTGCTGCCCCGAACCTTGGCGCCGAGAACCCAGGCGCCAGGGCCAACGTAACAAGGACCTTCCAGCCGGCTGAATGACCGGACGATCGCGTCGCGGTCGATGACAACCGGACCGTGAGTCGTGTCGGCAACAACGAGCGGCTCGACGTTGGCTGTTTCGTCGATGAAGAGGCGTTCGGGCGGGCCAATCACTGTGGCATTGATTGGCCGGACCCTGGATTTTGCCGCGGCGGTGTGCGAGGAGTAATCGTTTGCCAGTGTTGCGGCGTTGTATTCGACCAGGTTCCAGGGGAAGTCGATCATGCGGCCGCCGGCGCCGGCATGGGTCAACATGCCCTTCCAGCGTGCGAGGCAATCTTCCAACGCATCCGGCGAACACTCGACGAGATATTCGGAAGGAACGACGGCGTAGGCGATCTGGCCATCGGCCAGCCCGAGATGAGGAACCGCTGGTCCCGCATAGACACCTGTGGGCGGAAGCCAACGTGCATTGACCAGCACGGTGGTTGCTTCCCGAAGCCAGCCGGCGTCGTTAACGGCAAGCTGCGGGTGCCGGAGACGGCACGTTTCCACCAGAATGGGCCGAACGAAGGCACCGGCCTCGCCGGCGGAGAAGTAACGGCAATGGCGGTCGAGGAGCGAGAAAGCGCCACACAGCAGGTCGAACGCAGGATGGCAGAGTGTCAGCGGGCCGAGGGCGCTGACGCCACTGTCTTCGAAGACACAGATACGCATGTGTAACCCCGTAAAGTCCCGCGCCTTCGCGCTCCCCTGCCGGGTCGCGGCTAAACGCAAGTGTTATTCCACCGTGACGCTCTTCGCCAGATTGCGGGGCTTATCGACATCGCAACCACGCAGCAAGGCGATGTGATAGGCCAGCAGTTGCAGGGGCACGACCGTAACCAGAGGCTGCAAGTATTCGGGCACTTCGGGCACGAAGATCACGTCATCGGCCTTGGCGGCCACATCGGCATCGCCCTCGCAGGCCACGGCGATCACCGGGCCGCCGCGGGCCTTGATCTCTTCCAGGTTGCTCATCACCTTGTCGAAGACGGCACCGCGCGGGATCAGGAAGACGGACGGCGTATATTCATCGACCAGGGCGATGGGGCCGTGCTTCATCTCGGCGGCGGGATAGCCCTCGGCATGGATGTAGCTGATTTCCTTCAGCTTGAGCGCCCCTTCCAGAGCCACCGGGAAGAGATATTGGCGGCCCAGGTAGAGGAAATTGTTGACATGGTAGTATTTTTCGGCGATGTGCCGCACGGCTGTCGTGGCATTGCAGCGTCTGGCGAAGCATGTCGGGCATGGCACGCAGCTCGTCGATGATGCGTGCGCCCTGGATGCTTGACAGGTGCGCGCATGCGGCCCAGGTAAAGGGCCAGCAAGCGTCAGGACGGACACCTGCGCCGTGAACGCCTTGGTGCTGGCGACGCCGATTTCCGGGCCGGCGTGCAGGTAGACGCCGCCGTCGGCCTCGCGGGCGATGGTGCTGCCGACCACATTGCACAGGGCGAGGGTCGGATGGCCCTTGCGTTTCGATTCGCGCAAGGCGGCCAGCGTGTCGGCCGTCTCGCCGGACTGCGTGATGGCCAGAACGATGGTGTTGCGGTCGATGGGCGGGTTGCGATAGCGGAACTCGCTGGCGTATTCGACCTCGACCGGGATGCGGGCCAGCTCCTCGAACAGGTGCTCGCCGACCAGGCCCGGCATGATAGCTGGTGCCGCAAGCGGTCATGATGACGCGATCGATGCGGCGCAGTTGCTGCGGTATCGAGATTGAGGCCGCCCAGGTGAGCGCTGCAATCGACGTCGTCGAGCCGGCCGCGCATGGCGTTTTCCAGCGTCTCGGGCTGCTCGTAAATCTCCTTGAGCATGTAGTGCTCGAAATCGCCCTTGGCGGCGTCGCCTGGATCCCAGTCGATCTGCTGGATTAGGGCTTCGACCGGCTCGCTGTCCTGATCGGAGATTTTCCATTCTTCCGGCGTGAGTTCGCACAGTTGATGGTCGTTGCAGATAGACTACCTGTTGCGTGTGGCCCAGCAGAGCGCTCGGATCGCTGGCCAGGAACGCTTCGCCTTCGCCGACGCCGAGAACGAGCGGGCTGCCGAGGCGGGCGCCGACGATCATGTCTGGATGCTGCGGACTGATGACGGCCAAACCGTAGGTGCCCTTGAGCCGGGCGCAGGCCTTGCGCACGGCTTCGACCAGGTCACCGTCGAGGTATCGAGCGATCAGGTGGGCGATGACCTCGGTATCGGTCTGGCTGCGGAAGACGAAGCCTTCGGCCTGGAGCTGTTGCTTGAGGGCGACGTAGTTCTCGATGACGCCGTTATGAACGACGGCAACGGCTCCGTCGCCGCCGAGATGAGGGTGGGCGTTAGCGTCGGTGGCGCCGCCGTGGGTGGCCCAGCGCGTGTGGCTAATGCCGTGACAACCGGGGGCCGGCTCATCGGTCAGCAGCGCGGCCAGCTCGGAAATTCGGCCTGCCCGCTTGCGGAGGTGCAGTTTCGAGCCAGTCAGCGTGGCCATGCCGGCGCTGTCGTAGCCGCGGTATTCCAGGCGTTTCAGGCCCTCCAACAAAATTGGCTCCGCCTCACGGCGGCCGATGTAACCAACGATTCCACACATGCTTGCATCTCCCCTGGCTTGTCCGTGTCAAGAGTTAGCGACACATTCTGTTTTGTACGCTTTTTTGGGCAATTCATGCAACCCGGATTCGTGCCGGGCCGTAACACGCAACGGTGCTAAACAAGGATAGGACGAATTCGCCGGGAATGCACGATTCAAACGTTTAGCGACGCTTCAGAGAAGCGTTGACCGAAAACGCAGAACCGAAAACGCTTCTGCGAAGCGTCACTGGTGGGAAATTATCAAAGGTGAAGTCAGGAGGTTACCCGGACGGCGCCCCGTCATTATCCTGCAAACCCCGCGTTCCCCGAAATAGCTTGCTGCCGGCACGGTGCATTCCTGGACTTTCACACCGGAGCCAGGGTAAGGAATATATTAAGAGTGAGGATATCCGTTAAGGTTTCTGACCCCTGCTACCCCCGCTGCCACAGCATTGACTGCCGCGGGGCTTGCAATGGTCGCAGGGGTGCGCAACTCAGTTTACTTGTGAGATGCACTATTCAACAGCCGTTGCCGGTTGTAATGGGCCGCCGTGGTCCACTTGGACTCATCATCATAGAAGAAGATCACGACATAGCCATCCTGACCCAGCGGGTCAGGAAGCCATGTCGTGAACAGGTCGGGCTTCAGGTCGGCTGCCGGAACGCCGACCTGAAGGCACAGTTCGCGGACACTGATCCACTCGCCAACTCGCCGACTGCCCAGCAAGTGAAGAGGGAAAGCTTCGTGCTTCTTCATGCTGACCAGGTCGGTGCAGATGTTAACCAGCGTCATTTCTTCGTCTTGCATCGGCTTCACCTTAGTGGACGAATTCCTTCACTTTCTGAAACTCATCATCTGTGGCTGGACGGATGGCGCCATCCCGCAGCCTGGCTTGATGAGCGGCATCCGGCCGCCCAACGGAAGTGACGTGCTCACCGTTCGCCTCAAGGATATGTTCGCGTCCCTTCGGACCGCGCACGACAAAACGGTTGTCATCGGCCTGGACAAACACATCCCGCTGCCCGGCTCTCTGCACATCGTTGACAACTTCTCTAATTGGCCGCCCCTGTCCTGATGCTTGCCATTCTACTGCCCGTTGCCGCCGCCCACCGTTGCCTTCTCCAGCGGTTCCAGGCGGGGGATGTGAACCAGGTCCACGATGGCGTACTTATCGTAGAGCAGCTCGTTTGTTTCCGATTCCTCAATGCCGATGAACACCGAACGCCGGCCAGGAACGCACAACTCTGAATGGCGAATGTCGTAGGCGGCACCATCGGATAGGAAGAGCCGGAACGGTGTGAATGGTTGGCGGCGTAGTGCGGTTTGCAGGTCTTGCACGTGCATGGACGCTTCCCCTTTTAGCTTCCCTTTCTCTGGAAGGGCGGCAGCCGAAGGGTAAGGGAAGCAGACCTTCGGCCGCCGCATATTCTGCCGGCTGTCCTCGTGGCCACGGGGTACAGCCATCGCTAGCATTGTACTGCGCGGCCGGCCTGGCAGCTCGTTTCCCGGCCAGCGCCCTGCCGTTATTCTGCAACCCCGCTGTCACTTTGGCTCCGGGTAAAACAGCTTCACACTGGCAGCGTCTTTTATCCCCTTGCCCACAACTTCATGGTAAAAAGTGCCATCGCCCAGGTCTATCTTGATGCGAAAGCGCTGTAGCCCTTCCTCGGCTTGTTTGTCGTTGAGCTTTGCAAACACCTTCGTAATCCCCAGCGGATGCCCCAGCGGATGCCCCAGCGAAAACCCGGAACTAAGCGACCGCCCCATTGTTTCCTCGTTCTTGTTGTAGAAGATCGCCCGCATCTTGCCTTGATCCCAGTTGGCCCTATCCTGATCAAGTTCCACCTGCGTCCACTTCTTCTTTGTCAACACTAGGAAGGAAACCACCTGCTCGTCAGGATCATAGGAACGCGACTCGATGAGGAAAAATTTCTCGAGCTGTGCCAGATCCCAGATTTTATCGTCGTTAAGAGCTTTTTCCTGAGCATACGACGGGATAAAGACCTTGATGTTTAGCGTTTCCTTCTGGACGTCGGTCAACAGAGCGTTCTTTTTTCCGATAATTTCCCTCTCGATATGGAACCGCCTATAACGACGGTAATCACTCCCGGCGTCTTGATCAACAGAACCCCACTTGCCGTAGTACCCTGCTTTGTCGCGGGCCTGAAATTCAGCTTCCTCCTTGTCGATGCGGGTTAATTCCGATTCATATTTCTGCCGCAACTCGGCCAGCTTCTCCTTCTGCTTTTCATCCAGAGTGACCTTTATCGGAAAGGAGAAGAGTTCGGAGTATGGATCTTTGGCCGGTTCGGGCTTCTTGTCATCGTCGGTCTTTTTCCTATCCGGCGGTGGCTTGCTGGCCACCGGTTCGGCCGGTTTGGTGTTTGCTGCCAGCCCTGTCTCCGGCTGGATGGCGGGTGTACCTTTCTGGGTGCTCCGAAACAGCATGATTCCCGCGACAGCCATCGCCACGAACAGCACTCCCGCACCGACCGCAGCCACCAGTCTATAACGGCCTCTCGGCACAGAAACCTGGTCTTTCGGAGCAACCGGGGTTCCGGACTGCCCCACCAGTTTGGCCACCGGGATGGCCGCGCTGGCCGGTTTGCGCTCGATGGCCTCAATCGCCTCGACAACCGCTCGCGCGGAGGCCGGCCGATCTTTGGGGTCTTTGGCCAGCAGCCGCATTATGAGATGGGAAAGCGCCGCTGGCAGCGCCGGATTCAGTTTGCGTGGCGGTTCGGGCGGATCGCTGGTCACAGCCAGGAGTATCGACAGCGGATCGGTGCCCTTGAACGGCAGCGTGCCGGTCGTCATGCGGTACAACATGCAGCCGAGACTGAACAGGTCGCAGCGGGCATCGAGCGGCAGGCTGCGTGCTTGTTCCGGGGCCATGTACGCCGGTGTGCCGACAATCGCCCCGGTTTGGGTGAGGTGCGTATTGCTATCGGCTGTCCTGACCATGCCGAAATCGAGGATCTTTACCCGGCCGCCGACTTCTGAACCACCCGGCGGCTGACGCCGCTCGGCTCGCCCTTTGTCTTCCAGCCATATGTTGGCCGGCTTGATGTCGCGATGAATCAGGCCGTGCTGGTGGGCGGCGTCCAGTCCCTCGGCAATCTCGCGGCCGATGCGCAGCGCCTCCGGCACCGGCAAGGAGCCGTCACGGTTCAGCCGGGCATCCAATGATTCGCCCTTGAGGAACGGCATCGCCAGGAAGGGCACGCCGCGATCTTCCGCCACCTGATAGATGCTGATGATGTGATCGTGTTCGATGGCTGCCGCCGCACGGGCCTCGCGCAGGAAGCGCTGGCGGGATGTGCTATTGGCTGCTACCGCCGCCCGCATCACCTTGAGGGCAACCCGGCGTTGCAACTGCGGATCCTCGGCCAGAAAGACGATCCCCATGCCGCCGGCGCCGAGCACCTGTAGAATGCGGTACGATCCCAGCCAGCCGAGTTCGCCCGGTGCTCTGGCGGGCGCCAGGAAAGAGTAATCTTCGGGAGAAACGGCACCGGCGGGTTGCGGTTCTGGTGTGTCCCCTTGAGGCGCTCCGGTAACGAGAATCGCCGGTGGCGGTGGGACTGCCAGAGCGCCCGGCGATGGCGGCCAGGATCGCGCCTGTGGTCCGAACCGGCGCCGGTACCTGCACCGGCTTGCCGCAATGAGGACACTTGGCCTTGCGCCCCGCATACTCCTCCTTGACCTTCAACTGCCGGCTGCAACTGGAACACGAGAAGCTAATCATGGGATGCTGCTCCTGGGGGCGAAGGATCGATGGATCGCAGGATATGTCCTATCTACGCCGCGCCGTGGTGATTGACAAGCGTGCAGGCTGATTGCGCACATAAAGATCCTCCACGCCGGCGGTTTGTCATTGAGCGATCCCACATGTCAATCACTTATATGGCAACTCCAAAGCAGCTTTGAGAGATACGGCCATTTGCTTCTTGAGTGGATCCGACAGATGTAAAAGGAAAGTCAATGATAACCACGTCGCCCCGTTGGCTCATAAGCGGTACTTCTGATAACTTTCCAGGGCGGGATCGTCAGCATCGTCGTCGCGCATGGCTTTCTGCACGAGAACGGCAACCTGACGCATGTCGAGACCATCCTCATCGAACACAGTTTTTATCCGCTCGAATACCTCTTCCCGAACGAGCACGTAAGTCTCTTGTGTTTCAGGATCAATCGCGCGTGCGGGGTCCGGCCCATGAAGCTCCTGGCGTTGTTCGCGAGTAAGTTGAATCATGTGTTAATTCTCCTTTTCCAGCATCATACTCCGAGCGTCGGTGTCCCTCAAGATGAGAGCGATCACGCGGAAACAGGAGAAGGCAATTGTTTCCTCATGCCTTCCCGGCTACAATCTCTCCACGGGGGGACCTCATGTCAGTGGTCCCCTATCACAGCCAATCAAGGGGGGTCGATCATGTCGTCACAGCACCGTGTATACACATCGCGATGGTTTACCGCGGCCGTCCTGATCGGGGCGTTGCTCGCCGGCGCGGCCTGGCAACAGCCGGCACGCGCGGCCGGCTCCGATAAGGTGGACAGCTCGCTCCACTGGGTCCCGGCCGACGCCAGTTTTTACCATGCCTGGCTGCGCAATCGCGAGCAGGTGGAGGCCGTCACCCAGAGCCGGGCCTGGACCAAGTTGATGGCCCTGCCGTCCGTGCAGGCGGTGTGGAAGCAGACCGAAGATCTCCTCGACCCCGATGGTCCCTATGCCGAGTATCGCAAGCTCTACGATCAGCCGGAGAACCGCCAGCTTGTCGAACTGCTGCTGGATATGTTCTCCAACGAGGTGTTCGTCTACGGCGGCCAGGACTCGGCCGGGCTTATGGACGTGCTGGCACAGGTCAACAGCGCCATGAGCGTCGGGCCGACCCTCATGCAAATAACCGGCAAGGGCGGCGATCCGAACAAAGCTCAGTTGATCTCGGTCCTGCGTCTCTGTCGGCCAATCCGGACGCCATCAAGGTCCCCAACGTGGTCATCGGCTTCAAGCTCAGCAAGCTGGACCGGGCCGAGAAACAGTTGCAACGGCTAGAAGAACTGCTGAAAGGGATCACGGAGCAGAAACCGGAGTTGAAAGGCCGCCTGAAGCGAGTCAAACTGGGCGACAACAGCTTTCTCACCCTGACGTTGGACGGCAAGCTCGTGCCCTGGGAGCAGGTCCCGATCAAGGATTTGGAAGAAAAGCCGGGCGAGTTCGACAAGCTGGTCAAGAAACTGAAAGAGCTGCAAGTGACGATCGCTCTGGGCATTCGCGACGGCTATCTTCTCCTGGGCATCGGCAAGGATACCAGCCATCTGGCCAAGCTCGGTCAGGGCAAGAGCGTGGCCGAGCTGCCGGAATTCAAGCCGTTGGCCAAGCACGCCAACAAGCGCCTGACGTCGATCCACTACGTCAGCAAGGACATGAACACCCGTCTGGCCTCGAACACGAGGACCATCGACGACTGGCTCGGCGCGGCCCGGACCTCTCTGGCGGATGCGAAATTGACCGCCGAGCAACGCAAGCGGATCGACAAGGACCTGGACGGCTTGGGGAAGGACCTCAAATCGCTTATGCCCGAACCCGGCGCGGAGCTGTCATTCACGTTTCTCAACGGCGCCGGCTACGAAAGCTACTCCTATGATTGGGGCGAACACAAGGGATTGGACGGCTCCAAACCGCTCACGATCTTGAACCACGCCGGCGGCAATCCCATCCTGGTCGCGGCCGGCCGGGCCAAGTATTCACCCGAGCAGTATCTGATGCTCGTCAAGTGGCTCAAGGCCGGCAACGGCTACATTGAAGAGTTTGTCCTGCCGAACCTGAAAGGCGAGGAGAAGGAAAAGTTCGAGAAGTTCTCCAAGGCAATGCAACCTCTCCTCAAACGGCTGGACGAGGCGACCGGCAAGATGCTCCTGCCGGCGCTGGCCGACGGGCAGGTGGCGTTCGTTCTCGATGCCAAACTGACCAGCAAGCAATGGATTCAGCAGATGCCGAAGAGCGACAAGCCGCTGCCCATGCTGGAACCAGCCGTGGTGGCCGGGGTGAGCGACGCGGCACTATTGGAGAAGGCGATCGGCGAGTATCGCGCGATTGTCAACGAGTTCATCGCCAAGCTCCGGGAGTTGGAACCTAAAACGGACATCCCCGATTTCAAGATTCCGGAGCCGGACATTCGCAAGGTGGCAGCGGGCAAGATTTATGCCTATGCCTTGCCCAAGGAGTGGGGCCTGGATAAGCAGATCATCCCCAACGCCGGGCTGTCGGACAAGGTGGCCGTCCTGACCATCTCGCAGGAGCACAGCGAGCGTCTGCTGACCAGCACGCCCCTGAAGGTGTCCACCGGCCCGCTGGCCGATCTCAAGCGGCCGATGGCGGCGGTCGTTCATTTCGATTGGCCCGCGCTCGTCGATGCGGCGACGCCGTGGGTGGAATTCGCCATGAACTCCTGGGCGACCGCGGCGGGAGCGGATGAGAAAAGCATGGACGACGCCCGCAAACAGATCAACACCGTTCTCGAAGTGCTCAAGGCGTTCCGCGGCTATTCGAGTTGCTCTTACTTCGAGGACAAGGCGTTGATAACGCACAGTGTAACTGTGTTCCAGGATGTGGCGAAGTAGTAGCTCGCAGTCGTGCTTAAGGCGAGCCGAACCGCGTAAGCGGTCGGGTGTTGCAGGTCTTCACCCGGCAGCTTACGCTACTCGGCTCGTCTAACGAGGAAGAAAGGTTTCCAATCTACGAGGTTCAACCTACCATGAAAACGATTCACTGGATCTTTCCCGCACTGCTTCTTGTCACTATCGGCTTGCTGCCTGCTCGGGGCGACGACAAGAAGCCCACAACAATAGGCATCATCGAGCGCAAGGACGAGCGTTTCGACAAGCTCATACCGAAGGACGCGGTGATCGAAAAGCTTGTTGACGGTCACAAGTGGACGGAAGGGCCGCTGTGGCTGCCCAAAGAAAAATGCGTCATCTTCTCCGACATCCCCAACAATACCATCTTCAAATGGAAGGAGGGAGAAGGTGAGAGCGAATACATGAAGCCGAGCGGCTACACAGGAACGAAAGCGCGCGGCGGCGAGACCGGCTCCAACGGATTGACTCTCGATCGCGAAGGGCGGCTTGTTCTTTGCGAGCACGGCGACCGCCGCGTGTCGCGCGTCGAGAAGGACGGCAAGAAGATCACGCTGGCCGACAAGTACGAGGGCAAACGCTTCAACAGCCCGAACGACGTGGTCTGCAAATCGAACGGCGATCTCTACTTCACCGATCCGCCTTACGGCCTGGAAAAAGGCTGGGACGACCCGGCCCGCGAGCTGGATTTCTGCGGCGTTTTCCGGTTGTCGAAGGATGGCAAGCTCACGCCCCTGCTGAAAGACATGACCCGGCCGAACGGTCTCGCCTTTTCGCCGGATGAGAAGACGTTGTACGTGGGTAATTCCGATCCGGACAAGGCAGTATGGATGGCCTTCGAGGTGAAGGATGACGGCACGCTCGGCAAGGGCAAAGTGTTCTTCGACGCCACGCCGATGACGAAGGACAAGACCAAGAAGGGGTTGCCGGACGGCATGAAGATCGACCAGGCCGGCAACCTGTTCGCCACGGGGCCGGGCGGCGTCCTTGTCTTCACTCCGGACGGCACCCATCTGGGCACACTGGCGACCGGCGTGCCGACCTCGAACTGCAACTGGGGCGACGACGGCTCGGTGCTGTACATCACGGCGAACACGAGCTTGTGCCGGATCAAGACAGCGACGAAAGGGAAACAAGGCATCGGCCCTAAGGCCAACGCCGCCGACAAGGAAGAAAAGAAGATAGACACGCACGTTTTCGAGATGCGAACTTACTACGCCGCTCCTGGCAAGATGAACGCTCTGCACGCGCGCTTCCGCGATCACACTTGCAAGCTGTTCCAGAAGCACGGTATGACCATCGTCGGCTTCTGGGTACCCACTGACGCGAAAGAAGCTGAGCAGAAGATGGTCTACATCCTAGCCTATCCCAGCAAGGAAGCGGCCGACAAGAGCTGGAAGGCGTTCCGCGATGATCCCGAATGGAAAGCAGCGAAGGACGCTTCCGAGAAAGATGGAGTGCTTGTTGACAAGGTGGAGTCGGTCTTCCTGAATCCGACGGATTACTCACCGATGAAGTAGACTGACAACGCGAAACCGCAAGCGGAGGAGTCACGCTTGCGGTTTTTTCGCGCTTTGTTAGCGCCGGAAGAGGCGCCAGCCGGAGCCGTAGCGGCCATAGGAGTTTGTCCAGTAGTCGCGGTCGATTTGCTCGACCTGGTAATCGCTGCCGCACTTGCTCGACGGCCAGAGGTAGCCGAACTTGCGCTGCCGATCGAGCCGGTCGAGGTACTCCAGGTAGGCGAAGCTATTGGCGTCGAACCCGTGGTAGAATATCGGGCCGAAATCGTTGTAACGCTGGCTGAAGGGTGCCCCGTCGTAAGGGACCGAAGCTCCCGGACGCACGCCTCGTTCCAACTCCTCGCTGCTGAAGCCTTGAGCCAGACAAAAGCAGGGCAGGGCCAGCACCAGGCCAAGTCCGGCCAGGCCGGCGAACATCTCCAAGGTGATTTTCCGCATGGTTGTACGCTCCGCTGCCGCAGGAGGTGATGGGACAGGCCCGCTGGTAGCCTGGAGAAGCTGGGGCAGCATGAATGTTTATGATAATTGTTCGGGGGGCGGGCACGAATACGAGGCGGTACGGATAATGGAGAAAATTCGACATGCGCGGTGGGGTGGTGATGATTATGCGGAGTGGAACGAGGTGAGTTCGGGTCCTTTGGCGCTGCCTGTTCAGAGCCACGGCGATATACTACAGCAAGCAGGACTCAATTAATCGATTCCAGGAGACTGAACATGTCCGTGCTCACGACGGTTCCTTTGACCATCGAACCAGAGGCCGCCGCTCGCATCGCCGAATTAGGCATGCAGGCGGAATTCGAGCAGATGCTGGAGCATACGCGGCAAGTGGTGCCCAACCTAGACCGCATCAATGTGACATTGGCGCTCCCTTACGATACAGGTGACGAGCCGGGCATCATTATCGAAGCGATGCGAAATGACCCATATGTTGGCGATGACCGAACTTGGTGGGAGTGGGGCGGCTGGTTCGTGAACACATTTCCTCCGGATGTTTGCCGGCATTTTGTGATGCAAGATAGACACGGATGTACCGATGCAAGGTAGAGCTTTTCTCGATCTGGCCCGTCAAGTTGTGGCAGGCTTCGCAACCAAGCTTCCTACGACTTGCGATCCTTACGCCCTTTTCATTCTCCTGCCGAAGCGCAGAAAACACTCAAAAGAGCCAGCAACGCGCTTGCAATGCTGGACAGTATCGACGCCGACCCCGCCCGCCGAGCAACCGCCATTGCTTCAATCCGGCCCTGAACTCGGCCTTGCCCGCAATGGCATCTTGAGATTATTCTTGGCGACCACGGATAGTCCGCGCCAGGAGGGTGATTCGCGTGATGGATCGCAAAGTCTCTGTTCGGATCGAGCAGAAGAGAGCGAAGGGCACGTCTGTCGACGCCGCCACCGACCAGCCTCCGCGCGACCTCTACACCACCACGCTCGGCCGGGCAGTCGTGGCACGCTCCGAAGAATTCCTGCCCACGCTGTCTGCCGGTTCCGTCGATCTGGTTATCACCTCTCCCCCGTTCGCGCTCCTGCGGGAGAAGGCTTACGGCAACCTCGATCAGTCGGCCTACGTCGATTGGCTCGTCTCGTTCGGTCCACTTGTCCGGCGGGTGCTGAAAGACACGGGCAGTTTCGTCATCGACCTGGGCGGCGCCTATCGGCGTGGCGTGCCGGTTCGTTCGCTGCACAACTACCGCGTGCTGCTGCGGCTCTGCGATGAATGCGGCTTCTTCCTGGCCGAGGAGTTCTTCTGGCACAATCCGGCCAAGCTGCCGTCGCCGATCGAGTGGGTCAACAAGCGCAAGATTCGGGCCAAGGACTCGGTCAACACCATCTGGTGGCTGTCAAAAACCGAATATCCGAAGGCCAATGTCCGTAACGTGCTGACACCGTACAGCCAGCGGATGCGCAAGTTGCTGGAAGATCCCGTGGCGTTCATCCAACCGAAGGAACGCCCTTCGGGCCACGACATTGGCCGGCGCTTCGGCACCGACAACGGTGGGGCCATTCCTTCAAACCTACTACGTTGGCCGAACACCGAGTCAAACTCGCTCTATCTGCGACTGTGCAAAGAGTTTGGTTTGCAGCCGCATCCGGCCCGGTTCCCTGAAGTGCTGCCGGAATTCTTCATCCGCTTTCTGACTAACCCCGGCGACCTTGTCATGGACATTTTTGCCGGCTCGAACACGAGCGGCGCGGCGGCCGAGCGACTTGACCGCAGGTGGCTGGCTGTGGAATGCGACCGGGATTACGTGATCGGCTCTGCACTGCGGTTCATGGAAGGTTGGCCGGAGGAACGCATTCGCCGCTACCTGGCGGAAGCACAGCGAAGCAGCTCACTCCCCATCGAGATTGCGCCCCGCCGTTCTGTGGCTGCGTGAGTTGCCATCCATCAGGGATTAGCCCGTCTTGGGGTTGTGAAGTGGGAAGTTCCCACTTGACGGATTTCCCACGTCGCGTATGCTAGAAACGGAGGTGGTTTCGACGATGAATTTTATCATCCGTATAGCGGACAGCAAGGGCCGTGTCACTCTGCCGGGGTTTGCCAATTCGCCGGTGATTATCGACGCCGTCAGCGACGACGAATATCGCATTCGCAAGGCTCGGATCATCCCGGAAGATGAGTTACGGTTCTCCGAAGAGGAAGGCTCCGTCCAGCTTTCCGAACGCGACGCGCAACGGTTCGCGAAATCGCTTGAGAATCCCCCGCGACCGAACGCGGCTGCGCGAAGAGCGGCGAAGCGATTCAAGGCAAATCATGGCTGACTGGGTATTCGAACGACTGCAAGCCGCGCACGAACGCCGGGAATTCTCCTGCGGCAAACTGCCGCTTGATGCGTTCTTGCGCACGCTCGTTTCGCAGTATGAGAAACGCCGGCTGGGGCGTACGTTCGTCGCCACGAAGCCGGGAGAACAGCGAGTTGCTGGTTATTACACGTTGGCCGCCGGTTCGTTCGACGCCACCTGCCTCCCCGCTGCCTTGCGAAAGAAGCTACCGAAACATCCCATTCCGACAGTCCACATCGGCCGGCTCGCTGTCGATCAATCATTCCGCGGCCTACGGCTTGGCGAGACTCTTCTCTTCCATGCACTTCATGCGGCCCTGGAGCTTTCCGAACGGTTGGGGGCTTTCGCCGTCGATGTCTGGGCGATCGATGACGAGGCGCTGGCGTTCTATGAGAAGTATGGTTTCATCCGCCTCGAGGATAACCCCCGGCATCTCTACCTACCGATGAAGACGGTGCAGGCGATGTTCGACGGGTGAGCGGTTGATTGGTTATCCAGGGTCAGAGTAGGACCTTGACGGTAGCAGCCTTCCCAGACCATCCCCATCTCACCCCAACCGCTTCCTGAAGCTCACCACGCTGAAAACCAGCACGATGATCGCCATGCTCCACAGCACGATGGCGTGCGTGCGCAGCTCGCTCCAGCCGGCGCCGCGGATGATGACGCCGCGGGAGGCGTCGATCAGCCAGGTGGTCGGGATGACCTGTGCCACCCAGTAGAAGAAACGCGGCATCGAGTCGAGCGGGAAGATGTAACCCGAGAGGAAGATCGACGGCAACATCGTGCCCAGCACCATCTGGCTGGCGGCTTCGCGCGTGCTGACCCGCGTCGAGATCCACAGGCCGATGCCCAGCATCGTGAAAATGAACGGCAGAGCCAGACCAAGCAACGTCATGAAATGTCCGTGGATCGGCACCTGGAACACCACCCGCATCAGCAGGGCGAGGCCGCAGAACTCCACAACCGTCAGCACGAGGTAAGGCACCAGTTTGCCGAGCGTCAGTTCAATGGCCCGCACCGGCGTCATGAAGAGCTGTTCCAGGGTGCCGTTTTCCTTCTCGCGGACGACGGCGTTGGCGGTCAGCATCACGGCCATCATCTGACACATGACCACCATCAACCCCGGCACGAAGAAGTTGGCCGAGCGCGTGTCCGGGTTGAAGAGCACACGCGGACGGACATCGACCGGGAGCTGCCGGGTCCCCAGAATCCGCTTGGCGGACTCGCGCAGACCGATGGCATTGCCGACGTTGACCGCCTCACCGGCCACGGCCGACTGTGAGCCGTCCACCAGCACCAGAACCTGGGCCGTGTCGCCGGCCTCCAACCGGCGCGAGTAGTCCTCAGGAATCTTGATGCCGACCATCGCGTCGCCGGCTACGATGGCCTCTTCCAGATCCTGGTCGCGGAACACGTAACGGACGATATTGAAATCATCCGTGTTGACGAAGCTGTCGATGAGCTGCCGGCTCTCCTGCGTCTGCGCCTGATCCATGACCACCGTGCGGATGTTGCGCACGTTGGTGTCGATGGCGTAGCCGAGCAGGAACAGTTCGAGAATGGGAATGAACAGAGCAAAGATCAACGTGGCCGGGTCGCGCATGATGTGCAAGGATTCCTTGCGGGCGACGGAAGCGGTGCGCTGAAGGGAGAAGGCAGCGGGCATGTTGATCTCCTAATTGGACTGTGCTCGCGACAACGCTACGAACACGTCTTCCAAGCTCGGCTCCGCCGGGTGTATCTCAACTCCCTTGAGGCCCAGATCATCGTTCGAACGGTCCGCGTCCACCAGAGCATAGATAGCCTGGCCGAAGATCGTGGCGGAACGGATACCGGGGCGGTTGCGCAGCTTTTCCAGGAGACCGGCCATGTCGTGGCCGACGATGGAGAGCCGGCGCGTGCCCGGCGGCGACACGCCAGGCAGGTGCTTCAGCTCTTCGGGCGTGCCGACCGCAAGCAAGTTGCTCATGTAGATGTAGCCAACGCGGGCGCAGCGTTCGGCTTCGTCCATGTAATGAGTGGTGACGAACAGCGTGATGCCCTCGGCGGCGAGGCGGAACAGTAGATCCCACAGGTCGCGGCGAGCCACGGGGTCGATGCCGGCGGTCGGCTCGTCGAGAAAGACCAGTTGCGGCCGATGCAAAAGCGCGCACACCAGCGCCAGCCGTTGTTTCGTCCCCCCGGAGAGCTTGCCGGCCCTGCGGTCGAGATACGGACCCAAGCCGGTCAGTTCCGTCAGCTCCGCTTTACGCTGCCGAGCGGTCGCGGGGGTGAGGCCGTAGATGCCGGTGTAGAAATCCATATTTTCCGTGGCGGTCAAGTCCTCGTAGAGCGAGAACTTTTGCGACATGTAGCCGAGCTTGACGCGGATGGCGTCGGCATCCTTGCTCACGTCCTGCCCGAGCACACAAGCCGACCCCTCGGCGAACGGCAGCAGGCCGCACAAAGCCCGGATCACCGTGGTCTTGCCCGAGCCGTTGGGGCCGAGCATGCCGAACACCTCACCGGGCGAAACGGTGAAGCTGACACGGTTCACGGCGGTGAAGGAGCCAAAGCGAATCGTCAGACTGCGGACGTCGATCACCTTGTCGCCGGATGATTCGCGTTGTGTTTCGGATTTCGACATTCGGATTGCGGATTTCTTCAAGATTACTGAAACTTGAAAGTCACCTCGGCGGCCATCCCGGACTTAAACCTTCCCTTTGGATCGGCAATACGGACCTTGATGCCGAACACCTGGTGCCTGCGCTCGTCGGCGCTCTGGACGTTGCGGGGCGTGAACTCGCTCTCCGAGTCAATGAACCTGATCGTGCCCGCGAAATGCTCGTTGGGCAGGCCGTCAATGGTCACATCAGCTTCCTGGCCCAGCTTGAACCTGTACAGGTCGGTCTCCGGAACGTAGACTTTCACCCAGAGATCGTCAATGCGAGCACTGCGCAAGACCGGCTGGTTGGGCATCACCAGATCGCCCTTGCGGACAGCCACGACCTCGACCACAACGCGCTCCGGCGCCGAACCTCGGCCTCGCTAAGGTTGGCATCGAGTTCTCGGACCCTGCCCTCCACCTGGGTCAACTGCCCACGGGCCTGCTGATAGGACAGTTCTCGTTGGCGGTACTCCTCCTCGCCGATGGCCCGGCTGGGAAACAGCTTCTGGGCACGTTCATACTGGTCCTTCGTAAGATCGAGATTGGCCTGGGCGGCCACGAGCTGGCCCTGGGCCTGCTCATATTGCGCTTTGAGTTCAGGCACCTCGATGGTTACAAGCACCTGGCCCGCCTCGGCAATGGTGCCTTCAAGGAGAGGGTCGGCCTTCTCGACGCGACCGCCGATCTTGGAGCCGAGCCGAACCTCTTGAATCTCGACGACCCCAGGCAGTTGCATCGTGTCAATGTGCCGGCCGAAAGGCCAGAAGAAGCCCAACGAGACAGCCACGACCACCAGCGCCGCCACAGCCACGACCACCAGTGCCGCCCCTGCGAGGATGACTTTCTTCCCCATGCTCGACCTTTCGGCGAGGGCCGTTTTGCCCCCGGAGCAACCTGCCAAGACCAGGTGCATAACTTCGACAGGTTGGAAACCTATCCCACAACTTAATGATAGGATATGAGGGCATGGTGGGCCGCGTTCAACCTGATGACGGGGCTGTTCTCGCTGGCGGCCGGTTGGCTCTCCGACCAATTGCCCTGCGACCTTGCCGATCAGGTAAAGTCTTCCCGACAAGCCCGACCGGGCAATTGCGCGGCATGTGCCGGCTTCATCCGGCGGCTTCTGCACGAATCTGCCCGGCCACGGTTTGACCTCTCCGGCTTCCGCGGTAAGAATTTCCCGTCATTATGCGCACAACGTCAGGAGGATGCTTGCCGTGATTATTCATCGTCGTTCCCTTATCCGTTGTATCCTGCTCGCCGCCGCCGGAACATGGTTGGCTCCCTCTGTGCCGGCTCAAGAGCCTGCTCGTTTCACTGCCAACGCCAGTGCCAATCTGCCATCGAAGATCACCGCCAATCAGCAGATCGCCAACACGATCGCCGAGCACCTGCGTCAGAGCGGGTTGCTGCGGCATTACACGATTGATGTGGCTGTTCATGGCGGCACCGTCGAGTTGACCGGCCAGGTAAACGATTTGCCGCAGCGGCAGGAGGTCGTTCGGATCGTTCAGGGCGTGGTCGGCGTCGAACGTGTGCTCGATCGTCTCACGATCCCAGGTCTTGGAGCGATTCAGCGCGTGCAGGCAAACGCCTTGCCGGAGCCGGACGAGTTGCACATGCCCCGTGTCGTTCCTCCCGAGGGGCCTGGCGACGCTCCCCATGCCGAACCGGAACAACCGCCGGCGTGTGGACCGCCGCCGCAGACGACCACGCCGCCGCCGGCGTGTGGACCGCCGCCCTGTCCTGATGATACCTGTCGCGGTTTACCGGATCCGGCGCCGATTTTCGTCGGGCAGCGCCCTGCTGGCTCCGGCGGACCTGGAGGCGGCGGTCCCGGCGGCTCGTGTGGACAGGGAGGCGGCGGCCCCGGCGGCTCGTGTGGACAGGGAGGCAACGGCTGTACACAAGGTTGTGCCAACGGTTGTCAGTCCGGAGGAGGTTGCTCGTCGTGCAACGGCGGCCGCCAGCCTTGCGGCAGTTCCAACATTCGACCAGGCGACCCTGGTTCCACGCCGCCGCCCATGCCGCCCTACGCCTGGCCGTCCTATGCCCCGTACAACAACTTCTCGCGCGTGGCGACGCCGCTGGCTTATCCGTACAATTCGTTCCCCTACATTGGGCCGGAATATCCGTTCCCGAAAATCCCGCTCGGCTGGCGCTCGGTGACGCTGGAGTGGGACGACAACCACTGGTTTTTCAGCCCCGGCTCGACGGGGCAGGATTGGTGGCGGTTGCGGTACTGGTAGGGAAGAAGTGATGAGTGATGAGCAGCATGGCCGGGAAACAATTTTGCAAATTCTCGTGACACATAATGACACACTTTTTGCGGCATGGGCGCGATCCTTGTTTCCGCAAGTCTTTATTTCATCATCACATGCGGCTTTGTTTCAACACTGGAGGTGAGGGATCCGGTCATGAAGATTTTCGGGCCGAACATTTGCCCGGCGATGATTCACATGTTACACTCCGCCAGCACTATGCCGAAATAATGTGCCTCAGCCGATCATGTCAGGAGAAAAGGACTGCCGACCACTTTGCTGCCGCGGGGTCGATGGTTTGCACGACCTCGAGGTCGAACGTCTTGTCGAGGGTTAGGCTGTTTTACCTACTATATAGGTAGATAATGGTGGCTGACACCCGGTCCCCGGTCTTTGGGCCGTTCACATGGTATACTTGCAATTGGTTTTTTTCTGAGCGGCGAAGAGGACATGGGCATGGCAAGGGTTATCGAGCGTGATCCTGACACAACCTTTTCTAAGCCCAGAAGAAAGTCTTCTGCCGGCGCTTGCCGCGCTGCGTGATTTGGTGTGGCATACCAGGAACAGCAACGCGCGCCAGTCTGGCCACGCGGGTCAACAGAGGCGAGGTCAGCAACGAAGTCATGAATTAAGTATGGTGTCCCCCGAATCCCCCCCCCCCGAATCCCCGAATTGATCAACGAAGTCAAGAATTAAGTATGGTGTCCCCCGAACCCTCGGTTTCGTTCAACGGTCCGTTATGCCGCCGCTCCGTTGGTGAACGGGAGCCGGTGATTGACTCCATCCGCGGCGGCACAGCGGGCTAGCGTTAGATAGTGAGAGGTAATTATGGCACGCTTTTACGGCCACTTTGCGGCCGCATACGGCACCCTTTGGTTCGTCCTTATGCTCGCGGCTGTTGTTGCGCAAAGCCGTATCAATGCAGGCGAATTTGGTTTATATGGCTTTCCGATAATCGCTTTACTTTATGCTATCTTCCGCCACATTCGTCCCGGCGGTCAGGCCGCGGAAATAGCGCACCTTCGAGAGAGGGTTCGGGAGCTCGAATGGCAATTATCCGATCATGCGGATGCGTGAGTTGGCGGAAGCGCTTGTGGTCGTAGTACGTATCGCCGACGGCCCCGTCTTGGGTATGGCCCAGGGCAAACGAACGAGCCTGAAGTTGCAGGTTGATCCTCGGCGTTTATTGACGCTATCCTTGCTCGTGCAGATTTCGGCTGTTACTGCGCTACCGGCGCCGCCGCGCTTGGATCCCCGTCTTGCTTACTTGTGAGTCTTCCACCAGTCCAGAGCCAACTCAGTTTTCGCCCGGTAATACACTGGGTCATGGGCGCCGGCCTCGGTCCAGCGCTCGCCGGTGGCTTCCTCGAAAACGCTGAGAGCATCAGACACATGCCTTGCCTTTTTCTCGTCCTTGAGCGCTACCTCAAGGAATGAAGCAAGAGTCTGGCGAGCTTCGTTAGTCGGTATGGCGCCCACGATGCCGAGCACTGTGCGAACATCCAGTTCCGGCTCCATGTCTTCAAGCATCTTCTTCAGTTGGGGCAGTGCTTCTTTAGGCGCCCATCTACGCAGAGAATGAACTGCAGCACTTCGGATGTGGACATTGGGGTCGTCCAGCAACTGGAGAAGCTTCGGGACCACCGCTTTCTTGTCTCTGCTGTGCGCCAGCATCATGATAGCCACGATGCGCCGTTCCAATTTCTTTTCGTTCTCGAGAATCGACAAAACCGCTTGACTATTCAAGTCCTCTTCAGCATGGTGGAGTGCAAGAATGCACGTCAAGCGGGTTGCCGAATTCTGTTGCTTGTCGTCGGCAATCTTGTCCAGGTCCGGTGCCTCGCCGTAGTTCCGAAGCGCAGCGAGCATGGGGATGGCGGCATAGGGAATTGGGTACACCTCCCTTGCCGGCGCTGCTGCATTCGCGGCCCCGGGAGGGATGTAGCCGGTCTTTGCGAGGATTGCAGGCAGCATGGCAGGATGAACTTCTTCCGGCCACCAGGTCTGTTGTCTGCCGTACAGACCAGGCCGATTCAAGCTTTCGAGGATTTGTGAAATCCGGTACGCCGATCCTGATGGCGCGGAAGACGAATCGCGCATGCCAAGTTCGGCCACCGCGAGTTGTCGATCAATGACAACCTGGAGTTGCTCTTTCGACATCTTACCGGGGTCCGTCGTTATCTTCGCTTTGTTGGGGAACCACCAGGTGGTGGCTAGTTTGGTCCGCGAAGAAACCGGATCAGACTTGCCGCCATTTGCTAACCTCAGAAGGGCCGAAATGTCCTCGCCGGTCAGGATGATCAGAGTGTCAGTTATTTCCTGGCTCCTTTCCAGATGCACATACTTGACAAGGAGAGGAATGCTGGCATTTGACCGCGCCCGGCGGACAATCACCAACGCGTCTCGATACTCCCACCCACCGTTTCGAGCGGTTTGTTCGAGCAGCCGTGCAGCATCGCGAGCCGGCTGAGGATCTTTCTCTGTCTTCAGCAACTCCTCGAAGTCCGCGTCGAGTTGCTTGATGGTCTTGTCATCGTCTGCGGCCGGCACACAAGAGAGGATACCTGCTAGCAAGAGAGCGTTCATGTCAATTCTCCTTCAGTAAAAGGGATGTAATTCGGGGATCAGTGTCGGTTTCAAGGGAAGCAAAATGCCGCTCCAATGGTCCGCCCAGACCGGTTACTTCAATTGTGTTCTCCACCATTCGAGGGCCTTGACGGCTGCTTCCCGGTGGTTCACACGCGCAAAGTTGTCTGTTCTACTCCAGTTCTTCCCGGTCGCTTTCTCAAAGGCATAGAGGGCATGATCCAGGTAGGCCGACTTCCTCCCGTCCTCCAGTGTTGCCTTCAAATTATCTGCCAGGACCTGACGTGCTTCGTGCGTGTTCATGTCCGCGAGAAGGTTCAGAACATCAAAAATGGAATAGCCGGCCCCTGGATCTTCAAGCACTTGCCTCAGCTTTGGAAGCGATTCCTTCGGTTTGGGGCCGCGTAGTGCCAGCACGGCCGCAGCGCGGATGTGCCTATTGGGATCATCGAGCAACTCCAGCAGCACTGGAACAACCGTTTTTGTGTCTCGACTGTGTTCCAGCGCAAGAATTGCCACCATGCGGCGCTCAAGCTTTTTCTCGGCCTTGAGGATCGCCAAAACATTTGAGGTATTGAGATTCTCGCCGCCGGCATAAAGAGCCAGGGCGCAAGTGAGCCGCGTTGCCGAGTTTTGCCGATTGTCCTCGGCGATCTTGTCTAGTAGTCGGGCCTCATCGTTATTTCGCAAGGCTGCCAGCAGCGGAATCGCGGCGTAGGGAATTCGATAGGTTTCCCGTGTCGCTTGCTGTTGAGGCGGATTTTCCTCATAGCCGGCCGGAGCCAGCAGGATTGGTAGCATGGCAGGGTGCAAATCTTCCTTAAACCATGCTCTGCGCTCATCTTCCCGAGGCCGTAGCAATTTAGATAACTTGCGAGATAAAGTCTGAACATCGTCTTCACGGGGGCTGTCTCGCATCGACCATTCAACTTGCTTGACAACGCAATGAGCAATGACTCGGATCTGTTCTTCCGACATGGTGCCAAGGTCGATTGAAAGTTTCTCTTTGCTAGGTGACCACCAAGAATCCACCAGATTTTGTACAGCGTCACGTACCGGTTTCTCGCGGTCAGGCACATATTGGTAAGGATTCGCGAGATCCTTTCCGGTGAGGAGAATAAACGTATCTAGATACTCAGGTATGACGACATGACTGGTGCTGTATGAGGCATGTTCAACCATGTACCTTAGCAGGAGTGGGATACCTGCCTTGGACCGGTGTTGCCTGAGAATCGCCAGCGCATCCAGGTAACTTGTCCAGTTGCTGCTCTGGTTGGTCTGGTTCAACAGCCGTGCGGCCTCACGAAGTGGGCCTGGATCTTTCTCCTTCTTCAACAATTCTTCGAAGTCGGCATCAAGCCGATTGAGCAGCTTGTCTTCGGCAGCAGGCCGCCTGATCACTTCTCGGGGGTCGGGGGTAGGGTCGCGTTTCTCGGCCTCGATGTCCCATAATCGGACCAGACCTTCCGTGTTTCCTGTAGCGAGTGTCTTGCCGTCTGGAGAAAACGCGATTGCTACTGCTTTTTCCTCTGGTAGCTTGAGTATCTCCTTGCCAGTGGCCACTTCCCAGAGGTGCGCCCGGTAATCAGTTTTGCGAGCGTTGACACCGTTAGGACCAATGATTCCGAAATCGGCAAAGTGCAGCAACGATCCCATCCCTGAAGCAATCGTCTTGCCATCGGGAGAGAAAACCACAGCACTGCCGCGCCATTTGATTTGCCGAATCTCCTTCCCTGTCGCGACATCGATAATGCTGATCATGTCGTGTCCGTCAATAGAAGTGCCACCTTGATCTCGTTGAATATCCGCGACCATGCCACCGCCCGCCAGCGTCTTGCCATCGGGCGAAAAGGCTATGTTGCTTCCGCGACAAGTGAGCTTCCACGCCGGGGTTTTGCCGGTCAATTCCCACAAATGGATGGTGTCTGCTTGGCTCGTGCCGACGATGTTCCCATTGACCTGGATCGTTGCATGACCCGTGCCACCCGAAGCCAAGGTCTTACTGTCCGGCGAGAAGACAAGGGCAGTGACCCTGCCCTCATGCTCCTTGAGCTGGCGCACCTCCTGTCCCGTAGCCGGATTCCACAGCCGGATGCTTTTATCGTAGCCGCCGGAGGCCAAAAGTTTGCCATCAGAAGAAAATGCAAGGGCAGCAATCTTGTCCTCATGCCCCTTTAACCGGCGCACCTCCTTACCCGTGCCGGGGTTCCACACAATGACCAGGTTGCCAGTCCCTGCCGTGGCCAGTAGTTTGCTGTCGGGTGCGAAGGCGACCGCGTAGACGCAATCCTTATCACCTTCCAGCCGGAAGATGACTTTGTCAGTGGCAGTATCCCACAGACAAACCTTGCCGTCTGAACTCCCCGTGGCGAGTATCTTGCCGTCGGGCGCAAATGCCAGGGCGGTAATTGCCTTGTCGTGGCCTTCTAGCTTGCGCGGTTCCTTGGCGTGTACATCCCTCTGGACCGCGGCACCGTCCAACACAATTAGCATGACAACGAATAACAGACATCTTCGAGGCTGGGTCATGGGAACCTCCGGATTGGTAAGAACCCTCTCTGGGAAGTGAAATAAGTCGGTGGATTCAGCAAACCCACACTCTGCGACAATTCTTGTGCTTTGACAAATCAACGAGCCGAGTTGCCCGAAATAAAGAACCGGGCGTGCAATGCAGCAGACATGTTTGAGAAAAACTGGAACCCTCGGGAATTTGCCTGGTGTCCTATTCGCGTTGCAAAGCTGGGAATGTCAGCCATTCGGTGAGGGTCCAGACATGATCGGCCAGACCCGCGGCCATTGCTGGCGTCCGCTCCTGCCATCCTCCTTCGCTGTCACGCTGACGCAGGGTTCGCACCGGCCAGCAGAAGTTGTAGCTGTACATCGTGAAATAGGTCACCGCCTGATGCACGTCCCAATCCTTGGAGAAGCAGTAGGTCTTCCGCACCTTTCGAGCATTGCGGTTCCGGTCAGTCCCGTTGTGCCGTTCCACGAACGCTGTGTTGATCGCTCGGCTTGCCTTCGACAATGCCAGCGCGGCCATTACGGCCACGAACGTCCCGAACACCACTCGATGGTCGATCTTCACAACCCGGCCTTTTTTCCGGGTCTTATGCACGGTGGCATACTTCAAGTCGGCCAGTGGCACCTGGTACGGCGCCTTGGGCCGTCCCGGTTTTCCAGTCCGCTCGGGGATGACCTCTTCCCCATACGCCTCCAGGATGGCCGTCTTGTAAGCAGCATATTCGTCCGTGGTGATGAGATTCGGAATCCGGCCTTCGGTACGCTTCTTGAAGTCTTGCACCACTTCCTGGGTATTCTCCGAGATGCGTTCTCCTGGCACAACACTCACGACCAAGCGGTGTTCGGGGTCGAAAGCCACATGGTCCCAGTTATCCCCCTGCTGGTCATCAGCGGGATCGGCAGGGTCGCAGTTCTTCTCTTTCTTGCCGACGAACGCCCATTTTTCGTCGAACTGCACCTCCCGCGTCTGAGGGGGAAAAAGCCACGAGTTCGTCGTGGAGGTTTTTGGCGTGCTCGCCGGCAAGTTTGCTGTAACGGACAACGGTATCCTTGTTCACTCCGACCAACCGACCGGTCTTGCGGACGCCACAGCCTTCGTCAATATGGGCCAAGATCGAGAGAATCTTCTCTTGGGGTAAGCATGCTCGGAAGAGCGGCGTGCCTTTCCGCTCGCAAAATCGGGCCTTGCATGTGGCACAGCGAAGCATGCGATGTTGTTTGTTGGCCCCGTAGCGATTGCAGACACTCAGGTTGCCGGCTCCACGTTTGCCATAGTCTGGACACTCCGGATCCAGGCAACAAAACCGTGACAGGTCGTCCATGCTTTGCCCTCCGTGGCATGTGCGTTGGTTACAAGGCGACCCAGTTTATACAAAACGACTGCCTTACCGTGCAATACGAGAAGGACACCAGGGGAATTTGCCAATTCAAGATTATTTTTAGCGTACCGAGGCCGCCTTGTCCAGGGAGCCGGAGCCGGTGGGAGCCGGTGGAGCCAGTGTACGGAACCAATTCCGTGGAGCAGGTATACGGGTGCCGGGTGCCCCAGTGGACCATTCTCTTGCTGGCCGGTGTGCAAAGCCAAGCGGGAACACAAGATAAGACAAGCCGCACTGCCCCGGCTCATCTCCAGTAATATCATCGTTGCCGCATTGCCCGCGCTGGCCGCCAGCCATCAATCTATAACTCATTGATAAATATGCAGATATGTCTAGCACTGCCCCACGTTCCCAAATTAAGACATTACCCATCCTTTGCCGGCACTTTTGCAAACCGGCACCCGTTGCCGCGTTCTAAGATGTGTGATGATTGGCACATACGTCAAAATGCCGGTGTCGCCAACGCCTTTTTTACCGGCAAAAACGGCAAAGGTTAAAGAGCAGCAGAATCAGGGTAAAAGACACATGGGGCGGGCATGCCACCATGCCAAAAAAGCGGCCAATGTGGCAACGGAAAAAGGATCGGCATGGTTCACTGCCGCAACTCCAGCACCACCCGGAATCCGGTGTATGGGCTGGCCACAAGGTAATACTGCGTCTGCGGCATATTCTGTTGATAGTCCAGGTCTTCGTACAGGAGTGGTTTGGTCGCCGCATAGGAGCGGCTGCGGAGAATGACAAGATCGTCCTTGCCTGGGTGGGCAAGCGGCACGATGCGGCCTTCGGGGTTGTTCGCCAGGTTGCGGGTAAACTCGCGGCCGTTGCCGGCCATGTCGCGGATGCCTAAGGGGCTTTCGTCGTCGGTCGTGGCTTCAGTGATAGGCCGTGGACCTTGCTTGCGGCGGTTGACCGTGAGGGTGACATTGTTGTTCAGCGCTGGAAACGGCCCCAGCCTGCCGTCGCTGGCAGGATAGCCGGCGGCCCGGTCCCATTCTTGCGCGGTCGGCAGTTGCCCGCCCAGCCAACGCGCGCACAAATCGGCTTCCTTGACCGTGACACGCATGACCGGCAGTTGCGGGTTGTCATTCATGAGATCATGCCCGTCCGCATCCGCTCCTCGCTGCCAGACGCTGTCTCGAACCGCTTCAGGACGCGCGGCTGCGAACCGGGCGAACAATCCGTTCGTGACCTTGTTGTCCATCATGTAAAACGTCGGGGGATCGCCGGCCGACTGTTGCGGGACCAGGATGAACTCCACGGGCGCGCCATCCGGGAGCTGCCGAAGGATTCGCTGAACATACGATTTGCCGCTCATGTCGGTGATATCCTTTGCACCTTCGGCCGGTTCACACTGGACCGGCAAGAGCGCCTTCGGCTTCTCGGCTTCTGGAATATTAAGCCCTGGAGGCCAGTATTTCACAGCAAGAACTGCGACTGCTCCAGCGAGCAACATGAGCAGTACGCCGATAACTCCCAGCAGGCCGCGTTTGCGTCGCCCGCCGGCATCAAGCCGGGGCTGGCTCCCGGCTCGGTCCGGTACTGCTTCATCAGCGGCGGCGGTCGAAGCGGAGGATTGAGCAGGACTCCATCCGGCTGTTTGCTCGGTGGCCGGAGAGCGTGGTGAGAGGGACGCCGCGGCGCCGGCTGACGGGTCCACGTCTTCGTACACAACTGCTTGTTGCAGTGCGCGGATGAACGCGAGGCAACTTGGGTAGCGTTGGGCTGGGTCCTTGGCCATCGCCTTCAGGATTACCTGTTTTTCCGCCTCGGGCAGCGACGCCAGGTCCGGCTGGCGTTCCGTGTGATCGAGCATGATTTCCATCATGTCCTGGCCTGTGAACACACGCCGGTCGAGGCGCAGCTCGGCGTAAGACATGGCCAGGCTGTACTGATCGCTGCGTTCGTTGGCCTTGCCGCGCCATACTTCGGGAGCCATGTAGGCCGGTGTGCCGGACCCGCTAACCGAGGCCAGCCGCGTGCTGTCCTGTAAACGTGCCAGGCCAAAGTCGGCCACCTTGGCATGGCGCTTGAGCAACAGAATGTTGTCCGGCTTGATGTCGCGATGCAGGACGTGCTCGCTGTGCAGGTAATCGAGCGCCTCGGCCGCCTCCCGGTAATATGTGACCAGCTCTGAGAGCGGAATGCCGGTATTGCCCTGCCTGCCGGCACTCTTTCAGGCGATCGCGCAGGCTGCCGTCCGCCAGTTCCATGACGATGTAGAGCCGATCGGCCAACGGTGAATAGGCCTGGGTCTGCAACAAGAAAGGGTGACGCAAGCGCTTGATGAGTTCCAGCGATTGCAGTTCACGTTTCGCTTCTTCGTGATCGAGCGGCCGAAAGATGATCTTGACCGCGACCTCGACGCCGCCGGGGGCCTCGGCCAGCCAGACCTCGCCGAAGCCGCCGCTGCCGATGCGCTTGATCATGCGATAGCCGCCGCCCACGGTCAGCAAGTCACTACCGCCAGCCAGCGGCGGCGCGGACGGCTGAGCCGGCTGCAAGGGCGGGGTGACCTCGGCCTTGGCGACCGTCGCTACCGGTTGTTCCCGCAGCAACCGTTGCAATTCGGCGAACTGCTCGGGAAAGCGAGTTTGATATATGTCCAGAGCCGGTTTGTCACCGTAGCGCTGGCGGACGCGGTATTCCTCATAGACAAGTTGCACCGGCACAGTCTGAGCGCTGCCCAGCTCCGGAAACCTGGTGAGGTAGTGATGCAGGTCGGCGCTCAGGCCGCGGCGCCAGCGGATTTCAAGGTCGGTCTTGATAAGTTCGTGCAGGACCACGGTCCGCAGGGCATCGCCCGGCGGCGGCAGGAACGGATCCAGCTCCACATTGTCCCCGTCTTGCCAGGCCTGCTCCAGGCGGCTGGCGCGGTCCTGGAGTTGATCCCAGTCGTTTGTTCCCAGACTGCGAAAAGCGGCGGATGGGTCCATTGGGATTTCTTATGATACGGCGAGACAGTGAGTCGAACACTAGGCTTTACCTGCTGGTAAGCGCACGTTCAGCCGATAGCGCCACAATCCTCGTTTGCCTTTTGTTCGCTCCAGGCGAAATTCACGACCGAACACGCGAGAGTATTGCCAGCCATCTCGCTGCGCCGACGCTGCGTAGCCGCTCTTGCGCCAGTGAAGGATTTGAAAAGCAATCTCATCAGAGCGAGCGTCAATGAGCCAGTATTCGGGGATGCCGGCCCGGTGATAGGCTTCCTTCAGCCGTTTCGTATCCTTGGCGACGGAACTCTTGCTCACAACCTCCACAACGCAATCGGGCGTCCCCACAATCTCGATGTACTGTCCCGCCTCGCCCTTCCGCGGTACGAGGCAGACGCGGCCTGCGTCCAGGCTTTCCCATGATACGAAGAGGGCCTCGGGATTGTTGGATACCTTGGCCTCCTCGTTGGTCACGAGCACACCATCGCTGTAGAATTCACCCAGGTCGCACTCCAGATTCAAAGTCGATTGCACGCGAATGATCTCTGTCTTCACCTTGTTATGCGTTTCGATTTCTTCCTGGCTCATGTCGAGATAGATCTCCCCATCGATAAAGGTGACGCGGATGCCTTTCTCCGGAAACTCGTCCGACTTGACCCACTCGCGAAAGCCAGCATGTGTCCTGGCACTGGCAGGGATGCGCAGACATTGTCCGTTAGGCGTAATCACGCTGGTCCCTACCAATCCGCGAGGGGCAGACGACCGGCGATATGCAGAGGTAACTGTGGCCATGATCGAACCCAAAGGAAAAGCCTTGATCGGGCTTTACACATTCTAGATCGCCGTGGGCAATTCAGCAACCACACTGGCCCGAAGCGTTACCAGCCCGCAGCGCCAGCAAGGACAGGGGCAGGCTCTTGCTGGCGCTGCGGGCTGGTATGCCTCGCTCACGCTTCGGGCCAGTGTAGTTGTCGTTCACGCCGCCCGTTGGACGGGCGCGGCAGACAGGCTGCAATACGGCATCGATATAGGCAAATAACTCGCCGGCGAAGCGTTGCTGGTTGAAGCGCAGCGCCTGGCGGCGGGCCATGACGGGATTGAAGTCGCCCAATCGTTTATCAAACAGCTCGATGGCCTCGGCCAGACACTCTATGGTCTGTTCGGCAAACCAGACGCCGGTTGGCTCGTTGGGCGTAACTACGCCAAGCGGCACGACGGTCTCGGTAGCGCCGCCACGGCCGAATGCGATCACGGGAGTGCCGCACGCCTGGGCTTCCACCGGAACGATGCCGAAATCCTCCTCGCCGGGGAAGAGCAGTACACGGCAGCGGCGCATGTGGTCGCGGATGACGGCATCCGGCTGCCAGCCGAGGAATTGCACCGTCGGTCCGGCCAGTACACGCAGTCGTTTTTCGTCCTGGCCATTGCCGATGATTACAAGTTGCCGGCGTAATCGCCTGCACGCGGCTATGGCCAGATCGAGCCGCTTGTAAGGTGCGAAGGCCGAGACAACCAGGTAGTGATCCTGGCGGGGCACCGGAGCAGGAGAGTAGAACGTGGTATCCACCGGCGGATAGATGACCGTGCTCGGCCGATGATAACACTCGGCGATGCGCTGCTGCACGGTTCGGCTGATGGCTACAAAGTGCGTGACGCGCTCGGCGGTGCGGCGGTCCCAATCGCGGAGCCTGGCCAGCAAGCGGTCCATCAACCGGGCTTTCAAGCCGCCACCGAAGTAGGCCTCGCGCATGTGCCAGGCATAGCGCATCGGCGTGAAGCAGTAGCAGACGTGCGGCACACCTTCCGGCGGGCTGACGGCCTTGGCGACACAATGGCTGAAGCTGACGACCAGATCGCAAGCCGGCAATCGCCAACTCGATACGGCGGCGGGCATGAACGGCAGGAGGTAACGATAATAGCGATGGACTGCGGGGAGATGTTGCAGGAAGCTAGCATGGATGGGCAGGCGCTCAATGGCCGGCGAGACGGAGCCTGGCTGGTGCAGCAGTGTGAAGAGATGCGCCTTGGGCCAGCGGCGGCAGAGCACTTCCAGGCACTTCTCGCCGCCGCGCATGCCGGTGAGCCAGTCGTGTGCGAGCACCACGCGCAGTTGGCCGGTTGCATCCATGCGGTTTTCTCCTTCTCGGGGGCAGGTATGAGTGTACCGACCTGGCCTGTTGAGACAAGACGAGGTTCACGGACGTTACCCCGCAAGCTCGGCCCCCTTACCCCAGGACCCCGCTGGAGGCAGAGGAGGGTAGAGGCAGCGCAAATCGCTTCCATCCTCCATCTCAGAGGTGAGGAGGACATGAGCCAGCCATTCCTCACGGGCATCGGACTCGAGGTGAGCAGTGACTATGGTTGAGAGTTATTGCTCTATTGCGCCTGCATAGATATATTGAGTATTCGTCCCAACGGAGTGTAGGCCGGAGTCGTGGCACTTCGTTTCCCTCTGGTTCGTGGCTGAATGAATGACCAATTCCTCGGATGAAGCCCTGCTTGCGCTCCTGCGTCTTATCGCTGCTGCCGCGCCGAATCCGTGGTATCCATCGGAGTACGCGCGGAACACGAATATTCCACGAGACAGCCTTGATGTTCTCCTGGAAAAGCTCCGGCTCGGCGGCATGATTCGTTTGACGGATTGGACACAAGACTACGGACAGGGTTACGTACTCACGCCGGAAGCTGTTCAATTGCTGCGGCAACAAACTGCGCCTGGTCAGCCGTCCCATCCAGCCTTTCGCGATCCGGCTTTGCGCGAGCGGGCACTGGCGATCAAGGACGCTCTCACGAAACCGTCCAGACCCGTTGTCTCCTGGGTTATCATCCTCGTCAATCTCGTCTTCTTCGGTTATGCCCTCTATCTGGCCAGCGCCCAGAATCTTTTTGACGATGTCCTGAACGGCGGGGGTGATATTCGGATCTTGGAGATTATGCAGCAAGACGGAGCCATAAACAGGTCAGACATTCTCCCTGTCGCATTGAATCAAGCAGTGGTGGCGGCTGCTGACCTGTTGTTTCGTCCATTTCGGCTGGATGCACCTGGCCGCGAATATGTTCTCCCTTTTCATGGTTGGCCGCTTGCTGGAGTGCATCTGGGGCCACGCACACTTCCTGGTTCTTTACTTGCTCGCCGGTCTGGGGGGCAGTTGCGCCATGGTCGTCTTTGGGAGAGACGTTACAGGGGCAGGAGCTTCCGGGGCCATTTGGGGAATTGTGGCGTCGATTCCTGTGTGGTTGTTTCTCAATCGCCGCGTCTTGCCTCGTGCCTTCATAACTTCTTTGACCGTGCAGCTCCTGATAGTCTTTGCACTCAATCTCTACATCACCTTCAGCGTCCCCAACATCAGCCAGGCCGGACACTTCGGCGGTGGGCTTGCCGGGATGTTCCTGGCTGTGCCGCTGCACTACATGCGTTGGGGACGCAGTTGGCAGCGCTGGCCGGCGGCAATCGGAGTGCTTGCAGTCCCGGTGTTGTGTCTAGGAATGCTCTACAAAGCAGCCCCTTCAGACCCGGTCGATGTGAAGAAAGCCGATGCCATCGACCAGAAAGCCGATGACGTTTACGAGCATGGTGTGAAATTCCTGCTCAAGGATCCGGACATACGTGGTGCTGGAGATCGAACTCGAAAGAACGACCATGGCACTGGAGCAGCAGCGAGACATCTTCAAAAAGCTCGCGGACTCCCTGGCAAGTTCTTCCGATGATCAGCAAGCTCCGAAGGCAGGCGCGGAATACTTCACGGCAAGAGCAAAGCTATTTGGCGAGGCTGCCGACAAGCTACGGCGAGGTGAGACGGTCAGCAGTGTTTTCTGGAAGCAGGAAACGCATGTAAAACAATTGCGAATGAAATGGGAGGAAGTGCGCGAGAACGCTAAGGATACCCCTCAGAAGTAGGTCCCAGGATCGTCACCGTTCCCGTGCTGCCGTCCACTCGCAATCGTTGCCCGGTGGTCAGGCGGCGGTGAATCTCCGGCAAGCCGGCGACCGCGGGCAGGCCGAACTCGCGGGCAACAATGGCTCCATGAGATAGAACGCCGCCTGTTTCCATCACCAGACCCTTCGCGCCTACGAATAACGGCATCCAGGCGGGATCGGTCGTCGGACAGACCAGGATATATCCTTGCGGCTCTCCTTCAACGTCGCCCGGCTCGTTAAGCACCAGGGCTGGCCCTTCGGCCACGCCGGCAGACAGAGGGACGCCCTGCAAGACATCTGCTCCGCGAATCTCGTTCCCCTCACCCTAACTGCCCCAGTTGCGGGGGAGAGGGAGGGTGAGGGCGCTCGGGAACGAGACTCGCGGGCCTGCCAATCGCATCCAGATCATCGCTGAATAGCACCGGCGGCACTTCCAGGCTTAGAGCTATCTCCCGGCGTTTGCGACGCTCCGCGATGATCGGTTTCATGTCTTCGCCGGCAGCCAGGCGAGGCAATTCCTCTGGAGTCAGATAGAAGATGCCGCCGTCGAGCTTGTAACGCCGATCCAATTCGATGAGGATGCGGCGAATCAGGGCATAACCCCTCATGAGATAATGCTTGGCCGTCTCACGCAAACTGAGGTAGGTGTGCAGAGTTTGCAATTCGTTCTCCAGGGCGGTTCGCTGTGAGGGTGACAGCTTGGCCTCGGTGGCGATGCTCTCCCAGTTCGCCTTTTCGTGGGGCAGGTTTTCCAACCTGCCTTTGGAATCAGTGGCAGGTTGGGAAACCTGCCCTACAGTGATCCGATCCAAGGCGGCGTGATCCTCGGACCAACGCGGTTGTGCCAATTCCATCTCATGGCTGCCGCGGTGGCCGAAGCGCTCGAGGAATGCTGCTCGATCCAGTTGCCCTGCGGCCAGTTGGCTGATCGCGCCTGGAAGATCGGCTTCTTGATCGGGCCGGACGCCCATCACCAGTTCCCCCAGCGCTGTCCGAGTCCGCTCCGCTCCGAGCGGACGAGTGAGGTTCCGTTCCAGGGTAGCCAGGGCGATGCCGGCCAACGCTGTCGGCTTGAGGCTGTCGCGGGCAAAGGTACATAAGGTTCGCTCGATCCAGTATTCGAGCCGGTCCAGCAAGGCTTTGGTATCTGCCTGAGTGAGATCCTGGCCGGCTTCTCTGCTCGTCTCCTGTGCAAAACCGGGCAGGATTTCTTCGCGCAGCTTTTTGGCAAACGTCTGGCTCAGACTGCGCACGCGAACCGCCGAGCGGATCAGTTTCACGCAGGTCAGGGGCAGCAGAAGCCAGAAACGCCAACCGCCACGGGCCGGGTTGAGAATTGCTTGCGGGTAGAGCGCTTTCTGCGGATTGCTCTTGAGGGCTGTGAAGGGATGCTCGAAGGGCATGGTTCGATACTGCATGCGTGGCTCGCGGCTGAGGTTGCAGTAGGGCCGGCCGCACACCAGATCGTAAGTTCCTTCCTCATCCAGTGCCGGATCGGGATCGAAGCCGAGGTCGCGGTACATGAGGCCGAAACCGCCGCGGCCCGACATGAACCGGCGGACAATCGCCCATGTCATTGGTGTCGGATCGGGCAGGATTTCGGAGAGATTGAACCGGCTCCAGACGGTGCCGCCGGGATCGGCCTTAGACGCCAGGGCGGCCATTTCTTCGCGACGCACTTTCTCACGCTCTTCTGGTGAGTGGTGAGTGGTGAGTGGTGAGTGGTGAGTTGTGAGTGGCTGCGTCAAGTCTGTCGCCGGGTGCCATGCCCACGTCCGCGTGGGCATGAGAAGCGGGTGGTGACGGACATGCCCACGCGGACGTGGGCATGGCACCCGGTGTTTTGATGGCGCGGGCCTGGAGGAGGTAGAACTTGCCGGCGGAGAAGGCCCACTCGATGTCGCAGGGCATTTTGAAGTAGGCTTCGACTCGGAGGCCCAACTGAGCCAGGTCGCCGAGCTGGGCGTCGGTCAACGAGGCGCTGTCACGCGCTCCGGTCTGGCCCTTGCCGTCCTGGGCGAGCGTGGCGATGACGTGGGTTTTGACGGAGATGGTGCGGTCGATGATTTTCAGGCTGTGTTTGTCGAGCACGAAGCGGTCCGGGGTCACTTTGCCGAGTACGATGGCTTCGCCGAGACCGTAGGAGGACTCGATGAGGATTTGTTCCAGGGCCGGATTGACGGGGTTGGCGGTGAACATCACGCCGGAGACTTCCGAAGGGCACATCATCTGCACGTTGACGGCGGTGCCGAGCAGGCCATCGATGTGGTGATGCTTGCGGTAGGCGATGGCGCGCTCGTTATTCCATGAGCCGAAGACCGCGTTGATCGCCTGGCAGAGCATTTCCCAGGGATCCAGCGGCATGCCGTGGCCTGTGTGGAGGCGATAGGCCGAAAGGAACCGGCCGCAGAGATCTTCGAGTTGTTCGGAGGTCAGCTCGTCTTCTCGTTCCCATGCTCCTTGCTGGCGCTGCGGGCTGGTATCCTTCGTCATACCAGCCCGCAGCGCCAGCTGGCGCTGCGGGCTGGTATCCTTCGTCATACCAGCCCGCAGCCCAGCAAGGAGGCAATATGGGTGGAGAAAACCTTCTCCTCAATGCCGCCGACGGTGTGGCCGAACATGACGAGGAAGTGGCGATACGCGTCCCAGGCAGCGCGGCTGTTACCCGTTCGGGTCCCCATTTCACGGACGCAATCCGGATTGAGACCGACGTTGAGCACGGTGTCCATCATGCCGGGCATTGAGTGGGCGGCGCCGGAACGCACGGCGACCAGAAGTGGATCACCGCCCCGGCCGAAGGTCCGGCCGGCGAGCTTTTCGAGACGGGCGAGAGAGGTGCGCACTTGTTCTTCAAGACCGGCGGGCCATTTCTTGCCGGCTTCAAAGAAGAGGGCACAGCATTCAGCGGAGATGGTGAAACCGGGCGGGACGTTGAGCTGTGCCCTGGTCATTTCGGCGAGGCTGGCACCTTTGCCGCCGATGAGGTGCTTGAGGTCGTTGCCGGCGTTGGCGCGGCCGTCGGCGAAGAAGTAGATGAACGGTTGTTTTTTCGTCGTCGCTCATGGGGTGCGACTGCTCATTTCGGCAGAGTTCAGGTTGGGTGATGCAGGCTAATCTTCCATGCGATCTTCAAAACAATACAGCAGGGCGGCCGAGCTGACCGAGTTGTTGACGCCGGCGCCCAGATAGATTCGACGGCGCTCGCCCCCTGCAACGCGCTCAATAACAACGAAGGGGGTCGAGCAAAGTAAGACCTCCGCTTTGGCTTCGTCCGCCAGGTCGAACGACCATTGAATCTTGCCGTCAGTCGGATCGAGACAATAAAGTTGTCCCTTGGCGGCCGCCACATAGATACTGGTGCTCACACCGCACATGGAACAACTCGCCAGAGCTGGAGAAGCAACCACAGGGCTGCCGAGAGAGCGTTTCCAGAGCAGGCGTCCATCTTGGCGATGGATACAGTAGAAATTGCCGTCGCGGTCGCCGAAATAAACGTGATGGCCATCCACTGCCGGCCTGGTTACCACTGATTCGCCTACGTCGTGGCGCCAGACGGTCTTGCCCGTCTCTGCGGCCACGCAGAGCACGGCTCCGGCCGGCCGGGGATCGCTATTGCTGAAGTTGCCGTTGCCCATGCCGAAGAAGACATGTTTGCCGGCCACTGTCGGCCACACATGACAGGCAGATCGGTATCATGCTGCCAGATCTGGTTGCCATTGTTGCCAACATCGAGACAGAAGATGGCACTGCGCTTGTGCTCGGCCTCGCCGACCACGCCGCCGCCGCAATACAGCCGGTTGCCAACCGCCACGGGGTTCGCATCGATATGCAGCCTGTCCGCGAAGTGCCATAGTTCTGTGCCCGTGGCCGCGTCAACACAGTACAAGCCGTCATCTCCGGCACCGAAAAAGACTTTACCATCGGCAACACAGGGACTCGATTCCGTGTGGCTCTTGGTGGAGAACTCCCATAGTTTCTGACCGGTATCGGTCTTAAGGCAGAAGAACTTGCAGTTGTCGTTGTTGTGGAACCCTTCGCCAATGTAGAGCAAAGTCTCTTCTTTTTCTGGTGTCACATGAACCCGCGCCAGGCAGGGGGAAGAAAAGACCTGGGTCATTTTGTGATCGTCATCGAACTTCCATAAAGTCTTGAAGATCTCCCTATCCGAATTATCTTTGTCCCGTGCCAGGCAGTAGACGGCGCCCGGAGTCCGTTGTTTGCTGAAGGGGTTCCCTTCATGAGCGGCACCGATGTAAACGAGATCGCCGATCACCCGGGGTGAAGAATACATGCTGCCGGGATACTGTGCTTCGAACTTCAGGCTGACAGAACCTTGTGTGACCCTGTGCCCGCTCGTTTCCGCAACCTCGGCCGCCCCTATGGCAGAAGTGCGCGGCAGCGCGGCCATCAAGGCCGTGCAGGCGAGTGCCATCGCGCCGAGAACAACTCCTTCCACGGAAATGGCAGAATGCCGACGGACAAGCCGAAGGTAAAGCACGTACAAGGTGCCAACCCAGATGCCAATCCAGAGAACAAGCAAGATTTTCCAGGGTGAAGCGAGCAGGGACTGGCCTTTGAGGAGCAAATAAACAACCAGACCCATGCCGAGGAGACTCATTACCAAGAGGGCAACGTACTCACCTCGCTGAGGAACCTGGGCTGAGGCAGGATCTTGTTGTAACGTCTTGACCTGCCTGCGCCACGCCCACAATGTCCCGGCAACGGTGCTCAGGGACATGATAATCCACAGAGCCAGCGGGCTTCCCCACCAGGAGCCTTTCAGAAGAGAGTAGAACCAGCTCCAGCCATACAGAAAATAAAGCGTACTGTTCAAGCTGGCTATACTCAGCAGAGCCAGCCAGCGCCGCAACTGTCCCGTCAAGCCGCCGAACACGGCCGGGAACAACATCGCCAGGAGAGCGAGCGGTCCGCCCACCAGTACGGGGACCACCACGGCGAAAACAGGCCCACGCTGGGTTCGCAAGCTTTGCTTTTCCTGCTTGGGCTTGTCCTCCTTGGCTGCACCTCCGGACCGAAGCCGGGCTTTTCGTTGGGCCTGGGAGGGGGTGTTGCTTCTTGCCTGCCAGGACATCGACTATGATTTGCCGCAATTCCTCCGTGCTGCCCGCGAAGGTGCCCGCAGAAAGGGTTCACCATGGGTGAAACGCCAGCGGATCGTGTCATCGTCCTTGGTCCCGATCATTTGAAACCATGTCCCATTCGTGTAGGCAAAAGTAACCAGATCGTCCCCCATCTGGCTCATGAAGAGCACGAGCGGCAATTTGGGAGCGAGGCGTTTGAGGAGTTGCGGCAGGTGGTCGAGCTTCTTGGCATCGGCATCGCCCGTCAAGTTGACCGGCAGCTTGCGGAAGGTTACCTTGCCCTTCAGATCCTCATCCACGATCACGACCATGGATGGCTTGCCGGGGTCGAGCGTCTCTATCTTGGCAGTGAGGATGTATTGACTTCGGGGCCGATATACTATGCAGCGCGATGGGGCGATCAAGAAGGGCCATCGCCTGTTTCGGCAGCAGGAATGACCCGATGCCCAGGACCATCCCCCCCAGCCAGGCAACCCATCTCGGCATGATTCTCTACCTCGTGTGATTTCAAGGGCGCGGATACAGAAGCAGGCTTCCTTTCATCATAACGGTGTACGGAAGGCATGCAACGCATTGTAGTCGCAATTTGCGATTCTGTCAGTCATTACATGCGGTCACAGGCGAGCCGGCGGGGGTAAACCCCGCCGCTCTCAAGAAACATCGTGACATTTTTGGCGTATCAAACGCCCCAATTCTGCCACATTGGCAGCATCCTACTGGCCAACAGGACACAGCTCTCCGTATAACAGAAATGTTGGCAACGAGTTACATCTCGTGCTTCATTCGGCACAATCCTTGCTAACTCGTAAGGTGAGCGAGCATCTATCCTGGAGAATCCTGCCCCTTCGCTCGTATTATCCCAGGGGCAGATTGATACAAACGTCTTTGGAAAGGAGATACGCGGATGGGGGCCAAACAACTGACTTATAGCGATGAGGCTCGGCAGAAGCTGCTGGCCGGCGTCAGCAAGCTGGCTCGGGCGGTGCGCAGCACGCTGGGGCCGCGCGGCCGTAATGCGGTGCTCGACAAGGGCTGGGGCAGTCCGAACGTGACCAAGGACGGCGTCACCGTGGCCGAGGAGATCGAGCTGCAAGACCCGTTTGAGAACATGGGCGCGCAGCTGGTCAAGGAAGCGGCCAGCAAGACCAGCGACGTGGCCGGCGACGGCACGACTACCGCCACGATCCTGGCCGAGGCGATCTATCGTGAAGGTCTCAAGAACATCGCCGCCGGCGCCGATCCGATGGCACTGACGCGCGGCATCCAGAAGGGTGTCGAGAAGATTGTCGAAGAATTGCATCGGCTCGCCGAGAAGATTGACGCGAAGGACGCGAAGGAAATCACCGAGGTGGCGACAATCGCTTCGAACAACAAACCCGAAATCGGCGAGAAGCTGGCCGAGGCCATGAAACTGGTCGGGGCCGACGGGGTCATCACCGTCGAGGAAGGCAAGACGGCCGAGACCGAGGTCGTGGTCGTGCAGGGGATGCAGTTCGACCGCGGCTACCTGTCGCCGCACTTCGTCACCAATGCGGATTCGGTCACCGTCGAACTGGAGAATCCGTACATCCTCATCTACGAAGAGAAGATCAGCTCCGCCAAGAACCTGATTCCTCTCCTGGAAACCATTTCCAAGAAGAAGGAGCCGCTGCTGATTATCGCCGAGGACATCGAAGGCGAGGCCCTGGCGACGCTGGTGCTCAACAAGCTCAAGGGCATCCTTCAGGTGTGCGCCGTCAAGGCGCCGGGCTACGGCGACCGCCGCAAGGCGATGCTGGAAGACATCGCGGCACTGACGGGAGGCCGGGCCATCTTCAAGGACCTGGGTATTCAACTGGAAAACTTGCAACTCCACGACCTGGGGCGGGCCAAGAAGATCAAGGTGGATTCCGAGAACACGACCATCACCGAAGGCGCGGGTGACAAGAAAGCCATTGACGGACGTGTCGAGATGATTCGGCGCGAGATTGAGCGAACGGATAGCGACTATGATCGGGAGAAGTTGCAAGAGCGGCTGGCCAAGCTGGCCGGCGGCGTGGCCCAGATCAAGGTTGGCGCCGCGACCGAGACAGAGATGAAGGAACGGAAGGCTCTGTACGAAGACGCTTTGCACGCCACGCGGGCTGCGCTGGCCGAGGGCATCGTTCCTGGCGGCGGTGTTGCTCTGTTGCAAGCACGCAAAGTGCTCGAAAAAGCAGGCCTGGATGGCGATGAAGCAATTGGCGTTCAGGCGCTTCAGCGCGTGCTGGACATCCCTTGCCGATCCATCGCGGACAACGCGGGTCAGGACGGCACGGTGGTCGTCAACAACATTCGCCGCACCAAGGAAAAGAACTACGGCTACGACGCCGACAAGGGCGTTTACTGCGACCTGCGCAAGGCCGGTATCGTCGATCCGGTCAAGGTGACGCGATCCGCTCTGCAAAACGGGGCCAGCGTCGCTTGCCTGCTGCTGACCACCGAATCGTTGGTGGCTGACATCCCTGAGAAGGACAAGCAAGGCGGCGACCATCACCACGACGAGCACGGCATGGGTGGCATGGGTGGTGGGATGGGCGGCATGGGCGGCATGGGAATGGGCGGGATGGGAATGTAATTGATAGTCATTAGTCATTGGTCATTAGTCATTCGTGACATCAACCGCTGGCTAATGACTAATGACCAATGACTAATGACTAAAGGGTTATCAACATGTCCAAGGAAAAAGAAGTGAATTTGAAGATTCGACCTCTGGACGACCGCGTGGTCGTCGAGCCTCTGGAAGCCGAGGATAAGACCGCGGGCGGGATTCTCCTGCCGGACACCGCCAAGCAGAAACCGACGCGCGGCCGAGTGCTGGCGATTGGTCCCGGCAAGCTCCGCGACAGCGGGGAGCGGAGTGCGCTGTCCGTTGTCAAGGGGGACGAAGTCATTTATGGCCGGTACAGCGGCAGTGATATTGAAGTCGAGGGCAAGGAAATCAAGATCCTGCGCGAGGGGGATATCCTTGCGAAAGTGGTAAAATAACCTGCGGCGACGGATCTCTGGTTCATTCACCTGAGGTTAATATGCGAGCGTTTACGGCGGTGATTGAGCGATGCCCGGACACCGGCCTTTTTGTCGGCTACGTTCCAGGTTTCCCAGGAGCGCATTCCCAAGGAGGCACGCTCGACGAATTGCAGCAAAACTTGACGGAGGTAATTGGGATGCTGCTCGAGGACGGCGAGCCGATCTTCGAGTCTGAGTTTGTTGGTACTCAGAAAGTGCAGGTGGCCTGACTATGGCGAAGCTGCCGGTGCTGAAGCCGCAAGAAGTGGTATCACGCCTGGAAGCATTGGGTTTTGTCGAAGTACGGCAGCGCGGCGCCCACAAGCAGTTCCGCCACCCTGATGGCCGGGGAACCACGGTGCCGTTTCACAAGGGCCGTGACGTTTCTCCAGTGTTGCTGCGAAAGATCGCCCGTGATATCGGGATGTCTGCCGAGGATCTCGTGGAAGCGGGCGGATGAGCTTGCGGGTTACCGTCCATTTCTTCGACAGAGGATAGCCATGCGTATCCCCGGACAACGAATCAAGCGAACACGGCTGATTCAGAGTGAGAAATATGTGGTTGCAGTGGAGGTCGAGATGGTCATCCCGGTCGACGACCCGAGCGAGCCGTGTTACGAATCTGAAACGGTTCAATTACTGCGGGAGATCAAGGAGCACGCCGAGCGAGGAGACGTGGCCTGGTTAAGCCAAAAGGGCAAGGTCTACGCTGCCGTAGAGGCTGCATAAGGGACAGGACGGCCGAACAATGTCACTTGCCGGGAGATCGTTATGAGTCAGCAGATCGCATTTGCCGATGCCCTTGAGGCTGTCGAACAACTTGACGAAGATTCCCAGGCCGAACTGGTGGCAGTTGTGAGTCGCCGCCTGGCCGAGCGCGGCCGGGAGCGCCTGGTCCTTGCGGTAGCGCAGGCGCGGCGAGATTTTGCCGCCGGACTGTGCAAGCCCATGACCGCTGCGGAGATTGTGCGGGAGGCAAGTTCATGAAGCGCGTGCTGCTGCGCTCGCCGGGCTTCTTGCGCGACTTGCGTAGCTGGCTTAAATCGCATTCGGATACGAAAGCGTCCATCGAAGCCACGCTGGAACAGTTGTCGGACGATCCGTCCCACCCGTCACTGCGAACGCATAAGTTCGCGGGGCGCTGGCAGGCTGCTGGGCTTGTAGCCTTGGGTATGATCTGCGTGTCATCTTCGAGAACGTCCAGCATGAGGGATCCGAGGCAATAAACTTGATCGCCTTGGGTACGCACGATCAAGTTTATTGAGGGCGGCGAGCGCCGCGACAGTAGCGAGCGGAGCGTCTTGTCTGTTGTCAGGGGCGACGAAGTGATTTATGGCCGGTATAGCACGGTGACATTGAATGAAGGAATCAAGAGTTTGTGTGATGGTGATGTCCTCGCGGACGTGGTGAAAAATGGTTTGTAATCAGTTAGGCGAAAGGGGTGCATGCAATGACGGTATATGAACGCGCCGTGCAAATCTGGTCGGTCCTTGCCTGGGCCGCCCGGAACCGACAGGTGCTGACTTATGACATCGTTGGTAAGCTTACCGGGGTGCCCCGGCAGGGACTCGGGCGGCTATTGGAGCCGATCCAGTCCTATTGCTTGGTAAACGAACTCCCACCGCTGACGATTCTCGCCGTCAGCGAAACAACCGGGATACCTGGGACGGGCTTTGTGGCCGCCCAAGACATCCCCCGTGCTCAAATGAATGTTTTTGCCTTCGATTGGCTGGAACATGGGGCACCGTCCCCGGAGGTACTGGAGGCGGCGGTCCAAGAGCAGCCTTCCAATGCAGTTCCGCCAGCAGTGCATCAGCTCAACGCCTAGCTTAGTATTGTTGCTACTTGTTCCCAGCCCACAGGCAAAGGTTACTCTGATGGCGATCAACAACTAATACCCCAATGGAGATTAAGAGAAAAATGGCCAAGCAATTACTCTACACCGATGAAGCCCGCAAGAAACTGCTCGCGGGCGCTGAAAAACTGGCTCATGCCGTCGGCATCACTCTCGGGCCGACCGGGCGAAATGTCATCATCGACAAGAGCTTCGGCGGGCCGAGTGTGACCAAGGACGGCGTCACCGTCAGCAAGGAAGTCGAGCTGCCGGATCCGTTCGAGAACATGGGGGCCAAGCTGGTCAACGCAGTCGCTCAGAAAACGAGCGATGTTGCCGGCGACGGCACGACGACGGCGACTATCCTGGCTTTGTCGATCTACCAGGAAGGCCTGCGCAACATCACCGCTGGCGCCAATCCGATGGCTGTCAAGCGCGGCATCGAAAAGGCGGTGGATGCGGTCGTCAAGTCGCTGGAGAGCACGTCCAAGAAGCTGTCCAAGAAGGAAGAGATGGAGCAGGTCGCCACCATCAGTGCCAACAACGATCCGATCATTGGCAAGCTCATGGCCGATGCGTTCGATAAGGTCGGCAAGGACGGCGTCATCACGGTCGAGGAAGGCAAGACTTCCGAGACGGCGCTGGAGTTCGTGGAAGGGATGCAGTTCGACAAGGGTTACATCTCCCCCTATTTCATCACCGACGCGGAGGACATGAAGGCCGAGCTGGAGGATTGCTACATTCTCATCCACGAGAAGAAGCTGGCCAACGTCCGCGACATGCTGCCCTTGCTGGAGAAGATTGCCCAGGCGGCCAAGCCCTTGCTCATCATCGCCGAGGATGTGGAGAGCGAGGCGCTGGCGGCGCTGGTCATCAACAAGCTGCGCGGCGTCCTGAACGTGTGCGCCGTCAAGGCGCCGGGGTTCGGCGACCGCCGCAAGGCGATGCTCGGCGACATCGCTGTGTTGACTGCCGGCCAGTTTATCAGCGAGGACCTGGGTCTGAAGCTGGAGAACGTGTCGCTGGAGCAGCTCGGCAAGGCCAAGACGGTTCGTGTGGAAAAGGAGAACTGCACCATCATCGGCGGGGCCGGCAAGAAGGCCGACATTCAGAAGCGAATCGAGCAGATTCGTACCCAGATGGAGCAGACGGAGAGCGAGTACGACAAGGAGAAGTTCAGCGAACGGCTGGCGAAGCTTACGGGCGGCGTGGCCATCGTGCGTGTTGGTGCGGCCACGGAAGCCGAGATGAAGCAGACCAAGGGGCGTGTCGAGGACGCCTTGCATGCTACTCGCGCTGCCGTGGCCGAGGGGATCCTGCCTGGCGGCGGGGTGGCTCTCATCCGTGCTATTCCGGCGATTGAAGCGGCTGCCAAATCGCTGGACGGCGATGAGAAGCTCGGTGCTCAGATCGTTGCCCGTGCCCTGGAGAAGCCGATTCGCACGATTGCCGAGAATTCCGGCGTGGACGGCGCCGTTGTGGCCGACGAGGTGCGTCAACGCGGTGAAAAGGGCCAAAATATCGGCTATAATGCCAATACCGGCGAATATATCGATATGTTCAAGGCCGGCATTGTGGACCCGACCAAGGTGACGCGCACCGCTTTGCAGAACGCTTCCAGCATCGCCGGGCTGATGCTCACGACCGAGGTGATGGTAACCAAGGTCGAAGAGGATGAGCCGGGGAGCAAGGTGGAGGGGGCGGTTCGCTAGGGCGAGGGAACAGAGCTATGGCCAATACCCAGAAACTTGCTCACCAACTAGCTGAATTGGATGAGCCTGAGTGGTTCTGTGTGCTTCAGGCGGCCCAGCTCGAACGGCGCAACAAGTATGAGCAAGAACCCTACGAAGACCCTGAGCCAGACTGGACTCGGGAAAAGCTCGCTGAATGGATAGCGAGACGCCATCTGGCCTCTGATCCGGGTATTCGTGAGATCATTTACCTCCCTGCGAAGGCACCCAGAGGCGAGATCCGTCTGCTGGAAGTGAATGTGCTACTGGAAACTCCAGAGGGAGAACAGGTGGAACCACTGGACTTCAGTCCCGGCATAGCTGATCTGAACTTCCGAGTGCTTGCGGCAGACATCACCCCGGAGCAGTGGAGGGCGATTCGAGAGAATAAGCTGTCTCTGCCCGCTGGTTGGGACCCGAAGAATTGCCAGGTATTCAAGCGGGACAAGAAAGTGTGAATGACCGGCAACGGCTCTATTTTGATCAAGCGAAGTCAGACTACGACATGTTCCTGTTTCTTGAAGGAATGGCAGTCTGCCACCGACTGCACTATCTGCAAATGTGTACGGAGAAACTAGGGAAGGCTTATTTCTATGCCAGGAAACCTCTGCCCGGCCGAGTGCATACGGGCTTTGTCAAGTTTCTGAGAGACCTGTCAACCAAGAAAGGCATCTGGAAAGTCCTCGGCTTTGGCCGGCAGGAAGATTTTGAGTCGTACATCAAGTCTAAGCAGGACCTTGCTCGGCAGGTTGAAAACCTTGCGCCAACGAAGACATGCGCAGGGGACGGCCCTAACCCGGAATATCCTTGGCCCCCACCGCCGAAGGATCCTATCCAGGCGCCTGTTCATTACCGGTTTGCCATCTGGGACGAATTGGAGAACACAGGGAAGGGACAAAACCTTCAAGACCTTATCAAGAGAATCTTCCAGATATTCCCCGATTGGTTTTGAGAGTTCATAATAACATGGAACAAACAATGGCTGGCACGAAGCGGGACTATTATGAGATTCTCGGCGTCGAGCGCAAGGCCGACGACGAGGAGATCAAGCGGGCCTATCGCCGGCTGGCCATGCAGTACCACCCCGACCGCAACGTCGGCGACAAGGAGGCCGAGGAGAAGTTCAAGGAAGCGGCCGAGGCCTACGAGGTGCTCCGCGACCCGGAGAAACGTAATCGCTTCGACCGTTACGGCCATGCCGGACTCGAAGGGCTGAACGTCCCGCACTTCAGCAACGCGCAGTCGGTTTTCGACCTGTTCGGCGACCTGTTCGGGGAGTTGTTCGGACAGCGCCGCTCGCACGGACCGCAGCGGGGACGCGACATCCAGGTTGGTCTGGAGATCGATCTTGTCGAAGCGGCACGGGGCACGCAGAAGCAGGTCACTATCCCCCGAGAAGAAGTCTGCTCGGATTGTTCCGGCCAGGGCAGTCGCCGGGGGACTCATCCGACGATATGCCGGCGCTGTCAGGGACATGGCGCTGTCCTGTTGACTCAGGGGTTTTTCCGCTTGCAGCAAACTTGTTCGAGTTGCGGCGGCCGCGGCGCGATCATCACCGATCCATGCTCCACGTGCCGCGGACGAGGACGGGTTGGCGTTCGTCGCCAGGTGAAAATCGATGTGCCAGCCGGCGTGGATAACGGCACGCGCATCGCCTATGAGGGCGAGGGGGAGGCGGGGCAGCCGGGGGCGCCGCGAGGCGATCTTCACTGCCTAATAAGGGTTCGCGAGCATCCGCTCTTCCAGCGTGACGGTCCGCACCTGATCTGTCAGGTGCCGATTACGATCAGTCAGGCTGCCCTGGGTGGCGACGTCGAGGTGCCCACCCTGGACGGGCCGATCATGCACACGCTCAAGTCGGGGACACAGGGCGGTGAAGTGGTGCGCATATCAGGCCGAGGCATGCCTACCTTGCGCGGCGGACGGCGGGGCGATTTGCTGGTGCAAATCATCGTGGAAACGCCACGGAACCTGACCAACCGTCAGGAAGAGTTGTTCCGCGAGCTGGCCGAGATCGACCAGAAGCACGTATCGCCCCAGCGCAAGAGCTTCCTGGAGAAGTTGCGTGGTCTCTTCAAAGCCGAGCCACCCGAGCAGCAAGCATAAGGAGCAGCGCCATGAGTGAGCCAGATGTTTCTCCCAAGGATGGTGATGTTGCAGAGAAGGAAGCTGCCGAAGTGGTACTGGATGATCTGGAGTCACTGCGGAAACGAGTTGAGACGGCCGAGAGGGAGCGCGATCAGTTTCTAGGGCTGCTGCAGCGCACGCGGGCCGACTTCGAGAACTACCAGAAACGCATCCAGCGCGACCTGGTCCAGGAGCGGCGCTACGCCGCCGGTCCATTGGCGCTCGATCTTTTGCCGGCCATAGACAACCTGGAACGCGCCGTGGCGGCAGCGAAACAGGCAGGTGAGACCGGACCTCTGGTACAGGGCGTAGTCATGGTGCAGCAGCAGGTGCTAGAGTTGTTACGGCGGTACGGCATCACTGGCATCGAGGCCGAAGGTCAGGCTTTCGACCCCAATCTGCACCAGGCGGTGATGCAGCAGCCGGCGGCGGATAAGGCACCGAATACCGTGCTGCAAGTACACGAACAGGGATTCATGATTCATGACCGGGTCCTGCGGCCGGCGCGAGTGGTGGTATCGACACCGGTGGGCTGAGGTTTAGGCGCGACCCGAGGGGTGCGTGCAACTGCGCTCCCCTTCGGGTCGCGGCTAAACGATTGGGGTCGCGGCTAAACGATCGGCTACTTGAGATATTAGCCTGTTCCCGTATATTGTGAGGGATGAAGAAGTCATGCCAACTTACGAATATCAATGCGATGCATGTGAACATAATTTCGACGAGTTTCAGTCGATCACGGAAAAGCCCTTGAAGAAGTGTCCGAAGTGCGGCAAGTCAAGGCTGCGGCGCGTCTTCGGCACCGGAGCGGCGATCCTCTTCAAGGGATCGGGTTTCTACCAGACCGACTATCGCAGCGAGTCGTACAAGGCCGGCGCCAAGGCCGATCAGGAAGGCGGCAAGACTGGAACAGCCTGTAAAGACGGCTCAACCGGCGCTATCGGCACAAGTACCGACAAAACCGCGCCCGCGAGTGAGAAACCCAAGGGGAAAGGTTCCAAGTCAGCAAGCCGAGCGTCCGATGATTAGGATGACTTGCCCAATCTGTGGCCGATCGATGGAAGGCGCAAGCGCGGCAGAATGGCCCGAGTTTCCCTTCTGTAGTGATCGCTGCCGGTTGATCGACCTGGGCCGCTGGTTGGGTGAATCTTATCGGATCGCGGGAGAGAATGAGGGGCAGTCTGCGTCGACGGACAACGAGAAAAACGAGTCCCCCTAGCCGGCCGTTCCTTCGGCCGTTCCCATAGAGAAGAGGCGTGGCTTTGGGCTGCGCCTCTCTTTTTTACAACAAGTGAGTGGTGAGTGGTCAACAGGGTTATCACCACTCACCTCTCACCACTCACCACCTATGTTCTATCTCATCGACGGCTACAACCTGCTGCATGCGATGGGCGTGCTGCATGGTCGCGTTGGCCCAACAGGTCTGGAGAAAGCTCGCCTCCGGCTGCTCGGACTTCTCAGCGGGGCTTATGGAGCTGAGGCATCTTCCGTCAGCGTGATTTTCGATGCGGCCGCAGCGCCGCCGGAAGCAACTCTTGAGCAAGAGTACCACGGCGTTCACGTCTCTTTTGCAACTGGCCCTGAGCAGGCCGATGGATTGATCGAAGATCTCATTCAACATGCCTCTGCACCCAAAAACCTTACTGTGGTTTCCGACGACCATCGGATACAGCAGGCGGCCCGGCACAGGGACTGCGTGGTTCAGGGTTGTGATGCTTATATGCAATGGTTGGAACGGCATCGAAAAGAGCAGAAGACTCAATCCTCGGATTTGAGCGCGAAACCGCAAGCGGTGTCGGGGGAAGAGGCTCGGCGCTGGTTAGATGAATTCGCTGAGCTGGATAGCGATCCCGACTTCAAGGAGTTGTCTGATCCGTTCGGATTCTTGGAAAGCGAGTCCTGACCGCATTCAGACAAGGGCGCGCCAGGAGCGTAAGCGGCCGGCGGCTCCGGCCGCTTACGCTCCTGCGCGCCACAAGGCGAGGGGCGGATAATAATTTACCATCCCTCGCTCACGCTTCGGGCCAGTGTGCCATTGGCCCGAAGCGTGAGCGAGGGACGGCATCACTTGCCGCTCGCCCAAAGAAGTCACTTTCGGAACTTATTCAGCACCAGCCGCGGCGGCCCCTGCACCCGTTCCAGGGCGGCGCTCACGGCGTCACGGCCCGGCTTGTTCTCCTGTTCCAGCTTGGAGCCTTCCTCGAAGTCGACGTAGGCTTCGCCGCACCTGCCCTGTGCCAGTCTGGCCAGGCCGAGGAAGTAGAAGTAGCGGGCATCGTTCGGATCATTACGGATCGCTTCGATCAGCTCGCACTCAGCCTCATTGCTCTTGCAGGTCCCGAGCAAGCGCAGTGCCGTCGCATAGTGTTGTTCGGCTTCGAGTGGGTTCGGGATGCACAGGCTTTCCGGCCGGCGGAAGGCTGGATGGCACAACACCAGCCGCATGAGGTCCTCGGCATAGTCGCGGCGGATGTTGAATTGCAGGCCTTCCACGTAGGTCTGCAACGCCTTGGTCCACATTCCTTTGATCGCCCAGGCCTGAGAGCGAGTCACGAAGTCGGCCTCCTTGGAAGCGAGGACTTCATCAGCCAGTTTCATGGCCTCTTCCGCGCCGGGGCCGCCGCCAGGACAGCCCGGCGGGCAAGCGATGCCGTCGGCAACGCCGGCCAGAAGGACGAGAGCGGCCAGGGTCTGCATTGCTTGCGCCTTGCGATCGAGTTGAGTAAGCATCTGGGCGACGGCTTCCTCACGCGCCCGGCCCGCGTCCGGCTTACCCGTGGGCAACTGGCCCATGCCGCCGGCAGCCGGCGGGTTTTCAGGCGGCGGTATGCGGATCAGTACGCGCGCCAGGGCAATCTTGTAGCGATTGCGGAACGCGGTCCTCGTCGGGATGCGCTTTGAGGGCCAGTTGATAGGCGTCGCGGGCGTCGGCCCAGCGGCCCAGCTCTTCCCAGATGCGTCCGGCGGCGAAGTTGCCTTCCGCAGTCGCGCCGGCTGCCAATGCGTCCGTGGCATCCTTGCGGGCATCGACGATGGCAGCGTCGTTGGCAGCGAGTCTTGCGCCTCTGGCCCGGTCACGCGCCATGTCGAGCCAGACCAGGCTGCGCAGGGCCAGCAAGCGTCCGGAATTCTTGGGGAATGCTTCCAACCCTTCGTTGGTCAGCTCCATAGCCGACTGGAACTGCCCCGCGAAGTACAATTCCTCCGCTCGCGGATAGAAGTAGTTCGACGGGTCGGTCAACTCCTTGAGCGTTGCTCGGGCATGGATGTGCCAGTCTTCATCGTTCTCCTTGTTGGCGCCTTGAAGGGCCTGTTCCAGAGACACACGAGCGTCGGCGAACTTGCCCTGGTTGCGCAGCGCCATGCCGCGAATGCCCAATGCCTCGGCCTTGAGAGCGGGACTGGCATCGGCATCGTTGAAGACAAAGTCGGCGTCCCGAGCGGCCTGGGCGGCAAGATCGCGACGATTGCGGTCCTGAAGGACGATCATCCAGACCGGCAGCATTTCCTGGGGCGAGCGCCGTTTGTTGAGAAGGTTCTTATAGCGGAGCGTCTCAGTGGTGATTATCCCTTGATACTTTTGCGCCGCCGCGGCCAATTCGTCGGTGTGCCGCTTCTTCTCCGTGTCCAATTCCGTGAGGTGACGTAACTTTTCTGTTGCGGACTCGTCCTGGTAGCGCTTGGCATCGGCCTGCCGCGCATCTTTCAATTTGTCAATATCTGCCGTGAGGGCCACGATGCGGCCGGCGGGGTCCTTGCCCTTGGCCGCCTCCGCGAGCCGATCGATGCCGCGCAGCAGTTCGTTATTGTCATCCTTGGAGTTGTCGAAGAGAAAACCGTTGGCGATGAGTCTCTTGACGAGTTCCTCCTTGGCCTCCTTGGCAAGTTTCCGTTGCTCAATCAATTTATCGATCCCCTTGGCCACGTCGGGTTCCTTGATGCCGGCAGCTTCCAGTTTGGCGGGCAGTTCCCTGAACATGTCGTCCACGGGTTTCTTGCTCGCGACGAGTTGCTGGATCCCTGCGACGGGATCGGCTGCATTCACACCCAGGGATGCGAGCTTCTTGTTCACCTCGTTGAGCTTGGTGGAGCTGGCGGTCAACTCGGTGACCTTGTCGTCACTGGTCTTCTTGGCTTCGAGGAGTTTATCGATGCCTTTGACGGGATCGGGTTCATTGAAGCCCGCGATTTGGAGCCTGGCGGTCACTTCCTTGAGCTTGGCGTCGAGGGTGTTGTCTTTTTTCGGCTCCGACAAGACGGTTTCCAGGGCCTTGACGGCGTCCAGATTGGCGAGTTCGGGTTTTTTCTCCTTGACGAGCTGGCGCATCTTCCAGTAGGCCTCCATCTCGTCGCAGCAGCGGAGGAAAATCTCTTCCGTGGGATCGCTGATGGGGTTCTGGGCCTTGCGGAGGCGGCTGAAACGCAAACGTTCGTGTTCTTCCCTGGCCTTTTGCAGTTGAATAAGCGCTTCACTGTACTGGCGATCCTGAGCCAACTTGACGGCATTCCAGAAAGTGAAGCCGGCCTCAACGGGTTGGCCGGCAGCAGGTCCGCCTGGGGCGGGAGGTGGAACAGGTTGGCCGGCAGCGGGAGGAGCCAGTGGCGGGGCGGGTTGAGCGGCGGGGGGGCCGCCGGGAGGTGGAGGAACAGGCTGACCTTCCCGGGGCGCTGGGGGCTGCAAGGCGATTGACAGCACGGCCAGCAATTGAGCTTCGTCAGCAAGGGCGGCAGGCGATGACAGGGGAGGTAGCCAGACCGCTCCTGCTGGTTTGTCCGCGGCTTGGATGTCCAGTTTCTTGATGGCGGTTTCGAAGCGCAGCTTTTCCGCGGGAAACCTGTTCTTGCCCTCTTCGTAGAGCTGCCTGGCCCCGACGGGATTACCGGTCATCTCTTCTATTTTGCCGCGCCAGAAGAGCGCTTCGGCGTTGTTAGCCTTGGCGGCGTCCAGATCGGCGATGGCTTGCTTGACTGCTGGATCTTCCTTATTCAGTGATTTACCTTGCTGCTTACTCACGTAATCACACCAGCGTGCTTCACCACGAATCGCCGCCAACTGTGGGTCGTTGGGATTAACAGCTTTCTCGGTCTCACGCAGTACGTCACTGAAGTCGCCTTGTTTAAGACTGGCAGTGGCGACTTTGAGGTCCACGGATGAACTTCCTAGGTTCATGCCGGGCGTCGGATTCGGCGGCGTGTCCGTGCTGCTGATCAGTTGCCAATCTTGGGGCACGGGATTCACGCCTTTATGAAGAATGCCGAACATCCACAAGCCGCCGACGATGGCGGCACCGAAGATCATTCCCAGCACGCCGCCCGCGAACCAGCGTCTGCCATAGCGAGGCTTCTTCGGTTTCGGCGCGAGGCCGGCCTCCTCTTCCTCCTCCGCCTGGGCGAATTCCTCTTCAGGCTCTTCCACGGCAACTGCTGCTTCGGCATCCTCTCCCAGACTGGTCTCTTCGAGGTCTGGAAGCGCTGGGAGCTTGGATGGTTTCGCGACTTTGCTCTTCTTGCCGACCGCGGACGGGGTTTCGAACGTCTCCACAGCGGCGAGGTCAATGCCGGAAGGACCTTCCGTTTCCGCAAGCGCGGCAATCTCGGCTTCGCCCTCTTCTGCTTCCACAGCGGCGAAGGCCGCGGTTCCCGAGGCAGGCGCGGGGGTTTCCGGTTCGACCACGGCATCCAGATTGAGAGCGCCCGCATCGTCGGCGGGTAGCGACGGGGTTTGATCCGTCTCCGGAACGTCGGGGAATGCGGGCACTTCGGCAGCGACCTCATCCGGGCCGGCAAGTGCGGGGCCTCCCAGGTCAACCGCTTCGAGGAAGTCCATGCCCGAGGCATCTTCCGGAAAAGCCGGCACGGGAGCCGGGCTGGGTTCGGCGAACGCGGCAGGTTGAGCCGCATCTTCCCAGACCTCAGCCGGCATGCCGGAGGCGGGTTGACCGGGCACTTCGGCGACTGGCTCCGCCAGATTGAGGCCGGAGCCGGCTTCGGCCGCCACGAATTCTTCGGCCAGATCGGCGCCCGGAGGTTCCGAGACGATCTGGGCGGCGGCGGTCGAGTCGGAAGTGATTTCCAGGTTGGGGATTTCAGGCATGGGTTCGTCGCCCCACGGCTGCGCCGCCATGTCGGGGAGCACTTCCGCCACAGGCTCGGCCAGGCCAACACCGGCCCCGGACTCGGCCACGACGATATCTTCGACGAGATCGGGTACAGCGCCGCCAGTAACAGACAAGGCGACGGGCACCGGGCTGAGTGGACTCGCCGGGGCTGGTTCAACCGGCAGAGGCTCGGTTTCCAGGGCCGGCAGATCCACGCGAGAAAGTGGCGGGACAGGGGCAGCCATCGGTGGTTGGTCCAGATTTCCGGACTCAGACTCGGCCACGGAGATTTCCTCGGCTAGGTCAGGCGCAGGGACGGGCTCCGGGCTTGCAGAACCTGCTGAGGCTGGAGCAACCTGCTGGGCGGCCTCATCCCAAAACTGCAAGGGGGCATCCGACGGCGGCGCTGCCGGCTCACCGGTCGGTATCTCCGCCAGGTTAATGCCGGACTCGGATTCCACAAGGGCCGGTGCTTCCAGGAGGCTATCGTCCAGTGGTTCGTCCAGATGATCGGGAATGATTGCCGGCTCGGGTTGATTCGGCGGCTGGGCCTCGTCGGGGAGCGGAACGAGGAGGGGATCCGCTTCCGTCGGTCCCAGGAGCGGGCGCGGTTCATCGGGAAGCGGAACGAGGAGGGGATCCGCTTCCGTCGGCTGACCCGGAGGAACAACTTTCCCACCCAACTTGGAGGGGATCACGTCCGCCGGCGGCGCCGCGGGCGGCTGGTCCGGCAGGTAGGCCTTGGTCGTGTCGAAATTAAGTTCCGCGTCCAGGTTCTCCAGATCAATTCCGGAAGCCGGCGGCAAGGGGACAGCGCCGGCCAAATCGGGTTCAAGGTTCACGGCGTCGGGCGCCTCGGCGTCATGGGCCAGCAGATGCTCGCCACTCTGACCGGACGATGAACCGATGAGATCGATCTCGGAATCCGCAGCCAGGGCGTCCGGTCCGAGCGGGATGAGATCACCTGATGGTGAAGCGAGGTCCGGGATGGGCATGTCGAAATCGACTTCGGAATCTCTGCGTTGCGAAATCCGGGGAGCTTTCGTGCCGCCGCTGATGGGAATTGCTGCCGGGTGAGCCGCCGCCGCACAGTGGGGACAGGATGCCTCGTGATCGTCATAATGTTGGTTGCACACGTTGCAGAACTTTGCCATGATGGTGCCACTCCGATGCTCGAAACCACTCGCTTCATACCTACAGATACGTTAACAAAAAGCGCCGCCGCCGGGAAGCCGCCACCGAGCAGAGGTCAGAAATCAGAGGTCAGAGATCGAAGGAAGTTGATGAGGTATTGAATGCTACTATCAGAAGCTAAGCGAATCGAGCTTTTTCTTCCGATCTCTGACTTCCGATCTCTGACTTCCGATCTCTGACTTCCGATCTCTGACTTCCGATCTCTGACTTCCGATCTCTGACCTCTGTCTTGGAGGTAAGGGTGACTCCGCTAGCATCCTTCCATTAAATCGCGATAGTTCGCACTTCGCAACAGAATTCGCCAAATTGCGCCGTTTCTCAAGGGACGAAGCCATCAAGGTCGCCGCAGCCTGCGTAGGCGGCACGGGTGCTACAACCGGCTCCATCCTCCCAACATGTTGCTAACGTGATAGAATCGAGAACTAACGGGTTGAAACCTGCGACAGTTGTGCTTCGGCTTGACGATTTGGCGCATGGCTTGCTATATATGGCGCGATTCACGACATTCTTGGCGGTCGGGGTATGCGCTTAGCGACGCTTCGCAGAAGCGTCAGGGCATACGCTTCTACGAAGCGTCGTTAAACGAAGGCGGAGCACATGACAGGAGTACGAATCTTGCGCTGCCGATGCTCCACACTGGTCTTGTGCCTGACTCTGGCGGCGATACTGCCTATTGGCCTGGCACTGGCGGCCGGTCCGAATCAACGCGACGTGGAACCGCAGCCCAACGTGCTCGATACGGACGACATCACCAAGCCGGATAGCACAGTGTGGGTGCTCAATTTCCGGTTCAAGGATCCACGGCTTGTCATGGTGAACATTCCGGGCCGAGGCTGCCGGGTCTGCCTGTACATGTGGTACCAGGTAATCAATAACACCAACGAACCGCACCTCTTCATCCCCGATTTTGAGCTGGTGACGCATGACAAGAATTCGGTTCACCACGATCATATCTTGCCCACGGCTCAGGAAGTGATTAGCCGGATCGAGCGCGATAACATCGGCACCCCGATCAAGAATTCGGTGACGATTTTCGCCGAACCGATCCCGCCGCAAAAGCCCCTGGCCATTGAAAGATCGGTGACGGGAGTAGCCATCTGGGACGACGTTCGATCCGGAGTCGAACCATTACAGCATTTTCGTAAGCGGCCTGTCGAATGGTTCAGCGGTGACCGATCCGATCCCTCCCAGCAAGGAGGGGGTGACTCGCCGCAAGACGCTCCAGCTTGAGTTTCGGCGACTCGGCGACGCCTTCCTGCAAAATGACCGCGAGATACAGTTCGTAGCGCCGGCCAAATGGATCTATCGTGAAGGCATTCTCCCCAAATAAAAGGCTATGGCCGTAGAATGGTTATTGGGCTAGAATCTCCTTTTCAATTGCTTTACCTGTTTCTTTTGATGACGATAGAGCGAGGTAATCATGGCGCATAAGAAAGGTCAAGGATCGGTCCGCAACGGACGCGAATCGAACAGTCAGCGGTTGGGTATCAAAGCATACGGCGGCGAAGAAGTTCGTGTCGGCGGCATCATCGTGCGGCAGCGCGGCACCCGCTACCAGCCGGGGCTCAACGTGAGCCGCGGCAAGGATGACACGCTATTTTCTCTGGTGGACGGGGTGGTGCTGTTCGACAGGCAGGGGCGGCGGGTGAATGTGGTAGTCCAGTAATCCAGGGAGGCCCCAGACTTGTTTACGTATGATGACATGCGAAGTTTGTTGAATGCCCAACCGTTTGTCCCATTCCGTCTCTGGATGAGCGACGGCGGACACGTTGACGTGCCGAGTCGAAAACTCGTGACGGCTGGGCGACGTTTTGCCCTGATTGGTCTGCTTGATCCTAATGCGCCAGATTCGCCCTTCGACCGGTACGTCACGGTCTGGTACATGCACGTCACTCGCAATGAGATGTTGAGCCCTGGGCTGCCGCCTTTCTCGCCACCTGCCGGTCCGAGCGAAAGGCCGGTTCCGGCTCCAACGTGACGGCGACATCGGAAGTAAACCTTGGGCTTCCGGTTCTTCAATTGGCCAAAGGTGAAATCACCGGCCCGATGAACTCGACATAGACGATATGCCCCAGAGCGACAGCCACGGAACGTTCGCCGACAACCATGGGGGCCTCCTCTGTTGGGAAAAAGATCTCCACGAAGGATGGCCCCACGAGCACCTGTTCTTGATGGCGGATTTCCATGACTACCTCGCCGAGAGGTGAAGTCGCATAGGCTGAAAAGGCTTGCGTCGCAGGAATCCGCGAAAATCATCGGCGTACATGATTGTATCTCATTGGAAGGAGGACACAGGCCACGGGGCATTCGGTCAGCAGGCTCCCGACACGGCGGCTGTGTTCGCACGCTAAACACGAAGAATATCATCGAGGGGCACCCTAACCGAGTAGGCAATAATCCCGGCTGATGCGTTGGTTGCCTGAATACCGATTGCGAGATATGTCTTGCCGACGACAACCATGTCCCTGGAAGGAATGTCAAACGTGCGGCCGTCCTTGACGAAAATGCGCACCGGTTGAAATGGTTGCGGGTGCAGGAGTTGGTAAACTTCTTCAAGACGCATGACCGATTCTCCCACATTTAGAGGCGCGTTACATTGTTCCATTATTGGCGTTCGGTGCAACCTTTGCAAGGCATGGATAGGAAATCAAGCCTGGAATGATTCCGGTCTACGCGTCCTCACGCCCCGTACTTGCCTAACCGCCGGGCATGCGCCACCGCCAGCGGCAGCAAGTACATCGCCTGAAACTGCCCCAATCCTCCGCGTATGCAGTACGACTCGCCGAACTCCGTCACCGGGTCCGGCCGGCAGTTCGGCGAACAGAGCAGCGTAGGCACAGGGTGCCAGCTATGGCTGCGCAGCTTGCTGGGGGTGCTGTGATCGCCGGTCACAATGAGCACGTCCGGATTCAAGGCCCGCACCTTGGGTATTTCGGCGTCGAGACGTTCGATCATCTCCACCTTGGCCGCGAAGTTGCCGTCCTCGCCGGTGCTGTCGGTGTACTTGTAGTGCAGGAAGAAGAAATCGTACTTATCCCAGAGACGCCGCAGAGTTTCGATTTGATCGGGGAGCGTGCTGCCGGCGTCGGCCACGTCCATGCCGACAAGGCGAGCCAGACCGCGATACATCGGATAGACGGCGATGGCCACCGGACGTATCCCGTAGACATCCTGCATGGTGTCAATCTTGGGATAGCGAGCAAAACCGCGGAGAGTAACCATGTTGGTCGGAGCATCGTCCTTGAGCGCGAGGGCCGCTTCCGCCACGAAACGGTTGACGGCGAGAGCGGTATGCTCCGAATTGGTGTCGACTCCCTTGGCTTCGAGCGGCTTGTGACCAGTCTGTTGCGGATCGGTGTCGTTGACGGAGTCGCCGAGGTTGTCGCCGCGAAGGACCACGACGAAGCGGTGTTCACGCACCGGCTCGACGAAGACCTCGACACCGGGGACACGAATTTGTTGCAGCTTGCCGCACATGGCCTGGCAGCGCTCCGTGGCCGGCCGGCCGGCACGGCGATCGGTGATGAGGCCGGCAGCGTCCACGGTGCAGAAGTTGCCGCGGACTGCCACGTCGCGCGGGCCGACATCGAAGTTGATGCCGAGCGCCTCGAGGATGCCGCGGCCGATGCGGTATTGCAAGGGATCGTAGCCGAACAGTCCCAGGTGCCCCGGCCCGCTGCCGGGGGTGATGCCGGGGAGCACGGGTATGCTCAGGCCGCACACGCCGTCGCGGACGCAGGAATCAAGGTTGGGAGTGCGCGCCGATTCCAGCTCGGTCTTGCCTCCCAACTCGAGGGGCAGCCCGCCCAGGCCGTCCGCCACCAGAAGGACGATTTTGCTTTCATTGGTTTCGCGCAATTCTCGGATAAGTGAGTGAATATTCATGCTTGGAGTTTACCGCAAGGGACGACCGGAGTACAGTATCAATCAATGAATTAACATTCCCCGCGACCCGAAGGGGAGCGTGGCACCCCCGCTTCGGGTCGCGGCTAAACAAAAACGAGGGCACCATGCAACTACACGACGAAGCTATATCATACGAATATCACGGACTGCTTGTCCCGCCCGCCGAGGAGTGGGCGCCCACCGCCGAATTGCGGTCCCGGCATTTTCTCAATCCAACCAGGCTCAAGGAGCTGATTCCTCGGCTCGTCCAGGTTCGCGGCCAGGTCGCCAGCGAACGCGACCTGGATCCCAAGCAAGTGCCGCCGGAGATGAAGCCGCTGGATGCCGGTTTCATCGACCTGCCTCAAAAAATGCTCGACCAGTACCGTCAGAAGGGGCAAGCGAGTGAACTTGGCCGTATTCTCGCCCATGCTGCTCGACTGTGCGAGCAGAGCGGCCGGGTCATTTTCCTGGGTATAGGCGGCTCCTATCTTGGCGCTTGCGCTCTCTTCGAGGCCCTCCGCAGTGCTTATCATAATGAACTGCCGGCGGAATCACGCTTCGGCGTGCCCCGCATCTGCTTCGAGGGCAACAACGTCGACAATGATGCCATGCAAGACCTGCTCGAACTATTACAGACAACCTGTGTCGATCCCGAGTTGCGGGATGAAACATGGGCCGTCGTCGTCATCAGCAAGTCGGGCGAAACGTTGGAAACCGCCGCTGCGTACCGAGTGCTGCGCCGGGAGGCCGCTGAATACTACGGCCGTGGGTCTGATCGCCTCCGCCAGTTGATTGTGCCCGTAACGGGCGCCAAAGGCAAACTCCGGGAGCTATCTCTGGCCGACGGCTACACCAACGCGGAGATGCTCACAATTCCGGACAACGTGGGCGGTCGCTTCTCGGTCTTTAGTGCGGTCGGCCTCCTGCCGGCAGCGATCATGGGGCTTGATGTCCGAGCCTTGCTGCTGGGCGCTGCCACCATGACCAAACGCTTCCTGGAAGAACCCTTCGAGAACAACCCGGTCTTGCAGTTCGCCGTGGTTAATTATCTGATGGCGGAAGAAATCGGCAAGCCCGTGCGCGTTTTGTCCGTCTGGTCGAAGAAGCTGGAAGCGCTCGGCCTGTGGTACGATCAGCTGCTGGCCGAGAGCCTGGGCAAACGTGGCCGGGGACCGACTCCTGTCACGGCAGTGGGGACACGCGACCTACACTCGCGCGGGCAACAACATCAGGATGGAACGCGCGACAAGGTCATCAACAATTTGATCGTGAACACGCCACGAAGCGTGGCCATCCCCATTGGCATGGCTGAGCGTGACGAAGATGAATTGAATGTCCTGGCGCGCAAGGGCCTGCCCGACATCATGGCCGCCGCACTGCAAGGCGCCAATCAGGCTTATGCCAACGCAGCACGGCCAACCGCGGACCTGGTGTTGCCGAATCTCTCGGAACACACGTTGGGCCAGCTCATGCAGATGCTCATGCTTGCCACGGTTGTGGAAGGGCGTTTGATGAGTGTGAACCCGTATGGCCAACCGGGGGTGGAGGCGTACAAACGGAACATGAAGGCGATCTTGCACGGGCAGACGTGAATTGTTTAGGCGAGCGGCAAATGATGCCATACCTCGCTAACGCTTCGGGCCAATGTCACACTGGCCCGAAGCGTCAGCGAGGAATGGTAATTTATTATCCGCCGCTCGCCTTAACGCCGAGGCAAAACGATCATAGGCGCACGGCCTGTATCTCGCGCGTGGCCATGCCGGCTTTGGGTTGGTACTGCTTCATCCCCTGCACAACCTGCTCACGGATGGCAAGAAACCCGGCGGCGCACTCGGGATCGAACTGCTTGCCGGACTGTTTCTCCACCTCAGCAAACGCTACCTGCGGGTCCATCCCCTTGCGGTAGGACCGGTCCGACGTCATGGCGTCGAAGGCGTCCGCCACGGTGACGACCCGAGCCAACATCGGAATGGCGTCCCCGGCGAGCTGGTCGGGATAGCCCTTGCCGTCCCAGCGCTCATGATGCGAGCGGACGATGGGAATGATCGAGTGCAGGTCCGGGATGGTGGCGAGAATCTCCGCACCCTTGACGGTGTGCTGCTTCATGATCTCGAATTCGTCCGCAGTCAGCGCACCAGGCTTGCGCAATATGGCATCTTCAATGCCGATCTTGCCAATGTCGTGCAGCGGCGTGCCGGTGCGGATCAGTTCGATTCCGTTTGCAGGCAATTCCAGGTGCTGACCCAACATCACCGAATAATTGGTCACGCGGGCCGTGTGGCCGCCGGTATAGGTGTTGCGCAGTTCGACCGCTTGAGCCAGAATGGTGATCGTGTTGAGGAACAGGTCTCGTTGTTTGCGCAACAGGTAGGCGCTTTCGATACCGGCAGAAACACTGGTGGCCAGCGCGTTGGCCAGGTCCAGGTCTTCCTGGGTGAATTGTTTCTGCCACGGACTGCGGTCCAGGTGTAGCACTCCCAGCCGGCGCCGCGGCGTCCGCAGCAGCACGCACAGGACCGAGGCCATCGCTCCGTCAGCGATGCTTCGCGCACGAGCCAGCTCCGGATCGTCTTCGACGCTATGGCAGAGGATCGACTCACCCCGGGCATAACAGCGCTGGGCCAGGCTCTGGCTGAAACAGGTTCGACTCGCCGACTCGGCAAGGCCGCCTGCAACAGCGCGGCGCTGCCCGGCCTGTCGCCAGTGCTCGCAGCCGGAGCGGCCCCTGTTCGCCTTCCGCCAGAGCGATGGCGCCGCGCTGCGCGTCCAGCACACCCACGGCGTCGTTGAGCACCGATTGCAGCAGCTCTTCCTCGCTCTCCATGTGGCCGAGATAATGGCCCGCCCGCAAAAGCGCCAGCAACTGCTCGCCGGGCCGTGGACAGCGATTGCTGTCGAACGCCAGTCCCTGAAGCGCTTCCTCCCAGGAAGTTCGCTTGGCCGCTTCGACGCGCAATTGATGATCGGTGCCGGTGCCGGTGGAATCGTCGCTGTCCTCGACAGCCTCGACCACGACGGCGATGTCGCCGAACTGCAAGAGGTTGCGCGGTTTGATCGGCCATTGCCCGGCGCTCAGACGTACTCCGTTCAGACTGGTGCCGTTGGTGCTTCCCAGATCGCGAATACGCCAGCCGCGATCGGTAGCGCGCACTTCCGCGTGGCAACGGCTGACGGAACCATCGTCGAGGACGATCTCCAGGGTATCCGACCTGCCAACCCGCAGCAGGTTGGAATGTTCCCAGGTTCGACCTTTGAAGGCCCCCTGAATTCCGCGCAGGCGGATATGCCGCATGACCAAACCTCTCTCATCTCCCGCGCTCGGTGGAGCAAATATCTTGACGAGCGCGCATGCACGCGCAATTTCATCCCAAATATAGCTTGTATGCGGACCGTATGAGCAGGTTCCTGGCGGCAGCCGAGCCTTTCCAGGCAGAGATGAATTTTCCTATGCGACAGGACACACTGGGCCAAAGAAGTCCGATCCCGCAACGTAAGCAAGGGTAGCCCCCTTGCTTACGCTGCGGGCTCGGATAATTTTTGCGCCAAAGAAGTCCAAGCCCGCTAAACAAACAAGTGCAGCTCCCTTGCTTACGCTGCAGGCTCGGATAGGTTTCATGAGCGTGCTGAAGAAGCCTGCATGAGGGCCGCCAGCTTCTCCTTCGCCCCGGAATGATGCGGATCTATCGCCAGCACCTCGTGGATGGCATTCTCCAGCGCCGCCCAGTCCTTGCCCTCCTGATAAAGAACCTCGGTCAGCAGCACGCGTGGCCAGAGCAAGGTGGGAGGGCTTTGCACGATCGTCTGTTCGAGCAGTTGCCGGGCGTCGGCGTACTCGCGGCGAACGAGATGAGCCGATGCCTGCAGCATGGCCGCTTCCAGCGCCTTGGTCGGATGGGCGGCCAGTTGCCGGGCTGTATATTCCAGGTCTTGCCAGCGACCCTGCGTCCGCCACAGGTTGGATAACTCCATCCAGGCATCCGTGTGGTCGGGTTGTTCGGCAAGCACGGCCCGCAGTTGCGTTTCGGCATCAGCCAGCCGGCCCTGACTGACGTAGAGCAAGGCCAGATTCTGTCTCGTCAGGTAGCCGCGCAGCCCAGGATCGACGCCGATGGTAATGTAGTTGCCCGGATCGCTGTGCAACAGTTGCAGCCAGCATGCTTCACCGCCGGCGCTGTCGCCCGATTCGCAGCGCACCAATCCTTCCAGGAAAAGCAACTCCGTGTCGTCCGTAAATCGTGACCGTCCTTCCCGGCAGTAGGCGAGAGCCTCCTGGCGTTGCCCGAGCCGGCGGCTGACCCGGGCCAGCAAAGCGAAGAGCTTGCGGATCATGGAACTGGTCGCAGGACACAGTTCCAGGCTGCGCCGCAAGAAAGTCAGGGCCTCGGTCAGTTTGCCTATGTCCTGGTAGCCCCAGCCGAGATTGAACAACGTAAACGGATCGTCGGGATGCTCGGCGTATTCCAGTTCGAGGAGGCGCAGGTAGCGTTCGTTCTTGCCGTGATGGAAACTTTTATCTACGAATCCCCCGTGCTGTATGACGATGTCGGTCATCCGTATTTCGCCGCCCGTCCGTTCGACAGCCGGCAGAATCTGTTCATGGATTCGATAGCGCCAGCGGATTTCGGGGTGATTGCGAAACAACCGGACCTGGTTGAAAACGACCGTTTTTCCGCTCTCGCCATGCAGCGGAGAAAGCTGCTTCATCATGAAGGCGACATTCTCGTCCCTCAAACTGGCGAAAAGCTTCCGCAGGCGCTCGCAGTTCTCAGTATCGAGTCGCTCATCGGCGTCGAGAATGAAGATCCAGTCGCCGGTGGCGTGACTCTGGCTTTCGTTGCGGGCGGCCGAGAAGTCATCGATCCAGGCAAAGTCGAAGATGCGCCAGCCCTAAGCGGGCAGCTACCTCTTTGGTGGCGTCAGTGGAGCCGGTGTCCACCACGACGATTTCACTCATCAGGCCAGCCACCGATTCCAGGCAAGATCGCAGGCTGGCCTCTTCGTTCTTGACGATCATGCAAAGGGACACCTGCTGTGCCATGACTCGCTCCCGCAAGAAGATCAATCTTGCTCGATGTCGGGGATGTAAATAGAATCGCTGTAGCTTGCAACGCAGGCTGAAACCTGCGGCTACACTAGGAAACTCCGTGATGGTGTCAACGATAGATCCTTCTCTTCTCCTCATCAGCGAACCGATTCACCTGGATGCGGGAGTAATCGTCGGTTATCGGCCGGCACGAGATCCCAAAGATCCTCGCCTGATTCTGGCGCGGAAGCCCGGCTGCGTGTTGGCACTATTTTGTACGGAGGCAGTCGCATTGGCGCCCGGCTGGAAACGGGCCACCATGTTGTGATCCGGGAAGACAACCTGCTCGGTGACGACGTCAAGATCTGGAACAGCTCGACTGTCGATTACGGCTGCCGCGTTGGGAACCGCGTCAAGATTCACACGAATGTCTACCTTGCTCAGTTCACGGTGTTGGAAGACGACGTTTTTATCGCCCCCGGCGTCACGACCGCCAACGATCCACATCCAGGCTGCGGCTTCTCCGCACAGTGCATGCGCGGACCGCTGATTCAGACAGGCGCCCAGATTGGCTGCGGAGCGATCATCTTGCCGTTCGTGACGATTGGGCGGCGTGCCCTGGTCGGGGCGGGCAGTGTGGTGACGCGGGACGTGCCGCCAGAAACGGTGGTGGCAGGTAACCCGGCGCAACCGCTCCGGTCTATTTACGACCTGGGCTGCCCGGCGAATCTGACCGACCATCCCTATGCGCCATCGGCCCGTTACAAGGTGACAGGGTGACAGGGGAGAGCTTATGCTTCGCGTCCTGGTCATCGGGTATGGCTACTGGGGACCCAACCTGGTGCGCAATCTCGTCCACTGCCCGACTGCCGCAACCTGTCGCCATATGTGACCGCGATCGCGACCGCCTAGCCAAAGCTCGGCATGTTTTTCCGCACATCGCCACATTCACCGAACTGGATGAGGCCCTGACGGCACAGGTCGATGCGGCCGTGATTGCCACGCCGGCCTCGTCCCATTACCAGATCGCTAGCCAATGTCTGGAGGCCGGCAAGCATCTGTTGATTGAAAAGCCGCTTACGCGCACCACGACCGAGGCATGGGACCTGGTTGAACGGGCCGGGCGCCGGCTTGGTCCTCATGGTCGATCATACTTTCGTTCATTCCCCCGCGATCAGTCGCGTCAAGCAACTGGTCGATGCCGGCGAACTGGGCGATATCCACTACATCGACAGTGTGCGGATCAATCTCGGCCTGGTGCAGCCGGACATCAACGTCATCTGGGACCTGGCGCCGCATGACCTGTCGATCATTGACTACATCCTCGAGCGCTGGCCCAATCGGGTCTCGGCAATCGGCAAAGCACATGTGAACAAACAGGAAGATGTGGCCCTGATAACCCTCGATTACGACGACCGGTTGCTGGTGGGCGTCCATGTCAACTGGCTGTCTCCGGTCAAGATTCGCCGGCTAGTGATCGGCGGCTCGCGTAAAAGCCTGGTCCATAACGATCTCGATCCGACCGAGAAGGTACGCATCTACGATTGCCGGGTGGAGCCAGCCAACAACCCGGACGACAAGGATCGCCTGCTGATCGATTATCGTCACGGCGACATGTGGTGCCCGCACATTGGGCAGGATGAGCCGTTGCAGGCAGTGGTCCGACACTTCGCCGAGTGTGTCATGACCGGGCAGCGACCGCTAACCGATGGCCTTGCCGGCCTGCGGATTCTCACCCTGCTGGAAGCAACCGACCGGAGCCTGGCGCTGGGTGGGGTACCGGTGAGTGCCGGGCCGGAGCCGAAAGCTGGTTCCGGCCCTTTTCGATTTCGCCGAATTGAGAATTGATATTTTCCAATTGAGGCCTAAGCAGATTGGTCAGGAACAAGCAAGTGAGCACAAAGAACATCATTCCCTGGTTCGACCTGACGCGCCAGTACCAAATGGTCCGGCAAGAGGTACTCCAGGTACTCGACGAATTGCTGGCCCAGGGGAGCCTGATCCTAGGCCCGTATGTCGAGCGATTCGAGGCCGAGTTCGCGGCGTTCACCGGCAGCCGGCATTGTGTCGGCCTGAACTCCGGCACGTCCGGTCTGCATCTGGCCCTGCTGGCTTGCGGCGTGGGTCCAGGCGATGAGGTCATCACGGTTCCTGCCACGTGGATCTCCACCTGCTGGGCCATCAGCTATGTCGGCGCCCGGCCGGTGTTCGTGGACGTCGAACCATCGACCTACTGCATCGACCCTGCACACATAGAGGCGGCCATCACCCCGCGGACAAGAGCCATCCTACCCGTCCACCTGTACGGCCAACCGGCGGACATGGGCGCGATCTGTTCTCTGGCTGACCGTCACGGCCTGGTCGTGATCGAGGATGCCTGTCAGGCACACGGCGCCTTTTTGGGTAGCCGCCATGTGGGGACTTTCGGCCGTATCGGCTGTTTCAGTTTCTATCCGGGCAAGAACCTGGCGCCTACGGAGAGGGCGGGGCAGTCGTGACCGACGACGATGCTCTGGCAGATCGCAATGCGCCGGCTGCGGAACCATGCCCAGGCGACCAGGAACGTCCACGGCGAGATCGGCTTCAACATGCCGCATGGATGGTATTCAGGGAGCGATCCTGAGCGTCAAGTTGCGCTATCTGAAAGCCTGGACAGCCGCGCGCCGGCGCATCGCCCAGCATTACGAAAGGGCTTGGTCGGCTCTGCCGGGTTTGCGAATACCGCGGGAAAGTCCCGGCACCGTCCACACCTGGCACATTTATGCGCTACGCTGCGAGGAGCGAGACGCTTTGCGGCAGCACCTGGCCAGCATGGGCATTCAGACAGCGGTTCACTATCCAACACCCGTTCACCTGCAACCTGCCTACCGGCACCTTGGCCACGAGCTTGGTGATTTTCCGGAGACGGAGTCGCTATTCCGGACAGAGATCACGATGCCACTTTTTCCGGAGTTGGCAGACAATGAAATCCAATGCGTCGTCGATGGCGTGCGCGCCTGGACGGCAAGTAATACAAGCTGACAGCTTGTGCTACAAGTTGCCGAGTTGGCAGCGGACTGCATTATCAATATCGGCCCCCTCACCCTCCCCTCTCCCCAGCGGGGGAGAGGGCAGGGTGAGGGGGCCGCTCACAGTTCCGCGACTCACAGAGTCACGGTGAAGGACTTCGTGTCCGTACTCACTCCATCGCTGACGGTGATGCGCACGATGAACTTACCAGTAAGTCCCGCGGTCCGTGTAAGCGTGAGTTTATTCCCTGAGATGAGAGCGGAAACCGGCAGACTATGCGAAGCGTTGTAGAGTCGGCTCGGATCGGCGTAGTAGCTGGGATCAAACGTGGCCATCACCGCCCAATCGCCGTAGCGGATGAGTTGGCCGTTCGGCATCAGCCAGTACCAGGTCCCGCCACTTCCCAACAGCCATTTCTCGCCTCGGCCCCATCGATTAGTGTAGTAACTGCCCGCGTACTGCAACCCCAACTGCTGCCCGAGCTGATAACCCGTATCCACTACCTGCGCAGTGAATGAGAGGGGAACATTACCTGGGTTGGAGGCCGATAGCGTCAAGGCGAGCGTGTTCTGCCCGCGCGGTATGGTTTGGTTGGCCAGCGCGGTTAACGTTGGCGCTTGATTGATCACCGATACCGTGAATGTCTTGACATCACTGGCAATCCCGTCGCTTGCGCTCACGCGAACTACGAAAGTGCCGGTGAAACCTGCTGCGAATGTTAGCGAGAGCTGATGGCCCGTAATGCCGGCTGTAACAGGCACGGTGGGTGAAGCGTTGTACAACAGGCTAGGATCGGCATAGTAGCTGGGATCGAGCGTGGCCACAACGGTCCCGTCGCCATAATGCTGGAGTTGGCCATTGGGCATCAGCCAGTACCACGTGTTTCCCGTTCCCAGCAGCCACTTTTCGCCCTTCCCCCACAAGTTCGTGTAGTAGCTGCCCGCGTAGCGAAGCCCAAATTGTTGGGCGATTTGATACGTGGGATTTACCGCCTGGGCCGAGTAGGTTAGCACATCGCCATCTGGGTCCGTGGCGCTCAAGGTCAAAGCCAGGGTGGTCTGGCCTCGATAGACCGTCTGATTGGGCACAGCTGTCAATACGGGAGGGTGATTGACCGCGGCCACGGGAACGAAGTTGACGATGCCTCCGCGCTGGCCGGAAACGAAGTCCACTTCCACGTTGGCGTTGCCCACGGTTGCCGACACGTTGGTCGTGCCGGTGAAGCCACCACCTCCGATGGTCACGTTGTACGTCGCTCCCCCCTTGACCTGGATCGACCACCCACCCGCCGCATTCGTGACGGTGCTGATGTTCCCGGCAGTCACGGTCACGCCGCCCAGACCTTCGTTAAGACTGTACAGGCCGTCGTGGTTCGCATCGTTATAGACCACGCCGGTCAGGAACACGTTGGAACTGTTGACGTAGGCCGTATGGATCGCCCAGTAGTGCCAGTACGTGGAGGATGTGTTGTAGGCATAGCCTACCCCAATCTCCCGGTCGTTCGCGAAGAAGGAATCGGTGGCCAGGAGTTGGGTGCGATGTCCCAGGGATGGCACGCCGGCATCCACGATCAGCGCTCGCGAGCGCGCTGGCTGCATCCGTATACCCGGCGACAATCGACTCGATGTAGTTCGCAGTGTTCGTCCACGCCGCTGGCAGTGCATAGCCCTGATCGCGTGCCATCTGGTTCGGCCATTCCCCGTTCACGTGACTCTGGTGGTCATAGTAGTTGTAGGTCGCCATCTGGCTGGCGTGGAACTGGGCCGAGGCGAACAGCTTGTCGTTGACGGCCAGGGGAGGCTGAGCGGCTACCCCCGAGAGGTCAACGGATAGGTTGTTCTGCTTCTGATAGGCAACAGGATCGTGCCTGGCGCGATTGAGCAGGTAGACGAAGAGCTGCTCCTGCTGGGTGACACTCATGAGAGTTCGGTCTTCGAGCAACTCGACGCCGAGCGCCGGTCTCAAGCGAGACTTCCGCCTGAATGCTTGCCGACTTGACCCGGACGCAAGCTCTGGCCGCCGGTGAAGTGCTTTTTTGAGCGAAGCAAAGAGTTTCAAGGATGTCCCCCATTCTGCGTTGGCGAAACAAAAAGCCGAAGCGGCAATCCTGCCGAAGTCATCTCCATCCCATTCTTATTTAGCTTACAACCCCTACCATCGTCAAATGCGGCTAATCGATTCGACAGAATTCTTCGGCATCTCTGGCAAAGACGGCACTACCTGAAAAGTCATCCCCGGAGTGTTGGAGGCCGCGCGGTGAGGCTGAATGGAGGGAGAGATTCAAGGTTCGCCTCAGATCATTGGGCAGGCCGCAGCGCGAACTTCTTTCGTAAGTTGCAGATTCTCGTGTCAGGTGAGGCGGTGAGGAGAAGGATAAGGATGAAACAATAGGAACCCATTGATTCATCCTTCATCATTCATCATTCATCCTTTCAGGCCGCCGCTTGCGCGGAGGCGCCCTGTATGAACCGCAGATAGGCAGCGATGGTGGCATCGACGGGACCGAACTGCTGAACGCGACCGTGGTCGAGCCAGAGCACCCGATCACAAAGTTTGGCCAGCGAATTGAGATCGTGGCTTACGAGTACGATGAGCTTCGCTCGTCCGATCAATTCCTGCATGCGACGGCGGGCCTTCGTTTGAAAGCCTTGATCTCCAGCGCCAAGGGCCTCGTCGACGAGGAGCACGTCCGGTTCGATGGCCGTTGAGATGGCAAAGGCCAGACGCACGAGCATGCCGGCCGAGTAATAGCGCACCGGCATGTCGAGTGCTTCGCCCAGCTCGGTGAACTCGGCAATGGATTGGATCTTCGAGCGAAGGCTGCGCGGGGTTTCGCGGAGGAGGTAACCTCGATAGAAGATGTTCTGCCGGCCGCTCGCCTCGGGTTCGAAGCCGAGTGTGATGTCGAACAATGAGCTGATGCGCCCCTGGACGAAACGTTGTCCCGTCGTGGGCTGGTAAATCCCAGCCAGGACTTTCAGAAGAGTGCTCTTGCCCGCACCGTTGCGGCCGATGATTCCCAGCCGCTCTCCCTCGCGAACCTCGAACGACACGTTTTGCAGCGCCGGCACTTCGATGACTGGGTTTCGCGACGAGCGGAACATTTGCCGGAGCACGTATTCTTTCAGGGAGACGCGGCCCGACTTGCGGACGCGGAAGCTAAGGCTCACATCATCAATGCGAATATGGGACATGGCATTGTCACCTATTGGCGACAAACCCGGTTTCTTCAAGAAACCGGGTTTGTTTCATTGTCACAACTGGAATATGAGCCGGTTTCGGAGTCGAACAAGGAAGAGCACGGCGGCCGAGACACTGACCAGCGCGGTCGCGGCAGCCACCGCATAGTGTGTCGTGTCTGGAGTGTTGCCGGCCAGAATCGGTTCCCGGATGAGATGCACCAGGTTGGCCAGTGGGTTGTACTGGATGAGCCACATGAGACCTCTGCCTTGCAGCAGCTCCGGAGGATAAAAAATCGGCGTCGTGTAGAAGAGTATCTGCAGCCCCACCTCCGACAGGTGTTGCGTGTCCGGAAAATAGGCATTGGCGAAGGCCGCCAGTGTCGCCAGGGACCAGCCGAGCACGAAAAGGAGCACCAATGATGGAATCAAGTTGAGTAATGCACTGGTGCTCCCCTCACCATGCACGATCCTGGAAAACGCGGTCGCCACGATTAGGGAGATCAGGAAATTGAAGCCGACGCCAAGCACGGTCCGTAGCGGATAAATGGCGAGAGGGGCTGGTTCCTGGGAGATGTAAGGCCCGTTCTGCAAGAAACAGGTGCATCCTTGCGAAATCACCCCACTCACGAAATTCCAGAAGGCCAACCCCGTCAGCAGATAGGGGCCGTATGTCCAAACGTCCAACCCAAAGAGGCTGCCAAAGACCACGCACAGCACGATGGTCATGGCAATGGGGTTCAGGAGCGACCAACCAATGCCAAGTATCGACCGGCGGTAGCGCATGCGCAGGTCATTTCCTGCCAGCGCCAACCAGAAGTGGCGGTATTGCCAGATTCTGTGGAGGTACTGGCCGGCACCGCACATCATCGTATGCATGACTTCTATCCTCTTCCCTACCGTGCAGGCAGCCGTAACCCCCTCACCCTACCCTCTCCCCCGGCGCCGGGGGAGAGGGTGGGGTGAGGGGGCGCGAGAAGTTTTGTATCAGCAGCCCGAATGGGCAGTCAATAGCACCTGTGCAAAACATGTCTCGACGCTGGCCCCCTCATTCCTGTATCCTTGCCGCGTATGGCCGACAAAATGGTGAGCTGGCTCAGAAGATCCTTCGGTCCGTGGCTTGGAGTCCATTACCAGTATCCGCCCAGGCCTCTTCGGATTCCACAATCCTATCTCCGGGCTAAGCCCCTGGCAGATCCACCGACTATCACGATGGTTACCCCTTCTTTCAACCAGGGGAGGTTTCTGGAACGGACGATCACCAGCGTCCTGGAGCAGGGTTATCCCCGCCTGGAATATGTTGTTCAAGACGGGGGTTCTTCCGACGAGACAGTCGGTATCCTCGAACGCCACACCGATCGTCTGTTCCGCTGGCAATCGGCGCCAGACCGAGGCCAGGCCCACGCCGTCAACTGCGGGTTTGCGCATTCGACCGGCGACATCATGGCGTTTCTCAACGCTGATGACCTGTTGCTGCCGGGTGCGCTGCACTACGTGGCTCGATTTCTGGCGAGACACCCGGAAGTGGACGTCATCTATGGGCAGCGTGTGATCGTTGACGACCAGGATGCAGAAGTCGGCCGCTGGGTGCTGCCGCCCCACGACGATGTGGTGTTGTGCTGGAACGATTATGTTCCCCAGGAGACCGTTTTCTGGCGGCGGCGGATCTGGGACAAGGCCGGCGCGGCCCTGGATGAGAACTTGCACTTCGCCCTCGACTGGGATTTGCTGCTGCGCTTCCGGGCAGCCGGTGCCCGATTTGCCCGGCTGCCGCGTTTCCTGGCTGCGTTTCGCATCCATCCGCGGCAGAAAACCGCGACACGGCTACTTGACCTGGGCCTGCCCGAGATGAACCGCCTGCGCGAGCTATGCCATGCTCGGCCGGTCTCTCGCTGGGAAGTGCGTTTTCGCGTTCTGCCTTTCCTGTGCAGACACATGGTCTGCCAGTATCTCTTTCAGCTTGGGCTGTTGAATTATTGAAACTGGCGAGTGGTGAGTGGTTGTCGGCAAATGGACAAGAGAGGAAGGCTGGCCAAACACCGAGCACCTTGGCATTGGAAGATCCCTTTACACTGCTCAGGCAGGTTTGTTATACCCGTGGCTTGCCAGTTGCAGTAGGGTGGGTGCCGCACCCACCCTACTTGCCAGGTGGGTGCCGCACCCACCCTACGATTGGGCAGAACCCAAGCATCACCGGAGGAAGAGTAGGTGGAACTCGCAGCCAAGAAAATCATGGTTACGGGAGGTTCGGGGTTTCTGGGCAAGCACGTCGTTGCCCAGCTGCGCAGGACGGCTGTGAAGACGTTTTCGTGCCGCGCAGTGCCGAGTTTGACCTTACGCGGGAATGGGACATCCACCGGCTCCTGAAACAACAGCGTCCGGACGTGGTCATTCACCTGGCAGCCCTGGTCGGCGGCATCGGCGCCAACCGCTCTTATCCCGGTACCTTCCTGTACAAGAACCTCATTATGGGGACCCAGCTTATCGAGGCGTGCCGGCAGGGGAACATAGAAAAGTTCGTGGCCGTAGGCACCATTTGTTCCTACCCCAAGTTCACGCCCGTGCCGTTCAAAGAAAGCGACTTCTGGAACGGCTACCCCGAGGAGACCAACGCCCCCTACGGTTTGGCGAAGAAGATGCTGACCGTGCAACTACAGGCGTATCGGCAAGAGTTTGGCTTCAACGGCAGCACGCTCTTGCTCGTCAATCTGTATGGCCCTGGCGACAACTTTGATCTGCAAACTTCGCACGTCATCCCGGCGCTCATTCGCAAGTGCGTCGAGGCACGGGATCGAGGCGACCGCGTGCTCGAGGTCTGGGGAACGGGCACGCCGACTCGTGAGTTTCTCTTCGTGGCAGACGCCGCTCGTGCCATCCGGCTGGCGACGAAGTCATTGGACTCAACAGATCCGATCAACATTGGCTCGGGAGAAGAAATCTCGATCAAGGCCCTCGCGGAGATGATTGCCCGCAAGACCGGCTTTGACGGCACGGTTCGCTTCGATGCCACCCAGCCGGACGGACAACCGCGACGTTGCCTCGACGTGACCAAGGCCAGGAACCTCCTTGGGTTTACGGCTTCTGTCTCGCTCGAAGAGGGACTGGAGCAGACGATTGCGTCCTATCTGTCGCGAAAGTGCAAGTCAGGTGCAATTGCAGCCTGAAGCAGGAACTGTTTGACGAACCTGTAGTGCAAGCGGCCCGCTTGCACTCTGATGAAAGCAGGCCATGACCTCCGCAAGTCTTCCCAGATCAAGGGAAAAGAAGATGTTTCCCATTACACACTCTGCCGACAAGCCCATCCTGGATGGAGTGATCGCTCGGCCGCACGAAATCAGCCCGCGCCGGCCGCTGTTCTTCGTTCACGTCCCCAAGGCTGCCGGTAACTCAATCAGGCACTTTCTCGCCAGATGCTTCCCCGCCGGGGCGACCCGCTGGCTGAGGCACGACATGGATTCGCTGGTGCCTAACCGGCTGGAACTCGGCCAACATGCCTGCTACGCGGGGCATGAGGTCTATCGTTATGCGGAGTCGTTACCCCATCCGCCAGTCGTGATAACCATCCTTCGCGAACCGGTCGACAGAGCAGTTTCCACCTACTACTTCAACCGAGGTCGAGGACGCGAAGTTCTCCGCGCCGAACAGGGGCCATGGCGGATGGAGCGCATGTGCGATCTGTCGCTGGGCGAGTTCCTGCTGGAGGAACCGGCGACGGCACGCCAGCTATTCGGCAACCTGCAGACGGCGATGTTTAGCCACTCCGTAATGCCTCACCTCACTGGGCGTGAGGCGACGCTGGGGGATCTGGAGGTTGCCAAGCAAAATCTGGCTCGTTGCGCCGTGGTGGGCCTGATGGAACGGCTGCCGGAGTCCCTGCAGCTAATCTGCCACAGCCTCGGTTGGCCGATGCCGGATCGTGTGCCGTGGGAGAACAAGACTCAGGTCAAGAAAAATGTGGTCGATCACGATCCCGACACAGTGAGACAACTGCGGGAACTGACTGCACTAGATGCGGAGTTGTACCGCTTCGGCGTGGAGCTGTTCGACAAGCAACTGGCCGCAATGCAACACGAGTTGCACAGGCCCCGGTCTTCGAGAGATCTGCCTGCGGCAGCGGTCTATGCTTTCGACTGGCCCATCCCCGGCTACGGCTGGCACCTGCTGGAGAAGTCGCCGCATGGTGCTTTTTGTTGGTCGGAGGGCGAAGCGTGGCTGGAATTTCTAATCGCGGGGCGCGGCCGGCTAAACGTGCAGATTCTGGCGCTCGCGGTTCTTCATCCGGACCAGATTAGCGCACTCGAGCTATCTGTAAATGGCTTCCCCGTGAAAGGCGTGTGGAGGCAGCAACCTCCTGGTTGGACGCTGAACGGCAGCGTGGACCTGCCGCCGGCCCAGCAAGAAGCAGGGCGCGTGCGACTGCAGTTCCGGCTGCCGCGGGTGATACGACCATGCGACTTGAATTCTGCCAGCAGCGACACCAGGAATCTGGGAGTAGCCGTTCATCGGGTGGAGTTGCGCTTTGCCGCCGCTCTGTCCCGTCAGCGAAATCGGGCAGCCTGAATGCTGGCCGACTGAAGAGACTGTAGCCGCAGGCTTTGGCCTGCGACGTGCTTGCAAACGGAGAGAAAGCTTCCCCAGGCTAGAGCCTGCGGCTACGTAGTGAAGACCCGGAAGGAAGTCAGCAAACATGGGACTTATGGGCTGTTTGACCTCTGGCGTGAGAAACATGTTCTCGACAGTTCATTCGGACAACCAAACTCGTTTGATCACTGGGCAAGGCAATGTCCCGAACGAAGAAATTGCCCCCGAGGGTGGCATTGGGGGCGGCATCGACGAGCTTGTCGAATGCGGGGACGACACGTGCCGCCGGTCTCAATGGCTTCAAGCCGGTGACTTGCGGGCCCATGAGCGGCGCGTCTATTCGCAGAATGGCGAGGACGGCATCCTGGAGGAGATCCTCAGACGCGTGGGTGCTGAATCCCGCTACTTCGTTGAGTTCGGAGTAGGCTCCGGCAGCGAGTGCAATTGCGCCCGTCTGGCGTTGGAAGAAGGCTGGCACGGGCTCTTTCTGGAAGTCGATCCGCCCAGCTTCAAGCAATTGGAAGAACGCTACCGGAACGTGTCTGGGATCAAATGCGTCCGGAGCAGCGTTACATCGAGCAACATTGAACAGCTTCTGGGCACTAACGGCGTGCCGGCGTCATTTAACGTCTTATCCATCGACATCGACGGCAACGATTACTGGGTCTGGCGGGCTGTGGAGCACTGGCGTCCGCGCATTGTCGTGATCGAATATAACGCGAGCCACCCTCCGCACCAACGTTGGGTGATGTGTGAGAACAACCAGCATCGATGGAATGGAACCACCTATTTCGGCGCCAGCTTGAACTCGCTCGCGACGCTGGGAAGGAAAAAGGGTTACGTTCTGGTTGGAACAGATTCTACCGGGGTGAATGCATTCTTCGTGCTTCAGGAACTGGCCGGGTCAGACAACTTTCTGGATCCGGCGGTTCACTATTACTACTCGCCTCCAAACTATTTTCCTCACTATCGCGAGCATCCACCGGGAATTGGTCCTTATCTGGAAATATAACCGGGAAGAAAACGCAGGTGCGGCATGACAAACGGTATCCGGCGGAATTGCTGGTGTGGGAACACGGCGCTGGCGCCTTTTTCGACTGATTACCGCGTCTGTGCGCAGTGCGGCACCCTCGTGTCGCAGGTGGGACTGGACTTCGAGCAACTGTGCGTCCGCGACGACGATCATGATTTTTACGGCAAACAGTACTGGCTGTCGCACCAGGTGCAAGACCTGGGCAATCCCGACATTTTCCAGCGGGCGCGGCAGGACATGCCCGAACGCTGCCTGCACTGGCTGAAAATGCTGATGGCTTATCGGCTACCGCCGGCCAAAGTCCTGGAGATAGGCTGCGCTCACGGCGGCTTTGTGGCTCTGCTCCGCTGGGCCGGTTATGACGCGATGGGCCTGGAACTGAGTCCCTGGATCGTGGACTTTGCACGCAACACCTTCGACATTCCAATCCTGCTAGGGCCGATCGAGAAACAGGAATTGCCGATCGGCTCTCTCGATCTCATTGTGCTCAATGACGTGCTGGAGCACCTTCCCGACCCGCTCGGCACCCTTTCTGCCTGCATAAGGCTGCTTCAGCCAGAACGGCGTCCTCATTATTCAGACCCCCAAATACCCCGAGCAAACGACGTACGAGGAAATGGTCATACAGCGACATCGCTTCCTGGAGCACATTCAGAACAAGGGCAATCAGCACCTTTATCTCTTCAGCGAGCGAGCGGCACAGCAGCTCATGTCCAGCATCGGCTGCAAGAACCTGCGCTTTGAACCGCCCGCGTTCGACTACGACATGTTTTTTGTGGCCGGCAGGGAACCGTTGACCCGACATGCCAACGATCAGATCGATGCAAGTCTGATGGCCGCGCCTGTCCGGCGACTGGTACTTGCACTGCTGGACAAGGCCGGTGAGGAAGAGCGTATCCACGCGCTATGGAAAGTTTCGGAGGACAACCGGGCAGCCCGGCTCAATTTGATCAATCGCCTGACAGCCCAACTGGCGGAGAGTGAGGCGGATCGCGCCGCACGGCTTAACGTGATCAATCACCTGGCCAAGACTCGATCCCGCGATGATGGCGATCTGGAGACCGTCAAGGCGGCTTGTCTGGAAGCAGTCGATCGGCTCACGGTCTTGGCGGCCCAACTGGCGGAGAGTAAGGCGGATCGCGCCGCCCGGCTTGATGCGATCAACCACCTGGCCACGACCCGATCCCACGGTGATGGCGATCTGGAGACCGTCAAGGCGGTTTGTCTGGAAGCAGTCGATCGGCTCAAAGCCTTGCAGAATGCCAATGAAAGCAACCGGGCCATCCAGCTGGAATTGATCACGATCCTGAGCCTGCAAGTCGCTGTCTGTCAAAAGGAATTGGCCGCCCGCCGCAACAGGGTGTTTCGACGCTTGAAGCGCTTGCCGCGCCGATTGTTACGGTCAGTGGGACTACTCAAAGCTTCGTGATGCCACCAGTGGGTTCGGCTGCTGGAATGAGCGGAGGTGTTTCGTTGATTACAAATGGCAAACAGAAAACGTCGCCTCGGATCAGCGTTATCACACCCTCGTACAACCAGGGCCGCTTTCTTGAAGCGTGCATCCTTTCGGTGGTCGAGCAGCAGTATCCTGATGTGGAGCATATCATCATTGACGGCGGCTCCACGGATGAAAGTCTCCGGGTCATTGACAAGCACCGGGCTCACCTGGCTTACTTGGTTAGTGAGCCGGACAATGGCCAGAGCGATGCCATCAATAAAGGCTTCCGCACGGCTACGGGTGACCTGGTGACATGGCTCAATGCCGATGATTTTTACCTGCCCGGTGCTTTCCATGCCGCCGCCGCGGCCCACGACAGGAACCTACGGGCTTCCTTTTACTTTGGCGACGGCTGGCGCGTCGATGAAGCGGGGAAGTTGCTCAGCCGATTTTTCCCTGACGGCATGGTCCTTTTCAATCGTAACGCCCTCATTCTTGGCTTGAATTATATCTTGCAGCCTGCGACGTTCATCAACCGCGCCTATCTCGAGCAGACAGGCCTTCTCAATCCCTCACTCAAATACGGCATGGATACCGATCTGTGGATTCGTCTTGCGAATCTTGCCCCGCCACACCCCATTACCGCCTGCCTGGCAGCTTCGCGCGAGTATGCTTCCACCAAGACTTCCACAGGCTCGTTTCCGCGTGCCGAGGAACTGCGTCAGATTGCGGAGAAACATAGCGGTCTGGCACTGACGCCAGGGGCACTATGCTACTACCTGGATACCTTGCACCGGCTGGCGGAAGAGCGCTCCGACGTCTATCCCGCTGCCTTCCTCGCAGACTTGAGAGCATTCTGGCAGTCCACAAGCCGATTATTCAGCGCCTTGGGAGCGCGTGCAGATGGCTTCCCCATGGAGGTGTCGCCATGAAAATTGGAATCGAGATGCGTTATTTGACGCTGGGCAGATCCGGGGGCATCTCCCTGCTGCTCAAGGAGGTCTTGCAAACTCTGTTTCGAAGCCATCCCGAGCACGAGTTCATCGTTTTCTGCACAGTTTTTAACCGCAGCCTGCTGGGGCAGGTGCCTGGTCATGTGGAAGTAATGACATTCCCGGCCTTCAGCTACCTCGCGCAAGTAGATCAGGTGGCAAGGACCAAGAACATTGACGTATTCTTTCGAGCTTACCCATCGGAAGAGAAGCTGGAGTTTCCACTGTCACGCCAGATTTTCCTGATCCCGGACATACAACACGAGCATTTTCCGGAGTTTTTTGCGGCTAACGTGCTCCGCTCACGCCGGCTGGCCTTTACTCAGGCCTTGCACGGGGCGGGAGCGATTGGAACGATCTCGCACTATGCCCGGCAGACACTCCAGAGCCAGGGCTGCACTCGCTGCAAGGACATCTTTCTGATGAGCCCGGCCCTTCAAGCAGAAGCCCACAAGGCCTCGGCTGAAGACGTGTCCGCTCCGGAGCTTGAGCTGATTCCGGCAGGAGACTTTTTCCTCTATCCCGCCAACCTTTGGCCGCACAAGAACCATCGCCGCATCTTGCAGGCATTCGAGTTGTTTCTTAAGAACTCCCAGCGTCATGCCCATCTCGTCTTTACGGGGCATCCCGAGGGATGGGAGCAACTGCACGCCGACTACTCCTTTTTGCCGATCTGTCACCTGGGTTTTGTTCGGGATGCTCTCTTGCGTCTCCTCCTCCGGCGTGCCCGAGCGCTCGTGTTCTTCTCCCTGTACGAGGGGTTCGGGATGCCGCTTCTGGAGGCTTTCGGCGCCGGCACCCCGGTCCTTTGCAGCAACACTACCAGTCTTCCCGAGGTCGGAGCAGACGCGGTCCTGACCTGCGATCCGACCGACCTATCGGCCATGAGTCAGCTCATGGCGCGAATCGTTACCGACGAGGAGCTGCGCAGCACACTCGTCGCCCGAGGCAAGCAGCGTCTGCAAGCCTACACCTGGGAGCGGGCCGCCGAAAACCTTATGAGCGCCCTGGAGCGGGTAGCAACCAAACCAGAGGAAATCAGGGACGTCTTTGGTTCCCAAACCTCCCCTGGTTCCCAAACTCAAGTTTTGGGACCAACAGAGGGTTGGGGACCAGGGACACGGACGCCTCTCGTCTCCATTGTGACTCCCTCTTACAACCAGGGCCGGTTTCTCAAGCGAACCATTGAGAGCGTGCTGAACCAGACCTATCCGCACATCGAGTACCTGGTGATGGACGGAGGCTCCAGGGACGAGTCCGTCGATGTCCTTCGTTCCTATGGGAAACGTTTTCGCTGGGTTTCGGAGCCTGACAATGGTCAATCCCACGCCATCAACAAGGGACTTGCCCAGGCAAGGGGTGAAATCCTTGCTTACCTCAACTCCGATGACATCTTGATGCCCGATGCCGTTGCGAAAGCCGTGGCTTACTTTCACCAACACCCGAGTTGTGACCTGGTGTACGGTGAGGCGAATTACATTGATGAAAATGACAGGATCATCGGCAAATACAACACGGCCGATTACTCCTTCGGCCGCCTCGTACAGGATTGCTGCATCTGCCAGCCGTCCGCATACTGGCGTTCATGCATTGCTACGGCCGTTGGGCGCTTTGATGAGCAGCTCCAGTACGCCATGGATTACGACTACTGGCTTCGCATTGATCGAGCAGGCGGACAGATCGATCACTTGCACGAGGTGCTGGCTGCATCTCGGCTCTATCCCGCAACCAAGACCTTGTCCGCACGCCGGCAGATTTATCAGGAGATCTTCCAGGTGTGCCTGACCAGTGCCGGCTACGTGGATAGATCCTACTCGTACGGTTACTGGAATCACCTCTGCTGGGAAAAGCGTGATGGCCTGGCAAGAAGCCTCCGCTGGCTGCCGGGGTTTGAAGCGACCATGGTCCATCTTCATCACTGGTGGTGGAACCGGCACCGGCTGCCGGCCCGGGAAATTCCCAGGGCCATCAGCCGGCGTTGCCTGCTCGGTATCGCCCACCATCTCCAGCGAGCAAGAGGCATTAGCCACCTGGTGTACTCTCTGATTAACCCCATGAAGAGAATAATATCTCAACGCATGAAGGGGCGGCACGTTCGCGGATTCTGGTCCGACAACTGGCTGGAGCCAACCTGCGAAGTGGTCCTTCACCTGCGTACGCCGGGACAGGTTTTGCACCTCGGCGGAACGGTGCCGATCGATATGACGCTCACGGTTCAGGCAAGGAAGCGGGTATTAGGCGTGTATCCCCTTCGTGCTAACGCCTACGAGACCGTCACCTTCCCGGTGCCGCCCGAATCCGATGGCCCGCTCGTGTTGAAATTCTCCAAATACGTGGTCGATCCCGCGTGCCGGCAGATTTCGTTCCTGTTGCAGGACACCAATCTTTTCGCCGAGAACGACGTGGCTTAAGTGATGGTCACAGTTGACACATTCATCGTAAAGTGGTACTAGAAGTGCGCTGTCTCGCGCGGAGGACAAAGCGCGGAGAACCTTCTGACGCTCGGCGCGTTGCGCCATATCCGAAAGGGATAGTGCGCAGCCGTGGGGGAGGCTTTCCAGCCTGCTATGTGGGCAGTTGACTCCATGCCGGCAGGCGGGAAAGCCTTCCCCACGGAGACAGGCCAAGACCCCTAAATTTCAAGGGTACAGTCCCTATTCGGACACGATTTTGGAGGAACGACTCATGACCGACCAACAAACCACGGTCTGGCAACCGCAACCGCCGAGACTTGCACCACCTCACATGAACACTCCTGACCTTTTCGACAGGCTGCACTGGCACCAGCGCTGGGAGGTTTTCAAGGGCATCTACACCCCGGGCCGGAACGACGTGGCGGTCATCTGTGATCGAGCGAAGCTGCCGACCGACCTGCGGGGTAAACGCGTGCTTGACATCGGCGCGTGGCACGGCTGCTTCAGCTTCGAGTGTGAACGTCGCGGTGCGGCAGAGGTCATTGCTCTGACTCTGGAATCTGACGACCAGGTCGGGTTCTCCCGTCTGAAGTGCGCGGTCGACTCCAAGGTCGTTCGTTTCGTACAACAATCCGTGTACGAACTCGATCCATCGGTGCTGGGCGAGTTCGATGTCGTCTTGTTCTTCGGCGTTCTCTACCACCTGCGCCATCCACTCTGGGCCATCGACAACATTCGCAAGGTCTGCCGGGGCGTCGCCCTGATCGAAACTCACGTGATCGACAACTATTTCCTCACGCGCAGCTGCCGACTCCGACAATTTATTCCCTCGAGCAGATCAACAAGGAACTGACCGGCATACCTATCTGGCGATTCTACAAGGATAACGAGTTGATGAACGACTGGAGCAACTGGTTTGGCCCCAACATCCAGGCCGTGCTGGAAGCGTTCGAGTCGGCGGGTTTTGCCATCGAGGTACGCGGCCGGTGGGGCGACCGGGCGGCCTTCGCGGCCACGCCGCGGCAAAACCTGCTTGAGGCCCTGGACAAGACCTACGAGGTCTCCGACGGCAACCGCCGTTGTCTCAAGCTGGAAGCGGCCCCCGTTTGATGTGCAAGGTGGTCTTGACCCGCCCTTCCGCCAACTGTTACAAGATTCCCTGATTTTGGTCCTTTGGTTCTGGTCAAGATTGCGTGGATGGAGAAGCCATGCAGGTTGTCATTCTGTGCGGTGGTCAGGGCACGCGCATACGTGATGTGGCGGAGGATATTCCCAAGCCGATGATCCCCATCGGCGGGCGGCCGATCCTCTGGCATATCATGAAAGGCTACGCCAACCACGGGTTCAAGGACTTCATCCTGTGCCTGGGCTACAAAAGCTCGGTCATCAAGCATTACTTCCTCGATTATCACCTCGGCGGCAGCGATTTCACCGTTCGACTGGGCGAGCTGGGCAGGCTAGAGATGCACAGCAACGACTTCTCGGAAAGCTGGAACGTCACCCTGGTTGAAACCGGATTGGAGGCCATGACGGGATGCCGGGTCAAGCGCATCGAGAAGTATATCACCGGCGAACATTTTCAATTGACCTATGGCGACGGCGTCGCGGACATCAACATAGGCGACCTCGTCGATTTTCACCTGGCACACGGCAAGATGGGAACGGTGACGGCCGTCCGCCCGCCAAGCCGATTTGGTGAGATCGAGTTGGACGGTAACCGCGTGGTCGAATTCAACGAGAAACCGTTGACCTTGCAGTCACGGATCAGCGGTGGCTTCTTCGTCTTCCACCGGAGTTTTTTCAATAGCTTGCGGGACGACCCGGATCTGGTTCTGGAGTACGGTCCACTCAGGGATCTGGCACGCGCTGGACGGCTACGGGCCTACTTGCACGACGGTTTCTGGCAGCCGATGGACACCAGCCGCGAGTACAAGTACCTCAACGACCTGTGGGCACAGGGCTGCGCGCCCTGGAATACGTGGGAAACGTCTCGGTCTCGGTTGGCTGCTTGAATCAGATGGTGGAGCAGAAATGGACGCCAAGAACGGATTCTGGCGCGACCGGCGCGTACTGGTCAGCGGGTGTACCGGACTGGTTGGGGCGTGGACGGTCCAGGCTCTGCTGGAGCGTGGGGCTCACGTGGTGGGACTCATTCGCGACGGCGTGGTCGGGTCGGAACTTTACCGTGGCGGTCTCTATCGACAAATCGACGTGGTTCATGGGTGCGTCGAGTGTGAAGAATTGCTCGAACGCACCATGGCGGAGTACGAAATTCAGACCGTCTTCCATCTAGCAGCTCAGACCATCGTCGGCATCGCCAACCGTAGCCCGCTCTCAACCTTCGAAACGAATATTCGCGGCACCTGGTGTGTGCTGGAAGCTGCTCGCCGCTGCGGCACCACGCCCCATGTCGTCGTAGCTTCATCCGACAAAGCTTATGGCGAGCAGCAGAAGTTGCCCTACACGGAGGAAGCTCCACTGGAGGGCAAACATCCTTACGATGCCAGCAAGGCGTGCGCCGACATCCTGGCTCTCACGTATCACCATACGTTTGGACTGCCGGTCTGTGTTACGCGCTGCGGCAATTTTTACGGCGGCGGCGACCTCAATTGGAACCGCATCGTGCCGGGGACCATCCGGGCCATATACAGGGGAGAACGTCCGGTCCTCCGCTCCGATGGGAATTGCATCCGCGACTATTTCTATGTCAAGGACGGGGCGGCTGCCTACCTCCATCTGGCGGAGTGCATGAGCCGCCAATCGGAGGTGATCGGGCATGCTTTCAACTTCTCCACGGAGATTCAGGTCAACGTGCTGGAGATGACGCATCGTATTCTACGTTTGATGAACTCCAGCCTGAAACCAGACATTCGGGCCGAAGCACGCAATGAGATACCTCATCAATATCTTTCCGCGGAAAAGGCTCGGCGAATGCTCGGCTGGAGTCCAAGGTATGCGCTCGATGATGCGCTGGCAGAGACAATCGCCTGGTATCGTGGCTATTTTGCTTCACCGGTTGCTGTAGGGCAGGTTTCCAACCTGCCGCCACAAGGCAAAACCGCAAGCGGAGCGGTTGCAGCGTGAACGTGGGGAGTTAAGGAATCACGGATGATGGCTCAGCGCGAACGTGTGCTCATCACAGGAGGCAGCGGATTCATCGGCGCTTGCCTGGCTCGCGATCTTGTCGCAGCCGGGCACGACGTGCATCTGATTTTGCGCTCTGAATCGAACACGTGGCGTCTGACGGGCATCACCGGGCAGTACACGCCCCACTGGGCCGATCTTCGCGACGCCGAAGCTGTTGGAAAAGCCGTCAGGTCGTCCCGGCCGGAGGTCATTTACCACCTGGCCACGCATGGAGCCTACCACTTCCAGAAAGACCGGGCGGCGATCCTGACGACGAACTTGCTGGGAACTGCCAACCTGCTCGATGCCTTGGAAGCGTGTGACTATCAAGCTCTTGTCAACGCGGGCAGTTCGTCGGAATATGGCCACAGGAACGGACCAATGCGCGAGACCGACCGATTGAAGCCCCGGACCGATTACGCCGTTACCAAGGCCGCGGCCACATTGCTCTGTCAGGCGGAGGCGTACAAGGGCCGACCGGTCTGCACCGTGCGGGTTTTTTCCGCCTACGGTCCGTGGGAAGATCCGTCGCGGCTCGTGCCCTACGTGATGGATTGCTGCCTGCGTGGTGAAACGCCACGTGTCACCGCCGGCCGGCAGCCGCGAGATTTCATCTACGTGGCTGATGTAGTGGAGTTACTCAAGCTGGCTGCTCACCAAGTAGCGGAAGTGGCCACCACTTCCTCTACTCGCGGGGAAATTCTTCACGCAGGCACCGGCCAGCAGCACAACGTCCGCGACATGGTGGAAACCATCGTCTCCGTCTGTGTAGGACGGATTGACAATCCGTCCTACAGCAGTCGGGGACCAGTGACGCCCGAGTTCGGCGCCGAGTCGGAGCGCCCGGCGAGCCGGCGACCTGGGTTGCAAGTATCGAGCACACGACCGCTGTCACAGGTTGGCGACCCCGCTACGACCTGCGCCGGCGTCGAACGAGTGTGGAATTGGTATGTGGATACGGCCTCCCGCAAGGCGGCGTAATTAAGGTGATGAGTGGTAAGAAGTGAGTGGTAAGTGGCGAGCCGAGGAGCGTAAGTCCCCGGAGTGTGGTGGGCAAATTATTCACCACTCACCACTCACAAGTTTTTCTTTAGTAGTCGAGGATAACCAGAAATGATTCCATTCAAACTTTTCATAATTTCCGCGATGTACGAGAACGGCGGCAATACCACGCACCGGATGCTGGATGGGCATCCGGAGTTGTTTGTCTATCCGTATGAGTCTCAGTTGGGCACAAGTCTCGTCTCGGACTATCTGTCGAGTCACGTTCCCTTCAAGTACCGCTGGCCGGAGTTCCCCCTGGCAGGTAATCCGCCTCATGATTATGAGTTGATCTTCGACGAGGAGATGAAAGTAAGGTTGCGAACGCCGGAGCGCAGCAAATTCAAGCACGCCGACATGAGAATCGACGAAACGGAGCGAAAGAAACTGTTTGTCGATTGTCTGCATGGCCAGCCGCGCACACGGGCACGGTTGGTGGAGGCGTTTTTCCGGTCAACGTTCGGCAGTTGGAAGAACGTTCACAAGACCGGCAAGGAAAAGGCCTATCTCGGCTACAGTCCTGTCATGGTCCTGGATTCGGAGAAGATTTTCGCCGATTTCCCCGACGGACACATCATCCACGTGGTGCGGAATCCCTATTCGGGCTACGCGGACACCAAGAAACGGCCGTTTCCGCTGTCATTGGAAAGGTACACGTGGACCTGGAATCTGTGCCAGCACATGGCGCTCACCTACGCGGAGCGCTACCAGGCCAACTTCCACATTCTTCGTTTTGAAGACCTCGTGGCCAATCCCAGGACGGCGATGACGAGTTTGTGCGGACAGCTTAGTATCGGGTACTCCGACACGTGCCTCTATCCGTCCTGGAACGGAGTCAAACTGGAAGAGGTCTATCCCTGGGGCACGGTCCGTACACCGACGACCGAGGCCAACATCGCGACCATGAATCTGCTGACGGATGATGAGAAAACCAGGATCAAGTCGCTGTCCATCGTCATGCAACGGCTGCTGGGTTACGAGTCTTTCTGGTCCGCAGCCAGCCAGCCAGCCAGACGCCACGCAGCTTAGTGGGCGGGCGAGGTGGTAAGGCGAGCGGAAGGTGAAAGAACCCCTCGCTCAGCGCTTCGGGCTGGTGTGACACTAACCCGAAGCGCGAACGAGGGCAGGTAAGTTATCTCGCGCCACTCGCCTAAACAGTCAGGGGTATGCAGTCATGCAACCGGAATGGGAGGTTTTCCACCGGCAGCGGTGTTCGATCTTCTATGCAAAGGCGGACATGCCTTACCCTGACGATGTCTTGCCCCGAGTGGGCCGACCGGCCATCGCCGCTGGCTCCGGGTTAATCGACAGCTTGGTTAACCAGGAGCCAGCGGCGACGGCCCCCGGTAGAGGCAAAATCAACGAGCCGATTGACCTCCGGATGATCAGCGATCTCTGTCGGCACGCCCTGGGTGAAGCAGCGGAAACGGTCAGCCCCTTGCCGGAATCCGGGACGTTTCATTGGCTTTACCGAGCGAGTCTGGCGGGCAGTCGTGCCGTCATTATTCGCCTGAATGTTCTGCCAGGTACTCGTGATTTTGCACTGTACATCGATCACTGGGTGATGAACCGATTGCGGGATGACGGCTTGCCCGCTTTATGTGTGTACCACGTCGATATGTCACGACGACTTTGTCCATGCGACTATGAAATCCTGGAAGAGGCGAGAGGCAAAACACTGCGGGTATTCGATGACGATGACGACTTGCTCCAGCCATTGCTCGGTCAACTGGGTCGTGTCGTCGCGGGCATACACAAAATCAAGGCGGATGGTTTCGGCCTTTTCGATGTGCGGCCACTGATCCAGGGTTACAGGACGGGGAGTATCGCCTCGGTTTGGGAGGGCGGGGATCCTGCCGAGCCGGTTTCTTCGGCTCGGCAGGAGCCTCGCCATCCCAAACTGAGAAACCACCGGACCGGGAGCAAGGCCCAGGGCTGTTTGGATGCTTGGAGACACTATCTCTTCTTGAATCTCGACCGGCACCTTGCTCAATGCGCCGCCCTGGGAGCGATAACATCGACGGAAGCCGAGATGATCAGAGCAGTATTCAATAGATGTGGCGAGTTGCTCGAAGGAATCGAGCCTGTGTTGTTGCACGGCGACCTGGGCAATCACAACATCTTCACTGACGGGTCGGCCATCACCGCCGTGATCGATTGGGAAGACAGCCTGACGGGCGATCCCGTTTTCGACATCGCCTCGTGGGCAACGTTCCACCCTGATCGGCGCCATGATGCGTTTCTCGACGGCTACCGCGAAGTACGGGCGCTCCCCGACGATTTTCAACTGCGATTCTGGCTCTACTATTTGCGGATCGCCCTGGCCAAGACAGTGTTGAGGAAGCGGCTTCGCCTGACCGACGTACCCGGACGAGCACCAGCGTCTCTGAGGATCCAGAAAGGGCTGCATCATGTGGCATCGTTACAGCAAGCTTGAAGAAATTCCGGAACTGGCCCGCCGCATTCGCAGGCACACCTTGCGCATGGTGCATAAAGCCGGGGCGTCGCACGTCGGCACCTGCTTTTCCATGACGGATCTCCTTGCAGTGCTCTACGGGGCCGTGATGAGGATCGACCCGGCGCGGCCCGACTGGGAAGACAGAGACCGCTTCGTCCTCAGCAAGGGGCACGGCGCCGCTGCACTCTATGCCACGATCGCGGAGCGAGGTTTCTTTCCCCTGAGTTGGTTGGACACGTACTGTCAGGATGGATCACGCCTTGCCGGTCACATCACTCATCACGGGGTGCCTGGCGTGGAAGTGTCGTCGGGGTCGTTGGGACATGGCCTGTCCATCGCGTGTGGAATGGCTCTGGCGGGCAAGCGCGATGGACGGTCCTATCGCGTTTTCACGCTTCTTAGCGACGGGGAATGCGACGAGGGATCGATCTGGGAAGCGGTGCTGTTCGCGCCGCACCATCGTCTGGACAACCTCATCGTCCTGGTTGACTACAACAAGATCCAAAGTTTCGGCACCGTCAAGGAAGTCCTGGATCTCGAGCCTTACGCGGACAAGTGGCGGGCATTCAACTGGGCGGTGCGGGAGATCGATGGGCACGATTATCAGCAGATTGGTGCCACGCTCGGCGAGATTCCTTTCGAGCCGGGCAGGCCGTCGGTTGTCATTGCCCACACCGTCAAAGGCAAGGGCGTGGACTTCATGGAAAACAAGCTGGAGTGGCATTACCGTTCCCCCGACTCTCGCCAATTGACCCAGGCGCTGGCCCAACTGGAATGTTGTGTATGAGAACTTCATTCATCGAAACGCTCTCGAAACTGGCGGAACAGGACACTCGTATTTGGCTGCTGACCGCCGATCTGGGCTACTCCGTCCTGGAGAAGTTCGCGGCCCAGTTTCCGAATCAGTACGTCAATGTCGGGGTGGCGGAACAGAACATGATCGGCATCGCAGCCGGTCTGGCGCGTTGCGGCAAAACCCCTTTCGTTTACTCCATCGCGAACTTCCCAACGTTGCGCTGCTTCGAGCAGACGCGCAATGATGTCTGCTACCACGATGGCAACGTCAAGATCGTCGCGGTCGGCGGCGGACTGGCCTATGGGCCTCAAGGATACACTCATCACGGCGTGGAAGACCTGGCCGTCATGCGCGCCTTGCCGAACATGACGATCGTCGCTCCTGCCGATCCGGTGGAGACAAGACTGGCCACGCAAGCCATCGCCGAGTATCGCGGCCCCTGTTACCTTCGGCTTGGCAAGGCGAAGGAACCGGTAATCCATGCCGAGACGCCGGACTTCCACTTGGGGAAAGCCATCCTGGTTCGACCCGGCAAGGATGTCACGCTCATCAGTACCGGAGGCATGCTCCAGGAAGCACTGGATGCCGCTGGGTGCCTGGCGAAGCAAGGGGTGGATGCTCGCGTCCTGAGCATGCACACGGTAAAACCGCTGGATAGTGAGGCGGTCTATCGGGCAGCGCGAGAAACAGCAGTGGTCGTCAGCGTGGAGGAACACAGTGTTACCGGCGGGCTTGGCTCGGCTATTGCCGATGTGTTGGCCCAATCGCAACTAAGACTGCCGCGCTTTCACAAGTACGGCGTTCCCGATCAACTGCATCATGCCGTGGGAAGTCAGACCTATCTGCGCCGATTGGCAGGCGACCTGTGCGAGACAGTGCTGTCCCTGTTGCCTCATCGACTGGCAGCGTGACCGGTGAGTGGTGAGTGGTGAGTGGTGACTTACTGCGAAGGGGATCGACATGAATACCGTCAACTGTTTGATTGCTGACCACTCACCACTCACCACTCACCACTCACCAGGTCGCAAGAAACTGATCAGCGTCGTTACCCCCTGTTACAACGAGGGAGACAACGTGGAAGCTTGTTTCGATGCAGTAAGGACTGTTTTCGAGCGCGAGCTGCCGGGTTATGATCTCGAGGACATCTTCTGCGATAACGCTTCGACAGACGACACGGCAGATGTTCTGAGGACAATGGCGGCGCGGGACCAGCGCATCAAAGTCATTCTCAATGTGCGCAACTTCGGTCCGTTTTGTTCAACCTTCAACGGCCTGATGAGTACCACGGGCGACGCCGTTGTGGTCTTGCTGGCAGCAGACTTGCAAGATCCTCCCGAACTCATTCCGCAATTCGTCAAACGTTGGGAAGAAGGTTATCAGGTCGTGTACGGTATCCGCAAGACGCGCGAGGAGAGTTTCCTGATGCGCTCGATCAGAAAAGTCTACTACCGGCTCGTCAGCAATTTCGCGGAGATCCATATCCCCCCCGACGTTCGGCGAGTTTCAACTGGTGGACCGGGTCATCGTCCAAACGCTACGGCGGTTCGACGACCACTACCCATACATCCGTGGCATGATCGCCAGTTGCGGTTTCAAAGCCGCGGGTGTCGAGTACACGTGGCGAGCGCGGCGCAAAGGATTCTCCAAGAACAGGCTCTACCATCTTGTCGATCAGGGGCTGAACGGCCTTGTCTCATTCACAAAGATTCCGTTGCGCGTGTGTCTGTTCTTTGGGTTTGTGTTGTCGGTGCTCAGCATTCTTTACGCGATCTTCAGTTTGCTCGTACACCTGATTCACTCCGGACTCAAAGTTCCACCCGGCATCCCGACGTTGATCGTTGCGCTTTCTTCTTCTCGGGAGTTCAATTATTCTTCTTCGGGATACTTGGAGAATACATTGGGGCCATTCATAGTCAGGTTCGCCGCCGGCCCCTCGTGATTGAGAAGGAACGCATCAACTACGATTGCCGAACCGTCGCCCAGAATCCCGCGCCTGTTGTTCCCAGCGAAGATCGCTTCGCGGCCTGAGCGGAGGGATGCCGGTCTCTGTCGTTGGGCGCGATTTTTCTGATTCTGCCCCTGGCGATCCTGGGTAAGGTCAAGAGACTCCCGTTCGGTGCAATGGTTTGTGAGAGGCTTTGCTTTCATCCCACGGAAGGAGACTTACGATGAGTCAGCCCAATCTCGCGCTTAACGGCTGGGCGTTCGTGCGGCAGCGATTCGTAGTGTGGCTCGTTATTTCCGTCATTTGCACTGCCTGGCTCGTCCAGTATTCCTGCGTTCACGGCAGGATCGCGATGGAGATGGATCTGGACGACGTTGTTTATTTCAACGATGGTCTGGATCGGCTTGACCGCCTGTACGATCAAGGGTGGATCGGGTTTGTTCAAGATTATTACCGCGCCCCTCCCCATTCGCCTTTCTCTTCATTGCTAGCTGTCGTGAGCTTCGGAGTGTTCGGAATCCACGAATGGGCTCCCTATGCCGGCAACGGCGTTCTCATTTTCCTTGTGATTGCCTTCAGTGATTATCTCTTGAGGGACGCTCGTGCCTGGCAGCGCTGGTTCTGCTTCATCCTGGTTTGCTCGTTTCCGCTGGTCGAAGGGGCAGTAAGTGAATTCAGACCCGATTTTGCGGCCGGTCTCTTGACGGCCATGGGAATCGTCCTCATCCTCAAGGACTCTCTCACCGAATCGTCATGGCGAAGGCGTGTGCTGGCCGGCATCTGTATTGGCCTGACGCGCTCGTCGCCAAGCCATCTACCTGCCCCTTCACGCTGGCCATGCTGGGTGGTTCCCTCACGCTTGCCAGCTTATGCGATCTGCTCTTGAGTCTGCGCCGGCCTTTCAAGCCCGTCGGACAAGCTGGAACTGTCGTCCCGCAAGAAGAACGATGCGGCTGGAAAAGACACGTCATCTGTTGGGTCACGTGCATCGCTCCCGCACTGCTACTGGCGTTGCCGCATTACCTGGTCGCCCAGCAACACATTCGGTCGTACATCTATGAGGTTCTTTTCAGCTCCAACGCCGAACAATGGAGACTGTCCAGAGGCAGTCCGTTTTCACCGTGGTTTCATCTGACCGGCGGAGGCGGAAATATGATGCTGGGCTTTCACCTGTACATTGTCGGGGCTGTCATGCTCCTTGGCATTGTCTGCCTCGTCTTCAGCCGCAACTGGCAACGATTGGTGCGCCTGGGGGCATTGTTCAGCATCATGATTGCCGCTTTCCTTATTCCAACCTCGACCAGGGTCCAAAACCCATTCTTCGCATTAACCTTCCAGGTTCTTCTCGTCTTCACTGTTGTCCTGCTCATGGGTTCCATGCTCAAGGCTGAGTCGGTGGTTCTGGCGAACAGGACAGGACAGGCTGCGCTCGGCTGGCGGAGCCTACTGGCACATGGTTACCGCATCCACTGGGCAACTCTGGCATGCCTGGTCGCAGCGCTTGTCGGTGCAGCGGCTTCGCTGCCGCTCAGACCGGTCTACGGCCGACGCAGCGATCCCGTGATGGCAGCGCGCCACGACATGCACGTCGGCATCGTCAACTGCATTCGCCAGCAGATGAAGCCAAACCAAAAGCCTCTTGTGTTCGTGACCACCTTGTCTCACGGCGTGAACGGCAGCATCCTGGCGTGGCACGCTCGAAAGGCGGGCATGTCTTGCACCTTCGACGATGATTGTTGGTCGGACGATCTGGAACGACAGCAACGGCGCTTCGATGCGGCTAATTTCGTCGTCACGAGCGTGGCCACGACGGATCAGGGGAAAGAATGGGTTGAGGTACACCCAAGCGGAAAAGTGGCGCGTGACCTTGATCGCATGATTCGTGCCCGGCAGGATTTTGCCGAGGTCGGGTCATTCTCGTTCATGGGCGCAGTCACCTACTCCTTGTTTGCCAGGAAGGGGCTGTTTGACGGTTGGAAGGACAAAGAAGGATTATGTCCCGAAGAAGGTCCGTATCCCCAATGGAACTTGCCCATCGTGCGCTGGGGTGTTGGGCATGATACGCGGTTAGAGTTCGAGTGCAAGAAGGATACACCCATGCATCTTCTGATAAGCGGCAGGCCCGGCGTTCCGAATCAGGTGCTCACGGTCTTTCTCGATGGCGAGCGTATTCGCGAATACACTTTTCCCAGCAACGGGGCTAGTTTCATGGACCTCGACATCTCCATGCGGGCATCCAGCGGCGTCCACGAACTGACGCTCCACTATGCCGCCTGTTATTCAGGCTCAGGTGCAAAAGCTGCCGTTCTCTTCAAGCAGCTGCAGATCGTGCCCGATAGTAACGCGGCAATTGGACAAGCTGGCGAGCAGGAATGACCACTATGATCGGACCATCTTTGAACAACAGGACGCGGACTTGCCAGCAAGAAGATTTTCTATGACAGCGGCCTACACGAGTAATGCTACCACACAACCCGTCGCCTTGCATCCGGCGTTCGAGCTGGGGTGGACTTGCTGAAAGAAAAGCAAATTAGCGCTGCGACCGGTTATCGTCTCGCCGGAGTGTGGGTAGTTCGGCCAGTGGAGGAAGGAAATCGATTCTCGCCTTCGACATCCCCACCAGGATTGGTCGCGTATCGCCGATGGACATGACGTACACGGTTGGCTGATCCAGACATTGCATTTGCAGCTGACTCACGCCCGCGTTGACGGATAGTTGGATGGATACTTGACCGCTCTCGCCAAGCTGGAAATCCCTGACTTCGCCGTCAACTTGTGTGACCCGCAACCGGCGCCGCGGCGTTTCAGGGAGGCTTGGTCCTGTAATTGCCGTGAAGGTCAGGATGGCCTGACCCGATCGCGGCGACCAAACCTGCAACTCGGCCAGCTGCGTACCGATCCAGCTAAAGCCCTCTCCATCGGAGCCACGTTCAAGGCCATTCGGATTGGTGATCTTGAACACGACTGGACGCTGGGGGTCGATCACAGAGAGCCCCGCTGGCAAACGCTGCGTCGGCGGCTCAAATGGTAAGTCGCCCTGAATGAAGTACAGAGTCTCTTCCGGGCAGGGAGAAGGCTGGTCAGCGTCTAGCCAGGGACGGGAAAGGTAACAGGAGTTTTTCCAAGCGTTCAGTAATGGACGCGGATAAAGCATGTAAGCGACGAAGCAGCGCGGCCAGCAACCACTGGGTTCGTGGATGAAATAGAAGTTCTTCATGCCAAGCTCGTCGACACGTTTCTGCAAGTGCCGCACGGCGCGTAATTGGCCGGGGAGAGCGCATGTGGGCCTTCATGGTTTTGCCGGCGGATCGCGCGGAAGCCATGTGGAATGGGACTGAGAGCAAGAGGCATACCGCGCAGATCAAACACAGGACGATGTGGCGCGGCGACAAACCCAGGACGCCACGGTGAGCCGGCAGCCCGCGCGTCAAGCAATAGAGTCCGGCCCCTTGCACAGCCATCACGACCGGAAAAGCCCACTTGCACACCTTGAACAGGTTCCAGGTGTGCCCGACCTTTCCAGTCCACGGGTCATGCGTAGAAGATAATAGTAAGCCGCCATGCAGCCGAACATGCCCAGCGCGATTGCTAGCGGGAGGTGCCGGCGCCGGCGAATGATGTGTCCCAGACCGACCAGGAAGCAGACCGTGGCAACAAGGGCAGGCCCAGCGACCCAGGGATACAATGACTTGTCATAAGGTTTGGCTCCCATGGCGAAGGCCCAGTAGGTCAGGATTGACCACGGGTGATGCCACCCCACACCGTGAACGTGCCAAATCATGAGTAACAAACGAAAGGCGTGAACGTATTCGATGTTGCCCAGCAAACCGAGCGCCAGCAAGGTAATCCCAGCAAAGCGCAGGAAGCGAGTCAGGCGGCCCGCCCATCGCGCTCGCCACGCACTCTGGATGAAATAGCCCAGGCCGACCCATCGCCAGGATGAGTGTCAACTCGCTGTACATAGTCAGCAGAATGGCACCGGTCATGCCGAACAGAAAAGCGCAGCCGAAGCGCCAATTGATGGGCGCGTACAGGCGCGAAACCAGCGCCAGTGCAAACGATAAAGCAGCCGTGCCGTGGACCTGCGAGAAGAAGCCATAGGAAGCCGAAAGCCAGAGAGGGTTCACCGTAACCGCAGTCAGGCAAACAACCGCCGCGGCATAGCCAGGTGACAAGCGTAGCGTCCAACGGCACAGGACAAGAACGCCGCCGAGGTTCAAAATCACCCCCCAGGTCATCACCACGGGGAAGAGATCGAGCGAGAGGAAAAAAGGGAATAGACACTTGACCAGGCCCAGGAGAAACATTGCGCCCATGTGGTGCCCCATCTGTTGACACCCAGTCACCATGGCATGAATCGGCTGGGACGGATCGGGCAGGCAAGGAATGCCAAAACTGTGCTCTCGAAGGTACTCCGCGTTGGAGATATAGTAAAAACAATCGTTATAGGGGTTGAACGAGTCACCCAGCAATAACGGCAGCATGTTGATCAATGCACCCAGGAAAAAGATCGCGCTCACCAGCAGCCAGACCTTGAGGTGGGTAGGTGGCACCAACCAATTCAAGCGGCGCTGGGCGATCAGCGTGACCAGGAGCAGCGCAGCCGCCCCGCCCATGACCGGCAATGCCTGCTTCCCGGTCAGGTGAGCGTAGGAGCACCAGCCGAAGCCAAGCGCCCACGTTCCCGTCCCCAGGAAGGCTGAGACGGCCAGAGACTCGGGCGTCAACCTCCGCAACAGGCGAATATTGAAAACGCCGGCCAGCAACCGGCCGGTCATGGTCGTACCCACAGCCAAAACCAACAGCACGCCCAGCGCTGGGAGAAAAGTAGTCATAGTTCGCCTGTATCAGAAGCAAGCAAGCCGATCAAGCTCATTGTTTGACGGGTAATCAAGAGATACTCCGGACCAGAGCGCACGGCTCGTGAGGCCGTTCATGCTTATAATACCCACGTCGATGCCGACCAATGCTCATGCGCCACCGAGGATTGTCATCATGCCCCATTCTGTGTCTCTCACTTACAACTCCCTGCTCCCCCAGCTCGAAACCGCCCTCGATTTCGCTGCCAAACAAGCGCGACACATCATCACCCACTATCCTGGTTACTCGCCCATGTACACCGTCGGCGGCCGCTGGAACCGGGAAGGCGAGTGCTGGACCCACTGGTGCGAAGGTTTCTTCCCCGGAATCCTCTGGCTGCTCCACAAACACACCGGCGAGGCCGAGTGGCGCCGGCAGGCGGAACTCTATACACGGCCGCTGGAAGCACGCCAGCATGACCGCACCGTCCATGATCTCGGCTTTCTATTCCTCTCCACCTACCAGCGCTGGTACCATCTCTCGGGTGATCCGAGCGTTGCGCGATGTCCTGATCCAGGCCGGCCGTACCCTGGCGTTGCGGCGGCAGAAGGGCGGGTATCTGGCGTCGTTTGTCGGGCCGCAGTCGCTGTTCATCGACATCATGATGAACGTCGGCATCATCTTCTGGGCGGCCAATGCGACGAGCGATGATTCACTTCGGCAGATTGCCGTGGAGCACTGCCGGACGACAGCCCGGCATCTCGTGCGATCCGACGGCGGCACAGCTCACGAAGGCATTTTCGATGTGGATACAGGCAAATTCCTTTGGCAGAGCACACACCAGGGTTGGCGGGCGGCGAGTACCTGGTCGCGCGGCCTGGCCTGGGCTATTTACGGTTTCACTGCTGCTCACCGGCTGAGCGGGAAAGCGGAGTTCCTCGATACCGCGCAGCGCTGCGCGGACTACTATCTGCGGCGCATGCCACCCGGAATGGTGCCCTACTGGGATTTCGATCTGCCGGAGGACAGCACGCACTTATGGGACAGTTCCGCCGCCGCGATCACGGCCAGCGGACTATGGGACCTCTCCGAACAAGTCGCGGCGGTCCCGGACCGGCAGCGCTATCAGGGAGCGGCCTTGGCCATCTTGCAGACCTTATGCACGGACGAATTCCTGCCCCGCCAGCACCCGGATTGGGAAGGAATCCTGATGCACGGCGTCTATCATTACCACAGGAACCTGGGCGTGGACGAATCGGTGGCCTGGGGAGATCATTTTTTCGTGGAAGCGCTGGTCAAGGCCCTGGCCGGACGCTCCGAAGCAGCGTGGTGAAACATGCTCATTGGCATCGTCAGCGATACACACAGCCGGTATGAGACTGTCGCCAAGGCCGTGCAAATTTTGCGCGAACGAAATGTGGATATGGTCTTGCACTGCGGCGATATCGAGGACCAGGAAACGGTGCTATTGTTCCTTGGACTGAGGACGCACTATGTCTTTGGCAACTGCGACAGTGACAAAACGGGCCTTCACCGGACCATGCAAGACATCGGCGCGACCCTGCACGACCGTTTCGGCCATATGGAACTGCGCAGTAAAAAGATCGCCTTTCTGCACGGGCATGACCAGGGATTGATGAAGCAGGTGGAGTGGAGTGACTATTACGACTTTCTCTTCTACGGCCACACTCACCATGCCGAGGAGCACAGGACCGGACGGACACGGGTTATCAACCCAGGTGCTCTGCACCGGGCGCGGCCGAAAACATTTGTCGTGCTGGAACTGCCGGGCGGCAAACTGGAATCGGTGTCGGTCGTTTAGCCTAACTTGCGCACTTCCGAAAAAAGCAACGCGATTTTCCCCGGTTCCAGCAAGGTGATTATGCAAATTCCCCGTGTTTCGCGGTAGTGGAAACCGCCCCTGGCCGTGTAGTGAAGACCTACCCCCTTGATTTTTCGATTGCCTCCTGACCATGATCGTGGTCGGGAGGCAATCATGTTCCTGCGTCCTTACTGCCGATTCAAGGATGGCAACCGGCACACCTACTACGCCCTCGTCCGGCCCGCTGATGTTGTGGCCATCGAAGTCATCAACCGTTCGTGCGCCCTTGCAGCGAGTTCGCCTTGGCCGAGCACTGGTACGCCAGCACCGCTCTGGAGGATCTGCTCGGCATACCGGATAGCGCCGTCACCAAAGATCGTCTCTATCGCACACTCGACGAACTGCTGCAAGCGCAGCTAGCCATCGAGAACGATGTGCAAGAGCAATTCGGAACCTTGTTTCACCTGAAGCATGATCTGCTGCTGTACGACCTGACCAGTACCTACTTCGAGGGACTGGCAGAGGAAAACGACATGGCCAAGCGGGGGTACTCACGCGACCACCGCAGCGACTGCAAGCAAGTCGTAGTGGCCCTGGTAGTCAGCCGCGAGGGCTTTCCGTTGGCGCACTTCACCTTGCCGGGCAACACGCAAGATTTGCAAACGGTGGAAAAGGTCGTCCGGGCCGTGGAGAAGCGTTTGGGCCAAGCCCAGGGTGTCTGGGTGATGGATCGAGGCATGATCAGTAAGGACTCGCTCAAGTTCCTGAGCAAGCCGCGCCGGCAGAAGGAACGAGCCATACGCCGCCGCCAGCGTCTGGGTTTGGCGCATGCTCTGCAGAAACTGGACGAGGTGATCAGTAAGAGGCGGCTACGAAGCCGCGATAAGATCCTGGAACGTGTCGGCCGGCTCAAGGCACGGTTCCCTAAGGCGACGCCTTTTGTCAACATCAGCGTAACCAAGCACGGGCGAGCCAAGCTCCGCTGGCAGCGGCACATCGACAAATTCAAAGCTGCTCTGGCGGAGATTCACAAGCCGGATGCTCGGCGGCCCAGGGCATCGCCCAAGGCGCGGCCGATGACACCCGAAGTCATCTTGCGGGAGTTGGGAGTCATCCAGATCGGGGACATCATCCTGGAGACCACGGATGGTACCAAGCTGGCGTTGCGGCGGGTAGCACGACCTGCTGGAGAAGCGGCACGGATTTTGGCAGCGCTGCAGCTGGAACTGCCGGAACGGCTGAGTCCGGATCGACTTTTGTAGTGAAGACCTGGCCTGGTGCCGTAAGAATTCACTGGGAAATTCAAGCATGCTTGTCGCCAAGTGCGCAAGTTAGGTTGAGAGTCTGTCCGGGAAAGCTCCCCTCGCCCCGGTACTCCGGGGAGAGGGGTTGGGGGTGAGGGGGGTTTCTTTGGAATCTATGCCCCCTCACCCCCAACCCCTCTCCCCGGAGTACCGGGGCGAGGGGCTTTCCGGACAGACTCTAAACGGTTCATCGCTTTGGCGTCGCGCTGACATCGACTTCTGTCTCGCGCAAGTAAGCGGCCGCCTGTTCGGGCGGCACGGGGTTGATGTAAAAACCCGTGCCCCACTCGAAGCCGGCGACGCGGGTCAGCCGCGGGATCACTTCCAGGTGCCAGTGATAGTGCGGCAGCGCTTGCGTGTCGAAGGGTGACGTGTGGACGATGTAATTGTAGGCGGGTTTATCCAGGGCCGATTCGAGCTTCATGATGATCGTCTTGAGCACCGTGCCCAGCTCGTCCACCTCGTTCTTCTGAATGTTCTCGAAATGGCTGTTGTGGTTCTTGGGCAGAATCCAGGTCTCGAACGGAAACCGGCTGGCGAACGGCGCGAAAGCGACGAAGCTCGGCGTATCGACCACGACGCGCTTTTCTGTGTTTAGCTCCTGATGAACCATGTCGCAGTAAATGCACCGGCCGCGATAATTGAAGAACTCCAGCGAGCCGGTCATCTCCTCCCAGACGTTGATCGGCACGATGGGCGTGACGATGAGCTGCGAATGGCTGTGCTCCAGCGACGCGCCGGCCGCTGCGCCGACGTTTTTGAAGAGCATGCCGTAGACCAGCCGCGGGTCCTTCTTCAGATCGACGAGCCGGTCGCGGTAGACCCAGAGGACTTCGCGGATGTTTGCTTCCGTAAGGTTTGCCATGGTCACTTCGTGGAAGGGACAGTCGATGATAACCTCGTGAGCGCCGACGCCGTTCATCTTGTCGTAAACACCGTCGCCGCGCTTGTTGAGGTCGCCTTCAATTTGCAAGGCAGGGAACTTGTTGGGCACGACCCGGACGCGCCAGCCGCGTTCATTGGGCCGGGTCTGACGGTCGCGGTAGGCCAGAATCTCGTGCGGCGTATGGGCTTCCTGGCCCTCGCACAAGGGACAGAAGCCGCCCGCGATGGGTTGCGGCTCCTTGTTGGTTGGCTCCGGCCGTTTGGCACGCTCGGTGGCGACGATGACCCAGCGGCCCACGATGGGATCCTTGCGTAATTCAGGCATCGGCAAACCTCTTAACTGAAAGGATGAAGGATGAAGGATAAAGGATGAATCGGACCCTTGACTCATTTGTCTGTCTCTCCAAGTTCGACCTGTTCTTTTTCATCCTTCATCCTTCATCCTTGATTAGACGTTCCACATGATTAGCTCAAAATTGGCCGACGGGCAGACCAGGCTGATCGTGCCTTCGCGCGGCGCTCGATCACGGCTCTGGCCGCCTTCGAGCAGATCGACAAAGAACTGCATCGGTTGCTCCGCCTTCACGCCCAGCCGCTCGAAGGGTACGGACAACTCCGCGATCTGGTCGATGCCCACTTCGATGTCGGGCGCCTCGACAACCTGACCCTGGCGGAGCAACTCCACCCTTTGCCCTGGCCGGCCGGGCTGCTTGACCAGCACTTCCCAGCCGGCCGGCTCGACGAAGCTGAGCCGAAGGACTTCGTAACCGGCCAGGGCGGCGCGGGCCGGCGTTTCGCAATCGACGCGCACGAGCAGCTTCTGCACGGTAAACCCAAAGAAAAGTTCCTTCAGCGGACCGCGCAACACCATTGTCATCGTACCACGTTCGTTCTGGCACGTATAGCGGCCGGCGGTTGCCCACTCGAAATAGGTCTGGAGGCCGTCGATCTTCACGTCCAGGAAGGTGCGCGGCTGCGTGTAGATGGCCCGCTGTGTCCGCCGGCTGATCGGCCGGGCCAACTCCGGCGGCGGCTCATCACCCAGGAGCTTATAGACATTCTGCAAGTGTTTGCGGAACAGGTAATCGAACAACGCATCCTGAGCGCTCGAATGATCGTCGCCATACCACCAGAACCAGTCGCTGCCCTCGGCGATGTAGATCTCCTCCCAGGCCCGTTCGATCGGAGACAAGCTGTTTAGAGACAGCTTCGGAGAAGCGTGAGGTGACAGGGAGACAGAATCGGCACCGCGTCCGACTTCATTCTTGTCTCCCTGTCTCCCTGTCTCCCTGACTCCCTGTCTCCTTGTCTCCTTGTCTCCTTGTCTCGCTTCTTTCTCTTGAGATACTCCCGCGCCTTGTGCAAAGCATCCCACGCCGTGTTGTCCTCCTCGTGGCCGATCCAGATGGCGTAGTTGTGATTGATCCAACTGCCGGCAAAAAGGTGCGGCAGCGTGTTGCGCGGTGGATTCTCTTCCAGATACGTGCCGATCTTGACCGGACGAATGTCTTTGGCCTGCACACATTTCTCGTAGAGGGAGGCGCAGAAAGGTGACGCCGCCGCCGGGGTACTGTTCCCAGCAGTTTTCGCCGTCGAGGATAATGCTGACCAGCGCCGGGCCTTTCTCCTGGATGGCCTGGCCGATGGGCGCAAGCGACTGAGCAAATCCTCGGCGGCCGCCACAGGTTCGCTGCGCTGATAGTGGAAGCCGATCAGGTCGCTGAGGGCGTGGTCGCGGAAGACGATGCTCAGCTCGTGCCCGGCCTCGGCCACCTTGTAGGGCTGGTACATCTGACCAGGGTTGCGAACGTGGCCGCGCGTGTCGCGGCTGATAGCTCCATGTGTCGAGCCGCTAAGAATCTCTTCGTCCGTGGCGATCCAGCGGATGCCGTGTTGGGCCAGCAGCGGCAGCATAGGCTGACAGACCGAGCCTTCCGCCGGCCACATGCCGCGCGGCGGTGTACCGAAAATCTGTGCATGCTGTTCGACGGCCCGGCGGACATGGAGGGCGGCATCCTCGGGATAGCCGCCCGTATAGCGCGGGAGCTTGGCATCCGGCATCGCCTCGCGGGCCAGCTTCTTGTCGAACAGCAGTGGCAAGATCGGATGAAAGTACGGCGTCGTGGTCAATTCGACCTGCCCCCGGTCGGCCAGTTCCTTGTGCAACGGAATGATCTGCCGCATGATTTCCAGGTGCTTGTCGAGTACACGGCCCTTGTCTTCCTCGGAGTAGTTACGGCCCTTGTCCCGCAACTGAAGGAGTTCGCCGTCGCGCTCGAAAACGATGGGATGAATCCAGGCGAGGTTGAGCCAGACCTGGAGATCGCGCAGGTCGCGCTCCGTGAAGCGGCGTAACGACTCCTTGGCTGTGTTTCGACCCAGACCTCGGCGATAGAACAATTCAGCATAACGAGGGAACGGCCGGATCATGGTGTCCGGATTCGCCATGAAAAAGTGATCCAGCAGATAGAGGGCGTCATTCTCTTGCAGGCCGTCCGCCGGCTTGCGCGAGGCAATCAACAATTGATCGGTAGCGCCATGATCCGCATAGTCCTGAATCTGCCGCAACAAGCTGGGCACCAAATTTATCGTGCAGCGCATCTCCGGCACTTCGCGCAGATGCATCGCCATGCCGTAATAATCCTTGACGCCGTGCAGACGAACCCAGGGCATGGGATTTTCGCCAGCCACGTCGTCGGGGTAGTACGGCTGGTGCTGATGCCACAGGAATGCTAATGAGATTACAGCCATAATCATTCTCGTTCCCACGCTCTGCGTGGGAACGCCAGCACCGCCGCTCTGCGGCGCGGCCCGTATCGTTGCCAACAACCCATCCTTGACTCGTGCCGCAGAGCGGCCTGCGATGGGTTCCCACGCGGAGCGTGGAAACCAGGATAACCAGTCAAAATCGACTACCCTGGCATTACTTCTTCACCGGGCTGCCGTGATCCTTCCATTGTTCGTCGCCATAGATATTCTTCGTCCAGCATTGGCCGGTTTGCGAGTCCAAAACACAGAGTTTCGTATTGTTGTCGTCTTTCGCGACAACGAGTTGATACCTCCCATCAGCCCTTGGGGGAACTGCCGGAGGCTGTGCAGGGGTTGACTGGCCTGCCAGTAGCGCCAGGAGAAGACAGCCGAGTACCACTGCAGCGCCTATGATCAAAGATGATTTCGCTCTCATACTTCCCTCCTTGTAGACTTAAAAACGTGAAGAAGCCGAGCTTACGCCCGAGCCGCCCAAAGTAACGACACACTTAGCGACTGTAAGACAATAAAATCGCAGCATCGGAGCGACATGCTTCGCAGGGTGCCATGCCCACGGCTCTGCGTGGGCATGTTTTGACGGCTTTCCATGCCCACGCAGAGCCGTGGGCATGGCACCCTGCAAAACCAAACTGCGAAGTTGTTTTTTTACAGTCACTTATTATCTTTGGCTACGCACCAAAGATACAAACAAGTTCTCGTACTCCGCCGCACTGCGGTCCCACGACCAATCTTGCTGCATGCCGGTGCGGACGAGTTGCAGCCACTGGTCCGGATGATGGCGATACATGTCGAGGGGGCGCTGCACCGTTTCCAGCAAGGTTTCCGCTGTCTGGGCCAAGAAGGAGAAGCCAGTCGCGGTGCCGGCAGCAAGCGTCCCGGCAGTACAATCGACGACCGTGTTGGCTAAACCTCCTGTGGCCCGCACGATGGGCACGGTGCCATACTTCATACTATATAGCTGATTCAGCCCAGCCGGTTCGTAAATGCTCGGCATCAGGAATATATCGGCTCCCGCTTCGATCTGGTGCGCGAGGGTTTCGCTGAATCCGAGGGTGAGGCCGACCTGGTTTGGGTAGCGTTTGCGCAGTTCCAGCAACATGCCGTGATAGACCGGATTGCCTTCGCCTAGTATAACCAGTTGGACGCCGTCAGCGAGCAATGCCGGCGCGGCTCCAAGGATGAGATCGACTCCCTTCTGATCCACCAGCCGGGCGACGACACTCAACAGAGGCGTCCGTGGTTGCTGCGGCAGGTTGTAATGCTTTTGCAGAGCTGCCTTGCACAGAGGTTTGCCCTGGGTCACGGTTCCCGGATCGTAGTTCGCGGCCAGATTCGGATCGGTCGCCGGGTTCCAGTCGCCGTAATCGACGCCGTTCATGATGCCGAACAGGCTCCGGCTGCGTTGGGACAGAACGCCTTGCAGACCACAACCGTAGTAGGGCGTCTGGATTTCCCTGGAGTAGGTCGGACTGACGGCGTTGACGAGATCGCTGAAGACGATGCCCGCCTTGAGGAAGTTCAAATGGCCGTAGAACTCCAGTTTCTCGTAGTTGAACAGTTTCCAGTCGAGACCGGTCAGGGGCATGTCGTAATGCCAGAACAGGCCCTGGTAGGCGAGATTGTGGATGGTGAGGAGCGTGTGTATCCGCTCATAGCGCGTCCGCAGCGCCGACACGAGCAGCCGGCGATAGACCTCCTTCAAATAGACCGGAACGAGGCTGGTCTGCCAGTCGTTGGCGTGCAGCACGTCGGGCCAGAAGTCGAGCAACGGCAGCGCTTCTAGGATGGCCCGGCAGAAGAAGACGAAACGCTCACAATTATCGGGATAGTCGGTCTTGGTGCCGTCGGCGTGCTTGAACTGGTAGAGGCCGCGTCCGTGGGCCGGATCGTCGCGCTCGAAGTAATGGGGTTGCTCGACGAGGTAGACCGGGATGGACGAGTTGGGCAGCGTGGAGCGCCAGAGCCGGCCGGAGACGCTGCGCAGGCCGATGGGGACGGTGAAAGTGTGCGGCGTCGGTTCGAGCGGCATCTTGCCGGAGCGCGTGCTGCGGTAGAGCGGCATGATAATCGCACAGTCGTGGCCACGCCGTGCCAAGGCTCGCGGCAGCGCCGCCGCAACGTCGGCCAATCCGCCAGTTTTGGCAAAGCCCACAACTTCGGAAGCCGCCAACAGCAATTTCAGCCCGCCCAGCGAGCGGCGGGGTTGATCCCCGCCGTCCGCTGGAACTGATTTAAGAGAGAACGGCGAAACTGGACAAGGCCCCATTATGAGTGTCAACCTGCTTCTCCTCCTCATTGTGATGTACCTGCCGGTTTTAGACTCTATTCTTTTGCGGCTAAGTTGGCAAGCCGTTTTGGAAACGTTTACCGTTTAGCGACGCTTCGCAGAAGCGTTTGTCACACACGCTTCTCCGAAGCGTCGCTAAACGCGGCTAAACGGTGTAAGCGCTTGCGTTCTCGCGCCGGGTTTGGGACAATCTCCTCAGACTAAACCCTTTCAGCGTTTAGCGACGCTTCGCAGAAGCGTGCGGACCTCACGCTTCTCCGAAGCGTCGCTAAACGTGGCTAAAATGGAGGCGCTCCCATGTCGAGTCTTCATCGTGCATTCGTCGCTCTCGTATTTGTTGGACTTCTGGCAGTCCCGGTAGCCGCCCAGACCTCCAGGGATGATCGTCCACCCCCGCCGGACGGCGACAAACCGGAAACCGGGTTCGACCAGCCGATCACCATGCCTACCGATCCCAAGGCGAAGAAAATCCTGGAAGCGGCCAAGGAGTTCATTGAGAAACAGGACTGGGACCAGGCAACGAAAATCTTGCAGACACGCCTCGATGCCCCGGAAGATGTGTTCATCCTCCTGACGCGCAAGGGAGCGGATGGCAAGGAGGTCCCATACTTCGCCACTGCCCGTAAGGAGGCCGAACGTCTTCTCGGAGCCATGCCGGCCAAAGGCCGGGAGTACTACGAGTTGAAATTCGGCCCCCAGGCCAAGGCACTGTTGACTCAGGCAAACGAAAAGAAGGATCCAGCGCTACTGGATCAAGTCGCCATGCGCTACTTCCACACGAAGGCCGGCCGGGAAGCGCATCAGCGGTTGAGCAGTTATCACCTTGAGAACGGCTCATACTTCACGGCTTTACTTTGTTATGAGAAATTACTCAAAGAACCCGAGGATCTGCCTGCGGAAACGCTTTTCAAGGCGGCGAAGACGGCACGCCATACTGGCGACAAAGATATGGCCGAACGAGCCTGGAAGCTGCTCAGTAGCAAGATCGGCCCAGAGGGACTGCGCGTCGGTGACCGGGTGCTGAGTAAAGAGGAGGTGCGGAAAGAACTGGACAAGATCGTGCCGGAGCCATCACCAGGTTCTTTCGACTGGCCCATGTACCGGGGCAACCCGAGCCGGTCGGCACAAAGTAGCAATGGCGGCGCTCCTTTCCTGGCGGAGAAGTGGAAGCAAACAACCATCCACGAAGCGAGAACCCGCAGACTACGTCATGGTCATGGCCGTCAGGCAAATGACCGAGCGGAACCAAGCCGTGCTGCCGGCTTTCTTCCCCGTCGCTGTCACCATGCGCAGGAAGGGCGCGGACGATGCTGTTCCCTTGCTCATCTATCGCAGTTACCAGGGTATCGACGCTCTGAACCTCAAAACGGGAAAGTTGCAATGGGCAGCAGAATTAGAACTGAGTCTCGACCGCCTCCTCAAGGACATTAACAAGTCAAGAATGGCGGAAAACGACATGATCCAGAGTTACCTGCAAAGCGGCAAGGCCAGTGTGCTGTTCGAAAATTCGACCTTGGGCACTTTGACCACGGACGGAAGAAATGTCTACGCCATCGATGATCTCGCTGTGACGCCGTTCAGTCTCGCCTACCAACAGTTCGATGTTGCACCTTTCTATGGCCGGCGTGGGATGAATCCGGGCGCGTACAGCAAGGACATCACGGACGCTTTTGAGTGCAACAAACTCTGTGCCTACGAGCTGGCGACGGACGGCAAGTTGGCGTGGCTGGTCGGTGGCAAAAGCAGCGGAGGCAAAGTGGAAGCAGAGCCAACGCAGGTCATCGTGCAAAGTTTGCTGGCGCAGGCAAATGCCTCTCCGGCGCGCCGATCGGTTTGGTGGTCCGGGCAGCGGTGGCAACGAGCATTGCGGGATCGGAGGAGTTTATCCTGGCGGCGAAGGCTGCCGAAAGGAGAGCAAGGAGCAGAGCCGACGCGGAAGACCTCAAAGACAGCTTCTTTCTCGGCCCGCCGCTTCCCCTGAATGGCCGGCTCTATGTGTTGACGGAGAAGAACAAAGAGCTGCGTCTCGTCTGTCTCGATCCAAGCAAGTATCCCAGCAAGGGAGAAAACCCCGTTGTCTGGATGCAACTCCTGGCGACCACGCAAAACCGGCTTTATAACGAGCCTGGCCGGCCATGCAGGCAGCCCACTTGTCCTTTGGCGAAGGCATCCTCGTTTGCCCGACCAACGCCGGTGCCGTGCTAGGCGTCGATCTGTTGTCGCATAGCCTGGTCTGGGCGCACCCCTATCGTGAAAAGACCCAGGCCACGGCTGTCGATACCGAGATGATGATCCGCCGTGGCTTCGGCCAGCCGATGATCACGCAACAGACCATCATGGCCAGCGCCACCGACTGGAAAGTCTCCGCGCCCGTGATCCAGGACGGCAAGGTTGTCTTCACCGCCCCCGACGCCAATTCGGTACACTGTTTGAACGTGAGCGACGGCTCGCAACTCTGGAAGGTGGGCAAGGCCGAGGACGACCTCTTCATGGGCGGCGTGTTCAACGGCAAGGTACTGATCGTCGGCAAGAAAACCTGCCGGGCACTCAGCCTGAAAGACGGTTCGGTGGTGTGGACCGTGGACACCGGCATGCCTTCAGGGCAAGGCATTGCCGGCGACAACGTTTACTACCTGCCGCTGAAAAGCGCGGCCAAGACCAAGGAGCCGGAAGTTTGTGCCATCGACATCGACAAGGGCATGGTGGAGGCCCACACGAAGTCGCGCAAGAAAGCCGACGGCACAATGGTTGTCCCCGGCAATCTGTTATTTTACGACGGCTTCGTGGCATCACAAACGGTCGATGAAGTGGCGGCGTATCCGCAGCTCAAGACAATCCTGGCGCAGAGCGACGAACTCATCAAGAAGAACCCGAAAGATCCGGTCGGCCTGGCGTTGCGCGGTGAATTGAGACTTGATAAAGGGGATTTGAACGGGGCCGTTGATGACTTGCGTGCCGCACTGGCCAACAACCCGCCCGCCGATCTGCTGCCCAGGACACGCGGCCAGCTCTTCGAGTGCATGACCGAACTACTCCACAGGGACTTCAATGCTGCTGAGAAGTACCTTGATGAGTACCAGGCGCTGTGCCGGGTGGAAGTCGCGCCGCCAATGACTAATCAGGAACGCCTCCTGGCGGCGGCGGAGCAACAACAGCGCGAAATCAATCGCCTTATCATGCTCGGCAAGGGCAGGGAGCAGCAGGGCAAGGTTGTGGATGCTTTGCATGTTTACAAGGAGTTAGCCAACATCGACACGAAGGAAGAGCTTGTCAGTGTACTCGACGAACCGGGCTTGAAAGTCGCGCTGAAGGTATACGCACAGGGCCGGATCGCAGCATTGTTCGCCAAGGCGACCCCCGAGCAGCGAAAGCAACTGGAAGAAGAGGTCGGCCGGCAATGGAAAGAGATGAAGTAGCTCAGTGACTCATCTCAAATGTGATTCGCACCAGTAGTAGAAGAACAACAACCGCCACAGCCCAAAGCTCGCATCAACTCGATGACTCAGGTGGTCCTGGATGCGCTGGTTAACGGCACTGCGGTCATAATAGTCCCACATCAGACTACCAGCATCGGCCAACATCTCTCGCAGCACGGTCGCCAACTCGCCCTTGAACCACGCACCCAGCGGCACCCCGAAACCCATCTTCGGCCGATCCAGAATCTCACGCGGAATGTACCGATAGGCAAGCTGCTTGAGAATCTTCTTGCCGTTGAAGCCCGTCAGCTTCATCTTGAGCGGGATGCGGGCCGCCAGCTCGACGAGTTCCTGATCGAGCAGCGGGCAGCGCACTTCCAGCGAGTAGTGCATCGAGGCGCGATCGACTTTCACGAGTATGTCTTCAGGGAGGTAGTTCATCAGGTCGAGGTACTGGCACTGCTCGCGAAACCGCAAGCGAAGGGTGGTGAGCGAAGTCTGTGAACATTTTGCCTTGAGAGACCGGCGGTAATTCCGCGCAATCTCCTTGCGCAAGAGCGACAGCAAAACGCCGGAGTGCCCCATCAGATAATGATAGATGTCAAAACCGGGCTTCGATAACACTTCGAGCTTATGCTTAGTGTACCAGCGATGGGGCAGCTTGCGAGAAAGCATTCCCGCGAGTGACCGGCCCAGCGGTGTCAGCAGCCATGCAGCCCAGTCCAGCGCGTGGGCAATGGGATAGCGCGGATAGCCCATGAACACCTCGTCACCGCCGTCGCCGGATAGAGCGACCGTCACATGTTGCGCGCGTCATCCTCGACAGATAGAACGTCGGCAGAGCGGAGGAATCGGCGAATGGTTCGTCATAGGCCGCAACTAACTCCGGCAGGATCTGCATGGCGTCGGGCGTAACGTATTCCATGTGATGATCGGTCCCCAGGTGCCGGGCCACGGCGGCGGCATGGGTTGATTCGTCGTGGCTGCTCTCCTTGAAGCCGATAGTGAAGGTCTTCACGTGCTTACTGTGCTTACCCATATAGGCCGCGACCAGACTCGAATCGATGCCCCCACTCAGGAAGGCGCCCAGCGGCACGTCGCTGATCATGCGCAGCCGGACCGACTCGGACAGCGTGCGGTCCAGTTCCTCCAGCCATTCTTGCTCGGTCGGCTTGTAGTCGGGCTGGGGCTTGCTGTCCCAGTAGCGACCAATCTGCGGCGTCAAGCTCCGGTCACACGTGCTCAACAGCAGGTAGTGAGCCGGCGGCAGCTTGTGAACGTGGCGGAAGATGGTGCGCTCGCCCAGGGAGTTTCCGTAAGCGGCGTATTCGCCGAACGCTGCGATGTCCAGTTCCTTGTCGAACCCTGGCAGCGACAGCAGTGCTTTGATCTCGGAGCCGAAGGCGAACCGGTCCGGACTCGACGTATAGAACAGCGGCTTCTTGCCTAGCCGGTCACGGGCCAGGAAGAGGATGCCCTGCCGGCTGTCGTAGACGGCGAAAGCGAACATGCCGCGGAAGCGCTCCAGGCAATTCGGGCCGTATTCCTCCCAGGCATGAACGATGACTTCGGTGTCGGAGCGCGTGGTGAAGCGATGTCCTTTGGCTGTCAACTCCGGCGTCAAATCTTGAAAGTTAAAGATTTCACCGTTGAAGACGACGGCAACGGAGCCATCTTCATTGAAGAGCGGCTGATTGGCGGCGGTGGATGTGTCGATGATCGACAGCCGGCGATGGCCGAGGCCGGCGTTCCTGTCGATGTGAATGCCGCCGGCATCGGGGCCGCGATGCTGCAACGCGTCGGTCATGGTGCGCAGCGTCGGCTCGTCAACTGTGGCGCCGGGACGCAGAACTATGCCAGCGATGCCGCACACGATATCCTGTCCTCCGGCTCAGCCCCGGCCACCCCACCTTCTGGCCTTGCTCAACTCGGCGTAACTGGCTGAGAATGCCGCCACAACGCCCCGAAGGTCAAGATGCTTTTGGCAATATTCCCTGCCGCGCTCGCCCAGGCTCTGTCCTGCATCCGGTAACGTCAAAATGACGGCTGCCGCCTTTGCCAGCGCGCTGGGATCTCGATTCGGCACGATGATGCCATGACCTACCTGGCGCAACAGCTCGGTTTCGGCGCCGTGTCGAAGCCCACGACGGGCACTGCCAGTGCCATCGCCTGATAACTGGACAGGTTGTCTGCCTCGAAAATGGGCGTGCGGAGGTAAATGTCGGCAGCGGCGTAGAAGGGCAAGGGATCGGCGTGGAAGCCGGCCAGGTGAACATGAGCGGCCACACCCAGTTCGCGTGTACGTGCCTCCAGGGAAGCGCGTTCCGGGCCTTCACCGAGAACCACCCAGTGCAGATTGCCAAAACTCGGAACCAACGCGGCCAGGGACTCGAGCGCGAAGCTGTGACCCTTCGCGGAGTGCAAGCGACCGACGGAAAGGGCAATGCGCGCGTCCGCCGAGAGGCCAAGGGAGCGGCGAACTTCCACGCGGTGCCGGTCGCGCTGGGTCCTTGCAGCTTCAACGGCCTGAAGATCAACAGCACCCGGCAAGGCGCGAACCTTCCGCGGCGGCACTCCCACCGCGAGGAGCTCGCGCGGCATGCCGGTGAAGAAACAATCCACCTGGGAGTGACACCGTGCGTACACTCTCGGTAGCCAACCCATGTTCACGTCCCTCATCTGCGCGAACAAGGAGGGGACTGTATGGATCAACGGCTTGTTCAGAACGGCCCTCATCAACAATCCATAAAGGATACCGAAAAAAGTATGTGTATGAATAACGTCTGGGCGAAACCGAACCAGTGCGTCCACGACGCGCCACGTCGTCAGCCCGGAGTAGCCCAGCAGCAAGAGCAGCCACAGTAACTTGTCAAGGCCGAGGACGGCTTTTTGAGTCCTCTGACTTGCACGAAGCCGGTACATAGAGCGCAAGAAGCCCGGACTCCGTCCTGCTGGATAGGCCCCTCGAGACCGCAGGGCCTCGGCATAAACAAAGCAGTCGCCATGATCGGGATAGATCGTAACCACACGGTGGTTCACTTCTTCCGGTGGCGACAAGCGCACGATGTCCCATAACAAACGTTCGCTCCCGCCGCCGCACAGGCCGTCGATGAGATGAAGCACGCGAACGGGGCGCGAATGCTTGTGCTGTCTCTCCAAGTTAGACCTGTTCTTTTTCATCCTTCATCCTTCATCCTTCATCCTTGTACAGTTAGCCTAGCACCTTCTCCCATTGCCGGACGAGAACGCCGGCGTCGAACAACTCGCGGGTCCGTTTCCGGGCTGCCTGGCCCAGCGCTTGCCGACGCTGGGGATCGATCAGGAGTTCTTCCATCGCCCGGGCCAGCCCCTCGGCATCTCCCGGATCGACGAGGAAGCCGGTCTGGCCGTGAGCGATGATTTCGACTGGTCCGTGTGGGCAGCGCGTCGATAGCGCAGGGATGCCCAGGCCCTGTGCCTCGATCAGCGCGTTGGGGAGACCTTCGTAGTCGCTGGTCATCACAAAAAGGTCGGCTTGACGCATGAGGGCGTAGGGGTTGTCGCAGAAGCCGAGAAGGCGGATGGAGGACGCGAAACCACTAGCGGCGATCCGGCTCGCCATCCGTTCGCGCAGAGGGCCGTCGCCGCATATCCACAATGCCGCGGGTATGTGGCGGCGGACGCGGGCAAACGCTTCCAGAAGCAAGTCCGGCCGTTTCTGCTGATCGAGCCGGCCCACGCTGATGACCGTCGGCACATTTTCTTCTTTCCGGCAACACGGCGGCTCCTCGGCCATGCGGTCGATCCAGGCGAAGTCGGTCGGGTTGCCGATCACATCCAGACGGCCGGCGGCATAGGGAAAGAGGCGTGTCATTTCCTCGGCGAGGCCTCGCGAGTTGGCGACAAAGTGAGCGGCCCACGGATAAACCCGTCGCTGCCAACGTGCAAAAATGAACTTGAGCAGTCCTCCCTTGTTTTCCAAAGTTGGCGACGCTCCCACCCGCGCGATCCAACGTGCCGTGCAGTTGCATCGGTGGAGCGCTTCGCCGGTGAAAATGCTCGTGTAGGCCAGGTTGCTCACCACGATGTTCGGCCGGGTGCGTTCTATGATCGCGCGAGTCGCCGGATCGACCGAAACATGGTCCGGGGACCGCGGTGACCGAGGGAATACACCGGCACGTCGGCGGCCAGCGGATAAGTGACCTTGTCGAAGAGCAAGGCGACTTCGGGAGTGAACTGCCGCGGTTGAGGTGATTCAGCAGCGTACACGTGAAGCGCTCCGCCCCGCCCCCCGTGAGCATCGGGCTAACCAGCAGCACACGGATGCCCCCAATGAGATCAGTCATTGTCCTTCGGTTCTCCGCTCGCAGGTTCCCGGCCCTGCCGAGCTTCCCGGATGGCCATGTGCCGGACGAGCAGTGTCAGTTGCCGCTGTAGCCGCACGTAGCGGGAATAGAAATAGAACGACGCGCCCAGGAACGCCAGCACGAAGAGATAAAGAACAACGTTGGCGCCGCTCTGGATGCCGAGGGCATCGGCCAATCTCTGCACCAGATTCGGAACAGCGATGGCCACCGCGGCGGCGAGCCACACGAGACACCGAAACAGGGTTCCCGCTCTCCTGGTCCACCCCCGCCATGAGAGGAACAATTCGCCGGCCAGCAGTCCACATAGAAACGTGATGGCGATCCATTGAAAAAGATTCATTTAATCAACCTCCCAAGCAAGAGTTGGCCGGCGATCTTGAAGGCGTTCCAGGAACTCTGGCCCTTCTCCAGCGTGCTGGGCGAATAGTGGATGGTGACGGGCACCTCGCGGAAACTCAACTCGTGCCGCCGGATTTGGTCGAGGATTTCCGAGGCGTGGGTCATGCGGTCCTGCGTGATGCGGATGCGCTCGGCCGCCCGGCGCGAGAAGGCACGCAGGCCGTTGTGGGTGTCGGTCACCTGGATGTGCGAGGCCAGGCGCATGAACAACACACCGAGCTTGAGGACCAGCAGGCGGCTCCAGGGCAGACCGACTGCTTGACCGAGGAAGCGGGAGCCGAGGGCGACATCGGCCTGACCCGACTGGATCGGCGCTACCAACGCGGCAATGTCCGCCGTCGAGTGCTGGCCGTCGGCGTCGAACGTCACCAGGATGTCGGCGCCCTTGCTGACGGCGAAGTCGAGACCGGTTTGCAGTGCCGCGCCTTGACCGCAGTTGATGACATGTTGTAGCAGCCAGACGTTGTGATTCCCGGCGATGATGGCGGTCTGATCCGAGGAGCCGTCATCGACAACGACAACGTTGTCGTACAGCCGGCAGAGGTCGCGCAGCGTTTCCCCGAGCCGCCGGGCTTCATTGTAGGCGGCGACGATGATCCAAATGTTGTTGGAGGGCTTCATCATTCCTGCGCTACCGATTCTGCCGACTTTGTGGCCTGTAGCTGTTGTTCCACCGGACCGTACAACCGCTGCACCCACTCGGCGAGCGGCGGGCACAACTCACGCAACGCGTCACGCGCGGCATCGTCCGGCAACTGGGCCGCCGGTTGCAACATCTCAAGGATAGCTCTTCGGAACATCTCCGGCTGCCTTTCGCAGAATCTCAGGCCGGGTAAATGCCGGTACGGCTCGTAACCTTCATCATAAGACATCACGACCTTCAGACCGCAGGTCAAAGCCTCCTGAACCACCAACGGGAAGCCTTCGCGCAACGATGGCAGTACGAGCAGATCAGCGGCGTGATAGAGCGTCACCAGTTCCGTCTGTGGCCGGGGCGGCAAGTATTCAACGCCGGCCCGCGGCAATTCACCGAGCAGGTTGATATCGCCGCCGCCGCAGAAGACGATGTCGTAGGCGGGGTCGAGAGCTTCGAGCAGGAGATCCGATACCCTTGTCCGGGATGAATCGGCCCACGAACAAAACCTTGGCCCGGTCATCCATCCAGCCGAGCTTCGCACGGGCGGCCTGACGCTGAACCGGCGTGGGCGGATGAAACAGCGAATGATCGACGGGGTTGGGAAGAAACTGCGACTTTGCTTGGGTGCCTGCGAGCCGTTCCAGCAGGCGCGTGATCCGGCTGTTGAACGTCACCAGGCGCATGGCCAGATGGGCGCTGATTCGACCGATGGTGTTCGCGGCAATGCGGGCGCAGAGCGTTATCAAGCGGGAATGATATTGCTGGATGCCGCCATGATCGGTGAGCAGGCAGGGCTTGCCCCGCAGTCGTCCAATGATCAGAGCGAAGAAGGAACTCAGGAAGATGTAGCCGTGAACGTGTAACACGTCGCAACGGCCGGCCTCACGCCACAGGATCGGCAGCAGGCGCAGCGAAAAGATCGGATAGGTCAGATGGAAACGCCGCTCCAGAATGTGCCAGGCAGGAACACGGATGACCACGGCCGCGCGATTGCCAGGCGATGGAGGCACTGGCATACCTGCGTCGCTGGTGACCTGGACGACATGGTGCCCGGCCTCAACGAGGCCGCGGACTTCCAGATCAACCAGGATCTCGACGCCGCCCACATGGGGCAAGGCATGATGAGATACAATGAGAACGTTCATATTACATGTTCGTTTAGCCGCGACCCGCAGGGGAGCGCGAGGGAGAACGCCCGCACCCCCCCATCGTTTAGCCGCGACCCGCAGGGGAGCGCGAGGGAGAACGCCCGCACCCCCCATCGTTTAGCCGCGACCCGCAGGGGAGCGCGTACTCCGCGCTCCCCTGCGAGTCGCTGCTAAACGATTCTGGATTTCAAGTTCAGCGCACCAGTTCCAACACGCTCCACAAGCTCGGATCTTCCCAGTACGGGAAATCCGACCCGACGCTCAACACCTGCTCGCCCAGCTCGGCATCCCGAACGGCGTAGGTGAAACCGAGCCGCGGGTTCTGCTCCGAGTCGAAGCCGTTGAGCACCGCCTCGGGCAGGAACGCTTCTAAAGTATACCCCCCATTGTGTGCCGGCAACGAAAAGGCACGGCACCGGCCTGGCAGAGCGGTGCATCTTGCAAGGCCCGGTTGATTTTGGTCTGAACAAAGGCCGGCTCATCGTGGTCCGGCCCGCCGCCGGCCGGCAGGAAGTGAAACTGATGACAGTACCGGCTCGCCCGATGGCTGGTGCGAGCATCGCGGGTGTCGATCCAAAGCGTCACACCGTCTGAATTGCGCGGCCGGCCGGCATCTCCTTGCGGCAGGCGATCCTTGCCCCGCACATCGACCTGTAAGGCCAGGCCCAGCTCGTTCCAGGCGAGACGAACGTCGGCGAAGTTCTGGCGCTCGTCCATCGCCGCGAAGTTGTCGATTCGACAGCTCTCCGGCAGGTCAAGGAGACGGTCGGTGTCCTCGCTGGGAATGGCTTTGACGTAACGGCAAGGATAGGCGATGCGAAAGAGGAAACGATGAGGGATAAGGGGCATTTTGACTCCCAGCGACAGAAGGACTCTCAACGCGGTGAGGATGAGGTGGTAGTTCCTTGCCCGTTACTTGGTTCACCCAGATCAGGGCGAACGACGCTGGTTACCTTTTCAAAGATTCCGAAATACCACCTGGTGTCCTTCTCGTATTGCACGGTAAGGCAGTCGTTTTGTATAAACTGGGTCGCCTTGTAACCAACGCACATGCCACGGAGGGCAAAGCATGGACGACCTGTCACGGTTTTGTTGCCTGGATCCGGAGTGTCCAGACTATGGCAAACGTGGAGCCGGCAACCTGAGTGTCTGCAATCGCTACGGGGCCAACAAACAACATCGCATGCTTCGCTGTGCTACATGCAAGGCCCGATTTTGCGAGCGGAAAGGCACGCCGCTCTTCCGAGCATGCTTACCCCAAGAGAAGATTCTCTCGATCTTGGCCCATATTGACGAAGGCTGTGGCGTCCGCAAGACCGGTCGGTTGGTCGGAGTGAACAAGGATACCGTTGTCCGTTACAGCAAACTTGCCGGCGAGCACGCCAAAAACCTCCACGACGAACTCGTGGCTTTTTCCCCCTCAGACGCGGGAGGTGCAGTTCGACGAAAAATGGGCGTTCGTTGGCAAGAAAGAGAAGAACTGCGACCCTGCCGATCCCGCTGATGACCGGCAGGGGGATAACTGGGACCATGTGGCTTTCGACCCCGAACACCGCTTGGTCGTGAGTGTTGTGCCAGGAGAACGCATCTCGGAGAATACCCAGGAAGTGGTGCAAGACTTCAAGAAGCGTACCGAAGGCCGGATTCCGAATCTCATCACCACGGACGAATATGCTGCTTACAAGACGGCCATCCTGGAGGCGTATGGGGAAGAGGTCATCCCCGAGCGGACTGGAAAACCGGGACGGCCCAAGCGCCGTACCAGGTGCCGCTGGCCGACTTGAAGTATGCCACCGTGCATAAGACCCGGAAAAAAGGCCGGGTTGTGAAGATCGACCATCGAGTGGTGTTCGGGACGTTCGTGGCCGTAATGGCCGCGCTGGCATTGTCGAAGGCAAGCCGAGCGATCAACACAGCGTTCGTGGAACGGCACAACGGGACTGACCGGAACCGCAATGCTCGAAAGGTGCGGAAGACCTACTGCTTCTCCAAGGATTGGGACGTGCATCAGGCGGTGACCTATTTCACGATGTACAGCTACAACTTCTGCTGGCCGGTGCGAACCCTGCGTCAAGCGTGACAGCGAAGGAGGATGGCAGGAGCGGACGCCAGCAATGGCCGCGGGTCTGGCCGATCATGTCTGGACCCTCACCGAATGGCTGACATTCCCAGCTTTGCAACGCGAATAGGACACCAGGAAATACCACAATCCGTTAGTAAGGGCCCGAAACTCCCTGGAGCCAGCCCTTTCACCCGGAGTTCCCGCATGAAAAGCGATGTTTTCTGGGTGTTCGATCATGACCCGGTCCCCGTTCTCCATGAGGATGAAGAATGGCCGAAAGGGCACCTCTCGCATAAGCTTTGTCACCTCAGTACGTATTAGTTCTATCGACATGATTCCTCCCAACTAAGGTATTATTGATCCTCACATCCATTAGCCATTAGAACAAATCCATCCGTCGCTGACAACGTGTCGTGAGCCGCGCCCGTTTCAATTACTGACCGCTGCGCGGGTTTGGTTAAGTTTTTTCGAGCTTCAATCCAGCCTGGGCAAAGAAGGATTGAATCAACTCCGGCCTCTGGCGAAGGCGATTGATCGCTAGGTGGAATTTCTCGTGCAACTCCTCAAGATCCGAACAAATGACGTTTCGCAACTCAACGTTCTTGAGGTGATGCCAACCACCTTCGTCCCACGGGTTGAGATCAGGGGCGTAGCCCGGCAGCCGCTCCACCCAGACTTTGCCACGAGTGTTGGCTATAAACTCCGTGACTTCTGACCTGCGGTGGATTGGCGAACCATCCCAGATCACCAACAAGCGCTTGCCCGTCACATGCAACAAGTGCGTGAGAAACTCGATACTGTGCATCCCATTCAGGGATTTCTGCCGGACCAGGGTGTACACTCTCCCGGCTGGAGTCATGCCGCCCATGACCGACAGATGGTCGTGTGTTAGCTTTTCTCGAAGAACCGGCGTCTGCCCTTTGGGACCATAGGTTCTGACCACTCCCGGCAGCAGATAAAATCCCGATTCGTCCTCAAAAACCAGCGTCCGCCGCTCACATCGCGCCCGCTGTTGCAACTCAGGCCAAACCTCTTCACGCCAGCGACGGATAGCTTGCTCATCCCGTTGAATGGCTCGCCGGATCGGCACTTGGGGCGTCCAGTTCAGTTCTTTGAGCAGCCGGCTGACGTGATCTTTGTGGTAACGGACACCGAATTCTTCTTCGATGACCCGAGCGATGCGGGTACAAGTCCAAACCTCGCCATGAAATCCATAAGCCTCGGCCCCGTGCCAAAGAAACTCCGGGATAAGGCACCTCTGCTGGAGCGAAAGTTTGGGTGCTGGGCCAGACGCAGACTGAGCGCGAAGGGCAGCGAGGCCACCTTGCCGAGCGCGAGCCAGCCAGCGACTGACGGCAACCTCTGAAGCATCCAACGCAGCAGCGATGTCGTGTTGACGCCAACCCTGGTGCTTCAGTTGCACTACTCGCATTCTCCGCCATTCGCGCCAATCATCAGGAGTGAAATCCGTAGCTTCCATACCCTATTCTACGTGTCGAAAAACTTAACCAAACCTGCAGCTGTCAGTAAGCAAGCTGCGTTGCAACACCTCCTTCGCCCGGTCAAACTCCGGCTGCCACGTGACCTCCGGCGTCCCATTGGCCAGGCAGTTGCGCAGCTTTTCCAGCGTGTTGCGAGCCATGTGCGGACATTTGTTGCACGAGCAGGTGATCCCCGGCACCGGATGATAGCGGTGCTGCGGATATTTGCTCTGCAATTGCCACATCATGTTCGCTTCGGTCGCCACCAGGAAATCAGCCGGCTCCTTCTTGCCGGCGACGTAACGCAGCATCGCTTCAGTACCGCCGATGAACTCGCTGTGTTCACGGATATTGGCGGGGCACTCCGGATGAGCAATCGTAATGGCAAGCGGCAGCCGCTTCTTGAGTTCCAGCAGGTCGCCGACGCTGAAAATCTCGTGGACCATGCACGAACCGTTCCAGATAATCATCTTGCGGCCCGTGACCTCTTCGAGATACTGCCCCAGGTGCCGGTCGGGGACGAAGAGAATTTCCTGATCGGGCGGCACGCGGCGGATGATCTCTTCGGCGTTGCCGGAGGTCACGACCCAGTCGGATATCGCCTTGACCGCCGCGGTGCTGTTGATGTAGGTGACGGTCTGGAAACGCCGGCCGTTCTCGCGGAGCATCTTCTGGAAACGTGCCAGCTTGTCGGCCGGGCAGCTCTCGGCGAGACTGCACCCGGCTTGCAGGTCGGGCAGGAGGACGCGCTTTTCCGGATTGAGAATCTTGGCGGTTTCGGCCATGAAATGGACGCCGCAGAAGACGATGGTGCCGGTCCGCACCTTAGTGGCCGCACGGGCCAGTTTGAGGCTGTCGCCGGTGAAGTCGGCGAGTTGCTGGATGTCGCCTTCTTGATAGTAGTGAGCGAGGATGGTGGCGTTTTCACGGTTCTTGAGAGCAGTGATTTCTTCGATGATGTCGGTCATGGCAGGTTCCTTGTTTTTTGTGTGGCGGAGGACAACCCACAACCAGCGTTTTATAGACGGCCTTGCGTCTCTCCTGTTATTATAGGGAAAAGGCGACCACACCTCCAAATGATGAGAACTCCGATGGCCGAACAGCAGGACGACATACCCCAGACAACCCTGGCGCTCCGCACCGAGCATATCACGTTGGCCCAGGCTCTCAAGGCCGCCGGCCTCGCGGGGACCGGGGGTCAGGCGAAGTACATCGTCCGCGAGGGCGGCGTGACGGTCAACGGTGTCGCCGAAATCAAGCCGGGCCGGAAGCTGCATGCCGGAGACCGCTTCCGCGTCGCGAACGGGCCAGAATGGACTGTGAGCCGGTGAAGCAACTCGACATGAACGGCTCTTCCGCATTGCCGGCCCACACCGGCAATGGCGGTGTCGCTGTCACCGTGCCGGTTCCAACCGCGGCCGTCATCGACCAGCCGCTGCCGACCTGGAAGTTGGTGTTGTTGCTGGCCTGGCGAGCAGCATCATCTTCACCAACGTGGTAGGGATCGTGTTCGAGTCGTTGGATTATTTCACGCAATGCTTGCGTGACTGCTTTCCCACGGCCCTGACGTGATGCCCGACGATGAGCACGGCGGATGGCTTCATTGATGAAACCAGAGCTATGGACATCGTACCGACGGGAGCCGTTACCGGGTGCGGTCATTCTTGGGCTTCTTTCTGCGTTGCTGAGTTTCCTGCTTGTCCATTGCTTCCAATTCCGCAAGGATTTGCTTCGCCGGAATTCCTTCTTCAATCTCTGTGAATCTCTGCAAGTCGGCGGCGGTGAAAGCTAGGCGAGCTTTGGTGTAGATTGTTTTGAGGCTATCTCCCTTCTTGACTCTCAGAATGGGGATCGGTGGGTTCTTACGTTGCGCCATGAGCATGCTCCCGGAATTGACACGGCTGAAGATTGTGCAAACCGATTATAACAGGTTGGACGAAAGGAAAACCAGACGTTTTTGTGCCCACCACCACACCATCCCTCACCTCCACAGCCCACACCTCCACCCGCCGCCGAATCAACGCCTGCACATCGCCCACAAACGCCACCGGCACATACCGGCACGCCGTGCCTCGAACATGTCCCGGCCGTTGCGGATCAGTTCCTTCCACCAGCACGTCCAATCGCCGGCCAATGAGCGAGTGGTAGTAATCGTCAGCTAGTTCGCGCTCCAATTCCAGCAAGCGCTGCCGGCGCTCGGCCACCAGCGCTGCCGGCACCGTTTCCGGCAGATTCGCCGCCGCCGTCCCCTGCCGTGGGCTGTAGGAAAAGATGTGCATCTTGGAAAACCCTACCGCGCGTGCCACCCGGCAAGTCTCCTCAAAGTCGGCCTCGGTCTCGCCAGGGAAACCGACGATGACATCCGTCGTGAACGCCGGCTGGTCGAGCGTTTCCTTCAGCCGCCGGCAGCGCTCCAGGAAACCGGCGCTGCGATAACGGCGTTTCATCATCGCCAAAACCCGATCCGAGCCGCTCTGCAAGCAGAGATGCAAGTGCGGACAGATGCGCGGCTCGTTCGCCAGAACACGCACCAAATCGTCGCGCACCTCTGCTGCTTCCAGGCTGCTGAGGCGAATGCGGAAATCGCCCGGCAGCCGGCACAAGCGTTCGAGCAAGTGCCAGAGCCGGCGCCACTCACTCTTTGATTTGCCCCGGCTGAGGTCGATGCCGTAGTGCCCCAGGTGAATGCCCGTGAGGACAATCTCGCGACAGCCGCCGTCAACCAGCCGGGCCACTTCCTCGACGATTTCCTCCGGCGGCCGGCTGCACAGGTGGGGCCGAACGCTCGGAATGATGCAGTAAGCGCAGTTGAGCAGACACCCGTCCTGCACCTTGACAAACGCCCGCTGATGCCCGTCGAAACGTGATATGCCGGGCGGCACCTGCGTCACGCCGAACGTTTGCAAGTCGTCGGCCAGACGGCCCTTGTCGGTGACGACTTTGGTCACACCCGGCAGCTTAGCCGACAGCTTCCGGATCGCGGGTGGCGTAGCAGCCCATGACGACGATGGCGGCCTCGGAGTTGGTCGCAGCCAGCCGGCGGATGAGCTGCCGGCTCTTGGCGTCGCCTTCCATTGTCACGGTGCAAGTGTTGACGACACAGAGATCGGCCTGCTCGTCCGGTTTGGCTTCACGGTAGCCGTTGGCTTCGAGCATTTCCTTGACGTACTGGGTTTCGTACTGATTGACCTTGCAGCCGAGGGTCAGCAAGCGGCAGGTGCTTCGTTGGGGAGTGATAAGTGATGGGTGCTGAGTGATGAGGGAATTCATGTTCTGATGCGATTCGTTTGAGGAGGAAGTGTTACTCTTATCGCCCGCCGTGCCAGGTTTTGAGATTAGCAGGTGTGCTGAGACTGGGCAAGGCGCTGCCTGAGCATTGGCAAGCCGGGGTGTAGCATGGATGCGCCGTGTCACGCCGGAGTCGATTGCCGCTCTTTCTTTAACACTGTTCATGTGCATCGGCGGCATGCTCCGCCACTGACTATGCGATCTCGCCCTTCTCTGGATTATGCTGCTCTTTCGCTCTAAACTCTTTTCACCTTCCGGTGGGGGTTCTTGCAAAGCAACCTGTGAAAAGCAAATGTAAGGAGCAACCAATGAGCCAGCCGCAAGTGCAAACGTTGCTATCTGTTGCAGTCACTGGACCCGAAGGTTTGCCGGGAGCGCCGGATGAAAAGTTTTCAGCTCAGCACGGGGTCTCCGGTCCAGCGCGTGGGGCATGGAGGGCGCTGCAGGGAATACGTGGCCGTGCGGGGCGAAAGCGTGGTTAGCGGTTGCTCTTACCGTGTACCGATTGGTCGAGCTGCCACATCGTTGCCGTTTCGTTGCCACAATCGGTGTTATTTACGTCTATGGAACGGGTCTGCGAAGGAGATCGTAATCAGTTTGCCCACTCGATCCTGTTCAGCAACGGCTGGGAAGTTCGGCTGCCGTTTCGCGACGTACACACGGCAACCGCCTGCCCGATGTTGCCGCAGCCCCCGGTCGGCACAGACGGGCTAATGCCGCATGGCAGGTTCGCAATCGGCTTGAAGGTGTGGCCGTGGTGAGAAGTTTGGCGAGCTTCGGGAAAACTGGTGGGGCTGCAGCCTTCCGGCTCCGTGATGCGTAAAATGAAAAGCGAGACCAGTTTGCCAGTTGGTTTGGCAGGCCCGACGATCCATTGAAAACGGTTCCTGGCACTCGGCCCACTCCGTCATTGACGCATCTACCAGTGCGAATACTATCAAAGCAAGCCCTGAAATTCTTGGTTCACCAGTCGAATGAGTTCTCCAAGCGTGCGACCCTCAGGGCGATCTTCAAGCCTCCTATATTGTTTATTCAAGTCGTTGGCTCGCTTTGCGATTTCTTCGTCGGTCCATGGAAAGTGAGTGTACCACGCAATCACGAGCACGGCAATTTTGAGATACGGATGCCTTGTCTGTTCATACTTCTCTACAAACCTCTTGATTCGGTCGTATTCGGGCATGTCGCAAGGCCAATTGCTTCTCGATTCGATTGGTTGACTTACGAATGCCCACCCGGCCTCCTCCCCAATCTTTGATTCTGGCTTGTCGAGCCAAAGGGCGAGAAGGCGCTTTAACAACTCGGATTTTGCCGTTGGTGACCAAACGCGACAAGCACCTAGCCATACTAACGCAAAACACGCACTGTATTGCTCCGCTTCATTTTCGTCATAAAGCATTCTTTCAATAGCGGAACCTAGCACCTGCAACGGCTCGTAACATTGGGCCAGGATTGCTGGATCGCCATTGGCCAGCAAGAATAACAAATACACAGAGCCGAGGGATCCTTCGCATCGCGTGAACCTGTCCGACGCCTTCAGCATGTTCACAAATCGCCACGCAGCTTTCGAATATGCTGAAGAATCATCTCCGTTGATCGTCTGACGGCCAACGGCTTCCGCGAGCGCTAAGCCCGCATTGAAAGTTGGCGTTGGCGTGATGAATAACTTGCGAGCTTCTTCACGTAGGTCGCCAGCATATTTCCCTGTCACCAGCACAGCAGCGAAATCTCTATATGCGGACTCATCCCAAGCACGAACCACCTCCCGTAATGCTGCTCGCACGGTTTCCGGCCTTGCCGCAGCTTCATCTGCCAGGCAACTGCCAAGGATCGACGCGGTTGAGCCGGACGTTAAACGTTTGATAAGTTCTTCGGTTGCTTTTCCCCCTAGAACTGCAGCAAGCGGAATGACCTCGCTCCATTCTTCGTCAGTGAAATGCGGCGCGAGAACGGTTGTGAGGGAGTCGCCGTCGGTTCTGCCAGGGTGCCACCCTTCGACCATCGCGCGTGCGGTCAGAAACTCCTGAAATGTCAGGTGGCGGAACTCGAAAAACTCCACAAGCTGTCCGTCCTCAATATCATGGCCCGTCATCATGAGCAAGCTGCTGCGGCCTTCAACGCGACGGATGAATTCCTCGACGGTGCCCTGAACATAGCCCAATTCCGTTGGGAGTGCTTCGCGAGCTTCATGCAAGAGCTGCGCTAGATGTGGGCGACTGATTTTGTGAATCCCGGCAAGCATCATAGCCGAGGCTAAATAACACAATTGCGGAATAGCCCCTGGTGTCCTATTCGCGTTGCAAAGCTGGGAATGTCAGCCATTCGGTGAGGGTCCAGACATGATCGGCCAGACCCGCGGCCATTGCTGGCGTCCGCTCCTGCCATCCTCCTTCGCTGTCACGCTGACGCAGGGTTCGCACCGGCCAGCAGAAGTTGTAGCTGTACATCGTGAAATAGGTCACCGCCTGATGCACGTCCCAATCCTTGGAGAAGCAGTAGGTCTTCCGCACCTTTCGAGCATTGCGGTTCCGGTCAGTCCCGTTGTGCCGTTCCACGAACGCTGTGTTGATCGCTCGGCTTGCCTTCGACAATGCCAGCGCGGCCATTACGGCCACGAACGTCCCGAACACCACTCGATGGTCGATCTTCACAACCCGGCCTTTTTTCCGGGTCTTATGCACGGTGGCATACTTCAAGTCGGCCAGCGGCACCTGGTACGGCGCCTTGGGCCGTCCCGGTTTTCCAGTCCGCTCGGGGATGACCTCTTCCCCATACGCCTCCAGGATGGCCGTCTTGTAAGCAGCATATTCGTCCGTGGTGATGAGATTCGGAATCCGGCCTTCGGTACGCTTCTTGAAGTCTTGCACCACTTCCTGGGTATTCTCCGAGATGCGTTCTCCTGGCACAACACTCACGACCAAGCGGTGTTCGGGGTCGAAAGCCACATGGTCCCAGTTATCCCCCTGCCGGTCATCAGCGGGATCGGCAGGGTCGCAGTTCTTCTCTTTCTTGCCGACGAACGCCCATTTTTCGTCGAACTGCACCTCCCGCGTCTGAGGGGGAAAAAGCCACGAGTTCGTCGTGGAGGTTTTTGGCGTGCTCGCCGGCAAGTTTGCTGTAACGGACAACGGTATCCTTGTTCACTCCGACCAACCGACCGGTCTTGCGGACGCCACAGCCTTCGTCAATATGGGCCAAGATCGAGAGAATCTTCTCATGGGGTAAGCATGCTCGGAAGAGCGGCGTGCCTTTCCGCTCGCAAAATCGGGCCTTGCATGTAGCACAGCGAAGCATGCGATGTTGTTTGTTGGCCCCGTAGCGATTGCAGACACTCAGGTTGCCGGCTCCACGTTTGCCATAGTCTGGACACTCCGGATCCAGGCAACAAAACCGTGACAGGTCGTCCATGCTTTGCCCTCCGTGGCATGTGCGTTGGTTACAAGGCGACCCAGTTTATACAAAACGACTGCCTTACCGTGCAATACGAGAAGGACACCAGGGAATAGCCTCATAATCAGGAATCGGATCGTACCCTTCTGTGTTCCAAGTCATCAGGAGAACTTCGACGGCCTTTCCATACAAAACCGCCCGCCGAGTCGGTAGCAAACCGACCCATCGCTTCACGAGCAAGAGGGTCGTCAGCAAAAGTGGGTTTATGGCAAGGCGCCGGATGCGATCATTCCGCCATATCGTTTCCGCCAAACGCTCGGCTTCTGATTGCACTTTATCGCTTCTCCCAACGACCTCGCAGTGCCAAGCCACGCTTAATCGGCTGATGTCCGTTTCGTCGAATGGTGAAAGGACCGCCTGAGTGCATACAGAGGCCAGATGCGCCGCGACGTGTCGATAACCGGCTTCCCGAGATGTCACTACCATAGCAGTGCCGGGATAGGCCTGTGTCGCTGTGCGCAGTGTGCAGACAAAAGCCGCCCTGTCAGCTTCATCGCTTATTTCATCCAGACCGTCAACAAGCAGGAGAATTCGGCCAGCAAGAAGCGAGCGATCAATGTACGAGGCGAATACATCGGCGTACTGGCGAACGGGCTCTCGTTGACATAGGGTACCAAGCAATTCTGCGAAGGAACCTCTCGCCAAATTTCGCAGCTCGCGGCACCTAAAGAAGAGCGGGACCCAATCGCGTTCAGGGAGACTATCGTCGATTTGTACGCGCCTCACTGGATCCGCATACGCGACAGCTAATCGTTTCAGCAGCGTGGATTTGCCGCCGCCCGGGGCTGCGAGAATCGCAAGTCGTTGATAATTTGTCAATACCTTGCCCACAGGTTGGCGCTCTTGCTTTTGGTTTGCGACGACCAAGTCGAGGTGAAGCGGCACAAAGAGGCTCTCAAACTTGAGACGACGAGAACCAACGTCGCTGTCAGCGGGAAGTCCATCAAGATGAATGAATCCGCACTCCTCCGACAGGTAATGCGCGTACGCCTTTATGGCTTTTGGAACCTGCGGGTCCTCATCCCCGCCCGGCTTGGGGCCAGGATTGAGGCAGATCAACGAATGAAGGCTGCCTTTGCAATCCTTATCCGATTCCACAACGTTCTTCGCAATGGCGGGAGCCAACGGCGTGCCATCGGCGTGAATAAGCACGAAATGTGTCCGGCATTTACCATCCGTATAATAGATACACCAAATCCACCCGCGTTCATGGGCGAGCAACTCGATGTTCGGATCGAAGGTAAGGTAATCGTGTCCTGAACAGCAACGCCCTGCGAGGGCGGCAACTTTCTCTTTCGTGATTATGATGCGTCCGTTTATCAGCTCATCAACGACCTGCGATCCGGTGAGGGTTGTGATCCTTGTCTTACGTGTTTTCTCTTGCTCAACCGCTGTTTCTTTGAAACCCGACAGCGAGATAAAATACCCGCTGATGGGAACGCCGTCCTGGGGTTCCGCGTCGAGCGCGCAACGAACTTGTTCAGGTCGCCACCGCCGATCTGCTCAGCAGTAGCCTTGCACTCCGCGATTGTGCGCCGACGTTCTAAACGATGAGTCGCATCAAGGTCCAATTCGCGGCCAGATTTGTGGATATTGAGTCGCGCCTTCTCGTACCCTAGGGCGACGAATAAATCCACCATGAGTCGTCCAAACAGGTCACCGACACGATTGGGTTCGGTTTCAAGAATCCGGATGAGCGTCTCACTTTGCATGATGGCACCTCAAGCTCATGTTTCTCACACTCTCTTATCATACGGTTGGCACCGTCATCCCGCGCGGACCTGCTGACCAGGAACAGAAGCAAGGGAACCAGGGAGGTCTGACAAATCCAGGTCACATGGATGATCTCCTCTGGTGATGATTGCCTTTATTATAGCCAGACGGTAGCATGATGGCAGTCATCCTGTCCGTTCACCGGCTGTGTTCGGCGACAAGTGAAGGGTCTCGTCAGAAGGCGAAAGGGGACAGCGTGATTTCTTTCCACGACAATTCATCCTGTTTCTCGCGGGATCGGTGTCGGCAGGCAATCTGTGTGATGGCGTGGTGCCGGAAGGCCATCTGCGCTCGCCAGCCCAGGCTTACCAGGATGTGCTGGCCTGGCTGGAACGCCTTGAAGCCGGCGAGGTTCAGGTCGTGACCCGTCCCCGGATCGTGGTTCCGCTCCCGGACACCGACCCGAACGATGTGAAGCGCCGCCAGCGCCGCTATGGCGACTTCTCAAGGATGAATCGCACCTGGAATCAGGGCCGTAGCGACACGACCCACGCCCGTCTCCAGGCGAACCCTGAGGAATGGGCACAGTACCACACCCTGTACCGCGAAGCCCGGAAAGACTGGCCGGTAGTTCCCTACGAAGAGATGATCCGCTGGTGCCAGCAGCGCAGCGGCTACACCATCGGCGACTTCGGCTGCGGTGAAGCCAAGCTGGCCGAGGCCGTTGCCGACCGGCACACTGTCCATAGCTTCGATCACGTTGCCGTCAACGAGAACGTCATCGCCTGCGACATGGCCCACATCCCGCTCGACGACGAAACACTCGACGTGGCCATCTTCTCGCTGTCGCTCATGGGCGCGAACTTCGCGGAGTACATTCGCGAGGCTTATCGCACGCTCAAACTCGATGGTCAACTGCACATCATCGAGGCGACTTCGCGATTCAGCAGCCGGGATCAGTTCACGAAGGCCCTGGAAGCTCTCGGCTTCGCGGTTGTCCCCGTGGAAGACAAGTGGAAGTTCACGCACATCAGGGCGCTCAAGACGGAACGCAAGCCGCGCGAGGATGTTGAACTGGGGTTCTAGACTTGCTGGCCGGCAAACGGCGCAACAGGAGCATCGGCGTCAGTCCAAGCCGGGGGCCGGCACGCTACGGCAGCTTAACGATACTGCCATGCCTGGAAATGCGGGAACAGCGAAAGCACAATCCCCGATCCGTGTAACACTGCTGGGACGAAGTAGCCGGTGGAAACCAAATAATGTATAGCTAACCAGGGCCGCCCGTTCAGTTTTTCGAGGTTACGGAGGATGCTGGGCATGGCGTTTCATTGCGTGGTTTTGGCCAAGCAGGTGCCCGACACCAAGGCGGTCACCGGCAAGGCGATGAACGACGACGGCACGGTCAACCGGGCGGCGCTGCCGACGGTGTTCAATCCGGACGATTTCCATGCCCTCGAACTGGCCCTGGAGGTCAAGGACCGCTGCGGGGCGACCGTCACGGTGATCACCATGGGCCCGCCGAAGGCCGGAGACCTGCTTCGCGACTGCCTGTTCCGCGGCGCCGACCGCTGCATCCTGATAACCGACCGCCGGGCCGCCGCCTCCGACACCCTGGCGACCAGCCTGGTGCTCAGCGCCGCCGTGCGGGCCCTCGGCCGCGTGGACCTGGTGGTCTGCGGCCGCCAAGCCATCGACGGCGACACCGCCCAGGTCGGGCCGCAGACGGCCGAGAAACTCGGCATCCCCCAGGCCAGCTACGTCGAGAAGCTGCTGGAGGTCGGCAACGGCACGATCCGCGTGCGGCGGAACCTCGGCCACGGCTGGGAGATCGTCGAGGGCCGGCTGCCGATGCTGCTGACGGTCACCGACGCAGCCAACGAGCCGCGTCCGGCTGCGGCCAAGCGGCTGATGAAGTTCAAGGCCGCCAAAGCTCCGGCCGAAGTCGAGCGCGACGTGGCCACCGAACTGCCGGCCGCCACGGACGCCGAAAAGGCGGCGGAAGTCAAGAAGCGCGTCGAGGCGTTGAAGGCCCGCGGCCTGCTCATCGAGCAGTGGAACCTGGACACCATCAAGGTCGATCCGGCCACCGTCGGGCTGAGCGGCTCGCCCACCAAGGTCCACCGCGTGCAATCGATCGTGCTGACCGCCAGCGGGTTCAAGAAAGTCGAGCCGACCACTGCCGGCGTCAGCGCCCTGATCCACGAACTCATCGAAGATCACACCATCGGGTGAGTGGTGAGTGGTGAGTGGTGAGTGGTGAGTGGTGAGTGATGGTGAGGTTTGTGAGTGATGCATCGGTCGTAGCCGCATTCGCAAGAATGCGGGTTTGCCGGAATGGCCCGCATTCTTGCGAATGCGGCTACAGCATTTAATCCCACCACTCACCAGGATTGCTGATAACCGAACGCTCGCGATTCAGGAGTAACGAATGATCGACCCCAATCCCAAGGGCGATGTCTGGATCTTCGCCGAGCAGGAAGACGGCGTGCTGAACGACGTGCCGCTGGAGCTGTGCTCCAAGGCCCGCCGCCTTGCCGACCAGCTTGGTGTCAAGTTGGGCGCAGTGCTGGCCGGCAAGGACACCCCCTCACCCCAACCCCTCTCCCCCGCAACGGGGGAGAGGGGCAGAGGTGAGGGGATGCGCGAACTGGCCTACCGGCTGATCGCCCACGGCGTCGATACCGTGTATCTGGCGGAGCACCCGCTGCTGGGTCATTACCAGTCCCAGCCCTATGCCCGCGTGGTGTGCGACCTGGTCCACCAGCACCGCCCGCAGATCGTCCTGTTCGGGGCGACGGTGTTGGGCCGCGACCTGGCCCCGCGGGTCGCCTCGGCCTGTTACTGCGGGCTGACCGCCGATTGCACCGACCTGGAGATTGGCGACCACGAGGACAAGACGACCAGGAAGAGCTGGAAGAACCTGCTCTACCAGATTCGCCCCGCCTTCGGCGGCAACATCATCGCCACCATCGTCAACACCTCGCGCTGGCCGCAGATGGCCACCGTCCGCGAGGGCGTGATGCCGATGAGCGAGCCGGACCCCAAGCGCAAGGGCCAGATCGTCCCGGTGAACGCCAACGTCGGCCAGGAGGACCTGGTGCTTCGCGTGCTGGAGAGTCATCGCGAGGCGAAGAAGGTGAACCTGAAGGCCGCCCGGGTGATCGTTGCCGGCGGCGCCGGGGTGGGCAGCCGCGAGAACTTCCAGATGCTCTGGGACCTGGCCAACGCCCTCGGCGGGGCGGTGGCCGGCAGCCGGGCCGCGGTCGATGGCGGGTTTATCCCGCGCGACCACCAGGTCGGCCAGACCGGCACGACCGTTCGGCCCGCACTCTACATCGCCGTCGGGATTTCCGGCGCGGTGCAGCACCGGGCCGGCATGGAAGAGGCCGCCAAGATCATCGCCGTCAACTGGGACGCCAACGCCCCCATCTTCAGCTTTGCCCACTACGGCATCGTCGGCGACCTGAACCAGGTGGTGCCCAAGATGATCGCGGCGGTGAAGGCCAGGGCGTGATTGATTTACTCCAGGTGGGCAACTTTGACACAAGCCTGAACGCGCAAGCGAAGGGAAAGACCGCCTGGAGCGGTTAGGGCCGCGCTGGATCTGTTTCGGGCCGGGCTGGGTGGGGCTTAATAAGAAGTTCGGCAACAGAGCATTCTTGAGAATGACATGATCCAATCAAAGATCGGCCAGCGGCTGCTAGGCGTTCTCTTGCTTGTACTCGGCGGCGGCTTCACGGTATGGTCCTGGTATACTGTCCTGACCGAAGGCTACTATTACCGCAACGCGGTCGCCTTGTTTCCCGCCTTCGCGGTCCTCGGTGTGAACAGAGGGATGAGGGATGAGAGATGTAAGGAAGGAAAAAAGGGTCGGGAGTCGTTTTCAGGCATCATGACGACAAGAAATCATCTTAGCCCGTGAAAACGACCACGCAGATTCAGGCTCCAAATGTGCACGTTTTCTACAGAGCACCCCCGACCCCTTTTTGCCTGCTGTTTCGATATAATGCCCTGGGTGGCTTGAGACCTATGTTAGGCGGAGGACCATGTTGCCCCCTTTCGACGATGTCGGTAACTTGCCACCGGGAATTCACTCCTGCACCGTGGCCGAACTGGTCGCACGTTTCGGGGGTGGTTCCGAGGAACGGGAGACAGAGATTAATGAGCTGATACAGTTCATTGAGGCGGCTCGAAGAGCAGGCGTTCGCCGGCTCCTAATCAACGGTAGCTTTGTGACCGGCAAGTTGGCACCCAACGATGTGGATGTGGTTTTCTTGCCTGGCCCGGATTATCCGCGTGAGGGCACAAAGCTCGATGATGAGACTTTGGTTTGGCCGTTCATTCAAATCATCGTCGCAGCCGACGACGAGGATTTCGAGGCTTGGGCCACTCGCCAATTTGCTACGGATCGAAAGAAACGTCCCAAGGGTGTAGTGGAGGTGCAGCTATGACTGAGATGCTGACCGCAGAAGGATATGAACAGACCAAGGAGAAATTGCGCGATCTGGAAGCTCGCCTAGCCGAAATTGAGAAACGCAAGGATCTCAATGCCGAACATCTGGCCAGCGTGCGCCGGTCCTACAAGATGATGATTCGGGAGTACCTTCACGACATTAAATTGTACGAAGCCAGGCAAGCCAAGCAACAGCCGATGGCCCAGACCTGAGGTTAGAAATGAAAAAGGATGCGGCCCTTTTTCCGGCCCGACTATGTCAAAGGGCCGTGCGTCTTGGTTCTTGAACGCGACGATCAAGGCCGACCCATTCACGTCGTTTGGGGCATTCCTGCCGGTCAGGACACCCCGGCTGTTCTGGTAACGGCGTACAGGCCCAACCCCGAAAAATGGGATGAAACATTGCAGAGGAGACGAAGATGAGCCGCAGGTCTGTCAGGAGATTGGTTCGTGAAGGAGAGTTCGTCGCCGAAGTGGCTGTTGAACTCATCGACACTGAAGCAGGGTGGACACCGTATTTGTCCCTGGAGGATGCCTACAAACTTGATGATGTGCGCGGCGTTGCGAGCGGGCGATGTCCAGCGGGCTGCGAGGTTGGCGGACCACTTGTATCGCCTCACACCGGTAGAAGCAGCCAGAGTCTTGTCCGGATCTGGAAGAGGCCTTCAAGATCATTGCCGTAAACTGGGACGCCAACGCTCCCATCTTCAGCTTTGCCCACTACGGCATCGTCGGCGACCTGAACCAGGTGGTGCCCAAGATGATTGCGGCGGTGAAGGCCAGGGCGCGAGCAGAGGGATGAGTGGGCCAATAGTTGTTAGTGGTTAGTTCGGCGGATCAATCATGGCAGAAGACTTCGTTTCCTTGAAGCAGCTTGCGACAGAGCTTGGCATGGACCGGTCACATGCTCGGCGGTACGTTTTGCGTCTCGGCTTCACTCCCCACAAAAGAAGGACAGCGGATTCGCAAAATCAGTTGACGCTTGCCGTCACTAACCCGGAGGCTGAGGTGATCCGGAACAAGCGGCGGGAAGCGGGTTTCTTGGAGCCAGCGAAACCTGTGGTAAGCGAAGTTGGGGTTTTTTACGCGATTCGCCTCGTGCCGGAGCTTGACCGCGCCGGCTCAAGCTTGGGTTTGCTGATGATTTTCTTTCGCGACTTGGGCAACACCGCACTGCGGCCCCTACGGCGGCGCTGGTGAAGTCCTGGCCGTGCAAGCGAGCGTGGGAGAAAACGGTCATGGACGCCCTGACGGCTGTAAACTGCCGCCTGATTCTCAACGAAGTGTTTGCGTGTGATGATGTTGATGCGCGTAATCGCGCGTGGCGACAGTTTGTTTGCTCTGCTGCCAGACCCGGCAGCCAAGGCACCACTCGCGGAGGTGTCGCCTCACAACACGTAATTACGCGGGGCAGCCGCCGAACAAGTCGCTGCAGCAGGCGGGGCCGGCATGTTGGTTTTCCGAGGTGGGAAAAGAGGTCGAGAGTCGTTTTCAGGCTTCATAACCACAAGAAATCACCTTAGCCCGGGAAAACGACCACCGACCCACCTTCGACCCCTTTTCGCCTGCTGGAAGTTGTTCAGAGAAGCTACCTGACAGATGTCTAATGGCAATGAAGATTCGAGAATTGCTTCAGCATTTGAAGGCAGCCGGCTTCTGCCAGATTCCGGGAGGCAAAGGGTCGCACCGAAAATTCGTGCATCCTCGCTATCGTGGCGCTGTTACAATTAGCGGGAATCTCAGCGATGACGCAAAACCGTATCAGGAGAAACAGGTCCGCCTAGCGATTGAGGTGGTTCAAGAATGAAAAAGAGCGACCAATATCATAAGTGGGTGGAATGGAGTGAGGAAGACGGGGTGTACATTGGCAAATGCCCTGATCTAATCACAGGGATTCACGGGGATGATCCGAAGAAAGTGTACGCTGATCTGTGCGAAGTGATCGAAGACGTCATCGCCCATTTTGAGACCGAAGGTCGCACGCTGCCGGCTCCCAAGGTGAAGCCCATGCAGGAAGTGCTGTAGCCGAGGGATGAGGGATGAGGGATGAGGGATGAAGGATGAAGGAGATGCAGCTGTTTTTTTCATCCCTCATCCCTCATCCCTTCCCTCGAAAGGATCAAACTATGGCCAACTTTTTCACCGACAATGACGACATCCTTTTCCGGTTCAAGACCATCGACCTCGGCCAGCTCGCCGAGATCAAGGAGGAGGGATTCAAGTTCGCCGGGGAGTTCGAGCACGCCCCGGCCGGCGCGGCCGAGGCCGTCGAGAACTACCGGCTGACGCTCACCTCGCTGGGCCAGCTCACCGCCGAGTTCATCGCCCCGCGGGCCGAGGACGTGGACGCGACCGGCCCGGCCCTCCAGGAAAACGGCCGGGTCGCCTACGCCGTCGGGACGGCCGAGTCGCTGGCCATGCTCGCCAAGGCCGATGTCATGGGCTTCACCCTGCCCCACCGCTTCGGCGGGCTGAACTTCCCCAACCTGGTCTATACCATGGCCATCGAGATGGTCAGCCGGGCCGACGCCGCCCTGATGAACATCTTCGGCCTCCAGGGCATCGCCGAGACCATCAACGCCTTCGCCTCCGAGGAGATCAAGAAGGAATACCTGCCCGACATGGCCGCCGGCAAGACTACCGGCGCCATGATCCTCACCGAGCCCGACGCCGGCAGCGACCTCCAGGCGGTCAAGCTCCGGGCCTACCAGGACGAGTCCGGCCAGTGGCGGCTCAACGGCGTCAAGCGGTTCATCACCAATGGCTGCGGCGAAATTCTGTTGGTGCTGGCCCGCAGCGAGCCGGACATTACCGACGGCCGGGGCCTGAGCCTGTTCCTGGCCGAACGTAACGAGACCATCAAGGTCCGCCGCCTGGAGCGCAAGCTGGGTATCCACGGCTCGCCGACCTGCGAACTACAGTTCAACGACTGCCCGGCCAAGCTGATCGGCGAGCGGCAGCGCGGGCTGATCACCTACGTGATGGCCCTGATGAACGGGGCCCGCGTCGGTATCGCCGCCCAGAGCCTGGGCATCGGCGAGGCCGCCTACCGCGTGGCTCGCAACTACGCCGCCAAGCGCAAGCAGTTCGACCAGCCGATCGAGAACTTCCCGGCCGTCCGCGACCTGCTGATCGACGCCCGGCTGGAGCTGCTCGCTGCCCGGGCGCTCACCTACGAGACCAGTCGGTCGGTCGATGTCCTCTACGGGGCCTCGCGCAAGCTGGAGTTCGACCGCCCGACCGACAAGGAACAGCTCAAGGTCGTCCGCGAGACCGAGCGGAAGTACAAGCGGCTGGCCGGCATGCTCACGCCGATGAGCAAGTACTTCGCCAGCGAGATGGCGATGAAAGTGAGCAACGACGCCATCGCGGTGCTCGGCGGCAGCGGCTACATGAAGGACTATCCGGTCGAGCGCTACATGCGCGACGCCCGGATCACCACCATCTACGAGGGCACCACCCAGCTCCAGGTCATCGCCGCCGTCCGCGGCGTGATCCAGGGGGCGGCCGAGCAGCTTTGCCAGGAACTGGCGGCCGAGCAGTACCCGGCCGAGGTCCAGCCGTTGGTCGAGAAGCTCAACGGCGCCCGTCCCGTGCTGACCGAGATCATCGCGTTCACCAAGGGCCAGCCCGGCGTCGAGTACATGGACCTCTACGGCCGCAAGATCGTCGATGCCGCCATCGACCTGATCGTCGGCTATCTGTTCTGCCGCGATGCCAGGTTCGATTCCGCCCGGCTGCCCATCGCCAAGCGCTGGGTCAACGCCCGCCTGCCGCGGATCAAGATGCTCCGCGAAATGGTCCTCTCCGGCGACCGCAGCAGCATGGAGGATTTCGCCGCCCTGGCCGGCCCGGTGCCGGCCGAGGTCTGATCGCCGAGAGAAAAGGTGTCAGGTACTTTTTTTCGACATTCCAGAGGACAAAGGTGGCTAAAAAGGTTCCTGACACCTTTCCCCCACCCTCGCAGGAGAAAAGTGACAAAAGTTGGGTAGTGCGCACGCGCTCGGATCGATGCTCGCACGCGAGGAAGAACGTCAGCCGCTCCGTTCACAGACGCACGCGGGTTGTTGACGCGATCCACGGTGGGATAGCGGGCTATCGATAGCCAGAAAGCAAGCAGCACGCCTTCAACCATGTGTCCATGAACCCGAATCTATGAACTCAGATTAGCAAGCAGATACATATGATACCTGTAAGATATGTTCAGTTGGAGACGACCTCGCTGGGCAGTGCATGTCTGCCAGTCAAATTGATAGGGGAAAAACAACTGCCAACTGTGTTTAGGGCAGTTATTCTAGATTGTGGCATAGCTTCATCTATTTCTAGAACGACCTTCCGGAAACTCTTTCCGAGTCTGGAACACTGGCCCCATGATAAGACACCGTTGGTGAGAATGAAAGTACACTTCCCGCAGACAACGTTTAGCAAATTCAATCTACGCACATCTGCGTCGTTTGACATCGCTGAAGACAGCGTGTTCTCTGAATCTGAAAAAGACGTGATTCTCTTGGATATCAGTTTGGCAATGTCCATTGGCCACATTATGGTGTTTTGCCTCATTTGAAAGCGGAGTTTTCCTGAGCTATGGTTAGCTTAACCCCAACAAAGGGAGGAAAATTCCATGCGTAAGGCCCGTAAGCAATATACCGCCGACGAGAAGGTCGCTATCCTGCGCCGCCATCTCATCGACCGGGTAGCCATTTCCGATCTGTGCGACGAATATGATCTCCAACCCACACTCCTTTACCAGTGGCAAAAGATCTTCTTTGAAAACGGTGCCGCTGCCTTCGAGCGCTCCCGCGACCGCGCCGACCAGGCCAAGGACCGCAAGATCGCCCAGCTCGAAGCCAAATTGACCAAAAAGAACGAAGTCGTCGCCGAACTCATGGAGGAGCACGTCCAGTTAAAAAAAGAACTTGGGGAGCCCTGAACGGACTTTGGGTTCCCCACGATGTCCGCGACGCCATCATCGAGTATGTCCGCCGTTGGTCCGAACGCACCGACCTACCCGCCAAGCGTTTCATCGCCTGGCTGGGTGTCACCGAGGGCAAGTTTTACGACTGGCGCAACCGCTTCGGCAAGGTCAACGAGCACAACGGCTGGATCCCACGTGATAACTGGCTGACCGACACGGAGAAGATTTCCATCGTCCAATTCGCCCAGGAGCATCCCCTGGATGGCTATCGGCGCTTGACCTTCATGATGCTCGACGCCAACATCGTCGCCGTCAGCCCAGCCAGCGTCTATCGCATTCTCAAGGACGCTGGCCTGATGGCCCGGCACAATTACAAGCCTTCACGCAAAGGCACCGGCTTCGTCCAGCCGCTGCTGCCGCATGAGCATTGGCATGTGGATATTTCCTACATCAACATCGCCGGCACGTTCTATTACATGTGCAGCCTGCTCGACGGCTGCAGCCGCTTCATCGTCCATTGGGAGATTCGCGAAACCATGACCGAGGCCGACGTACAAACCATCATCCAGCGCGGTCGTGAACACTTCCCTGGGGTCACGCCGCGCATCATCTCCGACAATGGTCCGCAGTTCATCGCCAAGGACTTCAAGGAGTTCATCCGCATCTGCGGCATGACGCACGTGCGCACCTCGCCTTATTATCCCCAGAGCAACGGCAAGCTCGAACGCTATCACCGCACCATCAAGGGCGACTGCATCCGGCCCGGCACGCCACTGTCGCTGGAGGACGCCCGTCGCCTGGTCGCCAAGTACGTTGAACATTACAACACCGTCCGTTTGCACAGCGCCATCGGCTATATCGCTCCCAAGGACAAGCTCGAAGGACGCGAGCAGTTCATCTTTACCGAGCGCGATCGCAAGCTCCACGAAGCCCGTGAAAGGAGGAAAGCCGAACGCCAGCAAGCCCGGCAGCCAGTTGCCGTACCGGCGTAGCCGAGCTACAATCGAGTGACCTGAGCGGAGGATAGGGCAACGCGGGGACGCGACCCGAGCGCACGACTCAGGGGCCAAATCCGAATGGGGCGGCACGATGCCGCCCTCTATCCCATTCGGAATTGGCAGGAATGCGATAAATCCACCGTGATACTTTCAGCAACTGTACCCGCTAACCGTAGACCTCGAAAACTCTGCTTGACGGTGAACCATTACACGCGGCTGACCGTTGTCGAACGGGAGTGCGTTTGCTCGGCCGAGGAACAATAGCAAAACCTGGAACCGAACTCACCCGCACCCAGTCAACTTCGGCTCCGGCTTCCTTCCAGGCATTGACGATGTTATCCGGCAAGGGTTGGGGCGGGTCCGTTTTGGCAGGCGGCGCGCCGGCGCCTTTTTTGGGAGGAACTTCACCATCCTTCTTCTCGTCGTCCTTGCCATTCGCTTTTTCCCAGTTCCGGGGACACCATACTTAATTCTTGACTTCCTCAATGACCTCGGCTATTTTGACCCCCATGGCCAGAATCGCGCGGGTTGTTGTTCCCGGTATGCCGCATCACATCACCCAGCGCGGCAATCGCCGACAGCAGACGTTTTTCTGCGACGACGACTACCGCGCCTACCTGGAACTGATGGCGGAGTGGTGCGCGACCTGGAAGGTAGACATCTGGGGCTATTGCTTAATGCCCAATCACATTCATTTGATCGCTGTCCCTGAATCCGAAGAAGGCTTGCGTCAGGCCATTGGCAAGGCACACCGCCGATACACGCGGCGCATCAATTTTCGTGAACGTTGGCGCGGCCATTTGTGGCAAGGGCGGTTCGGTTCATTCGTCATGGACGATGCCTACCTGTTGGCTGCCGCTCGCTACGTGGAACTTAATCCTGTGCGCGCCAAGCTGGTAGCGGAGCCAGCAAAATTTCCCTGGAGCAGCGCATCAGCTCATGTCAGAGGCCAGGATGACATCCTTGTGAAGGTAGCACCGTTGCTGCGGCTTATTCCCGATTGGCAAGCATTCCTTGATAGCGGCCTGAACGAAGACGAGCTCAAAGTCCTGCGCCAGCACGAGCGGACGGGCCGACCGCTCGGCAGCGACACTTTCTTGCGTCAAGTGGAGGGTCTCGTGGGCCGTGTTCTGCATCGACTCAAACCCGGGCCGAAGCGAAAGAATACGAATTAAGTATGGTGTCCGTGCGCCGTGCAAAGGTGTCGTTCTTCAGTGGGTGCAACTCCCACCTGGCAAGTGTTGCTCCAGCCAGTAGCAATCGGAGCGGTGGCGGAGGTAACAAAGCTACCGGAGCTTTCGATGGAAAGGGTCGTTTAGCGACTCCGCGAGCAGGCAGGCCAGAACGTGAGTGAATGCCGAGCAGGCCTCGAAATACTTGATGCGGGAGCCGACCCTGCGGACACATGGGGAAGGCCGCCGTCGTCGCTGTCAGGGGAGCAACCTGATCCCAGCGACGGTCCCGCCGGGGTAGTGGCGCTGGCATGTCTGTACAGGGAGAATCGACGCAACACGGGAGACCCCAGGTGGTGGCTGCGTGAGCCAACCGGACGCCCGCGAGGGACAGGCTGGGCCGCTTGGGGAGTCGGAGAGGTCCATAGTACCGTTGAAGCCGGGTAATGCCGGCGGAGGGAAGGGACCTTGGTTCAAGGTTAACGTAAGAAGTGGCGACAGCCAGGAGATTGGCGTGAGTCTAATACCTCCAACGAAGGTTGGGAAGCTACAGGAGACGTTACATGCGAAAGCGAAAGAGCGCACCCATGTACCGCTTCTACGCGCTGTACGACAAGGTGTACCGGGCGGATGTGCTGTGGCACGCCTACCAATGCTGTCGGCTCAACGACGGCACGGCGGGCGTGGATGGTCAGACGTTCGCGGACATCGAGGCGTATGGGGTTGGGCAGTGGCTGGGTGAACTGGCGGAAGAACTCCGCAAGAAGACGTATCGTCCGCAAGCGGTCCGGCGGGTGTACATACCCAAGCCGGACGGCAAGCAGCGACCGTTGGGCATCCCAACGATCAAGGATCGTGTCGTGCAGATGGCTGTTCTGGCGGTCTTGGGGCCGATCTTCGAGGCCGACTTGCAGCCGGAGCAATATGCCTACCGACCGGGGCGCAGCGCACTGGAAGCCGTCCAGCAGGTGCAGGCGCTGATGATTCAGGGGCATACGGAGGTGGTCGATGCGGACCTATCCGGGTATTTCGACAGCATCCCGCATTCGGAGCTTATGAAATCGGTGGCCCGGCGTGTAAGTGATCGGCAGCTATTGGCGCTGATCAAAGCATGGCTGGAAACGCCGGTGGAAGACAGCGACACTTGCGGGCACAAGCAGCGAACGACTCGCAATAAGGACGAGGGCAAAGGCACTCCACAAGGGGCGCCGCTCTCACCGCTGTTGAGTAACCTCTACATGCGTCGGTTCATACTCGGTTGGAAGAAGCTGGGACACGAAAGTCGATTCGATGCGCACATCGTCAACTACGCCGACGACTTTGTGATCTGCTGTCGGGGCAGCGCCGACGAGGCGATGACCGCCATGCGGGACATGATGGCCAAGCTACGGTTGACGGTGAACGAAGCGAAGACACGACTCTGTCGTGGGCCGGACGAGCCGTTTAACTTTCTGGGTTACACTATCGGTCGGTGCTACGCGCCACAGACGGGATGGGCCTACATTGGGGTCCGCCCGTCGGACAAGAAGATTCAGGGGCTGAACCTGAAACTCAGCGAGTTGACCGACCGCCGCTGGACCGGGCTGGACGTGGACGAGATGGTAGGGCGACTCAATCACGTTATGCGTGGTTGGGCCAACTACTTCCGTTTGGGTACAGTCACGGTCGCCTATCGCAAGGTGACAGGCCACGCTTGCTATAGGCTCCGTCAGTGGCTGGTGAAGAAATTCAAAGGGCAGAGGTCGAAGTGGACACGGGCTTCGGACCGTTACCTGCACGAGACGCTGGGGCTGCTGCGGATCCAGCGCCCACTTCACCCGTCCTCATGAGCGACTGCATGTTATCTTGTCCGAGAGCCGGATGCGGCAAATCTGCAAGTCCGGTTCGATGAGCGGGAGGTGGAGACGGAGCACGGGAAGCTACTCGGGCACCGGCAACCGAAAGGGCCGGCAACACGCAAGGCGACCCTAACCCACCGCGCCACCTCTCGACTCTACCCGGAACTTCATCCGCTCGGCAAACGCCGTGCTTTTCGAGGATGCGGGCGCCGTGCGTGACCTGGAGGAACTCTTCAAACAATGGGTGTTGCAGCCGCACCCGTAAGGCCGTGCCACTGGGTCTACCACCCACTTCGCGCAACTCTCAGCGGGAACACCACATAGGACAACCCGCACTGCCCCGGCTCATCTCCTGGAAAATCATCGTTGCCGCATTGCCCGCGCTTGCCGACAGCCAACAATCTACAACTCATTGATAAATAAACAGATATGTCTAACACGCCCCCGCCGCAAGGGTCTCGTTTTGCGGCAATATGAGGCAACGAAAATGCAAGAATCCCCAATGTTTCTGCGTCGTTTTCAAGTGCCTCCCGGCGATTTCGGGAATTCTTGGGCGAAAAAGGGGCAGTTTCCAGGGTGGGTTTGCGAATATCCAGGTTTTTACCACGCCGAATCGTTGCCAACACCCCGTCGAGACGGAAACCGTAAGAACGGTCCAGCAAGTCTTCGGCATTCAACCTTCCAGTACCATGACAGCCGCCGCTCCGTATACTACCCCTGCCCACTGCTGACCGATTTCTGACACCTGAACCCTTGATGACTGCCATGCTCAAGCTCTACGACAAGATTCAAGAAGCCGCCCAGGCCGTCCGCTCCCGCTGGTCCGCCCAGCCGCGGGTCGGCATCATTCTCGGCACCGGCCTCGGCGGCTTCGCCCAGGACATCGACACCGCCGTCGCGATCCCTTATGGGGACATTCCTCATTTCCCGCACTCGACGGTTGCATCGCACGCCGGCCGGCTCATCTGCGGCACGCTGGCCGGCAAGACAGTCGTGGCGATGGAGGGCCGCTTTCATTATTACGAAGGTTATTCACTCCAGGAGATCACGCTGCCGGTGCGCGTCATGAAGGCGATGGGCTGCGAGGTCCTATCGTCAGCAATGCCTGCGGCGGGATCAACCCGCAGTATGCCAAGGGCGATCTCATGCTCATCGAGGACCACATCAACCTCATGGGCGATAACCCGCTCATCGGCAAGAACGACGACCGCCTCGGCGTCCGCTTCCCCGACATGTGTTTCCCTTACGACCGAGAGCTGCTGGCCCTGGCCCAGCAGGTCGCTCTGGAAGAACAAATCGTCTGCCACAAGGGCGTCTTCGTCGCCGTGCCGGGACCGAACCTGGAAACACGGGCCGAGTACCGCTTCCTGCGCGGCATCGGCGCCGATGCCGTGGGCATGTCCACGGTGCCGGAGATCATCGTCGGCGTTCACAGCAATCTGCGCAATCTCGGCATCTCGGTCATCACCGACATGTGCTTGCC
>CAWDRY010000013.1:0-126911 GCA_963804745.1 uncultured Gemmataceae bacterium
TATTTGCCTAGAGGCCGTGCCGGTATGTCGTAGATCAATTTCACACGGTGACCTCGCTTGGGCAGAGTTGCCGTTTGCCAAGAATCTGGTCAAGGCACTGCTCCGTGGAGCGGCCCTTCACTTTGTCCGCCCGCATCCGGCACCTTGCCTATCGTCTTATTCTTGCTGTTCCCAAGCCAAGTACATGGATTTACTAGAATTCTTCCCCACAAGATGAGCTTCCTAGTGGCGCTGGGGCTGCCTGATTCATTGTGTACTAGGAGCCTGCTGTTCTCTGTGCCAGGGTTACCCGGAATCGGCCAGGCTCCAGGTGGGCGATATCCGTTTATCACGCCGAGGCCGAGGCACTGCATTTCAAATGACGCAGCCGAGCGACATGACTTCGCCCCATGGCGGGTACAGAGCCGCCTTGCTGTGGTGGTCCGCCGCCTCAGTCAAGTCAAACGTCAGACCCATCTCCGCTAAGGACCCGGCTTGGGCTGCCGCCGGGAGGAGATGTGTAGCATGCATCGCGATTCCGGATTGGAAAATTCAGCGGCAAGACTAGGTTTGCCTGTTAGTTCCTCATGCACATACCAGGTATAAGCATTCCGATTATCCTTCTGAGTGAATTCCATGGTCGCACTCTTCAAACAGCTCCTTATCCTCCTCCAGGTCGAAGACATGCCAGGAGGACGGTTCCTGGCCCGGATCGTCGTTTGTGCTATTGTGCAAGTTGGCGTCAGGTAACGGCCGTTGCGAGAGCCACACCCCACAGGCTGCTGCCTGGTCCACGAGCCTGTCTATTCTTCTTGCCGCTGTCCTGAACAGAGTCCCAGAGGATCACTTCATGATCGTTGCCGCCGGCGCTAGCCAGGCGTTTTCCATCGGGATGGAAGGCGAGGGCCGCTCTCGATGCCAAGGCTTGTTTTCGCTTTTGGAGTGTTGGTTTCGCAGGCTGCTGCGTCAGGTCATACACACGAATACTGTCGTTGGTCTCCTTGAAGAAATTCTTGCTCGCTCCACGGCTCGGACGCCGACCGCCAGCCGAGTGCCGCTGGCGTCGAATGCTGTGGGATGCTTAGCCGGTGCGGAAAATTGCCTGACGGCAGCTCGATGTCTTTGCTCTCTCTTTCGCCGAGTCGGTTCTGACCCTTGGACAAGGCTTTCTCACCCTGCTGTGGAAGCCATTGGCGATCCGGGCTGAGGGCCACTCGAAACAACGGCACGGGAATCCAAGTGAAGGAACCCTCTGCGGGCTCCTTCGGGACGACTCACATCCCAGGTCAACACCCGCCCATCCTCGGGATGCCGAGATGAGCCGGCTGTCGTCAAGGGAGCGCGACGAGGCGTACACGGTTGACCGGGCTGTGGCCCCCTTCAATGTTGTCCCAGTAGCTTGCTGTCGTTGGCTTCGCGGGCTGCGCGCTTTCCGTGTGCACACACTGCCGTCGCCGGTACCGGTAGCGAGCTGCTTGCCGTTCGGTGAGAAGGCCAGCGACCAAGTACGGCGTAGTCGTCGCCTTTCGGGTCGGTCAGGACTTGCTTTGTTTGGCCGGTTGCCCATCGGAGCACCGCCACCGACCCGTTGCAGCACCGGGCCGGGATTGGCCACCTGCCGGCTCTCCTTGTCCGGTGAGAGTGCCAGGGCAGAACACGGCACTGTGCTGCTTGTGCGAACCGCCCTCCAACGCAGGGTTTTGTCCCGATTATCCTCCGTTTGGTGACGTGCCAAAACGCGACAGCACCTTCGTTTTTTTGCAGGCCACTCGCCCGCGCTCGTTTTGAGTAGTAGTTATAGCTATTTTTTAGTCCCTCATATGCCTAAGCCTTTGGTTTCTCACAATCAAACCCGCCGCCGGTGGTCGTGCCAGCGTGTGCCGACGTCGGTATGGGCGGAGGAGCCAAGTCATCAGCAGTTTGCCGAATTTTTAATACACCTGCGCCTCTTTCTGGCGCGCCTCACCGTCCGCGTGGACGGCTGTGTTGGTGCAAGCGGCGGCCATGCCCACGTGGAGCGGCCATGGGCATGACACCCGGCATTCTATTAAAAGGTACTCTGCGAGAGCACCCATCCCGGCATTGGCGGTGAAAATTTCCTTCTGTTCCCACGGTCTCTTCGTGGGGAACGCCGTCCGGGTTCCCACGGAGGACCGTTGGAACGAGGTTAATGCTTTGCTCACATCCTTTGGCCCAGGCGGGCTTTTCCAAGCAGGCCAATTGCCGAAAGCTTCTTTTTCTTATTGACCTTTTTCATGCCAAACTTTCCTCTTTCTGCAATTATAGACTATGTTGTTTTGCTGCTGTGGTGTTACCCACCCGGCTTTGTTGATTGCTGTGCATAGAAGCGAAGAGAAAAAAACACTGTGTATGGTGCTGCCGGAGAGAAGCTGTGCGCTGGCTGGGGTCGGCTAACGCCTCCAATGGCAAGGAGCTCCTGACGGGCTGCAGGGCCAACAAGGCCAAGTGGGGAGTTAAGGAGGCAGCGGCCAGCAGTGGGGGTGGATTCTTTTCAGTGAGCGCGGTGACTACGAGAATTTCACTTTCCGTGTCCAGGTGTACTACGACGAGGCAACAGCAGCATTTGTATTGAATACATTTTGGAAAGGTTATGAGGCCCAGATCAACAGCACCCATGGTGACCCCTGTGAAATGGGCAGCCAATGGCTTTGGTTCTTATTAGGAATAATTGACCCCTGTCAATGGTTTACCCAGAGGTGATTGCTCTGATGACATCAGCATCAAGGTAAACGACAAGGTGTCTGCCTTCCCCACCTACGTTGACAAGAAGAACACGTACATGCAAAGGCCACTTCGCTCTGCAACAGCACTGTCAGAATGGTTGTGAAGTTCAGAAAGATCGAGGGGCTGCGGTGACTCAAGAAGGAAGAACAGTAGTTCGCTGAACAGCTGCTGTGGCATTTCAAGAAAGAAGCTCTGAGGATGCCGGGTGCCATGCCCACAGCTTTTGGCTGGGCATGGCTTCTGCGGCCGGTTGAGCATGGCCCGGAGCTTTTCCCATGGACCGGTGCTATACTCCATGGGCGGGACGTGCAGCAAGCATGCTTGTACTATGCCATGGTCCCTGCAGTATATCACTTTCCCACTCAATTCTTTGCTTAACGTGCATGATCTCCAGTGAGGAAACGTATGCGGTGTGAAATCGCTGAGCAAGCCAAGGCCGCTCTTGTACTGCTGCTAAAGCAACACTTTAGTGGATGCGGTGTGTGCCAACCCCTGCACTGCACCTGGATGAGGTTGTTTCTTTTCGAAAAATGCGGTCGTAGCTGTCCAGGCAGCCCAACAAGTAGTGCGTGCCCCCCACAACCCAAATAGAAATGGCAATGAACCATTGTGGAAAACGTCGCTTCTCTCTTTTTCCCCCGACGCCTTGAGACATTCATCCCTCAAGCGCCCGCCTGGTTTGGTTTTGCAGGCTGGTTCGCACCGCCTGGTTTTACAGCTGATATTCTCATTCTCTCCCTTCAATGTGGGTTCCCACGGACGTTCAAAGCACTAATCCATCCACTGTCCATATTCGCTGGTATCTCAGCGGTCCCACATAAAGGCAGGAGTTTGTTGGATGGGGTTGTGCGGGTTCGGAAAAATAACCTACACCAACAAAACGGCTATTGGACCAAGCTCCGCCTATGATGGTCGATGACTCCAATGCCTACTGTCGCAGAAGACCGGTTTTCTGTCTGTGTCTGCAACGAGGAACTCAGTCGGTATCCGTAGCCATGGAAGACGCTGCCCAAGTCGTTGCCGACCGACTAGTGTGTTGTCCGGCCAGGCCCTAGTCAAATCCAGACTTTGTGGCAGTTGGTGGAGACGGGCCTGGCCGAAAAACTTGAACTAGCTCTTCGAGTGTAGAGAGAAGCAGATGAAGTGGTTAGGCAAACGTAGGGAAGCGATGTTGGTTCATGAACTAGAGCACTGTTCGTTCGCGCGGTGTGCATTTTCCACAGCTTTGGGTGGTGGTTGTGGCGGTTTTGAGTTATTTATGAAGTATTATGGCACTGGCTTCCCTCTTGCAAATGTGTTCGTTCGCCGCCAGCCCTGATGCTATTCAAAGAGGGAAACCTCCAAGAAAGTCGATGCCAGAAGGCGGTGTCAAGGCCCCGTGGCTCTGAGCCTGGGACCCGTGTTCGGCTAATGGGCACGAGGCCTTCTGTATGAGGAATTAAGAGGCCAGACCTGTCTCATTGTACTTCCCACCCATCCACCTTCGGAACTGTGCAAGGTGCGGGTGGGACCTCTCAAACGTTTTGCAGTTCTTCAAGCAGCCATAAACCACACCCGGCTGTGGTTTGTGGAATATGGGCTGGGAATTTTCAACACAAAGACACAAACACAGATAGAAGAAGGAAATGGATTGTTGGGTAACTGCCATCCACTTTTCTTGGCCTTCTTTTTGTGCTCTTTGTGTCTTTGATATGGTTGTGCTAGCAGGCTGTGCTTGCGTTCTTGGAGTGTCACTCATAAAGTTTTGGTACTGCGTTGTGTTAAATCTGTTCCAGTATGTGAGAAAGACAATGGACTTGGACCTGGAGAATGCTCTCACCTTGGCATTCCTTGATCTTTGTCGTGATCCCATCTATCTTGGTTTGCATCTATTTTACCTTCTTACTTTGAACTGCTAACTTCTGCTGAACTGCTTGATGGAATGGGTCGTCTGAAATTTGTTCAACATCATCTGGCAGTTCATGCCAATCTGCGCTTGTGCGGCCGTGGACCATGGTAGTGACTACTGGAACCAACTTGTGTATGACTCAGCAAACCCATCCTGGCACTTCCTGATGGCTCATTAAGCTGTCGTAGGCAGTTCCGCTGCTGTGTTTTTTGTATTTTCCACACTTTCAATAGCTGTGGTTGTCCAGGCCAGATTGTCCATCAAGTTTTTGCAGAAGTAACTGCCAACTACAGGCCTCATGATGGTTATGATATTGGCCATGACCCCTGATGACTATAATTTTGATTGTTGTACTGCCTAGGCAAGGCCCGTCTGGTGGAGCATCCTGACCAGTACCAGTGATTGCGAGGTTTTCCAACTATGCCAACCATTGTGTCGAGGCCATGCAGAGCACAACCACAGGTGCAACTTGTAGTAGGTGGAGTGAACTGCAAATCCTCTTCAGGTTTTCTTTTCCTTACTGATGCCCTGCACCTTTTGGGTTTGATGGCATATCAACTCGGCGGAAATCTGAGTGGTGATTGGAGTACATCAACAATGGCCCATTTCTGCCTACCCTTATTTCTTTAATTGCCTGTTTCATTGCAATTGTGATGTAATTTCCAGGCCCAGGCAGTGGTGGAGGGCTGTTCAGCCATTGTGAAGCCTTGGAAATGTCTTAAGAAGGAATATCCCAAACTGCATTACAATCTGGCAACCTGTTTTGCTGATCAAGGAGCTTTGCTGAGGGCTGCTAGATACTGCCTTATGCTACAACTGATTTCCTTGGCCTTTCTTAGAGTGCTCATTCAACAAGCAGAGTTTGATGAGGCCATTTCGCCAAGAAGCTGCCTAGAGTCGGTGGCTGATGTGCTGACGCTCGTGCCAACCTGGCCTGGCACTCAAGAGCAGGGCAAGTTAGATGCAGGCCTGTGGCGTGTTATGAGGAGGCCCGCCAGCAAAGTGGGAGCACTGTCGAAGCCCTGCTAACCATCCTGGGACGAGGCCAGGCCTAGCTGGACAACAAGGAGAACTTTGGAAAGGCTCCGCCTCAAACCGGATGATGCCCATGGCTACAACAACCTGGGCCTTGTGCTTCAAGCAGGGCCAACCACACGATGTGACTGTGTCTGAGGCCAGATTTTGCACTATGCCTATGTCAAAATACGGCAAGGCAAGCTCTCTTCACGAGGCCATTGCCTGAGCTCACCACACCCAGTAACCTGGGGAAGCCATGCTGGGCTGAGCAGGGAGGTGGGAGGTGCCATCAGCAGTGCTTTGCCCCCCAAACCTGGTCACCTTGCCGCCCAGCAATAATCTCAGCACTGTGCTCAAGCGAGGGGAACTCTATGATGCCTATTGCTTGCTTTCGGGAGGTGGTGCGTCTCAGACCCAGTTCCGAGCCCACAGGGGAGCGAGGTTTTCACCAACCGGAAGCCATTCCCACTTCCTCCTCGCCCGTTAGCCGTGTTTTGCTGAGATCAGTCCAATAGCCGACACCCTTCCTCTTTTACCTACCATCCTGGCATCGACCCGCTTGCGGAGTACCTGGGAAAGCGTTCCCGGCGGGCGCGCCCTTCGGGGGGACATTGCACCCGGTGGTCAGCCAGCGGCTGCGGTTCATGATGCTGTAACCCGGAGCGGCGCCTTGCTGTCCTCGCCCGATTCGCGTTTGCAGTTGGTTTTGCTTCTTCGAGCGATCCTGGCTCCATCACATGCCTCTCCACCCAGTCCTTAGGTTGGTGTCGTCTGATCGTGGGAGGTCCCGGTTGCTCGATGGACGCCCCGCCACGTCCACGCTCCTTTACCATATAGGGCCTGACCGATGTTCCGCTATTGGTGGACCTGGGTCGGTGCAGGAATCGATCTGGCTGGCCATACAACAATTGCTGGGGTTCGTTCTTTCGTTTGACAGAGCCGGCCGCAGGTGGGGTCACCGGAGCATTTTCCGAACACGGACCCCGGCCCGAACGCCATTGACTACTGCGTAACCGATGCTGGCTGACCGACCGGGCTGAGGCTCCAGCATAGGAGCTGATGCGTCTGCCGGCTGCTTCTGTGTGTCACGCTCCACCCGGTAGACCGTGTGCTGCCCGCTTGTCGGCTGCCTGCCACAAAGACCGGCTGGCTCACGTTAGTCGCTGAACCTGGCGGAAGATACACGCCAAGCCTCCTCGATCTCTGGAAGCCACGTGTTGGCGGGCAGTTCCTTCGGCCCGTCTGCTCACTCCTTCGTGACTACACTAAATTGACCGGCTGACCACAGATGTCCCCTCAGTGGGTGGATTGCCGGCCAGTGCCTTGACACCCTCGCGGCGGGCCGATCAAGGAGACAGAGCACTTTCAGTTGTATGGGAGATTCATGGTGCTGCTCGCATGCGTTCCCCTGCAGATATGCCCATGGCTGCGAGTGCTCTACTGCTGATGGCTCCGTCCAACCAACCTCACTGCAGGTCACCAGCGTGGAGGCTCTCCAGGAAAATGTGTTCCTGGCAGTGCAGTGACTGGTGCCACCTTTGGGCTGTGCATGCAGTGGTTTGCCCAGCGGGTGCGCAGTCGGCATTGTGCCATGGAAGACCTTCACGTGCGGTGGCTGGAAGTGGTCTATCGAGAATTTTCTGCTGGTGTGTGTGAGTTACATAAAAAGCTATGAAGGATGAAGGATGAAGGATGAAAAAGACTGCACCGCAGCACACTGGCCGAAGCGTTAGCGAGGCCTGTGGAGCTTCTGTCTTTGCCTAATGCTTCGGGCCAGTGTTCCTGGGACATTCTCTGTCTGATTCATCCTTCATCCTTCATCCTTTCTGGGGGTTCCTTGCGCAGGGTTGGGATTGAAAAATGCAAATTGCTCTTGCAAGCAGCTTGGCATTTCTCAAATACAACCCCAATTGCTGTAGCTGAGTCAAGGAGCTTCACTGAAGTGGGGTAAGGACTAGCCACCCTGAGTAACACCTTAACTTGGCATCTCACGTTCCTTGCCGACGCCGGCCGCTGTCTAATGGGTTGGTATGGGAGAATTGTTATCCTTATGACTCAGCAGGTCCCTTTACGGATGCCACTTCAAAGCTGTCTCCGTCCGAAAAGGATCACTCATTCCCGTGGGACGTCACATGCTGTTTTGGTAGCCAGACCGCTCACAGCACGCCACTGGCTCCGGCATCGAATTGCAGGGCGCGGAGCAGACCTATAGAACTGAGGTCGGTGGTCCTGAGCCGGTCGTTCAGACGGCGTGTAAACTGGTCATTCCCACGGGAATAGGTGAACATGTTAATCCTTTCGAAACGGCGACAGCTTTGTAGATGGCGCGCCTTCAAGCGGATACCTCGTCCATGAGGATAACAATCAGTGTCGACCCATTGACGGCGGGCCGGCGTTCGGCAAGGAACGTGAGGTGCGGCGCAGGTGTTGCTCAGTAACTGGTGTCCTTACCCTTCGGTGAAGATGCCTTGAGCTTCACTACCCCGCGATTCCCTTCGCAGGAACGGCATTGTGCATTAAAGTGCAGCTGCTTGCAAGAGCAATTTGCGGACTTTTTGATAAAATCGATGGTGGCAAGAAACCCCAGAAAGGATGAAGGATAGAAGGTATGAAGGATGAAGGATGAAGGATGAAGGATGAAGGATAAAGGATGAAGGATGAAGGATGAATCAGACTCGGACCACGCGGCGGTTGCTCTGTTTCTTTTTCATCCTTCATCCTTCATCCTTTTATGTAACTCACCACTCGCACACCAGGCGCCGCCACATTTCTCGATAACCGCTTCCAGCCCGTGCGTGAACGCTTGCCGTCGCACAATGCCGAGCTGCGACCCGGTGGCGCGACCGGCACGCAATCCTGCAAGCCGATCCAGGTCGCCGGTCAGTTGCGGTGCCAGGAGACATATTCCCGGAGTCTCGGCAATCCATTCGGTGAGGCCTATGCCGGTGAGAATACTGGCCGCCATGTGCCGCGTAACGAGAGCCGTGCAGAGAGGATCCGCACTCCCATCCAGACCGCTTCCGCAGGCCGTGGCGTGTCCGCTCCAGGGGAACGCATCGAGCAGCACATCGATCTCCCCATACAACTGAGAGTGTCTGTCTCCTTGATCGGCCCGCCGCGCAGGTCGAGGCGCTCGCCGGCAATCCCACGCTCGATGAGTTCTGGCAGGAAGCGATCCCTGGTCGGTCCGGTCAATGTATGGCGAAAGATGAGCAGACGGGCCGAAGGAGACTGCCCGCAACACGTCTCCGTCAAGAGATCGAGGACCTTGGCGTTGATCTTGGCCAGGTTGTGCAGCGAGCCGAACGTGAGCCGGCCGGTCTTTGTGGCAGGCAGCGGAGTCACGGGCGGCACGTCTTCGGGTGGAGCATAACAGCAGAAGCAGCCCGGCAGACGCATCAGCTCCTCGCCGTGCTGAACCGGCTCGCCCGGTGGGTCGGCCACCGAGTCGGTTACGCAGTAGTCGATGGTGCAAGGCCGGTAGTGTTCGGATAGCCCAGATAGGTCACCTGCACTGGTGCGGCTTGCGAACAAAGCCGCAAGGCGATTGTTGCGTTATGGCCGGCCAATCGACCAGAATGCACATCGTCCACCCGAACAGGTCCGCCAATTGTCCATCGGTCAGGCCGTATATGGACCGCCAGGCGTGGACATGGCGTTGGAGCCGGGCCGTCATTCGTCGGCAACCGAGACCTCCGCGTAGCAAATCACCTCTACCTGAGCTGGATCATGATGGACCAGGGTCGGCTCCAAGAAGCGAGCCACCACGTGCCGACGCAAATCGGGGCGACGCATAGCCGACGCGCAGGCGCCGCTCCGGGTTACGGTCGTGACCGGCAGCCGGCTCAGCCTCCGGGTTTAACCCGGAGGCACGCCCGCCGAGAACGCTTTCCCAGCGGCGGTGCTCCGCAAGCAGTGCGGCATGGTCGATGCCAGGATCGTAGGTCAGGCAAAAGAGGAGGTTGCTGTGGGCCTCGACATAATTCGGCCGGAGGCGCAACGCTTCCCGCAAGGAGGTGATCGCTTCCGGCAGCCTGCCGCCTTCCGTGAACACGCTCCCCAGATTGTTGTGGGCTTCGGAATACCCGGGTCTGATACGCACCGCCTCCCGAAAGCAAGCAATCGCGTCGTCGAGTTTCCCCTGCCGCTTGAGCACGGTGCCTAGATTATTGTGGGCCGCCGCATAGTCGGGTTTGAGCGCAGTCGCCCGCTGATGGCACGCCACCGCCTCTTCCCACCTGTCCTGCTCGCCCAGTGCGGCTCCCAGGTTACTGTGTGCCTCGGCGAAATCAGGCTGGAAGTGCAATGCCTGGCGGTAGCTGGCAATGGCCTCGTCGAGCTTGCCTTGCCGTTTGAGCATGGCTCCCAGGTTGCTGTAGGCGCGTGCAAAATCCGGCCTCAGACTCAAAGCCCGCCGGTAGCAATTGATAGCATCCTCTTCTCGGTCCTGTGCTTGAAGTGCGCAGCCCAGGTTGTTGTAGCCATCGGCATGATCCGGTTTGAGGCGGACTGCTTCCAGAAGCGTATTCACCGCCTCGTCCAGCTTGCCCTGCTCGGTCAGCGCGATGCCCAGATGGTTACGGGCTTCGACATGCTCCGGCTTGTGCCGCAGGGCCTCCTGATAACACGCCACGGCCTCGTCTAACTTGCCCTGCTCTTTGAGTGCCAGGCCCAGGTTATTGGCACGTCGGCATTGGCCGGGAGCCGCTGGGCAGCCTTGCGCAGGCCGGCAATCGCCTCATCGAACTTGCCTTGTTGAATGAGCACGCTGCCCAGATTGGTATGGGCCTCCGCATAATCGGGCTTGTACGTGCAGGGCGGTCTGGTAGCTGGCGGCTGCCTCGGCGAACTTGCCTTGATCGCGAAACAGGTTGCCCAGATTGTAATGCGCTTTGCGGATATTCCTTCTTGAGCGCAAGGCTTCGCGATAGCTGGCCTCGGCCTCCGCCAGTCTGCCCTGGCGTGATAGGCCTGCGCCGAGATTGCAATGAAACGGGCTGAAGATGGGGTTGGCGGAAATGGCCTTGTTGATGTACTCAACGGCCACCTCGTTCCGGCCGAGTTGATATGCCATCAAACCCAAAAGGTGCAGGGCATCGGCATGGTAAGGAAAAACCTGGAGGATTTGCCGGTAGAGTTGCTCCGCCTGCTGCAAGTTGCCGGCCTGGTGCTGCTGCATCGCCTGCGACAGCGTTTCCGCGATGGTTGGCATAGTTGGAAAACCTCGCAATCACTGGTACTGGTCAGGATGCTCCGGCCGGAATGAACCCGGTGGAGCGTAGGGGCCTTCCTTGGGCGGATAGCGACGATCAAAATTATCGTCGTCGGGGTCATGGCCGATATCGCGACAGTAACCGTCGTCCATGGCCAGTTGGTTGCTGTAGTTGGCAGTTCTTACCCAAAACTTGATGAACAATATCACCTGGACGAGGCCCAGAGCTATTGAAAGCATTCCTGCGAGTGCCGTCGTGTCCTGGGACTTGCCTACGACACTTGAGATGACCCCATCGACGATCCCCAGAAAGACCCCACCGACGATCCCCAGGATGGCATTAGTCATCGCGAGTTCGTTGCCGTAGTCGCTGCCGTCGTCACGGCCGCGAGCGCGGAATTCATTCTGCAGCGAACCGGGCACTCGAACCGCGATGATGAACTGCCAGATGATGTTGAAGCACGGTATCAGGAGCAACCAGACCAACCCCGGTTCCATCAAGCGATTTCGCGGAGAGACGCGGCTGAGGGCTTTTTGCAAAGTAAGAAGGTAAAAAATGAGTGCGACCAATGATGGGATCACGACAAAGATCAAGAGATGCCAAGGTGAGAGCATTACCAGGTCCGAGTCCATTGCTGTTTCTCACTGGAACAGATTAACGCGAGACGGGTGCCAAAATTGTATGAGTGGCGAAGAAGAACGCAAGCACACCTGTCACGCAACCATATCAAAGACACAAAGAGCACAAAAAAGAAGGCCAAGAAAGGACTTGGATGGCAGTTACCCGACAATCCATTTCCTTCTTCTTTGTGTCCTTTGTGTCTTTGTGTTGAAAATTCCGGCCACCGTGCCACAAACCACGGCCTGGTCGTCGTATCGCTCTTGAAGAACTGCAACAGTTGGTCCGCCACCTTGCGGCGGCCCGATAGCGATGGGTGAGTGCCGTCCGATGATAGGTCGGCCTCTTCGTAGGTCAAGCCGTCGGCCCGCCTGGTCGTGCCGTTGGCCCAAATATACGGGTCCCAGCTCAGCCACGGGGCCTTGACCGCGCCCTTGTCGGCATCGACTTTCTTGATCTTGCCTCTTTGGATGGCATCCTGAGCAAAGAGGCTGGCGGCGAAGATGACCATACCGACGATTGCAAGAGGGGAAGACCGGTGCATGATGAATCCTTTGCGTGGGCATGGTTCAACCGGCCGCAAAGCCATGCCCACCCAAAGCTGTGGGCATGGCACCCGGCGCTGGAATTGAACGGTGTCAGTTCATGAACCAACATCGCTTCCTACCGTTTGCCTAACCGCTTCATCTGCTTCTTCTCTCTCTCGAAGAGCTAGTTCAAGTTTTTCGGCCAGGCCCGTCTCACCAACTGCACGAAGTTGGTGTGGAAGTTCGGGTCTCGATGCTGGGTACACACCCCGCCGGATCAGATGCGCACGCGCCTCCTGGGTGAGAGCAACGAGTCGCTGTTCTTGGGCAGCGTCTTCATCCTTCATCTCACTGAGTTCCTGGTACAGACGCCAAGCACGTTCGACCCGGTCTTCTGCGACGGTAGCCGAAGGGAAAGGCATTCGATCAAGCCATTCATGGCGGAGCTTGGTCCAATAGCCGTTTTGTTCACATATCAGTTCTCCGAACCGCACGACCCATCCAAGCAACTCCTGCCCTTCCATGATAAAGCGTTCTGCTCGGGACCGCTCATACCAGCGAATATCGACATCAATGGGTCGGTCTTGGAACATTGGCTTGGGACGCTCGTAAATCACGAGCAAGTCAATATCGGCTGTAAAACAGGCGGTGCGAACAGCCGCTCCGAAGCCGACCACGGCCAAGACCGATGGATGCGAGCAGGCTTGAGGGATGAATGTCTCAAGCCATTCTTTGGCCTCTTGGCTCGGCCAACGGCGAACGATTTCCGCAATAGATTTCATTGCCATTTCTATTTGGGTTGTGGGGGGCACGCACTACTTCCCTTTCTTCGGCTGCCTGGATGGACGCCGCTACGACCGCGTTTTCGAGCGCATAGAAGCTCCAGACAAACACCTCGTCGGGGTCGTCCGGGTTGGCACACGCGCGCTTAAAGTGTTGCTTGGCGCACTCAAGAGCGGCCTTGGCCTGCTTCGCGTCCTTCGCTGTCATAACGTTTCCTCACTCGGAAATCATGTTAAGCAAAGAATTGAGTGCGGAGTAAGTACTCAGGGACCATCGTGACGTCAGCGTACTTCCGGCACGGTACAGATTGTAGCACGTCCGCAGCCCATGGACAACGGTACGTCCAGCACCGTGTGCCATGCCCACGGCTTTGCGTGGGCATGGTTCAACCGGCCGCAAAGCCATGCCCACCCAAAGCTGTGGGCATGGCACCCGGCATCTCAAGTCTCCTCGACAACTTCTTTCTTGAAATCCACCGCTTGTTCTGGCGGGGGTGGATTCAGAGCCGGCACTTGCCTTCATTTGTCTTCCTTCTTCGTCGCCGGCAGCTCCTTGACCTCGATCTTTCTGAACTTCACGACCGTTCCTGGATCGTGCTGTTGCAGAGCGAAGTGGCCTTTCATGTACGTGTTCTTCTTGTCAACGTAGTCCACGGTGACCTTGTCGTTTACCTTGATGCTGATGTGGTTGCCGTCGGCGATCACTTCCTGGGTGAACCATTCATCCGGCTTGTGGAGTTTCTCCTTGATGAGACAGCCCTCGAAGCCGTAGAGGCTGCCGGTTTTCACGGGGTCGCCGTGGGTGCTGTTGATCTGGGCCTCATAACCTTTGGGGAAGCTCTTGCCGAACCGGGTCCGGAAATACTGCCCGCTGTTGCCCTTGTCGTTGATCGTGGCCTCGACGCGGAACTGGAAATTCTCGTAGTCGCCGCGCTCGCTGAAAAGATGGCCGGTCTGGCCGCTGCCGACCAGCAAGCCGTCCTTGACTTCCCACTTGGCCTTGTCATCGGGGTGGGCCTTCCAGCCCGTCAGGTCCTTGCCGTTGAACAACTGGACCCAGCCGGCGTCGTCCTTCTTCTCTTCCGGCTTCTTCTCGTCGGCTTTCTTGTCATCCGCTTTTTTCTCTTCAGCTTTCTTGTCATCCGCGGCAATCAACGAAGCGGTGGTTTGTAACGCCAGCACGCTCAGCAGCAGGGCGGCAAGACACAACAGTAGTCGATACATGGAGATCTCCTGGTCCAGGGGAAAGTTTGGCGAACAGGGTTGATAAAAGGTCAATGTAAGTCGGGAAGAGGCTTTCGGCAATTGGCCTGCTCTTGGAAAGACCGCCCTGGGCGGGATATAACAAAGCATTAACCTCGTTCCAACGGTCCTCCGTGGGAACCCCGGACGGCGTTCCCACGGAGGACCGTGGGAACGAGAGGAAATTTTGTCCGCCAATGCCGGGATATTCGCATACCTTAATAGAATGCCGGGTGTCATGCCCATGTCCGCGTGGGCATGGCCGACGCCGCTTGCACCAACACATGCCCACGCGGACGTGGGCATGGCACCCGGCTCAGAAAGACGCGCATGTATAAAAGTTCGCAATTACTAATCCTGTTGGCGGTAGTGTTCTTTTTCTGCTGGGCCAATCCCGCAAGTGGGCAGGGCGACCGTCGCGACCGCCGGGAGCCTGAACTGGTTGTCGAGACCGGCGCACGCATGGGCGCTTGCGACGCTCTGACTTTTACTCCGGACGGACAACACCTGCTGGCTGCCGGAGACGACAAGGTTGTCCGCGTTTGGCGCGTCACCAACAAAGGGGTTGAATCGGACGAGGTCAAAACCCTGCGTTGGAGCAGTTGGCGCGAGCAGCGCGGTGCCATCTATGCCCTGGCACTCTCACCGGACAAGGAGAGCCGGCAGGTGGCCATTGCCGGCTACGGTATGCGGACGGGGACCGTGGCGGTGCTGGATCGGGCAACCGGCCAAACAAAGCAAGTCCTGACCGACCCGAAAGGCAACGACCGTGTGATCTGGTCGCTGGCCTTCTCACCGAACGGCAAGCAGCTCGCTTTCGGTACCGGCGACGGCAGTGTGTGGCTCTGGAACCTGGCCGCCCGCGAAGCCAACGACAGCAAGCTACTGGGACAACATTGGGGCTACAGCCCGGTCAACCGTGTACGCCTCGTCGCCTTCCTTGACGACAGCCGGCTCATCTCGGCGTCCGAGGATGGGCGGGTGTTGACCTGGGACGTGAGTCGTCCCGAAGGAGCCCGCAGAGGGTTCCTTCGCTTCGATTCCGTGCCGTTGTTTCGAGTGGCCCTCAGCCCGGATCGCCAATGGCTTGCCGCGGCGGGTGAGAAAAGCCTTGTCCAGGTCCGTTCGCTCGGCGAGAAGAAAAGCAAAGACATCGAGCTGCCGTCAGGCAATTTTCCGCACAGCCTAGCATTCGACGCCAGCGGCACTCGGCTGGCGGTCGGCATCCGAGCCGTGGAGCAGGGCGCGAATTTCTTCAAGGAGACCGACGACAGTATTCGTGTGTATGACCTGACGCAGCAGCCTGCGAAACAATTATTTGAAGCAAAAGCCAGTTTTCACATCGAGGCCCTCGCCTTCCATCCCGATGGAAAACGCCTGGCTAGCGCCGGCGGCAACGATCATGAAGTGATCCTCTGGGACCTCGACAGCGGCAAGAAGATCAACGAGTTTCGTGGACCAGGCAGCAGCCTGTGGGGTGTGGCTCTATCACGCAACGGCCGTTACCTGAGCTTCCGCGATCAGCGCGACAACAATCCGGCCAGTCCGAACGAACGGGCCGCCGGTCCCTGGCATGTCTTCGACCTGGAGAAACGCAAATGTGTACAAGCCGGCGAAATCGATCGGCTGGAGCTGTTGAAGAGTGCCGGCGGCTGGACCGTGGAATTCACTCAGAAGGATAATCGGAATGCTTATACCTGGTATGTCGTGGGGCCTAACGGCGAAAGGTACGTCTTGCCGCTGGACCGTGATCGCGATGCCATGCCGCGCTGCTACACATTCCTCCCGGCGGCAGCCGGCAAGCCGGTCCGGTTGGCGGTGGGGCATTACTGGGGTCTGAGCATTTTTGACTTGACTGAGCGCGGACCGCGCCGCGCACGGCTCTGTACCGGCCATCAGGGCGAAGTCATGTCGCTCGGCCTGTCGGCCGATTTGAAATGGCTGGTGTCGGCCTCGCGTGATGAGACGATCGCCGCCTGGAGCCTGGCCGATTGGCCCAGCCAGCCGGAGCTAGGCGCGAAGTTTGGCGCGGAGGACGGCAGGCTGCTCGTACACAATGTCGATGTCGGCAGCCCGGCCTGGGAAGCTGGTCTTATCAAGGGTGACGAAGTCATCTACTTCGCTTTCGACAAGAATGAGTTTCTCTACGATCCCCAGGGCAAGGTGCCGGATGCCAGGCGAGCGGAGTTGAAGGTCAAGAAAGTGGGAACAATAGCGGAGTGCCTTGACCGTCTTCAGCAACCTGTGCCGGGCAAGGAGTTCTACTTCCGGATCAAGCGCGGTCAGCGTGAAATTGATCTACTGACGACGGTGCGCCAGCGGCCTCTTTGGCGGTTCTTCCCCACGCGCGACCGCCAATGGGTGCTATGGATGTGGCGAAGCTACTATTACGATACATCAACTAACGGCGACTTCCTCATCGGCTGGCACGTCAACAATCGCGATCTCGACAAGGAGCCGGCTTTCTACCGGGCCGAGCAGTTCCGCAAGTATTTTCATCGGCCCGAGGTCATCGACAAGCTGCTGGGGACCCGCGACGTGGAAGCGGCGCTGCGCGTGGCCACGAACAATCCCGTTCCGCCTGCGTTCGACGACATGGAGCCGCCAGCAGTCCAGATTGAATTGGCGAGCACCCCCCCTTCATCCCCCCCTGGGTCAGGGGGGGATAAAGGGGGGGTGGGCGATCTCCGCGTGACGCTCAGCGCCAGGCCACATGGCGACAATCCCGATCATCAGCCGCAACAGATCGACCTGTGGCTCAACGATCATCGCTTCCAGACCTGGAATGCCGATGGGCAGCCTTTCAGCCAAACGATCGTGATTCCCTCCAGCCGGCTAAGACATGGTGCGAATGAGTTGACCCTGCAGAGCTACAACCGGCTCGGCGGCAGAGCGGAAACGACGGCGACGGTCCAATGCACACGGCAGGCGGACAGGCCCAAGCTGTACGGTCTCTCTGTCGGCATCAACGACTACAGCAAGTCGCAAGCAGCACCGGACGGCAAGCGCTTCCTTGGCAACCTCCGCACTGCAACCCGCGACGCCGAGTCGATGAAAGAGAGCTGGGCCGGCCAAAAAGGCAAACTTTACCTGGACGCGGAATTTGTCGTACAACTGGACAAGGAGGCTAACAAGGAAACAATCCTGAAAGCCATGAAGGAATTGGCCGGGCGCGTCGGGCCGGAAGATCGGCTGCTGGTGTTCCTAGCCGGCCATGGCGACTTTCTCGCCGGCCAGCGTGCCGCCGGGTTTACCCCGGCGGGCAGTGCGTTCGTCTTCTGCTGCCCGGACTACGACCGCGTTCGCTATGCCGAAACGGGCGTGACCAGTCAGTCGCTGTATGAAGCACTGGCACTGATCCCGTGCCGCAAGATCGTGTTCCTGGACGCCTGTCACTCCGGCGAGGCGGTTGCCAACCCGATTCGGAGTTTGACGCCCGGCGGCAAGGGGCCGATCATCCTGGCAGCGTGCGACCGCAGCGAATACTCGTTCGAGAACGAGAAGTTCGGCCACGGCTTGTTCACCTACGCGGTCCTGGAGGCGCTGGGTACGGCCTTCGACCGGGCCGACCGTAACCACGATGGAGTACTTGATGCCGCCGAGTTATTCGCCTATGCTCAAGGCCGGCTGCCCGAATTACTCAAGGAAATCAAACGCGACCCGGATGAGCAAAACCCAATCAGCTTCCCGCCCAAGCTGGAGAGTTACCCCATGGCGCAGAAATGACATGCTTCCTAGCGAGCGGGGGGCGTTAGCCCCCTGATGTCGCAATCAGGGGGCTAACGCCCCCCGCTCGCCAAGACTTTAGAAGGAGATTACCGTGACGATAAGAAACCACCGTACTTGCCTGGCCGTTTTGGCACTGGCATTTGCCGTATCCACCGCCTCCGCCGCCGAAAAGGCGGAGACGGTCAACCTTGATCAGGCGCTCAGCCGGCAAGCGCCGGCAATCATCAAGTATCTGCGCGAGAAGAAGTACACCAACGTCGGCGTGCTCAAGTTTCTCGTTCAGAAGGGAGAGGATCCGCCGAGCGACAACGCCGGTCCGCTCAACCTCAGCATCGCCAACCGCCTGGAAGTGGCCCTGGCGCTGGCCAATCCCGACGAGGATCTGGGCATCATCGAACGCGCCAGCACTGCCGTCGCCAGGGCGAACAACAAGCGGGCCAACCACAGGACGAAAGAAGGACGCCAGGCGCTCTTCAACGTCAAGTACACCCTGGGCTGGGGCAATCAGGAAGTGAGTGCCAACGCCTTTGTCACCGGACTGGTCGTGATCAGTCCGAACCTGCGCACCCTGACGGTCACCGTCCAGGCCTTCGGCAAGCAGAGCGCCGACCTCGACACTGTGTGCAAGTTCACGGCAACTGCCAATGCGCGGACGTTGGCGGAAGCGGGAGAAAGCTATCTTCTGAAGGGCGCCCGCGGCGCCTTCGACGACGCAACCTTGCTGGTCAAGGCCGATGAGAGCGCTGCCGACATCAAGAGCGGGAAGGAAGATTTTCCGCTGGAAGCAAAGGAATCTCCTGTCGAGCTGAAGATTGTTTACGGCGGCGAGGAAGCACGGGTCAGCAAGGGCAAGGTGCGCGAGCCGAAGGAAGGGCAGGAAGTGACTTTCGTCCTCAAGAACAAGGGGACCGAAACCTACGGCGTCGTTCTCATGGTGAACGGCGAGAACACCATCTACCGTGAGAGGCTCGATCCGGCCTCGTGCTACAAGTGGATTCTCGACCCCGGCGAGGAAATCAAGGTTCGCGGCTACCAGACCAACCTGAAAGAATTTGTGAAGTTCACCGTCCTGTCGCCGGAGGAGTCGGCGAAGAATGAAATGAATTACAATGAACACGCCGGCACCTTTAGCCTGATCGTCTTCCGCAACAAAAAGAAGGACGAACCGCCAGTGCTGGTCAAGGACGACGCAGTTCAGGAGTTGGCCGCCATCTCACGCGGATCGCTCACCCTGGAAAGCAAGCCGAACCCTTCGACGCTCAAGGCCCTGCAAAGCCGGCTCAAGAAGAGGGAAAGCAACGCTTCCGATCCCGACCAGCGCGGCTACGTGGTGCCTGGGCAGAAGACAGAAGGCAGCGTCAAGCAAGTCTCGTTCAAGGCTGATCCGATTCCGGTGATGTCATGTACGATTCGGTACTACGAAGCCAAGGGCGGAAAGTAATGAAGAATGAAGAACGAAGAATGAAGAATGAAGAATCGTGGGATAGCCCCGCCGGGTGCCATGCCCACGTCTGCGTGGGCATGTGGTACGAGCGGTGGCCGACATGCCCACGCAGACGTGGGCATGGCACCCGGCCACATGCTCGTGGGGATCATTCTTCATTCTTCATTCTTCATTCTTCATTCTTCATTCTCACGCTTCTCATGGCCTTCGCATTTCTGTTTGCGACCTCCAGCGCTCGTGCCCAACCAGCCGGGACTGACACTGGGCCCGCGTCTCCAGGCCAGTCTCCGGCGCTGGCACGCGACATTCTTCGCAAGCACTGTTTCGAGTGTCACGGAGCCGGCCAGCACGCCAGGGGCAACGTCAAAATTCTTGACCATGGTCTGCTGATTGATCCGTCACGCAAGATCGTCATCCCTCGGTCAGCCGATCATTCGGAGCTGTTCGACCTGGTCAACTCCGGATCGATGCCGCCGGGGACACGAACCAAGTTGTCCGAAGATGAACGTCAGACACTGCGCGACTGGATCGAGGGAGGGGCCGCTCTGTTCCCGAAGGAACGAAGTCAGGAATATGTCCTCCACAATATTTTGAAAGATGTGCTTGCGCTCGAGAAGGACAATAAGGACAAACTGCCCTTCGTTCGTTACATCAGCATCAATCACTTGCTGGTTGAAGACGAATGGGGCCAGGTGCCGGAGAAGGCATACGGCGTGCCCGACCTGGACAGGCAACGCGAGGCTTTGGAGAATGCGATCAACCGGTTCTCCTGGAAATCCGAACCGGTCAAACCCGAAGCCATCGAGCGGACTCGGACCGTCTTCCGTATCGATCTCCGCGATCTCGGTTGGGACAAGCAACCTTATACCAACAGCCCTATCAACCTCTTCGATCTGGCCTTGCTTGAGTATCCCCACGGCACGATACCGGAAAATTCGGACGCCTTCCCCGAGTTGGTTCCCCATTTTCTCGAAAAGGCCAGGCCGGTGCGTCCAGTCATTTATGTTCGAGGCGACTGGTTTGCCAACGTCGCGATGCAGCCGCCGACGTATCTCGGCAAACCGTTGTCCGTCATCCCACTCTCACCTAGCCGGCGAACAAAGGATGGCGTGAATGGGAGCGGATCGAAGATGGAGGATGGAGGATGGAGGATGGAGGATCGCGCTCTTCCATCTTCCATCCTCTATCCTCCATCCTCTCTTCCTTGTTCATCCTTCATCCTTCATCCTTCATCCTTTCTGGACAGGCATGTCGATCAGGTCATACGACACTTCGATAAGGGCATGCCGATCATCCCGCTCGACAGCCTGACCAGGCCGGAATACATCCCCGAACCGCCGCCCATCGACGTGGAGCTGGCCACCATCGACTTCGCCTCGAAAACGAAAAAGAGCGTGTTCGCGCCCAAAGACCAGATGCAGATCGTGGTGACCAACAAGTCGGACAGGGACATCTACGTCGAGATGATTTCGACTAGCATCAACGGAGATAAGCACGTTCTCGTTCCCGGCAAGACACTGGTGAAGGCCGGGGCCCCCTTGCCTTGGCCGAAGGACAGGTCGCAGCCCATCGGCGACCAGCTCGGCAAGGAATACATCACGATTTTCGCATGTGACACTGCGACCTTCGCGGGTGAAGCAGAGTTCCCGGCGGGGACGTTGCTCAAGGACAAGGACGTGGGCGACCGGGTGGTCCATCATCTCTACTACTATTTACGCCGCAACCGCCAGCAAGTGACCGTGCGGTTTGATCCAGCTAACATGATAAAAAAAACGATAGAGATCGAAACAAGATGATCGTAACCACCGACATCCGCATCCTCCGTGACCCCACTGTCTACCTCGTCGGCCGGCAGACCGTGGACGATGCCGAACTCGACCGCTTTCTCGCCGACCATGGCGTGAGCTGGCAGACCGACACCGAAGTGGCGGGCGAGTATCTCATGGAGGTGGCCGGGCGCTTGTGCTACATGTCATTCGCCAAGCCGCGCCCGGCGGCAACAAGGCATACACCGACCACATCCTCGAAGTCGGTCACGGCTCCGTCATCGAACATGCGGTCTGGAATTTTATCTTCGTCGGCGTCAGCCGGTCGCTGACACATGAGCTGATTCGACACAGGGCGGGCTGGGGTTATTCACAACTGAGCCAACGCTACGTCGATGAGTCTGTTGCTGAATATGTCGAGCCGGATTGCATTGCCGACAATCCGGAATTGCACAAAATCTGGCTTGACGCCGTGAGCCAAAGTCATCAGGCTTACATGAAGTTGGTCGATGGGTTGCTGGAGACGTTCAAGGACGAACCGGACCGCACCCTGCGGCGCAAGCTGGCTCGCCAGGCGGCTCGGAGCGTGCTGCCGAATGCGACCGAGACCAAGATTTTTGTCACGGCCAATGCCCGGGCATTGCGGCATTTCATCGAATTGCGCGGAAATCGGCACGCGGAGGTCGAAATTCGCAAGCTGGCGATCAAAGTTCTCGCTATCATGAAGAAGGAAGCCCCGCATCTCTTCCACGACTACGAACTCGTCCCACTGCCCGACGGCACGTTTGAGGCCGTTACTCAGCATCGAAAGGTATAAACAAGGATGAAGGATGAAGGATGAAGGATGAAGCGCCGAGGCTGGTCTGATTCATCCTTCATCCTTCATCCTTCATCCTTTCTGAAAAAAGGCTACTCATGTCACACGAAGAACCGTCTGTCCAGGGCGTCCTGGAGCTGCATTCCAAGGGTTATGGCTTTCTGCGCAATCCGGCGCGGAACTACGCGGCTCTGCCCGCCGATGCTTACGTGCCGGCGCCGCTGGTGCAGAAGCTGCATCTGCGGGAAGGGCTGCTCCTGGCCGGGCCAACCGAGCCGAACCGGAAAGGGAACGGGCCGCGCCTGGCCAACGTCGAATACATAGAGGGCCAGGCGCCGGAGAAGTATTCCAGGCGGAAATTCGACGACCTGACCGCCATCGATCCGCACGAGCAGATCATCCTGGAAACGGGTACCGAGCCGTTGACCACGCGGGTCATGGACATGCTGACGCCCATCGGCAAGGGACAGCGCGGCTTGATCGTGGCGCCGCCGCGGACCGGTAAGACGATCCTGTTGCAGCACATCGGCCAGGCGGTCATCAAGAATCACCCGGAAATGCACCTCATCATGCTGCTCATCGACGAGCGGCCGGAGGAAGTGACGGAGATGCGCCGCACTCTCAAGGCTGAAGTGGTCGCCAGCAGCTACGACGGCTCCACGGCCAGCCATCTGCGCACGGCGGAACTGGTGGTCGAACGGGCCAAACGGATCGCCGAACAGGGTAAACATGCTTTCGTCCTCCTCGACAGCCTGACGCGGTTGTCGCGGGCTTACAACAAAAACGTCGGCAACAGCGGTCGCACGATGAGCGGCGGCATTGACAGCCGGGCGATGGAGGTGCCACGACGATTGTTCGGCACGGCCCGTGTGTTCGAGGAAGGTGGGTCGCTGACAGTGATGGCCACGGCACTCATCGACACCGGCTCGCGCATGGACGACTACATCTTCCAGGAGTTCAAGGGGACGGGGAACATGGAGCTGGTACTCGACCGTAAGCTAGCCGACCGGCGCATCTTCCCGGCCATCGACATCAGCCAATCGGGGACGCGCAAGGAGGAACGCATCCTGCCGGCGGAGACACTGAAGCACGTGACGTTGCTTCGACGAAGTCTGGTGTCGCTCAAGCCAATGGAGGCGATGGAGGGGGTGGTCAAGCAGTTGGCGAAATATCCGTCGAACGCGGCGTTTTTGGAGAAGGTGGCGACGTTCATCCGGTGAAAACAACCGCGTCGTTTAGCGCGATCAGGTTTAGCGACGCTTCGGAGAAGCGTGCAGGCCCGCCACGCTTCTCCGAATTAGGTTTAGCGACGCTTCGGAGAAGCGTGCAGGCCCGCCACGCTTCTCCGAAGCGTCGCTAAACATGGTCGCGGCTAAACGGTATTCTTGCAACGGCTTCCCCTATGGCGATTGACAGCGTTCCCAGTCTGGTTGATTTGCTTCGCCAGAGCCGGCTATTGGAGCCGGATCAACTCGACGAGTTGACGCGCAAACTTCAGCCGCGCTTTCAGGAGCCGCGGGCACTGGCCAAGGAACTGGTCAAACGCGGCTGGGTCACTGCCTATCAAATCAATCAAGTATCGCATGGCCGCGGCAGTGACCTCATCCTTGGCTCGTATGTTCTCCTCGAACGCCTCGGCGAGGGCGGCATGGGGCAGGTGTTCAAGGCGCGGCAGCGCAATCTCGACCGCATCGTCGCCATCAAGGTCATTCGCAAGGAACGGCTGGATAACCCGAGGGCCGTGCGCCGGTTCCAGCGGGAAATCCGGGCGGTGTCGCAATTGTCGCATCCGAACATCGTCACGGCCCTTGATGCCGATGAGATTGACGGCGTCTGTTTCCTGGCGATGGAATACGTCGAGGGCATCGACCTGAGCCGGCTGGTGAAGAAATCGGGACCGTTATCGGTCGCGCAGGCCTGTGACTACATCCATCAGGCGGCCCTGGGTTTGCAACATGCCTTCGAGCACGGCCTGGTTCATCGGGACATCAAGCCGTCGAACCTGGTTGTCACGAACCTCGCTGGGCGCTCGGGTTCCGAATTCTCGGCGGGAGGCGACGGCAATGCGTCACGATCGGGCAGTGGGTCCGGGCAACGGCCGGTCATCAAAATTCTCGACATGGGTCTGGCCCGCCTTGAAAATCCATCGAATCCCGGTGACGAGACCGCCACTCTGACGCAAGAGCAAGCGGTCCTGGGCACGCCGGATTACATCGCACCGGAGCAGGCCCGCAATCCGCACACTGCCAACGTGCGTGCCGATCTTTACAGCCTGGGCTGCACCTTTTATTACCTGCTTTCCGGGACGGTGCCCTTTCCAGGCGTCACGCCAATGGAAAAGGTCATCAAGCACTCGCTGGAAGAACCAGACGCCATCGAGCAATTGCGTCCGGATGTGCCGCGGCCAGTGGTGGCGGTGATCAAGAAGCTCATGGCCAAGCGGCCGGAGGATCGGTATCAGACACCGGCGGAGTTAGCCGCGGAGCTGAGGAACCTGATCAGGACGCTGCCTCTGTCCACGGCCCCGGCAACGCGGAATAACCCTAATGCTGAGACAAAACCATCGCTGGGAGGTAAGACGCAAGCGCTGATAGGTGGATTGATCCGGACTTTGCTTGGCGGCCCAGCGAATGCAGGTGCTTCGCCTGCTCATGGAGGGCCAAGGAAACGCCGGCTCTTGCTGGGGGTGGCCGGAGGCTGCCTGCTCCTGGGATTGATGGGAGTGCTTCTGACCTGGCTGGTGATGCAAGAGACCAAGCCACCCCCACCCGATGATCCCGCGGAAACGTCACCGCTGGACAAGCTAACGCCGCTGCCTGCCGGACCTTTGCCTCAACCCAAGGATCTTGTGGCCGTGCTAGGCGATCAGCGGTTGCGGCACCTTGGCTTCCCGCGCTTTTTCGCCTTCAGCCCCAACAATCAATGGCTGGCCAGCGTGGATGAGCGCGGCATTTACCTCTGGGACGTGAAGACAGGTCAGGCCGTTGCTTTCTGGCCTGCGTCCGGCGTGCAGATCACTTGCCTGGCATTCGGACCAGACCGTCAACTGGCGGCGGGAGGCACCGTCTTCGTCCAGGGAGGACCATTGGAAGGGGTGGTACGCCTGTGGACCACCGGCAAATCGCCGGCGAGCTGGAAGGAGCAAACGACCCTGAAGGGACATGTCAATGGAGTGTTGGGCATGGCGTGGGCCGGCGATGAGAAGAACAAGAAGCTTGTGGTGCGCTGCGGCGACCCGAAGGTTTTTAAGGTGTGGGACGTCGCCAACGGCACCGACAAGGAGATCAAACTTGATGCGCCGACGATCCAGTCGTTCGCTGTTTCTCCCGACGGCCGGACATTGGCCCTGAGCGACAGCAACAGGGAGCGCGGCTTCGTGAGATTGTGGGACATCGAGAAAGGAGCGGAACGAGGCCAATTGAGTGGGCACGCACAGACGCCGGCTTTGCCCAAGAATTGCTTTGCCGCACAATTGGTAATGTCTCGTGGCCCGCCGCTAACCAAGCTCTTGTGGTGCGCGGACTATTTTTGGACAAAGCCACAGGCACCCATGTATCTGGCGTACACCGCCGACGGCAAGACGCTGGTCTGTGTAAGCATGGACGGCACGGTGGAACGATGGGACTCGGCGACGGGCAAAGAGCATGGTTCCTTCAAAGCAAAAGAGCGTATTCGTCTTGCGGCCCTCGCCCCCAATGGCGAAACGATCGCTCTGGGGTTCGCTGGTCCGAATGACCGCGCCACCAGGCTGTGGGACATGACCACCAATGCGGAGAAGCAAAAGAGCGGTCCGCTACAGGTTATTCCGAAGGAGTTGATGGTCCAAACACTGGTCTATTCCCCCGACGGCAAGACCCTGGCCGGCATGGCTGGCGATTTCACGCTGCACCTGTGGGACGCGGCCACGGGCGCCGAGCGCTTCCCGGCCCGCGAACACCTCGGACCTGTCCACGTAGTTGCTTTCACACCCGATTGCAAGTCGGTAATTACCGGCGGCATGGACCGGATGCTACGGATTTGGGACATCGCCGCTCACAATGTAAAAGCCGAGCAGCAGCTCCCTGCTTCCCTGGGATTTCTGATAGTCTCACCGGACGGCAAGACGCTGGTTGTTCCGGGAAAAGAGAGTGGCCTGTCGATTCGCAATGTGGCCGACTTGAAGGAGGTTGTCGCCCTCAAAAAGCATTCGGCAGCGGTTCTGGCCGTGGCTTATGCCCCCGACGGCAAGTCTCTGGCAGCGGCGGGCATGGACCATCCTGTACCGAACAAGCCGGCGCCTGACAAAACCATTGTGATCTGGGAATTACCCAGGGGCAAGGAATTGTCCAACTTCAACGTCCAGACGATGGCACTCACTGCTCTGACCTATTCCCCGGACGGCAAGACGTTAGCTGCGGTCTGCATGGATAGGAAGGACAAGGACAAGCCGAGGGAGTTGGAGAGGACGATCAAGCTCTGGGACGTGGCCAGCGGACAAGTACAGTCTTCCTGGCCGATACCGGGATCACTGGCTGCCGCACTGGCCTATTCCCCAGACGGCAAAACATTGGCATGTGCAGCCACGGACAAATCGATCAAGCTCTGGGATCTGGCCGCCGGGAAGGAGCGGGCCAGCTTGCAGGGGCACAACTCTATCCCCTCTGGTCTGGCATTTACCGCTGACGGCAAGCGCCTGATTTCACAGGAGCAGAGCGGCACCGGCAGCCGAATTTTGGTCTGGGACCTGACGACGACCGACGCGAAGCCGGTTGAATGGCAGATCCCCGGACAAATTCGCAGCATGGCGGTTGCCTCCGACGGCCGGCACATCGCGGCGGCCCATGCGAATGGCACAGTGCTCATCTTGCGGGTAGCTCCGCCGCCGACACGGCCAGGCTCTCAATGAGAAGTCATTGTGGGCAGAATCGCTTCTGTTTCTATAGAATACTCCCGTCGAACCCTCTCTGCGTTCCTCTGCGGTGAGAGTTTTGGGTTAGACGTTACTAAGGAAGACGACACACTCCATGCAACAGACTTTGATCCTGTTAAAACCCGATTGCATCCAGCGCCGCTTGATCGGCGAAATCATCGCCCGCTTTGAGCGCAAGGGCCTCCGGCTCGCCGCGCTGAAGCTCGTGCAGGCGAGTTGGCAGCTCGCGGAGCAGCATTACGCTGTTCACAAGGGCAAGCCTTTCTATGAGTCGCTCTTGCAGTTTTTGACCGCCGGGCCGACCGTGGCGATGGTCTGGGAAGGCCGCGAGGCGGTGGCGGTAGCCCGAACCTTGATCGGCGCAACCGACGGCACCAAAGCGCCGCCGGCTACGATCCGTGGCGATTACGCCATCAGCGTGCAGAACAACCTCGTTCATGGCAGCGATAGCCCGGAGAACGCGGCGGCGGAGATTGCTCTGTGGTTCAAGCCGGAGGAACTGGTGAGTTATCGGCCGGTGGACATGCCGTGGGTGGCGGGCGGTTAGTTTGGCGGCGGAGGAGTATCAATGGCTATCCTTGATGACACCCGTGAATACGCTCCAGGCCACGTTTTCCGCAAAGATGACGAGACCACACTTTATTGGATTCGTGATCGCGATGGGAAAGTCCTTTATCGCTACTACCCGATTCGAGGTGTTGACATTGAATCCTTTCGTTTCTTCTTGGGCAGCTTCGCCAAGGATCGAAAGAACTGCTACTGCGCAAGTTCCAAGCTAGCTGGAGGCAATGGTGCCACGTTTCGGGCACTCAATTTCACCTATGCCACTGACGGACAGTTTGTCTGGACTATTGGTGGCAAAATCAAAGAGGCGGATGCCGAGTCGTTTGTCGTATGTGACGATGGCGTTCATTATTTGGGCGTTGGCTCGCGAGTTCCGTCGCGAGTTCCGTACGGATTTGGGAAAGACAAGGCCCGTGTCTACTATTATGATTTCAATGGCAAGCCCAATTGGGTACGCAAAGCGGACCCCGCGTCATTTGTCTCCCTCAATGATGCTCATTTTGGGAGAGACGACAACTTCGTGTTTTGCGGTGCCGCAACAATACCGAAAGCGAAGGTGCAGCACTGGAGAAAAATTGGTGGATACTACAGCAAGGATGATGTTCGGGTGTTTTACTTCAATCGCGAAATCAAAGATGCCGACTACGAGTCATTCGAAGTGGTTCCGTCCAGCCTTTTCCAGCTATGCAGGACAAACACCATCGTTTCCAGAACGATCGTATGGTTAGCGAGGCAGGATTCGAGAGGCTTGCTGTTCAACAGATGAGTGTCGAGGTCGGAAAGGGTTAGGCTGGGAAGCCTGACCCGGCAATGTAACACTCTAGAATTAGAAGGCGCTTTCGGCAAGACAAAGCCGAAGCGTTTGCGAGGGTAATTGATAGCCGCCCTGGCAAACCCCTCGGGGCCAATGATGATCTTTTCCGATGTCTTAACCTGAACCACGCAATCCGTTCTACGTGCTGCTGCTCATCAGCAGTCTTGTCTTCGTGCTTACGATACTGGCCGTGCTGGTGCTGCCGTTCCTGGATGCCGACTACGTGGCCTCCGGCCACCCCTCGACGTTGCCGCCGGCTTTCAAACAAGCCCTCAATGAACACGGCTGGCAGTGGCTGCTTTGCGAAGTGGCGGCCATCATCGTCTTCGGCATCCTGAGCATGGTCCTTGACCGAATACGGAGCTTGAAGAAAGAGCGTGCGGCAGCGACAATTCCGCCGTCGGACAAGAAATAGTGGAGAATACCATGACCGCCATCGCCAAACGTGCCGAAGAGCTACGGCAACAGATCAATCATCACAACTACCTCTACTACGTCGAGGCGAAGCCGGAGATTTCCGACCGCGAGTTCGACCGGCTGCTCGATGAGCTGAAGAAGATCGAGTCGGACCATCCCGAGCTGAGTCACACCGGATAGCCCGACACAGAGGGTTGGCGGCGAACCCATTGAAGGGTTCAAGACGGTCACGCATCGGGAGCCGATGCTGTCGATCGACAACACCTACAACGCCGGCGAGCTGCGCGAGTTCGACCGCCGAGTCCGCAAGCTGCTCGACGGCGAGCCGGTCGTTTATGTCGTCGAACTCAAGATCGACGGTGTGGCCATTTCGCTGACCTATGAGGATGGCCTGTTCACGGTGGGGGCGACGCGCGGCGACGGCGAGCGCGGCGACGATGTGACGCACAATCTCAAGACAGTCGGCGGATTGCCGCTGCGCTTGCGGACTGCGAAACCACCGGCGCTCTTCGAGACACGCGGCGAAGTCTACATGACGCGCGAAGACCTCGCTCGACTTAACCGCGACCGGGTGAAGCAAGGGCTGGAACCGTTCGCCAACCCGCGCAACTCCGCGGCTGGCTCGCTCAAGCTGCTCGATCCGCGGCTATGCGCGGAGCGGAAGTTGCGGCTCTTCACGTATGCCCTGGGCGCCACGGAAGGCGTACAAGTCAAGACGCACCTGGAATCGCTGGAACTGCTGAAGGAATATGGATTCCCGGTCAATCCGAACATCAAGAAGCTCGACAGCATCGACGCGGTCATCGACTACTGCAATAGCTGGGCAACCCGCCGCAACGACCTGCCTTACGAAACGGACGGCATGGTCATCAAGGTGAATGATCTGGGCCAGCGGCGGCGGCTCGGCTCGACCGCCAAGGCGCCACGCTGGGTCGTCGCCTACAAATTCGCCGCCGAACAGGCTCTGACCAAGCTGCTGAAGATCGAAGTGCAGGTCGGCAAGACCGGCGCTCTGACACCGGTGGCTCATCTCGAACCGGTCCACCTGGCCGGCACCACGGTCAGCCGGGCCAGTCTGCACAATGCGGACGAGATCGCCCGCAAGGACATCCGCGTCGGCGACATGGTGGTGGTCGAGAAGGCGGGGGAGATCATTCCGTATATCATCCGCTCCGAACCGGGAGCGCGCACGGGCGATGAGAAGGTGTTCCATTTCCCGAAGAAGTGTCCGGTGTGCGGCTCGCCCGTGGAACGCGACCCCGACGGCGTCTTCTATCGCTGCACCAGCACGGACTGCGTGGGTCAGATCAAACGGCGTTTGCGTTCCTACGCCCAGCGCAATGCCATGGACATTGAGGGGCTGGGGACAGAGATCATCGAGCAGCTCGTCGATAGCGGTCTGGTGCGCTCGATTCCCGACCTCTATCGCATGACGACGGACCAGCTTCTGGAGCTGGAGCGCATGGGCAAAAAGTCGGCACAGAACCTGCTCGACGGCATCGCGGCCAGCAAGGAGCGAGGGTTAACGCGCGTGCTGACGGGCCTCGGCATCATGCACGTTGGCGAAGGCGTGGCCGAGCTGCTGGCCCAGGAATTCCACAATATCGACGATCTGATGGCTGCAAGTGAGGATCGGCTGGCACGAGTCAAGGGGATCGGCTCGGTGCTGGCCGAGAGCGTCTACAAGTATTACCAAAGCGCGTCGGGACAAAAAACGATTGAAGAGCTACGTGCCGCCGGGGTGAAGCTCAGCGAAGATCCCCGACCCTCCGCCGGCCAGCGTGGGGGGGCCGACCTGACCGGCAAAACATTCGTTGTCACCGGCACACTGGAACGTTACGGCCGTGATGAGATCGAGGGGCTTATCAAGCAGCTTGGCGGCAAGGCGGTGGGAAGCGTGTCGAAAAAAACCGATTACGTGGTCGCGGGTGAGAAAGCCGGCAGCAAGCTCGACAAGGCCCGCGAACTGGGAGTGCGCGTGTTGACCGAGGACGAGTTCGAGAAACTCATCGGAAAATCCGTTTAGCGACGCTTCGTAGAAGCGTTGGGACAATGGCAAGGACTCTCAACGCTTCTCCGAAGCGTCGCTAAACGGGTTGCAGCTAGCCGTTTAGCGACGCTTCGTAGAAGCGTTGGGACAATGGCAAGGACTCTCAACGCTTCTCCGAAGCGTCGCTAAACGGGTTGCAGCTAAACGACGAATGGTTCAACGGATGATGACCATCGCCGGTGGTGCAACGATGACCCGCGGATGGTGCCGCATGAACGATACGGCCAACAGAACACGCATCAGCGCCAAGGCCCTTGCCAGCCTTCTGCTGGGCACGCTAGGGCTGCCTCTGCTTGGCGTGACGGGATTGCCGGCGTTCCTCCTGGGACTGTATGGTCTGCGTGACATCAATAGCAGCGAAGGACGAGTCGCCGGTAGATGGCTCGCCATCGCGGGAATGATTTTCGGGGGGCTAGGGACCATTGGCACCATCATCGGCGTGGTGGGTATGGTATTGTTTCAACTTCACGAGAAGGATGCCAGAGCAGGGTGTCAAAATAACCTCCGGATTATCGGTCAAGGCTTGTTGCTTCACCATGCTGAACACGGAGCTTTTCCAGCCGGCACGCTGCCGTCAACCAGCCCTCCGGAGGAACGGCTGAGCTGGTACGTGAGCATTCTCCCTTATCTCGAACTGGAGTTTAACGAGCGGCAGCCCGACAGACCATCTCCCTGGCTGCGCCTTTACGAGAGCATCGACAAGCAAAAAGATTGGGACGACCTCGCGAACCAGAAAGCGGTCAACACATCGATCCGCTGGTTCCTGTGCCGGTCCAATCCGAACCGTTCGGCTCCCGGCGCGCCTGGCCTGACTCATTACGTCGGCATCGCAGGAGTGGGCAAGGATGCAGCACTGCTGCCTGGGAAGGAACAAAACGGCGGCGTCTTCGATCCCAACACCGGCGTCTTCGGATACGACCGGCGCATCAACACGGATGACATTACTGCGGGCATCAGCAGAACCATGATGGTGGCGGAGACGGCTGACAGAAACGGTCCCTGGGCGGCCGGCGGCTTCCCAACGGTGCGTGGCATCGACCGCCGGCAACCCTACATTGGGCCGGGCAGGCCGTTGGGCGGCCTTCACGGTGGAGGCTGCAACGTGCTGTTTGCCGACGGCCAGGTCCAGTTCGTGAGTGATGGGATCGAGCCGGAGGTCTTTGAAGACGATGCCCGCATCACGCTTCGCGAAAAGGAACGTTGAAGGCAGTGTCTTGATCGCGTAACCACGCTACAATAGGGATGTCAATGTGGTTTCCCTGCTCGTGTAGTCATGGAGTGGGTGAAGGCTAAAAGGAGGAAATCGACGTCATGGGGTTGATCAGAACGAAACTGACTCTCCGGAATCCTCGCAAGGAAAACCTGCAACCTATCGAGGTTGATGCCCTGGTGGATTCGGGATCTGTACATCTCTGTATTCCACAGCATGTTCAGGTCCAACTTGGCCTGGAGGAAATCGCCCAGAAAGAAGTCGCCTTGGCGGATGGCGGAAGAAAATTCGTTCCCTATGTGGGACCGGTCGAATTGCGCTTCAAGAATCGTGTCGGCTTCGCCGGAGCACTTGTACTGGGTGACGAGGCTCTTCTTGGGGCTATTCCTATGGAAGATATGGACCTTGTTGTTCTACCCAAGACCCAGACTTTGGATGTTAATCCGGCCAGTCCAAACTTTGCCACTTCCGTCGCCAAATTCTGCTGGTGATTCCTTGCAACCATGCCTGACTACTACGAAATTCTCGGCGTAAAACGCGATGCCTCCGACGAGGACATCAAGAAAGCCTACCGCAAGCTGGCGCGGCAGTATCACCCCGACCGCAATCCGGGTGACAAGCAGGCCGAGACCAGGTTCAAGGAGATTCAGGGCGCCTACGACGTTCTCGGCGACAAGAAGAAGCGCGACCAGTACGACCGCTTCGGTACGGCCGAGCCGGGGGCGGGTTTTCCCGGCGGTGGGCGGGGCGGACCGCGCGGACAGACCTTTCACTGGGGCGGCGGAGGTCCGGGCGGCTTCGAGTTTCATGGCAACGTCGATCCGAGCCAGGTGGAAGAACTGTTCCGGCAGATGATGGGCGGCATGGGCGGCGGAGAGGATGTCTTCAGCCAGCGTCCCCGTGGCGGTAGGGCACGGCAGGCGCAACCTCCCCAGGAGGTTGAGAGCGAGGTCACCATTCCGTTCCTGACCGCGGCTCTGGGAGGCTCTGTCACGCTCCGTGCCGATGGCCGCGAGATCGCCGTGAAGGTTCCGGCCGGGATCGAGGAAGGCAAGTCGCTGCGTGTGCAAGGCCAGGGGCCGGGCGGCGGCGACATTCGGCTCAAGCTGCACATCCAGCCGCACGCTTACTTCCAGCGTGAGGGCAACAACATCATCCTGGAAGTTCCGCTGTCACTCCGCGAGGCCGTGCTGGGCACGAAAGTGGATGTCCCGACGCTCAGTGGTGACAAGCTGACGGTGACGGTTCCTCCCGGCACATCGAGCGGCAAGCGCTTGCGGTTGCGCGGCAAAGGAATCAAGGGCGGCGATCAGTACATCAAGATCGCCGTGATGGCCGCCGCTCCCAAGGATGACCGCAGCCGGGAATTGATCGAAGAGTTTGCACGACTCAATCCGCAAAATCCACGGTCCGGTCCACCTTGGAGTTGAACGAAATATTTCAACACAAAGACACAAAGCATGTCAGCCGCCGCACCTAGATCGAATCGCTTCCGTCCGGCCGAGCATCTGCGCCGGCCGAGCGATTTTCGGCGGGTCTATGAGCGGCGCCGTTCGGCCGGCGACAGTTGGTTGATCGTCTATGCCTGTGAGAACGGCTTGCCGCATCTGCGTCTGGGCATGTCGGTGTTGCGCAAGGTCGGCCAGGCAACGCTGCGCAATCGGCTGCGGCGGCTCTATCGTGAAGCCTTTCGTTTGACGAAGCACGAGATGCCGGTCGGACTCGACCTGGTTCTCATCCCAAGGAGTAGGGATGAACCTTCGCTGGATGAATTGATACACTCGCTACCCAGGCTCGTCCGGCAGTTATCTCAGAGAATGAGTCGTGAAGCTGGAAGAAGCAATGCGTAACTTGTTCGCCTGGCTAAGCGACTTCGTTGCCACGATCCTGATCGTCTCGGTACGCTGCTACCAGATGTGCCTGCGGCCAATCCTGCCGGCGGTGTGCCGGTTCCATCCCAGCTGCAGCGAGTATTTGATTCTGGCCGTTCGCAAGTACGGCCCGTTGCGCGGCGCCTGGAAAGGAGCCGGTCGCATCTGCCGCTGTCACCCGTGGAACTCCGGTGGCTACGATCCGCCGTAGTGCAGGCGGGCCACCTGCTCTGCAAGGTGCTCAGCTGAAGCTCAATTCTGTCGGATCTGAAAATTCGCGCCTTCTCATAACTCTCTCATTGGCCAATCGTTAAGTTACCCGATAGAGGGCTTTGCATTCTTCAGCCCAGAATCTCCCTTTGCAAAATGCCTACAAACCTCATGCCTTGCAACCGGGTACCTTGCGGGCGTGAAAAACTTTCCCTGTTCGGTAAAAGGAGGATACGTGATGCGTTGTTTTATGCTAGGAGCAAGTATTGGATTGCTCTTGCTCATGGCTGGTTCCTTGCACGCAGATGAGTATGCTGGGTCGAATGACGGCCAGCAGGACTTCAGTGCGGAACAGGACCAGTACCAGGACGATGTTGCCGTCGACGAAACCCAGTATACAGATGCAGACGATGAGTCGGCGACGGTGGACGATGAGGTAGCGATGGTGGACGATGAGGCCCTGTTTGTCGATTATCGTGGTCCGGCACCGGCAGCCAAGCGTGCCCCGCCGGCACCGCGAAAAAGCGTTGCGGCGCCTTCACGCGGCCGAGTTGCTCCAAAGGCGACCAAGGCGCCAGCCGTTCGCAGCAAGGTGCGAAGCAGTCACGGTAGTAAACGTGTTGCCAGTCATGGCCGCGGCCAGGCCCGGTTCGGCAGCCATGCTCTCCGCGGCGGCTATCGTGGACTCAATCGTGGCGGTCCCAGAATGGGTGGCCTCCGCGGCTTCGGACTTGCCCAAAAGATCTTGCGTGATCTCCAGGCTAAGAAGTACAATAAAGGTGTGGCTCGTCGTCCGGCGGCCCCGCCGGCTCGTGGTGCTGATCGTCGTACCGCTCCGAAGGCACCCCCAGCTCCTGGCGGTGATCGCCGGTTCACTCCCCCGGCCCGGACGGCTCCGCCGGCTCGTGGCGTAGATCGTCGGGCTGCTCCACCGGCCCCGCCGGCACCGCCGGCTCGTGGCGGTGATCGTCGTCGGGTTGCTCCACCGGCTGCACCGCCAGCACCCCCGGCTGCACCGCCGGCTCGCGGCGGTGATCGTCGGACTGAAAAGCCGGCTGCTCCCCCAGCACCCGGCGCACCACCGGCTCGCGGCGGTGATCGTCGGGCTGAAAAGCCGGCTGCTCCCCCAGCACCACCGGCTGCACCACCGGCTCGCGGCGGTGATCGTCGGGCTGAAAAGCCGGCTGCTCCCCCAGCACCGCCGGCAGCACCGTCGACTGTTCGTAAACCAGCGCCTGCGGGCGAGGCGAGCAAGATAGCTGAGTTTGAGAAACGGCTCGACCAGATTGCCAGCCAAGTGGAGGAATTACGCAAAGAGTTGCGCCGTATTAAGTAACCAGCTTGCCCGCGAAGTGAAGGAATTACGCAGAGAGCTGCACCGCCCTGTTAACTAACCAGCGAACGCTGTCTGGTCCCGTTGGGGGTAAACCCCTCAACGGGACCGGCGGCGTTTACTTTTTTTCCCATCTTTGACGAAGAGGACTTTTGATGATGCACATCTCACCCTTGCATGCCTGGCGGGGCTTCTGCCGCCTAAGTCTGTTGAGTCTGGCGATTCTTTTGTTGCCACTCGTGGCCGCCAAGGCTCAGCCGCCGGCACAGCCGCAACCGCCACGCCCTTCCGAGGAGCAGTGGAGCAGACAGCGCGAAGAAATGAAGCGGATGATGATCGAAATGGAGAAATTCCAGGATCAGATGATGGAACAGATGATGGAGAACAAGCGCCGCATGGAGCAATGGCGGACACGTTTGAACGAAGCGGAGGCCAGGCCGCCGGCCCTGCCGCCACGGCCTGAGGGCGACCAACGCAGCCCAGGCGATTACTGGCGCGATCGCCGCGATCGGCCGCGCGGACCCGGTGTACCGCCGCCGGCAGTACAAACACCGGGAAGCGCTCCTTCAGCCAGTCAGCCCGAGGATACTGAACAAAGAATTGAGCGGCTGCAGAAAGAGATTGAAACTCTGCGCCAGCACCTCCGGCAGTAACCGGTTCAGGGCCACTTTCAACATGCTCTTCTCCGTAGCCGCGTTAGCGACGCTTCGGAGAAGCGTGGAACACGCACGCTTCTCTGAAGCGTCGCTAACGCGGCTACGGATTCTGAAATTACCTCTAACCAACTACGGCGGCGTCAGCTTCAACTTCACCACATAGGTCTGCCCGTCCGTGTTGACGATGGTGAGTTCCGCCGTTTCGTTATTCGTCCTTATCTCGCGGTAGAAGTCGGCCGGCGTGGATACAGTCCTGCCGTTCACACGGCTGATGACCTTGTCTACTTGCAGCTTGGCGGCCTCGGCGGCGCTGCCCGGCTGGACCTCGCGAATCATCACTCCATCGGGGATCACCTCAAAGTCGCGCAGACCCTGGCCGGATTGCACGAGCATGCTGGTGTAATCCACGCGCAAGCCGCCGACGCTGTCCGGCTTGTGCGTGGCGATGCTCTTGTTGGGCACGTTATGCTTTGCCAGCGTCACCATCGGCTCCTTCGCGGAAGAAGCGAGTTTCAGTCTCACTGTCGATCCTGCCAGATGCGATTCAATCGCCAGGAACAGATCGTCGTAGTCGTGGAGAGTCTTGCCGTCGATTTCCAGAATGCGATCGCCGGGTTGCAAGCCGGCCTTGTGAGCAGGCAACCCGCGGATGACGCCGCCGATGCGGATGCCATTGCCTTCCACATTCTCCATGCGCTCGAGGCTCACTCCGAGGAAGCCGTATTCGACCTCTTCGCCTCTCTTGAGCACCTCGATCACGCGGCGCAGGCCGGCGCTCATGGGCAGAGCATAGCCGCCGGGGACTTCACCGCCGCTGATGGCCGCAATAGATGTGGTGAGGCCGATCAAGTCGCCTTTGAGGTCGATGAGCGCGCCGCCGCTGCAGCCGAGGTTCAAACGGGCGTCGGTCTGGAGCAACGTGCCGTACTCGTGCAGTGATTTCCTGCGTTCGGTCTCCCGGGGGTTGCCCGGCAGCCGGCGGCGCACGTTGCTGATGATGCCCCACGAAACGCTCGGGCTGCCGTCCCGGAAACCGGCGGCATACGGATTGGCCAGCGAGAGAACGTAATCGCCCTTCTCGACGGCGTCGCCGTCGCCAAGCCTGACGGCTTTCACCGGCACAGGCTTGTCGAGTGCCAGAACGGCCAGGTCGCTGCGGCCGTCGGCTGCGTGAATGTGAGCGTAGCTGCTCCGGTTCCCAGGCAGGCGGACAAAGATGCGGGCCGCATCCTGAACGACGTGATAGTTGGTCAGGATCAGCCCCTTGTCGTCGATAACGACGCCGCTGCCGAAAGATTCGGGCACCTGGTCCGAATTGGCCAGATTCAGCTGTTCATTGCCCTTCCTGGCAATGAGGATGCAGGCGATGGCAGGCTCCGCCTTCTTGATGGCGTCCTTGAGAGCTTCCTGGACCACTTGCGCGTCACGCAGGCGCGATTTCTCATCGCCGCGTGCCGTGCCTGTTAATACAGTCGCCAGGAAAGCCAGCACGAGTGACAGGGTGACAGGATGACAGGGCGACGGCGGATGACAGGATGACAGGATGACAGGGTGAAGTCTAGTCACCTTGTCACCTTGTCTCCTTGTCACCTTGTCTCCCTGTCTGCTCATCTCGTTCTCTCCTTGTCCGCATTATATGTACCGCTTGCGCAACAAGAATTCCAGGGTGACTTTATCGACATCCTCTCGAACAGCGGCTTCAAGGTTGCTGAAAACGAGAGTCCAAGGCCGACGGACCGCGTCTACTCCGGGCGCTGGCCACCCCCGTCACCGGGCCAAAACCGTTTGACCTGGAAGGGATCGTCCACCTCAATGTACGTTTATAAATGGCCGTGCGTGAATATGCATACACCAACCCGAAACGCTAGCGAGGGTCTGGCTAGCGCTTCGTGTTGGTGTGCTGCCGAATTATGCACGGTGATGAAGGTCTGGTACTGTTCCCCGTTGCCTGTTATAAGGAGAAGCAGGCATCAACACTGGAGAGGTCAAGTCATGCCGCAAAACCAACGGGCCGGCGAAACTGTATTGATTGTCGATGACGAGGAACCGGTGCGGCGCACCTTCCGCGAATGGCTCGAAGGGGCGGGCTTCGATTGCCGCATCCTGACAGCCGAGGATGCGGAGGCCGCGCTGGTTCAGGCCAATCAACATACCATCGATCTGGCCATTCTCGACTGGAATCTTGGCGCCGGCAACGACGGGCTTCGTCTTCTCGAAGATCTCTACCTGTTCAATGCCGACGTGGTCGCCATCATGATCACGGGGTTCGCTCATCAGGCGACGCCGCTGGATGCCATGCGCATGGGTGTCCGCGATTACCTCGACAAGAACCAGGACCTCGATCGCGATACGTTCCTGGGTGCGGTGCGCCGCCAGCTCGAGCGCATCAGGCCCGCCAAGCGCGAACGGCGCTTGCACATAAGCCTGGTCGCTTTCCGGGAAGCGGTCGAGAAGATCCTGCCGCTGGTCCAATCGGCTATCGCTCTCAATGATCCCGTGCCCTTGCCGGCAGCCATCGCCAGTCTGTTCAGTTTTCTGCTGCGCAGCACCGGTGCCTGTGACGGCGTCCTGCTCGTCCGCAGCTACGACGTGAGCCGCCAGCCGGCCGAAATCTGCCGGGTTTACGATGCCGGCGGACATCCTCTCTCGACGGACCTGGTCCCGTTTGCTCGTTCCGTGGCAGGGACCGTGGTGAGCATGCAAGAACCATACGCCATGAACTTGATCGAGCCGGCCGGCATGAGCACGATTGAGCTGCAACCTTTCGAGCACGGCCGGCGCTCCTTGCTGGCGGCCCCCATGAGCGTTGCTCCCGGAATACACGTGGTCCTGGAGTTATTCGACAAACAAGGGCCAACCGGCGGCGGAGGGAATGCTGTTTTCACGGAGGACGACCGCCGCCTGGTGGCAGCGGCTGCCGACTTTGGCGCGGAGATACTCCGCCAGGGACTCTCGGAACGGCAAGCGCACCGCGTCCTCTTCGATGCCCTGGCACTGGCGCTGGGCGCAAGCGATTCCGTGGCCGAATCCTTGCGCGGCACTGCTGCCGAGCGCAGGGAGGAGCCGCCGCCCCCCGCCGTGCTCGAGCGCTTGCGCGAAGATCTGGAGACGACCTCCGCCTGCGTCATGGATGCCGACGAGACGCTCCGTCTGGCGGAAGCCATCCGGGTCCTGGCCATCAGGCATGGGCCGGCGGCAGTACAACACTGCATCCGCCTCGTAGACAGCCTGCGTGAATTGCTCGATACCGTTACCGGAGCAGTGGAGGTCCGGTCGTGAATGACGCATCGCCGCCTGACCGGCGCACTGTCTTTGACGATGTTCTCGCGCTTCTGACCCCCGACCGGCTGCTGCGCGATCCGCGGGCCACCGGTGAGGGTGTCAGGGTCTGCGTCATGGACAGCGGCGTGGAGCGCGGCTTGCTGCAAGAGAAATTTCGCCGGCTTGGTCAGGAGATCCGTCCCATCGAGGGCGGCATTTTCGTCGCCGGCCGTCCAGAGCCTCTGACGTATGAGGGACATCAAAGCACGCCGCACGGGACGACCGTCGCGGACATCATCCTCTCTCTCGCTCCGCGGGTGCAGCTCTACTCGGCTGACGTCTTCGGGCCACAGGGGAATTGCGACGTGGACATGGTCATAAGGGCTTTGTACTGGGCCGTCGACGTCTGGAAGTGCAAGGTGATCAACCTGTCTCTGGGTGTTGCGGAGCAGCGTTTGCAGCAGGTCCAGCGCCGCTTCCAGCTCCTGCACGCGGTTGAGGAATGTTACTACAAGGATGTGTTGCTGTTCGCCGCGGCCCACAACGAACATCCACTGACACGCAGTTACCCCGCCGTGTTCGCTCCACCCTTGATCTCGGTGGACAAACACCTTTTCGACGATCCCTTGCAGCTTCGCCTACAGGCTGAAAGATCAGATCGAGTTCCTTGCTCATGGCCGCGGCTACATGGGACCATTCGCCAACGAACCAGCGACAAGCTGGGCGGCCCCGCACCTCGCCGGCATTGCATGCGCGAATCCTGTCACTGCGACCGCACCTCAAGCCGTTCGAGATCAAGACGATTCTTTACTGGATGTCCTTTAACTGCGGTTGACTGTCCTTCGACCTACCGCTATAGTGCTCCCCCGCCGGAGAAGGATGAATCAGTACGGAGTGAGTGGTGAGTGGTGAGTGGTGAGTGGTGAGTGGTGAGTGGTGAGTGGTGAGTGGTGAAAGACCGGCCGGTCACCACCTTCATCCTTCATCCTTCATCCTTCATCCTTCATCCTTCATCCTTCATCCTTCATCCTTTAACGGAGAGGTACCTCCAGTCATGAGCTTTTTTTCGCTTGACGTGACCGTGCCGGCCGCCGGTTCGAGCCCGGTCGTTGAATGGGAAGAGCCTGATTGCTTGCTGTGTGGCGGGCGTAACTGGTTGCCACTCGTCGAAGCGGCGGATGAAATGCGCGGCGGCGCCGGCCTTTGGTTTGTTGTTGTTCAGTGTCAAGAGTGCGGCCTGTGTTTCACCAATCCTCGACCCTCGCCGGCCACCATGCGTCAGTTCTATCCCAGCGACGAGCGGCACGGCCGGACATCGGCCCGGACCGGACCGCGCCGTCCAATACTGGACACTCCCTTGTTCCGCAGTCATCTTCACCGCAGTTTGGGGGCGCCTTCGCGCCGTGGCGGTACACGTTTACTCGATGTTGGCTGTGGACGGGGGACGTTCCTTCAGCACATGCACCATCAGGGCTGGCAAGCGACTGGCATTGACCGCTCCGCCGCAGCGGTGGAGCACGTTTGTTCGACGTTAAAGATGCCTGCCCTAGTCGGCACACTTCCCCATCCCAAATTGCGGCCGGGCAGTTTCGATGTCATCACCATGCGACAGTCACTCGAGCACGTTCACAACCCGTTGGAGATTCTGCAACACGCGCGACGTTTACTTGTACACGGCGGCAAACTATTTGTTGTCGTCCCGAACATTGACAGCCTACCGTTCCGCTTGTTTGGCAACGTTTGGCACGGCCTCAACCTGCCGCGTCACCTGACGCACTTCGCTCCCTGGACCTTGCAGCTAATGATGCAGCGAGCCGGATACCGCGTTGGGCCGGTCCGCATGATTGCACGTTCCTCGGGACTACTGCGGTCTGCAAGCCGTGCCTGTGCCAGCCCGATTCACTCCCGCTGGCACCGCTTGTTGACGCACCGCCCTGTTGCATGGTTCCTGGCTTCATGCAGCTACATATCTCAGCAGTCTGACTGCATCATGGTGACCGCCGAGCGCTAACTTTGGGATACGGCCTGAGCAAGCAACGAATAATGCAAGTTCAGCGCTTCGAGCGGTTTTGCATGTGGACGACGTTGCAGCCTTATCGTTTCTCAGCATCTGCCCTTTTGCTTTCCCATTACATGCCAAGCACTTGTGACATCCATTCTCACCACACTAAACTAGTTGTGATTGCTTTCAGTCGTTCGGCACGCCGTATGCAAAGGAGAACAATTACTACGGCCTGGTGAGAAGGAGGCGACGCACAGGCTAGCGTTTGGCCTTGGAGCTTTGTGTCCGCCGCAGGGGGGCGGACACGGCCCCGTGCGTACCTCCTTTTCACCGGGCCGTAGTTATTAGGCCACCGCTCACATCTTGTTCACTACGCAAGTCATCGGGGCAGACGCCCTTGCCAGGCCCTCCGCTGTTGATCTTGACAGGTGTATCAGTCCAACCTAACTTGTGAAACATCCTGGGGAATAGTGTAACGGTAGCACAGCAGACTCTGGATCTGCTTGTCTAGGTTCGAAATCCTAGTTCCCCAGCTCTCTTATCAGCCGTTGTCAGCGGCTTGCAATCGCTATCGTTTGCCGTGTTTTCCGGGGTTTGCTGCAAGTGCCGGCCAGCCGGCTTTTCCACCTTCCCACTATCAGCCGTTATCAGCCGTAAGCACGAATTATCGCCAGCAGGTACATGCTGGGGTACATGCGGAATACTGCCGGTCGCCGTCGTGTTGTCGGTTCCCGTGGCGGCCAGGGTCGCTGCTTCCCTGCCCTTCTCTGTCGGCAGAAGGGAAGGCAGGCTATCGACGGCGGCGGCAACGTCGTGCAAGCTGGCATGGGTGTAGGTGTTCATTGTTAGCCGGATGTCGGAATGCCGGGCCAGCTCTTGGGCCAGCTTCGGGCTTACCCCGCTTCGGGAAAGCAAGGTGATGTAGCTATGCCGCAAGGCGTGAAAGTCGGCCACGCGGCCGGCTTCGTCGCGGTAGGCAATGCCGGCGGCCTCAAGGTCTATGCGAATCATTTCCGCGGCGGTCAGGTGCCACGTTCCCGGCCAAACGGGTTGCCCGGCGGGCCTGCCGGCCAGGTAGCCGGCCAGGGCGTCGGCCACGTCAGCGGGCAGGGGTTGAATGGCCAGCTTCTTGTTCTTCGTGTAACCCGCTTCCACGGTCGCCGTTGGCGGTACGCTGTCCAGTTCAAAACTTGAAGGCAGCAAACTGGCCAGCTCGCCGGCTCGAAAGCCCGTGGTCATGGCCGTTGCATAGAGTATCGCCCTATCCCGGCCGTCCAATTCGCGAAACGTGGCGGCGCTTGCTTCGGTGGCGTTCAGTACGTCCCGTAGCTCGGCCTCGGCCAATGCCCTACGCTCACAGCGAACGTCGGTTCGGGCATTCAGCCGGCTCAAGTGAACAAGGGGATTATCAGCGGTCCGGCGGTCCTTCACCAGCCACTTGCAAAAGCCCTTGATGCTCACCAGATAGCCGTTGACGGTTGCCGGGCCGTGCCCTTGTCCCTGTCGCTGCAAGAGGGCTTGCACGCCGTCCCGGTTCAATTTGGTTATTCGGCCTTCGCGTCGGGAAGGTATGCGATGCCGGCGGGCCAATACGCTGACCGTCTGCCGTTTGATGTTCAGCAGTTGGGCCACTTCCTGTAGCGGCAACCATTCTTGTGACGGGTCAAGTGCCGGGCTTGTCTTGTCGCGGCGTAGATCGGCCAGGAACTCTTGCACGGCAGAAGGCTGAATGTCGGCAATCCGGGTGAATCGGCAACCGTCCACAATGGCCTTGATACGGGTAATGGTCAAGGCAGCATGCCGGTGGCCGTCGCCTTTTGCCAACAGGCTGCGGCGGTAGTCGGCCAGGTGTTCGGCCAGCGGTCGCTTGTGGTGTTCCTCGAAGGGGTCGGTCATGCCTTGTTGCTGCCGGGCGGCCTTCCGCTGCAACTCGGTTTCCAGGGCCTTCGTTGCTTCGCGGTCGGTGTAACCCGGAACCTTCTGGATACAGCCGTTGGCGTCGCGGTACTTGACGTACCACTTTTTCAACTTGCGTTGCTTGCCGGTTTTCTTGTCGGTGTAGGTCGGTCGGTAAACAGACATGACTTGCCCTTTCTCGAAGTGCCACGTGGCCGGCTGCTCCCTTCGAGTGAAGCAACCGGCACGCGGCAAAAGGATTCGTGCTATTCTACAGCTACCAATCCTTGCCTTTGTTGTGCTTGTCCAGGATTCTTACCCAGTCCTCGCCGGTCCCAAGCAACCTCTTGATAGCCGAAGTGCCACGCGAACACAGCTTCAATTTTTCGGCTATCTCCGCAGGCAGTGTGTCCAGGATGGCGTCTTGCTCCGCGCCGAGGCGGGCAAGCGATTTCCACAGATCGTCACTGCTTTCGACAACCTTACGCATCACGTCAAAATTGTCTGGCGCTTGCTTTGCGAAGGTTTCCAGCTGGTCTACAAATTCGCGAAGTTCCTCAATGGTCATTGGTCGCCTTCCCTCTTGCGTAGCTCAAGCCCCAGATAGGCACAAAGCCGGTCCAGGGCGGGCATTGACAGCGAACGCTTGCCGACAACAAAGCGGTGCAATGCCGGGTAGCTAACGCCGCTGTCCTTCGCAACCCGGTACAGCGTTTTGCCACTGTCCCGGATTGTTACCCTGAGCAATTGACTGACGGTTACTGCTCTCTTGCTCGCCACGGCCTGCCCCTCGAAAATGGTGTTATGTACTAGAGTGATTATATCCAGTAGTGAGCAGTAGTCAAGACACAAAACGGCAAAGCGGGGCCACGCCGCTCGCCACGTCCACGCCGGGGCAGCACGGCCAGCCGCTCGGCCTCTTCGCGGTACTCTTGTTCTTTCGCGGGGTCTTTCATCGGGTTATCTTCCTTCTTCGTGGACACGCGGTAGTAAGCAATGATTATGCAACATGACGGCCAGTTCTCGGCTAATCGTGGCCAGGGCCGCCACGTCGCGGCAAATCGTGGCTCGGCTGACATTCAACTCGCGGGCGATGCGTGCCTGAGTGCCGCGATCCCACGGGCCGTACTTCAGCAGCAGCGGGAACACTTGCTCACAGCGCCGGAGAAAGGCCATGTCCCTCCGCCAGGCGTTGTAACGACGCCGGCCGCCGGCACGCCGGGCGGCCACGTCTGCGCTAACCGGGGCGTTCCAGTTGTTACTTTTGTTACTCACTTATTATAAAGTTCCCATGTAAGTATGAGAGGCATTAGAAAATAGACTACCATCCCACCCCCACCCATCCGCCCTCGCCTTGTTGCACACTTACGTTTTCCGCCCGTCGCCAGGCTGCCGGTAGGCCCGGCGTGGCTGGCTTCGCGGGCGTTGGTTAGCCGTCCTCTTCCCTCAAGCGCTCGACCAATTCAAACGCAACGCTCGTCGCCTCCGATTGAGTTGCATACCTTCCCCAATGGAAGTAGCAGTCATCGTCTTTCCGGCCGGCGAGACAGATTGCATATCTGCCGTCTTTCAAGAACACCGTCACCCTCACCTTGTTGCGATCCGACAGCCGAACCCACCGCCAGATGTTTTCGGGATTCGACCGCGACCGATTCCACCTTCGCAAATCCACGAACCGCATCAAACGCCCCATGCGGTTCTTCAGCTCTCGCTCGGCGGCCTCGGCGTCGTAGTCAAAACAGAGACGCACGGCACAACAGCAGCCGGCCCGCATTGAGCGGTGGTAATCGTCGTGCTCAAGAACGTGAATCCAGCGGATGCTTGTGCCGCAGAACTCACAGGCACATTTCCCAAGTGGGTCAATCGCCTGCGCGTCAAGTAGCTCGCGGCAGGTCCAGTCGGTTTCAGGGCGATAATCAACGGCCTTTTTCACGCTGCGTGGCATGGTTTGCCTCCCGTCCACTTCCACAAAAAAAAATAGACGCCCTACCTACTCTCCTGTTGACTCGTTGACCTGTTGAACCGTTGTGTCCTTGAGGCGGAACACAACGCTATTCCGTGATTCTTTCGTGACCGTGCCGTATCCCAGCTCGGCAAGATACTCGAATAGCTCCGTCGCTTCAGCAGTATCCTTGACGAGAGCGTGCATATGTGCCTTCCGTGCGGTGACGGTGCCACCGTACCTCTTGATCCAGCGCAATGCTCTTCCAATCCGGGTATCGTCCTTTTGGTCCGCCATGCGGCCGTAAACCTTCCGGGCATGGCTCTTAAAATACTCAATTAGCTTGATGGCACCGGTGATACTTGCCGGGTCAATCTGTGTGGCCTTGGTTTCCTTGCATACCTGCCGAGCCAGGAACAGGACCAGTGCCAACCGAAGGCAATGGCCCTCAGCTTTGGACCATGTAGGCCGGAGATTGTCGGACGGCGATTCCTGCCGATGCCTGTCTACCCAATCAATCCAGATAGCTTTGGCTTCCGGAGAGAACGTTATGGGTTTGGGTGCCGGCTCCAGGTTCCAGAGACTCTCACACACACTGGCGTATTGACTCGTTTCCTTCACGGTGTCCTCATTCCAGCTCCGGTTAGGGAGCGGGTCGGGGTAGCTGCAAAGGATGCGTGCCGAAAAACCGTCTTCGCGGGCATCGTCAATCAAGTCCGTCAGGGCGTCCGGCTGAACACCGCCGATCACGGACACGAAGGGGTCATTGATAATGATGGGTTCGGCCAGAGATACCCGATTGCAAACCACTTGCGCGCCCGACCAGATGCTAAGCCAGTGCTGCCGGTCGTCACCCTTGCCGCCTTTGTATTGACCATGACTTCGCACCCAAGCAGTCAATTCATCGGCAACGAAAATGATGCCGTTCGGGTTGCCGGCCAGCACGTTTTTCAATGCCTCTATCGTGCTGTCCGTGGTGAGAATCTGCTTCAGTCGCGGTCGGGCTTCCTCCCGCTGCTTGTCCGGGGGCAAGGATGCGTAAGCCTTCTTTGCCGCGAAGTACTCGGCCAGCAGTTGCCGCTGCAAGCGACGCAGCGTTTCGACTACCTTCTCCAAGGCCGGACTTTTGCGGTCACCGCTGCGGGCTATGCACATGATCCACAGCACTAGGTATTCACGCCAACCCGGTTTGATTTCGATGCAACGCTTGCGGCCGATGAATGTAGACAAGACCGGCAACATCATCGCTCCGGGGAAGTCGGGCGGGCAAGGCAGCGCCTCTGCCACTGAGGTAATGAATCGTTGCAAGATCTTCGGGAAGACCTCAACCGGAAACCTTTCGACTGGTCCGGACAACGGTTCAACAGGACAACAGGACAACGGTTCGTCCCGTTGGGTGTCCCGTTGACCTGTTGGCTTGCAAGACAACGGTTCATCCGTAGCGTTGTCCCGTTGTCCCGTTGACTCGTAGGGAGGCGTTTGCTTCGCCAGGAACCAGAGATTAAACCGCGTCCCGCCGGCATCCAGCCAGTCGGAAACGTCGCCCTTCTCTGGCAGGCCGGGCAGTTCAACGACCTTCACCGATTCCGCCACGCCATGCAGAGAAGCCGCCACTTGCTCCGAGTGCGTTTGTCCGGGGTTATCGTTATCCGGCAGGATGACTACGTTTCGACCGTGTAACGCTTCGCTGTACTCAGGCTTCCACTTGCCGGCTCCGCCCGAATTGGTCGTTGCTACCATGTCGAGCGCCGCCAGCCGGTCGGCGTCTTTCTCACCTTCGACGATGAACACCGGCTCCGCAAGATCGGCTGCAAGCAATTCCGGCAGTCGGTACAAGACAGGGCGGACACCCTTTAGATCGTTTACCCAGCCACCGTTACCGTCTGGCCTGCGCTGGTAAAACCCCTTGGGGTCCATCCGACAAACCTGGAAGAGCAAATTCCCGGCTTCGTCGCGGTAGTCATACGTGGCAACGATCATCGGCTTATCAGGGTACAAGTCCGCCATCCGCAGGCCGACTGCTTCAAGGATGTTTTCGGTCGGGCAACCAGCAAAGCAGTGAATCAGAATTCGTCCGTCCTTGCCTTCGCTGATTGACAGCGATGGGTTCGAGTCATCGTGTGCCGGGCAGGTTGCCTTGTAGCCCTTCCCGTCCCGATGGAAGTCCTCGAAGCGTTCGCCAATGTAATGCAGCCGCGACCGGGGGGCCTGCCTCAGTCTTCTGCGGGACTCGGCCAAGTGTTTGCCCAGCGGCGATAGCGACTTGCCGTCGCCTGCCGCGTCTGCCCCTTTCGCCGTGGGCGTCGCCACGACCAGCGGATTTTGTGGTAGCATAGGGGTAGTTTGCCTTGTCGTCGCTTTTGGCATGTCTTATCTCCTTAACTTGCTGCAAGTTACTTTCGCGAGAGCTTGCAGCGGGTTTCATTGACGGCTCAGCGTCGGGCCTGCCCGTTGCCGTTTGTGGGATCCAGGTCGCGTAACCACTCGTCGATTGTTTGCCGTCGCCAGCGGAGAATGCCGCCGGTTAGCCGTAGCGGTGCCGGCAGCTTGTCGGCAGACCTCATTCGCCAGACCGTAGCCGTCGATACGCTCAGCAGCCGGGCCAGGTCGCGGGCTGACAACAGCATCGCGGGCGGGGCGGCGTTAGGAACGGTCGTCATGGTTGCTCCCCCTGTTACTGGCGGGCCGTACTGGTTGCCGGGCGGCCTGGCGTGCCTTGCCGGCACGTTGCCGGGCCTGGGCGCACTGCTGGGCTAGCTGTAGCCGCTTGGCGGCCCGGCCGAATGCTCGGAGAGCCGACAGCTCCGCCCGCGTTAATGTCGATTTAATGCCCATATCCCTAGGGACAGGTGCAACCCTGTTAACGTTAAGGGGGTTGCGTTTTTGCGCGGAATGCCGTGTTTTCTGCGGAAAAATGAAATACGAAAAAATGCTAAAGGGGTTGCATCAGGGGGTTGCGGGGTACTGGGGTTATTCCCGGTCGTCGTCCCGGTCGCCGTCATCCGCCGGCTTCTGCTTGCGGCAGCGGGCATGCTGAGCCTGGCTCATATGCGGGGCGGGCTGCTTCGGATCGGGCACGTTCACCTGGCCGCGTCCAGCGGTTGACAGGCGTTGCGTTTTGGCAAGGTCAAGCAATTTCGGAAGCCTTATGCCTTTCTTCAGAGCATTCTTGTACTGCCGGGTTATCATCGTGCGTGATTTACCGGCGGCCTTCGCAGCCTTCGTGTAGCTCCCATTGTTTTCGCTCACAAGTAAGATGGCTTCCAATTCCGCAGCGGTCGGATAAAGAATCTTATCGCGTGGTGGCGTGCGGTGCCGGCGTTTCTGCTTCGTTCCCTTCGGCGGAAGTTCTTCATACCAGACCGCCGGCACCGGCTTCTGGCCCTTCACCAATTCTACAGAGCCTTCAACCCTTTTGGATTGCGGTCTGGCAGCCCTGGCTTTAACCAAGGCATCCTTAACCCAGGGAATCCGTTGCGGTAACTTCAGTCCATGCCAATCCTCTGGCTTCATCTTGGTCCGCTCACAGACGTAACAGCACACGTCGGCCTCGAATTCATCTTCACCGCGTGATCTTGGCGTAAGTAGACAGTCAGTGTCGTAAATTCCCTCTTCCGTATACACCAGTTGGTCGCACAGTTCGGAATATGTCTGCGCTGCTGCTACCGGCGGCAAACTACTGGATGGGGGCGCTGCTACCCCTGTTTCCGTACACTCACAACACGCCTCACTATCTGGAAACAGACGCCTGAAGGCTTGCTCGATGTAACCAGGGGAACCGATCTTAACAGGCTCGCGATGCCCGCCGCCAAGCGGTTTGTGGCAATACTTACACTCTTGGGACGCTGCTTGAAAGTTGGGATCGACAGACATGGTTCACCTATCCTTCCGAGCGGGCCGGCTGGCCGGTCGAACGGGCGATAGGTGTTCCCGTTCAAACCGGCTGGCCGTGCGGCGGTTGCAAGCCGCCTACCCTACAGAAGTATTCTACCAGTTTCGCTGTGTCGCGTTCTGGTCGGCTGCTATGGCCTTTATCTCCTGCCGGAACATTGGGATTGCCCGCCGGTTGGCCGCTCGTTCGCCCACTGTTCGCCCACGTTCGCCCACGTCGCGTCCGTTGGCCCAAGGTTGGCCCAACCCCCCTATCCCTCGGCTACAGGCCGCGACGTGGGCGAACCCTACGCGGCGTTAGGCCGGGGTTGTCGGTTCGGTCCCGCATCAATGGTCGCGGCCTTTGGCCACCCACACGACCTTGCCGTCCGTGTCTATACCTATCGCTGCCAGCAAATGCCGTTCGCACTCTTTTTCCATCTGCTTCTGCCTTTCTTCCGGGAACTTTCTAACCCACGCGGCCCGTTGCTCTGGCGTGTCCCCCAGTTCGAGATACTCCCACACCTCCTTGGAATCAAAAATATCGAGGAGCAGGCGGTCTTGGTTCTTCTCTCGGAGCCATTCGGCGAGTTTCATCACCTCCTCTTTCGACGCTTTCTCGCTCACGAGCACGTCTAGGTCGAACTTGCCGCGATATTCTGCGGCAAGTGCCGGACCACTGCGTTGCTTCTGCTTCAGGACTTCGTATGGGATGAGTTTCTCGTCCGGCCCAGGGAGCCGCAGCGGTTCGCCCTCACCCTTCCTCTTTCGCTCTTGTTCCGCCGCCCTGGCGCGTGCCTCATCGCGTTCTTTCTGTGCCGCCGCTGCTTGTTTCTTGCGTTCCTCACGTTCCGCTTCACGCTGAGCTTGCTCCTTCGCTTCCCGCTCCCGCCTTTCTTGCTTGGCTGTCTGGATCATGTCCTTAGCTGCCTGATTGGCGCAGACAACCTCGATGTGGTTATCCAAGGCTTTGTCGATCCATCGGCGGGCCTCCGTTGTGTTGCCTTGCTCGGCTTCATGCTGGATGATCCGGCCAAAAATGTCGGGGCTTCTGTTGTGAGTGCTGTTAGGATGTTCCTTGTAGATCGCCACGGCCTCGGCATGTTTGCCTTGACTCCATAGGCTGTCCGCTTTCGCAATTTCCTTCGATTCCGACCATGAGAAGTACGAACCTAGCCCAAGGCACCCCCCACAACATACAAGGATCAAGAGAGCAGGGATGCCGATCACCCAAAGCACCGTCGGGATTCCTTTCTTTGACTTACGAGAAGGCTGCTTATCGTATTCGGTGCCTAGCCTTCGGTCACGTGGATGACTCGGAGCGGGACTAGTCGGCAGGACATCTAGCGCGGCCGGTTCCGGTCCTGGCGGGGACTTGGGTTGCACATCTGGCTGAAGCAACTCTGCACGGGTCGATACCAATGGCATTGTTTCTGAGGCAAGGATAGGTCCAGCATTAACTTGAGCAATCGGAGGGTTTACGACTTCTCCTCCAGCCGGAACCAATCTTCCCAGCACAGTCTTGTTCTGCCCCGGATTCGGGACTTGCACCCTCTGGCCACACTTCGGACAGGACGCTTTTGCTCCAATCTTTTCGGGAGGGGCGGATAGAGGCCCGCAACAGGTCGGGCAGAAAAACCGTATCATGGACCCCTCCTGCGGCAGCTGCGGACTGGTCAGTCCGGACACGTCTGCGGTAGGACCAGGGACAACAACCGCCGTGCCGCACTTGGGGCACTTGCTCTGACGGCCGGCGCAGCTATCCGGCGCTTTCAGGTTATAGCCGCACTTTGAACAGGCAAAAGAAATGGACATGGTTCACCCTCGGTATCTTTCCGTTGAACAAGCGACCTCACGAGCAACAATGCCGTCTCACGCACCTTCCGACGCCAATTCCGTTTTCAGCTTCGCCAGGTGCGGAGTGAGGGCTTTCTCCAGCCGAATCATGGCGTCAATCATGGCGTCCTGGATTTCTGGCCACTTTGATTCATCGCTCCGGTAGCCGCCCACTTTCATGATGTAAGCAATCCGGCAACTTTGCTTGCCGTCAAGCCTTTGCCAAGATAGCTCGCTGCCGAACGTTCTCTCTATCTCTTCCTTGTGTATTTGAATCCTGTCAAATATCTCCTTGTTCTCGGCGGTCTTTCCCGCACCACGGTCAATCCACAACTCTACCCTGCCTTCCTCCTGAGTGACGGCATAGCTAAAAGGCAGCCCCCGCACGCCGGAACCGGCCCCGATCCAGCTGTACTCGCTGGCAGCAATGTCGGCGTGTCGGGTGTTCTTCACTTTCGGGCGGCCGAGAAGCGCTTGCCAGAATCTCTTCCGTAGGCCATAGCGCTCGTGGCGGTTATGCTCGCCTTCCCCCTCAGTAGTAGAGTTCGTTTCTTCCTTCGACGGCGATTGAGCCAGGACAGAGGCAAGCGTTCGCTGCTTGGCCCATTCCCCGATGGCGCTGGCAACAATAGGCTTCCAGTAATCCACCACGGCTTGGGTCAGGTTGCGGGTTTCGATGTTGACAATTGCCAGTTTTGTGAATTCGGCAGCAGGCTCCAACAGGCGGTTTAGCTGATTTACCAGCAGGTTCTGGTGATGCTTTTTCTCTGCGAACGTCCTGATGTGTTGCGCCTTGAACTGACTCTTCTGGAGGATCGTCATTAGGTCCATCACAATCGCCGGATCGTCGTTCAGGACATTCCAGACAAAGAATGGCTCCTTATCCATCACGTTGTCGTGAATTAGGTCCATGAAGAACTTCCACTCGATCCCGTTAGTTAGGATTCCCAGCTTGACCAAAAGTTCCTTGGCGAAGTAGTCACCAAGTTGCTCGGAATAGGAATCGAGGCTCTTCCCGACTGCCTTCGCCTCTACGAAAAAGACAAAGGCGCCGTTGATGGCGAAGGCCCAATCAATCGGTTTGGTAGATCGGTATTTGCCGAAGTCCACCTTGTACTCAGGCTTGCATTCTTTGGGGTCGGCGAGATCATAGCCGAGGATCGCGAAAAGGGGGGCGATCAGACTTGCTTTCGTAGCCTGCTCGCTGCCACGGCAGTCCTCATGCCTCTCTTTGACCTTTCTTACATACTCCTCAAGTTGCTCTTTCATGGCGGTTCCCCGAAAAAAACAGGAGCGACGAACCAGAGCCGCTCTAGGAACCCCGGCCAAGGGGCAGACAGAACAGCACCTGGCCGCCGCCCCTTTCGGGGCGTGGCACAGGTACTGCCTCTGTCTGAATCCCGTGGCCTTTCGGCTCACGTTTGGCCGGTTTCCTAGACGCAGTATCCCGATGCTCACGCATCGTATCGGATTGTCAACGGGCCTGGTCTGGCCCGTACATTGCTCTGGTCGTAGTCTCCGTGATTACAGAAAGAAGGCACGGCTTCGGCACGCTGCCGAAGCCATCACCTGGATATGGTATCCGACCGAAGAACGGGCGACAAGAAAGGAAAGCTGGTAGGAAGAGCGAAGCGGGTAGGTGCCTGCTCTTAACTCAGACTGGCATCATCGTCAATCGGGGCCTGGACTTCCTCCGCCGCTGCTCGGCACGCAACTCTTTGATGCTTAGTGGTCCGTTTCACAAATAATGTCCAGGTTAGAAAAGCCCCTCTTGGGCCAAAGGCTATGCTCGAACGAGCGGACGAAACTCGACTCGATCAGCTGTCGCTGGACTGTGTGCCATCGGCGATAACCTGGACATTATTTGTGAAACGGACCACTTAGGGCGAAGGCCGGCTGGTCGTGAAGCCAGGTCTTGATGGTTAGTGTTCCGCAGCCGGCGGGCGGGCGGCCCTGACCATCGCCACGATGCCGGCCCGGAGTACTTCCGGCAGGGTCGGCCAGGCGGACACCACGGCGGCCAGGTCGGGGTCGGCCGTCCCGTTGCTCGTGATACTATCCCCTCTCCTCCGCCTCCGCCTTCTTCAGCGCCTGGTCAATCTTCTCCACCGTGGCCACGCTGGGGGACTGCCTGCCCTGTTCAACGCGGTTGAGCGTTTCCGGGCGGATGCCGGCACGCCGGGCCAGGTCCGCTTGCGTCAGTCCGAGCATACGGCGGTGCCGGATAATATCGCGGGCCAGGGAAGCGACGGCGTATTCCACGGCGGGATAGTTGCCGTCCGCGTCCGGTTCAGGCAAGAGCGGTTCCCATTCGTCGGCTTTCATCCGTAGTCGTTCGTACTCGCTCTCTTCCAGCACTACCAGCTGCTGGCCGTTTCTTGACACGCGGCGAACGGTTGCCGAGTCCGGCTTGGGGCGGGTTGCGGTTTTAGTCGCCATAGAAATCTCTCCTGTGACCGATCTTGTCCACTTCAACAATTTCACCCTGCACGCGCAACCGTAGGCGGTAGTCGCCGGTTCGCAACCGACAGTAGCCGGCCAGGTTCCCAGACAGGCGTTTCACGCCGCTGACTTGCGGCCAGTCCTTCAGGCGTTCCAGCAACACGATTACGCGGGCACGAATGGCCCTTGGCAATTCGTCAAGTTGCTTCGCGGCCTCGGTTGTCATCTTGACAGTTGCCATGCCAGTAGTATCCCAGGGGACAGGTGGGCCGTCAAGAGTCTTGATAGCCTCTGGTGTGGTGCCAAGGGCCGGCTTATGGACGGCCTTCCCGTTGCATGTAGTTTACAGACAGGCTCGCAGTGTTTGGTTGAATTGCCTTTCCTTAGCCGCAATTCGCAAGTCTTCCGGGTCGTCGCTGCCGATAGTCAGCGGCTCGCCGGTCAGTAGGCCGAGTCCCTTGAGCAGTGTCAGGGCAGTAGCGACGCCAGGGCCGTTTCTTGTGCCAGGGGAAGTATGTCGGGTGTCCCGTTTTGTCCCGGAATGTCGCTCTTGCTCATGTTCGCGGTTCCCCTTGCCCTTCAAGCGCTGGCCACAACTGGAACAGGGGAAGGCAATCATGGTGGTACTCCTTGGCGGCGAGGGCCGATAAGTCCAGTTACTGCCCGTTGCCGCTCACTCCGGCGACGGCTTCCAGCGGTTCCAGACGTTGAACGTGCGGCAAGGCAACGGTCACGGTTTGGCCGTAAGCGGCAATGGCCGGGTCAGCCGGGATGCCAACGGTAGCCGTCCGCAAGCCGGGCATGAGCATTTCAGGGTGTCGAATCTCGTAGGCGGTCCCGTCGGTGGTGACAAGGCGGAACGGGACGAATGGCCGGCGGCGAATGAACTGCAAAAGGTCGTCGTGGGACATGGTGCTTATCCTTGTGCTTATCCTTGTTCGGAAAGAAGCCGGGTGCCATGCCCACGTCCGCGTGGGCATGTGTTGTTAGCCGCCTGTACCACATGCCCACGCGGACGTGGGCATGGCACCCAGCAAACCCGGCTGCCGCATGTTCTGCCGGCTGCCCGTGGCCAACGGGATACAGCCATCGCGTGTATTGTATTCCGCTCTGGCCGGCCTTTCCCCTGGTGTCCTTCTCGTATTGCACGGTAAGGCAGTCGTTTTGTATAAACTGGGTCGCCTTGTAACCAACGCACATGCCACGGAGGGCAAAGCATGGACGACCTGTCACGGTTTTGTTGCCTGGATCCGGAGTGTCCAGACTATGGCAAACGTGGAGCCGGCAACCTGAGTGTCTGCAATCGCTACGGGGCCAACAAACAACATCGCATGCTTCGCTGTGCTACATGCAAGGCCCGATTTTGCGAGCGGAAAGGCACGCCGCTCTTCCGAGCATGCTTACCCCATGAGAAGATTCTCTCGATCTTGGCCCATATTGACGAAGGCTGTGGCGTCCGCAAGACCGGTCGGTTGGTCGGAGTGAACAAGGATACCGTTGTCCGTTACAGCAAACTTGCCGGCGAGCACGCCAAAAACCTCCACGACGAACTCGTGGCTTTTTCCCCCTCAGACGCGGGAGGTGCAGTTCGACGAAAAATGGGCGTTCGTCGGCAAGAAAGAGAAGAACTGCGACCCTGCCGACCCCGCTGATGACCAGCAGGGGGATAACTGGGACCATGTGGCTTTCGACCCCGAACACCGCTTGGTCGTGAGTGTTGTGCCAGGAGAACGCATCTCGGAGAATACCCAGGAAGTGGTGCAAGACTTCAAGAAGCGTACCGAAGGCCGGATTCCGAATCTCATCACCACGGACGAATATGCTGCTTACAAGACGGCCATCCTGGAGGCGTATGGGGAAGAGGTCATCCCCGAGCGGACTGGAAAACCGGGACGGCCCAAGGCACCGTACCAGGTGCCACTGGCCGACTTGAAGTATGCCACCGTGCATAAGACCCGGAAAAAAGGCCGGGTTGTGAAGATCGACCAGCGAGTGGTGTTCGGGACGCTCGTGGCCGTAATGGCCGCGCTGGCATTGTCGAAGGCAAGCCGAGCGATCAACACAGCGTTCGTGGAACGGCACAACGGGACTGACCGGAACCGCAATGCTCGAAAGGTGCGGAAGACCTACTGCTTCTCCAAGGATTGGGACGTGCATCAGGCGGTGACCTATTTCACGATGTACAGCTACAACTTCTGCTGGCCGGTGCGAACCCTGCGTCAGCGTGACAGCGAAGGAGGATGGCAGGAGCGGACGCCAGCAATGGCCGCGGGTCTGGCCGATCATGTCTGGACCCTCACCGAATGGCTGACATTCCCAGCTTTGCAACGCGAATAGGACACCAGGGACTTTCCAGCGGCAGTCAAAATACTATCCTCTGTCCTCCGCCTCCGCCTTCTTCAGCGCCCGGTCGATCTTCTCCACGGTCGGCACGCTCGGCGAATGCTTGCCTTGCTCGATGCGGTTCAGGGTTTCCGGGCGGATGCCGGCGCCGGGCCAGTTCGGCTTGCGACAACCCCAACATACGCCGATGGCGGATGATCTTGCGGGCCAGGGATGCCAGCATGTATTCCTTGGCAGGATAGGTACCGTCCGCGTCCAACTCCGGTAACAGCGGTTCCCATTCGTCGGCCTTCATCCGCAGCCGTTCGTATTCGCTCTCTTCCAGCACCACCAGCTGCTGGCCGTTTCTTCTCACATGCCGAACGGTTGCCGAGTCAGGTTTGGCGCGGGTTGCAGTTTTAATTGCCATAGAAATCTCTCCTGTGTCCGATCTTGTCCACGATGATCTCGTCCCCTTGAACGCGGAAGCGTAGGCGGTAGTCGCCGGTTCGCAACCGATACCAGCCGGCCAGGTTTCCAGACAGGCGTTTCACTCCGCTGACTGCCGGCCAGTCCTCCAACCGTTCCCGCAACCGATTCATGCGGGCATGTATAGCCTCCGGCAACCGCTCCAATTGCTCGGCGGCTTCGATAGTCATGCGGACGGTTGCCATGCCCGTAGTATCTTCGCTGCTTGCGAGAGTGTCAAGGTAATTGACGGTAAACGTTCAGCCTTTCCGGGGCATGGTATGATAGTGGCATGGGCAGCGAAAAGCTTACCGACAATCTCACGCCGTTAACGCAAACGAGCGATACCCGCCTTGTCGAGAAAGCGATTCGCCAGCGGTGGGAAATCCCGGAAGAGCTACGGCAGGAATTGCCCGCTATGCTGCGCGGGGTCGTGCTGTTCGGTGAGAGCGAAAGGAACCGCATTGCGGCCGCTCGGGCGCTGCTGACGGCTGATAGCATAAATCAAGAGCAAGAGCGCTGGGAAGCGGGCCATACCGATCAACCGGCAATCACGGTCAACGTCGGCATCTCGCTGAGCATTGAAGAGCGCAGGAAGCGGTTGCTAGAGATTATCGGGGACTAACCGGGCGGCCGATTGCCTTTCCGCTTACGGGGGGTAAGGGGGGCGTTGTCGCCACGTCAACCCGTTCCCTGCCCACGGCCTGAACGCGGCTCTGGCATCTGGCCAGGGCCATTCCCGGCCTATCTCTTCGCGGCCCTGACCATCGCCACGATGCCAGCAGGATCGCCGGCATTCTTATTAGCGGTCTTCCGCTTCCGCCTTCTTCAATGCCCGGTCGATCTTGGCGATGGTCGGTACGCTCGGCTTGTTCCTGCCCTGTTCGATGCGGTTGAGGGTTTCCGGGCGGATGCCGGCACGCCGGGCCAGCTCGGCTTGTGACAATCCCAGCTTGCGGCGGGCGCGGAGGATGTCGCGGGTCTGGATGACGGCTAGCGCTTCCAGTGCCGGATAATTGCCGTCGGCGTTCGGCTTGGGCAGGTCCGGCTCCCACAACTCCGCCTTGCGCAACAGTTCCTCGAAGTCGTCTTGCGGCAGAACCACCACGCGCTTGCCTTTGATGGTCCGATACTCAGGCTTGAGAGTGTCAGTCGTCATACACGTCCTTTCTGTGTCCGAATGGTGCGGGGCAGCTTGGCCAACTGCTCCAGGGCCTCCGGGGTCACGTCTACGTCCATTGGCTCACTATTGCCGCCCTATCAAGACTTGTCAAGTGCCGTTGTTCATGCAGGCGGCCGGGCAGTGTCCACGAGGGTCTTGATTGCGGCCTTGACGTGTTCGGGTAGGCTCGGCCAGGCGGTCACCACGGCGGCAAGATCGGGGTCGGTCGGGGCCTGTTCCGGGACCTGTTTTCCGTTTTCAGGTACATGTACAGGTACATGCGGGCCGGCGGCGTTGCCGGAAGTGCTTGCCCGGCTTGCTCTTTGTGGCGGCGTACAAGCGTACTCTGGATCTGCTTGTCTAGGTTCGAAATCCTAGTTCCCCAGCTACGATTTGCGAAGATAAGGCAGGCTGAAGCAACTTGCAGGGAAAGCACTTAGGGCGAATGCCTTGAGTGCTTTTCTTTTTTGCTGGATTGGTTTTTCCCACATTTTTCCCACACCCTCGGCATCGGTAGGGCATTCGTGTTAGGGCTGTTTGCCATCGTTTCCCGTTTCTGGGTATCGTGGCCCACGGGAGGAAATGATGGCGAGTTTGCGGAAGAAAAAAACCAGTTACTTCGTCCGGTTCCGGCTGGGTGGCAGGCCATTCGAGCGCGATGTCGGCCAAGATGAAGCAAGAGTGAAGGCGACCAAGAAGCGGGTCGAGGCGACCCTGCTGGACATCAAGAACGGCAGACTCAAGCCACCAGATGGGGCTGACATCGCGCAGTTCGTCATTTCGGATGGCCAGACGACCTCGAAGCCGAAGCTACCAGAAGTCGTGACCGTCAGCGACCTCTTCCATCGGCATGAAGAATCCTTGCCCGAGGGGCGGCTTGTTGGGCTGCTCTGTCATCTTGGTTCAACGCCTTCCTAAAAATGTTCCTCGCAATATGTCAGGATTGCTTCGGCTTCTTTCTCATCGACCAATTCCAGGGCAAGGTGGGCGGCAACGTAGCAGAGCGTGAACGCCATCAGCGGTCGTTGCTCCAAGCCGTGGTCAATACCGCCAGGATCGGAATTGGCGACGTAGTTCGCCAGTGCAACTTTGATGACCCGATCCGCCTCTCGTCCCTTCAGCTTTTTGCCCCGAAACTTGAGGCACACCAGAGGGGCCAAATGGAACAGATTGGCGTCCGTGACCTCGGTGCCGACGAGCGGGCCAAATGGGGCGACTTCAGCAGCGTCGGCAATCGCCACTTTGATTTCCTTGAGCCATTGAGCAGGCGTTCGGGGCATCGGTCGTTTCATTATTGCTTCACCTCCTTCTTGCATTCATCTTAGTGTCCACTTCCGCAGTGCAAACTCGTCGTCGGCTACTCGCACAAATCGAGATCGTTCACCGTACCGCTTGATGTCCTTGGTGAGGGAGTCACGCACATCGGCTTCACTTGCTCGCCAGAGCTTCATCTCCATGACCTGTGATGCCAGCCAATAACTGCTTTGCGGCTCTCCTTGCTCTTGAAGGACAAGTTGGCAAGCATCGAGCAGAGATTCAATAAACATGCCCTCACACCTCGTGAGAAGACCTTGCGGCCCTGTTTCTCTTGCACGATCCAATGCTCACCGGCAACCTTTACCCGGCGAGTCAGGGCAGTGTCACCGGGCGGAAGCAATATCCAGCCTTCGGGGATGTTCAGAACTTTGCCATTGGCGGATAGTCTGGACACTCCGGATCCAGGCAACAAAACCGTGACAGGTCGTCCATGCTTTGCCCTCCGTGGCATGTGCGTTGGTTACAAGGCGACCCAGTTTATACAAAACGACTGCCTTACCGTGCAATACGAGAAGGACACCAGGACTTTTCTCGCCGAGTTCGTAAATCCCACGCGGTTGATTGCCTTTTCCATTGGCTTCATTGCCCTCGGGCGGTTCCCTGCTTGCCTTTCCAGAATGGACAGAAAGGACAATCTTCGCCACTGGGGAAGTCCTCTCCCTCCTCATGTGGGCAGCCGATATTGCTATCTGTCGCCACGACCGACCGAACCCCGTGCTTCTTGAAATACTCCTGAATCTGCTGCTTGACCTTGGGATTGTCCTTGACGTTGGTGCCCACCCAGCGCTCGACGATGGCCTCGGCTCCCTCCCGCTGGACGACTCCGGCGACGATTTTGGTCGTAATTCTGTCGTTCGGGCCGTACAAAGCGATGGTGCCGATGGGGTACTGGGGTACTGACTGCCGGTAGCTGACGCCGCTCAAGGCCGCAGAGTGGCCTATGTCGCTTTCCTCTTCGACACGCCTCTTACTGTAGCAGCACTTCTTGTACTTCTTTCCTGATCCACAGGGACAGGGATCGTTGCGCCCAACACGAGGCTCGGTTCGCACGATGGTAGCTGGGGGCGGTGCAGGTCCTTCCTCGAATTCATCATCCTCGGACCTTTCTTCTGAATCATCACCGGCCAGCGGATGCTCTTGATACCATCTCCGCCTGAATTCCTGATCGTTCTTCGAGTCTTCCTGCCAGGCATCGAATTCTGGAAACCTTGCGTCCATCAGCTTGCAGGCAGTCAACAACGCAGTACGGACCTCCAGCACATCGGGGTCGAGCGGCGTGTTGAGAATGAATTGACGAGCGAGTTCGATGCCCTCCGTGGCAAAGTTCAACAGAACGGCTTGCAGCAATTGGCCCTTGATCTCATCCTCCTCTTCAACTTTCAGGAGATCAAGGCAGGTCTGCACGCTCAGATCGGAATGAATGTCTTCCAGGATGTAAGCAACCGACATCCGGAGATTCCAGTCGGCCTTGCGAAATTCTTGGGCAAATTGAGAAACGATGGCATCGGAGCCCATCTTGACGAAAGCCAAATGACATTCCTCATTGAGCCAATCGTTGTCGTCGTTCAGCATCTCCATCATGCAGGGAATGGCGGCTTCGAGTTTCATCTCCCCTGCCAGTCTGACAGCAAAGCCTGCCATCCAGTTGTCGAAATCGCCAGTGGTGCCTTGCAAGATTGCCACTACCTCGTCGGCAAACTGGTCCCGGTGACGACCAAGAGCTTGAACAATCCGGCAGGCGAAGTTGAAGTCATCGGTCGGGACGGAGCTATCGGCTTCATGCGTGTGGCAGAACTCTTTCAGGTCTTGCCAAAGCTCTGCACCGGGCCGTGACAGGAACCAGATTCGTTCGTCGATGGCGTCTCGTGTCTCATCATCGAGAATTTCCAGACCCATGACCTGGTCCCGATGCCGCTCCAGCAGGACCGGATCGGCGTGAATCAAAGCTGTTGAAGCGGCGAGGATGGGCTGTGCTTCTCGTTCGCTGGTGGGCGGATTGGCCTGTCCGAGTTGCTGAATGAGCCACTGAAGCGTGTCCTCAGTCTGCACCAGATCATCCAGAAATGCGTATGCCTCGAAAGCATCGTTCCAGCCGTACTGTTCGATGGCTTCAATCACCAGAGGCATGATGGTGGGATCGGGACTGAAGGATCGGGCAAAGTAGTTGACAGCTGCCTCCCGGACCTCCTTGTCGGGATGCAGAATGGCTTCCTTTACTGCTCCGGCTGACAAGCGCATGGGTTGACTCCCTTCAGGCGGCATCTCCTCTGCGGGAAACATAACCGCTTTGCAGCGGTATTGGTCTTGTATCAAGGCTGGCAGTCTTCGACAACAGGCAGTGGCTGGCTTTGCCCTTGAAGATTGTAACAGCATGACAACAAAAACCCAGAAAGTTCTGGCACTGGCCCGTCGTTACGGCATTCTTCGCCCTCGGGATCTGTCTCAGCACGGCATCCCGCGCGAGTACCTCGTGCGCCTACACCGACAGGGAATCCTCGACCGCCCGGCGCGGGGTATTTGGTAGTGCCTGAACAATGCGGTGCTGCCCCGGATGGGGTGGTGGGTGCCATGCCCACGGCTTTGCGTGGGCATGTTTTGACAGCCCATCCATGCCCACGCAAAGCCGTGGGCATGGCACCCGACATGATACGCAGACTTGCACCGCAATATTCAGGCACTACCGGGTATTTATGTGCTCGCTGACGCAGAGTTCAGTGAGCACCAGAGTCTATTTGAGGCATGCAAGCGCGTGCCGCATGGTGTGGTCTGCCTGCTGTCGGCGCTGCGCTTCCATCGCCTGACAACGCAGGCTCCCTTCGAGGTGTGGCTGGCCATTGATGAGAAAGCCCGGCTGCCCAAGCTAAGTTATCCGCCACTACGCATCGTCCGATTCTCCGGCCCGGCGCTGACTACTGGTGTGGAAGAGCACGTGATCCGAGGAGTGACGGTTCATGTGACGGCCCCGGCGCGCACCGTCGTGGACTGCTTCAAATACCGCAACAAGATCGGCCTCGATGTGGCTATCGAAGCCCTACGCGACTGCTGGCGGCAAAAGAAGGCAACGATGGATCAACTGCACCGGACCGCTCAGACCCGGCGCATGGCCAATGTGATGCGACCCTATCTGGAGTCTCTGACGTGAACAAGGACAGCCCTTGGCACTGACGGCAGAATTCGGAACCGACCCAGCCAAAGTAAAGCAATGGCAGGCGTTCGTCAAAAAGGGCAAGCTCGACATGGGCAGAATCACCTTGGAGCAGGTCTGCGCATATCTGCATGACTTTCTCATGCCGCCCACTGATACTCTTGTTGCGGGGACGGCATTCCCGAAGACATGGCCACCGGCTGGTCCGTGGCAAGAGTCGGGCTGACGGCGGAATCACGTGTGCCACTTTGCAAAAAGTGCTGCCGAATCCTACAAAAGCAAAGTATGAAGGATGGTGAGTGGTGAGTGGTGAGTGGTGACCGGCCGGTCTTTACCACTCACCACTCACCACTCACTCCGTACTGATTCATCCTTCATCCTTCATCCTTCATCCTTTTGAGGAATCGCCATGTCCAAAGACGAACCCAGTTGTGTTACGGCCAGTCCCTTGCAGCAAGACCTTGCTTGTTTGAAAGGCGTGACTCCGCTGCGCCTGGAGCAGCTCAACCGGCTCGGACTCAAAACCGTCGGCGATCTCCTCTATCACTTCCCCAGAGCTTACGAGGATTTGACCGACATTCGGCCCATCACCGCTCTCACTGAGGGCAAGATACAGACAGTTCAAGGCGAAGTGGTCGAGATCGACGGCAAGCGGCTGGCGGACGGCCGTTGCGTCGTCAGCATCGTTCTCAGCGACGACGGCAAACACTGTCTGGAAGGCGCCTGGTTCAATCAGCCGTACATCACGCGCCGTTTCCGCTACGGTCAACATCTGGCTTTCAGTGGCAAGCCGAAATGGTTCCGCGACCATTGGCAGATGTCCACGCCGCGCGTACAGGCGCTCGATGACCTCCCTTCGCTCACGCATCGGGCCAGGATCTGCGACACTGGCCCGAAGCGTTAGCGAGGGAGTATCTGCGACACTGGCCCGAAGCGTTAGCGAGGGAAGCCAGGCAACCCTGGAAGTGGGCATTGTGCCCATCTATCCGCTCACCGAGGACTTACGCCTCGAACAACTACGGCCTCTGATCCGGCGTGTCGTCGATCAATACTCCCACGCTGTCACGGAATTTCTGCCGGAGCAGCTCCGCCGTCTGCGCAAGCTCCCCGACGTTCATCAGGCATTGCGTGACGTGCATTTTCCTTCGTCGATGCCTGCCGCGGAGGCGGCCCGGCGTCGCTTCGTTTACCAGGAGTTCCTCGTGCTCCAGATCGCCCTCGGCCTGCGCCGCCGTGAGCTGCGTGATCGGCAACAGGCGCCGCTGCTGCCCACGACGGCCGCCATCGACGCCCGCATCCGCCGGCTCTTCCCCTTCAAACTGACTGAAGATCAGGACCGGGCCGTGGCAGAAATTTGCAAGGACCTGGCCGGCAGCAGACCCATGCAACGCCTGTTGCAAGCAGATGTCGGCGCCGGCAAGACCGCCGTGGCCGTCTATGCCCTGCTCGTCACCGTGGCCAACAAGCATCAGGCCGCAATCATGGCCCCGACCGAAGTGCTCGCCCGCCAGCACTGGTACACGCTCGAACGTTACCTGGCGCATAGTCGCGTGCGCCGGTTGCTGCTTACCGGCGCCCTGTCAACCCGCCAGCGGCGCGAGGCTCTCACCGCCATCCGCGAAGGACAGATCGATCTGGTCGTCGGCACGCAGGCCCTGGTGCAGGAGGACGTTCACTTCGCCCGGCTTGGCCTTGTGGTCATCGACGAGCAGCACAAGTTCGGCGTCAATCAGCGGGCGCAGGTTCGCCGTCTGGGTGTCGATCCCCATTACTTGGTGATGACCGCCACGCCCATTCCGCGAACGGTGGCATTGACCGTGTTCGGCGATCTCGACGTTTCGGTCATTCGCCAGTTGCCTCCCGGCCGCCAGCCAGTCGTTACCCGCTGGGTCCAGGCCAAAGAGCGCGACCGGGTTTTCGATCATCTCAGCGAAGGCATCCGCCAGGGGAGGCAGGCGTACGTCATTTGTCCTCTGGTCGAAGAGTCGGAAACGTTAGACCTCAAGGCCGCCGAGCAAACCCAGGCAGACCTGCAAGCCGGCCCGTTCCATGACTTCCGCGTCGGCCTTCTCCACGGTCGCATGGACGAGAGCAAAAAAGAATCCGTGATGGGACAGTTTGTGAAGCGCGAGCTGGACGTCCTGGTCAGCACCTCCGCAGTCGAGGTCGGAGTTGACGTTGCCAACGCCACGCTCATGGTGATCGAGCACGCCGAGCGCTTCGGCCTGGCGCAGTTACATCAATTACGTGGCCGGATTAGCCGTGGCGAGGTTGCCGGAGAGTGTTTCCTGTTCGCGAACGCGGCCACTCCCGAGGCCAAAGAACGCCTGCGCTCCCTGGTCCGCACCAACGACGGCTTCGCCCTGGCCGAGCTGGATGCACGAATCCGCGGCGCCGGAGAATTCTTCGGCACCCGCCAGCATGGCATGACCGAGCTGCGCTTCGGCGATCTGATCGGAGATGCCGACCTCCTCCGCCTGGCACGCAAAGACGCCTTCGCCATCGTGGCCGCCGACGCCAGTCTGCGGCAGCCGCAACACACGCCATTGCGCCAAACAGTGCTGGAACGCCACGGCCAGACTCTCGATCTGGCCGGGATTGGATGAGTCGTTCAGCCGCGGCAGATGCGGCACTTTTTGAAGCGAAGTTAGGCCCTCTTCTTGCTTGGCTTCGCCCGTCCCTTGGACGGTTGGGCATGCTCAAATTGTGACCAGAATTCCTCTTCGCTGAGCCACTCTCCGTCATGAAACTGTTGGCGGGAGCGCTCCAGGATGGCACGCAGGTGCGGCGAATACGCCATCAAGAGCCGCTCAATCTCGTCCTCGTCCTTCACGCCGACGATGACCGCGACCGCTCGTCCGTTGCGCGTAACAACAACTGGCCCGCCCTCACTGGCTTTCAGGAAGGCGCTGAATTGAGACTTCACTTCCGCGACCGAACGCGATCTTCATAGCTGCACCTCCGTCCCACCTCAGGGGAGCGGAACGAACTCTACCAAACCCCCCGGCGCCACCTCGACCACCAACTTGTGACCCGCCAACAGGCGCATTCCCAACAGCGGCTCGTTCCCGACAGCTGACACCAGCACTGCCCGCCAAGTGCCGCCCCACTCCACTTCCGCGGCGCAGATGTCGAACTGACGAACCGACCCGTCCGCAAGCACCGCGCTACTGCCCGACTGTCGAGCGAGGCCGAGGGCGGTCACCATCGTCGCCGGCAGCGTCAGGGACGACGTGAAACCGGAATCGACGATCGCGTCGACGTTCCGACTCGGCCCCGCTTGGGCCGCGCACCCGCAGGCGCACGACCGCCTCGCGGCGAGTATTCACGACGCCGCGGATCATCGGACCACTCCTATCCGATAAGCCGCCGGGTAGCCAGCCCGCATCAGCCAGATCTCGGCCGCCGGTCTCCGCGACCGCAAGCGTGCGATGACCGCGTAGTCGTCCTCGTCGATTTCGTAGTCGCCGGTCTCGACATCGATGGCGACGAACTTGCCGTCATCCACCGGCCGGATGCGCCGGTCGCACTTGCCGGTCGAAGATTTCTCCCCCGAGACCGGCGAGTTCATCGAGGGTACGTTTGGTGGTAGGCACGGTAGATCCTCTCAGTAGATTGATGGGCACCTTCATTATATTGCACGCGGCGCCGTCGTGCGAAACCGTAGTGCAGCCCCAGGTCATACCCTCTGCTCGCGCGTCGGGCTAACGTTATCGCGTTAGCCCGACTGCGCGAGCAAGGGTAAACCAACTGCTGCCGCTTGCCGAAATGCCGTCCCCACGGCTGGCAAACTCTTCCTTGCTGTATCGCCGTTGCGTTGTAGCCATGCCCTTCCTCCACTCTGTATCAAAGACGTGAAAACTATCAGGTCACGCCGCTCTCAATTGTACGATGGTTGCCCGATTTGGCTTCAACCGAGTTTCTACTTCCTCTTGTACACATCCTGATTCTCGGACACGATCAAACCTGTTTCGCCGTTCGTGGAGTTAACCGAAGCGTTAACTCGTAATCAATGTTCTGTACGTGCTTTCCCACCGTCTGCCGTTCAACCCACTTCACTTTCACGATACCGTCAACAACAATCCATTTGCCCTCACCATTACCATTAGCCACCGCGTCATCAATTGTCGAACGACAGGTGGTCGTGAATCTAGTCCCGTCAGCATGAAAGACAAGCGCTCTGGATACGCTTCCCCGATCTGAATACTTCCGCAGGAACCACTCTCCGACTACCCGCTGTTGTTCGGGACTCAAAGATTCCTGAGGCATTTCTCGGTGTTCCCGGCTACAAGCGGAAAAGACGAGTACAAAAGTGAGCATCGCATGAACGGCGTTGCTGGGCTTCATTGCATTCCTCAAGCATTGCCGAACTGGTGATTAACGCAACCGGCGCAGGCACGACAAGTCTCGCTCGCCGGCACCATTTTACACGCCATTGAAATCTTGTCTTCCAGCCCTGTCAAGTCCCTGTGGTGTTATTCTTATAGCGCTATCGATCACTTGCAATGGCACCATTGACCGGCCTCACGGACCCTGCTTCGGCCGGATCTCGAATATTGCACGGGAACGAAAGAACCGATGTCGAACTCCAAGAAGAAGTTCACCTGCCCCAGGATCACCCCCATCGAGTCCGTCTTGGCCCATGCGAATGCCAGCCGCACCGGCGAACTTGCCAACCACTGCCGAAACGACGACTACACGTGCCTCCACGGATGCTAGATTCCCGCTCAGCTCCACTGCTTTGGTTTGCTGCTCCCAGTCAAAACCCAGTTGTGCTCGAGAGGGAAAAGGGCAGGACGTTAATCGCCGCCCCGCTGTCCACCAGTCTCCAGTACCTGTAGGAGCGCTGCGGCTGCGGTAAACCGCGGTCGGGAGACCACACGGGATAGGACTGCCCCGGTTCGATCAGGACGCTCTTGTCGTCTCGAGTCCCTGGACAAGAACCTGGATCAGTCGAATTTTGTCGAGGCGGAACAAAGACTGCACTTCGGGCAATACCTCGGTCAGGGACATAACCACCACCTCCAAACTTCGCCAGTCATTATCTCTTGATATTATCGTACTGAAAAGTGTAATGCAGTGCCCGTGGACATCCAACCGTGCAGCAAAAAGCGCAACTTCAATCATACCATGTGAACGCCCTAAAGTCAAAAACAAGCGACAAAAGCTATCGTGTCAGGGTTTAATAGGTCCGGCCACAGCCAGCATTCCACAAGTGGCGTAATGACAAAGACATGCGGCAAACAGCCTCGCCGTAAAATGGCCGTTTTGGTGGCCAAATGTGGCCGCGCCAAACGGCCATTTTCGCTCCAAAAAAATGCCCCGAGCCTCAAAAAGATATCCATAAGATGGCGATGCCAGCCCCCGGAGGTTACCCCTTGAGCATCCTCGTCATCAACACCGGCTCGAGCAGCGTGGTATCCGACTATGCGCCTATTCCGGCAAAAGCGTTGGGGAAACTGTGATGAAGATTGAGCGGATTTTGCACCGGGCAGACCAAGAAACGGCCTGGTTAAAATCGACTCGATCTGGCTAACTTCCTTCGAGGCTGTGTGAAATCAGGCGATTTGTCGCACTCGGCTCTGGCCAAACGGAAAAGTCCCAACCCTTTGAGGGTTGGGACTTCCCGCTCGAAATCGGGGCGACTGGATTCGAACCAGCGACCTCCTGAACCCCATTCAGGCGCGCTAGCCAAACTGCGCCACGCCCCGTGCATTCGCTTGATCTTCTCCTGGACCGGCGTCTGCTTTATTGCCCGGCCCAGTCGGTCAAGAAACGCTGTGTAAATTCTACCGATTTCTTTACTTCTTTCAATCGCTTCCTTCGAACCATTCTTTCGCTTTTGAGGAAAAATGTCGCCAGCCCTTCCCCTCCCTCACTATAATAGTTGCCAAACATGGTCGTCCAGTTACGCACTGGAAGCTTTTCTGGAGATCCCTTTCATGCAATGGCGTCAGAAGAAGGTAGCATCGCCAATCACCACTCGCCCGCATCCTCACCAACACAAACGCACGCCGGCAGCCGGCCTGGCGGAAGAGAAGGAGAAGAAGCGGCCCAAGTTATCCCGCTTGCACAAACCGGATGACATGTCGCTGGAAGAGTGGCAGACCGAGCTGCGCCGGCAATTTGGCCGTGAGCAGAACTTTCTTATCAAGAACATCGGCGAGCATCCGGTCTTCTCCGAATTCGAGGTGACCAACCCGCAAAGTCAACGCAGTTACCGCGTCTTCATTCGCGGCACGCAGCCGGGCGACAATTATTGCTCCTGTCCCGACTTTGCCACCAACACGCTCGGCACCTGCAAGCACATCGAGTTCACACTGGCCAAACTGGAACGCAAACGCTCCACGGCTGGTGATCTGAAGGCCGGTTTCCAGCCGCCGTACAGCGAGGTTTATCTCCACTATGGCGCTCGCCGCGAAGTGCGCTTCCGGCCTGGAGCGTCGTGTCCGGTCGAGGTCGCCCGCCTGGCCACGCACTATTTCGATGCCGAAGGCGCGATCCGGCCCGATGCCTTCGCCCGGCTGGAGAAGTTCCTGGATGATGCGGGGCATTTCGACCACGATCTGCGCTGCCACGACGATGCCCTGGGCTTCGTGGCCGAGATGCGCGACGCCGAACAGCGTGCGAAGCGCGTCGAGGAAGCCTTTCCGCGCGGGGCACCGCAGCGCTGCGTTCAAGGATTTGCTGCGCATATCGTTGTACGACTATCAGCGTGACGGCGCCTTATTTGCCGCTCGCGCCGGCCGCTGTCTCATCGGCGACGAAATGGGGCTCGGCAAGACGATCCAGGCCATCGCCGCCAGCGAGATCATGGCCCGATTGTATGGCGTCGAGCGCGTTCTGGTTGTCTGTCCCACGTCGCTCAAGCACCAGTGGCAGCGTGAGATCGAACGGTTCATCGATCGTCCTGTCCAGGTCGTCAACGGCCTGCGCGGTCAGCGTGAGCTATGCTTCGGCACCGACACCTTCTTCAAAATCACCAACTACGACACGGTCCATCGCGACCTCGATCTGATCCAGGCCTGGAATCCCGACCTGGTCATCCTCGACGAGGCCCAGCGCATCAAGAACTGGAACACGCGCGTCGCCCGTAGCGTCAAGCGCATCTCCTCTCCCTACGCCATCGTCCTCACCGGCACCCCGCTGGAAAACCGGCTGGAAGAGCTGATCTCCATCGTGCAGTTCGTGGACCGTTATCGGCTCGGCCCGACCTTCAAGCTGCTGCACGAACATCAGATTCACGACGAAGTGGGCAAGGTGATCGGCTATCAGCACCTTGATCGCATCGGCAAGACGCTCGAACCGATCCTCGTCCGCCGGCACAAGGATCAGGTGCTCGACCAATTGCCGGAGCGGATTGACAACAACATTTACGTGCCGATGACGGAATTGCAACAGAAACACCACTCGGAAAACCACGAGATCGTCGTCCGGATCGTGGCCAAGTGGCGGCGGTATCGCTATCTCTCCGAAGCCGACAAGCGCAGGCTGATGATCGCCCTGCTGCGCATGCGCATGTCATGCGACAACAGCTACCTCGTCGATCACGTCAGCGAGAGCGGTCCCAAGGCGGACGAAGTTGTCACGTTGCTGGAGGAGATCTTCGAACAACAGCGAAACGAAAGTGGTCGTGTTCAGCCAATGGCTGCGCATGCAAGAGCTACTGGTGAAACGCTTCAAGAAACGCGGCTGGGATCACGTTCTGTTCCACGGCGGCGTCCCCAGCGGCAAGCGCAAGGACCTGGTGGACCGCTTCCGCGACGATCCGAATTGCCGGGCGTTCCTGTCCACCGACGCGGGCGGCACGGGTCTGAACTTGCAGCACGCCTCGGTCGTGTTCAACCTCGATCTGCCGTGGAACCCCGCCGTCCTCGAACAACGCATCGGCCGGGTCCATCGTATCGGCCAACGTCAGCCGGTGCGCGTGATCAACTTCGTCGCCAAGGGGACCATCGAGGAAGGCATGCTGTCGGTCATCAAGTTCAAGAAGTCGCTCTTCGCCGGCGTGCTCGACGGCGGCGAGAAGGAGGTCTTCCTGGGCGGCAGCCGGCTGAACAAATTCATGGAATCGGTCGAAGCCACGACGACGGCCATACCCGAAGCGATGCTGGAAGATGCGGAGGAAGCATTGGTAACGCCCATCGAGGAACCCGATGGCCGGCCCACGCGGACGAAACAGGACAGGCGCACGCGGACCGATCAGGTCAGACGGCCGGAGTTCGTGGAAGCCGAGGAAGAACTGCCGGAAGTGACAACGGCGCCAGCCCCGGCGGGCGATGTGTGGTCCGGACTTCTCCAGACAGGGATGGCCCTGTTGCAGCAGTTCGCCAGTGCCTCACAGGGTGGTTCGCAGGGCAAGGCGAGGAGCGGCTCCGGCGGCACGGGGCTGCCGTCGTCCCTGGTGATGCGCGATGAGCGAACCGGGGAAACCTACCTCAAGCTGCCGGTGCCGTCGCCGGAGGTGGTCGATCAGGCGTTGCGGGCAGTGGGGGCGTTGCTGGAGGGATTGAAGAGGTGACTTCGGGTTGATCTGTTCCAACCTCTACCGTTTGTTGATGGCAATGAAAATATGAAAACTAGCCCCAAGTGCAGGTTGAAAACATGAGCGTTCCTGCGTGGGTCGTGGATCTGGAGACTTTTCGCCGCTGGGCAGACTGCGAAGACTTTCCGGAGAGCGGTCGTATTTGCTACCTCAAAGGTGAAGTTTGGGTAGACATGAGCATGGAGCAAATTTTTACCCATGTGCGTGTGAAGACGGAGTATGCGACTGTGATTGGGAGATTGGAGGAGACCGAGCAGCTTGGCATGTTCTTTGGCGACGGATTATTTCTCAGCAACGTTCCGGCGGACATCGCCGTCAAGCCAGACGGCACTTTTGTATCCACGGAAGCTCTCCAGACGGAACGAGTTCGTCTTGTAGAGGGCGAAGAAGGAGGATATGTCGAGTTGGAAGGCACCCCTGACATGGTTTTGGAGGTGGTCAGCAAGAGTTCCGTTCACAAGGACACAGTCATTCTCCGCCAGGCATATTGGGAGGCAGGAATTCGTGAATACTGGCTGGTGGATGTACGTCGGGATCAGCTACTTTTCGATATCCTGCGACACACTTCGAAAGGCTATGTGCCGACACGCAAGCAAGAAGGCTGGCTCAAATCGGCAGTGTTCGGTAAGTCGTTCCGGCTTACCCAGAGCACCGATGCCCTGGGGCATCTGGACTATACATTGAGCGTTCGTTGACCAGGTCTGCCCAGCACGCAGGAATCCCTGTTCGCACGCAACCGCACCTTTGCACTTTATCCGCCAGAACGTTCGACTTTCTAACGCCAGGGCCGCCGGGCCACCAACCATGCCGCCGAGCAACTCGCCCTCCTGCGCGAGAGCCTCATGCTTATGCGCCTCGTGATTGCTGCACAAAGGTAACCTCGAAGGAACCGGCGACCATCGCGGACTGCTGGCGAGCAATTCGCTGTACCGGCATTTGCATTACATTGAGTTCAACGAGTTGGCGGAGCAGATGTGAGGGGGTGGAGCGGCATGACTATCGACGAAATCCTGCGATAAGGAACAATCACAGCTTTCTTTCCGCACATCTGCTTTGCACTTTCTATCAATTTCAGTTGGGCTGGGATAGCGGTCGGGCAATGACGGTGCGGCACTGACCGGGGCATTACCGCAGTGGACGTTTCAATCATCCGCTGGTGACGCCTCAACGCCTTCTGATCTCCGCTCAGGCGCCACCCAGGCATTCGCCTGGCCGGCCTTTCGTAAGGCATTATTTGCCGACCCTTCTCTCTTGGCAAGTGTCCACTCAGCCAACGCCGGTTTTTTTGTCCCGCTTACGGCAAATCTGCAAACAACGCCGCAAACCAGCAATTCGGCCGCTGCTTGACCGTCCTGTATTCGCCGGTATTCCTCAAGGACGTGGGCCGCATTGAGGCGTTGTTCTGTGTGTACTTCGTGGTGTTACTGGTAGAAGCACGGTTGGAGCAGGAACTGCGTCAGGCCATGGAACGGCAAGGTCTGTCAAACCAAAATAGAAATGTCCGGTCTTAACAAGGTAGAAATGTCCTCTTTGGCAAATCGTGTCAAGGAGGGCAGTTCTCATGAAAGGGTTCGAAGACCGGATCACTATGAGTCAGCGTGAGCGCGATGTTTTGAAAGTTTTGCAAACAGTCGTGGATGGCAAGCGGAGCCAAGCCGAGGCAGCGCGGCTGTTGGACCTGACAGCGCGGCATGTGCGATGCTTGGCGCTACGCTTGGAGGAGGAAGGTGACCAGGCATTGGTGCATGGGCTGCGCGGCCGGCCTTCCAACCGGCGACTGGACGAGGAGCTACGAGGCAAGGTGCTGAAAGCCTATCAAAAGTGCTACGCGGACTTCGGGCCGACGCTGGCAAGCGAGAAGCTGACGGCGCAGGGGTTGCAAGTGTCGGTGGAGACCTTGCGGCAATGGCTGCTGGCGGAAGGGTTATGGGAGCGCAAGCGGCAGCGAGACGTGCATAGGAGTCGACGGCCACGGCGGCGTTGTTTTGGCGAGTTGGTTCAGATGGACACCTCGTTGCACGATTGGCTGGAGGGGCGCGGCGAGGAGATGGTCTTGATGGGGATGATCGACGATGCCACCAGTCGCATCGAAGCGAGGTTTTACGAAGGCGAAACGGTCGTAGCGTACATGGATATCACCGAACGTTGGCTGCGTCGCCACGGTCGGCCGCGGGCGTTGTACACGGACAAAGACAGCGTTTTTCAGTGGCAAAGTAAGGGTCGAGCCATCGAGGGATTGACGCAGTTTGGCCGAGCCATGGCGGAGCTGGACATCGAATTGATCCTGGCTCACAGCCCGCAGGCCAAGGGACGAATCGAGCGCTTTTTTGAAGTAGCCCAGGATCGCTGGGTGAAGGAGATGCGTTTGGCCAAGGTGACGACCCGAGCAGCAGCGAACGAGTTCGTTCGCCACACGCTGGTTCCGGAATACAACCGGCGTTTTGCAGTACCAGCGGCTGATGGCTTGGATGCCCACCGCGCCTTGGGACGGCAGTATTTCTTGCCGGCCATTCTGAGCGTGCAGACGAAACGCGTGGTGACCAATGACTACACGATTCGTTTGCACAACCGTTGGTATCAACTGCACAAGCCGGCGCTGCCGGGCCTGCGGGGTGGCCGGGTGATTATTGAGGAGCGTCGTGACAGGACGATGGCGATTCGCTTTGGGGAACGTTACCTAGCTTACCACGAGATCGTGGCGAATGCAGAACCGCGAGACGAGCCTCGGCCAGGGAGCGGTGCGGCGGCCTCCGCTCCGGGCTCGCTGCGCTCGCCCTGCGCTCCGGCCGCCGCACCGCTCCCTGGCCCCTCGGGCTCGTATCGCCCTGGCCCTGACCATCCCTGGCGTCAAGGTCTGCCGAAGAAATGACTGGTAGCGACACCGGACATTTCTATCTGGGGCAAAAGGAGGACATTTCTACTTTGGTGTGACACATGGAACGGCAAGGTCTCGACTCGTTGCCACTTTATCCGTAAGGGCGACCGTGCCGTTGTCCCACGGCTCGGCGTCTGATGGATCTGTTCGAACCGATCCAACGTCACACGCTCCAGCAAGCTGACACCCAAGCAACGACTGTGGTCACCGAACTGACACCTTTACAGCGCAAACTTCTCCGACTGCTTGGCCTATCTGACACGATCTACAACGGCTGACTTGCAGGCCCAGGGAAATTCCCGGAAAATGGGAACGAGATGTGCGGAAAGAAAGTATTAACGATCCGGCAGAGACCCCAAAAGGCACAAAACCAGCCACACAATGCGGATGAAGAGTGATTGAAAGCTGATTCCCGTGGCCACGGGGCAGCCGACAGAATATGCGGCAGCCGGGGTTCGCTTTCCTTCTCCCGGTTGCCGCCTCTATCCATCCGAAGGAAAGCACAGATAACCGGGACATTCAGAATATCCGCGCCGAACAAAACCGACAAAGTTCACTGGGCCGGCATATTGACGTATTAACCAGGCCCTCCCCCTTTTGTCGCTTTCGGTATGAACTTGAGCGAGCGAAATGCGATCGGGCCGTGGTCGCCTTGAAGCATGAGGGGACCTGTAGGAACATGACACTTTCTCATTCCGTCTTTTTCGCAGTGGACAGTTTGTCCCGTAGTTGTTCAGGTGTTAATTTGAGCACATCCCACCAACGCATGCCTTCCGGCCAGGGCACACCCAGCCTTTGGTAGGGGGTGGTCCCGCGACGGCGGCCGGTGCCGAAGGTGTGGCAGTTCCAATACAAGCGCTTGAGGTCCAATAGACCTTGAGTCATCTTGCGGTGCCGGGCCTGCTGCATCCGCAGTACGCTGTTGATGCACTCCACCAAGCTGCTGGCACGGTAGGCTTTCCGGAGAATGTCCCGAACCGCCGCCACTGCCGCTTGGCCCTGATCGTCTACCTTGCTCAACGCCACTGCACAGGTCAACATCAGCGCACGCATGACCGCTGCTTGGCAACCCTCGCCTTGCAATAACTCTGGCCGCCGCCGCAGTGCCTCCTGACGCACTGCCGCCTTCTTCACCTCATCCGGAAACGGCAACGCCTCTATCTGACGCTGTACATGGTCTAGGTAGTTGAGCATCTCCGGCTTCTGCAATTGCCGTTTCGTCTTGGCGAAATCGCTGTCGGGCAACTGCGGCAGCGTCTGGGCCAATACTGCTTCCGCACGCTGGCGCGTGTTCAATTCGCCTGTCGGCGTGAAGAGCGGTAATGCTTCCTTGGTCTTTTGCCAAACACATTCTCGTTCGCTCCAGATGTCCATGGCCTGTTCCGCTCTCTGCCAGGCAGTCCGGCTGCGGGCACTGGCGCCTCTGGCATCTTGTCCTTGCCGCTGACAGGCCTCCAACTCCTGCTGCGCTGCTTCCGCTTCCGCGAAAGTCTTGCGTGCCCGTATCTCTACCTTCCGCAATCCCGGCCCAGCGCCACGCAATGCGTGAAAATGATCTCCTTGATCGACCACCGGCGGCCGGTCCTGATGCTGCCGTTGCTCGTTGACCAGGGCCACGCCTTTTTCCAGTCCGGTGCCGCCATCGCGCGTCACTTGCTCCAAGTTCGGTAGTTGACCAAACTCCTTGGCCCACGCTTCGCCACTAACCGACGCCGTCAATTGCCCGCTCACCCAGCACAGACTTTCCTGCTCCACCACCATCAAAATGGGGTCACTGACATAAATCTCATCCCCCGCCGCCTGCCGAACCTGCTGCCGAGCTACCTCATCGAAAACCGCTAACAACGGTCCCGCCTTTTCGCCTGCGGCCTTGGTGCGCCGTCCCAGCGTCGACACACTCAACGAGTTGCCAGGCTTGAGAACTTCGAGAAGCACCCGGCACGCCGGCAAACTGACGCCTATGCCTTGGCCCACACTGGCAAACTCCGCTTGCTTGTCATCATCCAGCACGACAGCTTGGGCCAACCGTTGTTCCAAAACGGCGTTCTGCTGCTCCAATTCGCACACGCGGGCACGGAGACGGGCATTCTCCTCACGCTGTGCTGTGCCTTCCAGGGTGAGCGCGACCCAATCTGCCTCGCGGTACACCCATTGCCGACAAACGCCGCGTTCCTGAGCATAGCGACTGACATCGCCGTACTGGCCAAAAAAGACGGTAAATGCACTGGCAATCCGTTGCTGGGGGGCTACCATGCCCATGTGTGAACTCCTGCTAACGCGTTTGGTTGATCACACGCGTTATTGCAGCTGTTCACCCTTCATTTGTCCACTACCTGTCCCCGCTTCGCGGGGAGTTTTGAGAAAGTGTCTAGGAACATCCTTGCCATTCAGGCTTCCGCCGGTCGGCCCCTTGACTTCGAGATTCTCGTGGATGACCTGATCGTTGAGCGTAACCTTGACAAACTTGACATTGCCTGTCTTCTTGCCGTCCTCGAAGCGCGGCGCTAGATACTCGATGACGAACTTTTGCCATTCACCGGGCTTCTTGGCGGCGTTGACCTTGGGAGCGGCGACCCCATAGATGCCGCCCATATCGACATAGCCAAGGTTCTTTTGGCCGAAGCTGTCGAAGATCTGCACCTCATATTGTCCCATCACGTATGCGCCGGAATTCGACCCCTTGGGGACCATGACTTCAATCTCGAACGTGCCGTCACCGAACTTCTGGTCCGTGTAGATGTCCAGGCTGCCGCTGGTATTGATGAGTTGTAGTTCGCCGGGTGCCGACTTTTCCGGGTGCGTCACAACGAGTCTGGAGGGGTCCTTCTCGTCCAGCTGGGCTATGCCGACCACCCACTTGCTCTTGCTTTCGGGGCCTCTGAACTTCCAGCCGGTGAGATCCTTGCCGTTGAACAAGAGGATTGGCTTGACCGTATCAGGCTTGTCATCCGCAGCCGGCAGGGATGCAACGCCGGTAAACACCGTGACGACCGTGATGGCGAGCAATAGAATGAAACCTCGGTACATGATGCACCTCCAAATGGGGAAAAGGACGAAGAGTATAAGCACGTTCTGAGTAATATAGCCTAAACCGGCGATTTCGGATATTGTATCGGTTCGCATGAATGGACCAGCACCGCTAGCTTCTGACATGGATCAACCCCGCCATCCTCTGGGAACGAGCGCCCGCGTTCTGCTTACCAGTGTCTTCGGGCCGTTCTGCCAGGACGACGCTTTTGGCAGCCGGAGCCTGAATCCCATGGAGTTGTGGCACAATCAGGTGACGCGCGTGCAGGGGCCGTTCTCCCTGCGCATGTTCAACCGCTCCTGGGGGATCATGCTCATTCAGGCCAACATCAGTACACCGTGCGTCGTGCTCGACTTTCCCAACCTCGAACGTTTCGTGCAGGAACTGTGCGACCACCCATACGACATCATCGGCATCACCGCCATTCCGGCGAACGCCGCCAAGGTCAAGGAGATGTGCCGTTTGATCCGGCAATACCAACCGAAAGCAACGACCGTGATCGGCGGCCACGTCGCGAACATCCCCCGCCTGAAGAACATGGTCGGCGCCGACCATGTCGTCGTGGGCGACGGCGTCCAGTGGTTCCGCAATTTCCTGGGCGAAGGCCCCCAGCAACGGATCCGTCATCCGCTTATCAGAACCTGCGTCGGCACTCGCTCCATGGGCACATCGGGGACCGACCACGTCATGGAGGCGACCGCCACGTTGATTCCATCCGCCGGCTGCCCGGTCGGTTGCAACTTTTGCGCCACGTCCGCCATGTTCGGCGGCAAGGGCAAGTCGGTCTCCTTCTACAAGAGTGCCGACGAGCTGTTTGCCGTCATGTGCGAACTCGAGCGCACGATGGAGGTGCAGGCCTTCTTCGTCATGGACGAGAATTTCCTTCTCCACCGGCAACAGGCCCTCCGGTTGTTGGAACTGATCGAAGCCAACGACAAGGCGTGGAGCCTGCACATCTTCAGTTCGGCCAAGGTCCTCCGCTCCTACAGCATGGACCAGCTGATTCGCCTGGGACTTTCGTGGGTTTGGTTGGGACTGGAAGGCGAAAACAGCGGCTACGCCAAGCTGGGGCACGTCGACACCTTCGACCTCGTGCGCGACCTGCGTACTCATGGCGTTCGTGTGCTCGGATCGACCATCATTGGGCTTGAGGAGCACAGCCCCGACAACATCGAGCGCGTGATCGATTGGGCAGTCCGTCACGATTCTGATTTTCACCAGTTCATGCTCTATTCGCCCAGCCCTGGGACGCCGTTCTTTGACGACCTGGCGCGGCGCGGCCTGCTCAAGAGTGAAGAAGAGTTCCCCTGGGCCGATTGGCACGGCCAGCTTGGCTTTAGCTGGCGGCACCCGCTCATTCCCGCCGGGGATGAGACCGAATACATTCTGCGGGCGTTCCACCAGGACTTTGCGGTGAACGGGCCGAGCGTGTTGCGCGTGGTGCGAACCCTGCTGCAAGGCTGGCAACGGTACAAGAACCACCCGGACGCGTGCGTTCGCCGGCGCTACAGCCGGGAGACGCGAAGTCTGGCCAAGACCGGTACCGCCGCGGTGGCCGGCGGCCGCGAATACTATAGGAACAACCCGCATCTGTACGGCAGGTTGACGACACTCCTGGACGACCTGTGCGCTGAATTCGGAGAGCGCTCCCGTTTTCTGGCCGAAGCAGCCGCTCCCATGCTGCTCGACAGACTTCGCGCCGAAAGCCAGCGCCTGTCAGAGGGATGGACCTACGAACCGCCGATGTTTTACGAGATCAACGCGGCTGCCTGCGACCTTTACGGCGCTGAATTCGCCGATACGCCAGTGGCACTGTCCGTATGACAAGATGAAGGGATGACAAGATGACCGGATGACCCCCGTCTCATCTTGTCATCCTGTCATCTTGTCATCCGGCCATCTCTTCCTAGAATTCGCCTGGTCGAAGTGATGAGTTGACCGTATGACAAGATGAAGGGATGACAAGATGACCGGATGACCCCCGTCTCATCTTGTCATCCTGTCATCCTGTCATCCTGTCATCCCTTCATCACTCATTACTTTTCAGTTCTGGTTTTTTTGGAGGTTGTGTTACGTGACTCCCAAAGAAGTGTTGGCTTTGATTCGTGAAAAAGAAGTGCAGTGCATTGACCTGCGCTTCATGGATTTCCCCGGCCTGTGGCAGCATTTCACCATACCGGCCGAAGCTCTCGACGAAGGCGTCTTTGAGGATGGCCTCGGCTTCGACGGCTCCAGCATCCGCGGCTGGCAGGCCATCAATGAGTCCGACATGCTCGTCATACCCGTTCCGGCGACGGCCTTCCTCGATCCGTTCTGCAAGGACAAGACCCTGACGATGATCTGCAACATCCAGGATCCGCTCACCAGGGAAGATTACTCCCGCGATCCGCGCAACGTGGCCCGCAAGGCCGTCAACTACATGAAGTCCACCGGCATCGCCGACACCGCCTACTTCGGCCCCGAACTGGAATTCTTCATCTTCGACGAGGTCCGCTACGACCAGACGCCGAACTCGGGCTACTACTTCCTCGACAGCGTCGAAGGCGCCTGGAACACCGGCCGCGAGGAGAAGCCCAACACCGGCTACAAGCTGCGCTACAAGGAAGGCTATTTCCCCGTGCCGCCCTCGGACTCGCAGCACGACATTCGCTCCGAGATGATGCTGACGATGATCCAGTGCGGTCTGAAGATCGAGGCCCAACACCACGAGGTCGCCACCGGCGGCCAAGCTGAGATCGACATGCGTTTCCAACCGCTGGTCGAGATGGCTGACAGCGTGCTCAAGTACAAGTACATCATCAAGATGGTGGCCAAGAAGTACGGCAAGTGTGCGACGTTCATGCCCAAGCCGCTGTTCATGGACAACGGCAGCGGCATGCACGTTCACAGCTCGCTGTGGAAGGATGGCAAGAACCTCTACGCCGGCTCGGGCTACGCCGGTCTCTCCGACATGGCCATGTACGCCATCGGCGGGTTGCTGCGGCATGCACCGGCCCTGTGCGGCATCACCAATCCGACGACGAACAGCTACAAGCGGATGGTGCCGGGCTACGAGGCGCCGGTCAACCTGGCGTACAGCCGGCGTAACCGCTCGGCCGCGATCCGCATCCCGGTCTATTCACCCAACCCGAAGGCCAAACGGCTGGAGTTCCGCTGTCCAGACGGTTCGAGCAATCCGTACCTGGTCTTCTCAGCCATGCTCATGGCGATGCTGGACGGCATCAAGAACAAGATGAAGCCGGGCGAGCCGCTTGACAAGGACATCTACGACCTGGAGCCGGAGGAACTGGCCAAGGTGCCGAAGGCGCCGGGATCGCTGGACGAAGCGCTGCGGAACCTGGAGAAGGACCACGAGTTCCTGCTGCAAGGCGACGTGTTCACCAAGGACGTGATTAGCACGTGGATCTGGTACAAGCGCGAGAAGGAAGTCGATGCGATCCGGCTGCGGCCGCATCCGTATGAGTTTGCGCTGTATTTTGATATTTGAAGGTGGTGAGTGGTGAGTGGTGAAGAAGAGTGAGTGGTGAGTAGGTGAGTGGTATCTGTGGACTACTCACCACTCACCACTCCACCACTCACTCCCCCACGGGTGCTGGCGTTTGGCATGTGGGGCGGAACGCACGGGCTTATCAGCGACTGGCGACCAGTCCGCGACCGGGTTGAGCACACTTTAATCCTATTTGCAATTCTCGGAAAAATTCCAGCGTGCCACGTCCATCATCCGATATTATCCCTACAACCATTCGCAAGAGACTGTCAAGCTAGGAAGACTCTGGGAATGGGGAAGCAAAAAAGGGATGGAAAAGAAAGGATGAAGGATGAAGGATGAAGGATGAAGGATGAAAGCAGTAAGCAGTAAGCAGTAAGCAGTCAATATAGTCTGCCATCTGTCTACTGTCTACTGCCTACTGTCTACTGTCTACTGTCTACTGCCTACTGCCTACTGTCTACTGCCTTCATCCTTCATCCTTCATCCTTCGAAAGAGGCACGGTCCCATGTTGCTCAGACGGCTCCTGATATTCACTGGACTTCTGGCGCTGGGCGGCTGTCTCTATAACACCCGCGAACACACCGACCGGGCCATCTGCGACCTGGCGGATCACCCATGTGATGTGGTGCCTCCTTCATTCGGGAGCCCTGCGGCGCCTGGCGCAGCTCCGGACAAGGGAGCGAAGACACCCCAGGACACTGGCCCGATGCGTGAGCGAGGAGAACCCTCGCTTACGCATCGGGCCAGTATCGAGCAACATGGCTGCATTACCGACGTGCAGACGACGGTTTTTATGGCCCAGGCTTCCGAAAAACCAGCCGCCGGGAAGCAAAGGTTTGACCTGAAGATCCCTCCGGTTGTTCCCGGTTCCGAGGCGTCACCGATTCCGCAACTGGACAAGAACCCGGCCATCCGGGAGAAACAGATCAACAGTCTCTATCCGGAACTGCCGCCACTGCCAACTGAGCCGAAACCGCTCCCCGGCCCGAACAATCAACCGTACACCCTCGCCTCGCTGCAACAAATCGCCGCCGGCAACAGTCCGCAGCTTCGGCAGGCTGCCGCCAACGTCGAAGCCGCCAAGGGCAACCTCATCCAGGCGCGTGCCTACCCCAATCCGACGGTATCCTTCCAGGCACAGCCGTCCAATGACGGCAGCACGGCCGGCGTCCAGGGATTCGGTGTAGATCAGAAGCTCTCCAACGGGGGAAAGCTCAAGCTGCAAGCCGCGGCCGCCGAGAAAGACCTGGACAACGCCGAACTGGCCCTCAAACGAGCCCGCAGCGACCTGGCCACCGGGGTGCGTAATGCCTATTTCAATTACCTCGTCGCTCAGGAAACCATGCGCATAGACCGCTCACTGGCCCGTTTCACGGATGAAATCTACCGCCTTCAAGTTGATCTGATAAAAGGCGGACAGGCCGCGCCTCATGAACCAGCGGCGTTGCGTGCCCAGGCGTTTACGACCCGCCTGGCCTACAAGCAAGCCATCCAGAACTACACCTATGCCTGGAAGCAGTTGGTCGCGGCTATCGGCCTTCACCAATTACCGCTCTCCGAGGTCGCCGGGCGGCTCGACACGGCCATCCCGTATTTCGATTTCGATGCCGTCCGGCTCCACGCTTTGCAGAACCACACCGACATGCTCACGGCCCGCAACGTCATCGACAAGGCCCGCTACAACCTCAAGCTTGCCCAGGTCACACCGTGGTACCCGGACGCGGATGTGAACTTTGCCGTCTTGAAGGAATTCGCGCTCCCGCCGAAGCAGATGGTGTGGACTGCCTCGGTTGGCGTGCCGTTGCCGATCTGGGACAAGAATAAGGGTAACATCATTGCCGCCCAGGCTGCCTTGCTTCGGGCCAGCGAAGAGCCGCATCGGGTCGAACTCGCTCTGAACACCAACCTCGCCACGGCCTACGCCAACTACAAGAACAACCTCGATGCCCTGGAGTATTACCGCCGCAACATTCTGCCCAACCAGGTCCGCTACTATCGTGGCGTCTATCAACGCCGCCAGGTTGACATCAACGCGGCCTTCGGAGACCTGGTAACCGCGCAACAGACTTTGGTGACGAACGTAACCACTTACTTGACGACACTCGGTCAGCTCTGGACGTCGGTGGTGAGCGTGGCCGATGTGCTGCAGACCGATGACCTGTTCCAGCTTGGCCAACCGCTGCCAGTACCGGAGCTGCCCGATCTGGAACAACTGCCGGGGTGGATGTGCGAGCACCCGTGCGGACAAGAAAACATGACAAGGTGACAGGATGACAAGGTGACAAGGTGACAAGGTGACAGGGTGGGCGGTTAGACCCGTGCAACCAAGAAGGAGTTTTTACGATGACACCGGCGGCTCGTCTCTTACTGATATGGATGCTGGCAACCATGGTCACCTTGTCACCCTGTCACCTTGTCACCTCGTCATCTTGTGATGCCCAGGCGCCGCGCCCATGCCTGGCCAGGTCCAGCCCGATCCTCTGCCGGGGTTGCCTCGGCCTGCCGACGAGCCACGCTCCTTGTTTCTGACAACGCCCCCCGTCCCTCCCGGCCCCGATTTGCAGCGTCCATATTTCCAGGTGGATCCCATCCTCGATCCGCCGCAATTCGGACGACCGGGCTGGTTTGTTGAGGCGGAAATCGACCCCAGCATGGCCCACGTCAAGAACCACTTGATGAACACCGTGCAGGTCGGCGCCAACACGAACACTGTTCAAACAGCCGGCACGCCACTGGATTGGACTGTCTCGCCCCGCTTCGACCTGGGCTATCGGCTGCCGTCGGGCTTCGGCGAATTTGTTTTCGGCTACCGCTTCCTCTCAACCAATGGTACAGCCGCGGGACAGGGGCTAGACGGGCCTGCCACTGTTACAAGCCGTCTCGACATGCAGGTGGCCGATCTAGACTACGCCAGCCGCGAGTTTTCTCTGTGGCCAAACTGTGAGATGAAGTGGCGGAGCGGACTGCGTCTGGCCTCCATATTCTTCGATTCACGAGTCGATGAAACTCCCAGCAAGGCAGGTCCTCCCGGCAGCGGCATTGTCGAGACGAGGACCAGCAACACCTACACCGGCGTCGGCCCCCATATCGGCGTGGAGCTGGGGCATCGGCTGGAGTTCTACGATGTGGCGGCGAGTTGCCAACGTGCCGGAAATACACGGCAAGTTGGAACACAATCCGGGCTGAGCCTGGTTGGCGGAGTGGACGCCAGCGCTCTTCTGGGTAGAATCCGCCAGGGCTTCTTCGAGCAATCAATAACTTCAGGGTCCGGGCAGACGCGCACCGCCAGCTCGCAGGCTGTGCCCTGCTTGAACGCCCGTTTGGGCCTGGAGTGGCAGCCGCCTGATTGGCCGGGCGTCTATTTCTTCGCGGGCTACCAGTACGAATACTGGTGGAACGTGGGCAGACTGAGCACCGGGACATCGCGAGGCGAACTGAGCGATCAGGGTATCATCCTGCGGGGGGAGTTTCAATTCTGAGGTGAATCAGGTTCCAAGCTGGTAGACTCATCGACTATCTCTGGTCTATGAAGAACTGCACATGCTCGCTACAATCAAAGAAGAGTGTATCTCCCAAAGGGTGCGGTCATGACCATAAACCGTCCGACATTTCATCAAATTGTTGAATCGGTAAACCGATGGAGCAACTCATGCGAGCATTAACAGCAGCAGCTACGGTTCGTTCCGATCATATTCTGACATTGCATGTTCCGGCTGACATTCCTCCAGGAGTACATCAAATCGTTGTGGTGCTCGAGGATTCTCCCCTGCGCACGGAGCAAGAGACATCTTTGGCGGACTGGCCGACCCACAACGTCGGATTGACTGACCCCACCATGACATTTCACCGTGAGGATCTTTATGGCGACGACGGCCGCTGATCCGGTGTTCGTGGATACCAATATTCTAATATATTCAACGACAACACTGTCGCCCTATCACAACAGTGCGGTCGCCAAACTTCAAACTCTTGTCACGGTTGGTCATCCCCTTTGGACCAGCCGGCAGGTCTTGCGCGAATACCTGGCTGCCATGTCCAGACCTGGAACTCTGACCGTTCCAGTTCCAATGGCGACGCTTCTTGGCGACGTTCGCGCCTTTGAGACGCGCTTCAGCATTGCTGAAGACGGAGCAATTGTTACTTCTCATCTTCTCAATATGCTCGGCTCGATCCCTTGCGCTGGCAAGCAAGTTCACGATGCTAACATCGTCGCCACCATGCTGGCTCAAGGTATCCCAAACCTGTTGACGCACAATATCGCGGATTTCAATCGCTTCGCCGGGCTGATAATGGTCATTCCGTTGATTCCATAGTCTCAACTTCTACAAGGTTTCTGTCAACGCCCCCTGTCCCGCCAGGCCCCGATCTGCTACCAGTACGAGTATTGGTGAAACGTGGGCAGGCTGAGCACCAGGACATCGCGAGGCGAACTGAGCGATCAGGGCATTGTCTTGCGGGGGGAGTTAGATTTCTAACGGGCTGCCAGCGGAATCCTCATAAGTCATCCCTTCGTGCGTCCAATCAACGCCAAAATCGGCACATAAGTTGCTAACGGTGTTCCACCTCGCGCCGGCGGGCCGGGCCGACCCCCTGGGGCTTCTCTCCGTAATTTGTGTAAACTATATATTGAAGTGAATGAATACCTGGCAAGTTAGATTGCGTGGCCTCCGTTGGCTGACGATTGGAGCGATCGGTGCAGCCCTGATCCTGTTCGTTCTCTTCGTCGCGTGGCTGGCAGGCGTTTCGATCCCCGGGCTATTTGGCTCCGAGCCGAAATACACTTACGAAACGGCGCCGACGCTCGCTGTCGATCTGGTGAAAGACACCGCGCACACGCTCACCGTGCCGGAAGAAGTCCGTGTTTCCCTGGGCATTCACAAAGGCGGTGTCGATGCCATTGCCGAAGCCAAAGTGCCGACAGGATCACGCCCCCTGGTCCTGTCCGGTTCAACGGCATTGGACCCGGGCCGCCTCATGCGCATGCGCATTCGCTTCGCTCCTGCCGAGGCAGTTGAAATCGGCAAGGTGCGCGATGAGGCCGCCAGTAGGTCCGGTTTGCCGAACCGGACTGGCCCCGCTCGGCAAGCGGGGCCTACCCTGAAGAAAGGCGAACCCGTTCTGCGCGAGCTGCGTTCCGGCGACCGTGTCCAAGGCCCACACACCTGGTCGATGTGGGGATACCCTGTGCATACAAAGGGCGACCTTCTTGCGGTCTTTCATAGCGTCGACGTCGGCTCGAAGAAGAATGACCTGATCGACGCCCTGGTCCAGTTGAAACTAGACGAGGAGATTCTCGAGCTTGCCGAGAAGTCGGCCGATTCCGTCCCGCTCGTCTTCTTGCTGAACGCCCACCGCAACGTCGTGGTAGATCGCAACGCCGTCGCCCGCGCGGAAAACTTCCTCAAGACCTGGAACATCCCGGAGGACGATCTGAACGCCGTCCGCGACGAGGCTGTCCAGATCAGCAAGCGGCATGGCAAGCGCGATCCGGCCAAGGATACCCAGTGGGCGCGCGTCGAGCTGCGCGCTCCTCGCGACGGCACCATTGTCGAGCGTAACCTCGCCTTGAACGAGACAGTTGTCGATGGCACCGTCAATCTGTTTCAAATCGCCGACGTCGATCGGCTCATGGTCATCGCCAACGCATCGGAAGACGACTTACCGACGCTCGTGAAGCTATTCCGAGAGAAGGGGCTGCGCTGGACTGTCCGTCCTGTGGCCAGTCTTGACTCGGAAGGCATTTCCGGGCCTATCGATGAAATCGGTCAACTCATCGACGTCAACCAGCACAGCGCAGTAGTCAAGGGTCACATTGACAACCCCCAGGGTAAACTCCGCGCCGGTCAGTTCGTTACGGCGACCATTGACCTGCCGTGGCCGGACAATGTGGTTGAGATCCCCGCCAGCGCTATCATCGAAGACGGCAAGCAATCGCTGGTCTTCGTGCAGACCGCAGAAGACAGATTTACCTTGCGGCGTGTTCAGGTGACGCACCGATTCGACAGGACGGTCTTCGTCCGCAGCGTGCTCAGCGACTCGGAGGCGAAACTGAAGCCCGAAGAAGCCGAACAGGGCTTTTGGCAACGCCAACCCCTGACCACGAACGAGCGCGTCCTGACCTCTGGTGTCCTGTTGCTCAAGAAAGAGCTGGAACTGCGCGAGGATGCCGCTCATAAGTAGAGCTTGGAGACGAATAAATGGTCCGCATGCTCGTCGAGTGGGCCGTCGGCAACCGGCTGATCGTCATCATGCTGGCCCTGACGCTTCTGGCTCTCGGCGCCTACTCGTTTATCCATGTCAACGTTGAAGCGTACCCCGACCCAGCCCCGGCAATTATCGAGGTGATCGCCCAGTATCCTGGCGCATCGGCTGACGAGGTGGAGCGTCTGGTCACCGTGCCGCTGGAAGTCACCCTGTCCGGCATGCCGAACCTGAAGTATCTGCGCTCCAAGTCGTTGTTCGGCCTGTCGCACCTGCGCTGCCAGTTCGAGTACGGCCACGACTTCGAAAAGGCGAGACAGGAGGTCATCAACCGACTGCAATTCACGGAACCGCTCCCTGCCGGCGTGATTCCGAAATTGTCCCCGGAAACGCCCACCGGCGAAATTTTCCGTTACACCCTCAACTGCCCCAAGGACGACGCCGGCCGCGATATTTACACCCTCAACGATCTCAAGGCGATGCAAGACTGGGTGCTGGAGCGCGAGTTCCGTCGCGTCCCAGGCGTCATCGACGTCTCCAGCAGCGGCGGCACTGTCAAGCGCTACGAAATCCACCCCGATCCGGATCGTCTCAAACAGTTCGGGATTACCCTGCAGCAGATTCAGAATGCTCTCAGCAACGCTAATCAGAACGTCAGCGGCGACATTGTTGTCCTGGGCGAGCAGGCCATGAATGTGCGCAGCGTCGCTCTGATCGGCGGCGGTCTCGATCCCGTGACGCTGGTCTACTGTGTCAAAGATCCAGATCCCGCGGCAGCGGCCGAACTGGAGAAGGCCGAGGCGCGCCGACAGCCCCGACCTTGCCAAACTTCGCAGGGCCTCGCGCCAGCGCCTGGCTCAGGCGGCAGCCGGGATACTGCGCGTGCAGGAGAACCGCCGCATTCTGGAGATCCGCAAGATTGGTATCACGGCGATCAACGACAGGGCCATCCGCATCGAGGACATCGTTGTTGGCGGCCGCCTAAGCCCTGGACAGCCGATCGGCGCGAGCGGCGTCGTCGTCGGCCAGCAGACTCGCCTCGGCCGGGTCGGCTTGAAGAAGCCCGCGGAAACGCGCACCGCCACCGAGATTCACCGCGAACTCGACGCAACCGGCAAGCTGCGCTGGCGCGATGAGGACGACAAGGTGCAGTGCATCGTCCTGTTGCGCAAGGGCGAGGATTCGCTGCCTGTCCTCAAGGCCATCGAGAAGAAAGTCGAGGAGTTGAACCACCCCGGTTCGGGCCGCATGCTCCCCGGCGTGCAGATCGAGCCTTACTACGACCGCACCGAGCTGATCCATGTGACGACCGAGACTGTTCAGGAAAACCTTCTTATGGGCATGGTCCTCGTGTCGGTGATCTTGCTCATGTTCCTCAGCAACGTGCGCAGCGCCCTCATCGTGGCCATCAACGTCCCGCTGGCGCTGCTGTTTGCCTTTTGCATGCTCTATGTACGCGGCAGGTCGGCCAACCTGCTGTCGATCGGTGCCGTGGACTTCGGGATCATTGTCGATTCGTCGGTCATCATGGTCGAGAATATCTACCGCCACATTGCCGCGGGCGAACATGCCGAGCTGCCGCTCCAGCAGCGCATCCTCAAAGCCTGTGGCGAGGTGGAGAGGGCGCTGTTCTTCTCGACCGCCATCATGGTGTGCGCGTTCATTCCCCTCTTCGCCATGCGCGGGCCGGAAGGGCAAATCTTCGGTCCGATGGCCGACACCTATGCCTTTGCCCTGGGCGGGGCGCTCCTCCTGGCGCTGGGATTGGCCCCGGTCCTGTGTGTGCTGGGATTCCGCCATTTGAAGCCGGCCGAAGATAATTTCCTGGTGCGCTATCTCAAGAGAAGTTATCTGCGCAGCTGGATCAGTGCCTGAATCACCGCATGGTGACCCTGAGTGTCTTTGCCTGCCTCATCGCGGGTACGCTTGCCATCCTCTTTGTCATACCTTTCCTGAAAAGCCAATTCCCCGACACGCTGGCGAAGGTACCCACGCTGGGCCGCGAGTTCATGCCGGAACTGGAGGAAGGCAACCTGTGGATTCGTGGTACTTTCCCGCTCAATGTTTCCCTCGACCGTGTAGCCAGAGACGGCCGCGAGGCTCGTGCCATCATGGCCGGCTATCCGGAAACAGCAACCATCGTGAACATGCTGGGCCGGCCTGACGACGGCATCGATCCGACAGGATTCTACAATTCGGAGTTCTTCGTCCCCCTGTACCCGCAGAAAGAATGGCCCAGAGTGAAGCGGAAGAGCTGGCGAGTTTGGCCGTTCCCCCGCGATCGCGCTCGCACCAAAGAGGAGTTGATCGAGGAGATGAACGCCGACCTGGCCCGCAGGCTCCCCGGCGTTGACTGGAACTTCTCGCAGAACATCCGCGACAACGTCATGGAATCGCTCTCGGGTGTCAAGGGGGACAACTCGGTCAAGATCTTCGGTCCCGACCTCGACAAGCTGGAGCAGCTGGCAATCCAGGTGAAAAAGCGACTCGAGGAAGTTGATAACACGGCGCCCGCAAGATCAAAGGGATCGAGAACGTGGGCGTTTTCAACATCAAGGGTCAGACGAATCTCGAGTTCCGCGTCGATCCCATGAAATGCGAGCGCTGGGGCGTCATGGTCGCCGACGTGAACAACGCCATCCAGACCAACCTGGGGGCAAGGCGCTCACGTCCATGACCGAGGGCGAAAAGCAGTTCGACGGGACCCTGCACCTGCCCCGCGGCGCCGCGAGCAGCGAGGAGTCGATCCTGGACATCCCCGTAGACATCACCAATCGCCAGGTGGTTATCAGCCCCGGCCCCGGCCCCAATGTGGCAGCGGCAGGCACTGCCTTGGCCGTGCCGTCGAAGAGCGGCAGCCCGACCGACACGAGCAACCCGATTACCAGCACGCCGCGGTTGCGGTTGCGCGACCTGGTCTCTCCCGTGGGCATCGACGGCAGCCCAGATCCTTTCGGCCAGTTCCTGAAAGCCGGCGCCTCGACGATCTACCGCGAGCAGGGCAATCGCATGATCGCGGTCAAGTTCAGCGTCCGTGGCAGCGACCTGGCCGGGGCCGTCAGCAAGGCACAGGATGCGACCAGAGACCTCATTCCGCCCGGCTACCGCGCCGAGTGGAGCGGCGAGTTCCAGGAAATGGAGGAAGCCGAGGGACGCCTGATGTACATCATCCCCATCTCCCTGGCGCTGATCTTTGTTCTCCTTCACCTCGCCTTCCGGTCGCTCACTGATGCTTTCTGTGTCCTGTCCAACGTGGTCGCCCTATCCCTGGGCGGCGTCTGGGCGCTCTATCTGACCGGAACAAACTTCAGCATCTCGGCCGCGGTCGGATTTATCTCGATCTTCGGCGTGGCGATCATGGATGGATTGTTGTCAATCTCGTACTTCAATGCGTTGCGCGCTCAGGGCGTAGCCGCTGAGCGAGGCGATCCTGCAAGGCGCCGCCAAGCGCGTCCGGCCCATGATGATGACGGCCCTGACAGCGATCTTTGGACTGCTGCCCGCGGCCCTATCGACGCGCATCGGCGCCCAGACGCAACGGCCGCTGGCCATCGTCGTGGTTGGCGGCATGATCATGACATTGCTCTTGAACCGCTACCTGATGCCGGTGCTTTACAGCTTCTACGGCCATCGGGAGGTGTCGGCTGACGCCGGCCGGCTGGCCCATTGAAAATGAAGATGTTGACAGAGCAGGCAGCTATAATGAAACAAAGAGGGCGGATTGCGAGGAGGCCGACCTTGGAAACATCATCAACCATCGATGTGCGACCCGAAGTGGCTGCGGCCCTCAAGGAAAATCGGCCTGTGGTCGGCCTTGGTTCCGCACCCATAGCGTATAACCTCTCCTGGCCGATCAACCTGGAGGCGGCTCGGCAAGCCGAAGCCGTGGTGCGCCAGCACGGGGCGATACCGGCGGTCATCGCTATTTGGCGGGGACGGCCAACGGTCGGACTGACCGCCGAGGAATTGGAAGGGTTGGCTCATGGGAAGAGTGCTTTCAAGGCGAGCAGGCGCGATCTGGCGGCGGCCGTCATCCGAGGCCAGACCGCCGCTACTACTCTATCTGCGAACCTCTGCCTGGCGAACGAAGCCGGCATCCGCCTGGTCATAACCGGCGGCGTCGGTAGTCTCGGACGTGCCAGTGAAAACGCTCTGGACATGTCCGACGACCTGGTGGCCCTGTCTCGCACCCCGGTTGCCGTCATCTCTGCCGGCACCAAGGGGGTTCTCGCTCTGCCGCGCACCACCGAGATCCTGGAAAGCCTCGGAGTACCAGTCCTGGGCTACGGCACCGACTCGTTCCCCGCATTCTACGTGCGTGAGACTAGCTACCCTGTTTCCACACGAGTGGACACGCCCGCCGAGGCGGCGAAGCTGCTGGCCGTTCATTGGTCTTTGGGTGGCGCCGGCGTACTGCTGGCCCAGCCGGTTTCGGCCGGTATGGCGCTCGATCCCGATGTTGAAGGGCATGACCTGTTCGAGGTTGAACGGCAAGCAGTAAGCGTCCGCAGCAAGGACCTGACGCCATTTCTCACCTCGCGTTTGGCCAAGTTGACGGGTGGCCGGACGCTTCAAGTATACAAGGAAATCCTGACTGCCAATGCTGCCCTGGCAGCACGCATCGCCCGGGAGCTGATGACCGTGCAATCTGCAATAGAGCATGGAGGATAGAGAATAGAGGATGGAGGATGGAGGATGGAGGATGGAGCATCGAATTCCATCCTCTATCCTCTATCCTCCATTCGCCAGCCTACGCGTAGCCGCCTTCGCAAGAATGCGGGACATGGTGTCAACCCACATTCTTGCGAATGCGACTACGGGCAACATATCTCCTGCCGCTCGCATTACTTCGGAGCGGGCTTCTTCTCTTCAGGCTTCGCCTCGGGGGCGGCAGCAGCGCTGTCGTTGGCGACCTTTCTGCCGATAATCGGCGTCACAGGGCAATCCCTCAGAGGCGGAATTCCCGGTCTCTTCGGGAGATTTTGCGCGTCCGAAAGCGGCGGGCTTGATGGCATGCGGAAGCGGGTCTGCAGTGCCCGTGTTTTCTGGAATTCACAGGCCATCGCTCCGATAACTCTTATCGAACACCGATCTCGACAGGCCAGGCATGGAACCATTCCCGAGAGACATGGAGGTTGACATGAATCCCACTCTGTTTTTGAGCGCCGTGCTCCTGGTAGCGCAAGCGCCGGCGCAGAATCTGCCGCCGCAGGCCGCCAGCCAGCCTGGCGAGATCACCCTTACTGGCGATGCTCCCCCAGCCAACGCCTGCCCCGCCGGGCAGAATTGCAATGGCACGGCTTGCGGCAAAGGCTGCACCGAGTGTGAGGTGGACTGGCTGAAAAAGTGGAAATGCGACGAGTTAAAGATGGAACCCGTCGAGCACAAGCCGCACTGCGACAGTTGCGGTTTCCTTCACGGCTTGCTCTTCTGCCCCCCGAAGGAAGAGGAGAAGTCGAACGGCAACGGCGACAAGAAAGTTAACGGCGACAAGAAAGATGAAGCCGAAAAGAAGAACGGTAACGGCAACGGTGAGGAGAAGAAGGACGAGGGGCCCGATACGCCCCTGATGCAGTTCCTCAAGTGCAGAACCCCAGGCCTGTTCGATTGCATGGACAAGAACGGCATCAAGGCTTACGGCTGGATCCAGGCGGGCTTCACGACCGACTTCCGTAACCCGGCCGACAACCGCCTCTTCGGCACCAGCTTCAATAACCGCGACAACAACATCATGCTCAACCAGGCCTACATCGTCCTTGAAAAGACCCTGGACCTGGACAAGAAGAAGGACGAATTCCACATGGGCGGCCGCATCGACCTGTTCGCCGGTCACGACGCTCCCGACCTGGAAAACATCGATTTGGGCCTGTGGCCGAATCTGACGGGTAATCGCCTGAACCTGAAAACCGGCGGTTTCCCGAGCGCCAATGAGTTTGGTTTGTCGTTGCCCCAGTTCTACATCGATACGCACCTGCCGGTCCTCACCGACCGCGGTGTCGATGTTCGCGTCGGCCGGTTCTACACCTTGATGGGTGGTGAGCTGACTCCTGGCACGAGCACCGACTTCTACAGCCACAGCTATGAGTTCTACTATGCCATCCCCTTCACCCACATGGGTGTCATGGTCATGACACACCTGGGAGACACCATTGATTTTCACAATTGCATCGTCCGCAGTTGGGACGTAACATTCCAGGACTACAATGACGTGGCGGAGTACATGGGCGGCCTGGTGTGGAATTCCTGCGACAAGCGGAAAAACTTCACCACGTCGTGGATCTTCGGGCCCGAGCCGACAGCCACCAGCATCACCCAGAACTCTTCGTGGCGGTCCTTGATCACGTCCTACTACACCCAGAAGTTCGGCAAGTGCGACGAGTGGCGCTGGGTCGTTGGCGGCAACGTCGGCTGGCAGCCTGACGCCTCGTTGAATTCGAAGGCGGGCACCAACCGCAACGAGGCCGCCGAATGGTACGGGTTGACCAACTACCTGTTCTACACCGTCGATCCACACCTGACCCTGGGTACGCGGGCCGAGTGGTTCCGCGACGACGACGGTTTCCGTACCGGGTTCGCCGACAGTTTCTATGAACTTACCTTCGGCGCAACCTACAAGCCTTACAAGAACCTGCGCGTGCGTCCGGAAGTTCGCTGGGACTGGGCAAATAGCACCCATCCGTACAGCGCCGGCACGCGCAACTCGCAGGTCACGTTCGGTTTCGACATGCTCTACGAATTCTGATCTGAGCTTCGATGTCGAGCAAAACGAGGGGGCGAGTCGCGAGACTCGCCCCCTTTGTTTTGGGAAGTGCCATCCTCATTCGTGCAGATTGCCGCTGTCTCTTTTCACCGCTGAGAGTGGGTCCATGAAAAGTATTGAGTGAAAAGCAAATAAGGCGAATCAGGCACTGGCTAGCCTGAAGTCGGCTCGGATTTGGCGGTTGTGGTTGTTGAAGGCAAAGTTGAACGACCCCGGCCGGTGAAAAGTATTCGCAATGGTGAAAAGAAACATCGGCGGGGTCGGGACTGTGTTTTCGTTGCTCTGTCCCTGAGCCGCGTTGTCTCTACTTCTTTCCCTGTAGCAACCGCCGTTCCACCTCCCGACGCTGGGCGGGAGACAGGCTGGCCAGCCAGCGGTCGATGCCGACCTGTTCGATGACGCGGTCAAGGCCGACCTGTTCGATGACGCGGTCAAGGCCGACCTGTTCGATGACGCGGTCAAGGCCCAACGATTCAATCGCCGGCCGTATGTCGAAAAGTGCTTTCTTTCCCATTGTTCGAGCCACGGTTTCAATCTCCTTCCAGGCGGCGGGATGTAAAGTCGCCAGCCAGCCGCCGTAAAGCTGTTGCAACCCCGGTTGCTCAAGTACCAGCCGGGCCACCTGCCGCTCGGTGCCGAGCGGGGTGCATCGCCGACAGGCATCGTCGTCTGCACGTCGTAGTAAGCTTCGACTGCGGGACGGAGTAACTGCGCGAATACCGGATGCCACTGTTTCATGGATGCGATTTTGGCGGATTGGGGGGAGAGATGTCAATGGTTTGTGGTGGTGGCTGCGAGTTGTGTCCCCTAAACCTACTTGCACAAAACATGACAGAAATTGGACGACGACTTGCATTCAATTGGCAGCGGCTCGCCCTTGACAATGGTATCGCCCGGCGATACTATTCATAAGGCCATGAGCAAGAAACACCGAAGCACTCTCCAGGCGATCACAGAAGGAAACAGACAAAGGGGCCATCCGCGCAATGCGCCGATTTCTTATCGAAGCAGGAGTAACCCCATGATGGAGTACAAGGGATACATTGGAAGGATTGAATTCGACGACGAGGCCGGCACCTTTCACGGCGAAGTCATCAACACGCGCGATGTGATTACATTCCAGGGTAAAAGCGTTGCTGAACTCAAGAAGGCTTTTCGGGAGTCTGTAGAAGACTATCTTGCGTTCTGTGCATCTCGTGGCGAGGAACCCGACAAGCCCTTCTCTGGCCAGTTCGTGACACGAATTCCGCCGGAGCTTCACCGGCAAGTCAACCTGGCTGCCAAGCTTTCAGGCAAGAGTCTGAACGCCTGGGTTTGTGAACAACTCCAGTCGGCCATCGCCCTCATCGGAAGCGCTGGGGCTAAGAAAAGGCGACCGGGGAGCCGGCCGTCAAGAAAGCCAGCTTGAGCAAGACGGTGCGCGGTGATCGTGCCTCCGCGCTCCGCTCCGAGGACTCCGCGTCGCGGCTAAACGTCTTGGGATGGTCTACCATGAAACACAAAATTATCGTCACCACCGCAAACGAAATCCAGAACCGCAGAGTCATCCGCTACTTGGGTATCGTCCGCGGTATCGTGGTTCGCGCCCCCGGCTTCGGCCGCAGCTTGACGGGGGCTTTCGCCGCCATGGGCGGTGGCAATATCCGCGAATTCGAGGATGTTTGTGAAGAGGCACGGTCGGAAGCCCACGCGCGCATGGTCGATCACGCCGGGGAACGCGAGGCGGACGCCATCCTTGCCATGCGCTACGATGCCACGGAGTTCTCTCAAGGCATCACAGAGGTTCTGGCCTACGGAACCGCAGTCAAGCTGGAGCCAGTCGAGGAGATAACCGCCGCCGAAGTAGTCCCAGCCGAGCCGGTGCCCGTGCCGACCCTGGAAAACAAGGCGTGAGGTCGGAGCCGGGTGTAGCGAACCACACGAGGCAACCTGATGACCCTGCACCCTACATAGCCCGCCCGCACATTTTTGACGATGGAGACGACGATGAAGAATCAGACGAAGAAACCAAGAAAGGTAAGCAGCCAGAAGTTCCCTCCCGGCTGGGATGAGCAACGGGTCCGAAGAGTGCTGGCTCATTACGAGAACCAGACCGAGGATGAGGCGCTCGCCGAAGACGAAGCCGCCTACGAAGCAGAGGGACAAACAGTAATGATCGTACCTACCCCTCTGGTTCCCGCGATACGCCAGTTAATTGCCCGGCGGCGGGGAGCTTGAGTGTTTGACGTGGCCAGGAGCGGGAATGCCAGATAAACTAACGACATGAGCGACTTGCTTCGGACGTGCAAAGGCTCAGAGGACTCCACCATGAACATGCCCATCCAGGCTGTTGCTGTTCCATTGTTCGATGACGGACAGGGCGGCCTGCGCGTTACCGGCACGCGCGTTTTGCTCGAGCGCATCGTACACGCCTTCGAGGATGGCGCGACCCCCGAGGGAATCATCCAGAGCTACGATACCCTGCATCTGGGCGACGTGTATGCGGTGCTGACCTGGTATCTCCGACACAAGGCGGAGGTGGAGGACTACCTGCGCAAGCGGGCGGAGAAAGCGGAAGCGATCCGCCGAACGATCGAGGCCAAGCAGCCCGACCGGGCCGAACTGCGCGCCCGCCTGATGGCTCGTCGGGCCCAGAAGGAAGTGCTCCATGCTCCGCCTGGTGAGTGACGAGAACTTCAATGGCGACATTGTCCGCGGCTTGTTGCGCCGACACATCGAACTGGAGCTTGTCCGCGTGCAAGATGTTGGCCTTATGCAGACGTGCCCGACCGAATGCCGATTGGCCAGGCTATTGACGAGATCCTGTTCCTATCGATGGATGTTGAGCCTGACGAGTGGAAAGACCAGGTGGTCTTTCTGCCCCTCTAAACGATCCGAGGGCAAAGGGGGAAATTCGAGATTCCACGCTGAATTACAAGTTCGGCCATTGGGTGCCAGGGGTGCCGATTCAACATGAGGAGGCGCATGAAGAATATGAATATAGAATAAGGGCGGAATATGTGGACATATGGAATATGGAGACATGCCATATCCGAAGGATATCAAGCATGTCCCCGATATTCGGGAGCGCCGAGCCAACCACTGCACCTGTCCGGGGCCAATGAGACATGCTTCAACGAGTCTACATCGAAACCACGTTTGTCAGTTACTTAACGGCTCGTCCTAGCCGCGACGTGGTCATCGTGGGGCATCAGCAAATCACGCATGATTGGTGGGATACCCTCGCGGATTTTGAGCTTTGCACGTCGCAACTGGTCCTACAGGAAGCGGAAGCGGCGATCCTGAAGCTGCGCAAGAACGTCTCCAGATTCTGAAATCCATGCTTTTGTTGGACACGACGGAAGCAGCCGTGATTTTGGCGGAGGAACTTGTTCGGGCTAGGGCCTTGCCTGAGAACGGCAGACGATGCGCCTGCAATAGCAATCGCAGCCAACCAAAAGATTCCCTATCTTTTGACCTGGAATTGCCGGCACATGGCCAACGCTACGATGCGGCCTGTGATCGAAGCAGTCTGTGCCAGCAAAGGATACAAGGCCCTATCATCTGCACGCCCGAAGAGCTAAGAAAGGAGATCCCATGAGTGACCCGATTGTAGACGAGGTTCGACGCGTCCGCGGGGAGCATGCCGCGCGTTTCAATTACGATCTCTGGGCGATTTTCAGAGATATTAAAGAGCAACAGGAGCGCAGTGGCCTCAATTTTGTTTCGTTTGCCGACGAGGCAAGCGTGGAATGCCTGCCCCTCAGATCGGGGTTGAGCAAAACAAGCCGCTGCCGCCGACCGAGCCGGCTACAGCAGCGGGTGCAGCAGGTGTCCGGAACCTTTAACTACACAAATAGTCCTTAAAAAGGGAACATTCAAGATAATCTCCGCCTCATAGAGACTCCAGGAGGGCCGGTTCATGCGCAAGCAATCTCCCCGCCGCGGGAAGCTCCCGGACTACATTGCCGAGATCCTCAAGAATGCTGTGTATGAAAAGGTTGATGAATGGATGAACGCCTGAGATATGGCAAAAGGCGGTTGGGGGTGAGGGGGCATAGGCTCCAAAAAAACCCCCTCACCCCCAACCCCTCTCCCCGGAGTACCGGGGCGAGGGGAGCCTTCCCGGACTATGGCGCAAGACCATAGATGAACACACTTCCCCAAAGTACCGGGGCGAGGGGAGCCTTCCCGGACAGACTCTCAGTCTTCGACGCAAACCCGCACGCTCATCCCCGGCAGCCGGCCGCGCAGCAAAACCTCCATGTTCGTGCGCATCATTTCGGCGCTGCCGGCCCGGAACGTGAAGCGATTGCCCTTGAGCGTGGTCATGTAGGGATAGATAGCCCGAAATTCAGGCGGGATGGGCCGATCGCTGACTCGACAGAGATCGGACCAGGTACACGCCAGTAGTTCCTGGTCCAGTCCTTCGACCGCGAGGATAAAACGCTTGGACAGGGCCGGCGGCACACTAGCGGGCCGTGGCTCGACAGCGGTAAGAATGTAGGCTTGGCCCTCGGAAACCTTGGCATCCTGCATGATGTAGCCCAAAGCCCCCAGTTCGGGAATGTCCAGACCTTGCATTTCCACCTGGGGAGAGACCCGGTTGCCGATCAGCTTGTTCAGGATGCGGAATAAAACATAAGTCACAGGCCCGACCCAGAGGATGTTCGCCGCGATGCCGATACACTGGGCCAGCAGCTGAGACGGGTCGCCATAGAAGAGACCGGTCACTCCTCGTGCAATGTCAGGAGTATGGTTCCAGCCGTGCCCGTAGGTGCCATTGGCGAAAAGACCGACTGCCAGAATGCCCCAGAGGCCGGCGAAACCATGCACGCTGATGGCCCCAACCGGGTCATCCACCTTGAGCACGCGCTCGACGAACACCCAACTCCAGACAGCGAGCACGCCGGCAACCGCGCCGATCAGGACTGCCGCCCAGGGAGCCACGAAGGCACAGGGAGCAGTGATCGACACCAAGCCGGCAAGCAGGCCGTTGCAGATGAAGCTGGGGTCGGGCCGCTTGAACACGAACTGCACGTAGCCCAGGGCGCTGAGGGCGCCGGCGGCTGACGCCAGGATCGTGTTGACGGCGATACGAGCGCTGTTCAGATCGGCGGCCGCCAGGCAGCCGCCCGTGTTGAAGCCGAACCAGCCGAAGGCAAGAAACAGCACGCCCGTCATGTACATGGGGACATTGTGGGCGGGCAGTGGATTGGGCCTGCCGTCGGGGCGGTATTTGCCGATGCGCGGTCCCAGGCTCCATGCTCCGACCAGGCCGATCAAGCCCCCCGTCATGTGAACAACCGAGGAACCCGCGAAATCCACATGGCCGTGACCCAGACCGAAGTGCTGGCCGAGTTGGGCCAACCAGCCGTTCCCCCACACCCAGTTGCCGTATACCGGATAAATGATGGTGCTCACCAGAAACATGAGGGCCAAAAACGAGGCAAAACGCCAGCGCTCGGCCAATGCCCCCGTGGGAATGGTGGCCGCGGTGTCCATGAACATCACCTGGAACAGAAACAGGGCCATTAGCCCCGGCCCTAGTGCTTGGCCGGCCAGAAAGAAGCCGTCATAACCGATCAAGCCGAACTCGCGACCAAAAAGATGAAGGCTGACCTCGTGATTCAGGGTGGCGGCGCTCCCCAGGTCGGCAAGCGATCCGTAGTTGCCGAACATCAGCGCGAAGCCGCAGAGCCAGAAGCCCAGGGCGCCGACGCTGTAAGCCATCACGTTCATGCACATGGTGTGGACGACGTTCTTGGCCCGCGTCAGCCCGGTCTCGACAAGGGCGAACCCGGCCTGCATGAAGAAAACGAGGAAGCCCGCAAACAGGATCCCCACCATGCTGATAGCTGCGTGATCCGGCACAACGACCTCCCGTCAACGTTGATTATGGGTAGTGCCTGAACAATGCGGTGCTGCCCCGGATGGGGTGGTGGGTGCCATGCCCACGGCTTTGCGTGGGCATGTTTTGACAGCCCATCCATGCCCACGCAAAGCCGTGGGCATGGCACCCGACATGATACGCAGACTTGCACCGCAATATTCAGGCACTACCTGATTTTGTGATGATAGCACCTGGGAAAGAAATCAAATATTTTTAGCACTTACTGTGCCAAGCCGACCTATCGGCTGACTTAGTCGGTTAGTCACTTCACGGCAAGTACTTATGGCCTTGATTGATGTCACGCCAGCGCATCGACCTGTTCACAATTATGTTCAACATGCAGGCGAACTGCCTCCAATGCGGGCAATCAATGCTGCAACACGGCACGGAATCACGCCCATGGTAATCGGCTGCAATGTCGTGGGACCTGGAATTACAAGCTGTTTTCAGTGTCTGATGATGAACTGGTTAGGCGGCATCGAAATTGCTAAGACCGGTGATGTAAGCCTTCTTGCCGAGTTGCGCCGAGCGGCGAAGCCGGAGAAGGTGTTTCCTGGGCCGACGGTCCTCTCTCCAGGCACCTGGCCCCACAACTGGGAGGGATTGAGGATGAACGTACGCATGTTGATGGCCATCGTGGCCGTGGTCGCAGGCACCGTTGTTACAACGATACTGCTCACCGGACCCGGACGTACGGTGGCCGCGGATGACAAACCGGCCGGTGCGATCTATGCGCACTGTCCAGTGCGGTTTCGCAGAAACCGAAGGATGCCACTCCTTTGGTCGTGACCATGGAGAGTAACGACGCGCTCAGCGGCCTCGGTCATGATGAAAAGGGCAAGCCGGCAGACGTGGTCGTCAAGACGGCGGGGGTCTATTTTGTGGTTGCGGCCATTCAGGTTGGTAAAGAGAGTGGCGAAGTCGCTGACGATTACGTGGATGTCTGGATCAAACAGAACGGCAAGGATGTGGACAATTCCGGCTGCCGCCAGACCATCAAAGATCCCAAATTCACGACCGTCCTCGTGTGCCAGGGGATTGCGGAGTGCAAGGCGGGTGATGTCTTCAATGTTGCGGTCTCGGCCAGTTCAGCCGGCAAGAGGCTCGGCATCACGGCGATCAAACCTGACAAGGAGCCAGTGATCCCGAGCATCATCTTCTCCATGTACAAGATCAACTGATCGGGCGGATGGTGAGGTGGTGAGGTGGTGGGGTGGTGAATTTTCGATTGCCGATTTTCAATTTCAGTAGATCCAAAATCGGAGGTTGCAGCCCCTGATAAGGGGCGACGGAATATAGCCACGGGTGAGTCTGCGAACCCGTGGATAAACGGATTCACCCAACTGCATTAGCCCCCGAATGGGGGCGGCGGAACAGATGCAACGGCATCCGACGTTCTCCGCCGCCCCCATTCGGGGGCTGATGGGCGCGGGCGACCGGCGTTGTCCCAAGGTTCGAGGACTCACCTTGGGCTACATTCCGGCGCCCGCATTCACGGGCTGGAAGATGTTATCCGTGCTTCGTCTGTGGCTGGATTTTGGAACTACTGAATTTTCGATTGCTCTGTTCATTTCCTGGTGTCCTTCTCGTATTGCACGGTAAGGCAGTCGTTTTGTATAAACTGGGTCGCCTTGTAACCAACGCACATGCCACGGAGGGCAAAGCATGGACGACCTGTCACGGTTTTGTTGCCTGGATCCGGAGTGTCCAGACTATGGCAAACGTGGAGCCGGCAACCTGAGTGTCTGCAATCGCTACGGGGCCAACAAACAACATCGCATGCTTCGCTGTGCTACATGCAAGGCCCGATTTTGCGAGCGGAAAGGCACGCCGCTCTTCCGAGCATGCTTACCCCAAGAGAAGATTCTCTCGATCTTGGCCCATATTGACGAAGGCTGTGGCGTCCGCAAGACCGGTCGGTTGGTCGGAGTGAACAAGGATACCGTTGTCCGTTACAGCAAACTTGCCGGCGAGCACGCCAAAAACCTCCACGACGAACTCGTGGCTTTTTCCCCCTCAGACGCGGGAGGTGCAGTTCGACGAAAAATGGGCGTTCGTCGGCAAGAAAGAGAAGAACTGCGACCCTGCCGATCCCGCTGATGACCGGCAGGGGGATAACTGGGACCATGTGGCTTTCGACCCCGAACACCGCTTGGTCGTGAGTGTTGTGCCAGGAGAACGCATCTCGGAGAATACCCAGGAAGTGGTGCAAGACTTCAAGAAGCGTACCGAAGGCCGGATTCCGAATCTCATCACCACGGACGAATATGCTGCTTACAAGACGGCCATCCTGGAGGCGTATGGGGAAGAGGTCATCCCCGAGCGGACTGGAAAACCGGGACGGCCCAAGGCGCCGTACCAGGTGCCGCTGGCCGACTTGAAGTATGCCACCGTGCATAAGACCCGGAAAAAAGGCCGGGTTGTGAAGATCGACCATCGAGTGGTGTTCGGGACGTTCGTGGCCGTAATGGCCGCGCTGGCATTGTCGAAGGCAAGCCGAGCGATCAACACAGCGTTCGTGGAACGGCACAACGGGACTGACCGGAACCGCAATGCTCGAAAGGTGCGGAAGACCTACTGCTTCTCCAAGGATTGGGACGTGCATCAGGCGGTGACCTATTTCACGATGTACAGCTACAACTTCTGCTGGCCGGTGCGAACCCTGCGTCAGCGTGACAGCGAAGGAGGATGGCAGGAGCGGACGCCAGCAATGGCCGCGGGTCTGGCCGATCATGTCTGGACCCTCACCGAATGGCTGACATTCCCAGCTTTGCAACGCGAATAGGACACCAGGGTTCATTTCGGCCAATCAAAAATCGTCAATCAAAAATCGAAAATTCACTGCCTCATCGGTTCAACACGCGGAAGAAGACAAACATCAGTCCGAACACGACTATGGGGATGAGCATCGCGATTAGAACGATCCGCACCATGCGCCAGCGGGTCCGCCATAGCGCCGGCGGCCGCAAACGTTCCGCCCGCCCGGTCACTTCTACCTGGTCGAGATGGTCGAGTTCGACCCGCAGTGCTGCTGCCGACGCATAGCGGTCGCTGGGATTCTGCTCCAGGGCGTGCAAAACGATTTCCTCCAGGGCCGGCGGGATGTCGGGGTTCCGCTTGCGGGGGGCGATTGCGTCACCGATCAGCCGGGCATTCATGATCATGTAGGGGCTTGATCCTTCGAAGGGGGGCGAGCCGGTCAACATCTCGTAGAGCATGGCTCCCAGACTGTAGAGATCGGTGGCGCTCATCGCCGCGCTTGCCCTTCACCTGCTCGGGAGCCATGTAGTCCGGCGTTCCCATGGCCGGGGAGAAGCCTGTAAACGTCAGGCGGCGCATGCCGGCCGCTTTGGCGATGCCGAAGTCCATGATGCGCAGGCTGCCGTCGTTGCAGAGCATGATGTTTTCCGGCTTCAGATCCCGATGCACCACCTTTTGCTGATGCATGTATTCCAGCGCCTCGCAAATGCGGCTGGTGATCGTCAGGGCATTCTCGACGGACATGCGGCCCACACCGCGCATGACCTGGCGGAGCGTTTGGCCCTCGATGTATTCCATCACAATGTAGGGCCGGCTCTTGTCCTCCACCGGCACGATGTGCAGGATGTACGGATGGTTCAGTGTCTTGCCGATTTCCTCCTCGCGCTGAAAGCGCGAGAAGAAAGCAGGGTCGCTCTCGAACTGCATGAACGGGACCTTCACCGCCGCCGTCTTGCCCGTCAGGAGATCGGTCGCCTTGAAGATCGACGCCATGCCGCTGCGGCTGATGACGCCGCTGATTTGAAAGCGGTTGTCGAGGACCTGGCCAACTTCAATCTCTTTACTCATGGGTAGCTCAGGCTCCTGGTAAATCGGCAGTCCGCGGTAATAGATGAGCTGCTCGACCTTGTGAACGTGGACGATCTGCACGGAAAGATTGTCGTCGGCGCCGCGCTTTTCCGCCAGGGCAATCAGCTCGGTGCAGGCCTCGGCCGAACCTGCGTGGGCGACAACCTCGGAAATCTCCAGCGGGGTGAGACAGGTGTAGAGACCGTCCGAACATTGTACGAGATGATCGCCCTGGTTGACCGTGCAAGTGTAATAATCGACCTGCACAATCGGCTCACGGCCCAGGCTGCGGGTCAGCATGGAACGCAGCTCGCTGGTGGCCGCCTCGTGCTCGGAGATGAGGCCGAGCTTCAACTGTTGAGCGGCGTAGGAATGGTCCGATGTGACTAGCTGGATGCGGCCGTTCTGAATGAGGTAGACGCGGCAATCGCCGATGTGCCCAATCGTGACCTCATTGTTGCGGAAGAGGGATATGGTCAGGGTGGTCGCCATGCGACCTTTCTCGCGATTGTCCATGCCGTGGTCGTAGACCGCAAGGTTGGCCGCCCGGAACATTTTCTCAAGAAGCTGCTTAGGCTCCAGACTGGGCTTGGCCTCCCGGAACGTCCGCAAGGCAACCTCGACCGCCAGGCGGCTGGCCATGTCCCCCTGGCCGAGACCGCCCACGCCGTCGGCGAGGATGGCGACGGCTCCGCGCGCTGGGCCTCCTCCACTTCATCAGGCTGCCAGAATGCTACGGAATCTTCGTTGTTGGGCCGCACCGGGCCGCGGGAAGACAATTCGGCATAAGTCAGTTTCATAAGTACACGTCAAATATCTGAAAAAGCTCCGCAATCTCCCTCGCTAACGCTTCGGGCCAGTATTGCGGACATTGGCCCGATGCGTTAGGCGAGCGGCAGCAGAAAATATACCCTCGCTTGCACAGTCGGGCTAACAGCAGAACGTTAGCCCGAACGCGCAAGCGAGGGTAACCATTCACTTGCCCTTCGCCTTAGCGAGGGAGATTTCGGAGGGTGCATTGTAGCGTCCAGGCATGTCTTGCACAGTCCTTGTGCAGCAAATCACGCTCGATCTTGTTTTCAGTTCCTTTCCAGAATGGCGCAAGTCAACATAACTGATTTACACAGCTAGGCTTGTGATTGGCCAGTTCGCAGGCGATGTAGTTTGTCAGTGCATTTGGCGCACCAATTGCAATCCGAACCAGTTAGAAAAGCACTGGTTACATCCGTGCAGAGGGAAGTGGATGTTGCATCCATTGCGCAGAGCTTGCGCGCTGCGATTGTCTCACATCGCTCATTCGTTCGCGTGTGACCAGTGACCAACACGGACCATACTGTATTGGCCGTGCGTTCACCAAAACGGGAAAAGCGAGGACTCATTGATGGCCAGCTCTCCAGAACCGCCCAAGATGAAGGCGACCCTTGGGCTGACAGGTCTCACGATGAACGCCATGGCGCTAATCGCGCCAGGGGCGTTCCTGTGGCTAACCTACGCCCAGCAGTGCCAGTACGGCGCCCCGATGGCAGGCTCCGACATTTGGTTTGGAATCCTGGCTGCCTTGGCACTTTGCTTCGCCACAGCCATCTCCTATGCCGAGTTGTCCAAACTCTATCCTGGAGCTGGCTCATCGTACTTCTTCGCCGAACAGGCGTTCCTGTCCAAGACCCACGCCTACAAGTTCGCTCGCATCGCCAAATTCGTCATCGGCTGGGCCAGTCACCTGTACTATTGGGTCTACCCCGGGGTGATGGTGGCAGTGACAGCCATCTTGGTTGGCTTCCTCGTCCCACAGATTCCGGGACTGGACAAGGTCTTCAGTTCGTCGATCAACAGCCCGCTTTTGATGATCTTGTTCTGTATCGTCTTCGCGTTTGGCGTGGCTTACATCGCCTTCCGGGGCGTGACCGGCTCGACCAGTGTCAACATCGCCATCAACGTCATCCAGATTACCGCCCTGCTGATCTTCTCGGTCATGGCCCTCGGTTACCGGATGAACCACAAGGAGGGCATCCGACCTGGGCGATGATCGATGGTAAGCCTGCCTTGGTAAAGCCCGTTTGGGAGATGGAGGACAAGAAGGATGACGACAAACCCATCCAGGACGAGGGCGAAGACGGCAAGCCAGTCGTTGACGACAAGGGCAAACCGGTCTACGTGCAGACGGAAAAGAAAGACAAGGACGGCAATAAAATCCCGGTATATGAGACGGAGGACAAAGGCGAGAAGATTCAGAAGATGGAGCCGGTCGATAAGGCGAGTTACCCATACCCGATCAGCAAGAAGGGTGGCAAGGAGACGCGCCAATATTTCAGCTCGGCCTGGGACGTTGTCAAGCCGCACGGCATTTTTTACATCATTGTCCAGGCCGGCATCGCGATTCTGATTCTGGTCGGCTTCGAATCGGTCACCTCGATGGGCGAGGAAGCCAAGGATCCCAAGCGCCACATCCCGAAGGCGGTGTTGCTGTCCTTGTTCATCCAGGGCCTTGTCTGCTACCTCATTGAGTACTTCTGCGCCAACTTCTTCCTGAACAACAACTACAAGATGACTGACGCAGCCAGTTCCAGCGCTCCTATAGCTGACATGATGCAACTCGTCGGCGCCTGGCTATTCGGCAGCCCGAACGCGGGTTGGTGGTTCATGATGGTTGAAGCCCTCACGGTGTTCCTCGCTCTTATTGGCACGACCCTGTCGTGCATGAACACAGGCGCCCGCGTGACCTACGCCATGGGCCGCGATGATGAGGTGCCGTCGCACTTTGGCATGTTGCACGGCAAGAACCTAACCCCCCACAGGGCCATCTGGACGCTCGCCGCTGTCTCAGCACTCATTGGCATTGTCGGCGTCCTGTTCTACGCATGCGGCCCGTTCGTCAGCGACGTAGACGCATACAAGGGCTGGGTCAGTGACATTGGCGAGAAGAACAACAACATCTGGTACAGTTTCGGCATCTTCAAAGCCGAGACGGCGAAGAGCATTCCCAATAGCCTGCTCATCATCGCGTTGACCAGCAATTTCGGCACATTCATGTTGTACATGCTCACGAACGTCGCCGCCATCGTCGCCTTCCGCGAGCACCACACGTTCAATGGTTTCAAGCACATGGTTGTACCGGTCTTCGGTATCGTGGCGAACTTCCTGTGTATGTTGTTTTACCTCGTTGGGCCGATCCCGGGCATCGTGGAAGGCATGAGCTGGAAGGAGTCTTACCTTGCCCTGGCCGTTGCCGCCGTATGGGGCATTTACGGCTACTGGTACTTCGTCTCGTCGAGTAAGGCGAAGGGCCGAACGACCCTCGTGGGTAAGCCCGTCGCGAACGACTCTATGCTCGTGGGCCAGGCGAAGTGATGCAGAACCTGAAGCGTTAGCGAAGAATGCTGAAACCGCTCTCTTCGCTAACGCTTCAGGCTCGGCCAGACCTATTCACTGGCAGCGAGAGAAAGGAGCAGAGCAACCTGTGAAGCCCGCCGACCGGCTTGTCTGGGCCATGGAGAGGTGGCTTGGCAAGCCGGTTCGGTTTTTCTCGTCGGGATGACCACTTTGACGTCCCGGGTGCAGGACATGGTTTGCGTCGCCGTAGCCGAATCGCCAGAATTCGGAGAAGCGTGCGCCTGTCCCCAGGCCCCGAATTCTGCCGAATTCGGCTAAAGAGCCTCCGAGGACGCCCGGCTGCCTTGCTCGTCGGGTTCCGACAGTGGATTTTCTGCCCAGACATTGTGCGAGACTGCTAAAAACGCGGGCGGGTAACGTCTCTGCTAACTGACCGCCACTTCACCAACGCCACTACCCGGTGGCCGAAAAGCTGGTAATCATAACGCATTGTTGGCAAGCACTTTGCGTCCAAATAGCGTAGCACTATTATCGACCTGGCTAGCGGCCAGTAGACACTACCCGATTGACACTCGATCCTCCGGCACAGGACTTGCTACGGGCATTGACCATTCATGGTCCACCTTTGTTCCCGAGTACTTTGAACGCTGGAAGGAAACATCAAAACATGAAACGTTGCGTCTGGTGCCTGGCCGCTGCCGGGGTTCTGCTGTTATCTTGCGGTGTCGCTTATGCCGATGATTCGGCAACCAAGCTTGACAAGGGCGACATTGCCTGGATGCTTGTCTCCAGCGCCTTCGTCATGTTCATGGTGCCTGGGCTGGCCCTGTTTTACGGCGGCATGGTCCGGCGCAAGAATGCTTTGGCGACGATGATGCAGAGCATGGTGGCGCTGGCGGTTGTGGGTGTCTACTGGATCGCCATCGGCTACTGTCTGGCATTTGGCCAATCACAAGGAGGGATCATCGGCTGGAGTCCCGACAAGCTCCTGTTCCTCAAAGGGGTGGCTGTAACCGATCCATTACCCGGCACCAACATCCCCATTTATCTTCACGTGATGTTCCAGGGCATGTTCGCCATCATCACGCCGGCACTCATCAGCGGCGCCATCGCGGAACGCATTCGCTTCGGCCCATACTGCCTGTTCCTGATTCTGTGGGTGACCTTGGTTTACTGTCCGCTGGCCCACTGGGTGTGGGGGATGGACTGGTACCATGCCGTACCGGTGGATGCCGCCAAGGGGCTGGGCGGTTCGGCAGTCGGCTGGTTGGGAAAGCTCGGGGCCATCGACTTCGCCGGCGGCACGGTAGTCCACATCGCCGCCGGTTTCTCCGGCCTGGCGGCCATACTTGTGCTGCGCAAGCGGCTCGGTTTTCCGGAGCATGCCATGCACCCCAACAGCATGATTTTGACGTTGACGGGCGCGGGATTGCTCTGGTTCGGCTGGTTCGGCTTCAACGGCGGCAGCGCTCTGCAAAGCACGTCTCTGGCCGTGTCGGCATTCAGCGCAACCCAGGCTGCCGCAGCGGCAGCAGGGCTGAGCTGGATGATCGCGGAGTGGCTGCACAAGGGCAAGCCGACCGCTCTGGGGCTGGCGTCCGGGATCGTGGCCGGGCTGGTTGCGGTGACACCCGCTTCCGGGTTCGTGCATATCTGGGGCGGCCTGATTATTGGCATCCTTGCAGGGGTCGTGTGCTATCTGGCCGTCTGCCTCAAGCCCTTGCTCAAGTACGACGACTCGCTGGACGCTTTCGGCGTCCACGGCGTTGGCGGGTTCCTGGGTGCTGTTCTCACAGGTGTCTTCTGCTCCAAGGCAGTCAACGACGGAGGCCAGGACGGCTTGTTCGCCTACAACCCGAGCGACGGCTTGTTCGCCCACAACCCGAGCCAGGTACTCATCCAGTTGGCAGCAGCGGCGGCATCGGCTGTTTTCGCTCTGCTGGCCAGCCTTATCCTGGTCAAGCTGGTTGACGCCGGGTTCGGCTTCATCACCGACGCCCATTCCGAAATCGAAGGCCTGGACCGCAGCGAACATGGCGAAACAGGCTTCGACCTCGGCCCCAGCCAGGAAGCAGCTCCCGAGGAAGCCGCCCACGAGCCCCGTCCTGCCAACGTACCGCCGAGCGGGCAGAAGCGATTCAGTGTGGTCGTCGAAGGCGCGGACGCCAACAAGCTGTTGCACGCCTGGACGGAACTGTGCCAGGCTGGCGAGCAACCGCCGTCCCCCGAATTCCGGGCGGTTTACCCCTTCATGACCACCGTGCAGGGCAACCGTTTTCGCTTCCGCGGAGGCGATCCGCCGATGCTCCGCGACAAGCTGCAGCATTTGCTTCAACAGCGCCTGGGCGGAGTCTCCCTGCAAGCGCGCACCGAAGGTTAAGAAACCCCGGTTTCTCTGAGAAACTGGGTTTCTTGACCTCGTTCTCACGGTCCTCCGTGGGAACGTAGGCCAGCTTTCAAAAATTCGAAGCACGAATGTCGAAATCCGAAACAAACTCGAAATCCGAAATGCAAAACTCCTATAACAAACTTCCGAAGTCTCCGAAGACTTCGGAAGTTGCGCCATCAAGCTGCAAAAGGGTTGTTTCGAGTTCTTCTTCGTGCTTTGTATTTGTTTCGGATTTCGTATTTTTTGAGGACCTCTCCACATGAAAATGGTTGTGTCAATCATCCGGCCCGAGAAACTGGAGGCTGTTCAGGCGGCCCTGAATGAACGCGACGTGTACCTGATGACGGTCACCGATGTCCGCGGCTGCGGCCGGCAGCGGGGCTACACCGAAGTCTACCGCGGCACCGAGTTCCAGGTTCGTCTGCTCCCCAAACTGAAGCTGGAAATCGCCGTCAACGATGCTTTTGTCGAGGCGACCATCGAAGCAGTCGTCCATGCTGCCCGCTCCGGCGACACCGGACAGATCGGCGACGGCAAGATCTTCGTCCTGCCGTTGGACGATTGCGTTCGCATCCGCACCGGCGAGCGCGGCAGCCAGGCCATCGGGCCGTGATGTTGTAGTGGTGAGTGGTGACCGAATGAGTGGGAGTGAGCCGGATGACAAGATGACCGGATGACCCCCGTCACCATCTTGTCATCCAGCTCATCCAGTCATCACCACTCATCCACTCGTCACTCATTACCTATCACTTTTGTTTTTTCTGGAGGTTGTGTTACATGAATCCCAAAGAAGTTCTGGCTTTGATGCGTGAGAAGGAAGTGCAGTGTGTTGACCTGCGCTTCATGGATTTCCCCGGCCTGTGGCAGCATTTCACCATACCGGCCGAAGCTCTCGACGAAGAGCGTCTTCGAGGAGGGCCTCGGCTTCGACGGCTCCAGCATCCGCGGCTGGCAGGCCATCAATGAGTCCGACATGCTCGTCATACCCGTCCCGGAGACGGCCTTCCTCGATCCATTCTGCAAGGACAAGACCCTGACGATGATCTGCAACATCCAGGATCCGCTCACCAGGGAAGATTACTCGCGCGATCCGCGCAACGTGGCCCGCAAGGCCGTCAATTACATGAAATCGACCGGCATCGCCGACACCGCCTACTTCGGCCCCGAACTGGAATTCTTCATCTTCGACGAGGTCCGCTACGACCAGACGCCGAACTCGGGCTACTACTTCCTCGACAGCGTCGAAGGCGCCTGGAACACCGGCCGTGAGGAGAAGCCCAACACCGGCTACAAGCTGCGCTACAAGGAAGGCTATTTCCCCGTGCCGCCCTCGGACTCGCAGCACGACATACGCTCCGAGATGATGCTGACGATGATCCAGTGCGGCCTGAAGATCGAGGCGCAGCACCACGAGGTCGCCACCGGCGGCCAGGCTGAGATCGACATGCGTTTCCAACCGCTGGTCGAGATGGCCGACAGCGTGCTCAAGTACAAGTACATCATCAAGATGGTGGCCAAGAAGTACGGCAAGTGTGCGACGTTCATGCCCAAGCCGCTGTTCATGGACAACGGCAGCGGCATGCACGTTCACTCTTCGCTGTGGAAGGACGGCAAGAACCTCTACGCCGGCTCGGGCTACGCCGGTCTTTCCGACATGGCCATGTACGCCATCGGCGGGCTGCTGCGGCACGCCCCGGCCCTGTGCGGCATCACCAACCCGACGACAAACAGCTACAAGCGGATGGTGCCGGGCTACGAGGCGCCGGTCAACCTGGCGTACAGCCGGCGTAACCGCTCGGCCGCGATCCGCATCCCGGTCTATTCACCCAACCCGAAGGCCAAACGGCTGGAGTTCCGCTGTCCGGACGGTTCGAGCAATCCGTACCTGGTCTTCTCGGCGATGCTCATGGCGATGCTGGACGGCATCAAGAACAAGATGAAGCCGGGCGAGCCGCTTGACAAGGACATCTACGATCTGGAGCCGGAGGAACTGGCCAAGGTGCCGAAGGCGCCGGGATCGCTGGACGAAGCGCTGCGAAACCTGGAGAAGGACCACGAGTTCCTGCTGCAAGGCGACGTGTTTACCAAGGACGTGATTAGCACGTGGATCTGGTACAAGCGCGAGAAGGAGGTCGATGCGATCCGGCTGCGGCCGCATCCGTATGAGTTTGCGCTGTATTTTGATATTTGAAAGTGGTGAGTGGTGAGTAGTGAGTGGTGAGTGGTAAACCTTATCACCACTCACTACTCCTCGCGGCTTATGGTCGCTAACGGCAGAACAAGGTGCTTTGATCAGATTTCCATCCTTTATTCCACGGGTGGATGCAATCCCATTCGAGCCCAGAGTAATCGAATCCGCACCACTCGAGGATGATTCATCCGCAGTGCGGCTACGGTAGCTCGCCCGATTGCGGTCTTGCCGATCACCGCGCCTCGATCTTTGCTCCAGCGAAAATGACTATCCCAATCCTGGAGTCGGGGGTGGAATAGTCGAACCCGCTTGCCTGTGAGCGGATCCCTTGCCATCGTTAGCGACCATTTGGCGTTGTTACAAACGGGACACGACAGACAAAGGTTGTCAAGAACTGTCAGGCCTCCTGCTGCACGAGGGTCGATGTGATCGACCTCAAACGGCTCCGGGCAAAGAGCCTGAGGCAGCCGGCAATACTCACAGAGGAATCGGGCGCGCCGAAAAACGGCCCGGCGGAGGCGCAGCGGAATGAAACCAGGCTTTGCCATCAGGAAGAGGTACGGTTGTGGGTTCGTGGAGTATTCGATCCGTCAGAGGCGCGGTTAGTTCCTGGGCCATCTCAAGCGTTTTCTGCTCAAACTCTTCCACCAGCTGGTTCAGTTCTTTCTTTTCGAGTACTGACAGGGTACCAGCGTTTCCTTTCTGGAGGAGGATAGACATTCGTTTGCGCTTCTTCGGACCCATACGAAGGGCCGCGCGTACGCGCCGGATAGTGGCAGGGCTTGGTCGAGAAGGAGGCAAGTTCTGGATCTCGTCCACGAGCTTCTGCCGCTGGCCTGCGGGCAATTGCTTCACTGTTTCCAGGATCTGATGAAAACTGGGAGCGACGGTATCCATGATTGACGTCTCTCTTCGTTTCGAATCACGTGTAAGTATAGCCCACATTGAACCCGCATTAAAGCCCAATCAGAGCAATGTTGGTGTCGAGCAGCACTTTCATTTGCCGTACTTTTCCATGCGGTAACCATCAAGTCCATTAGCTTCGCTGGCCGGCCCTGGACCTGAAGCGCTTGCCGCCGAAGCTGAATGTTAATTATCTTTGCAGAGTTTGGTGATATACCGCAACATGTCGTGGACGGAGATGACACCGGTCGGACGACCGTCCTTCAGCACGGGCAGGTGCCGGTAGCCGCCAACGTCCATCCTGTGCAGGGCTAGTGCGAGCTTGTCACTGGCGGTCACTGTTTCCGGATTGGCGGTCATGAACTGCTGGACGGGCATTTCCGCGAAGCGCGTTACGGTACCGGCCACCTTGGTCATGAGGTCGCGCTCGCTGAAGATGCCGAGCAGCTTGCCTTCGCCATCCACGACAAGTAGCGCGCCAATGTCGTGAGCGAGCATGGTGCGAATCGCTTCCCTGACAGTGCTGGTTGGCAACACGGTCGGAAGGTTATGCGGGTCGAGGACGCTGACCGGCTCTTCCATGAGGCTGCGCTCGATCCGGTTCTGCGCTGTCGGCTGGTCAAGCTGCGTGAGGTCCTGGAGGCAGCGACTGCACTCTTCGCTGCCGGGCAGGTTGTCATGGCCGCAGGTGGGACAAATCATGGCTGTTATCTGGTTCATGTTTAACCCCGACCCGAAGGGGAGCGCTCCAATCGCGCTCCCCTTCGGGTCGCGGCTAAACGAAAGTTCATTCCACTACCCAGGTGTCTTCACTGGCGAACAGGTCGTCGAGCTTGCCTCGGCCGCGCGAGCGAATCACGTCTTCGATTTGCTTGTTGAGCAACTCGTCATAAGTTGGGCGTTCGACACAGCGGTACACGCCGACGCATTCCGGGAAGCGCGGATACACCATGCGGCTCAGCAAATAGGCCCGGCTCGGCTCCTCGGCCTTTTCGTCATGAATGAGCAGGTCGTCCACCGTGATGCCGTTGTCCAGGGTCACCACCTCGGGGTCGAGTTCGTGCAGGCGAATGCCCTTGTTGCAGTCCTTGCCGAAGATGAGCGGCTTGCCGTGTTCCAGGTAAAGCGTGTTGTCGGCCTTGATGCTCTTGTCGGTGGCGTACTCGAACACACCGTCGTTGAATACCTTGCAGTTTTGATAAATCTCGATGAACGCGGTGCCCCGGTGGGCCGCAGCCCGGCGCAGGGTCTCCGTCAGGTGATTGATGTCCACATCGATGGTCCTGGCCACGAAGGTCGCCTCGGCGCCAATGGCGATGGAGAGAGGCCGCAAGGGGTTTTCAATCGAACCCAGCGGGCTTGACTTGGTGCGCGTGCCTGTCCGCGACGTCGGCGAATACTGGCCTTTCGTGAGACCGTAGATTTCGTTGTTGAAGAGGATGATCTTGATGTCAACGTTGCGGCGGATGGCGTGGATCAGGTGGTTGCCGCCGATCGACAGCCCGTCGCCGTCCCCTGTGATCACCCAGATAGAAAGATCGGGCCGGCACAGCTTCAGGCCGGTCGCCAAAGTAGGAGCGCGGCCGTGGATGCTGTGGAAGCCGTAGGTGTTCATGTAGTAGGGAAATCGGCTGGAACAACCGATGCCCGAAATGAACACCATCTTCTCGCGCGGGATACCAAGCCCCGCCAGGGCCTTTTTCATCTGGGCGAGGATGGAATAGTCGCCGCAGCCGGGACACCAGCGCACTTCCTGATCGGTTGCCAGATCCTTGGCAGTCAGGGCAGGGAGGGTAGCTACCGTTGACATATAAACCTCTTCATTGTCACTTAGTCATTGGTCATTAGTCATTAGTCATTAGTCATCAGTCCCTGCCGTACCGCGCCATTCACCGCCTAATGACTAATGACCAATCGACTAATGACTACAACATCTTCTCAATCTTCTCTTCGATCTCGCTGACCAGGAAAGGACGCCCCTGGATTTTGTTCAGGCCGGCCGCATCCACGAGGTAATTGGCCCGAAGCAGAAACCGAAGCTGGCCGTTGTTCAACTCGGGGACGAGGATCTTCTTGTAGCGTTTGAGCACCTCAGCGGTGTTCCTGGGCATCGGGTTGAGATAGCGCAAGTGGGCATGAGCGACTTTGCAACCTTTGCTAAGGGCGCGATCGACGGCCGTTGTGATGGCCCCGTAGGTCCCACCCCAGCCGATCACCAGCAGATCGCCCTGGTCCGGGCCTTTGACTTCTAGCAGTGGAATGTCATCGGCAATGTTGGCGATCTTCTGGGCGCGTATCTTGGTCATGTGTTCATGATTGGCCGGGTCGTAACTTACGTTGCCGGTCACGTCTTCCTTCTCCAGTCCGCCGATGCGATGCTCCAGACCAGGCGTTCCCGGAACGGCCCACTGCCTCACCAGACGATCATCGCGCTTGTACGGCAAGAAACGAGCCTCGCCGTTGCTGTTAGGCCCCTGCGGGTGCTTTACACTGATTCTCGGCAGGTCACTGACATGCGGTATCAGCCAAGGCTCGGCGCTGTTGGCCAGGTAGCCGTCCGAAAGGAGCAGTACGGGAGTCATGAAGTTGACCGCGATACGGACTGCCTCGATCACCATGTTGAAACAGTCTGCAGGGGTACAGGGGGCGACAACGGCGACCGGGCAGTCACCATTGCGGCCAAACATCGCCTGAAGGAGGTCGGACTGCTCCATCTTCGTGGGCAGCCCCGTGCTGGGTCCGCCGCGCTGGACGTCGACAATGACGAGGGGCAACTCGGTCATCACGGCCAAACCAACGGCCTCGGACTTGAGGCAGAGGCCCGGTCCGCTCGTGGTCGTGACGCCCAGGCCGCCGCCGAAGGAAGCGCCGATGGCCGCGCCAATGGCCGCGATTTCGTCTTCGGCCTGCATCGTGCGCACGCCGAAACGTTTGAGGTCGGAGAGGTAGTGCAAGATTTCGCTGGCCGGCGTGATGGGGTAACTGGCGCAAACCAAAGGCAGGTTGGCGAGCGCTGCGGCCGCCACCAAACCCAGAGCCGCGGCCTCGTTGCCCGTCACTTTGCGATAACGGCCCGGCTTGATGATTGCTCGGGGAACGCGGAAGTGAACCGGGAGCGCCTCGGTGGTGTCGCCGTAGTTGTAACCGGCCTTGAGCGTGCGCGAATTGGCCTCCAGGACCGCCGGGTTCTTGGCGAACTTATCCCGGATCCAGCGCAACGTCGTATCGAGAGAGCGTTCGTAAAGCCAGTAAACCAGTCCCAGGGCGAAAAAGTTCTTGCACCGATCCGCTTCGCGCGGGCTGAGCTTGATATTGGCGACCGCCGCACGGTTGAGTGTGGTGACCGGCACCTTGAACAGCCGGTAACTCTTGAGGGAACCGTCCTCCAATGGGTTGGTCTGGTAACGCGCTCTCTCCATTTCGGCCTTGGTGAACGCGTCGGCATTGACGATGAGGATGCCGCCCGGCTCCAGGTCCTTGATGTTGGTTTTCAGGGCAGCAGGGTTCATGGCGACGAGCGTGTTGAGCCGGTCGCCCGGCGTATAGATCTCATGGCTGCTAAAGTTAATCTGAAAGCCCGACACACCTGCGAGCGTCCCCGCCGGCGCCCGGATTTCCGCGGGGAAGTCAGGCAGCGTGCTGATATCGTTGCCCAGGATGGCCGAGGTGTTCGCGAACTGAGTACCCGCCAACTGCATGCCGTCCCCTGAATCGCCCACCAGGCGAATGATGGCTGAGTCCAGTTCCACAGTTCTGGCTTTCCGGGTGGCGGCGCTGGCTGGCCCCACAGGATTCAACACGGTCATGGGAAGTCTTTCCTCAACTTTACCGTCCCTAGGCCCCCTCCGGTTCGTAAGGGGACCGCATCCGGGTCCGGAGGCAAGTTATATACGGTTGCGGGAAAATGCTCAACCAGGTAATGGACAATGCGTTTGACCGACAGCACACCGGTGGGACGGCCCGCCTCATCCACGACCGGGAGATGCCGGTAGCTCCCTTCCTCCATGCGCCGGACGGCAGCGGCAACCGGCTCCTTCGAATGAACACATTCCGGGTCCGGCGTCATGAACTCAGAAATGGGCGAGGTCAAGGGTTTCCCAGCAGCCAGGACCCGGCGCATCAAATCTCGTTCCGTGAAGATACCCACGACCCGTTGCCCCGCGCACACCAGCACGCACCCGACTCGTTCCTCGGCGCATGAGAGCCACCGCTTCGACCACCGTCTGACCGGGCGCAAGCTGCCAGGGTGGCGTCGGGTGCAGCCGGGAGACACTATCAATCTTGAGGTTCTTGGCCAGTTCCATAACAGCCTACCCAAAAGGGAGGGTTGGCGTCGCCGGTTGTGTTTCTATTTTCATCATAGGGAGAATTGCCGGCAAGAGTAGTACACTCGGCAGGAAAGGCGAGCGGCGGATAATAATTTACCATCCCTCGCTGACGCTTCGGGCCAGTGTGACATTGGCCCGAAGCGTCAGCGAAGGGATGGCTCACTTGCCGCTCGCCAAAGGAAAAGTCCGCGTTTTCTCGGGATGATAAGACATGGGTGCTGAGCAGATTTCCAACCAGCCCTTCTTGCCCGCGACGCCGGCCGAGGCATTAGGCCCGCTTGTCCGCGAGCGTGTAATCGTCGAAGGCCGCACCTTTGTGATAGACCGGCCGCGCAACACCGCCGGATTGCTCGACCATCCTACCGTCCGCTCTGCTTTCGAAACGGATGGGTTCATGCCTTACTGGTCCGACTTGTGGCCGGCCGCCCGCATGCTGGCAAAGGCCGTTCTCCGCGAACCCTGGACACCTGGTCTGCAAGCATTGGAGGTAGGTTGCGGCCTGGGCTTGCCGGGGATCGCGGGCCTCTCGATGGGATTGCACGTGATCTTCAGCGACTACGACGCCACCGCCCTGGCGTTCGCCGCCAACAATGCGCTGGCAAACGGCCTGGACCGATTCGAGACCCTGCAACTGGACTGGCGACACCCGCCGTCAGACTTGCGCGTACCGGTGATGCTCGCCTCGGACCTTGTTTATGAAACCCGCAATGTGGCCCCTCTCGTTTCGCTCATCAAGATGGTCTTGCTGCCGGGCGGTCTGTGCCTGTTGACCGATCAGGACCGGGTCACTTCGAATGTTTTGCGGAATACTCTGGAAGCCGAAGGACTGACCTTCACCACTCACATGATGCGTGCTGGAGAACCAAACGGACGCCGCGTCAAGGGCACTTTGTACCGCATCACGCACCCGGCCTCGGAGGTGATAAGGTGACAAGGTGACAAGGTGACAAGGTGACAGGAAACGAAGGATTAGGCGAGCGGCAAGTGATGCCATCCCTCGCTTACGCTTCGGGCCAATGTCACACTGACCCGAAGCGTCAGCGAGGGATGGTAAATTATTATCCGCCGCTCGCCTTATCTTCGGTCTCCTTGTCACCCTGTCTCCCTGTCACCCTGTCTCCCTGTCTCCCTGTCTCCCTGTCACCTTGTCACCTTGTCAACCTGTCACCCTGTCATCCTGTCTTATCAGGACCCCCACTTCCACTTCGGATTCCTCTACGTTCGCCTTGACCTCTGCACCCCTCTTGGTTAGAACGCAGCCCTCCATTTCTGGGGGAATGGAACGGAGTTTGATACCCTTATCGCCGGCAGCAGCCGGCTAACCCGAACGAGGAGCAGAACAGTGAAGAGGATTATAGCTATCGTCATGGGGGTGGCGGCACTGGCCGGAGCAGCATATCTCGGTAAAAGCCTGTGGGCACAACCACCAGCTGCTGCGGCACCTTCGCCACAGACCAAGATCGCCATCGTCAACCTGAGCCAGGTCATCAACGGCTACATTAAGTGGGACAAAACCTTCAAGGATCAGTTGAAAGCGAAACGTGAGCAGGCGGATGCCCAACTGAAGAGCATGAGGTTAAGTTACGACAATCTCAAGCAAGAGTTGAATCCGCCGCTCGGCAAGCCTGCTCCCACCGCTCAGCAAGCGGAAGAACTTCAGAGCAAGATTAAAAAAGCAGAACGCGACATGCAGGACAAGGTTGAAGAGCTGAACAGAAGCCTGGGCACTCAGGAGCTGGACTGCATGCTGATAATCTACAAGGAGGTCAACGACATGGTGAATCGTTATGCCAGGTCAAGGGGTATCGCGTTGGTCATGCATTACAACGACGGCCCCGTCCCCGGCGCTGACCTGAAGACCAACGATCTGGCGAATCTGCACCGCCACCTGACGAATACCGCCTGCATGCCGATGTACTGGGATCCCAATCTGGACATCACCAAGGAGGTCATCGCGTACCTCAACAACGAGTATGAGAGCCTGTGCGAGGCGGCCGATAAGGGCTGACAAGAGTTTCACGGCCCGTGGCGCCTGCAAGGATCGCCCTATCGCAGTCGCCGCGGGCTGGTCTGCCGGCCACATTATAAGGAGCAGGACAGTGAAGCAGTTATTCCCTTTGCTGATCGCCACGGCAGTTCTCACTGGGCCTGCCGGTGTCTGCAGCCGCGTTTGGGCCGAACAGAATACACCAGAATCGACGCTTTCGCCTCAACAAGTCAACAACAGCCAGGCGCTTCAAGCAGAGCTGTCCAAGACGATCATGCAGTTCGAGCCAGTTGCCGATGCACGGGTACACATTGCCCACCCGGAATCTGCGCCATCCTCCGGCGAACAGAAACCGATAACAGCCAGCGTAGTTCTCAAGCTCAAGCCGAATGCCACTCTGAATCGGAACACTGCTGGCAGCATTGTGCTTCTTGTGTCGGGGGCCGTTGAGGGGCTCAAACCTGAGCAGGTCACCGTGCTGGACACAAGCGGCCGGGTGGTTCTCTCGAATCTGCATGTGCCGCAACCACAGCAGCCGCAGACACGCATCGCCGTGGTCAACGTCAGCTACGTCTTCAACAACTACAAGATGTGGGACGTTTACAAGGCTGAGCTGACGAGTCGCCGCGAGTCAGCGGAGTCGGCTCTCAAGGCCTCACGGATGGCAGTGCGACGAGTGAAGTCCCGATTAAATCCTCCGCCATCATCGAATGAGTGGGGTGATCGGGGATTTGGCCGTGAAGATCTGCGAACCCCACACTAACGAACCCGCACTAGTCAGGAAGTCGAGAGCTTGAAGAAGGGAATTCGGAAGCTGGAGCGCAATATGCAGGAGAACTCGAGGATGACGTCGAACAGCTGGCTAAAGAGGAACGGGAATGCATGTTCATAATCAGCCGTGAGATCGAAGACATGGTGCAGAGGTTTGCCAGGTCCAGGGGTATTGAACTGGTGATGCCATACAATGATGGTCTATCTCCTCGCCAGAAGAGGCCAATAGATTGGTGCAAAGGTTTGCCAGGTCCGGGGGTATTGAACCGGCACTGTCATGCAACGAAAGTGCTATCGCCTCGCCAGCAGTGCCCAAGACCACGCCGGAACTGCCCCGGTACCTCACGAATGCTATTCCCCAGCCCATGTACACCTATCCGGGCATGGACATAACCAGTGACATAACTAATTACCTCAACGTGCAGTATACTGCTCCCTCGCAACCCCGCAGCAGTGATTCAAAGAGCGACTCCGAGTAGCAGTCAAGGATGACGATAACGTGAGAAGACACAGCTATCGCTATCAACGAACCCTGGCATGCAGCACACACGTCAGCGGCGTGGGCTACCTGACAGGAGCCGATGTACGCCTGCACTTTCATCCGGCCCCGCCGAATACCGGGGTCGTTTTCGTGCGCACCGATCTGAAGCCGAACGTCCGCATCCATGCCCAGCTCGAAAATGTGACCGGCACACAGCGGCGAACAACGCTGGGACGTCCCCCGGAACACGTGGGGCTTGTCGAACACGTTCTGGCAGCCCTGGCCGGTCTGCGCATCGACAATTGCCTGATCGAGCTGAATGCTCCGGAACCGCCCGGTCTGGACGGCTCGGCATGGGGCTTCGTCGATGTCTTGCGCGACGCCGGTTCGGTCTTGCAGGCGGCGCAGCGGACTGTCTGGAGCGTCGATCAGCCGGTCCTCGTCCGGCGCAACGGGGCAACCCTGGCCTTGCACCCGGCCACGGAAAACCATCTCAGGATCAGCTACCTGCTCGATTACGGACTCGCTTCGCCCATTGACAGACAGATGCACACGCAGGTCGTTGCCCCCGAACTGTTCGCAGGACAGCGTGGCGACCTGCCGCACTTTCCTGCTGGAGGCGGAAGCCGTCGAGCTGCGCCGCCAGGGTCTGGGAGCGAGGACCGCCATGGCCGACCTGCTGGTTTTTGGCGCCGATGGTCCCATCGACAATCGGCTCCGCTGGGCCAACGAGCCGGCCCGGCACAAGATTCTCGATATTGTCGGCGATTTGTCGTTGCTGGGGCACGATCTCCGCGGCCACATCGTCGCCTACCGCTCCGGCCATCCGTTGAACGTGGAACTGGCCCGGACTCTGAGCGAGCAGATTTCTTGCGTAGACACGCCGCAACGCTCGGCAGCGTGAGAAAGACTAATGACAGGAGGAATAACAAGCATGAGACCTTTACGTTTGGCGGTCATTGGCGTCGGCCATCTTGGCAAGGAACACGCTCGTATCCTCGCCGGGCTGGAAGATGTTGAGCTTGTCGGTGTCGCAGACGTTAATCGCGACTTCGGCCAGGCCGTTGCTCAGCGTTGCAGTACGACTGCTTTCACCGACTATCGACAGCTCTTGCCTCACATCGACGCCGCCGTCATTGCCGTGCCAACGGCTCACCACCATGCCATCGCCGCCGAGTGCCTCAGCCGTGGCATTGCGCTGCTGGTGGAAAAGCCGCTGGCAACGACCGTGGAACAGGCGGAAGACCTCGTAGCGCGGGCCAACCGCTACGGGACCGTCCTGCAAGTCGGCCACATCGAACGCTTCAATCCGGCCTTTGAAGAGTTTCAATCCCGAGCCTGGCAGCCGGCATTCGTGGCCGCCGAGCGTGTGGGTCCCTTCTCCGGCAGATCGACCGACATTGGCGCGGTGCTCGATCTGATGATCCATGATATTGACCTCTTGCTGACGCTGGTACAAGCCTCGGTGCGCTCGGTGACGGCAACCGGCATGGCCGCACTGGGCGGACACGAAGACGTGGTTCACGCCCACGTTCAGTTCTCAAACGGTTGCATGGCCAGCCTGACAGCCAACCGGATTCACGTTAGCCCGTCACGGAGGATGCAAATCTGGGCCAGCGAGGGTTTCGCAACCATCGACTTTGCCCGCCGGCACCTGACGTTCATGCAACCGTCTGAACAGCTTCAGCAGCATTGTGCCGAGCCACACAAGCTGCATCCCATGAAACTCAAGGAAGGGCTTTTCGATCGCTACCTGCCAATCCAGGAGCTTGATTGTGAATGTGGGGACCAGCTCACGCGCGAGTTGGAGCATTTCGTTCAATGTGTCCGGACCGGCAGCCGGCCGCGGGTGAGCGGCGAGGAAGGCCGCGATGCCATTGCCCTGGCGGCGCGAATTATGGAATGCGTCCGGAAGAATCAAATCGAAGGACAGCGGGAAGAGACCATCCTGCCTGTTTACCAACCGCTCAAGGGCGACGCCGCGGCGTAAAAATGAGGAATGAAGAACGAAAAATGAAGAATTGAGAATGACAGGTCCTCATGCCCGATTCTTCGTTCTTCGTTCTTCGTTTCTTTTAGGCGAGCGGCGGAAAATAATTTACCATCCCTCGCTCACGCTTCGGGCCAGTGTGCCATTGTCCCGAAGCGTGAGCGAGGGATGGCATCACTTGCCGCTCGCCTTACTGCGGATATCCAACCGGCGATCCCGGATTCGGGAGCGCCCATCCGGACCGCGGTGCGGGGGGGCGGCGGCGGAGACGGCGACGTGTCAAATTGCGGCGCGCCGAGTCGAACCATCGGACCGCCGCGCGGCCTGTCGGGCTGCATCGGCTGCCAGGGATCACTGGGCGGAGTTGGCGCTGGTTTGGATGGGCGCGACACCGGAACTGGGTCTGGCAGGTACCCCGGCCTGGGAGCCGAACTGCTTCGTTGGGCCCGCTCCTGTTCGCCGCTCGGGGCCTGACTCCGATACACCGGTTTGGGCGGGTCATCGGGCAACGGCGCTGTCGGCGGCGCCGTCTGATGAACGATGATACGGCCCGCCGGACCGGCCTGAGCCGGCTGCGTGTTTTGGGCCACTTGCGTGGGCGGCGGCAGGCGCGTTTCCCGCAAATGATTGAGCCAGGCCTGCTCCAGCTCATTCACATTCCGGTAATGGTAGTGCGTCTGCACCGCCCGGTCCCAGTTTTCCCTCATGCCCTGGGCCACGAACGCCAGGAACGTCTGCCGATTGCTGCTCTGGACCAGAAAATCGGTCACCGAGAACCCCTCGGCATACAGTGCCATCACGTCATTGGGATACGCACGCATCGGGAACAACCGGCGCAACGGGAACGCATGTCCCGAATTGATGATCTGCCGGACCATTTTGTCGTGCTTGTTCCGTTCGGCATCGTCTTCCGACAGAACAGCTCCGCCTTCGTCGGCCCAGCGCGGCAGCGGACAGCCGAAGTAATAGGCGAACACGGTATGCGTCACCTCATGGGGCAGCACGCTGGACAGCAGCTGGTCGAGTGGGCCTTCGATGAACATGTTTTGACCGAGCACGCCGCCATTGTTGTCGAACCCGAAGGTGGTCGCGCCGCCTGCTCCGTTCATCGTCACCTTCACCTGGATTGGGCAAGGCTGGGGCCAAGGCGGCATCTCGTGCCCCAACCAAAGCAATGCCTTTTCCTTGCGGAAGTATTCGGCCATCTGGCCGACCTGCTGCGCTATCTGCGGCGTGGGGGCGCGGACGACGAAATTGGTCGTCGGGTACTCGGCTCCGAGCGAGGCGAGCGCTGCGGCCAGTACGAAGAACAGCGATCGGCGCGAAACCATGCCCTGGGTCTCCTGAAAGGCTAGGGCAGATGAGGGCGACAGCAGAACTCAGATGTGTCCGCTGCAAGTCTACAGCAAAACTTGAGCCAGGCATGCCGCCGAGCAGTCTTTTTTGCCCATTGGTGCTCCTAATCTGCTGCCTGCGGAAGAGTTACGGAAGGGGAAAAGTGATTGGCCTCTCCGGAAGGGCGGCAGGAGTGTTGTAAGTCCTACAAGTGCTGTGAAAGAGTGGGGGGGGTGAGGTGGTGGGGTGGTGGTGGAGAGGATCGAGGATGGAGGATGGAGGATGGAGGATCGCGAAGCGTTCGTTCCATCCTCCATCCTCGATTCTCCCCACCACCTCACTACTCCGTGCTCTTCGTGGTTGCATTTTCTGCCAAGAAACGCAGGTCATCCTGGCGGCGGGTCAGGCCGGCACGGTCGAGATATTCGCACAAGGGCACCGCGTACTTGCGCGTGGTGCCGAGCAGGTCGCGGATTTCGGCGACCGTCATGCCGACACCGTTCGCCAGCTTCGCGGATACCAGCCGCCGCATCTCCGCTTCGATATCGGAGTGCAGGCAAAAGTCTTCCGCGATGCGGATCAGCAGTCCCTCCGCGACGCACACGTCAAACAGATCGGTCAGATGAGCAGCGTTGCCGCCAGCCTGTCCGGCAAAGTCGGTAGGATCGGGCGGCTGAAAACGTGCCTTCTGATATTCAGCCACCAGTTTATCCTTGAGCTTACGCAGGTTGGCGCTCAGCTTCGGTTTGAAATCAGCAAGCGCAATGCGCCGGAGGTCGCCCACAAGGCGTTTCTGCTGGATGAGCCGGTCCACGGCTGACTGTACAAGTGCCTCGTCGCCGACGTAATTGAGTTGCGACTGGACTTTCTGCCGGTCGTGCGATGACATGAGTGGGAACTGTTCATGAAGGCGCTGCAAGGCAACGATGATGCGCTCATCCAGTTCTTTCACCATGTCGGCGTGAAGCAGCAAATGTCTTGACTGACCGATGGCAAGGTCCACGAGATGGCCAGTAGCCTTCAATCCGTGGATCAGTTCATCCACCTCATCGGGCCAAACGTTTGCTTCGCGCATGAGATCCCCCGGGTCAAAACCGCTGAATCCCCTGAACCAGGCCACTGTCAAGGCCCGCAATTCAACCTCGCTACTCCACAAACGCTCAACCCGCTCCAACATTTCCAGGTGCCTACGACGAATTTTCTTCGCAACCGGCTGCAATACCTGGCCACCCCCAAGAGTTTGTGTGGCGGACGAGCCACGAACAACGAACGGCTGGCCCCATGTGGCCATGACGGGCTCTTCCAGGAATAGCTGCGCAAGCCCCCATTGCCCCGGCTCAATGGCATCGCAATCGAGCAGGGAGACAGCGCCCATGACTTCCGCAGTGCCGATGTGAACGCGGACAGGCGCCCGATGCTTGATCGGCTGCTTGGCGTCCTGAAGACAATGCAGGCGCACGGTTACCACCCGCGAAGGCAGGAGATAGCCGGGAGTCGCCAGTTCCTGCCCCCGGAGGATGTCGTCATGATGCACACCCGCCAGGTTGATTGCCGCCCGCTGGCCATGATGAACCTCTTCAACGGGCCGATCGTGGTTCTGCAGCGAACGGACGCGGACTCGTTGCCCGCGCGGCTGCCATTCCAACTCATCGCCAACCTTTGTACGTCCAGAAGTCACCGATCCCGTAACTACCGTGCCATGTCCTTGAACAACAAAGGACCGGTCGATCGACATACGGAATGGAAAGGATGAAGGATGAAGGATGAAGGATGAATCGGAATGCTGTCGGCACAATTGCAGCAGTGCGTTCTTCAGTTCGACAATGCCTTCTCCAGCGTGAGCCGATGTGCGGATGATCGGAGCTTGCTCCAGGAATGATCCTTGCACGAGTTCGCGGATTTCCAGTTCCACAACCTCGCGCGTCGTCGCGTCAACGAGGTCGCACTTGGTCAGAGCAATGATGCCATGTTGCAGGCCGAGCAGCCTCAAGATTTCCAGATGTTCCCGCGTCTGCGGCATGACGGAATCGTCGGCCGCGACAACGAGAAGTGCCAGGTCAATGCCCGTGGCGCCGGCGAGCATGTTCTTGATGAACCGTTCATGGCCCGGCACATCGACGATGCCGATCCGGAAATCGCCCAGGTCCAGATTAGCGAAGCCGATGTCGATGGTGATGCCGCGCGCTTTCTCTTCCGGCAGCCGGTCGCAGTCGATGCCGGTAAGTGCCTTGACGAGAGAAGTTTTGCCGTGGTCGATATGGCCGGCAGTGCCGAGGATCAAGTCGCGTGGCATGGCAGCGTCCTTTGTGGTCATCCGATGTCCATCTCATTGTATCGTGATAGACGCGCCCGGATAACTGGTCTTGATTGCAGCGACGTTTGCCCATATTGGTGAACGGAGCCAAGGTGGAGGAACCGATTCTCGTCGCTCCTTGTGGAGAAGCGCATCATGAGCAAGCCAGCGCATTCAACGCCTTCATGCGTCGTCTGCGGCTCCCAGACGGATTGTCAGCTTGATACAATGCTGTGGCGGTGCCCGGTCTGCCATTATTGGTGCTCCACGTTTGCCACGCAGCAGGGAAACAAGACGAGCACGGCCTTGAACGAAGAGAAGCGGTACAACGCCCTAACGTCGCTGCGACAGCGCAATAGCGAAACTATTCTGCGGACGTTGTCGCGGTACTTGTCACTCTCAGGTGTCAGGCTGTGCGACGTTGACTGTGCTTACGGATGGTTTCTGGAGGCGGCCCAATCCCTTGCCATCAGCATCGCTTTGTGCCAACGGTGAAGGTAAACCACAAAGAGCACGAAACCACGAACGAACGGCGTAACGATGACCAGTATGCTGCCACCTGCGCAATTTCGTGAAGCGTATCTTCTACAATTATTTTCTGCGTGATTTCAACCTCGCCTCCATGAACCTGGCGCTCGGGTTGTTGCTCGTCGCCTTTGGCGTCGTCTTCGGCTCTATTCATTGGATTCGCGGCTATCAGTTCGACATGCTGACATCTCCGGGCACCGTGATGTTGGCCGCCCTGCCGGTGATCCTGGGATCGCAGGCTTTGTTGAGCTTTGTTAACTTCGATATGTCCAATATTCCCCGCTATCCCTTGCAGCGCATGCTTGACGGCACGAAGATTTGGGACTGCCGGAAAGGGCAAAGGTAACGACATGGCGACTCTGGAACGGTTTGCGCCAACGGCATGGGCTCCTAGCTGGGTTCGTCACCAGCATGTTGCCCGCTACGCCTGGGCGACAAGTCTTGCAGATGGCCGGCTTGTCATCGATGCGGCTTGCGGAGTCGGCTACGGTAGTCGAATGCTCGTAGAAGGCGGCGCGCAGCACGTCTATGGGTTCGACATCGCCAAAGAAGCGATTGAGACAGCGTGGCAGCAGGAAGGTTCTGATCGCATGACCTTCGCCGAGGCGGATATATCGCGCTTGCCCCACAGCGATGCCGGTGCGGACCTGTACGTCTGCTTTGAAACGATCGAACACGTCCCGAACGATAACGCCTTGCTCGACGAAGCTATCCGCGTTCTGCGTCCGGGCGGGACCTTTGTTGTTTCCACGCCCAACCGCATCCTAACCAATCCCGGGCTAGGGCTGCCGGAGCGGCCATTTAACGAGCATCACGTTCGAGAGTATGTACGGGACGAACTGGAGCGGATGCTGCTTAGCCGCTTCCCAAAGGTTACGTGGTATGGTCAAACCTTCTTTTCACCTGTGTGGCCCAAATTGCTCGGCAGATTGGCGGCCGTGCATAGGGGATTGGCTGTGCGAGCCCATCAGGCGCGGAAATTACTGGGTTTCCCCTGGGAACATCAGCAGCGGCACATCCCGCAGCCGCTGCCCGGGCCGGGCGAGCCCGAAATCCTGATCGCTCTGTGCCAACGGTGAAGGAAAACCACAAAGCCCCATAACTGCACCACGAATGCATCGCGAAACCATGAGCAGCGTGACTCCCACTACCTCCTCGGTTCTTGCCGCTGTCTTCGACGATAGCGAGTATGCAGCGACCCTGGGGCGAAAACTCATCCGGGCCTTGCAACTCGGCCCAAAGTACTACGCACTGGACTTGCCGCGCTACTTCCTGCATCGCCGCCGGCTTGGGCTTCCCATCGCCGATTGGAAAGCCTTCTGGAACCCCGCTCACTCTTTCCGAAAAGGTCCCTGGGTGAAGTTGCCGCTTCCGCCCGGTTATGAGGCAGCCTTGCTTCAACTCCATGAGTCCGGCGTCCGATTCAGCTTGCCCAGAAACCGCCTCGAAGCTCTGCTCGGCGTTTGGTGGTCTTGCCACGGTGCGGCCGGGGATGCTATCGAATGTGGCGCCTTCCGAGGGGCGACCTCTTTGCTTATTGCCCTGCTGGGGAAGTTCAACGCGCTCAACCAGAGGGTGCTGATGCTCGACACGTTCAGCGGCATGCCCGCGCCGTCGCGGTACGACCTCTATCGGTCCGGCGGCGAATACGCGCCACCCCAAGGTCGGCTGGATGTTCTCCACCGTCAGGTCGAGACAATGGGTTTGGTGGATCGGGTAGAGATCTACCAGGGTCTCTTCTCGGACACTTTCACTCGCCTGCGCGACCGGGACTTGCGCTTCTCGTTTGTGCATGTCGACGCCAACATTTTCCGAGGCACTTACGAGGCGTGCGCGTTCACCATCCCCCGCGTGGTCAGTGAGGGAGCAGTGGTTTTCGACGATTACAATGCGCTGTGCGACCTCGGGGCCCGGCTGGCAATCGACGCTAACCTGGCAAGCCGCGGCGTTAAACCTGTACCGCTGGCGGAGTGCTCCGCCTACCTGGTATTGTAAGATTAGACAGGCACCGATTGTTTCGCCCGGAAGAGCGACGTATCAGACTCTAACTTATCATGCACTCAGACGAGATCGGATTTTATGTCACTTGGCAATTTTGCCCGGAAAATACTTGGAGCCTCTCTTTTCAGCTTCGTCGCAAAATTCCCTGGTGTCCTATTCGCGTTGCAAAGCTGGGAATGTCAGCCATTCGGTGAGGGTCCAGACATGATCGGCCAGACCCGCGGCCATTGCTGGCGTCCGCTCCTGCCATCCTCCTTCGCTGTCACGCTGACGCAGGGTTCGCACCGGCCAGCAGAAGTTGTAGCTGTACATCGTGAAAT